>NZ_CP059399.1:4169955-5559940 GCF_013744875.1 Nocardia huaxiensis
GGGATGAGGAAGGCCATGGCGCCGTAGACGAGGGCGGGGATGACCTCGGCGCCGAGCATCCAGCGCCAGGCCGACAGGCCGGCCAGTTCGGCGCTGTTGGAGCCGCCTGCCGCCTGGGCGATGAGGTAGTTGACCACGGCGGAGAAGGCGATGCCGAGGACGATGGCCAGCTGCTGGAAGCTTGCCAGGCGGCCGCGGTAGCTGGGTGGGGAGATCTCGGCGATGTAGGCGGGGGCCACCACCGAGGCGATGCCGATGGCGACGCCGCCGACGAAACGCCAGATGGTGAGGTCGACGTCGCTGAAGGCGAACATGCTGCCGATGCCGCTGACGGCGAAGAGGAAGGCGCCGATCTGCATGACGCGCACGCGGCCGAGACGGTCGGCGAGCCAGCCCGCGATGAGGGCGCCGACGGCCGCGCCGGGGAGGGCGGCGGCGACGATGAAGCCGGTGGTGCCGGTGGAGACGCCGAAATCGTCGCGGATGCCGGTGACCGCGCCGTTGATGACGGCGGAGTCGTAGCCGAAGAGGAACCCGCCCAGGGCTGCCGCGGCGGCGACGAAGATGACGTGGGGGGCTATGTCGCCGGGCATCGCGATGGAGTCCGGGTGGGGTCGTCGACGGTTGGGGCCGTCCGCCTGGGTGCCGGTCACCGGTCGAGTACAGCACAGGCGGTCGCTCGTGGTTTGCTGGACGCGCCGTGCCGGGTCGGCGGATGATCGCCGGTCGCCGCCCGCACCGGGCGAGATACGCTCGATGACAGCAGGATTGGGCAGGGAGCGCGCATGAGCAGAAGCTTCGCCGGGGAGTACACCTTCCGGCATCCGGTCGAGGTGGTGCACGGGGGCTGTGCGACCGCCTGCACTGGGAGCAGCGGGTGGCGGAACTCGGGGAGCGGCGGGCCACGCTCACCAGGTTCAGCGCGGGACATGGTGTCACCACCGCGGAGGTGACCAATGTGGTCGCACCCCACCTGCTGCCGAAGGCGGCGGCGCGGTACGGGGACATCACGGTGCAGATCGAGGAGCACTGGCACGAGCTGGTCGGCGACGTGGCGCGAGGCGTGATGCACGGCCGGGTCGCGGCGGCGCGGTTGCAGGTGGAGGGATCGTTTCGATTGCGGGCAAGCGGATCTGCGGCCTGTGTGCTGTCCCTGGACGGGACGGTGGCATCGGCGCTTCCGCTAGTCGGCCGGGCGGTCGAAGCCGGTCTCGCCAAGGAAATACCCGAAGGCTTCACTCGCAATTGCGAGTTCATCCGACAATGGGTGGAACGGCAGTCCTAGCAGTGAGATTCACGCGGTGCCGCGTGGGAACGGTTGACGGCCATGGCATTACGGACCGAATTCACGGAACTGTTGGCAATCGAACATCCCATTGCGTCGGCGCCGATGGGTGGGTCGGCGGGCGGCGAGCTGGCCGCCGCGGTCTCCAATGCCGGTGGGCTGGGCCTGCTGGGCGCGGGGCGTTGTGATCTCGACTGGATCGAGCGGGAATTGGCGATCCTCGACGAGCACACCGACAGGCCGTGGGGGATCGGGTTCCAGTCCTGGGCCACCGAACCGGCCAAGCTGGAGCGTGCGCTGGAGTTTCGGCCGCACGCGGTGATGCTCGCCTTCGGCGATCCGACGCCGCTCATCGCACCGGTTCGCGCCGCCGGTGCGCTGCTCCTCATGCAGGTCACCGATATGGCCGAGGCGGAGCAGGCGGTCGCTGCGGGCGCGGACGTCATCATCGCCCAGGGCACCGAATGCGGTGGGCACGGCGCCCGGCGTGGGCGGTCCACCCTGACCTTCGTGCCGGTGGTCGCGGACCTGGCCGCGCCGACACCGGTGCTCGCGGCGGGCGGAATCGCCGATGGACGCGGACTGGCGGCCGCCTTGACGTTGGGAGCAGCCGGCGCGCTGGTCGGAACCAGGTTCCAGGCGGCTACCGAGGCGCTGGTCGCGATGGAGACCAGCACGGCGATCATCAAGGGGCGCGGGCAGGACACCGAGCGCAGTGCGGTGCTCGATATCGTCCGCGAGGTGCCGTGGCCGGCCGAATACACCGCCCGCACCCTCGCCCACCCATTCCTCGAGCAGTGGCGGGATCGAGAGGCCGAGCTCGCGCAGGACGCGGACGCCCGGCGCGGCTACCGTGCGGCCGTGGCGCGCGGTGACCTCCCGCCGAGCCCGGTATGGGCAAGTGAGGCAATCGATTTGATCGACGACGTGCGCCCGGCCGCAGAACTCGTCGGCGCGCTCGTCGCCGAGGCGGAGGCGGCGTTCGGGCGGGCGCTGGGAGTGTCCGGGCGCGGATGATGCCGGCGGTGGACGTCTGCGGGCTTGGCTGTGGGGGCGGGTCAGCCCGTGTGGGTCGAGCCGGTGCCCAGCAGCATGTCGCGGCGCGAATGCACTTCGGCGCGTAGCGATTCCACGATGGCCGCCACCTCGGGGCGGCGCAGGGTTTCGCGGCGGGCGACGAGCCAGTAGGTGAGGCGGACGGCGACCTGATCGGGGAGGACGCGGATCAGGTCGGGGTGGCGGTCGGCCATGAAGCAGGGGAGCAGGCCGAGGCCGGCTGCGGCGCGGGTGGCTTCGACGTGGACGAAAACGTTTGTGGAGGTGATGGATTCGCGCATCAGGGGTGCGAAGGCGGGGGCCAGGTCGAGGTCGTCCACCTGGAGCATGGAGTCGATGAAATAGACCAGGGGATGGTCGGAGAGGTCGTCGATGGATTCGGGGAGCCCGCGGGTCGCGGCGTAGGAGCGGGCGGCGTAGAGGCCCAGGGTGTAGTCGCCGAGGGACACGGCTTCGGCCCGGCGGACCTGTGGTTTGCCCACGACCACTTCGAGATCCATGCTCGAGCGCTGCGGTGAGGCGCGGCGGGTGGCGGTGATGATCTCGACCGCGAGTTTGGGGTGGGTGCGCTGGACGGCGGCGACGGCGGGCGCGGCCAGGTAGGCGCTGAAGCCGTCGGTGGCGGACATGCGGACCATGCCCTCCAGTGAGGTGGTGCTGGAAGTCAAGGAGCGCACGGCGGATTCGATCGCCTCCGCGGCCGTCAAGGCTTCGCGGCCCAGATCGGTGAGCTCCCAGCCGCTCGCCCCGCGGGTGAGCACCCGCCCGCCCAGCGCCTGCTCCAGCGCCGCGATCCGCCGCGAGATCGTCGTGTGGTTGAGGCCCAGTTCGTCGGCCGCGGACACGTACCGCCCGCTGCGTCCCACGGCGAGCAGGACGAGCAGGTCGTCGGGGTTGGGGCGGGAAGTGGCGGAGGTCACGGCCATTTCTGCATCTTTGCAGATTGCCCATGCGGTTTTGGGCATTGTGGCGCAGTCCGTGTGCACGAATACTCGTTTGCGATCGGATTTGTGGGCCGCATCACAGATGAGGGGTGATGCGGCCGATCGTGAAGGAGTGAGCACGATGAGCGTGCGCGAGACGGAGCCCACGGGCGCGTCACTGGCCGGGCTGCGGCGAGTGGTGGCGGCGTCCATGGCCGGGACCGTGGTCGAATGGTACGAGTTCTTTCTCTATGGCACGGCGGCGACGCTGGTGTTCAACAAGGTGTTCTTCGCCAAGGGGACCAGTGATCTGGATGCCATCCTCGCGGCATTCGTCACCTACGCGGTGGGTTTCGCGGCGCGGCCGCTGGGCGGCATCGTCTTCGGGCACTTCGGCGACAAGTACGGGCGCAAGAAGCTGCTGCAGCTGAGCCTGCTGCTGGTGGGTGCGGCGACCTTCCTCATGGGCTGTCTGCCGACCTTCGCGCAGGTGGGGTATTGGGCCCCGGCGCTGCTGGTGGCGCTGCGGTTCATTCAGGGTTTCGCGGTCGGCGGTGAATGGGGCGGCGCGGTTCTGCTTGTGGCCGAACACAGTCCGAGTCGCAGTCGCGCGTTCTGGGCGTCGTGGCCGCAGGCGGCGGTGCCGGTGGGCAATATGCTCGCCACCGTCGTGCTGCTGGCGCTGACCTCCACGCTGTCGGATGCCGCCTTCCTCTCGTGGGGCTGGCGCGTGGCGTTCTGGCTGTCGGCGGTGGTGGTGCTGATCGGCTACTACGTGCGCACCAAGATCACCGATGCGCCCATCTTCGTGGCCGCGCAGCAGCTGGCCGAGCAGGAGAAGGCCGCCTCGTTCAGCGCCGTCGAGGTGCTGAAGCGTTATCCGCGTGGGGTTTTCACCGCCATGGGCCTGCGGCTCGGCGAGAACATCTTCTACTACCTGGTGGTCACGTTCTCCATCACCTACCTGAAGGTGCACGTCGGGGCGAACACCAAGACGATTCTGTGGTGGCTGCTGGCCGCGCACGCCGTGCACTTCGCGGTCATTCCGGTGGCGGGGCGGCTCAGCGACCGGTTCGGGCGGCGGCCCATCTATCTGATCGGTGCGCTCACCGCCGGCAGCTGGGGTTTCTTCGCCTTCCCCATGATGGATTCCAAACACAATGCGGTGATTCTGACCGCGATCATCATCGGCCTGGTGTTCCACGCGTTCATGTACTCGGCGCAGCCGGCCATCATGGCCGAGATGTTCCCCACCCGCATGCGGTATTCCGGTGTGTCCCTGGGCTATCAGGTGACCTCCATCGTGGCCGGATCGCTCGCGCCGATCATCGCGGTGAAGCTGCTCGACAGGTTCGGGTCCTCGGTGCCCATCGCCGTGTATCTCGCGGCGGCGTGTGCGATCACGGTGGTCGCGGTGCTGTTCGCCCGGGAGACCAGGGGCGCGAACCTGGAGGATCTGGATCGCGCCGATGCGGAAGCGCTGGCCGCGCAGGCTGATTCGACCATCGCCCCGGCCAAGGCGGTGACGGCGTGAGCGACGGTCTGGCAGGCCGCACCGCGCTGGTCACCGGCGGCGCGAGCGGTATCGGAGCCGCCTGCGCCCGGGAGCTGGCCGCGCGCGGCGTGACGGTCACCGTCGCCGATATCGACGGCGCCGGTGCGAAGGAGGTGGCCGCCGAAATCGGCGGCCACGCCTGGGAAGTCGACCTGCTCGAGGTCGCGGCGCTGGAGGAACTGCGGCTCGAGGTGGACATCCTGGTGAACAACGCGGGTGTGCAGACCGTCAGCCCGATCGTCGACTTTCCGCCCGACCGCTTCCGGATGATGCTGGCGCTCATGGTCGAAGCGCCGTTCCTGCTCACCCGCGCGGCGCTGCCGCACATGTACGCGCAGGGGCACGGGCGCATCGTGAATCTCTCGTCCGTGCACGGAATCCGGGCCTCCGCCTTCAAATCCGCGTACGTCACCGCCAAGCACGCCCTGGAGGGGCTGTCCAAGGTGACGGCGCTCGAGGGCGGGCCGCACGGGGTCACCAGCAATTGCGTGAACCCCGGCTATGTGCGAACACCGCTGGTGGACAGGCAGATCGCCGATCAGGCCGCCGCGCACGGCATTGCCGAACAGGATGTGGTGGAGCGAATCATGTTGACCGAGAACGCCATCAAGCGACTCGTCGAACCCGAGGAGGTCGCCTCGCTGGTGGCCTGGTTGGCCTCGGACGCGGCGCGCATGGTGACCGGTGCGTCCTACACCATGGACGGCGGATGGAGCGCCCGATGATGCTGACCGGGAAATCGACCGCACCACAGTGGATTCCGAGCGCGGACGACATCGCCGAGGCGCGCGTCACCGACTTCGCGCGGTTCGTGGCGCTGAAATTCGGTGTGCGCACCGAGGGCTACCGGGAACTCTGGGAATGGTCGATCGCGGATATGGCCGGATTCTGGCGGGCGGTGTGGGAGTACTTCGATCTCGGCGAGATCGCCGGCGCGGTGCTCGCGGACGACGCCATGCCGGGAGCCCAGTGGTTCCCGGGGACGCGGCTCAACTATGTCGATCGCGTCGTCCGGCAGGCGCAGCTCGACCGCCCGGCGATCATCGCGCTGTGTGAGGACCGTCCGGTGCGGGAGCTGTCCTGGGACGAAATGCTGTCCCGCACCGCCGCATTCGCCCGCGCTCTGTCCGAACTCGGGGTGCGGCCCGGCGATCGGGTGGCCGGCTACCTGCCGAACATCCCGGAGGCGGTCATCGCCTTTCTGGCCACGGCGAGCCTGGGCGCGGTGTGGAGCGCCTGCGGGCAGGACTACACCGCCAAGGCCGCCCTGGATCGGCTCGGCCAGCTGGAGCCGGTCGTGCTCGTCACCGCCGACGGCTACCGGTACGGCGGGAAAGCCCACGACAAGCGTGCGGAGATCGACGCGCTGCGGGCGGGCCTGCCGGGATTGCGTGCGACGGTGCTGGTTTCGGCGCTCGGGCATTCGGTCCCGAGCGCGCTGGACTGGGATGCGGTCACCACCAGCGCCGAACCGATCGAACTGCGCACGGCTCCGGTCGATTTCGACCATCCGCTGTGGGTGCTGTACTCCTCCGGCACCACCGGCAAGCCGAAGGGCATCGTGCACGGCCACGGCGGGGTGCTGCTGGAACATCTGAAAGCCATTGCGCTGCAGTCCGATATCGGCTCGGAGGACACCTTCCTCTGGTACACCAGCCCCAGCTGGATGATGTGGAACTTCCAGATCGCCGGACTGCTTACCGGTGCGACCATCGTCTGCTACGACGGCAGCCCCGCCTACCCGCGCCCGGACAGCCTGTGGGAGTTGGCCTCTCGCACGCGCGCCACCGTGCTCGGCACCAGCCCCGGCTATGTCCTCTCCTGTGAGAAGGCCGAAGCCATCCCGTCCCGCGACCACGACCTGTCGGCCCTGCGTCTGATCGGCATCACCGGCTCGGCCATGCCCGCCTCGTCCGCCCTGTGGTTGCGCGACAATGTCGGCGCCGATGTCCCGGTCGCCTCCATCAGCGGCGGCACCGACGTGGTGTCGGCCTTCGTGGGCGGCGCGCGCACCGTCCCGGTCTGGCCGGGCGAGCTGTCGGTCCCGTATCTCGGTGTGGCCCTGGAGGCTTGGGACGAGAACGGCCGCCCGGTGCGCGAGGCCGTGGGCGAACTGGTGATCACCAAGCCCATGCCCTCCATGCCGGTCGCCTTCTGGAACGACCCGGACGGATCCCGCTACCGCGACGCCTATTTCGACATGTACCCCGGCGTCTGGCGGCACGGCGACTGGATCACCATCACCGATCACGACAGCGTCATCGTGCACGGCCGCTCGGATTCCACCTTGAACCGCAATGGCATTCGCATGGGCAGCGCCGATATCCATCAAACCGTCGAGGCGCTGCCGGAAGTCGCCGAAGCCCTGGTGCTCGGCATCGAACAACCCGGCGGCTGCTACTGGATGCCCCTGTTCGTAGTCCCCACGGCGGGAACGACTCTCACCGACGCGCTGCAGGACCGCATCAGGGCGGCCATCCGCACCGGCCTGTCGCCTCGCCACGTCCCCGACGACATCATCGAAGCCCCCGGTATTCCGCACACCCGCACCGGCAAGAAGCTCGAGGTCCCCCTGAAACGCCTTCTGCAAGGCGCGGATCCGAGCGTCGTGCTGGACCCCAATGCCGTCGACGCCCCGGAACTGCTCACCTGGTTTCAGGAGATGTCGGCGATGAGGTCGTCGATGTAGGCGCGGAAGAGCGCGGGCATGTCGACGCGGTCGGGGTCGATGAGCCATTGCAGTTGGAGCCCGTCCATCATGGCGGTGATCTGGCGGGCCAGGCTGCGGGTGTCGATGCCGGGGCGGAGGCTGCCCTCGGCGATCCCGGCGTCGAGGGTTTCGGTGAGGATGGTCTCGAGGGTGCGGTAGCGGTTGACGACCCAGGCGTGCGCGGGGTGATCGAGTGTGACGGCCTCGCTGGTCAGGACGGTGAACAGGCGGACCAGGCCGGGGACGTGCGAGTTGTATTCGACCAGCTGGGCCAGGCGCAGCAGGGCGTCCTTGCCGTGCAGTTGCGGGCCGAAGCCCATGCGGTCGGCGTCGAGGCGGTCGCGCTGGGCGAGGACGGCGGCGAGCAGGGCGGCCTTGTTGGGGAAGTAGTGCAGCAGGCCGGGCTGGGACAGGCCGCAGCGCTCGGCGATCTCGGCGATGGAGGTATTGCGATAGCCGTTGTCGGCGAAGGCTTTCAGCGCCTCGTCGATGATCTGTTCGCGGCGCGCGTCACCCCGGGTACGGCGCTGTGGGTGCGGGGTCATGAGCAGTGACGGTAGTCGGATTGCGCGGACCTGCGGAAATCACTCGAGATAACAGAACGATAACGGAACCGAGTGGGCGCTCGGTAAAGTGGTGATCCGGTGGCACACTCGTGCCAGTCGTACAGGGCTGTACGAGGAAGGATTGTCGATGAGGCAGGCCATCCCACCCATCAAGCCGATCACCCTGCGCGGGTCCGCCGGGACACTCGCCGCCTGGGAGGCGAAACCCGCGGGCACGCCCCGGGGCACCGTCGTGCTGGTGCCGGGTTTCACCGGTTCCAAAGAGGACTTCGAGGGCATGCTGCCGCTGCTCACCCAGGCCGGCTATCGCGCCGTCGCTTACGACCAGCGTGGGCAGTGGGAGTCCGAGGGGCCCGACGACATCGCGGGCTACACCATGGACGATTTCCGCGGCGATCTGCTGGGCGTGATCGATCAGGTGTCGCCGGATGAGCCGGTGCACCTGGTCGGGCACTCCTTCGGCGGGTACGTCTCCCGGGTTGCCGTCATCGCCGAGCCGAAGAAGTTCCGCAGCCTCACCCTGCTGGCGTCGGGCCCCTCGTCCATCGAGGACATCAATTTCCCGCCGCCGCGGCTGGTCGCCCAGATGGTGGAAGCCGGTGGGGCCGAGGTGCTCTGGCAGCAGCTCAGCGCCGCCATGCAAGCCATGCCGACCCCGCCCACGCCGCAGCGCCTGGAGTTCCTGCACAACCGGATCCTGCGCACCCGGCAGGCGAATATCCTCGGCATTCTGAAGGTGATGGAGGCGCCGCCGGTGGCGGACCCGGCCGTGCTGCGCGAGGCCGGGGTGCCGATTCTGGTGGCGTTCGGCGACACGAACGATCTGTGGGATCCCGCGGTGCATCGCAGGTTCGCGGCGCAGCTCGACGCGCGGACAGCGGAGTATCCGGGCAGCGGGCACGTGCCCAATGAGGATGTCCCCGAACGGGTGTGCGCGGATCTGGTGAACTTCTGGAGGGAGACGGCGTGAACGACCTCATCGATGACCTGCTCGGCAAGCTGGACCTGGCGGCCAAGATCAAGCTGATCTCGGGGTCGGGGGTGTTCCGGTTCGCGGGCGACCCGAATATCGGACTGGCCGAGATGCCGGTCTCGGACGGCCCGTCCGGTGTGCGCGGCGAAATGTGGGACGAGCGCGATCCGTCGGTGAGCCTGCCGTCGGGCACCGCGCTGGCCGCCACCTGGGATCGGGAGCTGCTCGCCGAGATCGGTGCGCTGATCGCCGCCGAGGCCCGCCGCAAGCAGGTGTACGCGGTGCTGGGCCCGACCATCAATCTGCACCGATCCCCGCTCGGCGGAAGGCATTTCGAATGCTTCTCCGAGGATCCCATGCTGACCGGCGAGATGGCCGACGCCTATGTGCGGGCTGTGCAGGCGCACGGGGTGAGCGCGTGCCCCAAGCACTATGTGGCCAATGACTCCGAGACCGAGCGCTTCACCGCGAATGTGCTCGCGGACGAGCGCACGCTGCGGGAGCTGTACCTGTACCCGTTCGAGCGGTCGGTCGCGGCCGGCGCCTGGATGGTCATGGCGGCCTACAACTCCGTCAACGGCGCCACCATGACCGAAAACCCGTTGCTGGACGAGCCTTTGAAGGGTGAGTGGGGCTTCGACGGCGTGGTCGTGTCCGACTGGACCGCGGTGCGCTCCACCGTCGGTGCGGCGCACGGCAACGACATCGCCATGCCCGGTCCGGCGGAGCTGTGGGGTGCGCCGCTGGAGGAAGCCGTGCGCACCGGCGCGGTGCCGGAGTCGGCCATCGACGAAAAGGTTCGGCGCATACTGCGATTCGCCATCCGCGTCGGTGCGCTGAACGGAACTCCGCAGCAGGTGCCGGCTTTCACCGACGAGGCCGCGCAGCGGCTGGTGCGCGAGGCCGCCGCCAAGGCCATGGTGCTGGTGTCCAATGACGGCACGCTGCCGCTGGGCGAGCCCGCCCGGGTGGCGCTGCTCGGCGCGGCCGCCGCCGAACCGCGATTCATGGGCGGCGGCAGCGCGACTGTCATTCCCGCGCATACGACTTCGCCGGTGGAAGGGCTGTCGGAGGTGCTGCCGGTGACCTACACGCCGGGCGTGCACCTCACCGATCACCTGATTCCGGTGCCCATGGCGCTGGTCACCGATCCGGAGACCGGGGAGCAGGGTCTGTCGCTGCGCTACCTCGACGACGGCGCGGTCCTGGCCGCCGAACATCGCACCGCCGGTGCCCTCATGCTGTTCGGCAATCCGAATGCCATGCGCGCCAAGAGCATCGAACTGCGCGGCCGCCTGCGCGCGGACGCGGCGGGGGAGTGGCGCATCGGCTTCGCCGCCGTCGGCACCGTGCGCCTGGAGATCGACGGCGAGACCGTGCTCACCGACACCGTGCTGCCCGAGGGCACCGATCCGGTGGAGATGCTGCTCAATCCGCCACAGCGCTTCGTGACCCGTACCCTCGCCGCGGGCGACGAGGTGGACGTGCGCATCGAACTGGTGCCCGCGCCGGGGCTGCCCGCCATGGGCATCACCTACGCGGTGGGCCGCCCGCGCCGCGCCGCCGACGAAGAGTTCGCCGCCGCAGTGGAATTGGCGCGCACCTCGGAGGTGGCGGTGGTCGTCGTCGGCACCACCGAGCAGATCGAATCCGAGGGCTTCGACCGCAAGACCCTGCGCCTGCCCGGCCGCCAGGACGAACTCGTCGCCGCCGTCGCCGCCGTGAACCCGCGCACCGTCGTGGTGGTGAATTCCGGTGCGCCGGTGGAGATGCCGTGGCGCGACGACGTGGCGGCCGTGCTGCTGACCTGGTTCCCCGGGCAGGAGTTCGGCGCGGCGCTGGCCGATGTTCTCACCGGTGCGGCCGAGCCGGGCGGGCGGCTGCCCACCACCTGGCCCAGGACCATGGGCGACGTGCCGGTGCTCGACACCAAACCGCACGCCGACAATGCCCTGCCTTATGCCGAGGGCATCCACATCGGCTACCGGGCCTGGCTGAAATCCGGTGTGGCCCCGGCCTATCCGTTCGGTCACGGCCTCGGCTACACCACCTGGGACCTCACCGACCTGAAGGTCGACGGTCGCACCGCCACCGTGTCGGTCACCAATACCGGCACCCGCGCGGGCCGGCAGGTGGTGCAGGCGTACCTGTCACGGGACAACAGCGCGGTGGACCGCCCGATGCGCTGGCTGTCCGCCTTCGCCGCCGTCGAAGCCGCTCCGGGTGAAACCCGCACCGTGACCCTCGAATTGCCGCAGCGCTCGTTCGAGCACTGGGTCGATGGCGGCTGGGCAACCGAACCCGGTGCCTTCACCCTGCACGTCGGCACCTCGGTGACGGCGCTGCCCCTCACCGCCGACATCGCCTGACCGGCAACCGGATCGCCGCGACCCCGTCCGCACAGCAGACGGGGTCGCGCCGCCTCCAGCACTCTCTTTCCCTGCGACACACTGGATTTCCCGTGGCTCATCCTGAAGCCGGTCTCGTCTCGGGCGAGGACTCCGGCGCGGCCGCGCCCACGCGCGGGCTGCTCCCGCTGCTGTTCGCCGGCAATGCCGCCATGTGCGCGCTCTACGTGGGCGTGGCATCGGTCCTGCTGCCCTTGCAGATCGAGCGCCTCGATCCGGCGTCGAAGGTGGCCAATCTCGGGCTGGTCGCGGGCGTCGCCGCGATCTTCGCGACCGTGTTCAACCCGGTGGCGGGCGCCCTGTCGGATAGGTCGGGGCGGCGCAATCCGTGGATTCTGGGCGGCGGGCTGGCCGCGATCGCGGCCATGGCGCTGCTCGGCGCCATGAACACCGTGCTGCTGGTGGCCATCGCCTGGTGCCTGGGGCAGGCGGTGATGAACATCTATCAGGCCGCCATCACGTCGGTTGTGCCGGACCGGGTTCCGTTCACCCGGCGCGGGGTGGCCTCGGCCGCGGTGGGCCTGGGATTGCCGGTCGGGTCGATCATCGGCGTGCTGGTGGCGTCCGGCCTCTCCGATCACCCGCGGGCCGGATACTTCGTCCTCGGTGTGCTGGTGGCGGTGGCCGCCGTGGTGTTCACCGCGGGTGCGCGTGAGCGGCGGATGCCGCCGAGACAGCCTGTGCCGCTGCGGGATCAGGCGGCGGCGTTCCTGAGTGTGTTGCGCGAGCGCGATTTCCGGTGGGCGTTCATCGGCCGGGCGTTGCTGGTGCTGGGGTACTTCGCCGTCACCGGCTATCAGCTCTACATTCTCCAGGACCACATCCGGCTGCCGGAAAGTCTGGAACCCGAAGACGCCGTGGCGATTCTGACCCCGATCGGCGCGCTCACCATGGCCGTGTCGACGGTGATCGGCGGCGTGCTCTCCGACCGGTTGAACCGCCGGAAGCCGTTCGTGGCGATCTCGTCCCTGCTGGCGGCCGTCGCCCTGCTGATTCCACTGATCACTCCCACCTGGCCGGGCATGCTGGCCTTCGCCGCGGTGAACGGTGTGGCTTTCGGCTGTTTCATGGCGGTGGACACCGCGCTGGTGACCATGGTGCTGCCGCGCGCCGAGGACGCCGCCCGCGATATGGGCGTGCTGAACGTGGCCAATGCCGGCCCGCAGATTCTGGGACCGTTCGTGGCCTCGGCGGTGGTGAGCGTCGGCGGGTATCCGCCGCTGTTCCTGGTCGGTGGTCTGCTCGCCATTCTGGGCGCGGCGGCGGTCGCCCCGATTCGCTCGGTGCGCTGACGGCTCAGATCGGTTCGAGGGTCACGGTGATGGTGGTCCAGCCGCCCACGTGAATGCGGTCGCCATTGCGCAGCGGCACCGGAGTATTGGCGGGGATGGGGCGTGAGCCGCCGTTGACGCAGGTGCCGTTGGTGGAACCCAGATCGGTGATGGTGAGGGTGCGGCCGGTGGTGTGCAGGATCGCGTGCGAGCGTGAGACGGCGATATCGGCCGGTGCGATGGACAGGTCGATGTGCGGGTACAAACCCTGTGATTCGCTGCGCTTGCCGATCAGGATGTCGGTGCCGTTCAACATGATTCGGCGCTCCGGATAGAAGTCCGGAAACTCCACCAGGTCCAGGTCGGGGCCCTGCTGTGCGCGCATGCGGGCGAAGTGCGCGCGATCGGCGGTGATGGTGGCCACCCAGCGTTCCCCGGGCGGGGGCGGGCCGATGGTGATGCCGGTGATCGGATTCGGTTCGTCGGGAACCGGTTTCGGTGGTGACACGGGTTCGGGACGCGGCACCGGGCGCGGGAGCACGGTGTCGAATCCGCAGTCCTCACAGAAGCGGCCCACCAGCGGCGCCGAACATTCCGGGCACTGCGCGCTCGGTGCGGCGGCCTGCGCCATGGGCCACCCGCAGACATCGCAGTAGTCGGTGGCTTCCGACTGATGACCTTTGGCGCAGACCGGCATCAGGCACCCGCCTCCTTGCGCACGCGGGCGGTGGCGTCCACCGCGTCGGCCCGCACCTTGGCGGTCACGGCGGCGGCGTCCTCCTTGCGCACCCGCGCCGTGGTGCCCGATCGCATGTCCAGCGCCCGCTCGTCGGCCGGGTCCACGTGGGTGCGGATGCGCACGGTGCCGTGCTCGTCCACCTCGACGACCGCGCTGAGCAGTTTCGCCGTGGCGTCGTTGCCGGATTCGGCGGCCAGTTGCATGGCGCGCTGGAGTTTGGCTGTGGCCGTGGGAATGTCGCCCTTCTTGCGGGCGGCCAGGCCCTCCTGCACCGCCTGCGCCAGTTCGGCCTGCCCGGTGTAGTGCGCGACCCGGCGGCTGATGCGGGCGGACAGATCGGTGTCGGTGGTCCACACCGCCTTCACCAGCCCCTGCCCGATGATCTCGGTGCCCGCCACGACACTGATTCGGGCGGCGAGCTTTTCGCTCCCGGCCGGGGCGGGCTGCACCTGGATCTGCACGTGGTAGTCGCGATCCTCGGCGCCCCACGACCCGAGCGGATACTCCCCGATCTGCGCCGAGAGCTCACTGCGCCGCCCGGTGAGGTCCTCGATGCTGGGCGCGACCTGTTTGACGAAGGTCACCCGATCACTCTGCGGCGTCCACACCCGCAGCGTGAGATCCGGAATCGCCTTGGCCATGGAGGTTTCCATCATGGCCGCGAAATCCTCGGCCAGCAGATCCGGGGTGCGCACCATATCCGCGGTGCCCAGCAGCCCCGAGGCGACCGCACGCAATTCCGCCGGCTCCCAATCGGTTCCGACGCCACGGCAGTCGCAGGTGAAAACGCCTTCGGAGGCCCGGATCTCGGCGGCGAGCCGCTCCGGCTTCTCGTGCTCGTTGCGCCCGTCGGTGAGCAGAATGGCGTGCACCATCGCCCCCGGATGCTTCTTGGCGATCTTGCGCGACAACCCCAGCCAGGTGCCGATGGCGGTGCCGCCGTGCGGGCGCAGGGTGTCGAGGGTCTTGCGTGCCGCCGCCCGCGAATACGCGTCGGCCGCGGCGGTGGTGCCGTCGAGAGGGAAGACCACCTTGGCCTTGTCGGTGCCCTCCACGATGGCGAAGCGGGTCCCGTCGGGCAGCACGTCCAGCGCGGCGAGGGTGGCCCGCCGCGCGCCGGCGAACTTGTCCCCGGTGCCCATGGACCCGGAGCAGTCGATGATGAGGATCTCCACCCGCTCCTGCTGCGGCACCGCCACCGTGAGCGCCTCGGTGATCTCCACGGTCACGATGGCGTCGACCGTGCGCGCGCCCTCGGCGAGGTATTCGTTCTGGTCGACGGCCACCGAAATCCCGGTGTCTGCAACGGCACTCACTGTGTTTCCCCCTGTGGCTCCCGGACCGGCACCGGCACCAGTGCCACCGTGATGTTGTCCTTGCCGCCCGCGAGCAGCGCGTAGTCGGCGAGCGCGCGGGCCGCCGACAGTGGTGCGGGCCCGGTGGCGATGCGCGCCAGGCCCTCGGCGTCGGGCAGGTAGTTCCACAGCCCGTCGGTGCACAGCAGCAGTACGCCCGGTTCGGTGGCGTCCCAGTGCCGCACGCAGTCCGAGCCCCACGGCGGATTCTCCCCGTCCGCGCCCAGCCAGCGCGTCAGCACGTGGGCGTGCGGTGCGTCCATCGCGTTCTCCTCGCTCATGACTCCGGTCTCGACCAGGGCCTGGGCGAGCGAGTCGTCGAGGGTGAGGCGACGCGAGCCACCCGAGTCGAGTTGCAGCCAATATGCCCGGCTGTCACCGACATTCGCGACCGTGATTCGGGCTGCGCCGAACTCGTCGTAGCGCACCACCGCCGAGACGTAGGTGCAGGAGGGCGAGCGCCCGTCCGGCGTGCCGACCGCGCGCACGGCCTGTGCGGCGGCGGCGAGTCCGGCCATGACCGACTGCTCCGCGGATTCGCCCGCACCGAGGGCGGTGAGCGCGGCGTCCACCCCGGCGCGCGCCGCCGCACCGGAGGCGGCCTGCGGGTCCTCGGAGGTGGACACGCCGTCGCACACCGCTATCACGACCGCCGCCGGAACGCCGGGCCGATCCCCGTCGAGCACGGCCGCGCCCACCGCGTCCTCGTTGCGGGCGTGCGCGATTCCGCGATCGGTGACCAGGCACACCGGTCCGAGGACGGCGTCGAACCGATCCTGCTGCTGTCCGAGCTGCCCGCATCCCACGCAGTAGCCGTCGCCGTCGAAATGCGTGCCGTGGCAGGACTCGCACGCCGCGGGCGCCTGCGGATCGTAGGAGAGTGTGGTGCCGGTGTAGGGCGGGCGCAGCGTCGTACTGCGGCTGGTGCCCACCGGCGCGCCCACCTCCGCGATATCGTCGGCGTGCTGGGGTGGCAGCGCGACGCGCTTGGTGATCAGTTTCATTCCACAGGCCTCACAGAAGCGGTCGGTCGGGGCGGCGGCGGTTCCGCAGCCCACGCAGCGGGCGGTCACAGGGTCGTCCTCGGGCGCACGGCATTGGCCTGTTCGACGAGTGCGATGCGCTCCCAGATGTCGTCGGTCTCGCGGGCCAGGTCGCGATAGCAGCGCTCCAGCCCGGTGCGCACGCCGTCCTGGTCGAGGGGGACGTCCAGCAGGGGTGCGTGCTCCACGGGTACCCGCCCCAGGCGCAGCCATTGCAGGGCGGCGTCGAGTACCCGCAGGCGCGCCTGCGCGGCCCGGCGTTTGGAGTCGATGGTGAGGGCGGCGATGCGGGTGCCCGCGTCGCGCAGCAGCGGTTCGGTGAGTTCGCCCTGGCGTTCCACGGCCAGCAGGGTGTCCACGGCCGCGACTCCGGCCTCGGTGTAGACCGCCGACGCCGGATCGACCTGATCGAGGATCGCCACCGCGCCCTTGCGGTCGGCGGCCGCGCGCCGCAGCCGGGCGGCGCCGAAGGCCGCGCTGGTGAAGGAACGGTCTGTGCGCCAGACCATTTCGTAGTAGCGGGCGGCCTCCTGGCGCGCGGGTTCCGGGTCGGTGCCGTCCGCGTGGCAGGCCATGAGTTCGGCGGTGACGGCCAGGGCGAGCTTCGGCGCGGGTTCGCCGGGCAGCGCCGTGTACAGCGTGTCGAACTCCGCTGCCGCTGCGGGCCAATCCCTTTCGAGCAGCCGGGCCTGTCCGCGATACCAGGTGAGCCGCCAGTCGCCGGCCAGCAGCTCGTCGGCGTCGGCGGCGTCGAGCCGCCGCAGCACCTCGGCGGCATCACCGAATTCCAGTGCGGCGCGGATCAATCGGAGCGGAATCTCCATGGACTCGGCCCGTCCGGTGACCACCGACTGCATGCCCGCCGACAGCTCGCGCTCGAGATCGGCGAGGGTGACCGCGCTGGTGCTGGCCAGCAGGGTGGCGCCGGTGTCGTACGGGTCCACCAGCGGCACCGGCAGCGCCGTGATGAGCGCGGCCGGATCGTCCGGCACCGCGTCGCCGACGCCGAAGGTCCTGCGCGGCGGGCCGAATCGCGTGGACTGTCCCGGATGCGGCCGTGACTCCTGCACCGACAGCACCTCGCGCAGCACCCCGGTCAGCTGATCGGCCAGCTCCGCCATGGAGGAGAATCGGGCCTCCGGGTCGGGATGGGTGGCGCGCACCAGCAGCCGGTGCAGCGAATCGTGCCGGGCCAGCAGCGGTTCGGTGTCCGGGCCGGGCAGCTTGCCGAGCCGGCCGTCTTCGGCGGGCACCCGCATCATGAGCACGGCCAGGGTGCGGCCGACGGTGTACACCTCCGAGGCGACGGTCGGCCCGGTCTCGGCGATCTCGGGCGCCTGATAGCCGGGCGTGCCGAACACATCGCTCTTCTGATCGGCCATGGAGATGACCGCGCCCAGGTCGATGAGCTTGAGCTGCTCCTCGGTCTGCATCACGTTGTCGGGCTTGAAATCACAGAACGCGAGCCCGCGGGAGTGCAGATAGCCCAGGGCCGGAAGCATTTCCAGGATGTAGGCGATGGCCTGCTCCGGTGGCAGGTACGTGCCCTCCGCGTCCCGGTGCCGGCGCAGCAGCTGTTTGAGCGAGGTGCCGCCGACGTACTCCATGACGATGTAGCCGACCGGAACGCCGTCCGCCCCAGGGTGTTCGGTGAAATTGTGGATGCGGACGATATTCGGGTGATCGACCAGCGACAGGAAGCGGCGCTCGGCCACCGCCGCCTGGATGGCGCTGGTGTCGCCCTCGTTCAGCAGGCCCTTGAGCACCACCGGCTTGTCTTCCAGTTTGTGGTCGACGGCCAGGTACAGCCAGCCCAGCCCGCCGTGCGCCAGCGGCCCGAGCACCTCGTACTGCCCGCCCAGCAGATCGCCCGCCCGCAGTTTGGGGGTGAAGGAATAGCGCGTCCCGCAATGCACGCAGTAGCCCTCGGGGCGGCCGGGCTGCCCGTCGCGCCCGCGCCCGACCGGCCGGCCGCACTTGCTGTTGCCGCAGTACCGTTGGTGTTCAGGAACTTTCGGATCCTTCAGCACCGCTTCGGAGGGATCGATGCGGGGGATGCGCGGCATGTTCACCATGCCCGCGCCCAGCCGCCCGCGGGTGGAACCCGACGGCGTGGAACTGCCGGTGCGCACCGACCGCGACGACGAGCGCGCCGAGGCGCTGCCGTGCGACACCGCCGACACCTTCGACGGCGCCTGCGTCACCGGCTGCGGCCCGGCGGGGGTTCCGCACAGCGTGCACCGCCCGTCGATGATGGCCCCGGTGCAGCCGGGCTGCGGGCACACGATCGGCGTCGCCACGGTCGGTCCGGGCGGGAAGCCGCAGATATCGCAGTACCCGTCCTCGGCGATGGTCCCCGGGCAGCCCGGGGTCGCGGTGCACTTCATGGTCGCCTTCCCGACTTCTGCGCGATGAGCTGCCGATAATCTGTGATGGCCCGGGTGACGGCCGCGAGATCGCAGGGCGTGCGCGACAGCAGCCCGGCGGCGATTCGCCAGGCGGCCAGCACATCCCGGTCCTCGGCGACCCCGAGCCGCGCGGCCTTGGCGCGGTAGGCCGACAGCCGGCCGCGCAGCTCACCGCGCCGGTCGAGCAGCCCCTGGGCGAGTTCTTCGGAGTGCGCGGCGGCGGTCTGGGCGGCATCGAGGCGGCGGCGCAGATCCCACAGCGCGGCCGGAGCGGGCGGATTCGCTTCCAGCGCGGTCAGTTCGGCGCTGAAGGCGGTGCTGTCGTCGAGCCGCTGCGGCAGCGCGCCCGCCAGGATGGTGCGTTCCACCTCGATTCGCGCGCGGTGCGCCCGCTCATGGGTTTTGCGCAGGTTGTCCACCCGGTGCCGCAGCCCGGAGGTGGCCCGGTCCCAATCCGCTGCCATGGCGGCCAATTCCGCGAGCAGGGTCGCGGCCGATCGCATGCGCGTGGCCAGTTCACCGGCCCGCAGGTCGATCTCGGCCGGGGTCAGCGACAGCGGATCCACGGCCGCATGGGTCGTGAGCGCGGCGATGTCCTCGGCGAGCGAACGCAATTCGGGATGCGTCGGCCCCGCGCGCTCGATCTCGGTTTGCAGCGGCGACAGCGCCGACATGACCCGGCTGTTCACCGCCTCCACCGCGTCGAGCAGTTCGGTGATGGTCGGGAAGACCGCCTGCATGCGCGCCACCGTGTCGGCCAGCCCCACCCGCACCACCTGTTCCCGCGGCCCGGTGAGGCTGCGCTGCGCGAGCGGAATCGTAGTGCGCGCCACCTCGAGTGGCTGTCCGCGCAGCAGCCGGGTGAGCTCCTCGCGGTCGAGGGCGTCCAGCCGCCAGCGGGTGCGGGCCGCGCGCGCCTGCTCCAGGATGGTGCGCAGCCGGCCGAGGTCCTCCCACATCAGATCGAGTGACTCCTGCACCGGCGCCCAGCGTTGCGCGGTCACCCCGGTGGGCTGGTAGCGGCGCAGCAGCAGAAGCCCCGGATGCTTGTCCAGCTCGACCAGGGTCGAACCGATCGCGTCGATTTCGTGCTGCCGCGCGCCGAGTTCGCGATCGATCTCGGCGACGGTGAGAACAGGCCCCGAATTCCCGTGCACGGCGGCTCAATCCGAATACTTCGGGGTGGGGGGACCGGCGGGGCCGAGAATGCTCAGCCGGGCGTTGTAGAGCCGCTGCCAGGTGCCGTCGGTGCGAATGCGCTCCAGCACGCCGTTGACGAAGCGCACCAGATCGGTGTGCTGTTTGGGCACGCCGACCGAGTAGTCGTCCGGGGCCATATCGCCGCCGACGATCTCGAGATTCGGGTCCTGGGCGATGAGCCCGGCCAGGATCGGAGTGTCGGTGCTGACCGCGTCCACCTCGCCCTGCTGGAGCAGGGTGAGGCAGTCCAGCCAGTTGGGCATTGCGATGATGGTGGGCGGGTTCGGCAGGGCCAGCAGCGTGTCCAGGGTGGTGGTGCGCGGCAGTTCGCACACCGTCCGGCCGCCCAGGTCGTCCGCGGACCGGATGCCGGAACCCTTCACCGCCAGAATGCGCTGTGTCGCAGCGAAATAGGTGGTGGAGAAGGCGATCTGGGTGGCGCGCTCGCAGGTGGCCGACAGCGTCTGCACCACCAGATCGACCTCACCGTTCGTCAGCGCCGGAATGCGTTGCGCGGATTCGATGGGATGCAGTTCCACCTTGGTCGGATCACCGAACAGGTCGCGGGCGATCTCGTAGGCGATATCGATGTCGAAGCCCTCGATCTGGCCCGTCGCCGGATTGCGATAGCCCATCGGATACAGGTTCTGGTCCACGCCGATGCGGACCTTGCCATTGGCCACGATGCGCGCCATGGTCGATCCGGCCGGCATATTGCCCGGCGCGGGCTGCGCACCCGGCCGCAGACTGGCCGTCGCATTGCAGGTGTCGGGGCCGCGCTGCGGCGGATTGGTGGTGATGAGCGTGGCGCCCGGCGGCAATCCGTCGCCGGGCGGCAGGGTCAGTGGCGGATCGGGGTCGGGGGCCGAACCGCAGGCCACGAGGACGGTCGCCGCCAGCACGGTGGCCAGCAGCGCGGCGGTCGCGCTGAGCAGCAGCCGGATTCGCGTGTTCACAGGAACTCCTTGAGCCGCGGCCACAATCCGGCGCCGACCGCGCCCGCGGCGGCGAACAGCAGGACCAGCGTGCCGAAGGGGCTGAGGATGAGGGCGTCGCCGCCGGCGTCCACGCCGTCGCGCAGCAGGGTGCGCTCGTCCTCGAATTCGGCGGCCAGCGCGTCGTCGAGGCCGGCGAAGGCGGTGGCGGAGGTGCCCGCGCCGGTGCCGATCGACTGCGCCACCGCGGCGCGATAGTCGTTGCCGCGGTAGGCGGTCACCTGGGTCCGGTGGCCATCGGTCCAGTTCGTGATGGCCTGCGCCGCCGGTGAATCCGATCCGATCACGCTCTTCAGTGTGTCGCGTAGCTCGGTCGTGCGGTCGCCGAACCGGGTATCGCTTTCGTCGATATTGCTGCGGGTGATGAGTTGCAGCGTCTCCTCGGTGCGGGCCTGCTGGGCCAGAATGCGGGACTGGGCCAGCGCTTCGAAGCGCGCGGTGGCCCCGTCGCGGCCGGTGTCGATGGCGGTGGTGGCGGCGAGGGTGGCGCCCGCGATCCACAGCAGGGCCAGCAGGCTCGCACCGGCCGCGAAGCCGACACCCAGATTGAACCGGCGATTGGTGCGCCGCAGCAGCACCAGCGACGCGTACCCGCAGCCGGCCAGGGTGAGCAGCAGCAGCGTCACGCTCAGCAGCGGCGTCGATTCGATGGCGCGTTGCTCGTCGCGCAGCTGGTCGATGCGAATGGTCTGCAGCTCACCGGCATTGGGCAGCACCGTGTTCTGCATGAGCGCCGAGGCCTGCCGCAGATAGGCGGCGCCGACCGGCAGGTTCTGCCGGTTGTTGGCGCGGGCGGCCTCCACCAGGCCCGCATAGGTGGGCAGCTCGGCGGAGATCGTGGCCAGGATTTCGCGGGTTCTGCTGTCGGTGGCTCCCGTGGTGGCCTCGGCTAGTGCGGCCGCGGCCGCGGTCAGCGACTCCTCGTAGCGGGTGCGGACATCCTTGGATTCGATTCCGCCGGAAAGGAATGCGGTGGTCGCCGCGGCGTCGGCCGTCGACAGGGCGACGTAGAGTCGTTGCGCCGCATAGGCGAGCGGTTCGGTGTGCTCGAGGACGGTATCGCGCCGCGTCTGCTTGGTACTGAGCTGATTGGCGCATATGAGGCCGGAAAGAATGCATAAAGCCATGAGTGCGACGCCCACCGCGCCGATCGCTCCGGGCGCTGTGCGCGCGAATCGCCGCACCCACTCCGTCGCGTCGTGGATGGCCGCCGGTAGCCGACTCCTCACGCCTTTCCCCCGTTCCACCGGCCCTACTCCCCGTAGGGCGATCGTACGGGAGACCTCTCCCTGTGTCGACGTCATTCCAACCGGTTGGAATTGATTGGTAGACCTCATAATTCGAGCACCCGTTCCCCAAATTCTTTGGGTCACCCTACGTCAGCAAGACCGAACGGTAGAGAAATTCGGTCTCAGCAGAAATTGCGTGCGGAGTTCGAATTCGGCGGCCGTGCGGCACATGGTCCATGGATCCGGTTGCCCCGCGATTGCGTGCTGCGCCTGCGTGATCCCCGCCGTCACCGCCGCCGCCGGCCGCCCGCTGCCCACCCCGCGCCGGGCCGGATGCGCGCCGACTACTACGGGTCGACGGGGCGACAGTGAGTGCCACGGTGTGACTCCGAGTGCCTATCTTGGCCCGGAAGGGCGTTTGCGCGAATGTCGCTGTTCCCTCGGCGCGGCGCGCGTCGCTACCGTGCCCGTAGCTCCATAGCACTTCTCGTCACCGCTGCTCCGGATATGTGTCCGTTTCCGCATACCCCCGAAAGGCTCGGAGAACAACGAGATGACCTGTGTGAACACTGCCTCCGACGACATCGACCTGCTGCCCGTCCAGCGTCAGCGCAGAACCCGGTTCGCGGCGCGCCTGGACTGGCTGCTGCTGCATACCAAGCCGTCGAGACCGCTCAGCCATCTGCAGGTGGTGAGAGGTCTTGCGGCTCACGGCTACACCGTTTCCCCGGCGTACCTGTCGCAGCTGCGCACAGGCGTCCGCTCGACCCCGTCCAATGCGCTGGTCACCGTGCTGGCCCGCTATTTCGGGGTCGACGTCGAATACTTCTATGCCCCGCCACGAACCCCGGGAACGACTGCCATGCAACATGATTCACGAGTCATCGACCGTCTCGGCAACCCGCACCTGCGCCGGCTGCTGCTGACCGCGCACGAACTGCCCGCCGAATCGCAGGAGCTGCTCGCCGATGTGGCGGCCCGGCTCTACGCCGGGGAACACGACAGCGACACCACCGCCGCCACCGCGTGAGAATCCTCCTCGGCTCGCCGGAATCGGTTCGCCGCCACACAAAGTGGTGCGCGAGCCGATTCAGGCGGGTGTCGCCGCCCGCCGGGTGAGCTCACCGAGGAGCTCATCGGTGGTGGCGGTGACGCCGAGGCGGGGGAAGATCCGCTCGACGGAATGCCGGTGTGACGCCGGGTCGCGGTCGCCCATGGCATCGGTGGCCAGGACCACGTGATAGCCGTGCTCGTGCGCGGCGCGGGCGGTGGACTCGACGCCGATGCTGGTGGCGATACCGGCCAGCACGATGCCGGTGATGCCGCGGCGGCGCAGTTGCAGATCCAGTTCCGTGCCGTGGAACGCGCCCCACTGGCGTTTGGTGATGCGAATGTCGCCGGGCTGGGCATCGAGTGCGGGGACCAGTTCGTCCCAGCCCTCGGGGAATGCGCCGGGCACGGGCTGCATGGTGCGGCCGGGAGGGGCATCGGCGCCGCTGTCGGAGAACGAAACACGCACCAGCACAACGGGAAGACCGTGGGCGCGGAAGGCGCGGGCCAGCTCCGCGCCGCGCCGGACGATCTCGTCCGCGCTGTGCGGGACGGTGGGAACGCCGACTATGCCGCGCTGGAGATCGATGAGGACCAGGGCGGTGCGGTCTTCCAGGAGGGGGTGTGTCACGGCGCGAATTCCTTTCTGCCGGAGGGGGAGTGGATCAGGACTCGGCGAGGCGGCCGAGCAGGGGGAGGGCGGCGAGCAGGGAATCCTGCTCGGCGGGGGTGAGCCGGGTGGCCATGGCGGCGGCGAGCCAATCCTCCTTGGCGTCGTGGGCGAGCCGGAGCACCTGCTCGCCCGCTGCGCTGAGGGACATGAGGACCTGCCGCTGATCGGTCGGATGCGGAGAGCGCTCGACCAGTCCGCGTTCCTCGAGCGCGGCGATGGTGGTGCGCATGGACTGCGGGCGCACCTTCTCGGCGCGGGCGAGTTCCGCGATGGTGCACGGGCTGTCCGAGCCGATGCGGCTCAGGGCGACGGCCTGCGACGGGGTCAGATCCATCTTCGCTCGGGCGGTGCGCAGGTGCCGCAGCAGTCTGCTGGTGACCACCCGCAATTCGGTCGCGGCGGTCGCGAGATCCTCGGCTGACCTGCCCTTGCTCTGCGCGCTCATGTCTCCAGTGTGAATCAAGACAGGAAAACTTGCAAGTTTGCCTGTCGAAAATCTAGCGTGGAGGCATGACCACCGCACTCGGGACGCACAGCCGCCGGGCGGTCGCCCTCTACCTGTCCAGGCCGTCGGGTGGCCGCTTCGACTGGCGGCTCGGACTCGGTGGTGGGCTCGCCGTCGGCCTGCCGCTGCTCGTGGGGGTGCTGATCGGGCGGGCGGACTGGGGAGTGCTCGCGGGGATCGGGGGATGGCTGGTGTATCTCGCGGAACCGGTGGGCGACACCAGAACCCGGGTGATCGCGTCGGTGCGGCGGATCGCGCTCACTGCCACCGCAACGGGGCTCGGCGCCGTGAGTGCCGGAAACCTGTGGGCGGGTATCGCTTTGGTGGTCCTGTTCGCGCTGCTCGCCGTGCGCCCGGCGGTGGGGGTCACGCCGCTGCTGTGTGTGGCCATTGCGGCGACCGCCGGGGCGGCGGCCTCGCCTGCCGCGCACACGCTGCTCTTTCTCGCGGGAGCGGGGTGGTCCGCAGGGCTGCTCCTGATCCCGTTCTTCGGTGGCAGACACACACGACCCGACGAAACCGCCACGCCCGCAGGAGAAACCGCGTCGGCCCTGCCACATGCGACTCGCCTCGCGGTCTGCTGTGCCCTGCTGTTCGCCGTCGTCGATGTCACGGCCCTGCCGCACGGGGCGTGGGCGCTGACCGGCGTCGTCACCACCTTGCGGCCCAGCCGGGCGGCCACCGCCGAACGCATTGTCAAACGGCTGGGCGGGCACCTCGCCGGTGTGCTGCTCGCGGCACTGGCCCTCAGCGTCCTGGGCCTGCTCGCACCCGTGTATTCCGTTGTCGCCGTGGCGTTCTTCGGTGCGCTCGCCCGCCCGCTGCGCCGGGTGAACTACGGTTTCTGGCCGATCTTCGCGGTTCCCACCATGCTGCTGCTGGCCGGGACCGGCACCCAGCTCGGCTGGATCGACGCCGTCGAACGCCTGGGCGACAATGCCCTCGGCGCGGCCCTGGCCGCCCTCGCGATTCAGGCAAGATCGATTTCATGGAATCGCAGAAGGAACGCATGCTCACCGGACAGCTCTACCGCGACAACGATCCCGAACTCGTCGCCGAACGTCGGCACTGCCAGCACCTGCTCGACCGTTTCAATGCCACCCGCTCCGGCGACGACGCCGAACGCCGCGAAATCCTGGAGAAGCTGCTCGGCGCCCTCGGTGCCGGCTCCTGGATCATGCCCCGCTTCCAATGCGACTACGGGCATCTGATTCGCCTGGGCCGCAACAGCTTTCTCAACTACGACGCCATCCTCATGGACTGTGCCCCCATCACCATCGGCGACGACGTCTCCATCGGCCCGCGCGCCCAGCTGCTCACCGCCCTGCACCCCATGGAGGATCACGAACTGCGGCGGCAGCGCTGGGAAACCGCCGCCCCCATCACCATTGGCGACAATGTCTGGCTCGGCGCCGGTGTCATCGTCTGCCCCGGCGTGACGATCGGCTCCGACACCGTCGTGGGCGCGGGCAGCGTGGTCACCCGTGATCTGCCCGAGCGGGTCTTCGCCGCCGGCAACCCGTGCCGGGTGATCCGCTCACTGTGACGCCGGTGGCGGAGTGAGTGGCTCAGACACGGGGCCATATTCTGGGGGTGTGAGTGTTGAAGAAGCCGGGCCACTGCCGCGGGGGCGGCATGGGTTGAGCCGGGAGCAGGTGGTGACGTCGCAGTATCGGCGACTGTGCGCCGCCGTGCTCGAGGCGGTGGGGGAGCTGGGGTACGCGGGGACGACCGTGGCCGATATCGTCACCCGGGCGCAGGTGGCCCGGCGCACCTTCTACGCGGTGTTCGGGAGCAAGGACGAATGCTTCGCCGCCGCCTACGACCTGGCGGTGGGGAACGCACTCGATCAACTACAGGACACCGTCACCGGCATGCAGGGGGTGAATTTCCAGGACCGCGTGCGGATTTCGTTCGAGATCTATCTCGCGTTCCTGGCCATGCAGCCGGGAGCGGCGCGGGCGCTGTACGTCGAGACCATGGCGGCCGGTCCGGCCCTGGTGGCGCACCGGGCGCGGGTGCACGAGCGCTTCGCCGACTACATCATGGCGGTGGCGGCCATCGGAGTGCGGGAGGGCGATCTGGCGGCGCATCCGGATCGCCGGTTCATCGACATGCTGCTCGGCGGCATCGACGATCGGGTGCGCGCCTGCCTGCATCAGCAGGGCGCGCAGGCGCTGCCGGAATTGGCGCCGCTGTTCACGCGCACGGCCATCGCACTCGCCGGGCTGCCCGGCGAATAGGGTGCTGTCTGCCACCACAACTCGCGATATCCCCAGGGTAGGGGTGTTTGTCATCTGACACAGAGGCGGTGACAGCGCGGCGGCCGCAGACCTACGGTCACTAGGGAATTCGACACAGAGGTCGGATTCGGGTGGGCGGTAGGAGAGATTTCATGAGGCCGAAGATTCGAGCGCTCGGTGGTGCCGCATGCGCGGGCGCGACGGCCCTGGCATTGGTTTTCTCCGGTGGGGTGGCCGGCGCCGAACCGGAGAATCCGGCGACCGCCGACACCTTGGCGAGCCTCATCGACGCGGGATTGCTGCCGGCCGCCGACGGGCGCACCCCGAAATCGATCGTGGACACCGGCAGTGGTTCCGGGTCGGCGGGAATTTCCAGTACCGCCTCGGATGCCGTGGGGGAGGGCCCGGAAATGTCGGCCTATCTGGCCGCATTCGCCTACGGCCTGGTCAATCCGGATGCCGCGCCGCCCGGTTCGAACGATTGGAATTGCAGACCGTCCGCGGAGCACCCGCATCCGGTGGTGCTGGTGCACGGCACCTGGCTCAATGCCTATGACACCTACTCCTATATGTCCCCGCGCATCGCGCGCGCCGGATTCTGCGTATTCTCCTTCAATTTCGGCAAACTCGGCGTCTTGCAGGGTGGCGGTCTGGGACCGATCCTGCCCGGCCGCAATGGCGTCGGGCCCATGGAGGAATCGGCGAGACAATTGGGCGCCTTCGTGGATCGGGTCCTCGCGGCCACCGGCGCGCCCGCCGTCGATGTGGTCGGGCATTCCCAGGGCGGGCCGGTGACCAGCTACTTCATGAAATTCGAAGGTGGCGCGGGGAAAGTCGGCAAGCTCATCACCTTCGGGGCCACCAATCACGGCACCTCGCTCATGGGCATCGCGACCCTGGGCCGGATCATCAACAATCTCGGCGTCAATATTCTCGGCTTCTACGAACCGCTCATCGGCACGGCCAATATTCAGCAGGCCGTGGGATCGTCCTTCTACGCCGAGCTGAATGCCGACGGCGACACCGTTCCGGGCGTCGACTACACCCTGGTCGGCTCCCGGCACGACGAAATCTCGAATCCCTACGAGTGGACGTTCATGACCGCTGGACCCGGCGCGACAGTGAACAATATTGCCCTGCAACAGGACTGCGAACAGGATCTGTCCGATCACCTCACCGTCATGTACTCGCCGCGCGCGGTCTCCATTGTCCTGCGCGCTCTGGATCCGGTAGCGAATCCCACGCTGGAATGCACGTTCAATCCCTGGATGATCGGTGGCGGCGGCAAACTCTAGCCGGCCGCCCGGAGAAAGGATCGCGATGACCGTCGGCGACGCATTCGAGATTGTCAGTCCCAGAGCTGATTTCGGATCGCCCGGCCGTCCGTTACTGCCGGACGAGGACCCCTTCTATCAGACCGCGACCGATCTCACCGGCGTCGCCCCGGGCACCGTGCTGCGCACCCGACGGGTGCGCACCGCGCTGTTCGGGCGCATTCCGCAGAAGGTGCGCGCCTGGCAGCTGCTGTATCGCAGCAGCGACAGGCACGGTGCGCCCGAGGCGGCGGTCACCACCGTGCTGCTGCCCTGGGGCGCGGATCCGGCCCAGTCGCGGCCGCTGGTGTCGTTCCAGTGCGCCATCGACGCCGTGGCCCCGAAATGCTTCCCCTCCTACGCTTTACAGCATCGCGCCCGGGCGCTCGGCTCCATTCCGCAGCTGGAGCTGCCGCTCATCGCCGCCGCGCTGGAACGCGGATGGGCGGTCTCGGTGCCGGATCACGAAGGGCTGGGCGGGCATTTCGGGGCCGCCCGCGAACCCGGGTTCCGGGCGCTGGACGGAATCCGTGCGGCACTGAGCTTTTCGCCGCTCGGATTGGACAGCTCGACGCGCATCGGATTGTGGGGTTACTCCGGTGGCGGCCTGGCCACCGCCTGGGCGGCCGAAGAAGCCGCCGACTACGCCCCGGAACTGAATATCGTCGGCGCGGTCGCCGGTTCGCCCGTGGGTGATCCCGCCATGGCCTTCGTGCGCCTGAACGGTTCGCCCTTCGCGGGCTTCGCCATGGTCTTCACCGCGGGCCTGCGCCGTGCCTACCCGGGCGTGGAGAAGGTGTTGCGCACCAAGGTATCCGCCGACTATCTGGCCCTGCTGGCGCGCGCGGAGTACACCGCGACCCTGCCGTTGCTGGCCCGCTTCGCCGGGCGCAATGCGCAGCGGCACATCACCGGCGGGGTGGGGGCGCTGCTCACGCATCCCGACATGCGCGCGGTGCTCGACGAGATCCGGCCCGGCGCAAAGGCTCCCGCCATGCCGATGTTCGTGCTACAGGGGGTGAACGACGAGGTGATCGCCGTCGCGGACGTGGACGCGCACGTGCAGCGCTACCGGGACCGCGACGTTCACATCCGGTACGTCCGTGACCGTCTCAGCGCTCATCTGCCCTTGCAGTTCATCGGCGTCCCCGCCATGGTCGACTGGCTCGACGATCGCTTCGCCGTGCGCCCGCTCGGCGCGGCCGGGGTCGAGACGGTGTGGTCGGTGGCCCTGTCCGGCAAGGCGCTGTCGGAGTATCGGGCATTCGCGGCCCTCTTCGCGAAAATGGTGTCCGGACGGCCGATCCGGGCCCGCTCGGCGCCGCGGTAGCTGCGGGCCACCAGCGCCGAACGCAGGTACCAGAGTCCGGAGGATTGCGAGGGATCGAAGCCGGTGAGCTGGCCGATCCGCTTGAGCCGGTAGTCGACGGTATTGGTGTGCACACCCAGCAGCCGTGCCGTCCGCTGCCGGCTCAGATCGTTGCCGATATGGCGGCGCAGGGTTTCCAGCAGCTCCGGGTACTCGTCCAGCGGGTCCAGCAGCGCGCCGAGGTATTCGCGTCCCGGGCCGGGGCGGGTGAGCTGGTATTCCATTGCCAGATCATCGAATCGATAGAGCCCGGGCGCGCACTGTAGTCGGTGCACCATGTCCAGCAGCTCGTGGGCGCGGTCGGCGGCCTCCGGAATCCGTTCCGTCTCCGCGTGAATGACGGTGGCGGTGATGGAAACCTGTGCGGCGGAGGAGAGTGTGGTGATGAGGCCGTCCAGCGCCTCGGCGGTCATCGCGCCCGCGGGCAGCAGAATGGTGCCGCCGTTCGCGCCGAGCAGCGAAAGCGCGTGGCCGCCACAGTAATCCGCGAGAGCGGACTGCACGCGGCGCAGTTTGCGCCGGGCCACCACCTCGGTGTCGGTGCTGGCATCGGATTCCCCCGGATGCGGCGGAATGCTCACCGGCAGCACGTAATACGACTCGTCGATCTCGACGCCGCCCGCGCGCGCCATGGTGGAGGCGGGATGTCCGGCCAGCAGCGCCGAGACCACGGTGTGCACCGCCGTATGGTGCTCGGCCACCACCGCGCGGTGCTCGCGCACATAGGCGACGGCGAAGGCCGAGTTCACCACGGCCTGCACCTCGAGCAGACGCCGCGCGGTGACGGCCAGGCGCTCGTAATCCTCGGGCGTCGCCACATCCAGGATGAGCTCGAGGCCGAGCGCGAAGCCGTCGTGCACCGCGCGGTGAATGGTGCCGATCGGAATGCCCTCGCGTGCCCAGTCCTCGCCGGCGCGCTGTAGCCGCTCGATCTTGCCGCTCACATCGCGCTCCTCCAGCACCGCGGCGGTGAGTTCGAGACAGGTGCGGGTGACGGTGGTGACATCGCCGCGCAGCGCGTCCCCGGGCAGGGTGCCGCACGGGGCCACATTGTCGGCGAAGTGCGTGACCAGTCGCTGCGAGAGCGCCCGGATATCCTGCAGGGGAGTGGAAATGGCCGCTACCGCACCCGTGGTGTCGCTGGTTGCCGATTCCGGATCAGGTCTCATCATCTGCGACTCCACACAGTAGGGCTATATGGGAACTCTAGCGTTCCTATTGATTGGCCACTGTAGTGGCGGTCACGCCGCAGAGCAACCAGACATCACCGCAGCGCAATCGCAGGTCCCGGTGATCGGGATGAAAACCCCTGATTACCAAGGGATTACGACAGGTGACTCACTTGTGCAGATCGCAACTGCCGTCGCAGAAGGGAACATTGGCGGTGCGCCCGCAGCGGCAGGCCGCCATGCGGGTCTCGGCGACCACGGCCGGGCCGTCGGTCTCGCCGGGCCTCGGGACGGTGATGCTCAGCGGCCCACGCAGCAGCAGCGGGCCGCCGGGGAGCGGCACCACGGAGGTGATCGGCTCGGCGGTTTCGGCCGGGCCGTCGGGGAGCAGGTAGTGCAGGGCGCCGCTCGGGCAGCGGCGGATCACCTCGGCGACTTCCTCGGCGGTGGCCCGGCCGGGCTGGATCCAGGGGCGGGCGGCGGTGTCGAAGACCTGCGGCAGGCCGCGCACGCACTCGGCGAAGTGCACGCAGCGGGCGGCCTCGTAGTAGACGGTGACATCGGGGGCGGTGTAAGCGCGGCCCGGGGGCACCTCGGATACAGACTGGTCAGCATCCATGCGATTCACCGTACGCCGCGGGTTCGCCGAACCTCGGCAGGGTTGCGCGCCGGAAGCCCGGCGCCGTTCGGGCGCCGGGCTTCGCGGTCTCCGCGTTCGGGTCGAAATCAGCTGGTCAGGCCACCGAAGAAGGCGCGGATATCGCCGGTGAGCAGCTCGGGAACCTCCAGCGCCGGGAAGTGCCCGCCCGCATAGAACTCCGACCAGTGCACGATATTGTGCGCTTTCTCGGCGAACCGCCGGATGGCGAAATCGGCGGTGGTGAACACCGCGACCCCGGTGGGCACGGTGCCCTTCGGTTTGGGCGCGAACATGCTCGGATCGGTGAACCGCTCGTAGTAGTAATTGGCCACGCTGCGGGCGGTATCGGTGAGCCAGTAGATGCTCACCGTGGTCAGGATCCGGTCCCGGTCGATGGCCTGCTCGGGCAATTCGTGCGCCTGATCGGTCCACTCCTTGTACTTCTCCACGATCCAACCCAACTGTCCCGCAGGGGAATCCGCGAGCAGCTGGGCCAGCGTGTGCGGGCGCGAACCGGCCAGGCTCATATAGGCCGAGCCATTGTCCTGGAACTTCTTCATGGCGCCCAGGCGCTGCTTCTCGGCGTCGGTGAGGGCCGCCATATCGGCCGGATCCCCGGTCGGGAAGGTGACCAGCGCATTGGCGTGCACACCCAGCACGTGCTCGGCGTGCTCACGGCCCAGGCGCGGCGCGATGAACGCCCCGTGATCGCCGCCGTGCACGCCGTAGCGCCGGTAGCCCAGCCGGGCCATGAGCTCGGCCAACGCCGCCGCGACTCGCCCGTCGTGCCAACCGGATTCGGTGAGCGGACCGGAGAAGCCGTGGCCGGGCAGGGTCGGGATCACCAGGTGGAAGGCCGGGGCCTCGGGGTCGCCGTGCGCGGCCGGATCGGTCAGCGGGCCGATCAGGTCCAGGAAATCGGCGGGGGTGCCGGGCCAGCCGTGCACCAGCAGCAGCGGGGTGGCGTCCTCGCGTTCGGACCGCACGTGCACGAAGTGCAGGTTCTGCCCGTCGACGGTGGTGGTGAACTGCGGGAAGGCATTGAGGCGGGCCTCGATCGCCCGCCAGTCGAACTTCTCCGCCCAGTACGCGGCCAGATCGCGCAGGTAGGAGGTCGGCACACCGCGCTCCCAGCCGGTGCCGGGGGCCTCGTCGATCCAGCGGGTGCGGAGGAGGCGGTCGCGCAGATCGTCGAGGTCGGCCTGCGGGATGTCGATGCGGAAGGGGCGGATGTCCGTGCTGCTCATGAGATAAATACTTCCGGTAAAGACCCCGGGCCCACATCATGAATCCTCATTATTTCGGCCGGTATTCGGCTCTTCACCGGCCCGCACGGCATGATCGGACCGTGGTGAAGTTCCCCGGCAGCAGTGCCCTGATCGGCCGCGCCGCCGAAGTATCGGTCCTGCTGGACGCTCTCGGCGACGCGAACATCCAGACCGTGCTGGTCGCGGGCGAGGCCGGCCTCGGAAAGTCCCGCCTGATGGGCGAGTTCACCGAGCGCGTCGCGCGTGACGCCCTGACCCTCGTCGGCCGCTGCCCCGAACTGGGCACCGACGGCATCGCCTTCGCTCCCTTCCTGGCCGTCCTGCGCGCCGTCCTCCGCGAGCTCGGCCCGAAACCCCTGGCCGCCCTGCTCCCCCCACAGCCCGCCCTCGCGAACTGGCTGCCGCAGCTGGCCGTGCACACCGGCCCCGCCGCCCCCGGCAGCGACCGCACCCGCCTGTTCGGCGAAATCCTCACCGTCCTGGAACAACTGGCCGCCACCAGACCCCTGGTCCTCATCCTCGAGGACCTGCACTGGTCCGACGACGCCACCCGAGAACTCCTCACCTTCCTCACCACCAATATCGCCGACGGCGAGTGCCTCATGGTCGGCACCTACCGCCCCGGCGCGGGCCCCCTCCGCCCGCTTCTGGCCGAACTCCGCCGCAACCCCGCGGTCCGCCTCCTGGACCTGCCACCCCTGACCCGCCACGAAGTCGGCCGCCAACTGGCCGCCCTGCTGGGCCGTGAACCCGAATCGACGCTCATCACAACGGTTTTCGAACGCAGCGGCGGCAACCCCCTCTTCGTCGAGGCCCTCGGCCACACCCCCGACCACCTCTCGGCCGACCTCAACGAACTGCTCCTCGGCTTCCAATCCGGCCTCACGCCCGAAGCCCGCGTGGCACTCCGGACCGCAGCAGTCATCGGCTCGCCCATCCGCCACGAACTCCTCACCGCCACAGCGGATCTCCCATCGCCCACACTGAACCGAGCCCTCCGCGAACTGATCGACCGCCACCTCCTGCTGGTCGCCGACACCGCCTACGACTTCCGCCACGTCCTCATCCGCCGAGCCGTCTACGAAGACCTCCTCCCCGCCGAACGCACCCACCTACACGCGAACGTCGTTGCCGCCCTGCGCGAAACCTCAGATCCGGCGAAGGTCGACCACACCGCGGAACTGGCCCACCACGCCGCGGCCGCCGGTGACTTCCGCACGGCTCTGACCGCAGCTTGGGCACTATCCGAAAATCCCACCACCCCACCGCTGGAGCGACTGCGCCAGCTCGAACGAACAGCGGCGCACTGGAATCGGGTACCCGACGCGGCCCGGCTCCTGGGCACGACGAAACTGGCCGTGCTGGAACGGACTGTCGACCAGGCCATCGCCTGCGACGCCACAGAACGCGGCATCGTCGCGGCGAGCGCGGCCCTCGCCCTGGCGGACCCGACTCCGCAATGGACCGACGCTGACGCGTCGGGTGCAGCGGCCCCGGGCGGGGCCGCCCTGCCCGGTGCGATGAATGATGCGGTCAGGTCGGCGCGCATCGCGCGCCTCGCTCTGAGCCGGGCGTACCTGAACAGCCGCGGCGGGGCCGGGCCGGGCGCGGATCTGGACCGGGCGCTGCGGCTGCTGTCGGATGCGCCCGCGACCCGGGAGCGGGCGGAGGCCTTGGCGCAGTCGGCCATCACCAAGCTTTTCGGCGGTGATGCGGTAGGTGCCGAGGTCGACGCGCGGGAAGCGGCCGACATTGCCGAAAAGCTCGGCGCCACAGCGGTGATCGCGCGGGCGCAGGCGTATCTGGGGCTGGCCGCCGCCGCGGATGCCACCACGGCGCTGGCGCATTTCGCCCAGGCGCGGACGGCGGCTGATGCCTCGGGCGATACGCGGGTGCTGCTCGATGTGGCCACCTGGGAGTCGGCGGTGCTGGTGGCGTCCGGGCGGTCGCGGGAGGCGATCGGCGTCATTCAGCAGGGGCTGCGGATTGCCCATGAGGCGTTCAGGTTTCATGAGGCCGCGCCGATACTGCTCGTCAAGTGGGCGCAGGCGTTGACGGCGCTGGGGCGGTGGGCCGAGGCGCGGGAACTGGTGGACGAGACCCAGTTCGATCGGATGCCGGCGTTGAGCCGGGCCGCGGTGCTGCTGTGCTACGCGGACATTGCTGTGGCGCAGGGGGATATGGATCGGGCTCGCGGTGACGTGGGCGCGGCGGGGGCGTTGCTGGGAGAGGGGAGGTGGACGCTGCCGTATCGGCTGCGGGCACAGGCCGTGCGGTGCCGGATCTCTCTGGCCGAAGGTGATCAATCCAGTGCCGCAGAGGTTCTCGCCGAGGTGGCCACCAGAGCGGGCGATGTGACAGCCCTGACCGGGCATCCACAAGAAGTGTGGCCGCTGGTCGTGCTCGCGGCACAGGTGCCTGCCGCGTCCGCGGATCTGCGGGCCCTCTCCGGCGCACTGCCCGCAAACCCTGCTCTGTACGGCGCATACTCCGCGCTGTACGCCGCCCATGTCTCCGGTTCCAGTGTGTCCTGGGAACAGGCTGCCGCCGCCTGGAGTGCGGTCGAGCAACCGTACGAGGCGGCGCAGAGCCTGCTGGCCGCCGCGGAATCCCATGTGGCCGAAGGCGATAGGGAAACCGCCGCGGTCCGCCTGCGCGCCGCTTCCGCGCAGGCTCTGACACTGGGTGCGGCTCCGCTGGCCGAGGCCGCCGTCGCGCTGTCGCGTCGCGCCCGCATCCCGCTCGGCGATTCGGCCGCCCCCGCGTCCGCGTCCGTCGGTGGATCCAGCGAATTCGGCTTAACCGCAAGGGAACTGGACGTGCTACGGCTCGTGGCCAAGGGGCTGAGCAATCGAGCGCTCGCCGCCGAACTCTTCATCAGCGCCAATACCGCAGGGGTGCACGTCTCTCGCATCCTCACCAAACTGGGTGTTGCCAGCCGAACCGAAGCCGCGGCCTTCGCACACGCCAACGGCCTGCTGTCCGGCCCGCCGTCATGATCTCTGACCACCGCTCGGGCTTCGCGTGCTTGCCGATGTGGCTCGGTTGCGCCGGAGGGCGGGACCTGTCATCCTCGTGGCCATGATCTTCCATGGAAAGGGCGTGCTGCGCCCGGGCCGATGAGCCCCCACGAGGCCACCTTCGTGGCCCACGCACTGTCTCTCACCGCTCTGCACGGTCCCGGCCCCTGGCCGGATGACGGATATCCGCTCCCGGATGAAAAACCGCGTGAGCCAGGTGAATTCGTTTTTCCCAGCATTGTTCGCGACGGTGTCGGCACCCACCACATGAGTGCCGAAGCGAATCCGGTGACGGACCTGGCCGACCACGTTGTCGCGCACCTCGAAGATCCGAGCCCGCTGCTTGGGCTGCTGTCCGGCGTGGAAGCCCTGCGGGTAGCGGACAACCTGGTGCAGGAAATGCTGTCTCGCCGGGTTCCGCGCGAAAAGCTCAGGAATGCTGCACGATTCGTGGCCGAGAATGCCACCGAGCGGGAAGTGGCCAAGCTCGGGATCATCCTATTGGGCGTCAGCGGGGACGAGCGCGACGCTGAATTGCTGGATCTGCTGGGGAGTCTCGAAGAGTTCTCGCTGTTCGCCGTTGTCGCGCTGAAGAATACGCAGCCCGATGCGCAGCGCAAGATATTCGATCTGGCGCAGCGCCTGAACGGGTGGGGGCGCATCCACGCGGTCGAGCGATTGCGCGGCAGCACCGATCCGGAAGTCCGAGCGTGGCTGTTGCGCAGCGGGTTTCGCAATGGCGTGATGAACGAGTACCTCGCTCACCTCGCTGCCACCACCGGTGGTCTGCACGAGGCATTGCTCGCGGATGCGGTCGATGACGAGCTGCTGGACGGGGCGGCCGACATCCTGGTGGCGCTCGCTCCCGGCGGTCCGGCGGGGAATCTGAACCACTACGACGATGCGATACCCGTCCTGGAGAGGTTCGCGGATCTGATTGCCGGGGCCGAACCCACCATCGGGCGGCTGCAGGCCGTTCTCGGCATCGGAAGCATTGTCAGGGATCAGGGTCTGTGCCTGGCCGAGGACGAGCGGGTGCGACTGAGCACCCGATACGCGGCGCTGGCGGAACCACTCCGCTGGCAGGACATCGTGTGGGCGGCGCTCGAATCGCCCGTCGAATCCGATGACGCCGCACCAGAATCGGGGAGGCTTGGGCAGTTCCGGTTCAATGCGGCGCTGTCCTGCGCCGGACAGCTCGGAATGGACGGAATGCCAAGTGCTCTCGAAAGATTGCGCGAGGACCCATACAACGCCTACGTCTGGCAGTGGGCCGTACAGCACGCCAACGCGACGACCATCGACCAGGTCGTAGGACTCGCCGAGGAGATCCTCCCGCTGCGGCAGTTGGGTTCCGGGCCAACCGAATCGCTGGGGTTGGGCCGTGAGTATCAGGTGGACAGAGCCTTCGAGGTGGTTGTATGGGGGTTGAAGGAGCATCCCGGACGGGGTGGGGCACTGTTGGCGGTAGCGCTCACCAACCGGGTGATCCGGTCCCGGCGCGGCGCGCTCAATGCCCTGGAAGCCTGGCCGCCGGCGGCTCGTCCACCCGGGACGGCCGAGTGGGTCGCCGCAGCGGCCGAGCGTGAACCCAACTCGGATCTCCGGGCGGACATGAGGACATTCCTCGATCGGTTGTAGCCGTCAGTCCAGTTGTGGTGCGAGGCCGAAGGTCTCGAATACCTCGGCATCCTGGAAGACGGTGACGTGGCTGATCCGCCCGCCGGTGAGCGTGAACACCTGGACGCTGTGCAGCGTGTACCCGTCCGGGCCGTGGTTGTAGGCGGCGCGGGCGGGCTGGCCGTTCGCTCCGATCGGCAGCATCCGCCAGTCGGAGCCGCGCAGGGCGAACACGCGGGCGAGGAAGTCGAGGTAGGAGGTGCGGCCGCGGTACCAGTTCAGGTACGGCGGCATCTCGAGCTCGATATCGTCGGTGAGAAGCTTTTCGAGCTCGGCCAGATCGGCTGTGCGGAAGGCTTCCACATAGCGGTCGACCACCGCCCCGCGGTCGCCGGCCTCGGAGACGTCGTCCTCGTGAATACCGTGCTCGCTCAATGTTTTTCGGGCGCGTTGCAGGGCGCTGTTGACCGCTGCGGGGGACATCTCCAGGGTGTGGGCGATATCGGCGGCGGGCCAGTCGAGGGCCTCGCGCAGGACCAGGACGGCGCGCTGGCGGGCGGGCAGGTGCTGCATGGCGGCCACCAGGGCCAGGCGCAGGCTGCCCTGGGCCACAACGGCTTCGGCGGGGTCGCTGATCAGGGCATCCGGGATGGGTTGCAGCCAGGGGATTTCGGTGCCGGGTAGCAGGGGCGACCACGGGTCGTCGCCGGGCGGGCCGCCCAATCCGGCGGGGAGCGGGCGTTTTCCGCGTTGTTCCAGCGCGGTGAGGCAGGCGTTGGTGGCGATGCGGTACAGCCAGGTGCGCAGGGAAGCCTTGCCGGCGTCGTAGCTGTCTCGTGCGCGCCAGGCCCGCAGCAGGGTTTCCTGCACCAGGTCCTCGGCGTCGTGCACGGAGCCGAGCATGCGGTAGCAATACGCCAGCAACTCCCGTCGGTACGGGTCGGTGCGGGCCGCGAAGTCCTCGCTCACCATGGCTGCGCTCCTCGATTCGTCCCTGCCGAACAGTTTTACGCGCCACCGATGAATCCGGCATCCCGCGCCGGTAGGTACTCGTGAGCCGCCATCCGGCGGTCACCGGACGAGGAGATCACCATGACCAACGCAGTGCGCACCACCACCGACCGCGACGCCGTGCTCGACGTCATCGCGGAGCTGTACCGGGCGTGGGCCGACAATGACGCCGACGCCCTGGCCGACCTGTATCTCGAGGACGCCACCTCGATCGTGCGCGGCGCGCTCAACGACAGCCGCGAGCAGGTCCGCGCCAATATGGCACAGAATTTCGCCGGCCCGCTCAAAGGCTCACGGGTAGTGGACGAACCGGCGTTCGTGCGCTTCCCGGCCCCGGACACCGCGGTCGCGGTCGGGCGCGCCGCCATCCGGTTCGCGGGGGAGGAGCAGGTCCCCGCCGATCGCTGGGTCATCGCCACCTGGGTCCTGGTGCGCCGCGACGCCGGCTGGCGGATCGCCGCCTACCACAACGGTCCGGTGGCCTGAACCGGCGAAACCCCCTCCCGCACAGGCCGGGAGGGGGTTTCGCGGTACTGCGACCTACGGTACGACCTCGACCACGTCACCGGGGTTGAGGTAATTGAAGAACTCCCGCGCGCCGTCCGGGGTCATTCGAATGCAGCCGTGCGACTGCTTCTCGATCGGACCGATGTGGAAGGCGATGTCTCCGTTGAAGAAGATGGCGTATTCCATGGGCGCGTTGTGCATGGTGCTCCAATGGAAGGGCTTCTTGAACGCCACCTTGAACATGCCCGGGGGTGTCTCGTATCCGGGCATGCCGTGGGAGATGGGAGTGGGGCCGAACACGACCTTGCCGCCGTCCATCAGCCACCCCTCATTGGACGACAGGCGCAGGCATGCGCGTGCCGTCTCGCCGCAGGGGGCTGTCACCGGGGCCGGAGCACCCGGAACAATGGCCGGCACGCCCGGAATATCCGGACCTCCCGGCCACAGTGGTTCGGCCTGGGCCGGGACCGCCGCGAGTCCGGCGGTTGCGACACCGACGAAGACCGCGGAGCGGGCCGCAAAACCCAGTGAACGCTTGCTCATCATCGAGTTTCTGACCTCTCTAGCCTTGATCCTGCCACCCTGGTGAATGCCGCCTGTCAGGGCGAAAGGACATCTCGTTGGCAAAGCATGGGACCACCTGGAGGTACCAGCGAACATTGTGACCCGAGTATTCGGAGAATCACGGCATAAACCCGCGACAGGCCGACACATGGGTGAATGTCGGCGTGCCGCACGGTATGCCGGGCCGCCACGGCGCGCGGAACACGCGAGCGAACCGGCTCAGCGCACCGGTGGCAACGTCCGTTCGTTCGGGTCGGCTCCGGCGGGGATGTGCGCCCCGTTATCGGGCACATTCGGGCGCGGCGCATTGCTGGATCCGCGAATCTGCTGATCCGCAGGCGGATTGACACAGTAGTTCCAGCGCGAGAAGGTCCCGTCCTGCACCGCGTACGGCGAACCCGGTTTGGTGGAGTACAGGCACCAGGGCCGCAGCCAGATATCGATGATGGTGTGAAATTCATTGCCGTGTGCCGGAACGCCCATGGCGTAGGTGCCCGGACCGAGGGTGGGGAACAGCGCCCGCAGCGCCGGAGTGCGCAATTGCGCGGCCCGCACGATCCGCGTCAGATTGTCGAGCAGCGCCTGAATGGGATCCATATTCCGGTCCAGCGTCCGGTCTGTGAGCGCGATCTGTTCCGGCGCTCGGTCCAGCAGCTGCCGCAGTTCCGCATTGGCGGCATTCACCTGCGCCATGAGCGTGCTCGAATTGCGGGTCAGCGTCCCGAGATCGGGCTGCGCCATAGAGGTGGTGCTGCTGATCGAGCGCAGATTGTCGATGAGGCCGATGGTCTGCGGCAGCAGGTTGTCCAGGCCCGCCACGGCCAGCGACGCCCCGTCGATCGTGGCCTTCAGCTGTTCCTTGCCACCGCTGAGCGCGATATCGAGCTGGTTGAGAATGACCTCGAACTTGGCCGGATCGATCTGTGCGAAAAGGTCATCCGAGTGCACCAGCGCTTCCCAGATCGGCGTGGGCGTGCCGATTCGCGCCGGATCGAACGCGATCACATCCCCATTGGCCAGATATGGGCCCGCATTCGTGCGCGGCCGGAAATCGATGTACTGCTCACCGGCCCCGGACAGGGCCTGCACCTTGATGTCGGTGTCGGCGGGAATCCGGTACTTCTCGTCGATGTCCGCGACGGCCGCGATTCCCGCACCGCCGTCGGTGATTTCGACCTTCCGCACCGAGCCGACCCGATATCCGCGCCAGGTGACATCATTGCCGGCCTGTATCCCGCCGGAGCGGTCCAGGTGCACGGTGACCGCGTACGTCGACCCCGGCAACCGCACCCGCGCGGTATCGACCAGCAGATAGGCCGAACCGGCCACCATCAGACCCACCAGGGCGACATTCGACACCAGCGTCTTATGCTCCCGCACAAAGCTCACAGACCCGCCTCCACCGCCGACAACGGAAAAGCATTAGGTGAACAGCAAACTCATGGCGAAACTGCGGGACATCCTAGCCACGGTCGGCGGCGTGCGGTGGGAGCGGGTGCTTATTCGAGCAGCCGGTCGGTGGCGAGCCGGGTGCACCAGGCGGTGCGGGCGCGCAGCAGGGTGACCTGATCGGAGACGGCGCCCCAGTGGTCGGCGGCGGTCTCGGTGACGTGGCCCGAGGTGATGCGGGCGTGCATGTACCGCGTGCGCACCCCTCGGACGAACGCGGACATGACATGGTCTATCGCCGGCACCGTTGACCTCCCTTTCGCCGGTGTGGCGTTGACGAGGGAACAGTGCCAGGGTCCGATAAATAGCGAATAGTTGTTCGCTTTAGCGGTTCTCGGGGGTGGGGCTGAACAGGGTGGCCAGCGTCGGCGGCGGCAGTCCGGCCCGGCGGAAGATCTCGGCGGACTCCCGGAATTCGCGCTCGGCGGAGACGGTGTCGCCGCGCGCGGCCCGTGCCGTGGCGCGCAGGACGATGGCGCGGGCGCGGTCCACCGGGTCGGCGGCCTTGGCCAGCAGATGCAGCGCCTGGGTGGCCTCGGCCTCGGCCTCACAGGTGCGATCGGCGCGCAGGTGGATCTGGGCCAGGCGGGTGCGCGCCCAGCCCTCCCAGAGCCGCACGCCATTGCGCTGGGTGATGCGCACGGCCTCCTCGCCGAGTTCACGGGCGTGCGGATGGTCGCCGAGCATGGACCTGGTGGCGGCCAGTTCGTGGGTGGCCCAGCCCAGCGCGATCGGATTGGAGGCTTCCCGCGCCAATTCGATGGCGCGTCCGGCCACCGCCTCGGCCTCCGCGTATTGCCCCGATTCGCACAGGGTGCGGGTGGCGAGGGCGAGAATCCAGGCTTCCATGGACCGGTCGCCGAGCTCGCGGGTGAGCGCGGTGGCATTGACGAAGTGGCGGTGCGAATCCTTGGTGTTGCCGAGCCTGCGGTCGGCCACGCCGAGCAGGATCTCGGCCAGCACCTGGAGCCGGCGATCGGCGTCGTCGGTGGGCGCGGACACGCTGCGCAGATACTCCAGGCTGGCCTCCACCTCGCCCAGGCCGACCTGCAGGATGGCGCCCAGGGCGACCCGCAGGCGGCGCTCGCTCGCCGCGTCCCCTTCGCGAATAGCGGTGTGCAGCAAGGCTTTCAATGCTTCGGCGAGTTCGCGGGCGCGGGTGCCGGCATCGGTGAGCTCGCCCATGACCCACGCCAGATCCGCGGCCACCGCCAGCGCCTGACCGCCCAGCCGCGCCGCCTGCCGATGCAGTGCGATGACCACCGGGCGCTCGATATCGTTCCAGCACTGGCCGTCCGCTCCACCGGAGAACAGATGGCCCGGCACCCGGGTGGGCACGAGCAGGCGGGTGGTATTGCTGTAATCGATTGCGCTGAGCAGGTTTTTGGTGCTCGCCAGGTAGTAGTCGAGCACGCGCACCAGCACCTCGGATTCGGGCTCGCCGGGCAGCCGGCGCGCGAACAGGCGCAGCAGATCGTGGAAGCGATAGCGCCCGGCCGCGGTGGTTTCCAGCAGGCTCAGATCCACCAGGGATTCGCAGAGGTATTCGGCGTGCGCGATCGTCGTATCCAGGACGGCCGCGGCCGCGTCGGCGGGGAAGTCCGGGACGTCGGCGCGGGCCAGTGCGCGAAAAGCTCTGGCCTGCTCGGGATTCAGATGACCGTAGCCGAGCTGGAAGGCGGCGTCGACGGTGAGCTCACCGGTCTGCAGCACATCCAGGCGCTGTGATTCGTCGGCGAGCCGGGCGGCCAGCGAGGCGATGGTCCACTGCGGGCGCACCGCCAGACGTGCGCCGACGATGCGGACCGCCAGCGGCAGGCAGGCGCACTGTTCGATAATGGCCAGCGCCGAATCACGTTCGGCCGCAACCCGTTCGGCGCCGAGAATGCGGGTCAGCAGGGTCAGCGCCTCCGCGGTTTCCAGCACGTCGAGCCGGGTGCGCCGGACCGCAGGCAGTTCGGTGAGCGAGGAGCGGCTGGTGATGAGCACCGCGGTGCCGGGCGTACCGGGCAGCAGGGCCGCGATGTGCGCGCTGTCGCGGGCATTGTCGAGCACAATGAGAATGCGCTTGCCGGACACCAGGGTTCGCAGTTGCGCGGCGCGGTCGGCCACGGTCGGCGGGATATCGCCCTCCGCGACACCGAGCCCGCGCAGGAAGCCGCCGAGGGCGTCGCCGGGCGGCACCGGTTCGGCGTCCACGCCGCGCAGGTTCACATACAGCTGCCCGTCGGGGAAGCGCTCGCGCACCCGGTGCGCGACATGCAGGGCCAGCGTCGTCTTGCCGATGCCGCCCATACCGCCGACCGCCGAGATGGCGACCGTGCTGCCGTCCTCGGTGAGCTGTGCGGCGATCTCCTCGGCCAGTTGCGAGCGACCGGTGAAATCGGCGATGTCGGGCGGCAATTGGGCCGGGGTCTGGATGGGCCGGACCGGCCGCTGCACCGGCGGCAGGTCGCCGCGCAGGATCCGGGTGTGCACGGCCGCGAGCTCCGGACCGGGCTCCACGCCGATCCCGTCGACCAGTGCGCGGCGGGCACGCGCGTACTCCTCGAGCGCGTCGGCCTGGCGTCCGCAGTGGTAGAGCGCGGTCATGAGCAGGGCGCGGAATCGCTCCCGCAGTGGATGCTCTTGAATCAGCGGCCCGAGTTCGGTGACCGCCTCGGTGGTGCGGCCGGTTTCGATATCCAGGGCGAGCCGGTCCTCGAGGATCGCCAGCCGCCACTGTTCGATGCGGGCGCGCTGGCGTTCGGCATAGGGTCCGGGCAGTCCGCCCAGCGCCGCGCCCTGCCAGTGCCCGAGCGCGGTGACCAGGGTGTCGCGCGCCTTGACCGGGTCGTCGAGGCGCAGGCGCGCGGCCTCGGCCACGTGGTCGGCCACGGTGTCGATATCGGTGCAACCCGGCGGGACTCGCAGCGCGTAGCCGTCGCCGATGGACACCAGCAGTGCGGACGGGCCGCGCATGGTGCGCTCGGGTTCGAGTTCGCGGCGCAGCTTGGCCACGTGGGTGCGCAGGGCCGGAATGGCGCGCAGTACCGGATCCTCACCCCAGATGCCCTCGACGAGTTCGGCGGCCGTGACGGCTTTGCCCTCGCGCAGCAGCAGCGCGGCCAGCACCGCGCGCCGTTGCGGTGGGCCCAGATCCAGGGGTGTGTCCCCACGCCAGGCGCGCACCTCACCCAGTACCGAAAATCTCAACAAACCGACCTCCCCGTCCGGCAGTGTAGAGGGGTGTCGAATGCGTTGATTCGGCGACTATTCACCACCGATCCCCGCCCTCCATCGTGGAATATCGGCCCGGCTCCGGGCCGGTCGCACACTCCGGGGGAGGGGATATGTCTCATCGGGCATCCGACGAGGTCGCGCATGGTGGCACGGGACCGGTGCTGCTGATTGTCTGCGCGGCATCATTTCTCACATTTTTGGACGTTTCAGTCGTCAATATCGCCTTTCCCAGCATTTCGGAATCCTTTTCGGCCACACCCGAATCGATGCTCACCTGGGTGGTCAGTGGATACAGCGTCACATTCGCGGCCGGACTGGCACCCGCCGGACGGCTGGCCGATGTTATCGGCCGCGGACGGCTTTTCCTGCTGGGGCTCGCCGCGTTCGTGCTGACTTCGCTGGCGTGCGCGGTCGCGCCGACCGCGGAACTGCTCATCGGGGCGCGGCTGCTGCAGGGGATCGCGGCGGCGGTCGTGGTGCCGGCGTCCATCGGACTGCTGCTGGGGGCCATCGAACCGGCCAAACGTGCCGGGGCGATCGGGACCTGGACGGCCACCAACGGTCTGGGCGCGGTGCTCGGGCCGGTGCTGGGCGGGCTGCTGGTCGATCAGTTCGGCTGGCGGGCCATCTTCGCGATCAATATTCCGGTGGGAATCGCCTTGGTGGCGGCCGCCTTCCGGCTGATTCCGCAGGATCGGCCGGCGGTGCGCGGGCCGCTGCCGGACGCGGTGGGCGCGCTCTGTTTCGCGACCGCGACCGGTGCCATCGTGGCCGCCGTGACGCGCGGGCAGGACTGGGGCTGGAGCTCGCCGCTGACCACGAGCCTGCTGCTCGGCGGGCTGGCGCTGCTGCTGTACTCGCTGCTGCGGGCGCGCACGCATCGCAGCCCGGCGGTAGATCTACAGCTGTGGCGGGTCGGGCTGTTCGCGCGCACCAGCCTCGCCTCGGCGATCATTGGGCTCGCCCTGTTCGCGCACATGCTCATGGGGCCGATCTTCCTGGCAACCATCTGGCACTACTCGGTCATCAAGGCCTCCTTCGTGCTGACCATCGCGGCGGTGGCGGCCATGATCACCTCGGTGATCGTCGGCAAGATCGGCACACCCGACAATGCGGGACGCCTATCCGCGGTGGGCGCACTGCTTTTCGCGGGCGGGGCGGCGGTGCTGGGCACCAATGCGCTCACCGAGACCGAACGCCTGTGGACCGTCTGGGCGCCCGCGGCCGCCGTCATCGGCTTCGGAATCGGTTTGGCCTTCGCGTCTCTCGGCATCTGCGCCTCGGCGGCCATCCCCGAGGAGAAGTTCGCGGCCGGGCTCGGCATGAACTTCACCGTGCGGCAGGTCGGCGGGGGACTGGGCATCGCGATTCTCGCGGCCATCGTCTCCGCCAATGGCGTGCATCTCATGGACGCGGTGCACGAGCTGTACCGGGTCGAGGCCGTGGTGCTGCTGCTGGCGGCGCCGCTGTGCCTGACGCTCAAGCCCGCCAAGGCAATTCAGCAGGTGCCCGCCTGACGCTCCGGCGGCGCATTCGAAAAAATGGGTGGCGCGGTGATCATTCGACCCGGCACCATGTCACCCATGTTCCCGCAGCCCATCGCCGCACAGCCCGCAGTCGCGGGTGCGATGGCCGCTGCGCTGGTGGTCTCCGCATTCGACGGCGCACGACGCTGACCTTCTCCGGGACGTCCCGGGACCTCAGACGGGGAAGGTCGGCTCGCTGCTGAGGTCCCCTCGAATCACGACTCCCAGACGGAGAATTCATCATGGCCAAGCAGGCCTACGTCCGCACCAAGCCGCACCTCAACATCGGCACCATGGGGCACGTCGACCACGGCAAGACCACCCTGACCGCCGCGATCACCAAGGTGCTCGCCGAGCGGGGCGGCTCCGCCTTCACGCCCTTCGACAAGATCGACCGGGCGCCGGAGGAGATCGAGCGCGGCATCACCATCAATATCGCGCACGTCGAATACGAAACCGCCACACGGCATTACGCCCACGTGGACATGCCGGGCCACGCCGACTTCGTGAAGAACATGATCACCGGCGCGGCTCAGCTGGACGGGGCGATCCTGGTGATCTCCGCCCTCGACGGGGTCATGCCGCAAACCTCCGAGCACGTGCTGCTGGCCAAGCAGATCGGCGTGCGGCACATTGTCGTCGCCCTCAACAAGGCCGACGCCGCCGACGCCGAACTGCTCGAGCTGGTGGAGCTGGAGGTGCGAGACCTGTTGTCCGCCAACGGGTATGACGGCGCGGAGGTGCCGGTGATCCCGGTCTCCGGGCTGCGCGCCCTCGACGGTGACCCGCACTGGTCGGCGCAGGCGCTCGCGCTGCTCGACGCCGTGGACGAGTACATCCCCGTGCCCGTCCGCTACACCGACGCGCCGTTCCTCATGCCGGTCGAGAATGTCCTCACCATCACCGGCCGGGGCACGGTCGTGACCGGGGCGGTCGAACGGGGCATGGTCCGCATGGGCGACAAGGTGACCGTGCTCGGCTTCGACACCACCCTCGAATCCGTGGTGACCGGCGTCGAAACCTTCGGCCGCACCATGGAATCGGCGGAGGCGGGCGACAATGTGGCGCTGCTGCTGCGCGGCGTCCAGCGTGGTCAGGTTCGCCGCGGCCAGGTGGTGGCGGCGGTCGGCAGCATCGCGGTGCACCGGGCCTTCACCGCGCGCGTGCACCTGCTCTCGCACGCGCAGGGTGGACGCCGCACCCCGATCACCACCGGCTACCGGCCGCAGTTCTACCTGCGCACCGGTGACGTGGTGGGCGACGTGGTGCTGCCCGAGGGACGTGCGATGCCGGGGGACACCGTCGATATGACGGTGACGCTCGGCAGCCCGGTTCCGCTCGAGCCGGGCCTGGGCTTCGCCGTCCGCGAGGGCGGTCGCACGGTGGCCGCTGGCACGGTGCTCACGGTGGACGACTAGGCGCGCCGACAGGCTTCCCTGCTCCGGGGTGATACTCCGGAGCAGGGAAACTTCCCCTGGTGACAGCCCTGATCCCGACCGCCCGTGCCCACCCCGCTCCCGAATAGGGGAGAATGCGGACGTGAGTGACGCAAGGGGCCCGGGCGAAAACAGATTCGACGCGGTGGAACGGCTACGCCGAAAACTGGAAGGCACGAAGCCCTCCGACCCCACCACCCCCGACTCCGCCGACCGCGCCGCCAAAGTCACCCGCCTGCCCCGCCGCCCCCGCCGCGTCACCGAAACCCCCGCCGAGCGCCCCCGCCGCACCTGGCACCCCGACAATGTCTCCGCCTACGACCCCGCCCCCACCCGCCCGGTCACCCGCGCCGAACTGCAACGCGAAACCGGCTGGTGGCAAGCCACCCCCGAAGCCCCCACACCCCCTTCGAACGACGCGCCCCGGCAGGAAGCCGACGTCATCGACTTCGGCTCCCTCCGCCGCAAACCGCCGGCCCCCGGCGACACCGCCCCCACCGGCTTCCGCCGCATAGCCAAACCCCGCCGAATCACCCCCACCACCGACACCCCCGGCCCCGGGGACTCCGACCGCGCCTGACTCGAATCGGGCAGCGCCAACCACCCGCACCCTGACGGTCGTCAGGTTACGGCGGGGCGGGGGTGGGGGTGATCGTTGAACGCGTCAGCAGAAGCTACGTGGGCCGGAGGGCTGAGGCGGCTATGAGCGTCAACGAAGAAGTGTTCGAGCGGGTGTGCGGGGAGATCGGGCCGGTACTGGTGCGGTCGCTGGCTCGGCGGGTGGGGAATCGTTGTGACGCTGAGGATTTGGTGCAGACGGTGTTCGTGCGGGTGTGGGCGGCGGGGCCGGAGATCGATGACGATCTGGAACTGCGGAAGTACATGTGGCGGGCGGCGGGGAATCTTGTTGCGACGGTGGGGAAGCGGCGGGCTCGGGAGGGCTGGGTGGTCGCGCTGGGCGGGGAGGTGATCGCGGGGGTGGCGGATCCGGGGGCGGGCGGGTTCGACGAGCGGGTGGCGGCGCGGATCGTGGTGTGGGAGGCGTTGGGAGCGTTGCCGGCTCGTGAGCGGGAGGCAATCGACCTGCGGTGTCTGCGGGGGTTCACCTACGCTGAGACTGCGGCCGTGATGGGGCTGGCCACGGGGACCGTGAAGGGGTACGTGAGTTCGGCCAAGCAGCGGCTGCGGGCACGGCTGGCAGGAACGGAACAGGCGGGGGTGGCCGCGTGAGGAATGCGAACGATACCTGGTCGGTGCTGGTGCATGTGCCCGCCGAAGAGGGCGGGGTGCGGCAGCCAGGATTGAATCTGTGGCCGGGAGAGGCCGTGACCTTCGGGCGGGGGGCCGCGGATCTGCGGGTGGACATCCGGTTGGATCGGCCCGCTGTCTCGCGATTGGCCGGGCGCATCGAAGCCGTCGACTTCTATTGGCTGCTCAGCAATTTGAGCACTCGGCCGAACGCGTCCTATGTGGTGCACAACGACGAAGGGCGGGGCGAGCACTTCACGATCCGGCCGGGGGAGCGATTGCCGGTGCCGTTCACCGCTTCCCGGGTGCAGTTGCTCGGCGGCGATTCGAAGGTGGTGGAGTTCAAGGTCTTCGCCATGCGGCGCGGCGCGGTGGCCCCGCCCGCCCTGCCGACCACGACGCAGACGGTGGAACCGTTTCGCCCGCTGTCGGTGGATGCCAAGCACTTTCTGATTCTGGTGGCGCTGTGTGAACCGCGACTGGTGTACGGGTCGGCGGCCATCCCGTCGATTCCGGACCTGCTGCGGCGGGTGCAGCGGACGGCGGCGGGCCGGGATCTGGAGACCACGTCGGCGGTGAACTTCCATATCGAATACCTCATCGACCGGCTCGGATTGCGCGGATACGAGGGGCTGGAGGATCGGCGGGCCGCGCTGATCAACCGGGCGCTGTGGTTCGGGATCGTGGGGGAGCAGCACCTGGAACTGCTGGCGGAGGTGTGAGTATGCCGGGCACGGTCACGTCGGTGGCGACGACGGGTCCGGCCGCGGAGCGACGCGCCTTCCGCAACGCTTCATAGCGCCGGAATTGCGCGGTAGGTCGCATATGGTGACCGCATGACCTCCCGTTGCCAAAAGTTAGCTGTAGCGCTGGGTGTGGCCGTGCTCGCGGCGACCGGCTGCTCCGACTCCACCGGCGACTCGGGCAAATTCGAGGTGGGGGTGCTGGTCGTCACCATGTTCGACCCCGAACACGAGGTCTGGCTGAAGAACGAGGACCTGTCCGTCAAGGTCGACGTGCCGGGCGCGTTCGCACCCGTGCAGTGCAATCGGGACCGCCTGTGCGTGGCCGAAACCGGCCAGGGCAAAGCCAATGCCGCCACCACCATGATGGCCATCCTCGGCAGCGACGAACTCGACCTGTCCAAAGCCTGGTTCCTCACCGCCGGCATCGCGGGCACCCCACCCGACCAGGGCACCCTCGGCGGAGCCGCGTGGGCCCGCTGGATCGTCGACTTCGACCTGGGCAATCACCTCGACCCCGCCGAAGCCCCCGGCGTGCCCTTCGGCTTCCGCCCGGTCGAGGACTACAACACCGCCGCCTACCACCTCGACGAGGGCCTGGTCGACCGCGCCTACGCCCTCAGTCGCGACCTGAAACTGGCCGACAGCCCCGAGGCCGCCGCCGAACGCGCCATGTACCCCGGCCAGCAGGGCCGCACCCCCGCAGTCACCAAGTGCGACACCATGACCGGCGACGACTTCTTCTCCGGCAAGCAGCTTTCCGACACCGCCCGCTACATCATGGAGGTCCGCACCAAGGGCCAGGGCGTGTACTGCAGCACCCAGATGGAGGACAACGCCACCGCCACCGCCCTCAACGCCCACGGCTACCTCAACCGCTACCTGTCGCTGCGCACCCTCAGCAATTTCGATCAGCCGTATCCGGGCCAGTCGGTGATCGACCACCTCGATCACTCCACGGCCGGTTTCCAGCTGGCGCTCGACAACCAGTACACCCTGGGCAAGGAGGTGGCCATGGATCTGCTGAAGAACCCGCCCGAGAACGGATCTGGCCGCTGATCTCTGGTCCGCACCCGCGGGCATCGCGGACCATGAACACATGGAACGCAGGCATTACGACGCCGATCACCTGGCCTTCGCGGAACTGGCGCGCGGCTTCGCGCGCAAAGAGGTCGCGCCGCAGTACTTGGAATGGGAGGCGGCGGGCATTGTGCCGCGCCGGGTATTCGAGCGCGCAGGGGAATTGGGGCTGCTCGGCTTCGCGGTGCCGCAACAGTACGGGGGTTCGGGGACCGCGGACTTCCGGTTCAATCAGATTCTCATCGAGGAGTTCATGGCGGCCGACTGCGCCGGCGTCGGCCTGAACTTCGCGCTGCACAACGATATTTGCACCCCGTACCTGGTGAACCTGACCACCGAGGAACAGCGGGAGCGCTGGCTGCCCGGCTTCGTGGCGGGCACGCTCATCGCCGCCATCGGCATGACCGAACCCGGGGCCGGCTCGGATGTGGCCGGATTGCGCACGGCCGCAGTGGATATGGGCGACCACTATGTGGTGAACGGCGCAAAGACGTTCATTACCAATGGCATCAACGCCGATCTGGTGATCGCGGCCGTGCGCACCTCACCCGAGCGGCATCGCGGCCTCACGCTGCTGGTGATCGAGCGCGGCATGGCGGGCTTCGAACGCGGCCGCAACCTGGACAAGCTGGGCCTGCACTCCCAGGACACCGCGGAGCTGAGCTTCACCGATGTCGTTGTCCCCAAGGCGAATACGCTCGGCGAGCCTGGACGCGGCTTCGAATACCTGATGGGCAATCTGCCGCAGGAACGCATGCAGATCGCCGTGGCCTGCCTGGCCCGCGCCCGCACCGGTCTGCACGCGACCATCGAATACGTCGGCAGCAGACAGGCCTTCGGTCAGTCCATCGGCTCCTTCCAGAACACCAAGTTCACCCTCGCCGATGTGGCGACGGAAGTCGCTGTGGCGGAAGCCTTCATCGACAAGTGCGTCATCGAGCTGAATGCCGGACGGCTCACCCCCGCCGATGCCGCCAAGGCGAAACTGTGGGCCTCGGAAATGGAATTCCGCTGCCTGGACCGCTGTCAGCAGCTTTTCGGCGGCTACGGCTACATGCGCGAATACCCGATCGCCCGCGCCGCCGCCGACGCCCGGGTCACTCGCGTGTACGGCGGCACCTCGGAGATCATGCGCGAAATCATCGGCAGGGACCTGAAACTCACGCAGCGGCTCACTTGAGCGGCAGCGCACCGTCCATGCCGCCCACATCGGTGATCTTCCAGTCGGCATTGCGGTCCACGGTCACGCTGTAGGTGACCGTGGTCTGCCCGCCCTCCGGATTCTGCGCATTGGTGGAGGTGACATTGACGAAGACGTTCACCTTGTACACCCCATCGGTCTCCGACACCACCTTCGCCGAGATCGGGCTCGCGGTGGACGACCACTTCAGCGGGTCCAGGATCTGCTGCAGGCTGGACGCGGTGGAATCGAACTTATTGGCAAGCGCGGGAGCGGTATTGGCCTTCAACCGGCCCACCCAGGAGGCGAAGTCGGCATAGTTGACCGTGGCCGCGCCGACCGCGTAATCACTGGCCACCTGTTCGGCATGCAGATGGTCGGCGGCCAGGGCGTCGCGGTCGGAGATCTCACCGCGCGCGTTCAGCAGCAGCACACCGAGCACAATGGCGATGACGGTCACCGCCGCCAGCGCCACCGACCAGGCGAGGGTCGACACCGGAATCGACACGGTGCGGGTGGCCGGAGCGGCAGCGGCGCTACCGGATCGGTTGGGCGTGCCGGATTCGGCGGCCGTGCCGGAATCCTCGGCGTCGCTGGACTTTTCGAGATCTACCTGCATGGTGCCTCCGTCTGGTCGGCTATTTGACGGTGATCTGCATGCGCAGCGTGCCGTCGGGAGTCGTGGCGTTCAGCGCCTGGGAAATGAGGCTGCTCAGATCCAGCCGCCCCACCAGCGGCGGCACCAGATCCAGCACCGGTTGCAAGACCGGAATCAGCGGCGACAGTTCGGGTCCCATGGCATCGATGCGCGCGGTGACCTCCCGCAGCATGGGCACGAGACCGAGCTCCCCGCCCGGGTCGTCCATCAGGAACGAGTCCGGCACATTCCCCGCCCGGATGACCCGTGCGATGGAGGCCGCCACATCCACCACCCGCGGCCCGAAGCTGGCCCACGGTACGGCGGCATCGCTCAACGCCGGCCCGGCCCACCACATGTCGGTGGCATTGGCCTGCAGCGCGATCAGCATCTGCCGGATGACATCGGTGCGTGACAGCAGCGTCGCCGCCAGCAGATCCGTGGACCGCGACAGCTGCGGAACCACCGTCTCGGTTCCCGCCAGCGCCGCGCTGAAGGTATCGACGATCGAGGCCAGCGCTTCGGGATCCAGCTGCTTCAACAGCTCGGTGGTGGTCCGCGCGATATCCGGAATCGACACCGGCGCACTGATTTTCGTGGCCTGCACGGTCTGCCCGTCGCGCAGGTACGGTCCCTCGCCGGACGGCGGCTCGAACTCCAGATACGCCTCCCCGAGCCCGGACAGCCCCTCGATGCGCACCGCGCTGGCGGTGGGGATCGCATACTTCTCCGACACCCGGAACCGCACCCGCACCCCGGCCGGCACATGCTCCACCTCGGTGATCTGCCCGACCTCCACCCCGGACAGCAGCACCTTCGAACGCGGCAGCAGCCCACCGGACTCCGGCACCAGCATGGTGGCGGTGATCTCGTCCCGGAACCAATTCACCCGGACGACGCCGAAGGCCAGATACGCGCTCCCGACGATCAGGATGGCGAGGATACCGGCCAGCGACAGCAGGGTATTCGGCCTCATCGGACCACTCCGATCATGCGCAGCGCCCGCACGATGGCGTCGACCTGCTCCTCGCGGGAGACCGGTGTCGCCGCACCCACGGTCACCGCGGTGACATTGAACTTCATGCCGCGCTCCGCGAACGGAATTATCTTGTCCCGCAACAGCGCGACCAGGCGGTTCAGATTCGACGGCGCGTCCAGATCCAGGGGGTTCGCCGCGAACAGTAGGGGCACGAACGCTTTCGCGGCACCATCGGTGGCCCACAGGAGCGGCGACGCCCATTCGATGGAACGTCCGATCTTGCCGAGCGACCCGACGATCCCGAGCGTGTACACCAGCGACTGCACATCGGCCGGAATATCGCGTGCGCCCTGCTCACTCAGCAGGGTCGCGAGCTCGGACGGGTTGGCGAGCACGGCCTGCATATCGGTCTGGAAGGCGGCGAGGAAGCGATCCACGATCTCGAGATTGGCCGCCAGATCCTCCACATCGGCGCCGAGCTGGTTCACGATGCGCGCGGTCTCCGAAGGCTGCGCGGGCAGCACCCCGTTGGCCTGGTTGATGATCTCCTGAATCCGTTGCGGCGCACCACCGCCGACGAAGGTGGACAGCCCGGCGAGCAGATCCTCCACCTGGAGTGCGGGTTTCGTCTGCGCCAGCGGAATGACCCCGCCCGGCGGAATGGTGCTGCCGAAATCCCCGGCGGGCGTGGTGAGTCCGATGAACACATCACCGAGCAGCGTGTTCTGCCGCAACTGCGCGGTGGTGGTGACCGGCAGCCGCACCGATTCGGAGATCTCCAGCACCGCGTCGATGCGCCCGGCTCCGGATGACGAAGGATCCACCACCCGAACCGATTTCAAGCTGCCGACCTTCGCGCCATTGGCGACCACCTTGGCCTGGGCGGGCAGGTTCAGCGCATTGGTGAACTCGACATGGATGTCATAGGTGGGCCCGGACACCGTCGCCCCGGGCACCGGCACGGACGCCGGATTGAACCCGCATGCCGCGGGCAGCGCCGCCGCGAACGCCACGACCAGCACCCGCCCCGCGCGGCCCGTGAATCTCATTGCGCACCTGCCAATCCGAGGACGAGCGGAACCAGGTCCACCGTTGCCAGCCCGCCGTCGGCGTTCCGGCATCGCCCCGGCGCCGCGATGTTCACCACCGTGCACACCTGATCGGCGATCTCCTGCGGCAGCGCGACCTTCGGCCCCGCATAGGTGATTCGCGCCTGCCCGGTCGCCGGATCGAGCAGTTCCTCGAAGGCGGTGACGATCGGCGGAATCATCTCGATCAATTGCTTCAGCGTGCCGATATTCGCCGACACCAGCGCGAGTTTCGGAATGAGCGCATCGAGCCCATTGAGAATCGAGCGCCCGTACTTGTGCGAGATCCGGTCGAACCAGGGCAGGATGACCAGCAGCGAATCCACGATCTGCACGGTGCGATCCCACATCTGATTGACGAAGTCGAACCCCTCACCGGCCTGGGTCAAGGCGAGCTTGATGTCGCCCCAGTTGTAGGCCACGCTCTGCGCGATCGAGCTGAACGCGTCGATGAGCTCCCCGAGATTCACGATCCCGGCATCGGGTTGCTTCAGTGCGCGGGCCAGATCCTTGATGAGGTCATTGAGCCGCTGCCCGGTGCCCACGGTCGCCTGATCGAACACCACCACGCTATTGCGCAGCCGCTCCTGTTCGGCCGGATCGCCGTGGCCGGTGAGTTCTTCGGCGAGGGTGGAGAAGGCTTCCAGGGTCTGGCTGATGCTCTTGGGCGTGAAGGTCTTGGTGATACAGCTGTTCCGGTCCCACTGGGTTCCGGAGTCGTTGTCGCCCAGCACTTCCAGATCCCGGTCGGCGAGAATGGTGTCCGAGACCGTGGTGGCGGTGACCTCCCCGCGCAGCGGATACTCGGCCTGCACCTCGAATTCGACTCGCACCTTGCCGTTTTCGGGTGTGACGCTATCGACCGTCCCGACGGGCAGCCCGAGCATGGTGACATCGTTGCCCGGATACAGGCCGATGGAATCGGGCATGATCGCGCAGTATCCGAGGGTCTTCTTCGCCGGATCGAACGCGATCACATAGGCGGCGAGCGCGACCAGCGCCACCGCGAGCACCCCCATCATGGTGATGAAACCCTGTGATCCGAGAAAGCGTTTCATCTCAGCACGCCGTCCCCGGCAGTGGAATGCAGACCGCGCTGACCGTCACCGCCGACTGATCGAGGGTCACCCCGTCGGCGGGAGTCACCGAGGCCCGCAGCCGCTCCGCCAGCTCCGCGAACCCGGTCAGCGACCGATCCAGCCGCCGCCCCAGATCCTCGAGCGCCGGAACCGCCTCCATCAGCTTGTCGGCGAGCGGTTCCAGCGATTCCGCCCACGCGGGCTCGATGGCGGCAATGCGCGAGAGCAGCTGACTGGTCACCAGCAGCGCCTCGGCGATCTCGGCTTTCTTTGCCAGCCCGCGGGTTTCGAGCTCCCCGATCTTGCGCAGGAAGGTCCCCAGCAGTGACACATTGGCGGAGATGGCGGTGAGGTACTCATTGGTCACGGTGAGCGCCTGCGAGATATCGGAGTTCTGTTTGTCGAGAATCCCGACCAGGCTCTCCACCGCATTCCCCATGCGCCGCAGCGCATCCGGGCTGTTGCTCAGCGAATCCTGGAGCGCCGCGAAGTTCTTGCGCAGGGTGTCGCCGTCCACCTCCGCGATCGGTGTGGCGGCATCCTGCAGGGTGCGAATCAGGCTGTAGGGCAGGCGCACCCGATCGGCGGGAATGATCGCGTCCCCGAGGGGTTTGTCGCCCGCCGGGAACGCGGCGATGTAGTGTCCGCCGACCACGGTGAGCATCCGCACCTCGAGGGTGGTGAGATCGCCCAGCGTCACGTCGTCGTTCACCGTGAAGGTCATCCGCACCCGATCCGGCATGAGCTTCAGCGATTTCACCGTGCCCACATGAATGCCCGCGATGCGCACCTCGTTCCCGACCCGCACCGACCGCGCCTCACTGAGATCCGCGGTGTAGGTGGTCTTCCCGATCGGCAGCACATAGATCAGCCCGGTCACGAACAGCACCGCCGCCAGCGCCATGGCCCCGAACAGGCCGAACCCGAGCTCGCGTCGCATGAGCGTGGACTCGTGCCGGTTCGGATGCCAGGTCAGTGCCGCCAGCCGGGCGCGAATACCCTTGGGCCGCTGCGGTTCCGGCGCGTTCAGCTCTTGCATATCGAGATCCTCTGACCGGCGATGAGCACCGCGAACGGGGTCGGCACCTCGGCCTCGCCCTTGGAACACCCCAGATCGATGCGGGCCGACGTCGAATTCGCCGGCGGCAGCAGATTGGCCAGCGACTGCACCAGGCCGGGCAGCCGGCCCAGCACCTCCAGGGTCTGCTGCTGATCAGGGAACAGCAGCCGCAGATCCTCTTCCAGATTCGGATTGGTCCTCTCGGTGAATCCGAGCGTCTTCAGCAGGCTGTTGAGCGGCCCCAGCGCGGACGGTGCGGAATCGGAGAATTCGAGCAGCCCATCGAGTTCGATGCTGAGGGCGACGACCACATCGGAGAGCCCGCGCAGCAAGGTCACCAGATGCGGTGATTTCCCGCCGATCTGCGCCGAGATGTTCTGCAGATTGGCCACGATCAGCGACAGCACCGCCTGCCGGTCGGTCACATAGCGGCTCAGCGATTCGAAGGCGTCGAGGGTAGGGCCGATGCCGCTGCCATTGCCCTCGATCACCGCGAGCACGCTCTCGGCGAATTGATTGAGCGCCCCCGGCGAGAATTCGCGCAGCACCGGCTGTAAACCATTGAACAGCTGGGTGATATCGAACGACGGAATGGTCTTGTCCACCCCGATCGTGGCCCCCGGCTGCAAGGGCGCGCCGGGTTCTTCTGGTTGCCGCACATCGACATAGCGCTGCCCGGTGAGCGTCTGATAGCGGATGGCCAGCCCGCTGGTGGCGTACAGCGGCCGATCCCGCTGCACGCTGAAACTCACGATCGCCCGCGTCCCATCGAGTTCGATGCCGGTCACCTTGCCCACCTGCACCCCGTACATGCGCACGTCGTCACCGTTCTTCAGCCCGCTGACATCGGTGAATTCCGCACGGAAACCCCGGGTCTCGCCGCTGACCGGCCGCAGGATCGCGCTGATGACGACGAACAGCAGCGCCATCATGGCGGCGGCGAACAGGCACAGCCGCACGAGCACGCCGGCCGTCGAGGTCTGCTTCACCGCGCCCCTCCCGTCAGGGCGCTGAGCAGCGGCACCGCCACCCCCGGAATTCCTTGCAGCGCCACTTCGACATTCACCACGGGCCCATCGGGAGTGTCGGCGAAGATGCGGTGCAGCCGCTCCAGCATCTCGGTCAGCTCGGCCGCGGATCGTTCCGGATCGGGCACCGTGGCGGTCACGGCATTCAGCGTCGGCGTGAGCGCGGGAACGAGCCCGTTGAAATGTGTTCTCAGCATGGAGAACAAATCCGCCGCCCCCAGCAGCACGCCATTGCGGATCACCCCGATCGACACGTTGTACCGGTCCCGTTCGGTCTGGAAGATCTCGATCCCCAGCAGGGCCGCCGCGAGTTTGAAAGTGGCGGAGGTGAAGTCGCCGAATCCCTCCAGGAACGACGAATACTGATCGATCAGGAACGATGACGGATACCGCTGCGTATCGGCAATGGCCCGGCTGACGCTGATCACCGCCTGCAGAATCGGCGTGAAGGCTCGCAGATCGGTATTGAACTGCGTAATGAGCTCTGACAATTTGGGTGTCAGCACCTCCGTGGCCGTCTGCGTAATGGTGCGCAGCAGTGCCCCCATGGTCACATCCTCGGCCCGCCCGGTCAGATCGATGACCTGCCCGTCCTGTAGCGGCATCCCTCCGGCCGCCGCCCGCAGGGCCACGGTGCTGATGCCGAACAGGTTTTCCGGCGCGTAGTCGACCGTGAAAGCGTCTGTGAGACCGGCGGTTTGGGATCGGTCCAGATCCAGGGTGAGCAGCTGGCGCCCCTGTCCGATGGCCTCCACCCCGGTGATCCGCCCGACCGCGACCCCGTCGTAGCGCACGGTGGTGCCGGTGACGATGCCCTCGCCCGTCTGCTCGGTGCGCAATTGAATGCTGAGGCGGTCCGGCAGTTCCCGCCCGGTGTAGGCCCGCCACGACAGCGTCGCCAGCACCGCCAGCACCACCGTGAGCACGCCCAGCGCGAGTGAGATCCGCCTGGTCAGGCGCACTCCGGGAATCGCGTAGTTGGGCATCGGCTCACCCCGGGAACTCGATCGAGGAATTGACGCCCCACAGCAGCAGCGTCAGCACCATGTCCAGGCCGACTATGGCGACGAAGCTGGCCCGCACGGCCCGCCCGGAGGCGATGCCCACCCCTTCCGGCCCGCCGGAGGCGAAGAATCCGTAGTAACAGTGGATCAGGATCACCGCCACGCCGAACACCAGGATCTTCACCACCGCCGCGAAAACGTCGTAGCCGCTGGTGAATTGGAAGAAGTAGTGGTTGTACACCCCGTCGGCCTGACCGTGCAGCAGCACGATCACCGCCGAGCACGACAGGTACGACAGGATCAGCGCGATGAGGAAGGTCGGCACGATGGCGACCGCGCCCGCGATCACCCGTGTGGTCACCACGAACGGAATCGACCGCAGCCCGAAGGATTCGATGGCGTCGATCTCCTCGGCAATACGCATGGACCCGATCTCCGCGGTCATCCGGCACCCGGCCTGCGCCGCGAAACCGACGGCCGCCGCGATGGGCGCGAGTTCCCGGGTATTCGCGAACGCCGACACCACCCCGGACACCGACCCCAGCCCGAGCAGGTCCAGCGCCGCGAAGGTCTGGATGCCCACCCCCGCGCCGATCGAGATGCCCAGCACCATCAGCATCGGCACCGTCCCGCCGCCCACGATGAACGACCCGCGGCCCCAGGTCATATCGGTGATGGTGCGCATGGTCTGATTGCGATACCGCCGCAGCGCCAAGGGAATTCCGCCCAGCGCCAGCGCGGTGAATCCGAGCATGAACCCGGCGTTCTCCAGCGGCGAGAGCGCCCGCTCGCGGCGCTGATACAGCCGGTTCGCCCAGCCGAGCCCGCGCGGGGAAAACGGTGCGGCGGTCATCATGCCACCCGCATGGGCAGGAACATGGTGACCACCTGCGTGATCACCAGATTCACCACGATGATGGCCGCCACCGACAGCACCACCGCGGCATTCACCCCGTCGGCCACCCCGCGCGGCCCGCCGCGCGCCTCCAACCCGCGCTGACAGGCGACGATCACCACGATGAATCCGAAGAGAACGGATTTGGCCAGTGAGATCCAGACATCGGCGAGCACGGTGAACGCCCCGAAGGTCGCCCAGTAACTGCCCGGCGTCACATTCTGCGCGCCGATCGCCACCACATAGCCGGCGACGATGCCCACGAAGATGATGAGCACATTCAGCAGCGGCGCGACCAGCACCATGGCCACCACGCGCGGAATCACCAGGCGGTGCACCGGCGAAATCCCCATGACCCGCAGCGCGTCGATCTCGTCGCGGACCGTGCGCGCCCCCAGATCCGAGGCGATGGCCGAGGCGCCCGCCCCGCCGAGCAGCAGTCCGGTGGCGATGGGTGCGCCCTGCTGGATGACGCCGAGCCCACCGGCCGCGCCGATGAGCGAATCGGCGCCCAGCTGATGGATGAGATTGCCCACCTGAACGGAGACGACCACCCCGAACGGGACGGCCATGAGAATCGCGGGCAGGGCCGTAACGGTGATGAAATACCAAGCCTGATGCAACATTTCGCGCCACGGGAATTTGCCCGCGGGCACATCGGTGACCACTCCGCGCACCGAATCCCAGGCCAGTTCGACGGTTCTGCCGAAGGTGCGCAGACTCGATATGGCGGTGTCGGAGAAGTTCTTTCGGACGATGTGCAGGGCGGTGTCGTCGCGTGGGGTCGGCAATGCGGGCTGCATCGGCGATTCCTCCCGTGTCAGCCAATGGCCTCGCAGTTTCAGCCGCAGATGGATGGTGCGGAGAGGAGACAGTCGTGAGGGCGGGTGGCGATCGGTGCTCGCGGGTTTCGCCCGGGGGTGTGGGCGACCTCGCACGAGTGAGCCTCGGCCGCGTCGGCGGGACCGACCCGCCGGCCGGGGCGGCGTCGAGGCTGGCTGTCGCCATCACCGGCGCCGGGCGGGTGCACCCTATCGAGGCTAACCGACCCGTCCCAGACATATCGGTGGATTACCCAATCATTTTCGGCCGCAGCATTTCTCGAACCGCCCGGCGGACGCGCCGAAACCCGTGATCGATGCGCGCGCCGATCGCCGGCCGCAGGCCACTGCGTACACTGACCGCACCGGGCGTCCAGCGCGGTGCGGGCGACAGCCGGAAGGAGTGAGGTGACCGAGCGACGCGAGCGGATTCTCGACGCCGCGCGGAGCCTCATCGTGCGCGACGGTTACGCGGGTGCGAGCATGCACGCCATAGCCCGCGCGGCCGAAGTGACCCGGCCCGCCCTCTACGCCGAATTCGCCGACCGCGACGAATTGATCGAAGCGCTGATCGATCGCGAGGAGGAACGGGTGCTGGCCATGTCCGCGGCCGCCACCCCCGAGTTGTCGCTGGTCGCGGACCCGGCGCGCATTGCCGAGCAGTCGGTGGACGTCTTCCTGAACCTGGTGCAGGCCGCGCCCGAGACCTGGCGGCTGGTGTTCATGCGCGGCGACGGCATGCCGCCGGCCACCCACGCGCGCATCGAACGCGGACGCGACAGCGTCCGGCAGCAGACCCATCTGCTGCTCGGCCTGCTCGCCTCCCGGAGCGAGCGGCAGATCGACACCGAACTGCTCAGTCATGGCGTCATCAGCGTCAGCGAGACCGCCGCCCGCATGCTGGTGAGCGATCCGAGCATGGATCGTGATCGGGTGTCGAGCACCCTGCGCTGGCTGGTGCGGCACAGCGTCGCCCGGGCGGGCATCGCTGTCGCCGCGGATACGGACGAGGCGGGGAAGGACTGAGCCATGCCGAAGGTGCAGGGCGCCACCGCCAAACGGCGCTACGCCAAACGCCTCTCGCCCGCCGACCGTCGCGAACAGCTGCTGGACACGGCGCTGAGCATTGTGGCCGACAGCGGATTCACCGCGGTGTCCATCGCCGCGGTGGCCGAACGCAGCGAAGTGACCCGGCCGGTGGTGTACGACCTGTTCGGCAGTCGCGACGACATTCTGCGCGAGCTCATCGATCGCGAATCCGCGCGCATGCGCGCCGCCGTCGAACGCTCGCTGGCCGCGGTCTCGACCGAAACGACGGTGGCCGAGGCCGTTTCGGTGGGACTGGGGGAGTTCCTGGCCGAGGTGCGGTCCATGCCGGCCACCTGGCGGCTGGTGTACTTCCCGATCGACGGGGTGCCGCCGCTGCTGCGCGAGCGGGTCGGGCGGGCCCGCGACGAACTGCGAACCCCGTTGCGGCACTTGTTCGCCGACTGGCTGTCCGAGCACCCGGCCGCCGCGGCGGAGGTCGATCCCGATGTACTGGTGCAGCTGCTGCAGGGCGTGATCCAGACCCTTGCCCGGCTGGTCCTGGACGACCCGGAGCGCTACGACTCCGAGCGCGTCCTGGCCCTGATCGCGCCCCTGCTCACCGGACCGTCCTGAACGGTCGCCGGAGTCGTCTCAGCGGCGAAGTCCGTAGGAGGCGGCAATGATTCGCTCCAGGATCGTGCGCGGCAGCAGCCGTTTCACCGCGAACAGCACCGGCGCGTTGCTGCCCACGGCATAGAGTGGTCCGGGCCGGTCCGCCTCGGCGGCGGCCACGATGGTGCGCGCAACCCGTTCCGGGGTAATGCCTTTGGCCTGCTTGTCGTCGAGCACCGCCATGAACTTGGTGAAATCCGCTGTGTGCGGCGACCCTTCGTTCAGGTACTTGGTGCGGCGCTCGCGCAGGCCGGTATCGATCTGACCCGGCTCCACCGTGGTCAGCCACACCCCGAACGGCGACTCCTCGAACCGCGCCGCGGTCGCGAATTCGCGCAGCGCCGCCTTGGTGGCGACATACGACGAGCGGTACGGCATGGGGAAGCTGCCCAGCATGGACCCGATCATGACGATGCGTCCGTACCCGCGCTCACGCATACCGGGCAGCACCGCCTGAGTCAGTGCCACCGCGCCGAACACATTGAGCTGGAACAGTCTTTCCACGGCCTCGCCCGGCAATTCGGCCAGCGGCCCGGCCTGGCTCTCGCCCGCATTGTTGATCAGCACGTCGACCGCGCCGAGTTCGTTCACGCCGAGTCCGTTCACGAAATGCGCGATCGACGCCCGATCGGTGAGATCCAGGGCCCGGTATTCGATGCCGGGCACCCGGTCGGCCTCGGGAATCGTGTCGGGATTGCGGCTGGTGCCGATCACCTTGTGACCCCGGGCCGCGAAGGCCGCCGCGGTGGCCCGGCCGATGCCCGAGGATGCGCCGGTGACCACCACGGTGCGAGTCGAAGTGCTGCTCATGGCAGCAACGCTAGCGGGCGCGGACCGGATGCCACCAGGAACCGGGCCGCCGCCGGGGTGACCTTTCCGGCCCGATCCGCTCGGGTGCGGGCGGCGGCTCCTCGGCGCCGCAGCGCACGCCGAGCCACACACCTAGTCCGAAAGCTCCTGCGGCCAGGGCGGGCGCGAGCAGGATTGCCGGTGTGCTCATGGTGCAGGATCCCTCGATCACTCGTACCCGGCCCGGAACGGCACGGGTGTGAGATCAATCGCAGAGCTGCGGCTTTCGTTACGTGACGATTCGCGGATACGCGCGAAAAATCTTGATGGACAGGGGAGTCCGCGAACCGGTCGGCACTGTCCGCCGGCGAAACCGTCCGCCGGTGAAGGGCGTCACCAGCTTCCGGTGAACAGGGCCGCCAGGGCGGGCGCAGGATCGGCCGCGGTGGTGATATTCGCGGTGACCACGACGAGCGCTGCCAGTGCGAGCACCGCGGCCAGGGTGGCGTACCCGCCCAGCAGGCGTCTGGTGCGGCGCTCGCGCGAGCGTGCGAACCGCCGCCACAGGACCGTGCTCCCCACGGCGAGCACGACCGCCACGAGCGCGGCGATGATCGCCATGGCCGCGTGGTACACCGCGAAGTCGTCGATCATCACCGCGAGCGCGGGCGGGCGCGCCTGCCCGGATTCGGCCAGCCCCTGCTCGACCCCGTCGATCGTCGTGGCCAGCTCGCCCTGGGCGGGCTCGTCCAGCAGCATCGGCAGGAGCGAGGCGAAAGGCGCCACCGCCCCTTGGATATTCGCCATGACCACCACCAGCGCGAAGAGTCCGAGCGCGGTGACGCCGCCGCCCGCCGACCCGAGCAGCGCCCGCCTGCCGGTGGCGGAATCCCCGGCCGCCAGATACGCCCGCCACAGCCGCAGGCCCAGCATCGCCAGCACGACCAGCAGCGCCGCGGCGATCACGCCCTTGGCCACGTGGTAGCGGAACCAGTAGTCGACCACCTGCGCCAGATCCGGCGACAGCTCGCGAGCGCCGGCACTCCAGTATCCGATGAAGGACTCGCTGAAGGCTTTTCGCAGTTGGTCTTCCGTGCCGAGTCCGTCACTCGCGGCGAGTTCGGCCGGCGCCACGACGAACGCGATGGTGAGGACCACGGCGGCCAGGCCGAGTCCGGCGGACAGCCGACCGGATAGGCCGGTGGGTGCGGTGGGAAATGCGTGACCGGACAAGAGATTCCTCGCTTCGCGACGCACTGGGGCATATTGCACTGGCTTCCAGTGCCGCACAGTACCCTTCGGCGCGCCCGCAACTGTCTGTGACTGTGGGCGCCTCCAAGATCCGCGTTGCGCCACGCGGCACAGTGCCCAATTGGTATGTTTCGCCCAGCCGATGGGGGTACGCCACGGCATTCGCGAAGGTCATGGGGTCATGTTCGACTGGGATCTGCTGAGGAACACCTCCAGCGTGCACGTGCTGACGCGGCTGGCCGAAGAGCGGGGAATGACCGCTGCCGAGTGCCTGACTGGGACAGGCTTGTCGCCCGAGACGGTGATCGATCCGAAGGCCGAGGTCACCGCACGCGAAGAGCTGACCGTGGTGCGCAATCTGCTCGGCCGGTGCGGGGACGAGCCGGGCCTCGGGGTGGAGGCGGGCAGCCGATACCACGTATCGCTGTACGGCCCGTGGGGGCTGGCGCTGCTCAGCAGCCGGACGCTGCGCGATGCCGTCGAGGTGGCGCTGCACTACATCGAGCTCGCATTCGTGTTCGGGCAGTTGACATTTCAGGAATCCGGGGGTGAGGCGCGACTGGTGTTCGAGGACGGCGAGGCGCCCCACGATGTACGGGCCTTCCTCGCCGAACGGGTCATGACCGGCATCCAGATGGTCGGCAAGGACCTGTACTCCGCCGGAATTCCGGTGTCGCGCATCGGCTTCCGGCACGATCGGCCCCGGGACACCGCCAGGCACCGGGCGGCCTTCGGGATCGAACCCGAATTCGGCGCACCCGCCAATGAAATCGTCTTCGACGCCGCCTATCTCGATATCGCGCTGCCGCAGGCCAACGAATGGGCGCGCAGCACCTGCGAACAGCTGTGCCGCGACATTCTCGCGAAACGCCAGGCGCGCACCGGGGTCGCGGGCGCGGTTCGCGACCTGCTCGTGCGCGATCTCACCGAGATGTCCGATCAGGTGGCGGCCGCGGCCCAGCTCTTCATGAGCCCCCGCACCCTGTCCCGCCGTCTCCACGACGAGGGCACCTCATTCCGGGCCCTACTGGACGAGGTCCGGCAACTCATCTCCGAGGAACTGCTCGACCACACCGCCATGACCACCGAACAGGTGGCCGCCCGCCTCGGCTACGCCGAAGCGGCCTCCTTCATCCGCGCCTTCCGCCGCTGGAAGGGTTGTCCGCCACAGGAATACCGCAGCCGCCACGCCCGACCCGCCCCGCACTCCCCGGCTCTGGCCTAGCTGGCGATGGCGGTGGTGGCGGCGGAACGGATTGCGGCGGTGACGGTGTCGGGATCCTCGAGCATGAGCAGGTGGCCGCAGTCGGGGAGCAGAATCGACCGATGCGGGTTCAGCGTCGTATTGAGGCGTGCGCCGCAGGACGCGGACAGAATGCGGTTCTTCGCGCCCCAGATGACGGTGATGGGCGGGAATCCCGGGCCGGGGCGGAAGGTGTCGAGCTCGGCCAGCCGGTGCAGGTCGCGCGCGATGGCGGCGGGCGGCAGCAGGCGGCGCGGTTCGGCCCAGCGGCTGCGGAAAATGTCGAAAGTATCCGGATCCAGGGCGCGACCGCGCGGTCCGAGCTGCTCGTTGACCACCCAGTTGGCGGCCAGGCGGGGGATGCGGGTGGTGCCGAGGAGGCGGTCGAGGGTGAGGTGGCGGGCGGCGCGGGCGGTCCAGCCGGTGGGGGTGGGACGCACGGTGGCGGCGGTGAGCGGGCTGCACAGCACCAGCGCGCGCACGCGCGCGGCGCTGCGACGGGTGTAGAGCAGCGACAGTGCGCTGCCGAAGCAGTTGCCCACCAGCGTCACATTGGTGAGGTTGTGCGTCTCGAGGAACGCCTCCACCAGATCCACGTAGTTCTGCACGGTGTAGCCGGAATCCGGGGTGTCGGAGTCGCCGTAACCGAACAGGTCCAGGGCGAACACGCTGTTGGTGGCGCTGAGCGTGGCGAGCTGATTACGCCAGATGCGACGGTCGCCGCCGATATTGTGCAGAAAGACGACAGGGTCGCCCGCACCGGCGTGGTCGTAGGTGACGGATACGCCGTGGAAATCGAACACCGGCATCGGGCGCTCTCCTCATTGAGTAGCGGTGCTGCACTGCATCTCCCGCCGAAGGCTGTCCTCTGCGACATACCCTGCGCACGGTAATGCAACCCATACTAGCCGGTACTCGGCGTAACACAAGTTTGGGTGAGAGCGCCCGATGGCTGGTCAGTGGGCTATTCCGGTGTTCACCGCCCCGGATTTCAGCCAGTCCTGCAATTCGGCCATGCCGGTGTCACGATCGATCACGGGAACGTAGCCGAAATCGCGGGCGGCGGCCCCGGTGTCGTAGGTGCCCGAGCGGGTCATGACCGCCACCGAGTAGCGAGACAGCGGCGGACTCCAGCGCGCCGCGATATACGGTGCGCGCCTGAGGGTTTCGATCACCTCCACCAGAAGGTTCACCAGCCGCGGATCGATTCTGCGGCGCGGCGGCGCGTAACCGAGATCGGAGGCCACCCGGGAGAGGAACGGCCACACGTTGGTGCGCTCGGCATCGGCGATGAAATACGGCCTGCCGCCCACCTTTTCGGAGGCAGCGGCCTTGACGCAGGCCGCGACGATATTCTCCACATGGCAGAGCGAGGCGTAGACGTCGCGGCCCGCCGACAGGTCGGGCAGCGTGCCCGCGGCGGCGCGGTCGAGCAGGCGCACGATCGGGCCGGACCGGTCACCCGCGCCCCAGATGGCGCGCGGACGCAGCGCCGTGGTGCTGAAACCGGGGGCATTCGCTTGCAGCACAAGGCGTTCGGCGGCGGCCTTGGTCTCGCAGTAGTGATTGAGGTAGCGGCGCGGATAGGGCACCGACTCGTCGATATCGAGCTGATCCCCGCCATCGCGGTCCATGAGCGCACTGGGACTGGAGATGAACACGAACCGGCTCGCCCCGCCCGCCTTCGCCGCGGCCAGCAGCCGGGCGGTGGCGGTCACGTTCTCCCGCCAAAACTGCTCGCGGCTGCCGCGCTCGTCCACCCGTGCGGCACTGTGGAATACGACGTCCACGCCCTCGGCGGCCCGCTCCAGCGAGGCGGCGTCCGTGAGATCGCCGGTGACGACCCGGACTTCGTCGATCACCTCGATCAGATCGCGCAGATTGCTGCTGCCGCGCACCAGAATCGACACGTCAAAGTCGCCGTCACGCACCAGCCGGCGCGTGAGCGCACCGCCGAGGAAGCCCGAGGCTCCCGTCACCAGGGCCCTGCGGTTCGTCATCGGGACACCTGCGATTCGAGTTGCTTGGCGGCCCAGACGGTCAGCTTCTCGCGGCCGATCTTGGCATTGTGGCGGATGTCGACCGGGAAGCCGGGGTGGAAGAGGAATCCGGTGACCGGCTCGGTGACCTCGAATTCCGTACGGCGCTCGCGCAATCGGGTTTCGACGGTGCTGCGGTCGGCCCCGGCCTCGAGCTCCACGCACAGTACCGGCCGCTGCGCGCCGCGTTCGCCGATGCCCACCAGCGCGGTGCGCGCGACGCCCGGCACGGTATTGAACACCTGCTCGACCTGCACCGTGAACATGGGCCCGTCGGCGGTCAGCACATACTGACTCTTGCGGCCGCAGAAGCGGATTCGACCCTCGTCGTCGATCCAGGCCAGATCGCCGGTGCGATGCCACACCGTCGCGCCGTCCACGATCTTGCCGGACCGGTTGGCCGATTCGGGCCAGAAGTAGCGGGTGCTCACATTCGGCCCCGACACCACCAGTTCGCCGATGCCGCGCGACTTCGCCAGATCCGCCGCGCGCGCTTCGGCATCGGCCCAGGTGGGCAGGGCGTCCTCGGTGATGGCGACAATGCGGGCCCGCACATCCTGTGCCGGTCGCCCGACGCAGACGCCGTGCCCGCGATGCGCCTCGGCCGCCAAACCGCCCAGCAGTTCCCGGGATTCGATGGTGGCCATGGGCAGCGCCTCGGTCGCGCCGTACCCCGAGTACACCTTCGCGTCGTCGGGCAGCACCTTGCGCAGCTGCTCGATGCACCAATCCGGTACGGGCGCACCGCCGGAGTAGATGCTCTGAATCGTATCCAGCTGCGCCCCATGCTCTTCCACATGCTTCAGCAGCGGGATGAGCACGGCGGGGGAGGCGAACATGGTGCGCACGCCGAAACGGGCGACCGCGTCCACCACATGCGCCGGATCGGTCGCGCCGACCTTGGAGGGAATCAGCGGCGGTAGTACGCAGCGGGATCCGAGCAGCAGCTCCAGAATGCCCGCCACGGCCGTGGTGATCAGCGAGGTGCCCGGCGGGACGTGCTCGCGCGCCGCGTCCACCTGATCGATCATGGCGGCCAGATTGCCGTGCGTGAGCACCACCGCCTTGGCCGGTCCGGTGCTGCCGGTGGTGTAGGCGATCAGCAGTGGATCGTCATCGGGCGCGGGCGTCCGATCCGGCAGTGGCGCAGCGGGTTTGCGCCCCCAGGACTCCAGGGTCGGACCCGGCCAGAACGACGGCCCGTTGACCGTGATGGCCACCTTCACCTTGCGGAAGTAGGCGCGGAACACCATGCGCACGCCCTGCGCCTCCGGCACCCCGATGAACGCGCCGGCGTCGGCGGCCTGCAGGCAGCGCAGCATCTTGAACAGCCCCATGCCGGGGTCGATCACCACCGGCACCGCGCCGATCTTGAACAATCCGTACAGCACCGCGTACAGCTCGGGTCCGGGGCGCACCAGCACGATGGTGCGCAGGCCGGGCGAAATGCCGGCCGCGAGAGCCTTTTCCGCGATGGCGTCGGACCAGTCGTCGAGTTCGGCGTAGCTGAGCCGCGTGTAATCGGGCAGGCCCGCGGCGGTCTTGCCGACCGGATGGATCACCGCCTCCCGATCGGGATGGTCGGCGACGACGGCACGGAAACGATCTAGCGCACGCCAGTAGATTGCGGTGGTCAAGACATCACCTCGATGAAATTCGAGCGCATGGAATTCGGTCTGCGATTCAGGAATTGTCGCGAAAACAGATCTGCGGTACGGCGAGGCTACCGCACGGGCTGCGGGTTGGCCACCGCGAGCGTGCCGGAAACCAGTTGTGACACAATCAGTTTGGTGTGTCGTCCGGTACCGCAACGCGTTTCGCCCCTACCCCTACCGGCACCCCTACCTCGCAAACCGCAACTGATCTGCGAATACCGCGTTCTACCTTGACGTTCGGTGTGAGTCGGGGTGAAATGATCTTGTGATCGGGGTGATTGGTGAGACGTATGAGGCCGCCGGTTACCACTGAGTACTGCTACCGTTCGAATCGGCATCGGTGCTACTGGGTAACGACGGCGCCGGCATCGTGAGCATCTCCGATTGCCATTCGCCGCACCAGAATTCGACCGAACTCGGAAATCAATCCAGAGAGTAGGGGGCCATGCGTACACGTTTCGAATCGATCGGTGCATACACACCCGAAACCGTCCGCTCCACCGACGACGTGATCGACAGCCTTTCGGTGCCGAGAGCATTGGATCTCGAGCGCATCACCGGAATCAAGAATCGGCGCGTCTACAATTCCGATCCGGAAAACTATGAATCGTCGTTCGAACTCGCGCGGAAGGCGATCGACGACTGCCTCGCGCATTCCGACTACCGCGCCGAAGATATGGACGCCATCATCTCGGTGTCCATCACACGCTTCCGCGACGCCGGACAGTACAGTTACGCACCGTCTTTCGCGCTGACGCTGCGCAATGCCATCGGCGCGGACAAGGCGCTGCACTTCGATCTCTCCAATGCCTGCGCCGGCATGATCACCGGCGTGCTGGTGCTGGACCGCCTCATCAAGGCCGGGGTCGTGCGGCGCGGGCTGGTGGTCAGCGGCGAGCAGATCACGCCCATCGCCGAAACCGCCACGCGGGAGATCAGCCAGCCCTACGACCCCCAGTTCGCGGCGCTCACCGTCGGCGACGCGGCGGTGGCCGTCATCGTCGACGACAAGGGCGACGACAATGACGAGATCCACTACATCGAGCTCATGACCACCTCGGCCGGCGCCGAACACTGCATCGGCATGCCGAGCGAGAAGACCACCGGCATCGCCATGTACACCGACAACCGGGCGCTGGCCAGCGAATCCCGCTTCCTGCAGGGGATTTCGCGCATGGCCGACTACCTGTCGGAGCACGGGCGCACCTGGGAGAGCGAGAAGTACGACTACTGGGTGCACCACCAGTTCAGCGGCCCGGCCATCGACTACATCAGCCAGCTCACCGAACGGCATTTCAACACCCCGATGCCGCAGCAGCTCAATGTGTACGACGAATTCGGCAATACCGCCTCGACCTCGCATTTCCTGGTGCTGCACGAAAGCCTGGCGCAGCAGAAGATCCCGAAGGGCTCCAAGGTGCTGCTGATCCCCGAGGCATCCGGCGTCGTTTCCGGGCACCTCGCCGCGACCGTCACCCGATTGGAGGCCTGACAGTATGAGCACCGCAATCGTTTCCGCGGCCGTCAGCACCGACGCCGACACCGGCAGCTACTTCGAGCTGGCCGCCCGCGCCGGGCGCAGCGCACTCGAACAGGCCGGCGTCACGCCCGATCGGATCGGGCTGGTGATCAATGCCGGGGTGTACCGGGACAGCAATATCGCCGAACCGGCCGTCGCGGCACTGCTGCAGAAACGACTGGAAGTGGGCCTGGAGTACCGGACCGGGGTCCTGCCGGCCTTCTCCTTCGACCTGCTCAACGGCGGCACCGGAGTGCTGCAGGCGCTCACCGCCGCGCAATCCTTCATCACCGCAGGGGATTTGGAGTACGCCCTGATTCTGGCGGGCGACACCCATCCGTCCATGCAGCGCGACCGGGAGGACTTCCCCTACACGGCCACCGGGGCGGCTCTGCTGCTGCGGGCATCGACGGAAACCGGCGGTTTCGGCGGCCTGCACACCCTCGGCAGCACCGACACGGCCCAGCCCACCGGATGGGCCGACCTGACGGCGGCGGGCACCGACGGGCGCAATGCGCTCACCGTGCGCACCGGTTCGGGTGAGCCGCTCGAAGCGGCCGAACGGGTGGTGCGGTCCGCGCTCGCCGAGGCGGGCATCGGCAGCAACGATTTCGCCACCGGGCGGGCGGTGCTGCTCGCGCCCGCGCCGGTCCCCGGCTTCCGGGAACGGCTGGCCTACCGGCTCGGGGTGCCGTCCGTCGCGGTGGCGGGCGTGGATCCGGCGGTGGGCGACCCGTACAGCGCGGCCCCGGTGTTCGCGTATCTCAGCGCTGCCGCCGAGGGCCTGCTGGAGCAGGCGGAAGCCGTGGTGTTCGTGGGCGCCGACGACGGTTCCGCGGCCAGTCTGATCTATCGGCCGCGGCCCCTGGAGCTATCCGGTGCCGCCGCTGCCGTGCGAGTCAAACATATTGGAGTGTAAGGTATTTCAACCGGACGGTCGCCGTCGGCTGGTGTGGGCGTACGCCGGCGGCCGCTGGAAAACCCTGTGACCCGGCTGATCCGGACGCCACGCGGCGTCCACCCGCTGCAATGATGCCGCCAGCACAGCAAGTTCTCCGTGCCCCCTCAGTCGGGCTCAGCCGTTCGAGGAAAGGGACGCCGAGAATGCAGCGGCCGGTCGCTCGGGACCGAAAACACATATCGATCGTCGGCGGTGCGCGCCCCGTGCGCGGGACGCGACCGGCCGACGAGGACGAGGCACGAGCGGAGGTACTGCGCGGCCGGGACAACTCCCTGCTGCGCACGGCCCGCGCACTGGCGGTGCTGGGGGGCGCCGCCAGCGTCGAGCTGGCGGCCGGGCTCCTCGACGTGGACGACGACGAAATACACGAGGCCGTCACCGAATTGGCGGCGGTGGGAGTGGTGCAGCAGCTGCGGGTCGCCTACCCGGGCATGGCGGCGCGGATTCTGCGCGACGTACCCGCCGAGGAGTACCGGGAACTGCAGGGGCGGGCGGCGGAACTGTTGCACCGCATCGGGACTCCGCCGGTCGAGGTGGCCGACCATCTGCTCGAGGCCGGGGACGTGCGCGGGTCCTGGGCGGCCCACGTGCTGCTGGACGCCGCCGAATCGGCCCTCGGTGAGGATGAACTGGACCGGGCCGCACAGTGTCTGGAACTGGCGTACCGGGCCAGCCGGCGGGTGGGGGAGCGGGCCGCCATCGCCACCCGGCTGGTCTCGGTCGAGTGGCGGATCAACCCCTCCACCCGGACCCGGAACTTCGGGCGGCTCAAGGCGGCCCTGCGCACCGGGCGGGTGCCGTACTCGGAGCTACCCGCGACCGCGCTGCACATGCTGTGGCACGGGTACGCGCTGCACGCCGATCACGCACTGGGACGGCTGGATCGCGGCCTCGAAGGGGCGCCCGCCCTCGACGCCCGGATCGATTTCCTGTGCGCGTGGCTGCGCTACACCCATCCCTCGCACGCCGAACGGCACCGCCGGCTGTGCACCCCACCGGATCCGGATTATGTGCCGTCGGAACGGCATTCACCGCATCGGCAGGCCGGCGCGCTGCTCGACGCGCTGACCACGCAGCAGCCGCCCGAGGCCATCGCCGCCGCGGCCCAGCGCATTCTGGCCGGGCACCGGCTGACCTTCGGCACCTGCGAGACCCTGGTGGCCGCGGTGGACTGCCTCATCCACACCGATCGGCTCGACACCGCCGACGCCTGGTGCGCCTCCCTGCTGGCCGAGGCCCAGGCGCGCAGCGCACCCACCTGGCGCGCCATCTTCGCGGCGGCGCGGGCCGAAACACTCTTGCGCAAGGGCAATCTCACCGAGGCCGCCGAGTGCGCCGTGCTGGCGCTGAACCTCATCCCCGCCGACAATCTCGGCGTGTGGGCGGGCCGCCCGATCGCGGTGCTGGTGCGGGCGCTCACCGCGCAGGGCAAACACAGCGAGGCTGCCGCGCAGCTGCGCCGGCCGGTGCCCCGCGCCATGTTCGAATCCCGGTTCGCCCTGGCCTATCTCAGCGCGCACGGCGAGCACTGTCTGGCCACCGGGCGGCCCGAGGAGGCGCTGCGGCACTTCCGGCAGTGCGGAAACCTCATGCGCCAGTGGAACATGGACTTCGCCTGGCTGGTGCCGTGGCGCAATGACATGGCGGCGGCGTTCCTGGCCGCGGGGCATCAGCGGCAGGCCCAGGAGTTCGCCACCATGCACCTGGACATGGTGGGCGGGGCGGATCGCCACCACACCGGCGGGGTGTCGCTGCGGCTGCTCGCCGCCACCAGCGATCCGCACCGCCGCGTCATGCTGTTGCGCCGGGCCGTCGCCGTCGCGCGGGCGGGGCACAGCGATTTCGAATTGGCCGCCGCCCTCACCGATCTGGGCCGGGCCTACCGCGGAATCGGTGACGCGGACAAGGCGCGGCCGCTGCTGCGCGAGGCGAGTCGGCTCGCGGAAACCTGTGGCGCGGAACAACTGTTGCGCCGCCTGCGGGTCGACCGGACCGCGCCGCTGCCCGCAGCGCCCGCACGAGTTCGCCTGATACCCAATAGTTTGGACACCTTGAGCCCGGCCGAGCGCCGGGTCGCGGAACTGGCCGCACACGGCAAACGCAATCGCGAGATCGCCGCCGAACTGGCCATCACCACCAGCACGGTGGAACAGCACCTCACCAAGGTGTACCGGAAACTCGCGGTGGCCCGCCGCAGTGAACTGCGGTTCGTCGTGACCGCCTATACGGAGGCCGCCGCTCGATCAGCCGTCGGATAGCCGTTGTTCGTCGCGAAAGGGGTTGGCATGAGCGCGCATCCAGCCGGTGAACTGTCACCGGAGATCGATCCCGCACCCACCGGGCCACTGCGCCCGGAGGACGATCCGTTCTATCGGCCGCCCCGGGGACTGGCGGGCCGGAAGCCGGGGGTGATCCTGCGCTCGCGCCCGGTGGAACTCGCGCTGCTGGGGGTGGTGCCCCAGCGAATCACGGCCTGGCAGTTGCTGTTCCGCACCACCGATATGGACGGCGAACCCGAGGCCGCCGTCACCACCGTGCTGCTGCCCTGGGGCGCGGATCCGGCCGCACCCCGGCCGGTCGTCTCCTACCAGTGCGCCATCGACGCCGTGGCCTCGAACTGCCTGCCCTCCTACGCTTTCCGGCGTGGCGCCCACGCGTTCGGGGCGGTCCCGCAGTACGAACTGCTGCTCATCGCCAAGGCGCTCGAGCGCGGCTGGGCCATCTCCGTGCCCGATCACGTCGGCACCGCGGGCCGTTTCGGCACGCCCCGCGAGCCCGGCTACCGCACCCTCGACGGCCTGCGCGCCACCCTGGCCCTGCTCGGCCTGCCGCGCGAAACGCCGGTGGCTCTGTGGGGTTACTCGGGCGGCGGGCTGGCCACCGTGTGGGCGGCCGAGACCGCCGCCTCCTACGCACCCGACCTGAACATCATCGCGGCCGCCGCGGGCTCACCGGTCGGTGACCTGGAGGCAACCTTCTTCCGCCTCAACGGATCTCACTTCGGCGGCCTGGCCACGCTGTGCCTGGCGGGGCTGCGCCGCGCCTACCCGGACCTGAATCGCGCCCTGCGCGAGCACCTGGACGCACCCTCCCTGGCGCTGCTCGATCGCGCCGAAACCAGCACCACGGTCCCGATCCTGTTGCGCAGCGGCCGATCCCGCATCGACGATCACAAAGGTGAGGCGCTCGCCGCCCTGCGCACCCTCCCGCACGTGCGCGCCGTGCTCACCGACCTGCAGCCCGGCGACAACCCACCCGCGTTCCCCGTCCTCACCGTGCAGGCCGTCCACGACCTGATCATCTCCACCGGCAATGTGGACCGCCTCATCGACCGCTACCGCGCCGCCGGAACCCACGTCCACTACGTCCGCGACATCGCCGGCGGCCACATCAGCCTCGGCATCCTCGCCGCGCCCCTGCTGGAGAACTGGCTGGCCGCCCGCTTCGCCAACCGCCCCCTGCCGCCGCCGTGCACCAAAACCGTGCTGTCCCTGGCATTTTCCACCCCGGCGCTCACCGGCTACCTGGGATTGGCCCGCACCCTGCTCCGCGCGCTGCGCGGCGCTCCGATGCGCGGTCGGCCCCGCAACCTGCGGTCGGGAACCGACGTAGAGGTCATTCCGGGAAGGTGAGCCGGAAGACGGATCCGCGGCCGGGTTCGGAGTCGACTGTTATTCGCGCGCCGTGCAATTCGGCTACCTGTGCCACGATCGCCAGGCCGAGGCCGTGGCCGGGGGTGGTGCGGGCGGTGGGGGAGCGGTAGAAGCGGTCGAAGAGGTGGGGAAGGTCTTCGGGGGCGATGCCGGGGCCTTCGTCGGCGACCGTGAGGTGGTGATCGTGCACTCGGACATGGACGGTCGCGGCGGGCGGGCTGAACTTGGCGGCGTTGTCGAGGAGGTTGGTGACGGCGCGGGCGAGGCGGGCGGGGGCGGCCTGGACGGTGACGGGGTCGAGGGTGGCGTCGAAGGTTATTGCGGGACAGTGCCTTCGGGCGGCGTCGAGGCGGTCGGCCACCAGGGTGTCGAGGCGGAGATCTTCCAGGGTTTCGCGCGGGGCGGTCGGGTCGTCGGCGCGGGCGAGGTCGATGAGGTCGGTGACCAGGCCCTGGAGTTCCTCGGCTTGGACGCGCAGGGCGGCGGCGGTGTCGTCGAGTTGGCTGGGAGACAGACGGGTCGCGCGGCGCAGCAGGTCGATATTGGTGCGCAGGGCGGTCAGCGGGGTGCGCAGCTCGTGGGAGGCGTCGGCGATCAGACGTTGTTGTGCGGCACGGGAATCGCGTTCGGCGGTGAGGGCGGCATCGAGTTCGTCCAGCATGGTGTTGACACTCGTGGCCAGGCGGGACAGTTCATCGGCGCCGGTCACGGCGATGTGGGCGCGCGGGTCGCGGGTGCGGGCCACGCGTTCGGCGGCCCGGGTGAGCGTGACCACCGGGGCGAGAGCGCGACGGGCCAGGACAATGCCGATCACGGCCGCCAGCAGTGTTCCGGCGAGGGCGGTGACGAGGACAGCGAGGCCGACGCGGCGCAGGCTGGTGTCCACGGGGTCGGAACGCTGCGCCACCTGCACCGCGCTGCCGGGGCGCAGGGGAGCGGTGTACATGCGCATCGGGTAGCCGGCCAGTTCGATATCGCTGAAGTAGGCGTCGGCGGAACCCGCTGCCACGGAGCGGGTTTCGGCGGTGACCGGCAGGATCTGGCCGGGCAGATTCTCCGATTCGATCCGGCCGTCGGCGGCCACCACCTGCACACAGCCCGGCGCGGAGAGATATTCACAGGGGCCGGAGATGGCCGCCACATCCGGTTCGGCGGGATACTGCCGTTCGATGCGGGTGGCCTGGCGGCGCAGATTCAAATCGAGCGCCGCGTTCAATTCGTGCCCGACCACCGCGTACGCGGCCGCGGCCATGCCCGCCACGGCCAAGGTCATGGCGAGGACGAAGAACACGGCTATGCGACCGCGCAGGCCGAGGCGGCGGGATCGGCTCATGACGGTCCCAGCCGGTAGCCGACGCCCCGAACGGTGTGGATGAGCGGCGGCTCGCCCTCGGATTCGATCTTGCGGCGCAGGTAGCGGATATAGACCTCCAGGGCGTTCGAGGACTGGCGGCCCCACACCCGGTCGATGAGCGTCTCGCGCGGCAGCGACTGTCCGGCATTGCGCAACAGCACCTCCAGCAGCGCGAATTCGGTTCTGCTGAGCTCGATCTCACGACCGCCACGACGGACGGTGTGCGCGGTGGTGTCCATCACGAGATCGGCGGCCGACAGCACCGCGCCGTCCTCCGGGTAGGTGCGGCGCACCAAAGCCCGTACCCGCGCGAGCAATTCGTCGAGATCGAAGGGTTTCACCAGATAGTCGTCGGCCCCGGCATCCAAGCCCTCGATGCGATCGGCCACCGCGTCGCGGGCGGTGAGCATGAGAATCGGCGTGCGGTCACCCCGCCCCCGCAGCGTCCGGCACATGGTCAGCCCATCCATGAACGGCATGGCCACATCCAGCACCACGACCTCCGGCTGCCACCGGGCTACCTCGCTCAGCGCGTTCGCGCCGTCCCCCGCCGAACGCGTTTCGTAGCCCTCGCTGTCGAGGGCGCGCACCAGGGCGTCCCGCACCGCGGCTTCGTCGTCGACCACCAGAACACGCACCTCACGGATCATACGGATCGATGTCACCTGCGAGTTCTCATCGGACTCTCATCTGGGGCCAGCACCGTGAGGGGCATGAGACGTCGGAGACCGTATCGCGTGCCCGCCGCGATCCTCATTGCGAGCCTCACCGCGGCGGGCCTGGCGGCCTGCGGAAGCAGCGCCGGAAAGGCCATGCCGCGGCTTGATGGCAACCAGGTAGTTATCGACATTGGCGGCGGCGCCGCACAGATCGACACCACCACGCTGGCGGTCACCGCCAACTCCGGCGGGCACCGCCTCGAGCTGTCCGCACCGGCCGAGGGCAGCCTCGGAGCGCCCGGGCCGGTCGGCCTCGACGGCGGTTCCGCGCGCTGGAGGTACCCGGACCGGGCCTTGACCGTCACCGCCACGGCCCGCGACGGCCGCCTCGAGATCAGCGTGCACAGCGACCGCGACGGCACCCTCGTCTGGCCGGTCACCGGTACCGATCAGGCGAAGTCCCTGCAGATCCCGCGCGGCGAGGGCCTGTCACTGCCGGTGCGCGACGCCTTCTGGAACGGACCCGGCACCGGTCTGGTCGGCGAACCGCTCAGCCTGACCTCCGGTCTGACCATGCCGTTCTGGGGCTACCGGATGGACGGCCGGGGCGTGAGCTACCTGGTTCCCACCGATATCGGCAGCACCCTCACCGTGCGCTCGGACAATGGCAGCCTGCGCGCCGAGGCCGCGCACGCCTTCGCCCGGCAGGCCGACACCGGCGAGTACACGGTGACTTTCGCGCTCACCGACGATTCCCCGGTGGCGGCGGCCAAGGATTACCGTGACTGGCTGCTTCAGCACGGCGAATTCCGTTCGCTCCGAGACAAAATCGCGGGCAACCCCGCGAACGGCCGACTGCTCGGCGCATTCCACGCCTACCTGTGGGGTGACGGCCGCGACCCCGAAACCATCCGGCAGATGCGGGATCTCGGCCTGACCCGCATGTGGCTCGGCTACGACGCCGACGAACACCCCATGACACCGGAAGCCGTCGCGGCGGCCAAGGACGCCGGATACCTTGCGGGACCCTACGATTCGTGGGCCAACGCCCAGGACCCGGCCATCGCCGACAATCCGTCGTCGCAGTGGCCCGGTCTGTGGCCCGACGGCTGCGTCCACGACGCGAACGGCACGCCCGAAACCGGCTTCGGCGGCCGCGGCTGCTACCTGAGTTCCCAGGCCCTCGAACAGAATCCGCGGCTCTACCAGGACCGCTACGCGCGCATGACCGCCAACGGCGCCGACACCTACTTCCTCGACGTGGACGCGGCGGGGGAGTTCTTCGACGACCAGAGCCCCGCACACCCCATGACCCAGCGGCAGGACCGCGACAACCGCCTGAAGCGCATGCGCTGGCTCGCCGACGACCGCGAGCAGGTACTCGGCTCCGAATCCGCCGGTGCGTGGGCCGCCCCCGCCCTCGCCTTCGATCACGGTGCGCAGACCCCGATTTCGGACCGGCTGTGGAAGCTCCAGCGCGACCGGCAAACCTGGGGCGGCTACTCCCCGGCCGGTGCGCCGAAGCTCTACTTCCAGCCCGTGGACCTGCCCGCCGACCTGGCCACCGCCATGTTCGACCCGGTCTACCGCGTGCCGCTCTACGAAACCGCCCTGCACGACTCCCTCGTCAACCTGGACCGCTGGGAACTCTCGTACTACAAACTGCCGCAACAGCAGACGATGCGCGCCCTCACCGCCATCCTGAACAACACCCCGCTGAACTTCGTCCTCGACCGCGAAACCCTCACCGCGCACGGCCCGGAAATCGCCCGCCTGCAACAGTTCTTCGCCCCACTCCACGAGGCCGCCGGCGCCCTGCCCATGACCGACTACCGCTGGCTCACCGACGATCACCTGGTGCAGCGCACGGTCTTCGGCGACGGCACCCTCACCGTGACAGCGAATTTCGGCACAACCGACCACAACGGCCTGCCCGGAGGCTGCGTAGACGCCCAGTTACAGGGCGACAGCACCCCGCGGCGACTGTGCCCGGCGCAATGACCGGCCGGCCGTTCACAGCGGGGACCCGAACTGTGCCCCGGGAGAGGCGGACACGGGCCAGGTCGCACAGAGCGTGGGTATTCGCCACCGCCGCAGTGCTTCTGGCCGTAGCGATAGGCGGCCACCAGCTCGTCCCCGATGTCTTCGGCCTCGGCGTGGCGGCCGACACCGCCGCGCCATGGCTCGGTCTGCTGATCCCCGTGCTGGCCGTGCTCGCCATCCTGTGCCGCAGCCCGCTGGGCGCGCTCACCGCCGTGCTGCCACTGCTGGTGTGGGCCTATAGTTTCGGCTCCTGGTGGGCTCCGCTCCCGCGCTCCCACGCCCCGGCCGGAGCGGGCAGCATCACCGTCGTCTCCCAGAACCTCTTCGCGGACAATGGTTCTCCGATCGCCACCGCCCGCGTCCTGGCGGGCGCCGAGGCCGATGTGGTGGCGGTGCAGGAGCTCGCCGGGACCAATCGCGCGGCGGTCGAACACGTTCTGGACGCCGCCTACCCCTATAACGAGGTGGTCGGCACGGTCGCCCTGTGGAGCCGGTACCCCACCTCGAACACCACGGTCGCCGACGTCGGCCTGCCCTGGGAACGCGGCCTGCGCACCCACATCACCACGCCACGCGGAGAACTCGTCGTCTACGTCGTGCACCTGCCCTCGATCCGGCCCGGCGACACCAGCACCCGCAATCACGGCCTGGCCCAACTGTCCCGGGAACTCACCGCCGACCCGGCCGAACACGTCCTGGTGGCAGGCGATTTCAACACCCCGAGCACCGACCGCCACTGGTCCGCCTTCGCCCCCGGCTACCGCGACACCCAGCGTGCCGCTGGTTCCGGACCCGGCCTGACCTGGCCTTCGACCTTTCCGATCGCCCGCCGCGACCACCTGCTCGCCCGCGGGCTGACCACCTCCGCCGCAGGTGTCCTGGACACTCCGGGCACCGACCATCGCGGCATTACCGCGACCGTCGGTTTCGCTGACTGAGACCGGGCATTGATACCTCGGCCGTCCTCGATGTGACGGCTGCCGCAGCGGCACAATCCATTACTCGTCGGTACTTTGGTTGGGAGTTTCGTGGAGTGATCGGGAGGTCATCTGATGTTCGCCTGGTGGGGTGACCTGGTCAGTCGCTTGCGATTCGCCGTCATCGGCGTGATGGTGGCGGCCCTGCTGGGTTTGGGCGCTTACGGATTGGGCCTCGACAGCCATCTCAGCGGCGGCGGCATCTTCGACCCGAACTCCGAATCCTCGGAGGCGGGCCGCATTGTCGGCACCACCTTCGAGCGCGGCAAAGAGGGCGACGTGGTCGTCATGTACACCGCACCCTCCGGCACAACCGTCGACGATCCGGAATTCAGCGCCACCGTCGTCGACAGCCTGAAGTCGGTGCGCGACAACTACACCGACCAGATCAGCGCCGTCGCGGGCTACTGGCCGCTCGAACCGGGCCAGGCCAAGACGAAACTCGCGGCGACCGAGGACAAGACGCGCGCCGTCGTCTCCGTCGGCCTGAACGGCAACAGCGATGCCGCCCTGCAGGCCAACTATCGAACCATCAAGGACGCCTTCGCCATTCCGGGCGTGGACGTCCAGGTCGGCGGTTTGCAACCGGTCACGGGCGCGCTCAACGACACCGTCGCCGAGGACCTGCACCGCATGGAACTGCTGGCCATCCCACTGGTCGGGGTGCTGCTGTTCTTCATCTTCGGCGGCGTCGTCGCGGCCGCGCTGCCGCTGATCATCGGCCTGCTCACCATTTTCGGCGCCTTCGGCATCGTCCGCTTCGTCACCAACTTCACCGAGGTGAATTCCTTCGTCTCCCCGGTGGTTTCGATGATCGGGCTCGGCCTCGCCATCGACTACGGGCTCTTCATCGTCAGCCGCTTCCGGGAGGAAGTGGCCGCCGGCTACGACACCCGCACGGCCGTCAGACGTTCGGTGATGACGGCCGGACGCACCGTGGTCTTCTCCGCCACCATGATCGCCGCGAGCCTCGGCGGGCTGCTGCTGTTCCCGCAGGGCTTCCTGAAATCCATTGCCTACGGGGCGATGGCGACCGTCGCCATGGCCGCGCTCACCGCCATCACCATCCTGCCCGCCATGCTGGCCGTGCTCGGCCCGCGTGTGGACATGCTGGGGCTCAAGCGATTCCGCCGCCCCAAGTCCGCCGCCGAGGTGGACAACGGCTTCCTGGGCCGCGTGGTGCGCTTGGTCATGCGCTACCCGCTGCGCATCGCCGTCCCGGTGACGCTCGGCCTGATCCTGCTCATCCTGCCCATGCAGAACCTGGTCTTCGGCGGCTACAGCGAAAAGTACCTGCCGCCGGACCATCCCGTGCGCGTCGCCCAGGCGCAGATCGACCGGCACTTCCCGCTGCGCAAGACCGACCCCATCGAACTGGTCATCATCACCGGCGATTCCAAGGCCGTCGGCTCGGTCTGGGATCAGGCCAATGCCGCGCCCGGCCTGATCGGCAAGTTCGAGGCCCCGGCGCGTTCGACCATCGACCCGGATGTGCGGCGCACCAAGGCCACCGTCGTCGACATCAACGATGCCGGCGAGACCATCGACTACCTGCGCTCGCTGGATCTTCCGGAGGGCACCCGGGTGCTGGTCGGCGGCGTGCCCGCGCTGCAGAAGGACAGCATCGACGCGCTGCTGGTGCGGATTCCGTTCATGATCGCGCTGGTGCTGCTGGTCAGCACGCTGCTCATGTTCCTGACCTTCGGCTCGCTGGTGCTGCCGATCAAGGCCGCGCTCATGAGCGGCCTCGGGCTGGGCTCCACGCTGGGCATCGTGACCTGGATCTTCGTCGAGGGGCACGGCGCGGAACTGCTCAACTTCACCCCGCAACCGGGGCAGGTGCTGATGCTCGTGGTGATCATCGCCGTCGTGTACGGGCTGTCCATCGACTACGAGGTATTCCTGTTGTCCCGCATGGTCGAAGCCCGCGCCCGCGGCGCGAGCACCGAAGAGGCCATCCGGGTCGGCACGGTGCAGACCGGGCGCATCATCACCGCGGCCGCCCTCATCCTGCTCGTGGTCACCGGCGCGTTCGCCTTCTCCGATCTGGTCATGATGCAGTACATCGCCTACGGCATGATCGCGGCCCTGATCATCGACGCCACCATTCTGCGCATGGTGCTGGTGCCGGCGGTCATGAAACTGCTGGGCGAGCGCTGCTGGTGGGCGCCCGCGTGGATGCGGCGCGTGCAGAACCGGATCGGGCTCGGCGAGATCACCCTCGAGGACGAGGAGCGCTTCGCCGCCGCCCGCTGACCCGCGCCGGCCCGCCGCTCACCCGGACGTGTGCGGCGCGATGATGATGAGCACCGCCGTGGCACTGAGCACGACGCTGGTGGCGAGCACGGGAACAGTCCAGGGGCGCATGGTGATTCAGTACCTTGCCGAGTGTGATCCGTTGGGAAGGCGCACCGTTCAGCCCACCGCCGCGTCTCGATCGGTGGCGGCGGCGCGGCGCAATCGGGCCGCGCGCAGATCGGCCGGTCCGCCGGTGCGCTCCCGATAGCGCGCCAGGACCGCGGTCAATTCCGGTGACCAGCGCAGGATTTCATCGCGGATCGGGCCGGTGGTGCCCAATTGTGCTGCCAGCCCGACCATTCCGATGAAGCTGCGCCAGAAGGGCACATAGTCGGTGGGCATGGTGAGCTGGCGGCCGACATTGTCCAGACGCGGATCCATGGCGGCGAGCACGATTCGGCGCAGCCAGGCGTTGTCCACGTGCGCGATATCGTGCCTGAGCAATTCCGCGTACGGGTGAATGTGCTCGAGCAGCGCCTCGACATCGAAGTTCAGGTGCGGCGGCACGAATCCGTGCCGGTGCGCCGCGGCCCGCAGCTCCGCCGGGGTGCCGTTGAACACGGCGTCGGCCACGTCGTAGAGCAGCGGCCCGAAGGAGGGCGGCGGCCACGGCAGGCAGGCCCCGAAATCGACCACACCGAGGCGGCCGTCCGGGAGCGCCAGGAAGTTCCCGGGATGCGGGTCGCCGTACAGGCGCCCGGTGCGGGTGGCCGCACCCCAGACGAACCGCAGGCTGAGAATGCCCAGCCGGGCCCGCTCGACCTCCGCGCCCGCGGTGATCATGCGGGTCAAGGGAATACCGTCCAGCCATTCGCTGACGATCACGTCGCCGCGCTGCGCCAGCACCCGCGGCACCCGGAAATCCGGATCATCGGCATAGGCGAGGGCGAAGCCGCGCTGGCTCTCCGCTTCGGCCGCATAGTCGAGTTCGCTGCGCACCGACAGGGCCAACTGATTCACCATCGCTCGCACATCGGTGTTCGGAACGAACACCGAGGCCAGCGGCGCGATGCGGCGCAACTGGTCCAGATCGCTGTCCACGGCGGCGCGCGCCCCCGGGTACATGATCTTCACGGCCACCGCGCGGCCGTCGTGCCACACCGCGCGATGCACCTGGCCGATGGTCGCCGAGGCCGTGCGGCGGTCGTCGAACTCCCGGAAGTTGCCGCGCCAGTCCGGCCCGAACGCCTCCGCGAGCACCCCGTGCACCGTGGCCGGCAGCATGGGCGGCATGGCATTCTGCAAGCGGCTCAGCGCATTCCGATACGGTTCGGCCAGTTCCGGCGGCAGCGCCAGCTCGTAGACGCCGAGCACCTGCCCGAGTTTGGCCGCGCAGCCCTTCAATTCGCCGAGCACCTCGAAAATGTGCTGGGCGGTGCGCAATTGGATCTCGCGATCCACCTCCGCCGACGATCGCCCGAGGGCCCGCTTGCCCGCCCCCGCCATCTGACGGCCCGCGAAAGCGACCGGCAGGGCGGCGAGCTTGGCATTGCGAACCAGCTTGCGGGCAGGGGGATTTCCGCCGGTGTCGGCGGTCCTGCGCCGCACGCCGATACGTCGAACAGTCATCGATCATCCCCTTCGGCGCACTCGTCACCGGTCCGCCGGATACAGCATGCCATAGTTGAACCGGTCGGTTTCGGTTTCATAACAGACTGCGGCACAGGGGGTGCCGGACCGCGACGCCCGCGCCCGGATCAGGGCTGCCGGGCAGCCAATCGCGCCAGATCCGAAAGGCGATGGGCGCGAGCGATTTCAGCGGGCGTGAACGGCTCACCGGTGCGCACGAAGGTCATGTCCTCGGCCTCGACCGCGGGAATCCGCAGCACGGGCCCGGCCGGTTCCGCGGCGGTCATGGACACGAATTGGGCGCCGAGCAATTCCGCGACCGCCAGCGGCAGTTCGGCCGGATCGGCGGTGACGCGCGCGGCCAGGCCCAGCGCCCGGGTCTGACCGTCCACCAGTGTCAAGGCCGAGGCGTGCCAGATCCCCACCGCGGTCCCGCCCGCCCGATCCACGGCCCGGGTCAGACGCTGCGGCCCGACCTCCGCGGGTGCCGACACCACCAGTTCGTCCAGCACCCCGTCCTCGAGATGGTGCACGTGCATGGTGAGGATATTGGCGTGCCGCGAGGCCAGCTGCTTGGCCAGCGATTCCAGCATCCCTGGACTGTCGTCGAGCCGCACCCGAATGCGCCACAGCTGCTCGGCGCTGTCGAGCCGATCGCGGTGCCGCAGTTCCGGACCGTGCAGCCAGCGCGCCAGATACCGCATGGCGCCGGGTTCGACCACCCAGATGACGAGCACGGTGGTGCTGATCGTCAGCACCGCCACGGTGATCAGATAACTCAGCTCGAGATGGACGACGAGCGCGTGCAGCGCGAGCTCCACCGGAAAGACCGCGGCCAATTTCGCCAAGGTCAGCCGGGTTCGACGGGGATGGGGCAGGCGACCGCACACTTCGCATGCCAATGCATGTACCTCGGTTTGCCTCATGATCACCAGAGTGTCCGGCTGACATTTCCGGACAGTGCCCCGATGTAAAGACTCGATGAAGCTACAACAGAAAATGCTTGTGCCACCAGCATTTTCGGTGAAGCGACGCACAGCCGACGTCGCGATGTGCCACAGCGCACATCATTTGCGAGAAGGTATCGACCGCTACTTGGGCGGCAGCGTCCGCGCGAAGGCCACGCCGCGATCGACCCATTCGTCCAGCGTCGCGTCGTCGGCCACGGTGTCGGCGGTGACGCGTAGCCAGCCGCGCATGTCCCGGCCACCCATGACCATGGTCTCCACCGCCGGCGGGCGCAGCAGCTCGTCGGTGTGTTCGGGATCCACCCGCACCAGCAGCCCGCCCTTGCCGCTCGCCGCGACCGCCATATTGCCGCCGACCAGGAAGGCCAGGCCGCCGAACATCTTCTTCTCGACCACATCCACCACGGCAGGACCCAGGGCATCCCGAATCCGCTCGGCCAACTTTTCGTCATATGCCATAGCAGGCATTGTGCGCCAGGTCACCGACAGGAAACCGGTGCGCCGGGTCGATGCGGAGGCAAACAAACCGCTCCGGCAGGTGTCGAGCGCGCCGATCTGAGGTACACAGGACTAGTGGACGCCCCACCGACGGTAGGTGTCGAAGAGGAGTTCCTCCTCGTTGACCCGCGCACCGGCGCGCCCGTCGGCAGAAATGCCGACGTCGCGCGTACAGCAGCGGATTTCGGCATGGACATGCAGTTGGAAATCACCCGGTGTCAGGTGGAAACCAGCACCGGCGTGCACACGAATACGGCCGATCTCCTGCGTGAGCTGCGTGAACTGCGCCGTGGCGCAGCCGCTTCCGCCGAGAAGAACGACGCCCTGCTGCTCGCGGTCGCGGTGCCGCCCACAGCCCCCTCCGAACTGCCGATCACCGGCACGCCGCGCTACCACCGCATCGCCGAGAGCTTCGGGCGGCTCGCACACGAGCAGGGCCTGTGCGGTTGCCATGTCCACGTCGCCGTCCCGAATCGCGAAGTGGCACTTCAGGTCAGCAACTTCCTGCGCCCGTGGCTGCCGCTGCTGCTGGCCCTGACCGCCAATTCCGCCATCTATCGCGGCGACGAAACCGGTTACGCCAGTTGGCGAAACATTCTGTGGCGGCGCTGGCCCAGCGCCGGCCCGCCGCCGCATTTCGAATCCCTGCGCGAATACGAATCCCGCGTCGAATCCATGCTCTCCCTGGGAGTCATCCTGGACCGCAAGATGATCTACTGGGATGTGCGGCCATCCATGAGCTTTCCCACCGTCGAGGTCCGCGTCAGCGACGTGCCCGCCACGGTCGAGGAAACCGCGCTGCTGGCCACCCTGGTGCGCGCCGCCGTCATGACCGCGCGCCGGGCCGCCGTGGACGGCACCGAGATTCCGCTCATGACCCAGGACACGCTGCGTGCCGCCTACTGGAAGGCCGCGCACGAGGGCATCGACGGGGACGCGGTGGATCCCTTGCGCGGCGGCACGATTCGCGTTCCCGACCTATTGGCCGACCTCATCGAACGCATCGAACCCGCCCTGGAGGAATTGGGCGACCGCGCCTTCGTCACCGACGCCGCCACCGCCCTGCTCGCGCGCGGCAACGGGGCCCGCCGCCAGCTCAACGCATTCCGGGTGCGACGCCAAATGTCGGACGTGGTAGGCGAATTGGCGGAAGCCACCGTGCACTCCTGCCGCTGATCGCCTGCCTCAGAACAACTTCAGGCACAGCGTGTAGCTCTGGATGCGGGCCAGGGCGCTGCCGGTGACGGTCCACGTATAGACCATGTCCGTCTCCGGATACTTGTCGCACGCGAATTCGCTGAGGCCGAGGCTCATGCTGTCCCGGAACAGCACCTCCGCCTGCGCTCCCGGATCATCGCAGGGCACCACCTCGAGTTTCGGATCCGGGTTGCTCTCGTCGAGCACCCCGGACAGCTCCCGCACACAGCTGCCCTTGACCGGCTCCTTGGCCGTCGTGGCCGGAACGGAGGGAATTGAGGGAACATACGGCAGCACCGGCGCCGTATACGTGCTCGGATAACTCGGATACGTCGGATATCCCGAATTCCGGGTCGATTTCGAATCCGACGAGTCATTGGCGATCGCGGTGATCAGCGAAACCACCGCCAGCACCGGTAGGACCAGCCCGAGCAGGTGCCACCGCCGCGTCAGCGGCTTGCCCGGATCCATCGGCAGCTGCGATGCGCCCGGAATCGGCGGCGGCAGCTTCGAAACCTGCGACCGCTCACCGAGATTCATCATCAGGGTGAACGGCGTGATGAAGAACGACTTGAACCCCCACCACCCCTGCACCATGGTGTCCCCGGTGAACTGCCGGAACGTGGCCAGCCCGCAGTCCCGGCAGTACGCGCCCGGCAGCTTCCACGACTGATACATGACCAGCAGCCCGCGATGCTTGCGGAAAGTGGCGTCCACCGCGGGCGTCGAGCCACAGAACTGGCAGTAGATCCCATTGGCGGTGTCATAGGAGTTGTCGTAAGGCTCGTACTCGAAAGCCTCTGACTCCGACGATGTTTCGAACGTAGACAAAAAAGTGGATCCCCCGGATAGCGCTTGAACCGGATGATTCAAGCACACCGGGGGATCTTTGCCCTAATGAATCAGGCGGGAATGTTCATTCCATTGGCGAGCATCGGCCAGGACTCGTGCAGCGCCTGCTCCCAGTACGGCCAGTAGTGCGTGCCGACCGCATTGAAGTTGAAGGTCGCCGGAATGCCCAGCGAATCCAGCTTGGTCTTCAGATTGGCGGTGCAGGCATTGACCGCGCCCTCGATGAGCACGCCGAGGGTCAGGTTGACCGCGCCATTGATGCCGGGCGCGCTGTTCAGGTAGTACTGCACGTCCTGGATCATCGGAATGCCGCTGCCGCTGAAGACGTAGAGCTGGGTGCCGCGCAGCTTCTCGGCATTGAGGACCGGGTCGTTCGCCGCCCACGCCGGATCGTTGTCGGGGCCGTACATGTTCTCGGTGTCGCCGCCGCCCCAGGTCTCGACGGAGAACTTCACGAACTGCTTGCCCAGCGGGTCGGCGATCTGCGCACAACCGCTGTAGGCGGCGACGGACTTCCACAGACCCGGCTTGGCCTCAGCCAGCTGCAGCACCGAGGTACCCGAGGTGGACAGACCGGCCAGCGAATTGAGACCGGTGGAACCCAGCTGCTCATCGAGCAGCGGCGGCAGTTCCTCGGTGAAGAAGGTGGTCCACTTGTTCAGGCCCAGCTTGGGGTCGGCCTGCTTCCAGTCGGCGTAGTAGGAGGCGAAGCCGCCGATCGGCTGGATCACATTGACCTGCTTGGTGGACAGGAAGTCCAGCGCGTCGGTCTGCGCCTTCCAGCTGGCGGTGCCCAGGCCGCCGTCGAGGCCGTTGAGCATCCACAGGTTCGGGGCGGGCTGCGATTCGTCGACCGGGCGCTGCACGTCGACCGTGATCTCCTGCGCCATGGCCTCCGAGTACACCCGCAGATGCCAGGTGCGGCCCTCCTTGGTGACGGAGGTGATCTTGGAGGGCTTCTCCGGTACGGCCGAGGCGGCGGTGCCGAGCAGCGAAACCGCGACAGCGGTGGTCAGCGCGACAGCCGAGGCCCGCAGGACAGCGACATTGCGTAGTGCAGAGAACTTCATCGAACAGCCGGTTCCATTCCACGGGCCGCGGTCGGCCACGTCATCATTCGCAGTGATCTTGCCAGCGGGTACGTCTCCCGTCGAGGCCGAGGTGTTACTTACCGGGCAATCCGCGAGCGGGATCAGAGGTGCACCAGACCCGGTTCGAGGCGCGTGACCGACCACCACAGCAGTGCGGTGACGACCGCGCCGGGTACCACGGCGATGACGAAGATCCCGAGATCACGGAGGATCAGCGACAGCGCGAGGGATACCGCGAGGTACGTCAGGACCAGCACCATGAGCACGCCGACCATGGCCCACATGGCCTGCGACTGATGGGTGAACCGGCCGAGCGTCCAGCCGAAAAGCAGCGCCGCGGGCAGCACGATGATCAGCCAGAGAATGCCGTAGGCGAACATATTGAGCGCGTGATCCGCCCGATCGGTCTCGGCCACGCCGTCCACGAGTTCCGCTGGCACACGCTGGATTCGGCTCAGCTGCACGATGGCGAACCCGACGCCCGCGACGGCGCAGGCGGCCAGCAGCCGGTGATAGCCGGCCGACACATCCTCGACGGTGTCGATCGGCGTACGCCAGACCCACGCCAGCGGCATCCAGCCCGCATGCAGCATGAGCACGAGCGCGAATATCGTTTCCGGTCGCGCCCGCAGCCTGTCGCGCAGGTATCCGGGCGGCAGCGCGCGACGCTTGGGGCCGAACAGCCACATGACCGTCCACACCGGCACGACCCCGGTGATCGGGGTCAGCCAACGCCACTGCGCCGGTGCGAGGAACATCGAGGCAACCGCGAGGATCAGGCACATCAGCCCGACCATGACCGCGGGCCGGGCGACCGCCGCCCAGAACGCGTCGGCCTGCTCGAGGCGCGGATCCTTCGGCGGCGGTTCATTGTCCGGCACCGGGCTCGCGGTGGTCGCGGCGTACGGCGAATTCGCGGCCCACCACTCGGCCAGCAATTCCTTCGATGGCGGCTCCCAGCCCTCGCCGTGGAGTGAACCGGGGCAGATCACCGGGCTGTCGTCGTGCTCGTAGTAGTACTCCGGATCGACCTCGCCCTCGTAGCGCATCTCCTGCATGCGCATGGTGATGGCGAGCCCGTGCCAGGGCTCATCGCAATACGGGTTGGGGCAGTCCGGGAAATCAGGGTCGGTGTGGTGGTAGCGGGCCGTGAATTCGCCACCGGCCATGCGCTCGTCGACGAGCAGGTCGATCTCGTCGATCAGCCGCTGGAAAGGGTCGGCGGTACTCGGGAGTATCGGGGTCGAGGGCACGGGCGTGGGAGCGGCGGCGGCCGGCGGCTCCCACTCGTCGACGGGAGCGACCACCGCGGGCCGTCGCCAGGCGGGCCGCAACCACAGCCGTCGCGTCGCGAGCGCATGCCAGGTGCCGCCGAGCATGAGCACGCACCAGGCGATATCGAACACCAGGTCGCGCCGTGCGATCGACAACAGCGCCACGACGGCCGCACTCAGATAGCCGAGCGCGGCGAGCGCGAGTTTCCCCGACCGCGCCCGGATCGCCAGCACGAGGAAGTACAGCGGCGTGAGGAAACCGAACGACAGCAGCGGGACGAACGCCACGACCCAGCTCAGTCCGACGAGAATTCTCGACCGATCCGACTCGGCCCCGCCCCACCCATGCACGGGGCACATCGTAGGCGGGGTGCGCGATACCCCGCCTACGAGTTTTCGTCAGTGCTCCTGCGACGCCACGCGTCGGTGCCTCCTGCGACGCCACGCGTCAGTGCCCGCGCCGCCGCCATTCGTCGAGCTGCGGAGCTTCGTCGCCGATGGTGGTCGAATCACCGTGCCCGGTGAGCACTCTGGTGTCGGCGGGCAGCGTGAGCAGCCGATCGGCGATCGAAGTGACGATGGTGCCGAAATCGGAGAACGACCGACCCGTCGCACCCGGACCGCCCTGGAACAGGGTGTCACCGGTGAACACCGCGTCCAGCTCGGGCGCATGGAAACAGCACGCACCCGGCGCGTGACCGGGGGTGTGCAGCACGTGCAGCGCCGTGCCCGCCACCTCGATGACCTGCTTGTCGGCGAGCTCGGCAGCGGGATCCACATCCGGATGCGTGAGCCGCCACACCACCAGATCATCCGGATGCAGCAGCACGGGAGCGCCTGTGGCGGCGGCCAATTCGGGTGCGACGCGAATGTGATCGTCGTGGGCGTGCGTGGCGAGAATGGCCTTCACCCGCCGATCGCCGACCACTGCCAGGATCGCCGCCACATCATGCGGGGCGTCGATGATCACGCACTCGCTGTCGTCGCCCACGACCCACACATTGTTGTCGACGTCGAAGGTCTGCCCGTCCAGGCTGAACGTGCCCGAGGTGACCGTGTGGTCGATGCGCGCCACTACAGCACCACCACCGAGCGCAGCACCTCGCCGTGATGCATCTTGGTGAAGGCGGCCTCCACGTCGGTCAGCGAAATCGTCTCGGTGACAAAGGCGTCCAGGTCGAAGCGGCCCTGCTGGTACAGCTCGATCAGGTAGGGGAAGTCGCGCGAGGGCAGGCAGTCGCCGTACCACGAGGACTTCAGAGCCCCACCGCGCGAGAAGAAGTCGATGAGCGGCATCTCGAGCTTCATGTCCGGGGTGGGGACGCCGACCAGCACCACCGTGCCCGCCAGATCGCGGCCGTAGAAAGCCTGCTTCCAGGTCTCCGGGCGACCCACCGCGTCGATCACCACATCCGCGCCGAAGCCGTCGGTGAGCTCCTGAATCCGCTCCACCGCATCATCTTTGGATGCGTTCACGGTGTGGGTGGCGCCGAAGCCGGTGGCCCACTCCAGCTTCCGCTCGTCGATATCGACGGCGATGATGGTGGTCGCACCGGCCAGCTTCGCACCTGCGATGGCCGCGTTTCCCACACCGCCGCAACCGATTACGGCGACACTGTCACCGCGGCTCACCCCGCCGGTGTTCACCGCCGCGCCGAGTCCGGCCATGATGCCGCAGCCCAGCAGGCCCGCCGCGGCGGGCGAGGCGGTCGGGTCCACCTTGGTGCACTGCCCGGCGTGCACGAGGGTCTTCTCCGCGAACGCGCCGATGCCCAGTGCCGGGGTCAGCGGGGTGCCGTCGGTGAGCGTCATCGGTTGGGCCGCATTGAAAGTCGAGAAGCAGTACCACGGCTTGCCCTTGCGGCAGGCGCGACACGAACCGCACACGGCTCGCCAGTTCAGAATGACGAAATCGCCCGGCTCCACATCGGTGACGCCCTCGCCGACTGTCTCCACGATGCCCGCGGCCTCATGCCCCAGCAGGAACGGGAACTCGTCGTTGATCCCGCCCTCGCGGTAGTGCAGATCGGTGTGGCAGACGCCGCACGCCTGCACCCGCACCACGGCCTCACCCGGCCCGGGATCGGGGATGACGATCTCGGTGACCTCGACGGGAGCGTTCTTCGAGCGTGCGATGACGCCGCGCACAATCTGGGACAACGTGGATACCTTCCCTAGGACTCAGAATCCCCTCGACTATGGCAGATCACCCACTCTCGGTGGAGCTCTCAGGGGCTTCGCCCCTGAAACCCCAGACGCGGAACCCAGGCGCTGCGCCCGGAACCCCTGGGCGGCGTGGGCCTGTGGGGCTGCGCGTCGAACCCCCGGCGTGGGCTCAGGCAGCTGCGACCCGAACCCCCGGCGTGGGCTCAGAGCAAGGCGGCGGCTGCCGCTTCGGCGATGGTTGTGGCGACGCGGCTGAGGGTGGGGGAGTCGAGTTTCCACTGCTGCCAGTAGAGGGGGACGTCGATGAAGGTTGTGTCGTCCAAGGGGATCAGGGTGTCGTCGGGGCGGCGTTGCAGGTCCGGGACCATGCCCCAGCCGAGGCCGAGGCGGATGGCCTCGACGAAGCCGGAGGAGGACGGGATGTAGTGGCGGGGCTGGTCGAGGGGTTTGCGGGTGAACCGGCGCATGAGGCGGAACTGGAGATCGTCTTTGCGGTCGAACAGGATTACCGGGGCGAGCGCGAAGGATTTGGCGGTGGGGCCGTCCGGGAACCAGGTGCGGGCGAAGTCGGGGTCGGCCATGGGGCGGTAGCGCATGGCGCCGAGGCGGCGCACCGAACAGCCCTGCACCGGTGCGGCCGTGGAGGTGATGGCCGCCATGACCGTTCCGTCCCGCAGCAGCTGGGTGGTGTGTTCTTCGTCTTCGCGGTGGATCTCGTAGTTCACCCCGGCCGAGGCGCGACCCAGTGCCGCCATGACCCAGGTTTGCAGCGAGTCGGCGTTCACCGCGATGGGGATGCGCACCGGCCGGTCGGTGGGATTGTGTGCGTCGCCGAGTTCCCGCGCGGTATCGCCGCTGAGCAGAGCGATCTGCCGGGCCAGCCGCAGCACCGCCAGCCCGGAGTCGGTCGGCTGCACCGGTTTGGTGCGCTGCACCAGAATCCGCCCGGCCGCGTCTTCGAGGGCTTTGATCCGCTGGCTCACCGCCGACGGCGTGACGCTCAACCGTCGCGCCGCGGCCTCGAAGGTCCCCTCGGAGATGGCGGCGTCCAGCGCGCGAAGCTGATCGAGCTGCAGGTCCATATTAAGCAATGCTAATGCTGCCTCAGAATGATTAGCTTGTCTGGTCCTGGTCAACCGCCCTAGTTTCGATGGAGTGAACGCATCATCGGCGGCCCTGGCGGCCATTTCAGGACTCGGCTTCGGACTCTCCCTCATTGTGGCGATCGGCGCGCAAAACGCCTTCGTGCTGCGCCAGGGCATCCGACGCGAGCATGTGCTGCCGGTGGTCGCGGTCTGCGCCTTCTCCGATATCGCGCTCATCACCATCGGCGTCGCCGGCTTCGGCGCGATCACCCGCACCGCACCCATGGTCATGACCATCGCCAAGTACGCGGGCGTGGCCTTCCTGCTCGGCTACGCCTTCCTCGCCGCCAAGCGCGCCTTCGCCGCCACCGCCCTGACCGCGGGCGGCGGCGCTCCGATCGCGCTCGGCGCGGCCATCGCCACCTGTGTCGGCGTTACCTGGCTCAACCCGCACGCCTATCTCGACACCATGGTCCTGCTGGGTTCCTTCGCCAGCACCTACGCCACGCCCGACCGCTGGTTCCTGGCCGCGGGAGCCATGCTGGGCAGCATCCTCTGGTTCGTGGCCCTGGGTTTCGGCGCACGCCTGCTCGCCCCGCTGTTCGCCCGCCCGATGGCCTGGCGCGTCCTGGATTCCGTCATCGCCCTGATCATGACCGGTCTGGCGGTCGGCCTGCTGCTGAGCTGAGCCTCAGCGCCGAACTTCCGAGACCCGCACCGGCCGGCCCTCGTGGCGTGAAAGTTCGCACGCCTCAGCGATATAGAACGCTTCGAGGGCCTCGCCGGGCGGGCACGGATTCGCCATCTGACCGCCCGCCACGCCGACGAAGGTGGCCAGCTCCTCGATGTACGCGCCGTGGAATCGGTCCAGGAATCCCGGATACGCGGGCAGCGGCGAGGGCGCACACTCGGGTTCCACCGAGCGCAGCGGGGCCCGATCATCCAGTCCCACAACGGCATTGCCATTGGACCCGAGCACTTCCAGGCGCACATCGTAGCCCGCGCCGTTGTAGCGGGTGAGCGAAACCGTCGCCAGCGCACCGTCATCCAGGCGCAGCACCACCGCGGCGGTGTCCACATCGTCGGCGTCGGCGAAGAACTTCTCGCCGCGATTGGCTCCCGTGGCGTACACCTCGGTGACCTCACGCCCGGTGACCCAGCGAATGATGTCGAAATCGTGCACGCCGCAATCGCGGAACAGCCCACCGGAGCGCGGAATGTACTCGGCGGGCGGCGGAGCCGGATCGAGAGTGGTGGCGCGCAGGGTGTGCACCCAGCCCAGTTCCCCGGACGCCACCGCCTGCCGCGCGGCGCGATACCCGGCGTCGAACCGGCGCTGGAAGCCGATCTGTACGGGCACAGCGGATTTCGCGACATGCCGGACCACCTCGAGGGTGCCCGCCACATCGGCCGCGATGGGCTTCTCGCAGAACACCGGAATGCCGCGATCCACCGCGGCGGTGATCAACTCCGGATGTGAATCCGTGGCGGTGGTGACCACCAGCGCGGTGATGCCGGAGGCGAACAGCACCCCCAGATCCGGAGCGAATTCCACATCGAGTTTGTCGGCGGTGGCGCGCGCCCGCGCCACATCGGCGTCGGTGACGATCACCGAATCCACCCAGGGCAGGGATTTGAGGGTCTCGGCGTGGAAACCGCCGATGCGGCCCGTGCCGGCGAGGCCCACTCTGATCGCGTTCATGCTCACTCCTGGCTCAATCACGGGGTGCGGCCGTCGTCGAGCGGACGACCAGGGAAGGTTCCAATCGTTTGCGCACCGGATCGGTGCGGCCGTCGCGCAGCCGCTCGGTGAGCGCCTCCACGGCGAGCCGGCCGATCCGGTTGCGGGGTTGATCGATGGTGGTGAGGGATACGTGGCGCAGCGCAGCCAGCGAGGTGTTGTCGTAGCCGACGACCGAAACATCTTCGGGGACACGCAATCCCGCCTCGTCGAGCGCGGACAGCGCACCGACGGCGGCGAAGTCGTTGCCGCACACCAGGGCGGTGGGAAAATTGCTGGGGGAGAAGAGGTTCAGCAGCTTGCGCACCGCCGCCGCGCCCGCCTCGTCGGTGTGCTCACAGGCCACCACCATGGGCTCGAGTCCGTGCCGGACCATGGCCGCGGTGTAGCCCTTGCGACGCGGCCCGGCCGCGAACGCCGCCCCGCCGTCGAGATGCACGATGCGCCGATGTCCCAGGGACACAAGATGATCCACCGCGAGGGCGGCGCCGAGCTCGCCGTCGTCATTGACGGTGTCCGCCCCCGCGACCGTGGTGGCCCGGGACACCAGCACCAGCGGACAGCGTTGCGCCGCTTCGCGAATCGCGGTGGCGGGCAGGACGGGGGAGAGCAGGATGATGCCGCCGGGCCGGAAGGCCAGCAGGCTGGTGAGTGCGGTGCGTTCGCGGGCGGCGCTGCGGCGGCCGGTATTGAGCACCAGCTCCAAGCCCGCCTCCTGCGCGGCCTCGTCCATGCCCTCCACCACATCGGCGAAGAAGGTGTTGCGCAGGTCCGACACCATGACGCCGACAATGTTGGAGGTGCGGCTGGCCAGCGACCGGGCCATGAGATGCGGCTGATACCCGAGTTCCTCGGCGGCCTGTTGCACCGCACGGCGGCGATGCTCGCTGACCTTGGGGGAATTGCGCATCACCAGGGAGACCAGGGCGCGGGAGACGCCCGCGCGGGCGGCGACATCCTCCATGGTGGGTCGCGACATGGTGCCTCCCATCGGATTTCGAGCGGTGTGCGTCGCACGCTACAGCGTCACCGTTGCGCGATCAATAGAGCGCTCTAATCAGACCTTTCGGAATGCTGAGCACCTGGCCATTCACCCTGGGAGAGGCCAAATTGCGAGGTCATAGCCATGTTTATGCAATCATGACCACCCCTTGACACTTCGTGATCCGGATTACATAGTTGGAGCGCTCCAAAGAGTCGGGCTTCGTCGCCGCCAGGGCGCTGCGCTCGACGACCACCTCGACGGGTCTGGAAGTGCCGATGACTGAATCACTGCGAATCGCCGCCGCGCCGATCTCCTGGGGAGTCTGCGAAGTTCCGGGATGGGGGCACGTTCTCGATTCGGGGACAGTGCTTTCCGAGATGGCCGCACTGGGGATCGCCGCGACCGAATTCGGCCCACCCGGCTATCTGCCCGACGAGCGCGGGGCACTGCGCGCGGTCCTGGATCCGCACGGCATGACGGTGATCGGTGGATTCCTCGCCGTCGCACTGCATCGCGATCAGGCCGAGGTGCTGGCCCGGGCCCGGGAAACGCTCGCGCACTTCGCCTCCGCCGGAGCCGAAGTCCTGGTGCTGGCCGCCGCGACCGGGCAGGACGGCTACGACACGCGACCGGCCCTCAGCGACGACGAATGGCGAACCCTGATCGAGACCACGGGCCTGATCCGCGACGCCGCGCGAGAGCACGGCCTGCGCGCGACCGTGCACCCGCACGTCGGCACCCATGTCGAGACGGCCGCCGAGGTCGAGCGCTTCCTCACCGACTCCGACGTGGAGCTGTGTCTCGATACCGGCCATCTGCTCATCGGCGGCACCGATCCGGTCGCCCTGGCCGGCAAGTACGCCGACCGCATCGGCCACATTCATCTCAAAGACGTGCGTCCGGCCCTGGCCGAAGAAGTCCGCAGCGGCCGGCTCGAATACAGCGAGGCCGTGCGCCGCGGACTCTACGTCCCGCTCGGTGACGGCGACGTCGACATTGCGGCCTTGGTGCGCGCCGTGGACGCCGCGGGGTATCGCGGCTGGTACGTCATCGAACAGGACACCGCCCTGAACCCGGGCGACACCGCCGCCGGTCCCACCCGCGATGCGGAACGAAGTTTGCGACACCTGTCCGAAATTGGGGCCATTGTCGCCTCCGCTCGGATGTAGTGGAGAGGTGACAACGATGTCTGAACCGAGGATGTCTGAGCCGAGAATGTCCGAACCGAACCGATTCCGGCGCTGGCGCCGGCTCGTCCCCTGGGCGGCCGCCGCGGCGGTGCTCGCCGCGTGCAGCGGGCCCGGTGCGGACGTGTCGAGTACGACCAATGCGCCCGTCGCCGTCGGCGACCTTCGGAAAGTGGCGGTGGTGACGCACGGTTCGCCCGGTGACGCCTTCTGGAACGTGGTGAAGAACGGCTCCGAGGCCGCGGGCAAGGACCTGGGCGTGACCATCGAATACAACTCCTCGGGCGATCCCGGCCAGCAGGCGCGGCTCATCGACAATGCCGTGACCCAGCGGGTCGACGGGCTGGTGGTGTCCATGGCGAATCCGGACGCGCTGCTGCCGTCCATCCGCAAGGCCATCGCGGCGGGAATTCCGGTGGTGACCATCAACTCCGGTGAGGGTAGGAGCGCCGAGGCCGGCGCCATCGGCCATGTCGGGCAGAGCGAGAAGCTGGCCGGTGAAGCCGCCGGTAAACGCCTGGCCGACGCCGGAAAACGCAAGCTGCTGTGCGTGATTCACGAGGCGGGCAATGTCGGGGCCAGTGATCGCTGTGCCGGTGCGACACAGGGCTTCGGCAACACGGTGACCATTCAGGTCGATATCAACAATCCGGTCGATATTCAGGCGCGCATCAAGGGCGCCCTGGAGGCCGATCCCGCCATCGACGCCGTGCTGGCCTTGAACTCGCAGGTGGCGGCGCGTGCGGTGGGTGGTGCGCAGGATGCGCGTTCGACGGCCACCGTCGCCACCTTCGACCTGAATACCGATGTGGTGGCGGCGATCCGGGCGGGCTCACTGCTGTTCGCGGTGGATCAGCAGCAGTACGAGCAGGGCTATCTGCCGGTGGTCATGTTGAAGCTGTACAAGTCCAACCTCAATACCGTCGGCGGCGGTCGTCCGGTGCAGACGGGACCGGCCTTCGTGGACCGGGACAATGTCGACGCCGTGGCCGAGCTGGTCGGCCAGGGCACCCGGTGAGCGGGTCGGGAGTGAATGAAATGACAACTGCGACACAGACATCCGCCACCCCGGCGCTACCGGAGGACCGGATTCCGATCCTCAACCGGCTGGTGCAGCGGCCCGAGATCGGCGCGCTGCTGGGCGCGCTGGTGGTGCTGGTCTTCTTCTCCATCGTCGCCGACAACTTCCTGACCGCGTCCGGAATCGCGGGCTGGCTCGACGATTCCGCCACGCTGGGCATCATGGCGGTGGCGGTGGCCATGCTCATGATCGGCGGTGAGTTCGACCTCTCGGCCGGTGTCATGACCGCCTCCACGGCCCTGGTCACCGCGGCGCTGGCGGTCGAGGCGGGCTGGAATCTGTGGCCGGCCCTGCTGGTTTCGCTGATTTTCGCGCTGGCGGTGGGTGCGCTCAACGGCTGGCTGGTCATGCGCACCGGGCTGCCCAGCTTCATCGTCACCCTCGGGACCTTCCTGGCATTGCAGGGCTTGAATCTCGGTGTGACCCGGTTGATCACGGACGGGGTGCAGATCTCGGGGGTGCGCAGCGCCTCCGGCTACGAGTCGGCGGGCTGGGTGTTCGCCTCCACCACCGATATCGGCGACGCGCACATTCAGGCGTCGGTGGTGTGGTGGATCGTGTTCACCCTGGTGGCGGCAATCATCCTGATGCGCACCAGGTTCGGCAACTGGGTCTTCGCCGTCGGCGGTTCGCTGCCGAGCGCTCGCGCGGTCGGTGTGCCGGCCACGCGCACCAAGATCCTGCTGTTCATGGGCACCGCCTTCGCGGGCTGGGTGGTCGGCGCGTGCAATCTCATGCGCTTCGCGACCGTGCAGGCGAATCAGGGTGTGGGACTGGAGTTCCAGTACATCATCGCGGCGGTGATCGGCGGCTGCCTGCTGACCGGCGGCTTCGGATCGGTGGTGGGTGCGGCGCTGGGCGCGCTCATCTTCGGCATGGCGCGGCAGGGGATCGTGGCGGCGGGCTGGAACAGCGACTGGTTCATGCTCTTCCTCGGCATCCTGCTGATGGCCGCCGTGCTGGTCAACAATGAATTCAAGAAGCGGGCGGAAAGGGTACGGCGATGACCTCACTCATCGAAACCGTCGGCATCGGAAAGCGTTACGGCGGTGTGGTGGCCCTCGAGGGCGTGTCCACGGTGGTGAATCCGGGCGAGGTCACCTGCGTGCTCGGCGACAATGGCGCGGGCAAGTCGACGCTCATCAAGATCCTGTCCGGGGTGCATCAGCATGATGCGGGCGAGCTGAGGATCGAGGGCGAATCGGTCCGATTGGCCTCGCCGCGTGCGGCTTTGGATCGCGGCATCGCCACCGTGTACCAGGATCTGGCCGTGGTGCCGCTCATGAGCGTGTGGCGCAACTTCGTGCTCGGCTCCGAACCGGTCAAGAAGTACGGCCCGATTCCACTGCTGGACCGCACCACTGCCCGGGACATCACCCGGAAAGCCTTGACGGACATGGGAATCGAAATCCGCGATCTGGAGCAGCCGGTCGGCACCCTGTCCGGCGGCCAGCGCCAGTGCGTCGCGATCGCGCGGGCCGTGCACTACGGCGCGAAGGTGCTGATTCTCGACGAGCCCACGGCCGCACTGGGTGTCAAGCAGGCCGGTGTGGTGCTGCGCTATGTCGTGCAGGCGCGCGATCGGGGTCTGGGCGTCGTGCTCATCACCCACAATCCGCATCACGCCTATCCGGTGGGCGATCGCTTCCTGCTGCTCAAACGCGGTGCGGCCCTGGGCAGTTACGAGAAGGACCAGATCGATCTGCCCGAGCTGACCCGGCAGATGGCCGGCGGCGCGGAACTCGAAGCGCTGCAACACGAACTGGAACGGGTGGTGCAGCCGTGAACGGGCCGGAGGTCCTCACCATCGGCCGGGTGGGGGTGGACCTCTACCCGCAGCAGAGCTGCGTGCCGCTCGCCGAGGTGCGGACCTTCGCCAAGTTCCTGGGCGGCACCGCCACCAATGTCGCGGTGGCGGCGGCCCGGCTGGGCCGCCGCACGGCGGTGCTCACCAAGGTCGGGCCGGACGGTTTCGGCGACTACGTGCGAAAAGCGCTGGCGGACTTCGGTGTATCGGCGGACTACATCGGTACGTCCAAGGAGCTCCAAACTCCGGTGGTGTTCTGTGAATTGAACCCGCCGGCCGATCCGCCGCTGCTGTTCTATCGCGCGCCCATCGCTCCCGACCTGACTCTCACCGAGGACGAGATCCCCTGGGATGCGGTGGATTCCGTACCACTGCTGTGGGTTACGGGCACCGGGGTCAGCGCGGAGCCGGGTCGCTCGACCCAGCGTGCCGTTCTCGAGCGGCGGGCCCGGCGCGGCCACACCGTCCTCGACCTCGACTACCGCCCCATGTTCTGGCCGGATGTGCACACCGCCCGCGCCGAGATCGGCTGGATGCTCGATCACGTGAATGTGGTGGTGGGCAATAGAACCGAGGCCGAGGTGGCCGTCGGCACCGCCGATCCCGACCGGGCCGCCGACCGGCTGCTGGCCCGCGGCGTCCGGCTCGCCGTCATCAAACGCGGAGCCGAAGGCGTACTCATCGCCACCGCCTCCGGCCGCTGGACCGTCCCGCCCTGCCCGGTGGAGGTCGTGTGCGGCCTGGGCGCGGGCGACGCGTTCGGCGGTGCGCTGGCCCACGGCCTGCTCGCGGACTGGGAGCCGCAGCGTCTCGCCACCTACGCCAATGCCGCGGGGGCACTGGTGGCTTCCCGCCTGGCCTGTGCCGATGCCATGCCGACCGCCGCCGAGATCGAGGAGCTGCTCTGCGCATGACCGATGAGATCCCCGCGCACCCGAACGAGGAGACAGCCGTGCGCCTGACCGATGAAGCCTGGCAGGAACTGCTGCGCGTGCGCGCCACCGACCCGGAGGCCGTGCGGCGGGCCTACGCGGACCGGCGGCGACGGCCGAACCTGCTGTCGGACAGGGGCACCCTGTTCCTGGTGGCCGCTGACCATCCGGCGCGTGGCGCACTCGGGGTGGGCGCGGACCGGACCGCCATGGGGGATCGGCGCATGCTGCTCGAGCGGCTGCTCATCGCATTGGACAATCCCGCCGTGGACGGCGTGCTGGGTTCCCCCGATATCGTCGAGGAGCTCCTGCTGCTGGACGCGGTGCACGACAAGATCGTCATCGGCTCCATGAACCGGGGCGGATTGGCCGGAGCCGATTGGGAAATCGACGATCGTTTCACCGGCTACGACGCGGAGTCGCTGGTGAAGTTCCGCCTGGACGGCGGGAAAATGCTGCTGCGCCTGGTGGATTCGGATCGCGGCACGGTGCCGACGCTGGAAGCCTGCGCCCGCGCGGTCTCGGAACTGGCCGAGCACGGCCTGATGGCCATGGTCGAGCCCCTGCCGTACCATCGCGACGAGGGCGGGACGCTGGTCATGCAGAAGGACTCCGCCGCCCTGCAACGCGCCATCACCGTGGCCTCCGGGCTCGGTGTCACCTCGGCCTACACGTGGTTGAAAATCCCTGCGCCCGATGATGTTTCGGCTCTGGATGCGACAACCCTGCCGGTGGTCGTGTTGGGTGGCGCGCCGTCCGGCGATCCGGAGACCGATCTCGCCTCCTGGGGTCAGGCCCTGCGCCACGATGTGGCCCGGGGCCTCGTGGTCGGGCGCAGCCTGCTCTACCCGCCCGACGGTGATGTGGCGGGTGCGGTCGACGCGGCCGCCCGGGTGTTGAAGGCGGCGAGATGAAGCACCTGCACCGCCCCGACGGCGCCCTGCGCGACGGCTCGGATCCCGTCCTGCTGACGCCCGAAGATGCCGGCTGGACCTACACCGGCCTGCGGGTGCTGCGGCTGGCCGCCGGGGAGACGCGGGTGGTGAACACCGGTGATTTCGAAGCCTTCGTGCTCCCGCTGTCCGGGGCCTGCACCGTGCGCGTCGACGGCCACACCTTCGAAATCATCGGCCGTGACACGGTTTTCACCCGCGTCACCGATTTCGCGTACGTTCCGCGCGACGCCGTCGTCGAGATCTCCAGCGCGACCGGCATCGAACTCGCCCTGCCCATGGCGCGCTGCGAACGCCGGCTCGACCCGAAATACGGCCCGGCCGAGCAGGTCCCGGTGGAGGTGCGCGGCGCAGGTCAGGCCACCCGCCAGGTCACCAACTTCGGTACGCCGGGCGTCTGGGAGCACGCCGACAAACTGAATGCCTGCGAGTTGATCACACCGGACGGCAACTGGTCCTCGTATCCTCCACATAAGCACGACGAGGCGGGGGAGTGTGAAGTGATCAACGAGGAGGTCTACTACTTCCGCATCGCGGGCAGCGATGGAATCACCCCTTCCCGCACCGGATTCGGCCTGCACCGCACCTACACCGCCGACGGGGCCCTGGACGAGAATGTCGCGGTCCGCGACGGTGACGTCTTCCTGGTTCCGCACGGCTACCACGGCCCGTGCATCGCCGCACCCGGCTATCCCATGTACTACCTGAATGTCCTGGCCGGGCCCGCGCCCGAACGATCCATGGCCTTCTGTGACGATCCCGCGCACGCCTGGGTGCGGTCGCGCTGGCCCGGCGAGCCCCTGGATCCGCGCTGTCCGGTCACCAGTCACGAAGGACGAAGGCTATGGAACTGACGACCGCGCAAGCCCTGGTGGCCTGGCTCATCGCACAGCACTCGGAAACCCTGGAGGGTCGCGAAGTACCGCTGTTCCCAGCGGTTTTCGCCATTTTCGGGCACGGCAACGTACTCGGCCTCGGCACCGCCCTGGAAGAACGCCGCGACATTCTGCCGGTGTGGCGCGGGCACACCGAGGAGGGCATGGCCCTGGCCGCGGTCGGCTTGGCCAAGGCCACCCAGCGCCGTCAGGTCGGCGTGGCCACCTCCTCCATCGGCCCCGGCGCGTTGAACATGGTGACGGCAGCCGGTGTGGCACACGCGAATCGGCTGCCCCTGCTGCTGCTCCCCGGCGACACCTTCACCAGCCGCGCCCCGGATCCGGTGCTGCAGCAGGTCGAGCATTTCGGCGATCCCACCGTCACCGTGAACGACGCCTTCCGTCCCGTGAGCCGCTACTTCGATCGAATCACCCGCCCGGAGCAGTTGATCGCCACACTGCCGCAGGTGGCGCGCGTACTGACGGATCCGGCGCAGGCCGGCCCGGTCGTGCTCGCCCTCCCGCAGGACGTGCAGGCCGAAACCTTCGATTTCCCCGAGGCCCTCTTCGAGCCGGTGGTGCACCGCATCACCCGCCAGCGTCCCGACACCCGCGAAATCGCCTCCGCCGCAGAACTATTGCGCACCGCGGAACGGCCCCTGCTGATCCTCGGCGGTGGCGTCCGCTACTCCGGCGCCTCCGAGCGCGCCTTGGATCTCGCAGTGCGCCATGGCATCCCGGTGACGGAAACCACCGCCGGGCGCACCCTCGTCCCGCACGATCACCCCCTCTACACCGGCCCGCTCGGCATCACCGGTTCCGCCTCCGCGAATGTGATGGCCGCCCAAGCCGATGTGGTCCTGGCGGTGGGCACCCGCCTGCAGGATTTCACCACCGCCTCCTGGACGGTCTTCCATCCCGACATCCGCCTGATCCACATCAACACAGCAGGATTCGACGCCGTCAAACACGGAGCCCTGGCCGTGGTCGGCGACGCCGACGCCGCCCTCCGGGACCTCGCCCCCGAGCTGGCCGACTGGAAAGCCGAACCGGGCTGGACCAAACACGCCGCCACGGTGCGCGCCGAATGGGACGCCCACATCGACAAACTCCGCGCCCCCGCCGAAGGCGCCCCCACCTACGCCCAAATCGTCGGCGTGGTAAACGATCTCAGCACCCCCGCCGACTACGTCATGACCGCCTCCGGCGGCCTCCCCGGCGAACTCGTCGGCGGGTGGCGGGCCTCCGGCGGCACCCCCACCATGGACGTCGAATACGGTTTCTCCTGCATGGGCTACGAACTCGCGGGCGCGTGGGGTGCGGCCATGGCCCACACCCACGGTCTGGTCACCACTCTCCTCGGCGACGGCTCCTACCTCATGCTCAACTCCGAACTCTTCTCCGCCGCCTTCGCGGGCCACCCCCTGGTAGCCGTGGTCTGCGACAACGACGGCTACGCCGTCATCGCCCGCCTCCAGGAATCCCAAGGCGGCACCCCCTACAACAACTTCTACCCGCACTGCCGCACCAATCACCCTCGCCCGCCCCGCGTGGACTTCGCCGCCCACGCCCACTCCCTCGGCTGCATAGTCTTCACCCCCAAGGACCTCAACGACTTCCGCGACGCCTACCCTCGAGCCCGCACCGCTGCCACCACCGAACGCCGCCCCGCCGTCATTGTCATCCGCACCCAACCCACCAGCTGGACCGAATCCGGCGCCTGGTGGGAAGTGGGCGTCCCCCAGCACCTCTCCGGTCGCGACGCGTACGAAGAAATGAAACCCCAGCAACTCCGCTATCTCCCGAGCCCGGAATGAGCAATCCCGTGAACCGCAGTGAATCCCCGATACGCGAATTCCTCACCGAATATCACACATTGGAATCCCGGCTGGCCGACCGAACCCTCTACGAAAATCCGGCCGAGCTCCGCCGCGTAAGCGAACGCCTGACCGACCTGCAGCCCGCCATGTCGGCATACACCTGACTGCGAGACGCACAGGCGGAGCTCGCCGGTGCGATCGAACTGGCCGGCGAGGAACCATCTTTCGCCACGGAGCTCCCCGAACTGAAGCGCCGGGTCGAGGACCTGACCGCCCAGCTCGTCGCCCTGCTCGTCCCGGCCGATCCGCATCGCCGCGACAATACGTTCGTCGATATCTGGTCGGACCGGGATAGTGAGGATTCCGCGCGGTTCGCCGGCGACCTGGTGACCCACTATCGCCGCTACGCGGAGCACCGCGGTTGGACTGCCGACATGCTCGACTGGGCCGAAAGTGAGTTCTTCGGATATGAGCGCGTCACACTGTCGATCTCCGGGCGCGGAGGTACCTGGCCGGCATTTCGTTTCGAGAGCGGGCTGCACCGCACGCTCTTCTACTCGATGACCGGGCCGCTGGGGTCGCCGGCAACCGCTGTCGCGGAGGTACTCGCCTATCCCGAGCCCGCCTGGCGAGACCGGGTCACGGTGAACGACGCCGACATTCGAATCGACACCTACTGCCCCGGACTCAGCTGCTTCGGTAATCGAAATCCCACCACCTACCTGACCCATCTCCCCACCGGCATCACCGCCTCCAGCTCCGCCGCTCCGAGCCAGTACTCGAACAAGCGCCGTGCGCTGCAGCTCCTGGCATCCCGGCTCGACGCCCTTGCCGAAAATCGCTGTACCACCGCGACGTTCGGCCGGGCTCGCCCGCAGTGCCGGACCGAACCCATCCGGACCTACGACTATTTCACGAATCGGATCACCGACCACCGCATCGATCTCACCGTCCCGAGGGTCTTCGAGCCCGGCGCACTCGACGCCCTTGTCGCGGCCCTGCGTCGTGCCGATCCCGGTGCGTGAGGGGCGTTCGGCGCGGCGTGCATTCACGCGCCGCAGGAATTCGGGCATACCGGCGTAGAGGTGACCACGGGTGGTGATCTGTGGCAGACTCGGCGCAAACGCACGTTTCGATTGCAGGGTGGGGTCGGCGTGCACGGTGATGCGGGAGTTTGAAGGTCGCAATGGATCTCAGTGCCATCGAGCGCCGGGTGGCGGCGGACCGGGAGGCCGCGCGGGATCGGTCGGCCGAGGGTGAATTGCGGTTGGCGGGGTCGTTGTGTGAGCTGGCCAAGGCGCTGATCGCGACGAAAACCGATGGGTCGCGGGATCGGTCCCCGGCGGCATTGGAGCCGGCGCAGGAGGCTGCGCTCATTCGGCTGCGGTGGTTGACCGCCGGGCATGTGACCGCCGTGTTCGCCAATGAGGTGCAGGAGGCGCTGCGGCTGTTCGAGCTCGCGGCGCGCACCATCGGGCATCGGGAGCTGGCCACCCACACCATTCGCAATGCCTGTCACGCGTATCGGCAAGTGGCGCAGACGTATCCGAACGCGGCGGCGGTGTGCGCGGACGCGCTGTCCAAGTGCGGGGTGTGGTTGTGCCGATTGGATCCGAATGCCGCGGTCGCCGCGTGTGAGGATGCGGTGCGGATTCGGGCGGCGCTGTTCGCGGCGGATCCGCAGCAGGCGAATCGCTATCTGGCGAGCCTGAATACACTGTTGCGCACGCTCATGGTAGGACGCCAGCGCAAGCAGGCGCTGTCGATGTACCGCGACACGTACGCGGCGGTCACCTCACCGGCCATGACGCAGCGGTTGCGGGAGATCCGGGTCGAGGACATCGGTTTCACCAGCAAGACCAGCACCGCGCTGCTGAAACTGGATTGCGCGACGCTCGAGCGCGCGGGCTACCTGACGCAGCAGCAGATCCTGTATCAAACCTCCGGCGACCTGGCCACCATCGAAGAGGTCAACTGGCAGCTCGCGCTGGTGGGGTTGCGGCCGCTCGCCGCGGGGGCGCTCGCGGATCCGCCGTCCAAGCCGGTGGAGATCAGCACGTCCTTCGGCGCGCTGAGTGTGCGCTGCTCCTCGCGCAATGCCGTCACCCTGGTGCGCGCCGCCATCCTCGCCGCCTACACCGCCGACGGCGCGCAGACCGTGCCCAGCTCCGCCTATCTCGGCGTGGACGAAAAGCACTGGAGCACTTTCGAACCCGAGGTCAACACGGTCGAGCGCCTGGGCGAGGACGTGGTCCTCATCGAGAAGGTGTCCGAGCACTGGGTCTCGGTCAAGAGCCTGAACTGGGAGCTCGCCCCCGTCGGCAAACATCCACTGGCACTGCGGCTTTCGCACGAGTGGCCGGTGGTCTCGGTCACCACCACCGAGCACATGGCCTATGAGCTGTGCTGGTACGAGGGCGGCTCCGCCACCCAGTACGCCGCGCTGGGTATGCCGGCTGGGCAGATCGCTCTGGAAAAGCCGCTCGCCCCATTGGATTTCGCGGCGTTGTCGGACTACGGCGCGGACTATGCCTCCGAGACCCAGGTGCGCGCCGCCTTCGGCAATACGGCAATGTTCGCCAAACTCACGAAACTTCCGGCGAGCGGTATTCGCCAGGCCGCCGAATCCGGTCCGCTCGCCGCGCACGCCGCGAATATCTTGTATTTCCGCAATGGCGGCGAATAACGGTCGAAACTCGCAACCAGAACAGTAACCTGTTCTCACCCTGGCCGTGAGCGCTGCCGCACGAAGGAACTGGTCAGCCGCACGGCCGTGGGCAGAAAGGTTTCCCGGCCATGAGTTCCGCTCCGACCGCACAGCCACCCGCACGGGATCTGGCAGCGCCCACCCTGCTCACCGGACTGTGGCAGCGCAAGCTGCCGCACTATCCGGATACCCCCGCCCGTTCCTGGTATCTGGCGATCGTGGTGATCATCTCGGTCGCCCTCTACTACCAGCTCTTCATCGCGGGCGCGGTCGGCAATGAGCTGATTGCCGACTTCAACCTCACCTTCCGATACTTCGTCGGAATCTTCATCGTCGGTGCGGCCGTCGGTGCGGCCGCCTCGGTCGCGGCGGGCCTGCTGGACCGGTGGGGACGCGCCAATATCGTCGCCTACGGCACGGTGATCACCGCACTGCTCACCCTGTTCGCGGTGCCGGCCACCACCACCAAGGAGTCCTACCTGGTGGTCTACTGCCTGGTCAGCATTGTGGAGGGCGCGGTGCTGGTGGCCACCCCCGCCATCGTGCGCGACTTCTCGCCGCAGCTGGGCCGCGCCTCGGCCATGGGCTTCTGGACGCTGGGCCCGGTGCTCGGCGCGCTGGTGACCACCGAGATCTCCGCAAATACCCTGGACGCCCACCCGGATTGGCAGTTCCACTACCGGCTGTGCGGCATCATCTCCCTCGCCATCTCGATTCTGGGCCTGCTGTTCCTGCGGGAGCTCAGCCCCGCGCTGCGCGATCAGATCATGGTGAGTCTGCGCGACAAGGCCCTCGTCGAGGCCCGTGCGCGCGGGCTGAACGTGAGCGAGCTGGAACGCGATCAGTGGAAGCAGATGCTGAAGCTCAATATCGTCGGCTCCGCCTTCGCCATCTCGATCTTCCTGGCGTTCTTCTACACCATCGTGTCGTTCCTGCCGGTCTACATGGCGACCAACTTCGACTTCACCGCGGCGCAGGCCAATGCCATGGGCAACTGGTACTGGATATCCAATGCGGTGGCGCTGGTGCTGACCGGCATCGTGTCGGACTATCTGAAGGTCCGAAAACCGTTCATGGTCTTCGGCGCGATCATCAGCATCATCGGCGTGTTCATCTTCCTCGGCTACACCGATCGGCCGGGCACCGACTACTACACCTTCGCGATCGTACTGAGCTTCATCGCGATCGGCACCGGCATCGCCTACTCCTGCTGGATGGCCAGCTTCACCGAGACGGTCGAGAACCGCAATCCGGCGGCGACGGCGGTCGGGCTCGCGGTGTGGGGCGGGACGCTGCGCACCATCGTCACCTTCGTGCTGCTGGGGTTGCTGTTCGTGGTGACCGCGGCCGGCACGCTGGTGAATTACGGTCCGCGCCTGCAGGAAATCGCGGTCAAGTACCACTCCGAGCTCACCACCATTCAGAAGGTCGGCGCGGAGAATATGGCGAAGCTGGGGGAGAACCCGGGCGATACGGCGGTACAGGCGACCGCGCTGGCCAAGCTCACCGGCGAATCCGAGGCCGATATCAAGACGGTGCTGTCGCTCAACGCCAAGTACGGGCCGGAGCTCGCCGCCCTGCAAGCGGTCGATTCGCAGACCGTCACCGCGCTGTTCACGAATCCGAACGATCAGGCGGCCGCGGCCAAGGCGGTCGGGCAGATCTCGCAGAAGCTCAATATCCCCGCCGACCAAGCGGCGGCCAGACTGGCCGGGGCACAACAGATTCCGGTGACCGAGCTGGCGGTGGCCTCGAAGATCGGCGCACAGGTGACCGCGGCCGGCGCGCAATTGCAGGCCGTCGCGGCCATTCCGGCCGAGGACCGGCAGTACCTGTCCGACCATGCCACCGAGGTGCAGCAGGCGCGCGCGGATTCGCCCGAGCAGTGGAAGACCTGGTGGTGGATCTGCCTGATCGCGCAGGTGGCCTTCATCCCGTTCGTCTTCCTCATGTCCGGGCACTGGAGCCCGCGCAAGGCGGAAGAGGCTGCGGCGCAACACGAGGCGGCGGTGGATCGCGAACTCGCCGGCCTGCCGCGGGAAGAATTCGCGCGGTGAATGCGAGGGGGACTCGAGGATGGGATCGGGTCCCCCACGCTAGTACAGTTACTGAAGTGCAATCGATCGAGGCGGACAGCGCGCCGCGTCCTACCGTGCGCGGCGTGCCGAATCCGGTGTCCGCCACCTTCGACCTGCTCGGCGACCGGCTGACGCTGACCATCCTGCGGCACGCCTTCGCCGATCACGCACGGCGGTTCACCCAGTTCGCCGAGCGGACCGGCGCACCGCCGGCCGTGCTCACCGCGCGGCTGGCGGCCCTGGTGGACGCGGGCGTGCTGCACCGGTCACCGCAGCCGGGGGAGCGGTTCGAATACCGGCTCACCCCTTTGGGATTGGCGACCTGGGAGATCCTGGTCTGCGTCTGGTCCTGGCAGCGCGAATGGACCGCCGAATGGGTGCTGCTGCCGGAATTCCTGCACACCGACTGCGGGCATCGCGGGCCGCCGGTGCTGCTGTGCCGGGAGTGCGGGCGCACCGTCACCGCCTTCGACACCGAGGTCGAGCTGGACCGGGATGCGCTGTGGCACATCACCTCCGGGCGGCGACGGTCGGCGCGGCCGATCGCGCCCACCTCGGGCGATGCGGCATTCGGCGAGATCATGGAGGCCATCGGGGATCGATGGAGTGCCTCGATCACCGGATTGGCCTTGGCGGGCGTGCGACGGTTCACCGAATTCCGTGCGGCGCTCAACATGTCGCCGACCACCCTGACCGAGCGGCTCACCCGGCTGGTGTCGGCGGGCATCCTGCGGCGCTCGGAAGACGGTGGGCGCGAATACCGGCTGACGCCGCGCGGCCGAGCCCTGTTCGGCGTCTTCGCCTTTCTGCTGGCCTGGGCGGAACAGGCGTATCCGCGGCAGGACGCGCCGGGCCTGCGCATCCGGCACCGGGAGTGCGGCGCGGTGCTGCGCCCCGCCCTGCGCTGCCGGGGCTGCGAAGCCGAAATCGGCCGCGCCGATGTGGGATTCGAATCGATCGAGGCGGGCGGGGGTGGGCCGGACAAGCCTTGACACCCCTCGATGAGACGCGTATCACTTCAGTAACTGTACTGAAGAAGCCGGGCTGCTGCCGGTCCGGTCGCAGGAGGCGCTGCTCATGCCGCTCAATGAAGAACTCATCGCACCCGCCGCCGAGGCGCTGACCAACCCCTACCTGGAAGGTCCCTACGCGCCGCGCGCCGACGAAATCACCGCCACCGCACTGGAAGTGCTCTCCGGCGAGCTGCCGCCGGACCTCGACGGCGTGTACGTGCGCAACGGCCCGAACCCGCAGTTCGCGCCCATGGGCCGCTACCACTGGTTCGACGGCGACGGCATGCTGCACGCGGTGCACTTCGAGAACGGGCGCGCCACCTACCGCAATCGCTATGTGCGCACCGCCGAATTCGAGGCCGAGCGCGCGGCGGGCACCGCCCTGTGGCGCGGCGTGATCGAGCCCTGGGACGGCAACCCGCCCGGTGACCGCCGCGAACGCAACTCCGCCAATACCGATCTGCTCTACCACCACGGCAATCTGCTGGCCCTCTGGTATCGCGCGGGCAAGCCGTACGCCCTCGATCCGGTCAGTCTCGAAACCCGTGGCGTGGACACCTTCAACGGCACACTGCCGGGCGAGGTTTCGGCCCACGCCAAGGTCGACGAGCGCACCGAGGAACTGCTGTTCTTCGACTACGGCATCAATGCCCCGTACCTGCGCTACGGTGTCGCCGACCCGGCCGGCACCGTCACCCACTTCACCGGCCTGGAGTTGCCCGGCCCGCGCCTGCCCCACGATATGGCGATCACCGAGAACCACTCCATCCTCATGGATCTGCCGCTCTACAACGATCCCCGGGCCGCGGCCGCCGGCCGATTCAAGATCTTCTTCGACCGCGCCCTCCCCAGCCGCTTCGCCGTGCTCCCGCGTTACGGCCAAGGGACACAGGCGAAATGGTTCGAAGCCGAGCCCGGCTACATTTATCACACCGTCAACTCCTGGGAGGAGGGTGACGAGATCGTCCTGGTCGTCTGCCGGGTCACCGAACCCAGCCCCGTCTCCGACCGAGCCCACCCCCTCGCGCAGCTGCTGGCCTATCTGCGCCCCGAGGCGAAGCTGCACGAGTACCGCTTCAACCTGCGCACCGGCGTCACCACCGAAACCGCCATGGACGACGTGAACACCGAATTCCCCGCCATCGCACAGCAATTCACCGGCCACCGGAGCCGCTACTCCTACCAGATGCGCCTCTCGGTCGACCGCACCATGATCTTCGACGCCCTCATCAAATACGACATCCGCACCGGCGCAAAGGAAACCGCCCCCTTCGGCGACGGCATCCATGGCAGCGAACTCGCCGTGGTCCCGCGCCCCGGCGCCACCGCCGAAGACGACGCCTGGTTGACGATGTTCGCCCACAACAACCACACCGGCCTGGCCGAACTCTGGATCTACGACGCCGCCGCCGTCACCGCCGGCCCGGTCTGCCGCCTCGCCATCCCCACCCGAGTCCCCCTCGGCTTCCACGCCACCTGGGTCAGCGGCGACCGCATGCGCGCCGCCGCCCGCCCCCTCGCCTGAAACGGATTGCGCGAGTGCCCATTCCCCACCTCAGTGTCAGCCTCCCCTACTGGCAGGACCGAGACCCCCGCGACGCCCTGCTGGTTGCCGACGCCGCCGCCCGCCTCGGCTACGACCGCCTCTGGATCGGCGAAATGGCCACCTACGACGCCTTCGCCCTGGCCACCGCCATCGGTCTCGCCCCCGGCGACCTCCCGCTGTGCCTCGGCCCCCTCGCCGTGAGCATCCGCACCCCCGCCACCATCGCCATGGGCGTGGCCAGCGTCGCGGCCCTCACCGGCCGCCGCACGGACATCGCCCTCGGCACCTCCAGCACGGTGGTCGTCGAAGACTGGCACGGTCGCGAAAGACGCAGAACCGCCGCCCACCTCGAAGATTCGGTGCACATCGTGCGCGCTCTCCTGCACGGCGGCAGAACCGACTTCGACGGCACGGCGGAACACTCCCACGGCTATCGCCTCCGGCTACCGGCCCCGCACACGTCGCCCGCGTCTGCCGCCGGTGCTGGAAGTCCTGCGCCCCCCTGGGCCGGTGGCGAGGTGGCGGTTGCCGCCTTCGGTGAGCGGGCGCTGTCGGTGGCCGGGCGCGTCGCCGATCGAGCCGTCCTGAACCTGGTCACACCGGCGCAAGTGCAGCAATGCGCCTCGGTGATAAGGGAATTCGCCGCTCGGGCGGGCCGTCCCGCACCGCCGATCTCGGTCTGGGTGACGGCCGCGGCCGACCCCACGGCGGACCTGCTGGCCACTGTCCGACGCGGCGTGGTCGGCTACCTGAACGCCCCCGGCTATGACGCCATGTTCCGGGCGGCCGGCTTCGACGACGTGGTCCGGCTGGCGCACAGCGGCAGTCACCCCCGCGAGGTGCTCGCGGCAGTGCCGGACGAACTGCTCGCCGCAGTGGGAATGTTCGGAGACATCGCGACGCTCGCCGATCGACTGGCCGCCTACCGCGCCGCAGGCGCGGACGAGGTGGTCGTGGTGCCCGCGACCTCCGCCGACGACCCCGCCGGCGCCCATACGCTCGAAGCCTTGGCAACACTCAGGGCTGCAACGGGATTCGACCTGGATCGCGTCGAAGTGGGGAACGCTCATGGGTGACGCCTACATTTTCGATGCGGTGCGATTGCCTCGGGGCCGGGTTCGCAAGGGCGGCGGGACGTTGGCGGAGGTGCCGCCCTACGAATTGTTCGGGCAGTTGTTGACCGCGTTGGAGGCGCGGGGTTGTCCCGCGGAATCCGTGGATGACGTCCTGGTCGGGGTCAGCACGGTGAGCGGGGAACAGGGCGGGGATATCGCGCGGGCGGCTGCTTTGTGGGCGGGGTGGCCGGATTCGGTTCCGGGTGGGGTGGTTTCACGGCTGTGCTGTTCGGGGCTCGATGCTGTCGAGAGTGGGGCGGCCCGGGTGGGGGCGGGCATCGCGGGGGTGATCGTGGCGGGTGGGGTGGAGTCCATGTCGCGGGTGCCGATGCTCTCGGATCGGCCCGCGATCGCGGTGGACAATGATCTGGGGGAGCGGAGCGGGTTCGTGACCATCGGGGTGTCCGCGGATTTGACGGCGGCCGCCTACGGGATCATGCGGCCGCAGCTGGACGCGTACGCGGTGGAGTCGCATCGGAGGGCTTGCGCCGCACTGGGTTCCGATGCGCTGATCCCCGTGCGCAAGGGCGGGACGGTGCTGCTCGCGGTCGATGAAGGGGCGCGGGTGGACGCGAGCCCGGACGGGTTCGCGCGGTTGCCCGCGCTGTTCGGTTCCGATCCCGCCTGGGCTCGGGTCGCGCGGCGGTTGCCGGGTGCGCCGCGTCCCATGTACGGGCTGCACACGGTGGCCACGGCACCGCAGCTCGCCGATGGAGCCTCCGCGCTGGTGCTGGGAAACCGCAGTGCGGCCGGGACGCTCGGGCGCGCGCCGGTGGCGGTCATCGCGGGGATGGCGCAGGCGGCCGTGCGGTCGCCACTGCTGACGGCCCCCGTGCACGCGGCACAGACCGCGCTGCGGCGGGCCGGGATCGGGGCGGCCGAGCTGGATGTGGTGGAGGTGAACGAATCCTTCGCTGTCACACCGCTGCTGCTCATGCGCGAACTCGGACTCGATCCCGCGCGGGTGAACCCGTCGGGTGGGGCGCTGGCGGTGGGGCATCCGCTCGGCGCGACGGGCGGAATCCTCATCGCCCAGGCACTGGACGCGCTCGTGCGCTGCGACGGCGAGCACGCGCTGGTGACCATTCCGGCCGCCCTCGGTCTCGGCTCGGCGCTCGTCCTGCGCCGCCTGTCGTGAAACTCAGCCTGCCGCAACAGAACTACGAACACAGGGAATTCGATGACCGAACCATCCACCTGTCATCCCGAGCACACCGTGCGCGAATACCTCGAGCGCGGCTGGTGGACCACCGACACACTGCCGGGCATATTCCGAGGCCGGGTGAAGTCGCAACCCGACGCGCCCGCGATCACCGATCCCGCGAATCTGGCCGCCCTCACCGGCGCGCTGCCGCGCACATTGACCTGGCGGGAGCTCGACGAGCACGTCACCGATATTGCGGCAGTGCTGTTCTCGCACGGCGTGCGCCAGGGCGACACCGTCGCCGTCCAGGTACCCAATTCGATAGCGCTCACCGCCGCGTATCTGGCGCTGTGGCGATTGGGTGCGGTCGCCACGCCCATGCCGGTGTCGTATCGGCGACACGAACTTTCCGGCATCGTGGCGGTGACCGGTGCGACGGCGATCATCACCGTGGCGCAGCTCGCCGAGCGAGAGCTCGCACGCGAGGCGCTGTCCGTGGACGGCGAGCGGACGGTCTTCGCCTTCGGACCCGGCGTTCCCGCCGGTGCGGTGGTGCTCGGCGAGACCCATGGCACCAACCTTCCCGGAAGTGCGGGGCCGCACGCCGCTACCGACACAGATCTCGTGCGCGACCGCGACTCTCTGCTCGACTACGAATCGGCGCTCACCGTGACCGTGAACGATCGTGTCACCGTCTGCTGGACCAGCGGCACCGAAGCCGCACCCAAGGGCGTCCCGCGCTGCCACGCCGACTGGCTGGCGGTGGCGCGCGGCGTGCAGGACGGCCTGGGGATCACCCCGGATTCGGTGGTGCTCAACCCTTTCCCGATGGTGAACATGGCGGGCTTCGCCGGTGCGTTCCTGCCCTGGCTGCTCGCGGGCGGACACTTGATCCAGCATCATCCGCTGGACCTCCCGGTGTTCTTCGGCCAGATCGCCGAACACGGCGTGACCCACACCAGCATGCCGCCCGCCCTGCTCACCATGCTGCTGCACAACGAAACCCTGCGCGCCCGAGCGGATCTGAGCTCGCTCCGCACCGTCGGCTCGGGCGGTGCACCGCTGCCCCCGCCCGTGGTGCGCCGCTGGCAGGAAGAACTCGGCATCCAGGTGCTCAATTTCTTCGGCTCCAATGAGGGCGTGAGCCTGCTGGGCGCACCCGCCGACATCCCGGATCCGACTGTGCGCGCCCAGCATCTGCCCAACTACAGCGCACCCGGCGTGCGCTGGTCCACCGGGCTGGCCGCCAGCACCGCGGTCAAACTCGTGGACGTCAGCACCGGCGAGACCGTGACGGAACTCGGTGGGCGAGGCGAACTCCGGATGCGCGGTCCCGCGGTCTTCGGCGGCTATCTGCCCGGCACCGCCGGCACCGACCCCTTCGACGCCGACGGATATCTCCGCAGCGGAGACGTTTTCGAGCTCTGCGGAGCGGACGGCCGCTATCTGCGCTTCGTGGATCGGCTGAAGGAGATCATCATTCGCGGCGGCATGAATATCGCCCCCGCCGAAATCGAGGGTCTGCTCGCCGACCATCCGGCCGTGGCGGATGTCGCCGTCATCGGCTACCCGGACGAGGTGCTGGGCGAACGATGCTGTGCCGTAGTCGTTCCCGCGCCCGGCACGACCGTCACCCTCGACGACCTGATCGCCCACCTGCGCGCCCGCGAGGTCGCCTCTTTCAAACTGCCCGAACGCCTCGAACTCGCCGAATCCCTGCCCCGCAATCCGGTCGGCAAACTGCTGCGCCGGGAACTGCGCGAGCGCCTCTGACCCCGACTCCAAGGAGTTCCGCATGCCCGTACACATTCTGGGCGGCAGCCAATCCGATTTCGCCGTCAACTGGCATCGTGCCGGACTCGGCTTCGACGCCCTCATCGGATCGGTGGTCGAGCAGACCCTCGAAGCAGCTCGCGTCGACCCGGCCGATATCGGAGTCATCCACGTGGGCAACGCCTTCGGGCAGTTGTTCACCGGCCAGGGGCACCTCGGCGGCATGCCCGCCACCGTCCACCCCGGCCTGTGGGGCGTCCCCGCCACCCGGCACGAGGCCGCCTGCGCCTCCGGCAGCATGGCGGTGCTCGCCGCCATGGCGGACCTCGAATCCGGCCGCTACGACTGCGCCCTGGTGCTCGGCGCGGAGCTCGAGAAAACCGTCCCCGGTGGTACTGCGGCGAAATTCATGGGGGCCGCCGCCTGGACCGGGCACGAAGCGCAGGACACCGATCTGGTCTGGCCGACCCAATTCGCCACCATCGCAGCCGAATACGACCGGCGCTACGGCCTGGACCCCGCCCACCTGCGCGCCATCAGCGAACTGAATATCACCGCCGCCCGCCTGAATCCCCTGGCGCAAACCCGTGATTGGACCTACACGCCAGACAGTTTCACCGCCGACGACACCGCCAACCCGCCGGTGGCGGGCCCGCTGCGCCGACAGGATTGCAGCCAGATGACCGACGGGGCGGCCGCCGTCATCCTCGTCTCGCATCGATTCCTCCAGCACCGCAACGGGTTACGCGCCGACACCGGTGCAGTGATCACCGGCTGGGGCCACCGCACGGTCGGCCTGCCCCTCGACCGGAAACTGGCCGCCTCCGCCACCGACCCCTACGTCTTCCCCCACGTCCGCCGTACCGTCCTCGACGCCCTGGCCCGCGCCGGCCTGCCCGACATCACCGCCGTCGACGGAGCCGAGGTCCACGACTGCTTCTCCATGTCCGAGTACCTGGCCATCGACCATCTCGGCCTCACCGCCCCCGGAGAAAGCTGGAAAGCCATAGAGTCCGGCGACATAACCCGCACCGGCGCCCTCCCCATCAACCCCGGCGGCGGCCTGATCGGCATAGGCCACCCGGTAGGCGCCACCGGCGTCCGCATGCTCCTCGACGCCTGCAAACAGGTGACAGGCCAGGCCGGTGAATGCCAGCTCACCAACCCCCGCCGCATGGCAACCCTCAATATCGGCGGCAGCACCACAACCGCGGCGAGCTTCATCGTCGAAAGCGTCGAGTAGACGCGACCCGTGCTGAGGTGGCCGGCCTGCGTCTAGAGCGAGGTGGCCGGGCTGGCGAAGATCAGTCCGCCGTCCACGAGGAGGTCCTGCGCGTTGACGTACGACGCTTCCGGCGAGGCGAGGTACGCGACCGCGGCGGCGACTTCGTCGGCGGTGCCGACGCGCCCCGCTGCCACGGATGCGCCCGCCGCGGCCTTGCCCTCCTCGGTGATCTCGGCCCGGAACGCCGGGGTATCGATGAATCCCGGGCTCACCGAGTTGACCCGAATCCCCCTGGGCGACAACTCCGCCGCCAGCGACCGCGCCAGGTTGTGCACTGCCGCCTTGGACGCCGAGTACAGCGCCGACCCCGGCACTCCGCGCCGCGGCGCGAACGAGGCGTTGATCACGATGGCCGCCCCGTCCGGCAGCAGCGGCAGGGTCTTCTGAATCGTGAAGAACACGCTCTTGAAGTTGGTGTCCAGCACGCGATGAAACTCTGCCTCGGTCACCGCCTCGATCGACTGGAACGCCCCGATCCCCGCATTGGCGAACACCACATCCAGCCGCCCGAACTGCTCCCGAACGGTCTCGGCCAGCGCATCGAGATCCGCGAGATCGCCCGCGTCCCCGGCGATTCCAACCACACCCGCGCCCAGCTCGGCAACCGCCGCGTCGAGCCGCACCTTGTCCCGCCCGGTGATGACCACCCGCGCGCCCTCGGCCAGCAGCCGCCGCGCGGTGGCCAACCCCATCCCGCTGCTGCCGCCCGTGATGAGAGCGATCTTGCCGTCGAATCGGAAACTGTTCTGCGTCATGGGAACAGCGTGCCGCCGCCGGCCACGGGCAAACAGTGCGCGTTTATCCTGGGCCTGCCACCACCCGGATACCCGGAAGGAGAGTCGCGGCTCAGGCGGGGGCCGCGAGGCGCAGGGTGCTCAGGCGGCGGAGGCGAACGGCGGTGTCGGTGCCGGGCTTCGGGTTGTAGAGGACGAGCGACCATTCGGGGCGGTCGGTCACTGTCAGAGTCGTGGCGTCGAAGTACAGTTCACCGGCCTCGGGGTGGTGCAGGGCGTTCACGGCCTGGACTGGTACGCCGACTTCGTGGCGCGCCCACAGGTCGGCGAAATCGGGGCTGGCTGCGCTCAGATCCTTGACCACGCGGTCGAATTCGGGGTCGCCGGGGGCGTGTGCGGCATCGGCTCGGTAGGCGGCGGCCACGGCGGGGGCGGCTTCGGTCCAGATGTCCCGCATGGCGAGGTAGCGGGGGTTGGTGAAGAAGGTGATGAGGCAGTTGCGCGGGGTGCCGTCGAAGCCCATGACCGCGCGGGCGGAGTCGTTGTAGGCCAGTACATTCCAGTAGCGGTCGCGCAGCAGTGCGGGGCGTTCGGCCCAGGCGTCCAGGAGTTGCCGCATTTCGGGGGTGACCTCGCCGCCGCCGACTCCGCCCAGGGGCGGCGGGTTGAGGCCGGCGAGCAGGTACAGGTGGGCGCGTTCGGGTTCACGCAGGCGCAGCGCACCCGCCACGGCATCCAGTACTTCCGCCGAGACCGTGATGTCGCGGCCCTGTTCGAGCCAGGTGTACCAGGACACCCCGACTCCGGCCAGCACCGCGACTTCCTCTCGGCGCAGTCCGGGAGTGCGCCGCCGTCCCGCCGCGGGCAGGCCCACATCGGCGGGGTTGAGCCGCTCCCGGCGACTGCGCAGGAAGTCTCGGAGCTGGTCGCGCCGGTGCTGCGTGGATTCGCTGCTCATACGCCAGGCTAACAAGGAGGCGGACGGGGGCGTTCCCGCGGTCTCCTCGAGATAACGCCCGGATGAATTCCGAGTGCCGCCGAAGTCGCTGTGCCGCAATCCGACTCCACCGTTAGTTTGCCGAGCTACGGTGTTCCGCAGCCCTAGTCCGCGAGTTTCGCGGGATCGCGCACCGCACCCCGATCGGCCGAGGTGGCCAGCAGGGCATAGGTGCGCAGGGCGAGGGAGACCTGCCGGTCGCGGTTGCGCGGCCGGTAGCCGCCGCCGGCTTCCACGCTCGCGCGGCGCTCGGCGATCTCTTCCTCATCGACCTGGAAAGTCAGGGTTCGTGAGGGGATGTCGATGGAGATCGGATCGCCGTCGCGCACCAGGGCGAGCGGACCGCCGGCGGCGGCCTCGGGGGAGATGTGGCCGATGGACAGGCCCGAGGAGCCACCGGAGAAACGGCCGTCGGTGACCACCGCGCACTGCCCGGCCAGGCCGCGGCCCTTGAGATAGGCGGTGGGATACAGCATTTCCTGCATGCCCGGCCCGCCGCGCGGACCCTCGTAGCGGATGACCAGCACGTCGCCGGGGCGCAGGCGGCCGGACAGAATGGCCTCCACGGCCTCCTCCTGGGAATCCACCGCCACGGCCGGTCCGGTGAAGGTGTGCATGGACGGGTCGACGCCGGCCGATTTCACCACCGCGCCGTCCGGGGAGAGATTGCCGCGCAACACCGCCAGACCGCCGTCGCGGGAAAACGCGTGCGCGACATCGTGAATGCAGCCCTCGGCGGCGTCCAGGTCGAGGGTGTGCCAGCGCTCGGACTGGGAGAACGCGGTCGCGGAACGCTTTCCGCCCGGCGCGGCATGGAACAGCTCGACCGCTGCCGCGGAGGGGTCGGAACCGCGCACATCCCACGCCGTCAGCCATTCGGTGAGCGAATCGGCATGCACCGCACGCACATCCCGGTGCAGCAGCCCGGCGCGATCCAATTCCCCGAGCAGTGCCGGGATTCCGCCCGCGCGATGCACATCCTCCATGAGGTAGCTGCCATTGGGCGCGACTTTGCACAGGCACGGCACCTGCAACGACATCTTCTCGATATCGGTGAGCGTGTAGTCCAGGCCCGCCTCCTGCGCGGCCGCCAGCAGGTGCAGCACCGTGTTGGTGGACCCGCCCATCGCCAGATCCAGCGCCATCGCATTGTCGAAAGCCTTGGCCGAGGCGATGTTTCGCGGCAGCACACCGGCATCGTCCAGGTCGTAGTAGCGTCGCGTCACCGCCATGACGGTGCGTCCGGCCGCTTCGTACAGCTCGCGGCGCGCGGTGTGGGTGGCCAATGTGGTGCCATTGCCCGGCAGCGCCAGTCCCAGCGCCTCGGTCAGGCAGTTCATCGAGTTGGCGGTGAACATGCCCGCGCAGGAACCGCAAGTGGGACAGGCGTTTTCCTCGATCAGCGCCATATCCTCGTCGGACACGTCCGGGGAGACCGCGTCGGCCATGGTGGTGATCAGGTCGAGCCGGCTGCGCACCGTGCCGTCCACCAGGGTCGCGGTGCCGCCCTCCATCGGTCCGCCGGAGACGAACACCGTGGGGATATTGAGCCGCATGGCGGCCATCAGCATGCCCGGAGTGATCTTGTCGCAGTTGGAGATGCACACCAGCGCGTCCGCGCAGTGCGCGTTCACCATGTACTCGATCGAATCCGCGATGAGATCCCGTGAGGGCAGCGAATACAGCATTCCGCTGTGTCCCATGGCGATTCCGTCGTCGATGGCGATGGTATTGAATTCGCGCGGGATGCCACCGGCCGCGCGGACGGCCTCGGAGACGATGCGGCCGACCGGCTGCAAATGGGTGTGACCCGGCACGAACTCCGTGAAGCTGTTGGCGATGGCAATGACCGGCTTGCGGCCGATATCCGCCGACGGAACGCCGCTGGCGCGCATGAGCGCGCGGGCCCCCGCCATATTCCGACCGTGCGTGACCGTGCGTGAGCGCAACTCGGGCACGATGCCACCTCCCTGTTCGCCAATACTCCAACCGTGCGGTTGCAACCGCACGGTTGGAGTTTGCCACACGCCACCACCCAACCGCAACCAACCGGTTGGAGATGGTTGGATGGTGGCCATGGCGTGGGACACCGAGGGAACCAAACGGCGACTGCTCGAAGCAGCCGTGCACGAATTCGCCGAACGCGGACCCGACGGCGCCCGCGTGGCCGCCATCGCCACCCGCGCCGGCATCAACAAGGAACGCATCTACCAGTACTTCGGCGACAAACGCGGCCTGTTCGAGGCCGTCCTCACCGACCAGCTCGAACAGCTCGCCGCCGCCAGCCCGCTCGCCGCCGACCACGCCGGGGACCTGGCCGACTACGCCGGGCACGTCTTCGACTACCACCGCACCCATCCCCAGTTCCTGCGGCTGCTGCACTGGGAGGGACTACAGCAGCAGGAGGGCGCGCTGCCCGCCGAATCCGCGCGAGCCTCGCACTACGCGGAGAAGGTGGCGGCCCTGGCCGCCGCCCAGCGCGCGGGCGCACTGGCCGACGATGTCGCGCCCGGCTACCTGCTGTACGCGGTGGCCGCCCTGGCCGCCTGGTTCTTCGCGGTGCCGCAGGTGGTCCGGATGCTCCTCGGCGCGGACGCCGACGACCCCGACGCGCTGCGCGCCGCGCTGGTCGCGCTGGTCCGGCGGCTCGAGATTCGCGACTGACGCGTGCGGCGCAGCTCGTCGGAGAAACCGCGCATCCGGCGGCTGCTCGACCAATGCAGACGGTGATCCCAGCAGACAGTGATCCCAGCGGGCGCTGATCTAAGCCAGCGCGGCGGCCAGTGCCGGGAGGAGGTCGGAGCAGCCCGCGTCGAGCTTCAGCGTGGCCAGTTCGTCGCCGCGGGTGCGGCCGCGATTCAGGATCACCAGCGGCCGACCGGTTTTGGCGGCGCGGCGGGCGAAGCGCAGGCCGGACATGACCGTGAGGGAGGAACCGGCCACGAGCAGAACCTCGCAGGAATCGATCAGGTCGAAGGCGGCGGTGACGCGGGCCTTGGGGACGGTCTCGCCGAAGTAGACGATGTCGGGCTTGAGCATGCCGCCGCAGCGTTCGCAGGCGACCATGCGGAAGTTCTCGGTGTCGGTCACCACCGCGTCGGCGTCGGGAGCGACTTCCAGGCCGTCGAGCACCATCGTGTCGGCGAAGCCGGGGTTGGCCGCTTCCAGGCGGGTGGCCAGGGTCATGCGCGAGATGAGTGCATCGCAGGTCAGGCAGCGCACGCGCGCGTACACGCCGTGCAGGTCGAGCACCGCGCGCTGGCCGGCCTTGGTGTGCAGCAGATCCACGTTCTGGGTGATGAGCCCGGTGACCGACCCCGCCCGCTCGAGCGCGGCCAGCGCACGGTGTCCCGCGTTCGGCCGGGCGGCATCCATGAGCCGCCACCCGACGCGATTGCGGGCCCAATACCGTTGCCGGAACACCGGATCGCCCACGAACTGCTGGTAGGTCATCGGCGTCCGCACCGGCGCGCCCGGACTGCGATAGTCGGGTATGCCGCTGTCGGTGGAGATCCCCGCACCCGTCAGCACCGCCACCCGTCGCCCGGACAGCAGCTCGAGGAGCTGGTCCAGACCCGTGCGGGGGAGTGCGGTCACCGCGGTATCCGACATGCGAACAGCGTACGAGCCCGTCGCGGATGTGGGCTCGGTCACGCCGTGTCACATCTCGCGGGGTCCGCGTCGTCACCCTGGCAGAGCGCCACGAACGCGGCGCCGACAGCGATACGAGGAGTGATCATCATGGCGAAGACGGTTCTGGTCACCGGCGGCACGGGCACACTGGGCAAGCAGGTGACACCGCTGCTGCGGGCCGCGGGCGTCACGGTGCGGGTGCTGAGCCGCACCGCCCGCCAGGGCACGGACGGCATCGACTACGTGGCCGGGGATCTGGAGACCGGCGAGGGCATCGCCGCCGCCGTGGCCGGTGTGGACACCGTGCTGCACCTGGCCGGTGCGACCACGGGCGACGGCGACAAGGCCCGCACCCTGGTCGAAGCCATCCGCGCGGCCGGCCTGGCCCCGCACCTGGTCTACATCTCGGTGGTCGGCGCGGACCGCGTCCCGGTGCGCAGCGGCATCGACCGGAAGCTCATGGGCTACATGGCCTCGAAGCGGGAAGCCGAACTGGTGGTGGAGAATTCGGGTCTGCCCTACACCACCCTGCGCGCCGCCCAGTTCCACGATCTGCTGTTCACCATGGTGAGCGCCATGGCGAAGCTGCCGGTGGTGCCCGCCTTCGATTTCCGTTTCCAGCCCATCGATTCGGGTGAGGTCGCGGCCCGGCTGGTCGAGCTGGCGCTCGGCGCGCCCGCCGGACTGGTGCCCGATATCGCGGGCCCGACGGTGTACACCATGAAGGAGCTGATCCGAAGCTACCTGGATGCCACCGGTCGTCGTCGCCCCATTCTCACGATCAAGGCGCCGGGCAAGGCGGCCAGGGCCTACGCCGCGGGCGGCAATCTCGCGCTGGATCGCGCTGTGGGCGAGCGCACCTGGGAGGAATTCCTGGCCGCGAAGCTCGCCGCCCCGGCCGCGGTCTGAGCGTCAGCGCGGGCCATTGGTGTTCAGGAACACCACCGGATCGTCGCCGAAGCGGCCATGGGCGTTCATATCCAGCAGCGCGGCCATGGCCTTGGCGGTGTACACCGGCTCCAGGGCCATGTGCTCCAGATCCGACGAAAGGCGCTGTGCGGTAACGGCTTCCGGAGTCTCGTGACCGTACCCCGGCCCCAGCCAGTCGGTTGCCATCTCCAGATTGTCCAGCGGGGACAGCTGAAGTCGCGCACCCCGCTCCCGCAGCACCCGCGCCGCCCGCTGCGCGAGCCCGTCGATGGCCGAATGATCCAGGCGCAGAGTGTCATTGACGACGACGCCGATCACCCGCGTGCGCAGTCCGGCCAGCCGCAGCCCCAGTGACAGTCCCGCCACCGTCCCACCGGATCCGACCGGCGTGACGACATATCCGGGCTCGGGCAGTTCCCCCGCCCGCACCTGCGCCGCCAATTCCAGTGCGGCCTCGACATATCCGAGCGCGCCGACCGGTGAGGACCCGCCCGCGGGCAGCAGATACGGCGGCCGGAACCCGGTGAAATGCCGCGCCAGAATCCACGGCGCGCGCAGGATCGTCCGCCCCTTGGTCCGGGTGAAGATCAGTTCGGCGCCGGAGGCCCGCAATCGCTCCAACTGTGCCCGCACATGCTCGTCCATCGGCTGATCGACCAGCGCCAGCACGGTTTTCACCCCGTGCTCGCGCCCGTACAGCGCGGTGGCCAGCCCCCAGTTGGTGCCCAGTCCGCCCACCGTCACAATGGTCGCGCGCCCGCGCCGCAGTGCGTCCGGCAGCAACCATTCGAGTTTGCGGACCTTGTTGCCGCCCCAGCCGCCGTCCCCGAAGACGCTGTCGTCCTTGACCCAGATGTCCGCGCCCCGCGTATCGAGATGGGTCAGCCGCCGCACCGGGGTCGGGCCGGTGCCCAGTCGCAGATGCGGGAGCGAGTCCGCGAGTTCGGGATGGAGCTGATGCAGATGCGGCGTCACAGCCACGAGAGTATCCACTGTCCAGTTCGTAACGAGCGCGGGAGCCGGAACAGGCGCATTCTGGAACATGAGCAACAATTCCGACGCGCCCGGCCGCCGCACCGGGCCGGTGATCACGCTGGTATTGGCCGCGGTCGCGGTGCTGCTGGCGGTGGCGTCACTGGCCATCGCCCTGACCCGCGATCGGGACGACGGCCGCCCGCACGCCACGGTCACCCTCACTCAGGCCGTGCCCGCCACGACCGGGCCGGGCATGTCCGCCCCCACCACCCGGGACCCCTCCGCCACTTCCGGCCCCACCACCGTGCCGAATCGCTTCACCTATCAACCGCTCTGGCCGTTCGCGAACGAATCCGAGGCCGCCGCCTGGCAGCGGGCCTACCGCGAGGGCGGCCATCAGCCCTGGCATCTCGACCCTGCCGCGGTCGCCGCCGACTTCACCCGGAACTACCTGGGTTTCGCGACCATCGACAAGATCGTGCTCGTCACCACCGAGGACGAAGAAGCCTGGGTCACAGTCGGTTACGACAATCCCAATGGTGTCCCGGCGCCGGCAGCCATGCTGCATCTGGTACGCCTGGGCAGCGGTGACGACGCGCCCTGGGAGGTCGTCGGCAGCGAGGATCGCACCCTGACCATCACCACGCCTCGCTATGGCGCACAGGTCGGTTCGCCGTTCACCGTGGGCGGGCGGATCACCGGGGTCGACGAGAGCCTCGACATCCGCCTGCTGCAACTTCCGAATACCCAACCCGTCGGCGAGGTCGGGCAGATTCCCGCGGGCGGCACCGACAGCCCGTGGACGGCGACGGTCCCGTTCGCCGCGTCCTGCCCCGGTACGCTCACCCTCGTGGTGGCGACCGGCGGACATGTGGCCGAGGTCGAGAAGTTCGCCATCACGGCCGTGCGGTGCTGACTCGCTCGAGTTTATTGTGCCCCTTGGTTATTCGTCCTGACGGTCGCCCGGCCGGAGTACGGTTGGAGGGAGCGGCGGCCGCGGTGACCGCCGTGCCCCACGAGGAGATTTCATGCCTGGTGTGACCGATCGAGTCGTCATCGTCACCGGAGCGGGCGGAGGGCTGGGCCGCGAGTACGCGCGGCTGCTCGCCAGAGAAGGCGCCCTGGTTGTCGTCAATGATCTCGGCAGTGCCCGCGACGGCACCGGATTCGGAACGGCCATGGCGGACAAGGTCGTCGGGGAGATCCGCGCCGAGGGCGGCGCCGCCGTCGCCAATTACGACAGCGTCGCCACCGGGGACGGCGCGCGTTCCCTCATCGACACCGCCGTCCGCGAATTCGGCGCGGTACACGGCATTGTCAACAATGCGGGAATCCTGCGCGACGGTAGTTTCGCCAAAATGGACGAGGAGAATTGGGACGCCGTTCTTCGGGTGCATCTGTCCGGCGCCTACCACGTCACCTCTGCCGCCTGGTCGCATTTCCGGGAGCAGGGGTTCGGCCGGATCGTCATGGCCACTTCCACCTCCGGCCTGTTCGGCAATTTCGGTCAGGCCAATTACGGTGCGGCCAAACTCGGTTTGGTCGGGCTCATGAACACCCTCGCCATCGAGGGCCGAAAATACGACATCACCGTGAATGCGGTGGCTCCCATGGCCGCGACCCGCATGACCGCCGATATCGCACCCGCAGATCTGTTGCAGAAACTGCCGCCCGCCCATGTCGCCCCGGTGGTCGGCTATCTGGTGAGTGACGAGTGCGACGACACCGGCCTGGTGCTCATCGTCGGCGGCGGCTCGGTGCAGCGCGTGCAGCTGTTCGCCAATAAGCCGGTGCTGTTCCCGGAGGTGCCGACAGTCGACGAGGTGCGGGAGAATTGGAGCCGCATCACCGATATGTCCGACGCTCAGCCCGGCGTCAACCCTGCCGGCTGAGCCCCTTTCGAGGAGCCTCGCCATGAGCGAGAACCAATGGGACGCACTGGTTGTCGGCGCTGGGGCGGGCGGGCTGTGCACCGCCGCCCGATTGTCGCACCACGGCTACCGCACCCTGGTGGCCGAACGTCTGGACCGGGTCGGGGGACGCGCCTCCACCGACGATATGGACGGTTTCACACTCAATCGGGGCGCGGTCGTCATCGAACTCGGCGGGATCACCGAGCAGACTTTCGCGGAGGTGGGAGCGAAATTCGAAGTGCGGCCGGTGAATCCGGCCGTTCTGTATCGAATCGGCGGGCGCGATGTGGACGTCAGCACGGGCGGCTGGGGCCTGCTGTTGTCGCAGCTGACCCGGCACGGCGCCCGGCTCGTTCACAATCTCGGCACCGCCACGGAGGGCGCGGAAGCGCCGGATCGGGAAATGTCCACCGCCGAATGGGTGCGCCGATTCACCGAAAATGAAGCGGTACAGGGAATATTCCGCAGTATGTGCGGGATGATCTTCGCCGTGGGCTCCGAGGAACTGCCGGCGCGGGTGTTCCTCACCTATTTCACCCGGCGAAACGCGTTCCAGCGATTCGGATTCTGTCCCGAGGGCACCATCGGACTCTGGCGGGCCTTGGCGGAAGTGGTGGAACGCAATGGGGGAGCGGTCTGGCTGGACAGCGAGGTGACCGGTCTCGACGTCCAGGATGGTCGCGTCGCCGGCGCTCGGATCTCGCGCGGCGGTGAAACAGTCGACGTCACCTGCGATGTCGTGGTCAGCGATATCGGGCCGTCGGCGACGCTCGACCTGATCGGGGCCGAACATCTGCCCGCGGACTATGTCGGCAGGGTGCTACAGGGCGATCTGCCCTGCGCCACCATCTCGGTGAATTTCGCGAGCCGTCAGCCGCTGCTCACCGCGCCCGGTGTATTGAGCTTCGCGCGCACCCGAAGGCTCTGCTACGTAGTCAATTTCACCGCCACCTGCCCGAAGATGGCGCCGCCGGGCTGGCATCTGTACGTGGGCACCGGGGTGCCGAAACCCTCGGTCGGCGACTTCGACGCCGATGCCGAGACCGCCCTCGTCCTCCAGGATCTGCGCGAGGAGATACCCGGATTCGACTCCGCGCGAGTACTTTCCATCGCCGTCGCCCGCGACGAGTGGCCGCCGCAACGCACCGTCTCCGGCTACGATCTGCCCCGCGACACCCCGATCCCGAATCTCTGGAATGTCGGCGACGCGGTGAACGAGTACGCCGACGTCGGCACCACTGCCTGCGCCGAAACCGCGAAAACGGTGGTGGAGCAGATCATTTCGAGCGGGGTGCTGCGTGCCGTCCGATCAGCCGAGTTTCCCGGCCATGTCCGGTAGCCGGTCCACCATGGCCACCACGTAGTCGGCGACGATCTCGATCAGCACCGGCCGCTCCACCTTGAGGCCGCCGTCGAGCCACACCAGAATCAGTTCGGCCGCACCGCCATTGATCAATTGCGCCAGGGCGATGAGCGCCTTGTCGTCGCCCGCGGGCAGATCCAGCCACAGCCGGGCCTGCTCCATGATCAACTGCGCGGTGTCGCGCATCCCGGCGAAGCGCTGCCGTATGAGCGCGGGACTGCCGTACGTCTGCGCGAAGGCGATATTGGCGCGGCGCGGATCGTCGGTGACCGCCACGATCAGCGCCGCCACGCCCGCGCGAATCTTGTCGGCCGGGTCACCGGGGGTATCCAGCATGGTGGTGCGGGTCTGCTCCAGCACCTCCCGCTGCACCTCGGACAGCAGCGTGGCCGCGAGCGCGTCCAGATCGGGGAAGGATTCGTAGAAGAACCGCGGCCCCACTCGGGCCTGCTCGCACACCCCGCGCACGGTCAGCGCCGAAAGACCCTGCGTGCCGACGATATCCAGCGCCGCGTCCAGCAGCCTGCGCCGCCGCTGTTCCCGGCGTTCGTCGGTGGTGGTTCCGCGATAGGTACCGCTGAAGGCGCGCGTCACCCAGCCAGCTTGGCACAGAAGTCCGGAAACAACCATTTACGGAAACATCGGTTTCCGATACCGTGGAAGACGGTATCCGGAGGGAGAACCAGTGATGAATCTCCTTGTTCCCAGCGAGCTTCCGATCGCCGGAACGTTGCGCGCCCACCACGCGCGCGCACTGCTCAACCTGCGCATTCGAGCTGCCGCCGCGCGGCTGTCGCAGCGGTATCCCTCGTCGGCCCGGCCACTGGCCGAACCACCGCCCGGCAGCGGGCTGAAACCGATCATGGGCGATTACGGTCTGCCCGGCATCGGCCATCTGTTCAGCTCGCTCGGCGATTCGCTCGACTTCTCCCTGGAGCGGTTCGAGCGCTACGGCCCGGTCAGCTGGTTCGGCATCTTCGGGCGGCCCGTCGTCGGCATCGGCAGCCCCGAGGCGGCGGAGGTGGTGCTGCTCGACCGCAAGCACGTGTTCTCCGCGCAACTCGGCTACGAATACCTCATCGGTCCGTTCTTCCACGGCGGAATCCTGTTGCGCGACTTCGACGAACACCTGCATCACCGGCGCATCCTGCAGCAGGTGTTCGGGCGGCCCAGCCTGGTCGGCTACCTCGATCTCACCACGCCGCACCTCGAGTCCGGGATGGCGCAGTGGCGGCCGGGCCGGGATTTCCGGCTCTACGACCACGTGCGGCAACTGCTGCTGGAACAGGCCACGACCGTATTCGCCGGCGCCCGACTCGGACCCGAGGGCACCCGCCTGTCGCACGCGTTCGAAGCGGCGGTGCGCGGCGGGCAGGCCATGATTCGCGCCGATGTGCCCGGCGGCATCTGGCGGAAGGGCTTGCGTGGAAGGCGGCTGCTCGAGAACTACTTCTACCGTGAACTGCCCGCCAAACGCGCGGGCGACGGCGCGGATCTGTTCAGCGTGCTGTGCCGGGCCGCCGCGCGAGAGGACGACTTCACCGACGCGGACATCGTCTCGCACATGATCTTCGTCATGATGGCGGCGCACGACACCAGCACCATCGCCATCTCCATGCTGGCCTACGAGCTGGCCCGGCATACCGAATGGCAGGAGCGGCTGCGGGCGGAATCGCTTGCGCTGCCGGAGGATTGCCTGACCTACGACGATCTGGACCGGCTGCCCGGACTGGACCTGGCCTTCCGGGAGACACTGCGCATGCACGCGCCGGTCGGGCAGGAGGTCCGGGAAGCCATCGCCGACACCGAGATTCTCGGCTATCACGTGCCGCGCGGCACGCTGGTCATGATCGGCACCGGGCCGCTCATGCGCCATGACGAATACTGGTCGGAGCCGGATGTTTTCGATCCGGAACGGTTCACTGCCGCACGGCAGGAGGACAAGTCGCACCGGTACGCGTGGTCGCCGTTCGGCGGCGGCGCGCACAAGTGCATCGGCATGTATTTCGGCGGCATGACCGTGAAGTCGGTGCTGCACCGCATGCTGCGGCACTACCGCTGGACGGTGCCGCCCGGTTACCGGGTGCCGCTGACCTTCGGCACCGGACCGCTGCCGGCCGACGGGCTGCCCATCCGATTGCTGCCGCTCTGATCACCTGACATCGCGCGGAACGCCGAGTTCGACGTCCAGGTAACGCAATTCGGGGTCGCGGCGGCGGCCGTTGCGGAAGGCGCGGAAGACCAGATCCTGAGGGTGCCTGACCGCGAACACCTCTCGGAAGGTCGCCACCGTACGCCGTGGCGCGCCTTGCAGATCCGGATTGTATCCGGCGCGCGCCACCGGGCCCTCCCAGATGAGCGCCGCCCCGCCGGGCGCGCTGTGCGGGGCGAACGACCATCCGAGATCGCCCATGCGCCGGTCGAATTCGGCCGGGCCGAGGCCGGCCACATCCCATCCGCTGGCCTCGTTGTAGAGCCGCCGCCCGTGCAGGAATTGCACGAAGCACGGGTCCGGGCCCGGATGCGGGGTGCTGAGATTGATCACCCCGTCCCACGGCAGGGTGGTGAGCGCCCACGCCAGCCGGGATTCGAAATCCGCCCAGTCGTCGCATTCGGTGGGTGCGTAGCGCTCACTGGGCCGCTCCGCCGCCAGCCCGAAGGTTCCGCTGCCCGGCGCGTCCAGGCTCCAGGTGGTGAAGCGCAGCCGTTCCGGCCTGGCCCCCAAGCCTTTTCGCAGCACCTCCACCACCGAGGCCGCGACCTGTCGTCGGTAGTCGACGGGCGATCCGCGCCGCCAGCCGGTGTTCCACGCGCGCGCCAGTTCCGGCCGCCGCCGCACCCGCTGCACCGCCTGCCAGTGCGGATCCGGCGCTTCCAGATCGGATTCCAGCGGCAGCGGGCACGGCTCCCAGAATCCGTCCGGCTGCGCCTGCAGCACCGACAGCAGATGTTCGGCGTCCGCGGCGTCGTCGGGCACCGCGATCACCACTTCGACATCGTTCCCCTGTTGCGCGAAATGCACCTTCCGGCCGGTACTTTCGTCGCGGACCTGAATGAACCGGGGGTTCCAGCCCAGCCCCGACTCCTCGTCCGCGTCCTCATCCTCCTCGAGGAAGAACGGCATGCAATTGAGCAGTACATCCCAACCCTCGACACCCATAAGCCCTCCCTCCGGGTCGTCGTCAACCTACCCGCCGGTCACCACCGTCGCGGGTCATTGGGTACCCGCGGACCCGCGCGCCGTGGTAGAACGTGTTCTAGTTTTTTCAGTGAAGGACCACGTATGAACTGGTACACCGGCAACACCACCTACGACACCGTCTTGACGATCGCCTTCGGCTTCGCCGCCTTCGTGCTGATAGGCGGCTTGTTCGGCCAAAGCCCGTACGGCCGGTTCGCCACCGCCAAACTGGGCCTCAACCTCAACCCGAAGCTCGGCTGGTGGCTGATGGAAATCCCGGCCACCGTGGTGTTCGCCATCGCCTACCTGTCCGGCCCCAACCGCTTCGAACCCACATCCCTGGTCCTGGCGGCCATCTGGATTCTCCACTATGGCAACCGCGGCTGGTTCTTCCCCCTCAACATTCGCCAAGTCCCCGGCAAAACAAGCAGTTTCAACATCTCCGTCCTGGCCATGGGCATGTTCGTCACCGCACTGCACGGCTACCTCAACGGCGCCCTCTTCAGCCACGACTACCTCGGCCAGTACGGTACCGACTGGCTCACCGACCCGCGCTTCCTGCTCGGCCTGGCCGTCTACCTCTGCGGCTTCACCCTCCTGGTGACCTCCGAACGCATAGTCCGCAACCTCCGCGACAAGCACAATCCCGGCGCCACCGAATACAAGATCCCCCACGGCCTCGGCTTCAACTACGTCACCAGCCCCACCTACCTGGGCGAGTTGATCGCCTGGGCCGGCTTCGCCCTGCTGACCTGGGCACTGCCCGGCGTGGTCATCTTCCTCATCACCTTCGGCAACCTCGTCCCCCGGGCCTTCGCCACCCACCGTTGGTACCGCGAGAAGTTCACCGACTACCCCGCCAACCGAAAAGCCCTGGTGCCCTACGTGATCTGAGCACGAGAGCCGCTGCGTCAGCGGCGGTGGCGGGTGGCCTTGTTGCGGTACATCGCGGTGTCCACCACGTGCATGAGTTCGTCGATGGCGGTGGAGCGGGTGTCCACCAGTGCGGTGCCGATGCTGGCGCCCACGGGGAGCGAGAGTCCTGCTACTTCGAAGGGAGCGGAGAGGGATTCCAGCAGGGTGTCCGATAGGGCAGCCAATTCCTCCTCGCTGGAACAGTTTTCGAGGAGGATGATGAACTCGTCGCCGCCCAGGCGAGCGGCGGTGCCGGTCGGGGGGAGGGCGGCGCGGAGGCGGTGGGCCACGTCTCGCAGGACCTGGTCGCCCGCGGTGTGGCCACGCTGGTCGTTGATTTCCTTGAATCCGTCCAGGTCCAGGTAGCAGACACCCACCTGGCCGGTGGCCGCGGTGAGGCGGTTGAAGAACAGCAGGCGGTTGGGCAGGCCCGTCAGGGAGTCGTGGTGGGCGTCGTGCCAGAGGCGGTCGGCCAGCTGTTTGCGTTCGGTGACGTCCACGGTGACGCCCACCAGGAAGCGGGGGTGGCCGGTGGTGTCTCGCACCACCGTCATGGACAGGTCCACGACGGTGGTGCTCTGGTCGGGGCGAGTGTGCAGGGTCTCCATGCGGAAGCGGTCGATCTCGCCCGATAGCAGGCGTTGGAAATGGTCGAACGCCGCGCCCATATTGGCGGGGCCGAGAATGTCGGCGACGGTGCGGCCGGGCATGGAATCGGCTGGGACGCCGAGTGCTTCGGCCATGGCATTGTTCACGTCCACCACCCGGCCGGTGGTGATGTCGACGGTGCCGATGCCCACCGACGCGCCTTCGAAGATGGCACGGAAGCGGGCCTCGGACAGCTGCCGGCGGGCCTCCGCGTCGCGGGCCGCGGTGATGGCGGCCGAGATGGTCGCTTCCTGTTCGGCGAGCGCCGTCGTGCGCAGGCCCGCGGTGAAGGTCGCGGCGAACTCGGCTGCCACCTCGATGGCGCGGTCGCGGACGGGCCCGTAGTCGGGGCACCCGGGATCGGCGCAGACGGCCTCCACCAGATCCCGGCACAACACCAGCACGGAGCGGTGCACGGCCAGCGGGTCGCGGTAGTTCGCGGCCAGCAGCGCCCTGGCGGCGCCGCGGGCGGCCGCCGGGTCGCCGGTGCCGCGAACGGCCGCAATGAGATCGGCGCTGACGGGCGTCAGCAGCCGCTCGACCTCGGCGCGGGTGAGGGTGGGCGCGACGGAACCGTCGAGCATGGCTGCCCAGCGCCGCGCCAGCTCCGCTGCACCCACCTCTACCCCCTCCTCGGAATGCCCTGCCGGATCAGCCCTTCCGGGCGACGCCCGCCAAACCCAGTGAACGGCCTTGCGTTTCGTAGGTGTCGTCGCCGGTCTCCGGACGCCACGACGGCAACTCGACCACACCCGGCTCCACCAGATCCCAGCCGTCGAAGAAGGCGGTGATCGCGTCCTGGGCGCGGAAGTGAATACCGATCTTGCTTTCATTGGCGGCGTTCGCGCCGAGCTTCGCCGCATCCTCCGGACGCGTGGAGGAGGTCAGATGCGACAGCGCGAGCCAGCTGCCCGACGGCACCGCCGCGTGCAGGGCCGACACGACCTCGCCGGGCCGGTCCTCGTCACCGAGCAGATGCAGCACCGCGAACATCAGCACGCCGACCGGTTGCTCGAAATCGATGAGCCCGGTCTCGCGCACCCGCTCCAGCAGATCGGCGGGCTTGCGCAGATCGGCCTCCACCGCGGTGGCCCGGTCGTTGCCGGCCAGGATGGCCCGCGCGTGCGCGACCGCCACCGGATCGATATCCACGTAGAGCACCCGGATCGACGGATCGATCTCCTGCGCCACCTCGTGCACATTCCCCGCGGTCGGAATGCCCGATCCCACATCGAGGAACTGCCGCACGCCCGCGTCCGCCAGGAACCGCACCGCCCGCCGCAGGAACGCCCGATTGCTCAACGCCACCCGCGGCAGGTCAGGGACCAGGGACTTCCCCATTTCCGCTGCCCGCCGGTCGATCTCGAAATTGTGCGAGCCGCCCAGCAGCGCGTCGTACATGCGCGCCGGGCTCGCCTGGGTCATATCCACGCCCTCGGGTGCCCACGCCGGTCTGTCCATCCCAAACCCCTCAACTTCTCATTGATCGAACACCGCACTGATCGAACAGCGCACTTCTCGGCCCCGGATGTCCGCGTGTTCCCGATCACCCGGACGGTGCAGTGCGAATGTTAGCGGGGGTTCGCCAGAAGGGTTGCAGCGACTCACATCTCGGGTTCGCACTCACGGTGTGGACGGCGCGCACGTGCTGTGCGTCAGCGGCGGCACGCACACCCCCGTCACATCCGCCAGCAGCAGCCGCGCCCCGAACACCAGCGCGCACAGTGCGATCGCCCCGAACAACAGCACCCACAGCAATCCCGGAATCCGCGTGAGCCGAGCCAGCTGATCGGCATCCGAATTCGGTTCGTGCGCCCGATTGCGCTGCAACTCCAGCACCGGCCGCACCGCCGCCAGCAACAGGAACCACGCCGCCAGATACGCCAGCGCCGACTGCGCGGTATCGGTGCCGAACCACGACACCGCGAAGATCACGCCCCCGATCACGAACACCGACAGCAACCCGTACAGATTGCGCACCTTCAGCAGCAGCGCCGCCAGCAGCAGAATCGTCAACCACAGCATGAGCGTGATCCGATGCGCCCCCAGCAGCGCCGCATACCCCAGCCCCAGCAGCGCCGGCGCCGGATAACCCGCCGCCATGGTCAGAATCATGCCCAGCCCATACGGTTTCCCACTCGACACCGTGAGACCGGAAGTGTCCGAATGCAATCGGATGCTGTTGAGACGCCGCCCCGTCAGCAGCGCCGTGAACGCATGCCCGCCCTCGTGCGCGACCGTCACCGCATTGCGCAGAATCCGCCACGTCGGCCGGAACACCACCAGTAGCAGCGCGAGCACACCCGTCCCCACCACCAGCTCCCACGGCGGCGGCGTCTGCGTGGTGGTCAGCCTCTCCATGATGGTGCTGCCGCGGTCGACGATCTCAGCGGTATTCACCGCCGCACCATAGCGCGCGAACCGGCGGCAGGGTCGGCACGATTCGATAAGCGCTGGACATACCGCTTTTCGATACGCAACGGAGTGGGTACTGCTACCGATGTAATCTGTGCCAGCGGCGCCGTGGAGAGAGGCGGTCCAGGTGTCGACGAGTTCTTCCCTGCTGATGCGCCTGTGGCGGGTGCGTCCGTGGAATCCCAATCCGTTGATGCGTGTCTCGGATCGATGCGAGGTGCTGGTGCGGGCACTGGCGGTGACGGCGGTGGCCGTCGCGGTGCCGGTGTCGGGGGCGCTGGGCACCGTCAGTTACACGGGGGCGGCGGCGCGCATCGCCGCCGAGGACACCGGGAAGGCGCGGGTCGTCGCGACCGTATCGGCGGAGACCGAGAAATTGCTGGAGGCCGGGCGGTACGGGGTCGACCAGGACCGGTATCAGGCTGCGGTGCAATGGAATCACGACGGGCACAGCGGCACCGCCACCATCGATGTCACCGGGCCGCAGCAGGTGGGCGCCGAGGTGGCGCTGTGGATCGGGCACGACGGTCAGCCCACCACCGCCCCCGCCCGGCCGGGGGCCGCGGCCTCCGAGGGCATCGGCACCGGACTGGCGGTGCTGGTCGAAACCTGGTGTGCCGCCGCGGCCACGGTGTGGCTGACCGGAGCGGTCCTCGACGCCCGCCGCAATGCGCGCTGGGATCGCGAATGGCGGCTGATGAACCGGCCGATCGGCAAGGACACGCTCTGATTTGAACCCCAGGGGCTCCGCCCCCGGACCCCCGAAGGGGACCGGCAGCGGCTTCGGCCACGGACCGTCGGAGTGCTTGGCAGGGTCCCTGCACTCGGACCCGGAGCTGTTGGGGCGCTCAGTATTCGCCGTGCACGATATTGCGTGGCTGCTCGTCGCCCAGATACCGCTCGATTTCGGAGATGGCCACGGTCCAGGCGCGTTCCAGGCTGCCGCGACTGCTGCCGCCGACATGCGGGGTGAGCAGCAGGCCGGGGGCATCCCAGAGCGGATGATCGGCAGGCAGCGGTTCGGGATCGGTGACATCGAGGATCGCGCGCAGCCGGCCCCTGGTGAGTTCGGCCAGCAGATCATCGGTGCGCACGATCGGCCCGCGCGCGGCATTCACCAGGATCGCGCCGTCGGCCATGCGCGAGAGGAACTCCGCATCGACCAGGCCGACCGTCTGTGAGGTCACCGGCACCATGAGGATCACCGCATCGAAATCGCCCAGCAGCGTGGGCAGTTCGCCGATGCCGCGGATATCCCCGCGCGCATGCGTGCCGACCACGACCACCTCGGTGTCGAACGGCTCGAGCATGCGCCGCGTCTGCGCCGCCAGATCACCCGCGCCGACGATCAGAATCCGCTTGCCCTGCAATGTATCCGTCTGATGCTGCGTCCAGCGGTGCTCCCGCTGCGCCACCGCGAAACCGGTGAACTCGCGATACACGCTCAGCAATCCGGTCACCGCCCACTCGGCGGTGCTGGCCCCGTGCGCACCCCGCGCGATGGACAGCAGCACCCCTTCGGGCACCCTGCCCACCCAGTGCTCGGCCCCCGCGGTGAGCAACTGGATGTACCGCAATTTCGGCAGCGCCCAGGTCATTTCGACCGCGTGCGGTCCCACCAGGAACCCCGGCACGAGAATCTCGGCCTCGTCCGCCCCGGCGGGCAACGGCTCACCCAGGGTGAACCGCAGCGCCCGCGCCCCCTCGACACGCGAGACCGCCGCGACACCGTACTCATCCGGAACAAGCACCGTCACCGTCATACGGGCGACGCTATCGGACGCGGTGCCGGGCGGTCACGCTGCCTGGGAGGGCGTCGGCGGTAACCGTCAGTAGTAGTGCCGTCGGCCGCCGATCGGGCGCCCGGCGTAGCCGAGCAGCAGGAAGATCAGGCCGATGACGAGCACGATGATGCCGAGGGTGGTGAGCAGCGGGATGCCGAGCAGCCAGCCGACGACGAGCAGGATCAAACCGAGAACGATCATGACTAATTCCTTGTAGAGCGGTTTTCAGTAGTGCTGGTAGGGGACGGGGCTGAGGGAAACAGGGCTATTTGGCGACCTTTTCGGCCTGCGGGCCCGAGGGCTTGTGCAGGAATCGGTTGAACGACCAGGTGGGCTTCTGTGCAGCCGCCTTGGGGGCCTCCGCCTTGGGTGGATCCGCCTTCTTCGACGTCGCCGCTGGTGCGGCGTGTTTGGGCGGCGCTGTGGCGGCCGGGGCGGGTTTGGCGAGTTCCTTTCTCGCCGCGGCCATCTCACGCCGCGACTGCTTCAGCTCGCGGCGGGCGACGACGCCCCGCCGCGAGGTGGTCCACGCTCCCGCGAGCAGCATGATGAGCCCGCAGGTGCCGATGGCCCCGACCAGGATTCCGTAGGCGAACAACGTGCCCGACGACCCGTGATAGGTGTGGTCGAACACGGTGAAGCCGTTGGTCAATGCGTTGCTGTCCCCGGTGTTGGCCTGAACTCCGGCCACCCCCACGGCCACAGCCACGAGAAGAGCGATGAGCCCGATGATGGTGAACATAGGGTGGCGATTCCCGGAGTTCGAACCGCCAAACCCGCAGGACGGCGGGTCGCGACCGGCTCACGGCGAGTCTGGTGCGGGTGATGCTGCCGGGTCGCCGGTGTTTGGGAGGCCGGCCGCGGTGTATTGCGGCGGTATGTCGACCTACACGTTCGAATTGCCCAATTTCTCCAGTGAATCCGATATCGCCGAGCGCGCGCTGCGCGGTATGGATTCGGTCAGCGGCGTCTCCGTGGACAAGGGTTCGGAGACCATCACCGTGACATCGGAACTCACCCACGGCGAAATGCTCGACGTCATTCGTCAGCAGGGCGTCTCCGCCAAGTAGCGCGGAGGCGGTACCCGGCCCCGCGGTATCCCACCGGGGTTCCGTCGGGGCGCGGGCAATAACGACTCCGTTGCCTGCGGCGAGCCTCCTGCCCATGCTGGCAATCGATCGGCAAACTCCGGGGCGTGTCCCCATTGCCCGATTGTCGGCACGGGTAGCGGCCCGCCGTGGCCGCCGCCCGCCGCCCCGTTCCGGCGCCCATGCTGGCGGTCGCCGGAGCGCCGCCGGACGGGCCGGGCTGGGCGGTGGAGATGAAATGGGACGGGGTGCGCGTCATCGCTGTGCGCGAGGGCGGCGAGTGTGCGCTCTACGGCCGCAGCGGCAAGCCTGCGGGGCCCTCCTATCCGGAGCTGGTGCAGGCGCTGAAGGTATTGCCGGGCAAGGGATCTCTGATTCTCGACGGTGAGATCGTGGCGCTCGACGAGCACAGCGCGCCCTCCTTCGGGCTGTTGCAGCGCCGCATGCATGTGGCCCGTCCCGGCGCGGGGTTGATCGCCGAGGTGCCGGTGCGCATGTTCGCCTTCGATCTGCTCGTACAGGACGATCGCGACATCATGGCCGAGCCGTATCTCGAAAGGCGGCGGCGGCTGGCCGAGCTCGCCTTCGAATCCCCGATCTCGGCCCCGCCGCACTGGATCGGGGTGGAAGCTGAAAAGTTGCTGAAGGTCGCGGCGGATCATCACCTGGAAGGCATCGTTTCCAAACGAACCGATTCGCTGTACCTGCCCGGCCGCCGCTCCCCGGCCTGGATCAAAACGCCCCTGCGCGCCAATACCGAAGCCGTCGTCGCGGGCTGGACCCCCGGCGCCGGCGGCTTCGGAGCCACCTTCGGCTCCCTGGTCCTCGGCGCACACGACGAGACCGGCGGCTTCGTCTTCATCGGCCTGGCGGGCACCGGCTTCACCCAGGCCGCACGCCGTGCCATCCGCGCCGCCCTCGACGAAATCGAAACCTCGGCAAGCCCTTTCGCCGACCCGCCGGTCGAAGCCGCAGCGGCGGGCTGGCACTGGGTGCAGCCGATCCTGGTCGGAGAGATCGAGTATCGCGAATTCGCCGGTGCGCGCCTGCGCATGCCCAGCTGGAAAGGATTGCGTACAGACAAGATTCCTGCGGAAGTGCAAGTGCCGCCGACCCGTGGAGCCTGACGGAGCCATGCCCACCGGGGACACGCCCCGTAACGGGGGCCGGGGGCAGCGCCCCGATTCTGGGGGTCCGGGGGCGGAGCCCCTGGGAGTAGCAGAGCCCCTGGGAATAGCAGAGCCCCTGGGAGAAGCAGAGCTGCAACACAATTGGCTTATTCCGAACAGATCGACCACAATCGGAGGAATGGGCGGCGATGGGGCACGAAAGCTGCGCGCGCTTTCTGCTGTCGATTCACTGAAGCGACTCGCGAGCGCCCACTATGGCCGAATCGTGTACTCGCGCCGCGGACTTCCCATCATCCGGCCGGTCAATCACATTGTCGACGACGACACCGTGGTGGTGCGCGCCCACCTCGGCGCCGGTCTGCTGCGCGGCGACGGACAGGTCGTCGCCTACGAGGCCGACAGCTTCGACGAGCACACCCGGCGCGGCTGGAGCGTCATCGTCACCGGCGTCGCGCGCGTGGTCACCGACCTCGAACAGGTGCGCCGCTACGACTCCCTGCTGGACCCCTGGATCACCCTCGCCACCGACCACGTCATCCGCATCGAAACCGATGTCGTCACCGGGCTGGAACTGGTCGACGACGGCACCGATCGCTAGCCCGCCGGTTGCCGTGTGACGCAACAGGTGCGGCTGCCACTGTGACCGCCGCTACGTCTCCGGTAGCGTGACACGCCGTTGGCTCGAGCTCGGCAACCCGCCGGCAAGCTCGGCGCGGCTCGCGCACCTCCGCCCACGACGGCCGGACGCGTGAGCCACACGCACGTGAGAGGAACACTTGCATGACAGCCTCTGAAAGGCAGGCACCGGCGACGCCGGGCGCGGCACCCGTGGACGAGGGCTACTCCCGGGGACTGTCGCCGCGCACCATCCAGATGATCGCCATCGGCGGCGCCATCGGCACCGGGCTGTTCTACGGCGCGGGCGGCGCCATCGAACAGGCGGGCCCGGCGCTCATCCTGGCCTATCTCGCGGCCGGTCTGGCCATCTTCGTCATCATGCGGGCGCTGGGTGAACTGCTCACCTATCGCCCGGTGACCGGCAGCTTCGCTGAATACGCCAATGAGTTCCTGGGCCGCTTCGCAGGCTTCGCGACCGGCTGGACGTACTGGGCGGTGTGGGTGAGCACCTGCATGGCCGAGATCACCGTGGCCGGCAAGTACGTGCAGTACTGGTTCGACATCCCGCAGTGGGTGACCGCGCTCGTGGTGCTGGGCATCATGTTCGTGGCCAACCTGGTGTCGGTGAAGCTCTTCGGCGAGGGCGAGTTCTGGTTCTCGGCCATCAAGGTGGTCGCGATCCTGGCCATGATCGTCATCGGCCTGGGCGTGCTCATCTTCCACTTCGGGCACGCCACCAACCCGACCGTCACCAACCTGTGGGCCGACGGCGGCGTCTTCCCCAACGGCTTCGGGCAGGCGCTCATGGCGCTGCAGATCGTGGTGTTCGCCTACGTCGGCGTGGAGCTGGTCGGCGTCACCGCGGGCGAGGCCCGCGACCCCAAGAACACCCTGCGCAAGGCGATCAACACCCTGCCCTTCCGCATCGGCCTGTTCTACGTGGGCGCGCTCATCGTCATCATGTCGGTGTCGAGCTGGCGGAACTTCCACGCCGGGCGCAGCCCCTTCGTGGAGGTGTTCGAGCAGATCGGCATTCCGGGCGCGGCGGCCATCATCAACTTCGTGCTGCTGACGGCGGCGCTGTCCTCCTGCAACTCCGGCATCTACTCCACCGGCCGCATGCTGCGCAGCCTCGCCCAGCGCGACGAGGCGCCCGCCGCCCTGGGTTCCATGAGCAGCCGGCACGTCCCCGCCACCGGCATCGCGGTGTCCGCGGCCGTCATGGTGATCGGCGTGGCGGTCAACTACTTCTCCCCGGAGAAGGCGTTCAACTACGTCACCTCGGTCTCCACCATGGGCATCATCTTCGTGTGGGGCGTGATCCTGGTGTGCCACATGCTCTACCGCGCCCGCGTCAAGGCCGGGCAGCTCCCCGCCAGCGACTACCGCCTCCCCGGCGCGCCGGTGACCAGCGTCCTGGCCCTGGCCTTCCTGGCCCTGGTCGTCGTGCTGCTGTTCTTCACCGAGGGCGGCCGCACAGCCCTCGTGGTCGGCCTGGTCTGGGGCGTCCTGGTCTGCGCGGGCTACCCGCTGCTGGCCCGCAAACATGCCACGGCGGCCGAAAAGGTCTCGTAGAAACGGCAGTTCGCACACCCACGCGGTGGTGGTCGCCTGTCTGGCGGCCGCCACCGCGTTTTGCATTCGGCGACCCAGACCTGAGGTGCGGATTGCGATTTCGCGAGGCGGCCCCGGCGCTGCTGCCTCATCGGTGGGCAGCGGGCTGTGCGTGCTGCTTCCCTCCGTGGCAGGACCGCGCGAATCCTGCTCGGTTTCAGTGGAATCGGGGACGCGGGGGATCGGGCGCGATACCTTGCCAGATGTAGGTCACGGCTGGGAGCGCGCTATGAGAGACCCGCGACGGTATGTGGTGATCGGTGGTGGGCTTGCGGGCCTGGCGTCGGCGGTGTGGCTGGCCGAGGCAGGGAAGCAGGTGACGCTGCTGGAGCGGCGGGGGCGGCTCGGCGGGCGCACGCACGCGCTGGAAGTGCCTCCGCTGCATGATCTTCCGGACAACGGGCAGCACGTGATCGCCAGCGGGTACGACCACCTGTTCCGGTATCTGACCAGCGTGGGCACCCGGCAGTATGTGGCCTTCCCGCATCGCGGGGTGCTGCGGTGGCCGGGCGGGCGCACAACGATCATGGGCACCAAGGGGTTCGGTGCGCTGCGTGCCCTGGTGGGTGCGCATCCGGAGGCGAGCGCCGCCGACCGGGTGCGGGCCGCCGTCGCCACCGTGCGCATGGGGTGGGAGTGTTTGAACCAGCCCGCCGATCTGCCCGAGCTCACCACCGAGCAGTGGTTCCAGCGGCTCGGCATGCCCGCGAAAGCGCGTGAGGCGCTGTGGGATTGGCTGGCGCTCGGTATCGCCGCCGAACCGGTGCGCCAGGAGTCGGCCAAGGTGTTCGCCGATGTGATGGCGACCGGAATTCGCCTGGGCGTCAAGCATTTGCGGCCGGTCACCATCGGCTATCCCACCACCGATCTCGACACCCTGTTCGTCAGCGGTGCGCAGAAAGTGTTCGACCGCTGCGGGGTTCGGGTGGAACACCGGGCGGTGGCGCGGCGCATCCTCATCACCGATGGCGCCGTTACCGGTGTGCTGTTGGCCGACGGTGCTGTGGTGCCCGCCGACGCGGTGGTGTGCGCGGTGCCGAACTCGAATATCGGCGGCCTGCTCGACGAACTGCCCGAGCATGACGAGATTTATTCGGCCGCGGACAAATTGGGTTACACGCCGATCGTCAGCACCAACCTGTACCTGGACCGTCCGCTCGGCACCGAGGGCGCCATGGAGGCCCTCATCGGCGGCGCCGGCGTCATCGACGAGGTCTTCGATCGGCAGCGCATGCACGGTCGCCGCACCGAGAACGGCTGGCTCTACTGCCTCACCACCAGCGGCGCCTACGACCAGATCCACAAGCCCGGCCACGAGGTCGTCGATGAGCAGATGGCCCTGCTGCGCCGCTACTATCCGGCCGCGCGCGACGCGAAAGTGGTGCACGCCCAGGTGGTTCCGATGCCGCGCGCCACCTTCTCCCAGGTGGTCGGCACCGACGGTCTGCGCCCCGGACAGCGCACCTCGATACCCACCCTGGTGCTGGCGGGCGACTGGACCCGCACCGATTGGTCGGCCACCATGGAGAGCGCCGCCCAGAGCGCGGCGCGCGCCGTCGACCTGCTGCTAGCTTTGCCCGCCCGGCCGGCCGCCGCGATCTCGTGACCCGCCCGGCCCGATATCGACCAACCGGTCAGACTATTCGCGTTCGGCTCGCGTCGGCGGTTCCCGGAAGTAATTGAGCACCAACCGGCTGATATCGGCGACAAAGCGTTCACGCGGAATGGGCGGCCCGTCCAGCAGATACCGGATGGTGAGATGCTCGACCACCCGCACCAGCATCCACGAGGCAGACTCGAAATCCACCCCCGCCCCGTAACGGGGGCCGGGGGCAGCGCCCCCGATTCCCGGGGTCCGGGGGCGGAGCCCCTGGGAAAAATACAGCCCCGCGCGCATGGTCAAGGCCACCAGCGCCAGCTCGCCGATCTGCTGTTCGAAGGCGAGCACCGTCGTCCCGGCGGACAGCCGCGGCGTCTGCTCCACCACCGCGCGCAGCAGCTCGCGGTCATTGCCGAGAGCATCCAGGAGTTCCGAAATGGTCTCCGGCACCGCCACTTCCGGATCCCTCGCCAGATTCGCCAGCACCCGCGCGCGCACCCGGTCCGCCACCTCGCCGGTGTAGCGCTCGATCACCGCCGCCACCACGGCGTCCTTGTTCGGGAAATACTGGTACAGCGAGCCGGGGCTGATACCCGCCGCTTCGGCGATCCGATTGGTGGAAGCGCCGTCGTACCCGTGCGTTATGAGCACCCGCTGCCCCGCGTCCACGATTCGCGCCACCATGGCGCGCGACCGCTCCTGCCGGGGCGTGCGACGCAGGGGCTGCGGTGCGGTCGCGGCTTTGCGAGGTGCGGTGGCAGCCGTTTTCCGGGCTGGGACAGCCGTTTTCGGGGTCTGTCGTTTCGATGGCATATCGGTCCCGCCGCACTCTCGAACGCGAATTGAACGCGAGTAAATATTCGTGTCAGCCTGAGGTCATGGTGTCATACAGCGCAACGGCGCGCGAGCCCCATGCGGAACCGGTGCCGCTCGGCCCGGATTCCCTGACGTGGAAAATATTCGGGTCCCTCTATTTCGCCCCGACCGGATTGTTCCTGGGCATGGTGCAGAACATGCATCCCGGGCTCGGGGCGGGGGTGGAATTCCACTCCGAGATCAAAGACGAGTTCTATCAACGCGTTCTGCGGTCGGCGTATCCGATTGTCGGGGTGATCTTCGACGGCCCGCGCGCCCGGCAGACCGCGCGCGAGATCGTGGGCTACCACCGCACCATCAAAGGCGTGGACGCGCAGGGCCGGCGGTATTCCGCACTGGATCCCGGCACGTTCTATTGGGCGCATGCCGTGTTCTTCGTGCAAACCCTGCGTGCGGCCGAGCTTTTCATGGGCGGGCTGAGCGCGGCCGAACGCGAGCAGCTGTGGCGCGAGCACTACCAGTGGTACGAGATGTACGGCGTGAGCATGCGGGTGGTGCCGGGCAGCTGGCCCGAATTCCGGCGCTACTGGCGCGATATGTGCCGCACGCTCGAGCCCACCACCGCCGCCTGGGATGTCTACCACCTCACCGACACCGCGCCGGTGCCGCCGTTCCCGGTGCTGCGCCGCATTCCGGAGCCGCTGTGGGAGTGGATGATCCGGCCCGCGGGCGCGCGCTTCTACAAGTTCGTCACCATCGGACTGTGCGATCCCGTCATCCGCGAGACCATGGGTTTCACCTGGACCGGCCGTGATCAATGGCTGTTCGACCGCCTGTGCCGGACCCTGTCGGCTATGAATCGCGTGACCCCCGATGAGGTCAAATACTTCTTCCCGCGCATCCGCGCCGGCCGCCGCCGCGCCGCCGGGAAACGGGCCGACTGGATGCCGCCGCCAGAAGCGCCCGAATTGCTCTGGCCCGCACCGGAACACCGCGACGAACCCAAACACTACTGCCCGGTCCACGCCGATCCCGGCGCGGACGCGGTCACCAAATTCCGCCAACTGACAGGTTTCTGACAGTCATGCAGCCACTCACCGAGAACACCGCCACCGGCAGGCATCCGTACGACTATTACTACCGTCCCGGCATGCCGCTGCGCCCGCCGCCACCGCGCGCCGTTCCCTCCGAACTCTGGTTCGAACCCCGAAAAGCCATGCTGGGCCCATGGATCGACGTGCGGCTCGAACCCGTCGACACCCCGCGCACCCGGCTCATGGCCGACCACCTGTGGCAGGGCGATGAACCCATGGACGCGGTGGTCGAATCCTTCCAGCGCATCGGCGTGACCAAGGGCCGCCGCCAGCTGAACGAGGCTCTCGCACACGGCATCGACAGCGTCACCGACCCGACCCCGGAACTGGTGAATCTCTGCACCCACCTGGACAATCCACCCGATTGGCTGGATCCGGACCTGTGGGAGTACGGCCGCCGCCGCTGGATCAATGTCTCCACCGCGGGCAAGCTCGCCATGGGCATCCAGGACTTCATGGGCACTTTCGTCGGCGCGGAGGTCGCCTCCGCCACCGGCGCGACCGGCCGGTTCGTCGACGACCCCTACCGCCGCAATCTCGAGACCACCGCCTGGTTCCGCAATGTCACCGCCCCTCGAGCCCTCGAACGCCGGAACCCGATCTTCGCCGACACCATTCGCGTGCGCCTCATGCACGCCCAGGTCCGCGCCATGCTCCGCCGCCGCTGGGGCGCAGCCCATTTCGCCGTGCACGGCAACCCCATCTCCAATGCCACCACCATGGGCGCCGCCGTCACCTTCGCCCTCAACCCCATCTGCTTCGACTATGTGCACGGCCGCCGCTGCGGCACCGCCGACCTCGACGCCGTCATGCACTACTGGTCGGGCATCGCCCACTACTTCGGCGTCGCCCCCGAACTCATTCCGCGTTCCGCTCGCGAGGGCATGGAGATGGCCGACTACATGGTCGCCACCGCCGGCGTCGCCCCCGAATGGACGGCCACCATGGCCACCGCCGCCACCCGCCGCTTCACCGACCGCACCGCCCTGGGCCGCCTGCAAATCGCGGCCACCGCACCGTTGTTCGCCGCCATGGCGTACTACAGCAGCGAGCCCCTGGTGCGCAGCCTGCTCACCGATACGCCACTGCGTGCGGTTCCGCTCCGCCCGCTGGTGCCATTGGTCGGTATCGCAGCGACCGCCGGAGTGCACCTGAGAGCCCTCGACGATCGACTACCGGGCGCCGCCCGCCGCATGAATCGCCGTGCCCGCCACATGGATCCGTTCGAACAGCGTGCCACCGCCGTAGCCGAATTCCTCGCAGCCCGCGTCGGCATCCGCGGCACCCCCTACGACCACCACGACAATTCCGCCGAGGACGCGGCGCGCTGCCCGGTGCGATGAACCCGGCAGCCGCTATCCCGTGCCGCCCGCCACCGCCAGATACATCACCATCAACGTGAACAGAAACCACCCGGCCCCCTGCCAGATCGGCCACGGCTTGCCGCCGCGCCACTGGCGGAAAGTGATCACGAACGCGACGATCCCGCCGCCCAGCAAGACCAATGCGGGCCCCAGCCCGACCACCAGCCGCGACGCGGTATCGCACCGCATGTTCTCGGCATCCAGGCACTCCTGCCGCGACGCCGCCCATACCAGCGCCGCAGCCATCACGATCCCGGTGAGCGCGATGACAGCAATGACGTACCGCGCGGCCCGCCGAAACGTGGGCGGATCGTTCCACCGTTTCTCGACATCATCGACCATCGACCGGCCCTCCTCGCCGCGGAAGTACCCACTCGAGCGGATACAAACATCATGATCGGTGTGCGAGGCCGGGGGTTCCAGGGGCAGCCCCGGTCGGCGGCTGGGTGAAGATATTGCCTGGTTGGGGGGTTGGCGTGCGTGAGAGCATCGGGGCATGCCGCACGTCGTATCCGTCCTGCCCGCATTCATGCTCGCGTGTCTCGTGCTGGCCGCGATTCCCGGTCCGGCCACCGCGTTGTTCCTGCAGCGGTCGGTGCGGGATGGCCGCGCGGCGGGGCTGGCGGCCGTGGCGGGGAACGAGATCGGCGTGTTCGGGTGGACGCTCGCGGGCGGAGCGGGGCTGTCCGCGCTGCTGGTGGCCAACCGGGTGCTGAGTGTGGGCGTGCACATTCTCGGCGCGGCGGTGCTGATCTGGCTGGGTGTGCAGGCGTGGCGTGGAGCGCGCGGTGACGACGGATTCGGGGCGGCGCTGACCTCGGTGCTGCCGAGTGGGCGGACGCCGGGGTCGGCCTTCCGAGCGTCGCTGGTGTCCATCGCGGCCAACCCCAAGGCGGCGGTGTTCGGGCTGACGATCCTTCCGCAGTTCCTGCCGTCGGAGGGCCCGGTGCTGATGACGGTGGTCGTGCTCGCCGCGGTGCAGCTCGTGATCGATACCGCCTGGTGCGTGGGCGTCGTGCTGGCGGCCGACCGGGCCGGGAACTGGCTGCGGCGCACCGGCATTCGTCAGCGAATCGAACGCGTATTGGCGGCAGTGCTGGTCGGACTCGGTATCGGTCTCGCGGCCGAAGCTCGCTGAGCCGGCGTGCAGCCTCGCGCACGGTACCGATTCGGCGTGGGTTAGGAAACTGCGCTCGTGTGTTCGGAAGTGGTGAGGAAGTCCGCGCCGCCCACATAGACGGTGTGGCCGGGTTCGGTGGGGAGGGTGGTGGCGTCGGCGACGGCGGTGGCGAACTCCTCGACCGTGGGCAGCGTGCCCTGGTCGCGGCGGCCTGCCACGGCGTCGGGGTCGCGGCGTTCCAGCAGGCGCACGATGATGGTGCCGTCGATCATGTCGCCGGAGACGACGGTGAAATTGACTGCGCGGTCGGTGAATTCGGGGATCAGCGCGCGCAGGGCATCCTCGCCCGCGCGCTTGCTGGCCGCGATGGGTTCGTAGCCGGCGGGAGCCGGGCGCACGGGGGAGAAGTGCGCCTGGTGACTGGTGACGAAGACGATGCGGCCACCCGCGGGTAGGTGGGGGAGCGCCAGCCGGGCCAGGCGGGTCTGCGCGTCGCGGTTGAGGAGCATGGCGTAGTCGGGGGCGGCATCGCGTTCCAGGCCGCCGGAAGCGTTGAGCACCAGGACATCCAGGCGGCCGAACTCAGCGACAACCGTGTCCACGAGCGCGTGGGCACTGCCGGGATCGGAGATGTCGGCCCCGGCGATGGAGGCGCTGCCACCGGCGGCCCGGATCTCGGCCATCAATACCTCGGCGCGCTTGCGCTTCTCGCGGAAGTTGATGACGACGTGGTCGCCGCGCGCCGCGAGCACCCGGGCGGTGTCCGCGCCGATGCCGCGAGAAGCGCCGGTGATCAACACGATTCGTGATGGCGTGCGGGAGTCGTTGGTCATACGGGATCTCCACCCTCCTGAGTGCTTCTGATTTAGAACCAATATGGTGGTTCGAAATGAGAAGTGCAAACCGGCCGTCGACGGGTCGCGCGGATGCGGCGACCGCCCCGAAGCTCGCCACCATGGAGCTGCTCGGGCAGCGCTGGATGCTGCGGATCGTGTGGGAGCTCGAGCCGGGTCCGCTCGGCTTCCTGGAATTGCGCCGCCGAATGGGCAACTGTTCATCGAGCATGCTGTCGGTGCGGCTGCAACGTCTGGTCGAGACAGGGGTCTTGACCAAGAAACCCGACAAGTCATATGAAATGACCACGGCCGGAAGGGAACTCGCCCTCGCCCTGGCGCCCGTATGGCAGTGGTCGGAACGCTGGGCCGCCGACCTCGAACGCGCCGGCTCGGACGGGGACGACGCGTAGGAACGATATGAAACGCAAGCTCAGCGGCCGCAGGCTGCTCATCGGCACCGCGCTTGCCGTGGTGGTGGCCATCCTGACCTGCTGGGGCCTGTACGTGCTGATGAATTCGCGCACCTATCAGGTCGCCGGGCGAATCGTCGCGCGCGTCGAGACCACCGAGAAGGTGGTGGCGCTGACCCTCGACGACGGTCCCACCGAGCGCACCCCGCAGATCTTGCAGGCGCTGGCCGACGCCGGCATTCCCGCCACCTTCTATCTCATCGGCAGTGAGCTGGCCGCCCACCCCGAACAGGGCGCCGCCATCGCCCGCGCCGGGCACGAGATCGGCAATCACACCTACAACCATCGCCGCATGGTCCTGGTCGGTCCCGCCACCGTACGGGACGAAGTCGAGCGCACCGACGCCGAGATCGCCGAGACCGGCTATCGGGGCCCGATCACCTTCCGCCCGCCGAACGGCAAGAAGCTCTTCGCCCTGCCTCGATATCTGTCCGACCACGACCGGACCACCGTCATGTGGGATGTGGAACCCGATTCGGGAAAGTCCGCCACCGCCGACGAGATCGTGGCCGAGACACTGGCGCGAGTGCGCCCCGGATCGATCATTCTGCTGCACGCCATGTATCCCGCCGGCGACCCGTCGCTGGCGGCGATTCCCCGCATAGCGGCCGGATTACGGGCCGAAGGCTATCGCTTCGTCACCGTCTCGCGTTTACTCGCCGACAAGTGAGAATGACCGCATGACCCGAGACTTGTGCGGTTGATCCAACAACCACATACACTGTCTGGGACGTAGTACAAATTCTGTGGAGAGGTGCCGTGATGGGAGACCGGACGGTCGTCGCCGACGTTGCCGATGAACTGGCGCGTCGTGTGGCATCCGGGCAGTACGCGCCCGGTGGACTGATGCCGTCCGTTCGCCAGGTCGCGGACGAGTTCGAGCTCAATCGCGCTACGGCGCAATTGATTCTGGGCCGGCTGGAGTCCTACGGCTTCGTGGACGCCTACCGCGGCAAGGGCTTCGTGATCCGCGATGTGCGCGCCGAGGGCGGCGTGGATGTGTACCGCCGGCTGTTCCGGCTGTCCATGCCGGCGCCCGAGCTCGCGATGGAGATGTTCTCCAATATCGTCGACGAGGAGCGCGGCATCGCACTCGAGGCGCTGCTGGCCTATACCGCCGGTGAGCGCGGCGCCGAAGTCTCGGAGCTCAAGTCGGACATCGACGAGCTGGAGGCCCTCGCGCGTGGCGCGAGCCCGGACCCGTCGGCCATGCTCCGCATCGAACTGGGCCTGCTGCGCAAACTGCTGACCGCCCTGGGACATTCGGTGCAGCGCGCGGTGCTCAACTCCATCGGCGAGATGGTCCTCGAGGTGCCGGAGGCGGTCGAATCGTATTTCGCGGCCTCGCCGGATCTGCACGTGCTGGTGTGGCGGACGCTGGCCGCGGTGTGGGAATCCGACGGCGGACCGAGCCAGGCGCAGCTGGCGCTGTTCGAGGATCTGTTCGGCATGTACCACCAGAAGGTGGTCGCGCGCTTCGGCGAACTCATCGGCCTCGAGGAACTCGGCGAGGCGGCGCCGCACGCCGCCACCGCCTAGCTGAGCCCTGCCGAAAGCTATAGGCCGATGGCCGCATTCATGATGGTGCCCGCACTCGTCGCGATGATTCCGCCCACGAGTGCGCCGGCCACCTGCTTGGGAGCTTGCAGTGCGCTACCGCTCCACTTCTCCCAGGCGAAGCGGCCGCCCGCGTAGGTGATGGCAAGGACGCCCGAGAGCAGCACGAACCAGGTGAAATAGCGGACCAGCCGCAGGAGCTTGTCCGCTACCGGGGGCGTCTCGGGATCCGGGTTGAAGACCTGTGCCAGGAAGTCTGTCGTGCTGATGGCTGTAGTAATAAGCATCTCGGCGCTCTTCCGCAGGAGGGGGTTCCTCTTCCGGGGTACCCGCCTCATGCGCTGGCGCGCAAGGAATTTTGCCCCGGCTAATCGACGTCGTTGTCGGCGGACAGGTACGCGATGGCGGCTAGATACTGCCGGCAGGCGAAGTGCTGATCGTGTGCGTGCAGGATGGCCCGGGCACTGCGATAGGTGAGGCCGCGTGGTTCGACGGCGCAATCGTCACCGGAAGTATCGGTGCGGGGGGCGAGCATCTGTGTCATGGGATGCCTCTGGCCGGGGGTGGATGGTGAGTGCACCGAGTTTATGGCCGTGAATCGTGCAGATGCAAGTGCATCTGCACGGTCGATACGACGTGTCGGCCGGAGAATTTCCCCGTGTCGAGGAGGGTTTCGTCCTTTTCGGGGCGATTGTGACACCAGAGGCGCTGCCCCTGTGACGCCAGGGGTGTGTGTGCCGGTCACGTGACGCTACCTGATTCGCTCATAGTTGGCTCCGGGATGGGTATATCCCATGGTCGCTATCGGCAAAGAAGACCTACCGGTACGAAATGTCCGGTAATGTTTGCACATTCGCAGTGGTGATCAGCGCACCAAGATCAATGCTGTTGTGTTGCAAAGGATATGCAGGATAACTGCCATCGATGCGGGGCTACCTACGTGCTATCGTTCATGTTGCGGTTGCAACTGTAAGAACATCTGCAGGAACATTTGCAAGTACCTGGACCACCGTCTGCGGGCGGTACTGGCAAGGAGTCTGAAATGACTGACACATCGGCAACCCGGATCGACCGCTCGGAACTGTCTTGGCGCAAGAGCACTTTCAGTAACCCCAGTGGTAACTGCGTGGAAGTGGCGGAGCTCGCGAACGGCCACGTGGCCATGCGCAACTCGCGGGATCCGGAAGGTTCGGTCCTCATCTACACCCGCCCTGAGATCGATGCATTCCTGCGCGGCGCGAAGTCCGGAGAGTTCGACGACTTGGCACGCTGAGCGGTAGCATTGGCAATCGGCGCGGTGGTTCGCGACGTGCGGTTGTTGTGGTCCACTGCCGGCAAACCGAGCATCGGAGTGGACCCCTCATGATCGCAGACCCTGTTGCCCACGGTCGGGCGGATCTTGCTGTCGCCGAACGTGGCCCGACTGCCCTGCGGATCGCAGTAGGCAGCCAGCTACGAAAGTTGCGGGAAGAACGGAATATCACCAGGGAAGCCGCAGGTGAACACATCCGCGGTTCCCATGCCAAGATCAGTCGCCTGGAACTCGGGCGCACCGGATTCAAGGAGCGCGATATCCGGGATCTGTTGACGCTGTACGGCGTTGACGATCCCGGCGAGCGCGACAAGATTCTCGAACTCGTGCGCCGAGCTAATCAACCCGGCTGGTGGCATCAGTTCAGCGACCTGCTGCCGCAATGGTTCGAGACCTACCTGGGGCTCGAGCACGCGGCCAAATCCATTCGCACCTATGAGGGCCAGCTCATTCCGGGCCTGCTGCAGACAGTCGACTACGCACGGTCCATTGTCGCGTTGGGGCACGACGCGGACAGTGAGCGGCGGGTGTCGCTCCGGCGGCGCCGGCAGGAATTGCTGACTCGCGAAGGCGCACCGAGCTTCTGGGCCGTGCTCGACGAAGCCGTGCTGCACCGGCCGATCGGCGGCGCGACCGTATTGCGTGCGCAGATCATGCATTTGATCGACATGTCCCTGCTGCCCAATGTCACCATTCAGGTGCTGCCCTATGCGGCGGGCGGGCACGCGGCGGCCGGAAGTTCGTTCACCATGCTGCGTTTCGCGGAGCCCGAGCTGCCCGACATCGTGTACCTGGAGCAGCTGACGAGTGCGCTGTACCTGGATCGCCGCCAGGACCTGGAACTGTATCGACAGGTGATGGATCAGCTGAGTGTGCAGGCGGAGCCGCCGGAGCGTTCCCGCGCCAAGCTGAAGGAAATCGCCGACGCGTTGTGATTCGCGGTGGGAGCCCTGCGGGGCTCCGCCGCGTCTCGCATGTGCTGCGTGAAATTAACAGTGCTGCATGAAATGCGCACGGAGGCAACGCAGCTGGGAACCGCGAGCCCCGAACACCGAAATGGCCGCCGCGATCAACGGCGGCCTTCGGTATGTGAACCTCAGGTTCGGATACCTACTGCCGAATGAAGCTGGAGGCGATTCGCCAGAACGCCTCGGGCTGCATCATGTGTAGATCCCAATCGTTCACCATGGCATGCGCTGTGGTGACGATCCTTTCGATATCGAAATCGTACCGAGTGGCCGCTCCAGTGGATTCGACCTGGCGGATTACGAAAGCGGTTGCCGTCTCTCGCGAATAGGTTTGGTCCGGCTGGTTTCTGTCGGCAAACCCGAGTCGGCTGAGGTTGATTGGCTGGTTCATTCGAACGCCCCTGACGCCAGGCCGACGGCAAACCGACGGCGTGGAATCGCCGGTGATTCACCGCACGGCTCTCTGGTTGTCCCCTATTGGTGCCTTGCACGATGAGTCTATGACCGTGCTGTGCGCAGATGCAAGTACATCTGCAACCTCGAATATGTAGGGGGACCAGGGTTTTCGGGATGCCAAAAGTTTGCACGGCACCTCCGTAAGAGACGCCGTGCCGGATCCGCCGGAGCTATTTCGGAACCAGAATCCCGGTGAGATCCGCCTCCTTGATCGGCGTTTCGGGATTGGCCTGCGCTTCACACATGAGTCCGATGGTCAGGATGGCCGCGTCGACGGTATCGGCGCCGGGCTCGGTGGTGGTGTTCTGCTCCTGTTCCAGGAATTTGCGGACAGTTATCTTCTGCTTTTCGGAGTCCTGCTGACGGAATTCACTACAGGGAGTGTCGCCACCCTTGTTCACGATCTCCTCGGCCTTGTCGCAGCCGGAGAGCACGCCGAGCGCGAGCGCGAAGGCCGCCGCTGCCGCGAACGACCGCGCCGCCGCGAGACACTGAACTCTGCGCATGGTTCTCACCTCAGAATCCGGCCAGGGCGTCGGCCAGGCTGTCGATCTGCAGGGCCTGCAGGGCCTCCTGGCGGACGTCCGGGCACTGGATGGTGGTCACCTGGTCCACAACCTCCTTGTCGCGCAGAATGGCGGCATTGATGCCGTTGTTGCGGGCGGCCCAGTTCTGCACCGTGCCGTTGAACGCGACCTTGCCCAGGGCCACCCCCTGATCGCGCCAGGTGGTGATCTCCGGGCGCATCATGTCGCACAGTTGCGCCGCGGCGCCGGCGGAGATGGTCGGTGCGCCCGGGGAGGTCAGGATGCCGCCGCCGTCGGTGGGAGTTGTTCCGGGAACCGTGGTTTCGGTGCTGGTGTTGCAGGCCGCCGCGGCGGCGATGAGCCCGGCGGCGAGCAGCGCGCGGGCGGTGTTCTTGGCGGTCCGGTTACGAACGGTCATGGGATTCCTCGCCTTCGAGGGCCTTGATGCGTCGGTGTTCGATCACCATGAGCGCCGCGCCGATGCCCAGGCACAGCACGCTGACGATCGCTCCGAGTACGGCCCAGCCCTCGAACCCGTACCCCGCGGCGGTCAAAGTCAGCGCCACCATGATGATTCCAATGCCGGCGAGCACCAGACCGGGCCAATTGCGGGTGTCCTCGAGGGACTCTCCGGCGTGTGGTCTGGTGGTGCGGGTGGAATCGGGGCGGTAGTCCGGCGACCCGTCCCGATTCGAATGAACTGGTGTGCCGGAGGATTCATGCCGCGCGGCAGCCATCATCGGTGTCCTTTCTCCGTGGTCGGGCAGCTGATAACAAGCGGATACCCGGCGGTTCACAGGTGAATCACGAGCGCTGGTGAATCACGAGCGCTGGTGAATCACGAGGGGACGGGCTCCCGGTCCGTGCGCACCGGGTGAATGTCGTAGACCGCGTAGGCCGCGTGAATGACCGGCTGGGCCACATTGCGCACCCGGATACCGCCCGGGGTGGTCCCGCATTCGGTGCCGTGATGCGCGTGCCCGTGCACCGCCAGCTGCGCCGGGGAGGAGTCGATGGCCTCGCCCAGCAGATACGAGCCGAGGAACGGGTAGATCTCGCGCGGCTCCCCGTGCAGAGTGTCGCTGACGGGGGAGTAGTGCGTCATCGCGACCGTCACATCGGTATCCAGGCCCTCCAGCGCGGTACGCAGCGCGGCGGCGAGATCGACGGTGTGCGAGGCGAATTCGCGCATCTGCCGCTCGCCGAACACGCTGGCGCACTTACCGGCGAACCCGCCGCCGAAACCCTTGGTGCCGGCCACCCCGAGCGTGAGATCGCCGACGCTGAGCGTGCGGGCGGTGCCTTCCAGCACGGTGATGCCGTGGTCGGTGAGCAGGTCCGTGATGCCCTCGGCGGCATCACCGTGGTGGTCGTGATTGCCGAGGACGGCCAGCACCGGCACTTCCAGATCGCCGAATTCCCTTGCCACGACGGCAGCTTCGTCGAGGGTGCCGTGCCGGGTGAGGTCCCCCGCCAGCAGCAGCACGTCCGCGCGATCGGCGAGGCCGGTGAGCGCGGGCCGCAGCACCCCGGCCGAATCGGCGCCCAGGTGCACGTCTCCCACGGCCGCGATGCGCACATGCGCGTCTGCCTCGGCCGCGGTGGGCGCGGTCGGCGTCTCAGGCGTCCACACGCCCGCGGCGCGGGGGCCGCGGGGCTCCCGGGTATTCAGCGCAGCTCCTCGGGCGCGGCGGGCGGATCGGGTGGCGTGACCCGAATATCGTTGTGCACCCGCAGTTTCGGGACCTGTTCGCGCACCACGGTCTCCAGCTGTTCGCGCCGTGCGCTGCTGGCGACCTCGCCGCTGAGCACCACCACATCGCCGCGCAGCGTGACCTGCACGCCGAGTTCGGCGGTGCGCGGGTCCTCGGCGAAGGCGCGGCGCAGGTTGGCGACCAGATACTGGGGGAGGATCTCCGCGCTGCGGTCGCCGGGATTGCCGTTCATGGAATCCGGCCTCCTGTCGTCACTGATTCCGAGATCGTCGAGCAGGCCCAGGAAGGCCCGCGCGTACGGGGACATCTCCGTCTCCTCGCGCACCCGCACCCAGTCCACCTGCTCACGCAGATCCCGTGCGATGTGCAGCAGTTTGGTGAAGTCCAGCCGATGCGGATCCAGCACCATGAGCTTGTCCACCATGAGGTCGGTGCCGCTGACCACCGGCGCCGCGGTGGGCCCGATCCGCATCCAGCTGGCCCGCCCGAGCAGTTCGTCGGTGACGGTGCGATAGTTCGGCCGGAAGATCAGATCCACCAGCGTCTCACCGTCGTACACCTTCGTCAGCCAGTCCTCCGCCGGGTCCACCGGACGCAGCCCGGAGTTCGCGAGCACCGCCCGCGCCTGCGCCGCGTCAGCAGGCTTGACGAAAATATCCACGTCATGATCCGACGCCGGCCCGCCCCGCGCGTACACCGCGCACCCGCCACCGACCGCGAACGGAATCCTGTTGTCCAGCAGGGTGTTGACCACCCGCGTCAGGGTGTCGAGCAGCCGGTCGATGGTGCGGACCATAGCTGGGGCGTACCCGCCGCCGGACGCGCTAATCACGGCGCGCCGCACCTTCGCCGCCACCCGCCACCGGGGTGTGATTGCCGGGCGAATTCGTGGAATCGCGGGCGGGGGAGTCCGGCGAGCGAGTGGCCAGCGAACGGGTCGCCGGGCCCTCGAGGAGGCGTCCGTCGTGGGTGAAGCGAGACCCGTGTAGCGGACAGTCCCAGGACTTTTCGGCGTCGTTCCAGCGCAGGATGCCGCCGAGATGGGGGCAGACCGCGGAGACCGCGCAGGTTTCGCCGTCGACGGTGCAGACGGCGGTCGGCTCCAGGCGATGCAGTTCCACGCGGCCGCGGCCCTCGGCGGGCGGCCCGGAGCGGCGCAGCGCGTTGCTCAGGCTCAGGCCCAGCCAGCCGGTCGAAAGGTGCAGTGCCACGGGGGCATTGGTGCGGAGGGCGGAGAAGGCGGCGGACAGTTCGCGGGGGTTCCACGGGTCGAAGGCTTCCGCGTATTCCGTTGGCTTGCCGGTGATCTGGCCCACCAGGGTGTGTGCGGCCGCAACCGCTGTCGCCAGCCCCCACTTGGCGTAGCCGGTGGCGACCAGGACCTGGCGCCGGCGGGGCAGTAGCGGTCCGGCGTAAGGCATTTCGCCTATGGGGTGGTAGTCCTGGGCGGACCAGCGCAGGACCGGTCGAGCGCCCGGGAACATCTGCCGGGTCCACTCGATCAACTCGTCGGCGCACTGTCCGGGGTGGCTGGTGCGGCCCACCTCGTGCCCGTTGCCCCCGACCAGCAGGAGATCGCCGGCGGCGCTGGGCGCGTAGCGCAGCGAGCGGGTCGGCGGGTCGGCGCTGATGTACATGCCGCGCGGAAACGGTTCGGGCACAGTGAAAGCCGCGGCGTACGAGCGTTCTGCGGTGAGCCGGGCGAAGAAGCCGCCGCGGTCGAAGATGGGGGTTCCGGTCGCGAGGATCACCGTGCCCGCCGCGACCTCGCCGTGCTCGGTCTCGAGAACGCGGTCCGCGCCGCCCTGATGCGTGCGGCGCACACGGGTGTTCTCGAAGATCGGCACGCCGCGCGCATCCAGATCCCGGGCCAGCGCGGCGATCACGTCCATGGAGTTCAGCTGCGCCTGATCCGCCAGCCGCACCGCACCGAAATTCGGGAACGGGACCTCCAATTCGGCGATGAGTTCGGTGGGCAGTCCCGCCGCGTGCGTCGCCTCGAGCTCCTCGTGCAGTGTGGCGACCGCCTGTTCGGTCTGCGCGTAGGTGTAGGCGGCCTCCCGCTGCACCGGGATGTCGTGTTCGGCGCAGTAGCGCAGCAGCCACTGCTGCCCGTCCCGATTGGCCTCCACATACTCGCGCAGCACATTCTCGTTGTGCCGCTTAAGAATTCGGGAAGCGCGCGTGCCTTGCAGCAGGCTCACCTTGCCGGTGGTGTTGCCGGTGGTGCCGCCGCCGAGCCGCGCGGCCTCGACCACCGCCACCCCGGCCCCCTGCTCGGCCAGCAGCAGCGCCGTCACCAGTCCGGTGAGTCCGCCGCCGACCACGACGATGTCGAAACGCAGGCCCGGCGGCAGCGGCGGCCGGGCGGTGGGCTGGGATTCGCGTAACCAGAGTGACGTCATAGGTTCGAATTGCCGCAGTGCCCAGCGGCAAACCCGCCGATTGGACGGTGTGATCGGGGGTATGGCGAGTTACACGCGAGGAGGTGCGCCCATGATGGAGGACCATACCCGGCACGAGACCGAAGCCGAACGGCTGGACCGCAATTGGGCGAGCCTCATCCAGGAGACGCGGGTGGTGCAGACCGGTGTGCAACTGCTCACCGGATTCCTGCTGATCCTGCCGTTCCAACCGAGATTCGAGCAGCTCGCCGATTCCATGCGCGTGCTGTACCTCGCGACCGTGGGCGCCTCCATCAGCGCCACGGTCTTCCTGGTCGGGCCGGTGTCCGCGCATCGAATCCTGTTCCGCCGGCATCGTCTCGACGACGTCGTGCAGACCGCGCACCGCTTCGCGAGCGTGGGTCTGGTGCTGCTGGGCGTCGCGCTGGTCGGTGTGGCGGTGCTCATATTCGATGTGGTCGCCGGGGGGCTTGCCGCCGCGGTCGCCGGGGCGTGCTTCGCGGTGCTGTTCGCGCTGGTGTGGGTGGTGTATCCGTGGCGGCAGCGTACCGGTGCCGCGGATGCGGACAGAGGGCGAGCCGATGCCGAAGAGCCGCAATGAGATTCGAGTGCCCCGTGTTTCGGTTCGCGGACCCTGGGTACCGCCGTGATGTCAGTTGAATGTACCGACACCGTGGAGGTGAATCTCTTGTCCGAACACGATAAGGGCGGATTCCGTGAAGGTGTAGAAGGCACCGTGGAAGGCGTCAAGGGCAAGGCCAAGGAAGCCGCCGGCACCGTCTTCGGCAGCGATGACTTGCGCGGGGAGGGCCGGGCGCAGCAGAGCCGGGCCGAAGACCAGCGCCAGGCTGCCAAGCACGAGGCGGAGGCCGAGAAGGAACGCGCCAAGGCCGAAACCGAAGAGCAGAGTCAGCGCGCATACCAGCGCGGTGACCGCTGACGCTGTGACATGAACAGCGGTGACATGCACAGCGGCGACATGCACCGCTGAGAAAAGAACAGGGCGTCGCCCGGCGAGATCTTCGCCGGGCGACGCCCGGCGTGTGGAGCCGGGCCGGCACCGACGGCCGCACCGGCGCCGGTGGTCTTCGCCTGCCACGGCTGCCCCTGGCTCAATCGATCAGCTCACCTGTGACCGGGCTGTGGGATATGCCACCGCCCGCCCATCGAGCCCTGTATTGAAACGGGTTCTACAGGTGTGTTACGTCTGGGAACAGTGCATTGATCAGCTGGACTGGACAGGAGCCGTGGGCCGTGGTGGACGAGATTCCGGCGTATTTCGATGTGGTGGACGGCGGGTACTACCCGACCGGTTTCGCGGCCAGCCAATGGTCCGCCGCGCAGGTGGTGGGCCCGGCGCTGTGCGGGCTCATGGCACGGGAACTGGAACGCGAACACGCCGCCGACGGATTCGTGCCGGTGCGGCTCACCGTGGACATGTTCAGCGCCGCACGGTTCGAACACACGGCTACGCCGACCGTGCGGGTGCGCGACGGCAAGCGGATTCGCGTCGCCGACGTGACGGTCGTGCAGGGCGGGGCCGTGGCCGCGCGCGCCTCGGCAGTCCTGCTGCAACCCTCCGAGCAACCGCCGGGCGAGCTGTGGCAGCGTGAGCGGGAACCCTCGCCGCCGCCCGTCGACATCGCGCCGCCGTCGCAGTTGCCGCGCGTACCCTACTTCGAGAGCGACGCCTCGCAGTCCTGGTCGCAGCTGCCCACCGATCACGAGAACGGCGCGCGCAAACGCACCTGGCAGCATCCGATCCACGTGGTGACCGGCGAGGAGCCCTCGCCGTTCGTGCGCGCGGCCCTGGTGGGCGAGGCCACCAGCATGATGACCAACTGGGGCGACAAGGGCATCGGCTTCATCAATACCGATATGACCCTGGCCCTGGCGCGCCTGCCCGAGGGGCTCGAGATCGGCGTCGAGGCCGACAGCCACTTCAGCGATCGCGGCCTGGCCGTCGGGGTGGCCACCCTGTTCGACCGGCGCGGATCCTTCGGCAGCTGCATGGTGACCTCGGTGTCCAATGCCGGGCGGCAGATCAGCAATGCCCAGCTGGACATGGTGATGCGCAGGCGGACCTGACCGGCCGCATGCCGGATACCGGCGCGCCGGCCGAAAGCCAAGGGCCACTGCGCATTTCGGACAGCATCGGGAACGTCTGTGACAGATCCCCGGAATCGTGACACAATGTGACCAGGTTGAGACTACAGCCGACCCGGTTCGCGCCCGGGGCCGTTCGCAGAGACGGCGACGAGTACGTAGTATCGCCTTTTCGTTTCAGCCATCCTGGATCAGGCGTTGTGAGCAAGCAGCTGTGATATCGCAGCTCGATATCGCAGCTTCGATATCACAGAGCGCCGTTCGCAATGGTGCACAGCTCGCAACAGATTGCCTGCTCGTCCCGCTCGATCAAAAGCGTCGGCCCCCCTGTGGGAACTGGAAATTTCCCTTTGGGAGGTTAGTCATGTCCGCAATTGCTGTTCTCCAGCGTGGTGTCGATGCCGACACCCACTCGGCGGGTTCCGGCCCCGGGGACCGAAGTCACCATCCCCCCGCGACACGTGATCCAGCGATGGGTTGCACCATTGTGCGTGTCGAAGGGGAGCTGGATGCCGCCGTCTACCCCGAGTTCACCAGGGCGCTGGACGAGGCGGTGACTTCCAGTTCGCGTGCCGTGGTCATCGATTTCCGCCAGACCAGGTTCCTCAGTATCGGCACCGCGCTCGCGCTGCCCGCTGCCAGGGAAGCCGCCGCGGCTGTCGGAGTGGATCTGCGGGTGGTCGCCACCCGCCGTGAGGTCGAGCGCGTCCTCGACGTGACCGGGGTGCGACCGCTGTTCCGCCACTACCGGTCCATTCAGGCCGCGCTGGAAGCCTGATCTCCGCCGCCACTGGGTGGGGCCGAGATCAGTTCGGCCCCACCGATCCGCTTCCGAGACAACGGTTCACAGCGGATACTCGTGAGGTGACAACCGGAGGAGAAGTTTCCTCGAGCGACGCGCTGGATCAGGTGATCGGCCCGGGACGCTCCCAAACCGTCGGCAGCTTCCGATTCTGGCTAGCCGACCAACGCTGGGAGTGGTCGGACGAGGTGGCAGTCATGCACGGCTACGCCCCCGGGACCGTGGAACCGACCACCGAACTACTGCTGGCGCACAAGCATCCCGACGATCGCGCACAGGTCGCCACCTCTCTTGCCCGGACGGTGGAGAACGGGGAACCGTTCAGCAGCCGGCACCGCATCATCGATACCGACGGTGTGGTGCGCCACGTGATCGTGGTGGGTGACCTCATGGTCGACGACAAGGATTCGGTGGTCGGAACCTCCGGCTACTACATCGACGTAACCGACACCCTCGCCGAGCATCGGCAGGAGACGCTCGACGACACCCTGCCCGAGCTGTACCGGGCGCGGGCGACGATCGAACAGGCCAAGGGCGCACTCATGCTCGTCTACGGCATCAACTCCGAACAGGCTTTCCGGGTGCTGACCTGGCGCTCGCAGGAGACCAACATCAAACTACGCACGCTGGCCCAGCAGTTGGTCGCCGAGATCGCCATCATGGGTGGCGCCGCGGTCGAACTGCGGACCAGATTCGATCATTTGCTGCTGACCGTGCACGAGCGCTTGCGGTCGGATTAGCCAGCGCAGCATAAATATTCGTCCAGTCTGTTTCGACGGTATCGGCCCGGGTACGCGTCCAGTACACAGCCGGGTGCCGCCATCTGGCACGACGCTCCCGCGATGGGTATCCGCGGAGGAACTGGATGCCGGAGAATGATGCAACGGACGAATGGATCGGACAACGGCCGGGCGCGGCGCATTCCGTCTCTGTGGCTCGGCGACAGATGGGCGGAGATACGCATGAGTGAGTGGCTTTCCAAACCGATGACGGACACCAGCACGGTAGGGATCCGGGTACCGGCCGATCTCGCGCAGCTGACCATGCTGCGCGCGCTCGCCGAAACCGTAGCGCTCATTGCCGATTTCGCCCTCGACGAGGTGACCGATATCCGGGTCGCCCTGGACGAGGTGGCGACCTCGCTCATCGTCGCGGCGGCGCCGGGCTCGGATATCGAATGCGAATTCGACTTCGACGACGAACAGATGAGCGTGCGCGTGTCGGCGTTCACCGCCGAAGAAGACGCCTTGGATCAAGACGGCTTCGGATGGCATGTGCTGCAAACCATTACCGAAACCATCACCGCGCGGCGAAGGCCGTTCGATGAGCTCGCCGGCGGGTACCCCACGGTCATCGAATTCAGTCGCTTGCGAGGTGAAGTCGATGACGGATGATTCGAAACAGCGCCCGCCCGGGCGTTCTCGTAGCCGCGGTGACAGCTACGACAATATCGAGCCGATGTTCAAGGAACTGGCCGCGCTCGATCCCGCCGATCCGCAATGGGAAGGGGTGCGGGAGCGGCTGATCGGGCGGTGCATGCCCCTGGCCGACCACATTGCCCGGCGCTTCGCCGGACGCGGGGAATCCTTCGACGATCTCCTACAGGTAGCCCGGGTCGGCCTGGTGCAGGCCGTCGACCGCTTCGACGTGACCCGCGGCTCCTCGTTCCTGTCCTTCGCGGTGCCCACCATCATGGGTGAGGTGCGCCGCCACTTCCGCGATAACACCTGGGCGGTGCGAGTTCCCCGCCGCACCAAGGAGATTCAGCTCAATATCGGCGGTGCTATCGACAAGCTCGCCCAGCGCCTGGGCCGGATGCCCAAGGCCCGTGAGATCGCCGCCGAACTCGACGTGGACCTGGTCGAGGTGACTCAGGCCCTGATAGCGGGCAACGCCTACCAGCTGGCCTCCCTCGACGCGGTCACCGGCGACGACAGCGAGAACACCCCCTTGTCGCTCATGGAAGTCCTCGGCGATGTGGAACCCCGCTACGACCGAGTCGACGAATTCCTGGCCGTCAAACCCCTCATCGCCGAGCTGCCCGACCGCGAACAACGGGTCCTGGTCATGCGCTTCTTCGAGGCCCGCACCCAGACCCAGATCGCCGAACAGCTCGGCATCTCCCAGATGCACGTCTCCCGCATCCTGTCGAAAACCCTCGCCTACCTCCGCGAACAGGCCCTGCGCGACTGACGCGCCGGGCAGCCGCGCAATCGGAGCAGCCTGCCCGCAGGCCCTCAGATGGGATTGGGCGGTGGCGGTGGCGGCTGGGGGACCGGCGGCCCGGGTTCTGGTTGCGGGTACGGCTCGGGTTGCGGATACGGCGGGATCGGCTCCGGAACGGGTTGCGGCGGTACGGGTTCCGGCGGACGTGTGGGATCCGGCGCCGGCGGTCGTGCCGGGTCGGGCAGCGGCGGCTGGGTTGCCGCGGGTGGCGACGACGGGAGCGTCGGTTGCGGTATTGCCTTCTGCAACATGGCTTCTCCTAACTCGGACTGCTCCTGGTGACTCGGACTGCTCCTGGGCGCGGCCATACCGTCACACCCGGCGGAGCAGTGCGCCCACGCCGTCGGGGAGCAGCATTCGGCCGCCGATGGGCACGATTTCGGAGTTGCCCGCGAGGGCGGCGGCGGGGAGGGCTTCGTCGGCGCGGCGGATTTCGGGGTGGCCCGTCAGTTCCTTTGCGGTGGTGGCTATTTCGGTGTGCCGGTCGCCCACGAGAACCTGGTGTTCGTCCAGCGCGGAGCCGTCTATGAGAAGTTGCGCGACGAATCTGTCGCGCAGGGCGGCCGTGGTTTCGGCCAGTCCGCTGGCGGTGGCGCCCCAGGGGCGCTCGCGCTCGGCGCGATAGCGGTTGAGGATGAGCCGGCAGTGGGCTTCGGCGGCCTCGGCGACGGTCTTGCGGACCAGGTCGCGCAGGGCTTCGCGGTCGGCGCCGTCGATTTCGACTATGCGCCGGACGTTTTCGGGGGAGTCGGCGGTGCCGTCGCCGGTGTAGCGGGCGTCGAGCGCATTGTGCAGGGCCGCGCGGGCGGGCGCATCGCCGATGAGAATGAGCAGGACCGCGGCGACCCGATCGGCCAGCCGGCACATCTGGTCCGCCACCTCGTCGATGCGGCGGTGCATGCGGTCCCGGGCATGGCGGCGGGTCTGGCGCTGACCTCGGCTGCCACGCAGCGGATTCACCGGATCCACCGACCAGGTCATCGGATCGCCGTGCCGGTCCATGGCGTAGAGCCTGGCCCCGGCCGGATGCAGCAGGGCCACGACGTGCGGGACCCGTGGCGCGCGTTGCTCGAGCAGCGGCAGGATGCACGGCAGCGGGGACACCCGCACCAGTTCGCGCGGCGGCGGGGCCGGTAGCTGTTCGTCAACCAGCACGGTGCGACAGTCGGCGATGAGCGCCCGGCCCGAACGGCCCGCGGCAGGTGGACCCGCCGCCACCGCGATGCCGATCGCCCCGATCACGTCCGCGGAAGCGCCTGCGGCGGAGAGCTTTTCCCGGATGGTGCGCTGGTTGAGCTCGAATTGCCGGTCGGCGTCCTCGGTGTCGTGGGAGCTGTCGAAGTACACCGATGCGAACGGCCCGGTACGGTCGATCAATTCTCGGAGACTCGTTCTGACCACGTATCAGGGGTACCCGTGCATCCCGGCCGCAATCACCGGGACCTCGGCGCGGGCCGTGTGCGCAGGCTGCGGCGTGGTCTCGATGTGGCGTCGAACCGACTTCGGCGACCCGAGATACCGGGCTGGACGGTAGGTCGGCGTTAGCATCGGGTGCGCCCGAGATGAGGGGAGCTCGCGTCACCACCCGTGCCACTGATTCCGTGGGGGTTTTGTGCTCTGTGCTGTCGGAACCAACTGCTCGAGAATCACCCGCGTGCTGCTGCTGTGCTCGCGAATCCTGCTCGCCGCCTTGCTGATCGGTTGCACGGCCGCGCTGAACGGGGCCGCCGGGATCGCGCACGCCCAGCCGGACGACGCTGCTCACTCGGACGATCCCGCTCAGCCGGGGGACGTCTCGGGCACGATCCCCGCCAACCTGCCCGGCCTCGATCTGCCCGGCCTGCAGCGCTGGATCGAGGAACTCGTGCCACCGCCGAACCTCCCGCCCGCCCCCGACACGCCGCTGGTCGACGGCGCGGACCTGCCGCCGGAACTGGCATCGCTGCGCGCGGCCGTCATGCCCTCGGCCATCGGTGACGGTTTCGTCGACGACTGGCCCGAGGATCTGGCCGATTTCGCACCGGGACAACTCATCACCTGGCGCGATATCACCCAGACGGCATCCGGTGTGCTGTTCGTGCCGGTGCGGCAGGTGGTGCAGCTCAAATACCGGACCACCGATTCGCACGGCCTGCCCTCCTACGCCGTCTCGACCCTGGTGGTGCCGACCGGCGTCTGGGCGGGCGAGGGGCAGCGGCCGGTGGTGGTCAACAACCTGCCCATCAACTCGCTGGGCCGCGACTGCAATCCGGGTCATACACTGGCGCACGGGTTTTCCCGCAAGACCAACCTCGCCGACTACATTCCGCCCACCACCCAGCTGGCGCTGCTGCGCGGCTATGCGGTGCTCATCCCCGATCACGAAGGCCCGCGCATGGCCTATGCCGAACCGTTCGTGGCCGGGCACGCGGTGCTCGACGGCATCCGTTCGGTGCGCGAGTCGGTGCCGGACGAGTTCGGCGCCAGCAGGTTCGGGCTCATCGGCTATTCCGGCGGAGCCATCGCCACCAATGGCGCGGTGCGTCTGATGTCCGACTACGCGCCCGAGCTCATCGATGTGGTGGCGGGTGCGGCCATGGGCGGGGTGCCCGCCGATTACGAGATCCTCGCGCGCAGCATGAACGCGAATCTGGCGTCAGGGGTGTTCATGGCCGCCACCTTCGCCATCGGCCGCGAACGCCCGGAGATCCTGGAACGGATGAACTCCCTGGCCCAGTGGGCGGCGGTCTCGGTCATGAAGGACACCTGCATGGATACCTTCGCGCTGTTCGGCCTGCTGCTCCTGCCCATCGACATCGCCGCCAATATTCTCGATCCGCTTCAGAGCGAACTGGCCCGCGACATCTACTCGGCCACCCGCATGGAAGGGCGGAAATCGCCTGTGCCGCTGTACATCTACCACGGCGAGCAGGAATTCTGGGTGCCTCCCGAAGGTGCGAAGAACCTCTACGCCGAACAGTGCGCCCTCGGCGCGAACGCCGTCTACCGCAGCGTCCTGGGTGAACACATCATCGCCGCGTTCACCGGCTACCCGGAGGCTCTCATCTGGCTGGACGCGCGGCTGCGTGGGGAGGCGGCGATCAGCGAGTGCTGACGCCCGGTGAAAGCCGAAGGCGCACAGTGCTCCGGAGCGGCACGGTCATTCCGGACGGCACAGCTCTGACCGAACGACCGTGCCCCCGGTCCGCCGGACCGGGGGCACGATTCATCCTGTGGCACAGGGGCTTTGCGTAACGGGGTGCAGCGTCACATCGGGAACAGGCTGTGCTTGCGCGGGTTGTGCTTGCGCACCGCGCCCTTGTCGCGCAGCAGCTGCAGCGCCTTGCGGATTTCCAGGCGGGTGGCCGATGGTTCGATGACCGCGTCGATGTACCCGCGCTCGGCGGCCGTCCACGGGGTGGCGACGGTCGCGTTGTAGAAGTCGATCATGTTCTGCCGCAGCGCGGGCCGCTGTTCCTCCGGTGCGGCGGCCAGCTGCTTGCGACCCACGATGCTGACCATGGACTCCGCGCCCATGACCGCGAGCCGCGCGGTCGGCCAGGCCAGGGCGATATCCGCGCCCAGCTGCTTGCAGCCCATCACCGCGTAGCCGCCGCCGTACGCCTTGCGGGTCACGATGGTGACGATCGGGACGGTCGCCTCCAGCAGCGCCCGGAACATGCGCCCGCCACGCTTGATGACGTGGTTGTTCTCCTCCTCGACGCCGGGCAGCACGCCCGGGGTGTCGACGACGTAGATGATCGGGATGTTGTAGGCGTTGCACAGCCGGATGAAGTACGCGCCCTTGTCCGAGCAGGCCGCGTCCAGCGCGCCGCCGAGGGCCATCGGCTGATTGGCGACCACGCCGACCGGCCGGCCGTCCACCCGCGCGAAGCCGGTGATCAGGTTCGGTGAGGTGTTCGGGCTGATCTCGTGGAAGGCGCCGTCGTCGAAGATGCGCAGCAGCACCTCGTGCATGTCGTAGCCGACCTTGTCGGAGTCCGGAATGATCTTGTCCAGCTCGCGGTCGGAGTCGGTGATCTCCGGTTCCAGGCCCGGGTTCACGATCGGCGGCTGCTCGAGGCAGCTCGACGGCAGATACGACAGGTATTCGCGGACCCAGGTGTAGGCGTCCTGCTCGGTGCGGGCCACATGGTGGACGGTGCCGAGGCGCTCGAGGGTCTTCGCGCCGCCGAGTTCTTCCGCGGAGATCGACTCGCCGGTGACGGCCTTGATGACCTCGGGACCGGTGACGAACATGTACGAATCATCGGTCGCGACCAGAATGTCCATATTGATGGGCCCGTACACGGAACCGGCCGCGCACTTGCCGAGCATGACGGCCACCATCGGCACATACCCCGAAAGGTCCTCCTGCAGGGTCACCATATTGGCGTACCAGGCCAGGGAGGTCACACCATCCTGAATGCGCGCGCCGCCGGAGTCGTTGATGACCACTACCGGGCAGGCATTGGTGTAGGCGAATTCCATGGCCGCGCGGGCCTTGCGGGCGAACACCTCGGAGACCGAGCCGCCGTAGACGGTCTGATCGTGCGAGATCACCACCACCGGACGGCCGTCGATATAGCCGCGGCCGGTGACCACACCGTCGCCGTAGATGGCATTCGTGTTGCCGGACTGACGCATGAGCGCGCCTAGTTCGACGAAGGTGCCCGGGTCCAGGAGCATGCGCGCCCGTTCTCGTGCGCTGGGAATGCCCTTCTTGCGACGCTTCTCGATCGCGGCCTCACCGGCCGGTTCTTCGGCGATCTCCAGGAGCTTGCGCAGTTCGGCGAGCTTCTCCTGTGTGCCCGTCATACCTCGGTCTTGCCTTTCCACCATCAGGGGTTGTGACCGGTGCCGGTCACGCGTCGGTAACTGGATCGCAGCACCGACCCGCCACGCTACAGGGCAGAACCCTCACCGAACCACCTAACGTCCGGAGAGATCGCGCGCGAACGGCCCACCAACCGGTCGGAAGCACCCGCCCGGTCGTACACTTCGCTTCGAACCTCCAGGTGCGCGCGGCGGACCTGGTCCGACGAGCAGACAGGGGCGGCTACGACGGTGAGTGCGGTAATGGCTGGTGATCAAGAGGTCGGCAGGGGAATTGTGATGCGGGACGCGGCCCGCGAGGTGATCCGGCCCAACCTCGATACCTTCGGCTTCGCCGAGATCAAGCGTACCGCCATCATCGGCACCGTCCTGAGCGGCTCCATCGCCAAACGCGTGGTGAGCCAGGGCCTGCGCCCGTCCAAGCGCCGGCGTGCCATGGCCGACGGCATGGTCGACGGCTTCGAGCATCTGGGCCCGCTGTTCGTGAAGCTGGGTCAGCTCATCGCCTCCTCACCGGGGGCCTTCCCGCGCGAGTTCGCCGACGCCTGCCTGCGCTGCCTCGACGATGTGAAGCCGTTCCCGGCCGCCGCGGCCAAGGCCATCATCGAGGCCGATCTCGGCAAGCCGATCTCGGAGCTGTTCCTGTCCTTCGATGACGAGCCGCTGTCGGCGGCGTCGATGGCGCAGGTGCACGGCTGCGTGCTGGCCGACGGCCGTCCCGCCGTGGTGAAGGTGCAGCGGCCCGATATCGCCCGCCGCATGATCGTGGATCTGCGGGCGGCCCTGCGTCTGGCGCAGTCCCTCGAAAAGCGTTCCGAGAACGCCCGGGTCGCCAATGCCCAGGCCGTGGTGCGCGACCTCTACGAGGCGACGGTCGCCGAATTGAACTTCCTCATCGAGGCCGACAACCAGTCGCGCGCCCGCGAGAACCTCACCGCCTTCGGCGACAACACCAATGTCGCTGTCCCCGAGGTGTATTGGGACTACTGCGCGCCCCGCGTGCTGTGCATGGAACGGATGCGCGGCATGCCCCTGGACCGCTTCGACGACATTCGCGCCGCCCACCCCGAACCCGAACTGCTCATCCGCCGCCTGGTGAAGGCGTGGATGGAAAGCGTTGCGGTACACGGCCTCTTCCACGGCGACGTGCACGCCGGCAACCTGTGGCTGCTCGATGACGGCCGTGTGGCCATGCTCGACTTCGGCATCGTCGGCCGCATGGAAACCGAGTGGCGCGAATTCGTCCGCGCCCTGTTCTACGCCTCGGCCATCGACAACGATTTCCGCCCCGTGGCCCGTGCCCTGCGCAAACTCGACCTGGTCGCCGACGACAGCGGCGACGACGCCACCATCGGCCGCCAGCTCGCCGTGGCCCTGGGCCCGGTCCTGTCCGGCAGCCTCGACAAACTCGACCTGGGCGTCGTCTCGGCCCGCCTGCTCGAATTCGGCAAGCGCCGCGGCGCTTCCGGTCCGCAGCAGCTCATCCTCATGGGCAAGCAACTCGGCTACTTCGAGCGCTACGCCGTGGCCCTGGCCCCCGGCTGGAAACTCGGCCGCGACCTGTTCCTGTTCCGCAATGTCTTCCCCGCCGAGGTGGCCGCCAAGCTCGCCACCGACGGCGGCGAACTCCCCGCCGACTGACCGGACACGTCCGGGACAGGCTATTCCGGTGCCCGGAATAGCCTGTCCCACTTGCCGATATCGGGGAGGCGGGCGCCGTTGGGCACGGTCCAGCAGGCGCCGAGGAAGTCGTAGCCGTCGCGGATCAGGGCGGCATGTGGTGGCCAGCGTGGTTGTGTCCACCGTGGGTCGTTGTGCAGGGAGTCCAGGCCCGCGCGCATGCCGCCGGTGAGTTCGTACTGGAGGTCGCGGCGTAGTTCGGTGGTGCTCGCGTCTATCGGGCGGGTGCGCAGGATGTCGATGAGAGTGTGTGCGGCGGAACGGATTCGGTGCTCCGACCAGGAGAAGGTGCGGCGGTGGGCGTGGGTGAGGACGAAGTGCAGCGCGAGCACCGCGACGATGACGCCCACCGCGGTCTCGATCAGGCGGTCGCTCATGACGGTGGCCAGGAGCTCGCCGGACGTGCTCGCGCCACCTGCCAGCAATGCGATGGGCGTGATGAAAACGGCTGCGACGGCGTAGTTTCCGGCGACGAAGAGCTCGATCCCGAAGAGCAGCACGGCGAATACCGCGACGAGTGCGTAGCCGGTCAGCGACAACTGCATGAGGATCGCGAAGACCCCCAGTCCCACAGCGGTTCCCGCCAACCGCTGGATCGCGCGCACCTGCCCGCGAATCCGGTCCGGCCCGGCCTGCAGCACGATGAGCGCGGCAAGCAACGCCCAGTGCGGCCGCGTCGACCCGAGCACTCCGCCGACGAGTGCCGCCGCCGCACAGGCGATCCCAACCCGCACCGCAGTGATCACCGCATGCGAATCCAGCGACAACGGCCGCCGCAATCGATACCAGACAGTCGGCCGAGCCAACGGAATCCGTTCCCCCGCAGCCAGTTCCGCCGGATCCCGCTGCGCCGCCACCGACAGGGTGTGATGCGCCGCCAGCAATTCGTCCACCAGCCGCATACGCGGCGTGTGCCCGGGATCGCCACCTGATCGGGTGCGTGGCGCTGCCGGGGCGATCGGACCCGAATCGTAAACGGCCGCCCAGGCATTCGCGATAGCCTCACCTGCGGTGTGCCGGGCCATGGTGTCGGCTCGGCCTTGCTGTTGAGCTTGCGCGTAGGCGTCCACCGCTCGCACCGCCGTCTCGACTGCTATCCGTTCCGGTCGGCCGGGATCGGAAAGCACGCCCGCCATCGATGCCAGCAGCGAGCCACCTACTCCGAGCAGTGTGGCCACCAGAATCGCCGCGCCCGATACTCCGCCCGCTACCGCGCCGGCCGCGCCCGCGCACACCAGCACGAAGAACAGCGCCCCCGGCGGCCCCAGCCGCGTCGCGTCGATCACGTATACGGCGGCCATCGCCAGGAGGATCAGCACTGCGAACTCGATGCCACGGGCGAAGAATCCGGACCCCAGCATGTCGCCCAGCAACACTCCGATGGCTGCCGAAGCCAGCAGTGCGGCACCTGCGGTGAGCACCACCGCCCAGCGCACCCGGTACGGCCGCCCCTCCCCGTAGAGCACCGCGAACGCCCCGAACGATGCGAACAGCGCGGTCCCGGAATGGCCCGTGACCAGCAGTGCCACCGCGGGAATCAGGAATGCGGCGACCGACCGCACCCCGGCGTCCCACCGCGCGCCGATCGGTCCCATTCCGAACAGCAGGGTCCGCACCCGCGCGATCTGTGGAACCTCTTCGCGGTGCTCACCACCCGATGAACTCTCGATTCGCTCCGACACAGTTACCTGATCTTGCCACCGGCGGCCGTGCGCCTTCGGCCGGGCGCTGGGCGGTTCACCGGTTCTCGATCGGGAAGCGGGTGGCCACGAGCTCGGCGGCCACCAGCGCCCACACCGCGATCGCGACGATCAGTAGATACTTCCCGGCGGTGTGCAGCGCCGGAATATCGGTCACGGCGCCGGTGGACATGGCGGCCACGGCCGTCATCCCCAGCGGGAATACGGTGGCCCAGCGGCGCACGTTGTACCCGGGCCGGAAGCGCACGATCTCCGCGATCACCAGCACCGCGTAGCAGAGCAGATTGACGGCGACGAGCGCCAGGGTGACCACCCGCAGCACGGTGTGCGGGACACCCGTCCACTCCTGCGACGCAACGAGTTTCGACCCGGCGAGCGCCGAAATCGCCAGGGCGCCGGTGAAAACCCACTGATCTCCTTCACCCCGCCAGATCTGCGCAGGATCGAACCGGACAAGCGCCGCCAGATACAGCGCGAGCCCGAGCACGAAGAACAGCAGCGCCACCACTGCCGGCCAGTCGGCCTCGGCTTCGAGAGCCAGCGTGGCCGTCAACACCGAGATGCCCTGCGTGGCAACACAAACCAGAAAGGCCGCCCCGGGCATGTGCCGATGCCAGTGCCGGATCACCAGCGTGAGCAGCACTGGCCAGACGAGCACCGCCACCACCAGCAGCCCCACCGCCACGGCATGCCATCCGAGCAGCGCGAACCGTGTACCGAGCACCGTGGTCGCGGCGACAGCGGTGAGCGCCGGCGGAGTATCGGCTTCCGACTCCCACCGCGAGCGATCCCACAGCAGCCCGTAGGCGAAGTCCGCCGCGAGCACGATCCAGATGACGACCGCCAACACCAGCGCAATCCGCGACAGCCCTTCGTTGCCGGTGAGATGCAGGCCGACGGAGATAATCCCGGTCGCCATGACATATGCGCCCACCGCAGGCGAGAGACCCCGCCACCACCGCTGCACCATGCAGTCATCACATCGCGCCCTCCCATACGCGTCAAGCAACTCGCTGGCAACTATGATGGTGTGTGAATGGGGCGGCTGTGGATATGTGCCCGCCGTGCATCCCGGACTCGAACGAGCCGAGCGTCCGATAGCGGGCCGGAAAAGCCGTGCCGCGCGAGTCATGCACTGCGGCAACCGTTTTCACCTCGCGGTCGGCCACTCGCCAGGCGTGATCCACGGAGTCGCGCCCTACCGCGGCCCCAGCCGATGCGTGACGATCAACCTGCCGCTCAGAAGTCGATGCCGTGTTGCAGGGAAGCGACTGTGCTGTCGAGGGTTTCGTAGAGAGCTTTCAAGGAGCGGTCCGCGCTGAGGATCCATTGGTCCAGGCCCACGCCGAGGGCGGCGAAGCAGGCCGCCGCCGCCAGTTGGGGTCGCAGGTCGTCGATGGGGAGGCCGGCGCGGTGGGCGAAGCGCTGGGCCAGCACGTGCTGGCGGGTGACGGCGCCGGTGAAGTTCTCTTGGCGGAGTTCAGGATTGGTGACCAGCAGGTGGCGGGCGCGGCGGGCGGTGTCGGCTTGGGTGCGGCGCGTTTCGGGGTCGGTTTCGTCGAGGACGAAGTCGCGCAGGGCGGCTCGCAGGGCGGTGAGGGCGGATTCGCCGGGTGGGCGGCGGTCGAGGGCGGCCAGGAGGTAGGCGATCAGGTCTTCCTCGTGGCTGAAGATGACGGCGGCCTTGGAGGGGAAGTGGCGGTGGAAGGTGCGGCGGGAGACGTGGGCGGCGTCGGCGATCTGCTGGACGGTGGTGTGGTCATAGCCCTGCCGTTCGAACAGCCGCAGTGCGGTGTCGATGAGTTGGCGGCGGACCCGGGCCTTCTCCCGTACGCGTAGCCCCACATCCTGGGTCATGCCCCACCCTCCGTCGTCCATGTCACCCGGCGTCGTTCGAGTCGGGCTGCGCCCAATTTTTACAAGGCGCGGAATCCCTATGAGACCGAGTCACCCAATTTGGTGTCTCAAAGTGACACTTTTCAGGTTAGTCTGGCTGAACTGTCACAGTGTGACACCAACGCTGTGAGGTCGACACCGTGACATCAAAACCGTGACATCAAGAGCTTGTGAGGACGCATGACCCGCCGCAGCCGTTCGAAGAAGAGCAGTCGTTCGACGAGGAATACCGTGATCACCCTGGTCGCGACCGCCCTGCTGGCCGGTGGCCCGCTGGCGGGTTCCGCCCTCGCGGATCCGACCGGCGGCGCGGCACCCGGCACGGTGGTGTCGAACGAGGCTCTGCCCGAGCAGCTGTGGGTGACCGGCACCGCCTCGGCCCGCCGCCTGACCTACTGGACCCAGGATTCCGACGGCCGTCCCGCGCTGTCCACGGGGGCGATCTTCATCCCGGCCGGAACGCCTCCGCCGGGCGGCTGGCCGGTCGTCTCCTGGGAGCACGGCACGGTCGGCGTCGGCGACGACTGCGCACCCTCCACGGCTGGCCGCTCCCAGCGCGACATGGACTATCTCGCCACCTGGCTGCGGCAGGGCTACGCGATCGTTGCCACCGACTACATCGGTCTCGGCACCCCGGGCGTGCACACCTACCTCGACGGCCGGGCCGAGGCGCACGCCGCAATCGACATGGTCCGCGCGGCCCGTGCCGTCGATGACTCCCTCGCCTCGAAGTGGGTGGCCATCGGCCAGTCCCAGGGCGGCGGCGCGGCCGTGTTCACCGCCTCCCTCGCCACCGGCTACGCCCCCGAGCTGGACTATCGCGGCGCCGTCGCCACCGGTCCCGCTTCCAATGTGGTGGAAGCGTTTTCGCTGATCGGCCCGCAGGGCCCGGCCGTCTCACAGGCCCATCTGACCGCCTACGCCACCTATGTCCTCAATGGCCTGCAGGCGGCGCGCCCCGGCCTGGACCTGGACAGCTATCTCACCCCGCTCGGCAAGGACCTGATGACCGCCGCGCAGACCCTGTGCTTCACCCCGATGGCGCAGCGCGCCGCGGGCATCCCGCTGAATCAGCTGTTCTCGCGGCCACTTTCGGACGGCGACCTGATGGCCACCGCGCGCCCGGTCCTGGATGTCCCCATGACCGGCTACGACCGCCCGCTTTTCCTCGGCCAGGGCACCAACGACCTCGATGTCCCGATCCCCTTGACCACCAAGCTGATCGCGGATCTGGAACTGCATGGCGTCCGCCCCGAGGTGCACATCTACCCGGGCAAGGACCACAGCGCCACCATGGCGGCGTCCCTGCCGGACAGCATGCCGTTCGTGGCGAGGCTGTTCGCCTGACACTTCGCGGGCTCGATGCCCACCCGGCCCGGGAGCGGCTGTCTCGTCTGAGCCGCCTGTCCGGGTTGGGTTCGTCCTGAACGGGACACGATTCCCGGCGTCGAGGGGGCCGGCCGTCGGATCGGCGTCGAATGGCGGATCGGCTGCTGGGCAGCCGGAGCAGACGCGACTAAATGCTCCTGCACGGTGACGTGTGCCAGACAGTAGCCCGGCTCTTGGGGTCGCCAGAGAGTTGCTACTGCCCGATGCGGTGCCCCACGCCGCAAACCAGACCGAGCATCCTTCATGAAACTGGCTGGATGGTCAAGGGTTTGGGTGAATCAAGTGAAGACTGACACGTCAGTCGGAAAAGTGTATTAACGTCTGGGACGGCCGGTACGGGCCAGGCAGTGGGGCAGTGGGGTACAAGCATTGGTCGATAAAGTCATTCGGGGGCCGGAACCGCTCGTGCGGAACGTCACCGAGTTCGTTCTCTCGGGGTTGCGCACGTTCGGGCGCACCCTGCAACTGGCGGTAGCGGCCTTCCGCTACCTGATCACCGACATTGTCGGACTCAAACATCCGTGGCGGGACACGCTGCAGCAGGGCTGGTTCATCGTCTCCGTGACGGCGATTCCGGCGGTGCTGGTGGCGGTTCCGTTCGGCGTCATCGTGGCGGTCCAGGTCGGCAGTCTGACCCAGCAGGTCGGCGCGAGTTCGGTGTCCGGCGCGGCCGGCGGGCTCGGCGTGATCCGGCAGGGCGCGCCCATGGTGACGGCATTGCTGCTGGGCGGCGCGGCCGGTTCGGCCATCGCCGCCGATCTGGGCGCCCGCACCATCCGCGATGAGGTGGACGCCCTGCGGACCATGGGCATCGACCCGGTGCGCCGGCTGGTGGCGCCGCGACTGGCGGCCATGATCGCGCTCACGCCGCTGCTGTGCATGCTCATCATTTTCATGGGCGTGTTCACCGGATACGTGATTGCCGTTGGCTTCCAAGGGGTTACGCCGGGCAGCTACCTGCAGGCGTTCTCCGCCTTCGCCGAGATGAGCGATCTCGTCGTCGCCATCGTGAAGTCGATCCTGTTCGGCATCATCGTGCTCATCGTGTCGTGTCAGCGCGGCCTGGAGGCCATGAACGGGCCCAAGGGCGTCGCCAATGCCGTGAACGCGGCGGTGGTGATCGGCGTGATCTCCGCCTTCGGGGTGAATCTCGTTATCACCCAGTTGGTTTCGATGTTCCTACCAACTCGGGTGGGTTGATGACTCAGGTACCAGCCCGCTATCAGCCGCTCGGGGCAGCGGGCCGAGTGGTCGCACGCTCGGCCGACGCCCCGATGACGGTTCTCGAAACGCTCGGGCATCAAGCAACTTTCGTCTACGAGGTGCTGGCCGCCATTCCGCACACGCTGCGCGTGTACCGGCGCCAGACCATGATCATTCTTTCCGACATCACCTGGGGCAGTGGCGCGATCATCGTCGGCGGCGGCACCGTGGCGGTGCTGGCCTTCCTCGGCATCGCGGTCGGCGGCTCCATCGGCGTGGAGGGTTTCACCGCGCTGAACATGGTCGGCATGGGCCCGCTCACCGGGTTCGTCTCCGCCTACGCCAATACCCGCGAGATGGCGCCCATGGTGGCGGCCATCGGCTTTGCGGCACAGGCCGGTTGCCGCATGACCGCCGAGATAGGTTCCATGCGCATCTCCGAGGAGATCGACGCGCTCGAGGCCATCGGCATCCGCCCGATGTCGTTCGTGGTGACCACCCGCGTCATCGCCGGCGTGATCACCATCGTGCCGCTGCACCTGCTCACGCTGATCCTGTCGTACCTGTCGTGCGCCACGGTCGTGAACGTGCTGCACGGGCAGTCCTCGGGCACCTACTACCACTACTTCGACGCCTTCCTGCAACCCGGAGATGTGATCGCATCCCTGGTCAAGGCAACGATTTTCGTGGTCACCATCATTCTCATCCACGGCTACCAGGGCTTCTACGCCACCGGCGGACCGGAGGGCGTGGGCCGGGCCTCGGGTCGCGCGATCCGCGCGAGCCTGGTGCTCGTGGTCATCCTGGACATGATCCTCACGATCGTGATCTGGGGCCTGGATGTCGGCATCAGGATTTCGGGGTAGGCCATGGGCGTCTTTCAGGATCATTCCGGGCGCGCCGCCAAACCGTGGGCGCTGCGCCTGCGCGGCCTCGTTCTCGCGATCGTCATCGTCGTCGTGACGATGCTCGTAAGTTCCTACGCACGTGGCGGTTTCGCCGACAGGTTCGCCTTGACCGTCGACGCCGCCACGCTCGGTGAGGGTCTCGCGCCGGGCGCGGAGGTGAAGTTCCGCGGCTTCGCCATCGGCACGGTGAAGGCGGTGGACACCGTCGGCTACGGCCATCAGCGCATCGAATTGGAGATCGACCGCAAGCAGGCCGGCGCGCTCACCGACGACGTGACCGCGCGCTTCACCTCGTCCAATGTCTTCGGTTCCAGCGCAATCGAATTGGTGGCCGGTGACGGCGGCGAACCGCTGCGCGAGGGCGCGGTGCTGCAGATCGGCGAGAACGCCACCAATGCCACCGTCGCCGGAGTCTTCCGGCGTGCGGCCCGGCTCACCCAGGTGCTCGACTCCGCGACCGTGCACCGGCTGTTCGATCTCATGCTCGACAATGCCGACAGTCTCGGCCCGGTGCTGCAGTCGTTCTTCGAGACGGCGCGCCTGCTCGCCGACGGTCAGCAGGCGCCGCTGGCGCACTATCTGACCATCGGCAAGGACATGACCGGCGCACTCGCCGACCTCACGCCGTCGGCGGGCCGCGCCATTCTCGCGGTGCTCGAACAGGCCGCCTACTTCGGCGACCCCGACAATCGGGCTCGCACCAACAAGGCCACCGACGGCGTGGATCAGACTGTGCTGGTCGGCATTTCGGACCTGCTGCAGACGAACAACCCGGATCTGGAGGCCCTGCTCAGCACGGTGCTGGATCTCGCGGTGCCGATCAGCGCCTCCATCGGCACGGTCGCCCCGGCCTACAACCGGGTCCCGAACCTGCTGCGCGCCATGGACGGCGCCTTCCCGGTGGTGGACGGCCGCGTGCAGCTGCAATTGGAGCTGATCGCGAAAACCATGCCGTACCTTGCCGATTCACTGAATGCCGATTCGCGGAACGGGGGTACGCGATGAACGACATCGGCAAAGCCGCAGCCAAACTGGTGGTCTTCCTGCTCGTCGTGGGCGCCTGCTCGGTCTTCATCGTGACCGCGCTGCGCACCCCGATTCCCGGCGAGAAGGTCACCTACGACGCCGTGTTCACCGACGTCTCCGGCCTGTTCCCGGGTGACTCGGTGCGGATGTCCGGCGTCGCCGTGGGCAAGGTGGAAGCGGTGTCGCTGGACGGCACCCAGGCTCGCGTGCACTTCACCGTGGACCAGAGCCGCCCCGTCTACGACAACACCAAAGCCGCTGTGCGCTACCAGAACCTGATCGGCCAGCGCTACGTGGAACTGCTCACCGACGGGCCGAGTGGCACGAAACTCGCTGTCGGCTCGACCATTCCGGTGGATCGGACCATCCCCAGCTTCGATGTGTCCAAGCTGTTCAACGGTTTCAAACCCATGTTCGAAACCCTGGATCCGGCCCAGCTCAATCAGTTCGGCGACAATCTGCTGCGCGTGCTGCAGGGCGACGGTGCCGGTATCGGCCCGGTGCTGGCGGATCTGGACTCGCTCACCAAGAACGCTCGCAGCAGTGAAGCGGTCATCGTGCTGCTGATCCGCAACCTCGGCCTGGTGTCGGCGGAGATCGGTGGAAAGTCCCAGGCGGTGGGCGATCTGGTGCGGCAGCTCTCGGCGATCCTGAGCCAGTTCACCACCAAAACGCAGACCATCCTGACCGCCATCGACAATGCGAATGCGGCGCTCGTTCCGCTCATTCCGATTCTGGAGCAGGGGCAGGCCGCCTACGACCAGGCCTACGGTCCGGTGGACGGCCTGCTGCGCCGGCTGGTGCCGCAGACCGATCAGCTCACCGATCTGCTCGCGCTGACCCCGCAGCTCGTCACCGGCCTCAATCAGGCGGTGCCGGGAGACGGTGTGCGGCCGCGCATTACATGCTCCAACGGGGAGGCGGCCGTGCCCGCCGTCGCTGCCGCGATCCTCGCCAACCAGAACCTGGTGGTGTGCAAATGACGGGACTGATCCAGTATTTCGGCGCGCTCATCCGTGAAATCCTCACGGGGCGCGGCGACCGGCCCAAGCAATTGCGCTGGGGCATAGCGGGTGTCACGGTGTGCGCGGTCGCGCTGCTGGCGGCCGGGACACTGTATGTGATCCCGTTCGGGCAGCGCACCTACGTGGCCGACTTCAAGATCTCCGGCGGTGCGCATCCCGGTGACGAGGTCCGGGTGGCCGGTATCAATGTCGGCAAGGTCCGCTCGGTGGACCTGGTGGGCGATCACGTGGAGATCGCCTTCACGGTGAATCGCGATGTGCACGTGGGTGATCGGTCCGCGGTGGAGATCAAGATGCTCACCCCCATCGGCGGGCACTACCTGGCGTTGAGCCCGGCCGGTGACAAGGCGCTGGGGGAGGGCCACATTCCGCCGGAGCGCACCACCACGCCCTTCGAGCTGAGCGACATTCTCGACCGCGGCACACCGGTGTTCGGTCAGGTGGACGGCACCACCCTGCGTGACACCTTCGGTGAACTGAATTCCGCCCTGGCAGGCCAGCCGGACGCGCTGCGCAATGTGATCGGCAATGCCAATGAGCTGACGGGCCTGCTCTCGCAGCGCACCCAGCAACTCGACACCGCACTACAGGTGTCGGACGAATACATTGCCGCCGTCGCCACCGACAAGGCCATGCTGACCGATTTCGTCCGGCAGCTCGGCGCGGTCGCCGATCAGCTGGGCAATCGCAAGGACGACATCATCTCGGTGTTCAACCTGGTGAAACGGCTGCTGCTGGTGCTGCACCGGCCGATCATGGCCTACGGCGACAATGTCGAGCCGACCGTCACGCAATTCGAGCAGCTGTTCTCGAAGGCATTCGAGGATCCGAGCCGGATCGACACCGTGATCAACGGCCTGCGCGATGTCATCACCAAGCTGAACGGGTTGGTGGGCACCGACGTGCAGGTCGCGGACCCGGCCGCCGGCGTGCAGCTCTGCATCCCCTATGAAGGCAAGGCGTGCTGATGCTGAGTAATGGAAAACCGTGGCGAAAAGCCGCACTGGCCGCCGGCGTCACCGCAGCGGTGGTCGCCACCGGCGTGGCAGGCGTCACCTGGGCGAATTCCGCCAGTGCGGCCGACCAACAGGTCTGCGCCGAATTCAAGGACACCGTGGGCCTCTACGAGGGCAACAGCGTCACCATGCTCGGCGTCGATATCGGCACCGTCTCCAAAATCGAAGCCCTCGGTGACCGCATGCGCGTCACCATGAGCATCGCGAGCAAATACACGCTGCCCGCCGACGTCACCGCCGTCACCATGTCCAGCTCCATCGTGACCGACCGGCATGTGGAATTGGCCAACCCCTACACCGGCGGCGATCGTTTCGACACCGCGAAATGCATTCCGCTGGAACGCACCAAGACGCCGATCGGCATCAGCGAGGCGCTCGACGCCATGGGTGTGCTGGCCGAGGATCTGACCGTCGGCGGCGGCGCGAACGGTCAGCCCGACCTGCTGCTGGACAGCACGCTCACCGCGGCCAACCAGGCCATGAGCGGCACCGGACAGCAGTTCAACCAACTGCTGCAACGACTTTCGGCGGTGGTCGGCGACCCGTCGCAGCGGGATGTGGTGTTCCGGCGGCTGGTGGACAATCTCGACCAGCTGACCACCATGTTCGTGAGCAATTGGCCGGATATGCAGCTGGTGCTGGACAATCTGCGCGTCGGACTGCAGTTGATCGGTGAATTCTCCATGGAGTTCGCCGGCGCGGTCGATATCGCGGTGGAGTTCCTGCCGGTGATCGCCCGCAATGCCGGGAAATACGACCAGCGGGTATTCGAACTGCTGGATCAGATACTGCCGCAGGCGAAACAGGTGCTCGAAACACATCAGGGTTCCATCAGCGACCTGCTCGCCCAGCTGCCGCCGCTGGTGAACCAGCTCCCGCAGGGTGGTGCGCGATGACACGAGTGCGTAAACGCCGCCTCGCCAAGCTGATTCCCACGATCGGCGCCGTAGCGCTGCTGGCCAGTGGCTGTGGGCTCAAGGCCACCGATATCCCGATTCCCGGCACCTACATCAGCGGTGACACCTACACGGTGCGCATCGAATTCGGTTCGGTGCTGAACCTGCCCGACAAGGCCAAGGTCATCGCCGACGGCGTGGAAATCGGCATGCTCGAGCGGATCGACCTGTACGGCAATACCGCCGTGGCCACGGTCCAGCTGCGTCAGGATGCCAAGCTGCCCAAGACCACCACGGCGGAATTGCGGCAGAGCACCATCCTCGGCGACATTCACATCGCCCTCGAAGCGCCCAAGAAGTCCGAGACCGGATTCCTGGTCGACGGGGACGTGATCCCGGTGTCGCAGACCGTGCCCGCCACCAATGTGGAGGACATTCTGCGGGCGCTGTCGAATATCATCACCGGTGGCCGCTGGGCCGATGTGCAACAGCTGGTGGTGGACATCAATTCGGCGTTCCCCGCCGATCCGGCCGAACTGGATCGGATCAATGCCGCCGGGCGCGCCGCGCTCAGCGACATGGCCTCGCACAGCGATGAGCTGAACGCCATTCTGGCTTCGGCGCAACAGATCACGGGCAAACTGGAATCCGGTCGCGCCGCCATGGACACCATCCTCACCGTCGGTCCGGACCGGGCCGCGGGTCTGTCGGATGTGCTCTTCAATGTGGTGAAGCTGATCATCAGCGGCGGCGGGCTGGCCCGCAATGCCGCTGATCTGCTGGTGCCGCATGTCGGTGACTTCCAGACCATCGTGTCGGTGCTCGCGCCGACCGCGGTCACCGTCGGCTATGCCGACATCACCCTGGCCGAGAATCTGGAAACCTTCCGGACCCTGTTGCGGGAGAAGCTGATTCCGTTCCTCACCGCACCGGATGTGCGGGTGCAGCGGGTCAGCGCCGACATCCAGGCCGATCAGCTCATCACCACACTGCGCTCGATTGGGATGGTGCCATGAAACTCTCACTGTCCGGACCGGTTTCGCTGGCGCTGCTGGCGGTGATGACGCTGCTGTGCAGCACCTACATGGCCGTCGGCGTGCTCAACCTGGACCCGCGTCGCGAAACCAATACCGTCACCGTGCTTTTGGACAGCTCGGGCGGGCTCATGAAGACCTCCGAGGTGACCTTGCGCGGCCTGCCCATCGGCAAGGTGCGTGAGGTCAGCGCCACCGTGCGCGGGCTGGCGGTCAAGGTGGAGTACGACGCCAAATACCGTATCCCCCTGGACAGTCCGGTGCAGATCGCCAATCTGTCCGCGGCGGGGGAGCAGTTCCTCGATTTCCGTCCCGAGGGCACCGCGGGCCCGTACCTGAGCAATGGCAGCATCGTGCCGCAGCGTCAGGTCCGCACCGCCACCACCGTCGGTGACGCCCTCGCAAAGCTGGATGCGCTGACCGCGCAACTGGATCCGGCGAAACTGGCGCAACTCGCGGGCACCGTCGCCGAGGGTTTCGAGGGCCGTGACGCCGATATCGCCAACCTGACCCAGGCCCTGATCGGCACCGCGAATCTGTTGCGGGACAAGCGCGATGCCATCGCCCGCCTGTACTCCAATGTGCAGAACCTGGGTGACCGCTTCAACGGCCGCGCCCCCGCCCTGAGCGCCGCCGCCACCGATATCGACACCGGGTTGCCGGAGCTGCTGCACATCATCGCGGCCTTCCAGAACTACTCCACGGTGGGCGAATTCATGTTCGACGATCCCATCGGCCCCCTGGTCGAAAAGATCGACTCCTATATCCAGCTGCTCGGCCCGGACCTGGGGCACATCGCCACCGCCCTGAAGCCCTCGACCAGCGTGATCAAACCCTTGCGCGTGGACGCCGGCTCGATCGTCGACCTGCTCGCCACCGTTTTCCCCGGCGACGGCACCGCCCACATCGGCGTAGAGCTGCCCCAGCCGCAACCACAACCGCGATAGCGAGAAATCTCATGAGTGATATCGACAAGACCACCGTGACGGACACTGACAAGACCATCGTGAGCGATACCGACAAAACAGCGGAAACCGCTGTGCTGCTGAACAAGTCGGAGCCCGAAGCTGCGGAGGCGGCGCCGCCGTCGGCTACGGTGGAGGCTGTGCCGGTGGGGAACACGATGTCTATGGGTAACCCTGTGTCTGTGGCTAACCCCGTGCCTGTCGGGAGCCCGGCGCCCGTGGGCAGTGCCCTGCGCGAGCGCCTGATCCCCGTGATGGCGGGCGCGCTCGCCGTACTGGCGGTGCTGGGTGTGGTTCTCGGCCTCCAATGGCGCAGCGCCGCAAACGATCTGCAGTCGCTCCAGAACAGCAATGCCGATCGTGACCGCGCCGCCGAAGTGGCTCGCGACTACACCCTGCGTTCGCTCACCTACGACTACAAGAACGTCCCCGCCTTCTTCGACGGCGTGCAGCGCGGCACTTCCGACGCCCTGCGCACCCGCTACACCGAAGTCCACGACACCCTCTCCAAGATCATGACCGAGGCGCAGGTGGTCGCCACCGGCCAGGTGGTCGGCACCTCGGTGGAGGCCAAGGGCAACGACCAGTACTCGGTCACCGTCTACGCCACCCAGCGCACCCAGAACATCCAGCAGCAGGACCCCGCCACCGTGCCCAACCTGCTCGTGGTCACCGTCGCCAAGAACGACGGCGACTGGCTGGTGGTCGACTACGGCCCGAAGGATGTCGCCGCGACGAACGGGGCCGCGAAATAGCCCGACGCACCGGCCGTCCGCCGCAGCGGGAGCTTCCGCTGCGGCGGCGCGCACAGATCATCGAAGCCGCCTACGAGGTCTTCACCGCCAAAGGCTATGCGAGCGCCACGATCTCGGACGTGGCGGCCAAGGCCGGCATAGGCCAGGGCACCGTCTACCGCTACTTCGGCAGCAAACGCGAAATCGTCGACCACGTCATAGATTTCGGCATCGAGAAGATCATCGATGCTGTGGACCTGTCCACCCTGGCAGGCGACACCGACAGTGCCGAAGCTTTGGTGGACGCCCTCCGCGCCATAGTCGGCCGCCTCTACGACCTGGTGGACCGGGAACCTCAGGTCCTGCGCCTGCTCCTGGTGGAAGCCGGCGCCATCGACGCCGAACTGGCCGAAAGATTGATCGGCCTGGAAGGTTTCGCCGCCTCGGTCCTCGCCGCGGAACTCGCCCGCGGCGTCCGCGCCGGCTGGATCCGCCCCGAACTCGACCCGGAGGTGATAGCCCACACCATCCTGACCTTGGTTTGGCCCTGGATCCTGCGCGAACTGCACGGCGGCGGCAGCCCGCAGGCCCGTGAACACAGCACCGAAGGTGTGCTGCGCATACTCGAGAAGGTCCTGCACATGCGGAGCGCATCATGAGCGGTGCTGACACACAAGCGGGGCGCGCCACCCGCCGGGCGGCGCGCGCAGAGCAGCGGCGGACCGCGCTGGTGCTGGCGGCCTACGATCTGGTCATCACTCGTGGCTTTCGCACCATCGGGGTCGACGACATCGCCGCTGCGGCGCAGGTCAGTCATGGCACGTTCTACAACTACTTCGAGAACAAGCGGGACATTCTCGACGCCGTCATCGACCACTGCTTCGATCTGCTGCGGGACTACCTGCTCGGGCCGGAGGGCGACGATCTCCCCGAATCCCTGGACGAGTTCTGCGCTCGGTACTCCCGTGTCATCGACCGCTCCTTCCACCTGGTCGACACCGAACCAGGTTTGGTGAATTTCTTTCTGCTGGAAGCCTCTTCGATCGATGCCCGGGTCATCGACCGCTGTCTGCTCAATGCCCGCCGCTATGGCGAGGAAGCCGTGGCCAAGGTCTCGTACGGCATAGACCGCGGCTACCTCGATTCCAGTCTGGATGTCGATATCGCCGGTGAGGTCCTGCTGTCGGTGCTCGTCTCGGCGCTGCTCGCCGCATTGCGCGGCAGCTCGGAGGGCATGACCCGCGACCGCGTCCGAGCCCAGCTCATCACCTTCCTGGCGACCGCGCTGGGCGCGGAGTCATGAGCGGTGTCGCGGCTGCACCGGCGTCGCGGCCGGCAGCCTGCCGTCGTGAACGGTGCAGCTCGCGGCAATCCGCCCGGCCAGATCAGGCAGAAACTGCCGGAGCTGATCGCCGAGGGCCTTGCACGCGTCCAGCAGCGTGCCCAGTACCGCATCCAGCGCAGCCTCCGCGCTCGCGTCGCCCGCGCCCTCGGCGGCGGCCAGCTCCCACGGCCGAATCTCGTTGATGTACCGATTGGCCTCGTCGGCAATAGCGCACACCGCCGCTGTCGCCGCGCGGAAATCGTATGCGGCAAGCGCGGATACGATGCGATCGTCCGCCCGCCGGATGGCGTCTCGCAATGCATCCGCCTGTGGCGCAGCCTGTTCGGTGCGCGGCGGCCTGCCCTGCCGGTACCGGTGAATCGCCCCGACCGTGCGATTCACGAGATTGCCTATGCCATTGGCCAATTCGTCATCGGCGCGATGTACGAGCCGGGCAATCGTGAAGTCGGCGTCGCCTACTCTGGGCGGCTCGCGTAACAGCCACCAGCGCACCGCGTCGGTGCCGTAGGCATCCACCAACTCGACCGGATCGACGCTGACCCCTGACGACTTGCTGATCTTGCGGCCATCGACCGTGATGTAGTCGTGTACCAGAATCCGGGTCGGCAGCGGCTGTCCCGCGGAGAGCAGAATCGCGAGCCAGTACACCGCGTGGAATCGCAGAACACCCTTGCCCACCAGATGAATTCGCTGATCCGCCGCAGTCCACCAGCGTTGCAGGGCCGGGCCGTCGGTCCCGTAGTCGAGGGCGGTCAGGTAGTTGCCGAGCGCATCCCACCACACGTACACCACCTGATCCGGATCCCCGGGAACCGGTATGCCCCAGCCCCGCGCCCGCGCGGCGGATCTGGAAATCGAGATATCCGCCAGCCCGGCATCGAGGAAGGCGAGCACCTCATTCCGCCGTTCGATCGGGTCGATCCGAACCGCGCCGGTGCCGATCGCCTCCCGCAACTGCTGCGCATATCGTGACAGCCGGAAGAACCAGTTCTGCTCCGCCACCCGCTGCGGCTCGATGCCGTGATCCGGGCACAGCCCCTCGGTCAGTTCCCCGGCCGTGTAGAACTGTTCGCACCCAACGCAATACAGCCCCTCATAATGTTTGCGATACAGATCCCCGGCGGCGGCAGCCGCCCGCCAGAACCTCTCGACTCCGACCCGATGCCGGGGATCGCGGCTGGTGTGAATCACATCGTCGACCGAGATCGACAGCGGCCCGCTCAATGCCGTGAACGCGGAAGCGTTGGCGTCCACGAACTCTCGCACCTCGAGGCCCGCAGCCTCGGCCGCGAGCACGTTCTTGAGCGAATTGTCGTCCGTGCCGCACTGCAATCGCACCTGCGCGCCGCGCCCGCGATGATGTCGCGCCAGCACGTCGGCTTGGACGAGTTCGAGCGCGAATCCCAAGTGCGGCTTGGCATTCACGTAGGGGAGTGTGGTGGTGACGTAGATGTTCATCGGAATCCTCCAGGAGTCATCTGGGGGCCCGGCCGCAGACATGGATCGAGGCCCCGTGGTCAGGGCCTCGAATCGTCGAGCGGCGAATCATGGATCCGCGCAGCGCTAATGGCCCCGGGAGCGGGGCATCATCACAGAGCGCGCGGAGAGGGTCATGCGAAAAGGCTATACCGGCCGCACATCGGCGTCACGCAGTTTTGCCAGCAGCTGCACCGCCGTCTTGGCCAGGAACTCCTCCTGGTGCTCGTCGCCCACCTGCACGACCGCGATATCGGTGAATCCGGCCTTCCGATACGGCTGTACGGCCTCGACGATCGCGTCGAGGTCGGGTCCGCACGGGATATGCCCGGCCACATCCTCCGGCCGCACGAACTGCGCGGCCGCGTCGAACGCGGCGGGCGTCGGCAGATCGGTATTGACCTCCCACCCGCCGGCCGACCACCGGAACTGTTCGTGTGCGCGCCGAATCGCGGTGTCCCGGTCGGGATCCCAGCAGATCGGCACCTGCCCGGTCACCCGGCACGGTTCGGCGACACCGAGTTCCCGCGCCCGCACGCCGTGCCACGCCTCGATGATCTCCCCTGTGGGCGCGTTCGACACCATCTCGTCGGCCAGCGGCGCGAACTGCTCCACCGAGCGTTCCCCGGACACCGCGATGGCAAGCGGCACAGGCGCTTCCGGAAGATCCCACAGCTTGGCCGTATCCACCTGGAACCATTTCCCGTGCCGGGTCACGGTTTCCCCGCCGAACAGCGCCCGAATGATCTCCGTCGCTTCGGCCAGCCGTTCGTGTCGCTCCCGCACCCCCGGCCAGCGCTGTCCCACCACGTGCTCGTTCAGGTTCTCGCCGCTGCCCAGCCCCAGCGTGAATCGTCCGTCCGCCAGAATCTGCAGGGTCGCCGCCTGCTGTGCCACGACCACCGGGTGATAGCGCATGGTCGGACACGTCACGAAGGTCATCAACCCCATCCGCCGGGTGGCCGACGCGACGGCCCCCAGCGTCACCCACGCATTGGGCGCGTGCCCCTGCTCGCGCAGCCACGGCGAATAGTGGTCACTGATCACCGCGAAATCGAACCCGGCCTCCTCGGCCGCCATCGCATACCGCACCAATTCCCGCGGCCCGCTCTGCTCGGTCATCAACGTGTACCCGAACCTGGTCACCATGCTCTCCGATCCGCTCGACACCGGTGGATATCGAGGGCCTACCCGCTGCCGCCGCAACTATTGCGCGAAGCGGCGGTTTCTCAGAAGCAGAACGACCACGGGTGCGTGAGCAGGAAGACCACGGCCACTGCCGCCACGACGATCGGGATGCCGGTGAGGATCAGGGTCAGCCGGTTGCGGAAGATCAGCAGCAGAACGAGGAAGGGTGCGATCCAGACGAGCCCGTAGCCGAGCACCCAGGAAACGCCCTCCGCGTCGATTCGCGGGGTGCGCGTGAATTCCCCGCATCGCGTATCGGCCGTCGCGAAGTTCGCGAGGACGAAGAGGTACGCGCCGACCGCCGCCCACCCCGCGAACGCGAGCGCCCCCAGTACCGGCCCGACGACCCTGACGATCGAAAGTTTCCCACCCACGCCCTGATCATCGTGGGCGTGCGCGCAGGTGTTTACGGCTGCTTCACGAGCGTGAACTGCATGACATCCAGATGCCCGGTGCGGAAGTAGTGCGCGCAGCCGTTGAGGTACTTCATGTACCGCGCGTACACCTCCTCCGAGGTGAGGCCCACGGCGTCGTCGCGGTGGGCCCGCAGCGCCTCCGCCCACAGATCCAGGGTGTGCGCGTAATGCGGGCGCAGCGCGTGAATGCGCGCGGTGTCGAATCCGGCCGCGCCGGCCATGCGCGTGATGACTTCCGGCTGCGGCAGCTGCCCGCCGGGGAAGATCTCACGCTTGATGAAAATGTGGAAGAGCGCGTCCGCCCGGGTCACGGGAACATTCCGGGCCCGCAGCTCGGCGAGCGTATGCCCGATGATGGTGTGCAACAGCATTCGCCCGTCCTCGGGCAGCATGCGATGGCAGCGTGCGAAGAAGTCGGCGTATCGCGCCTTCCGGAAGTGCTCGAACGCCCCGATGCTGACGATCCGGTCGGGTGAGCCGTCGTATTCTTCCCAACCCTGTAGGCGCACTTCGGCATTCGCGATGCCGAGGGTCTCGATGCGGGCGCGCGCATACTCGTACTGATTGCGGCTGAGCGTGAGTCCGACGACCCGGACGCCGTATTCCTTGGCCGCGCGCAGCATGGTCGCGCCCCACCCGCAACCGATGTCGAGCAACGTCATGCCGGGTTCGAGGCCGAGCTTGCCGAGTGCCAGATCGATCTTGGCCTCCTGAGCCTGTTCCAGGCTCATGCCCTCCCGGGGGAAGTACGCGCAGCTGTAGGTCATCGACGGGTCGAGGAACAGCGCGTAGAACTCGTCGGAGAGGTCGTAATGCGCTTGGACCTGTTCGTAGAAGGGTGTGAGATCGGGCGGGGCTGTTTCGGGCGGTGCTGTTTCGGGCATGGCGGGCGCTCCTGGGGTGGGTACGGACACCAGGACATACGGCTGGGCCTGGCAGGTCGTTCAGATCCAGGACACGCCGGTGACACGCCGAGCCTTTCGTTACGAGTTTCCGATTCGAGCCATACGAGACCATCGCTGCTGCTTTTCTGAAAGGGGTTCAGCATCGTTGCAGCAAACATGATTCGGAGGCTGGGGAGCGGCCATGCACCGCACGGGGTTTGAAGAAGTTCGCAACGGAAGACCATGGATGTGGACGGCGCTCACGGGGGCGGTCGTGGTGGGGGCGGTGACCTGGATGATGTGGCCGCAGCCGGCGGCCTGCCGTACCGCCGCACCGCGCACCACCGTGGTTACCGTCCCGGCACCCACTCCCAGTTCGGTTACTGCGCAGCAGCTTCCGGTCACCGAATCGGTCGCGGCCACCGAACGCGGCGAGGCGCGGTTCTACTCCTTCACCCCCGGCGTGGCCTGTTCCCTGCCGGATCTGCCGCTGGACGGCTACTACGTCGGCGTGCCTACCAGCGAATACGCGGGTTCGGACCCGTGCGGCTCCTACATCGATATCGACGGCCCGCGCGGCAGCGTGCGCGCCCAGATCGTGGACCGCTGCCCGGGCTGCGCCCCGCACCAATACGACCTCAGCAGAGCGGCTTTCGAGGCGATCGCCAACCCGACCGACGGCGTGGCGCAGATCCGCTTCACCCGCGTGCGCGACCCCAACCCCGCCCCGGAACTGTTCTACCGCGTGCAGCCGGGATCCAATGCCGACTGGATGGGCCTGCTGGTCGGTGGCAGCGGAAACCCCATCGGTCAGGTCTCCTTGCTTCCTGCTTCCGGCGGCGATCCCATCCCACTGCGCCGCGGTTACGACAATGTGTGGTCGGTGTCGGGTGCGGGCGCGGGCCCGTTCACCGTCGTCGTCACCGACAATTTCGGCCACATCGCCTGGCTCCCGGACCTGACGATCGAACCAGGGGCGTTGCGCTACACCGGAATTCGCCTCTACGAGATACCCGCCCCCGAGGCCGTCGCCGCCCCGCCCACCACCCCGGCGCCCGTGGTCATCACGACTGTCGTCCCCGCGCCCGCTGTCTGCGAGGACTGACGCGTCGCATCGGGTCAACCTCTGCCGTATATGGCATCATCGACTGGAACGTGTTTCATTTCCGCTCGCGGGGGCGGCGCGCCGGGAGGCATTCGATGACGAACTCCAGTTGGGATACACGGACCGGGACCAGTAGCGGCGAGAACCGTCGCGGCCGTCGGCTATCACAGCGTATTTCCAGGTTGACCGAGGTGCCGGCCGGTTCGATGGTCGAGTTGCCGGGGCGCGGGCGGACCTATGTGGTGGACCTGCCCGGCCCGGCGCCGGACGCGCCGGTCCTGTTCCTGCTGCACGGCTCGGCCACCACCGGCATGCTGAACTGGTTCCCGATGTTGAAGGAGCTGCAGGAGAACTACCGGGTGGTGGTCTTCGATCAGCGCTGGCACGGGCACGGAATCCGTTCGGAGCGTTTCGATCTCGACGATCTGGCCGATGACGCGGTGGCGCTGGCCGATGTGCTCGGCGTCGAAAAGCCCATCTACGCGGGGTATTCCATGGGCGGCATCGTCGCGCAGCTCATCGCGCGCCGGCATCCCGATCGTGTGGGCGGGCTGGTGCTGGCCGCCACCACCTACAGCTTCCAGGACAAGTGGCGCGAACGCGCCTTTCATCGTTCCTGGAGCGCCGTCATGACGAGCGTGGCGCAATTGTCCTTCCGCCGCGCGGAACTGTATGCCGCGCGCCTGCCGGAACTGCCGGCGACGTCCTGGCCGGTGGGCCGGATGAATCAGTGGGCCATGACGCAGTGGCGCAGCACCAGCGGCTGGGCCATCTCGCAGGCGGTGGCGGTGCTGGGTAGATTCGATTCGTCGCCCTGGCTGGCGACCATCAAGGCGCCGACGGCCGTGGTGATCACCACGCGAGACCGGGCACTGCCCGTCTATCGTCAGCTGGAAATGGCGAAAATGATTCCGGGAGCGGAGATCTTCCTCGCGAAGGCCGGACACGCGGCCTGCGCACTCGAGGCGGACGTCTTTGTCCCCGTATTCCTCGAGGCCGTGCAATCTGTGGCTAGTGCTTCTCGCGCGCTGCCTTGAGCAGCTCGGTGATCACTTCCGGCACGGCGTCGGCGATCTTCTCCACATCGGGCACCAGCTCCCGGCAGGCGATGAAGCCGAAATCGAGATTTCCATTGGTGGAGATGACCGTTGCGGTCAATCCCGCGCCGTGGAAGACCGGCCCGAAGGGATACATCGAGGACACTCGCACGCCCAGGAAGTACATGGGGAAGTTGGGTCCGGGCACATTCGACACCACCAGGTTGTGCACCACCGGATGCCGCTCGGCCAGCTTCAGTGACGAGTAAGCCCGCGCCGCGAGCTGAAAAGTGTTGGGCGGCGCGTACTTCGCCCAATCCTGCAGGAAATCGGCGCCGATGAGGTTGTGCTCCTCCTTGGCCCCGCGATTGTCCTCGGCGATGGCGAGCAGCCGCGCCACCGGATCGGCGATCTCGGTGTGCAGGCGCGCGAAGATGGTGGACACCTTGTTGGTGCCCTCCTCGTGGCGTGAGGTCTCGTGCGTGGACACGGGAACCGAGGCCATGAGCGAGGTTTCGGGCAGGCTGTCGTGCAGTTCGAGGTAGCTGCGCAGCGCCCCGCCGACCACGGCCAGCACCACATCATTGACCTTGATGCCGAAGGCGGTCTTTATCTCCTTGATATCGGCCAGGTCGGTCTGCACGAACGACACCGCGCGATGCGGGGTGATTGCCCGATTGAACATCGTGCGCGGCGCGGTGAACGGCAGCGGCATGCCGCGGGTGCCACCGGCATTACGCCGTCGTTGCACCAGACCGCCCAGAATGCCAATGGTTTTGGGCACCATGCCGACCAACCCGAGCTTGCCGGGCAGCTTCAGCAAGGCTTCCCCGGCGAGCAGGAGATCATTCGGTTCGTCTGGCGTGCTGGTGGTTTCGGCCGGAGGCGGGTAGCTCACGCCGGGCTCCAGATCACACAGATGCATCATCATGTTCGTGCCGGTGATGCCGTCCACGATCGCATGGTGGTACTTGGAGATCACCGCGACCTTGCCGTGCGGCAGCCCCTCGACCACCCACATCTCCCACAGCGGATGCCGTCTGTCCAGCGGCCGGCCCGCGATTTCGGCTGTCACATCGGCCAGTTCCCGCCGCCCGCCCGGCTCAGGCAGGGTGGTGCGCCGGACGTGGTATCCGAGATCGAAATCCGGGTCCTGCTGCCACACCGGATGATCGAGGTTGAAAGGCACATTGTGCAGCCGCCGCGTCATGGCGGGGATCAGGTGCAGTCGCCGCCCGAGCTCGTCCTTGAAAGTATCGAAGTCGAATTCCACGCCGTCTGCGGCCGGGTCGACTATGAGCAGTGCACACACGTGCAGGAGTTGAGTGTCTGTTTCGAGATAGAGGAAGCTCGCATCGAGCCCTGTAAGTCGTTCCATATCAACACACTATGGGAACGGGTTCCACTTTGCGCGCCGTTCGCGGTCTGCCTCCGGACCGGTTCGATGCCACTTCGTTGCCTCAAAGTAGCTTGTAGATAACAAGTTTCGCGCCGCTACGGTTGGGCACCTATTAAGTAACTCTCCAGTAGCATTCGTTGCCGCACTCCGGTGATCTCCCTACCTTGGCTGACATAGCCGGGTGAAGCGTCACTTGTCACTGACAAGAGTCATCCGGCTTCTCACAATGGCGTGAGGGGTGAGGGAAATGAGCAACCGAAGGGTTCTGCTGCCTGGCTATCGGCCGGTATTCGAAAGACTGCGCACGGCTTGGATTTTCGCCGTAATGGCCATGGTCGCCACAAGTTTGTTCTTCCCACTGCGACAGCCCGTGGCGCACGCCGACTGGTGTGCCGACATCGATGTGGTCGTGGCTCGCGGCACCGGCGAATCCGGTTGGCTCGGTGACGCGGTCGGCAACCCGCTCTACGGCATGCTGCAGGACCGCCTCCCCGCCTCCACGACCGCCTACCCCGTCAACTATCCCGCCGACTACTCCTTCAACCTCGGTGCGGGCAGCGCGGATCTGGTGGGCCACTTGGCTTCTCAAGCCGCCGCCTGTCCCGGCCAGCGCTTCGTTCTGGTCGGCTACTCCCAGGGCGCCGCGGCGATCCATGCCGCCCTCGGCACCGGTGCTGTCGCCTGGGTCGCGGGCCGCGTCCAACTCCCCGGTGACCTCGGCGACCGCGTGGCGGCGGTCCTGCTCTTCGGTGACCCCATGCGCGCAATCGGCTGGAACGTCCCCGACGCCTATCTCTGGCGCACCGGAAACTACTGTGCGGGAGGCGATCCCGTTTGCGGTGGTGGCGCCAACGCCGCCTCCCACGTGGCCTACGGCGACAGTTTCGTAGCGGCAGCCAACTTCGCCGCCGACCGCATCTGATCCGCGGCGGCACGCCTGTTGTCCTGGTCCTCGGTCGGGTCGTTCACGATCCGGCCGAGCCGCTCGCGCACAACAGCTTTCGACAAGTCGGCATGTGCGATGCCGATAGCGCGAGTCCTGCTCTCGCAATCATCGAGGCATTCGATCGCACGCCCGGTGGCGAAATCCTCTGCCAGACCGCTCAATGCGCTGGCGCATTTGGTGCGCAGATACGAGTACACGGTGTTGTCGAAGATCTCGTCGACGGTCTCAACGGCCGGCAGGTAGCGTCCTCGAGCAATCCCGTCGACGAGTGAGCACTGGTGATACATGTAGTCGTCGCCCCGTTCCATCGCTGCACTGAGAAGCTCGAACAGCATTGGCCCATCAGCGGGTTCGCTGAGATCGGCCAGCAGTGACAGGGCCGCATCTCCGACCGGGCTATCGAGATCCGCATGATCCTTGGCCCACACTCGTGCGGATGGTGAGCGCAGCTGACGTATACATCTCCGTACGGCGATGCGCAGCACGAGCGGGAAATCTTCGCCGCGCAGAAAGGTCGGCGCGCACTGCAAAAGCACTCTCTCCCATTGGGCGTCGTCCAATTCGTCGATCGAAACGGATGCTTTGAGATTCGTTTTCGCTGCTGCGCTCAGCACTCGGACCCGTGCCTGTCTGTCCCGGTCGGCTCGGGTAATCCTTGGTGCGGCCGGAACCCCTGTGCGATCGGCTGTTTCGGCGCTGGCGAAGTCCAGGAGGTCTGTGCGGATCTCCTCGGCCTCGGGGTGGTCGATGTGTGGCAGGAGTGCGGACATGGCCTGGTTGACGTCGCGTCCGGTGCGGAGGTAATACCGCAACTCGCTGACGCTGCCTTCGACGCCTTTGGTGGCGAGGAGGCCGAGAACCGCTGTGACAAGCCAGGCGTCGGTATCGCCGCATGGATCCGCGGGGGTGTCGTAGGCGGCGCGGAGTCTCGGTAGTTCGATTCGGAGGTTGGTGATCAGGGTGGCGTAGAGCCACGCGCGTTCCTCGACCTGGTGGTCCCAGCGGGGGTCGTGGGTGATGCAGTCGATGGTGAACTCGGTTGCTGCTTGGGGTTCTTGGGTTGCTCGGGCGAGGGTTCTGCCGTGACCGCGTTGCATCATCCCGAGGAGGGTGTCGGGGGGTGCGTGCATGTCGACAAGGTAGCGGAGTGGGTTTGGGCGTGCACGGGGATTGTTCTCGGGGCCTACGTAGCCGGGTCCGTCGCATCCGCTTCTGTCCCAGCGGGGTTCGGGAGGACAAGAATAAACACGCAGTGCTGGTCACTTCGCCTGCCCTACCGGACTTTGGCTCCCCCATTGGGAGCCGTATCCTCACCCTCCCGTACGTGGGGCCTGGCCCTGGTCACCTTCAGGGACAAAACCTCAAGAACCGAAACATCAAGAACCAAACGCCAAGAACCCCAAAACGCCAAGAACCAAACCCCAAAAGCGCCCGGACGGGAAGAACCCGCCCCCCGAGAGTGAAACATCAACCCGGGAAATCCTCACCCGGAAGACCTCCCTTTCATGATCAGGGAGCTCTGATGGCGGGGAATCGGACAAATTCCCGCCACCAGAACTCCCTGATCATGAAACGCCCGGCTTCCCGCGTTTGCGTTTCACTTTTGGGCTCATGTTCTTGGTTGTTTCTGGTCCTGGCGCCCTTGTTCTGGCGCCCTTGTCCTTTGGGGCGCTGGTTTGGTGTTTTGGTTCTGGGGCTTTTGTCTCTGAAGGTAACCAGGGCCAGGCCCCACGAGGGGAAGGTGAGGATGCGGCTCCCAATGGGGGAGCGAAAGTCCGGTAGGGCAGGCGAGGTGACCCCACTGCTTGGTCTTGGCTTGTCCTCCCGAACGCCGCTGGAGCAGAAGGATTTCGCGCCTGACTCGGCGACGTGGGCCCCGTGTACCTGCCCTTTGATCCACCGAGGATGTGTGCGCGGGTTCCGAGTGCGGGGCATGGGTCAGCCCTGCGAGACCCGGTGATCGCCGGGCCTGCAGGGTTTCGGTGCTGTTCGCCTATTCGATGCGCGGTGCAGGTGGGACACCGTCGGCCGGTGGGGTGCCTGCTGTTGGTGGTGGGGTGGCCGGCGCGGGTGGGGTGCCCGGCGCGGGATCTGTGCCCGGCGCGGGTGTGTCTGGTGGGGAGGTGGTCTCGGGGCGGTTGCAGCGCAGGCGGTTCCGGCGGTCACGTGCGACCTGTTCGGTGTGGGCGGCGACGCGGGTGCGGGCTTGGGCGAGCAGTTCGTCGGCGTGGTGGCGGTGATTGACTCTGGGGGTTCGGGTGGGGTCGATGTGGGCGGGTGCGATCCAGCCGGTGCGGCCCGGGTAGTCCGAATGCTCCGGCATGACAACCGTTTTCCAGCCGTCGGGACCGTCGTGGACCAAGGCGTGGCAGCGGTCGCAGGCCAGGGTGAGGTTGGGGAGGTCGGTGAGTCCGCCTTTGGCCCATTCCTGGATGTGGTGGACTGCGGTCAGGGAAGCGGGGGCGTCGCAGCCGGGGCGGGTGCAGCCGCGTTCGGCGGCGATCAACGCCAATCTTTGGGTGGGGGTGGCCAGTCGCTTGCCGCGCTCGAGGTGCAGCGGCATCCCGGCGGTGTGGTCGAACAACGCCAGTATGGGAGTCGAGCGTTCGGCCATTTTCAATGCTTCCGGAATCGACACTGTGCCACCGGTAGCGGTGGTGGCCACGCCCGCGCGTTCTTCGAGCTGGTCGAGGGTCATGGTGATAATCGCCTGTACCGGCAGGCCGCGATGGCGGCCCAGGTCATCGAGGCGGGTGGCCGGGGCGAACAGGGCGACGAGGGCGTCGTGGTTGCGTTGCCCGACGGTACGGGTGTCGCGGGCCGCGGCCTCGCGCACCACATCGGTGTCGGGTTCTTCGCCGGTGGTGGGGCTGTGGGGGTCGTCGGGGTTGCACATGCCGGGGCGGGCGTATTTCTGCAGGAACGCCGCGAGGTAGGCGCGCAGGGTCGGGTCGATCTCACCCGTCAAGCTGGACATGCCGTCGGCGCGCTGGTGGCCCAAGGTGACGGTGCGCATGCGAGCCTGGTCCTCGAGGTCGGTGAGGGTGCCGTCGGGATCCAGGCGCGCCAGGATCGCATTGCCGATGATGGTGAGCCGATCAGGGGAGCCTGCCGTGGCGTACTCGGCCAGGATCTGTTCGGCCTGTTCGCGTTTGGCCGCGTCCACCCGGTCGGGGATGCGGTTCATGACGGTGGCGATGTTGCGGATGTGGTCGACCGAGATCAGGCCCTCGGCGTGGGCGGCGGCGGTGTGCGCCAGCCGGACCGGGCGCGGGCTGCCGTCGGCGGCCAGCAGTTGCCCGCAGTCGGCGGCGCGGTGAGCACGCGCGTAGGCGTCGGCGCTGGACAGGTGCAGGGCCTCTTTGAGGAACAGCGGCATCGAGCCGACTCCGGCCTTCTTGTCGACACCGCGTTCGGCCAGATCCACGAATTGCGGGGTCTGGAACGCGACCAGCTTGCGGGTCGCCAGTTCGGTGGCACGCAGCAGGTCCATTGCCTTGGCATCGCTGTGGGCGGCGAGGGGCAGTTCGCGCAGGGTGTCGACGGCGTCGAGCAGGGCCGCGACCGCCGCGCCGACCTGCTGGTCGGCGGCGGCGGTGTCGAGCCCTTCGATCGAACGCATGTGCTAATTCTAGAGCCCGCCGATCATGACACGCCAGACGAAACATGCCGTGAACTGCAGGTTTTCAGAATCTGACTTGTCCTGATTGGCAGTTCTGGGTGCCTCCTTACTGGTCTCAGCCTGCCGAACCCCTGACGCGGCCCGAGCCAGGGCTCCACCTACACCTGCCTGCCTGAGCCCTGACTTGCCCCGAACCTGTCTCGAGCGAGCATGATGTGGCCAAAGCCGATGTAGCCGAACCTGTCGCGTCCGAACCTTGCGCGCTTGAATCCGGTGCGGCCGAGGCTGATGTGGTCGAACTTGATGTGGCCATGACTGATGCGGCTCAGGCTGGCAGGGCTGAGGCTGGCAGGGCTGAGGCTGGCGTGACCGTGGCTGACGTTCTGCTTCGAAGCTGGTTGGGGCGTAGCCGGATTCGTTGAACCCGGCTACGCCCTGTGGATCTCGCGCTACAGCTGGGGACTTCTGCTGTGGTGGCTTCGAGATTCCGATGGTCCGCTCTGGGGTGGGCGGTTACCAGTGCAGGCCGGGGATTCGGTTGACGATTCGGGCGGCTGGGGTCGGCAAGCCCATGAGGGGCTGGACGATTGGGGCCAGGGCGAGGAGGGGGCTGCGACCTCCGGGCTGGGTGGGGGTGTCCTGCGCCGTGGCGTCCTCGGCTGTGGTGTCCTGCGGGAGGGTGCTGGACTTGGCGGCCTTGGATTCGCCGAACATGCGGTAACCCTGGTGGAGGATGGCGCGTTTCACCGACGGCATGACGGTGTCGACGAATTGGGCGAAGGTGCCGATGGGGGTGTCGATGCGGCTGGGGCGGTGTTCCAGGGCCCGGACCACGATGTCGGCGGCTTGTTCGGGGGTGTGGACGGGGATGGACTTGTAGAGGTCGGTGGGGGCGATCATGGGGGTGCGGACGAGGGGCATGCGGACGGAGGTGAAAGTGATTCCGGCGTCGGCGTTTTCGACTGCGGCGATTTCGCTGAAGTTGTCCAGGGCGGATTTGCTGGCCACGTAGGCGGCGAAGCGGGGAACCTTGGTCTGGACGGCGATGGAGGAGATGTTGACGAAGTGGCCGAAGCGGCGTTCGCGCATGGAGGGGAGCAGGGCCAGGATGAGGCGGACGGCGCCGAAGTAGTTGACCGCCATGGTCCGTTCGAAGTCGTGCATGCGGTCGGTGGAGTTGACCACCGAGCGGCGGATGGAGCGGCCCGCGTTGTTGACGACGAAGTCGACGTGACCGTGGTCGGCCAGCACCTGCTTCACGAGCAGCTCGACCGACTTCTCGTCGGTGATGTCGCACGTATATGCCTGTGCCGCACCGCTTTCGGCGCGCACCTGGGCGGCGGCGGCCTCCAGGTCCTCGGGGGTGCGGGCGACCATCAGCACGGTGGCTCCGCGTCGCGCGACGGCGTGCGCGGTGGCCAGGCCGATGCCGGAGGAGGCGCCGGTGATGAGAACGATGCGGCCGTCGAGGGGTTCACCGTCGCCGCGGCGGGCGCGATCGGGGTCGAGGTGCTCGTGCCAGTAGTCCCACAGAATCCCGGCGTAGGTGTCGAACGCGGGCACCTCGATGCCCGCTCCGCGCAGCAGCGCCTGGGTGGATTCGGAGACGAACTCCGATTCGAAGGCGGTGTGCGGCGCGACCTCGGCGGGAATCCCGAAGCGCTCCAACAGGAAATCGCGCACCGCGGGCACACCCGGCAGGCCACCGAGCGCGTGCAGCGCCACATTGCTGCCGGGCACGGTGCCGATGCCGCTGGGTGCGCCGGCGGCGCGGGCCAGGGCGGCGTACACCTCGGAGAACGGCTGCGGCTCCGGGTTGGTGAGGTGGAAGGTGCGGCCGAGCAGTCCAGGCTTGCGGATCAGCTCGACCATGGCGGCGGACACGTAGTCGACCGGAACGATATTGGTGGCGCCGAGATCGGGCAGCGGCACCGGCAGTTCCGACGGCAGCGCCGCGAGCCCGGCGATGGCGGGGAAGAAGTAGTACGGCCCGTCGATCTTGTCCATCTCACCGGTGCGGGAATCGCCGACGACGATGGCCGGACGGTACACCCGCCACCGCAGGCCCTGCGTTTCGCGCACCAGCTTTTCGGCTTCGAACTTGGTGCGGTGATACGGCGAGGTCAGCCGCTGTCCGAGGTCGAAGTCGTCCTCGAAGAACTTGCCCTTGTGATCGCCCGCGACGGCGACCGACGACACATGGTGCAGCACAGCGCCCGTGGTCAGCGCCAGCTCCACGACCGCGCGCGTCCCCTGCACGTTGGCGGCGTAGGTGGTGTCCTCGTCGGCGGTCATGTCGTAGATCGCGCCGAGGTGGATGACGTGATCGGCCTTCGGCGCGTCGTCGACCAGCCCGAGGCCGGGTGCGGTGAGGTCGCCGATCAGCGGGAAGACGCGATCGTCGGCGCCCCAGCCTTCGGCCATCTCGCGCAGTTTGGCGACCGACGCCTCGCGGACCAGCGCGTGGATCACGGCGTCCGGGTCGCGGCGCAGCAGGTCGGCGATGACGCGCCGCCCCAGGAATCCGGTTCCGCCCGTGACGATGTAGGCCGTGCCCTTGTAGGAATCCATCGTCCCCTCCTTTTCATACGAACTTGTTGGTGCCCAACGTTGTTCGTCCGACATGCGTCGGTGGATGCGGACGTGAGTGAGTGGCCCCCTTAGCAGAAGTCGGGCCGAGGTAGGAACACCTTCGTGCCTAACTAGTCGGTAACTTTACCGGGTAGTCAAAACTGCTATCAACCGAATCGGGCCCTCGGCGGTGTGTGACTGGTCACCACCGGGCTACATCAGTTGTTGTGTGTGACAACAGTTTTCGTGTAACCGCGTGACGCACATGGCTAACCTTCAGTTACTGGACGAGTGTCTTGCCGGGCGAGCGCCCAGTCTGAGGTTATGGTGTTCCAGTCTTGTCCGGCCTCGGAATCGCAGGGGAGAGTCGTTGACCACACAGCTCGACCTACCGATGACCGGAGTGCGGACGCGCGCCGAATTCGAAGCCCTGCCGCAGGTTCCGCGCGGCTGGGCGTGGGAGCTACGAGCCGGTCGATTGGAGCTGACACTCATGCCCGTCACGTTCTGGTATTCCCGGATCGTGTTCAGCGTGCTCGAGTTCTGGCGCAGAAACGGATACGAGATCGCCGGCGACCAGTACGTCGCCGACAGCGGCTTCGCGCGCGGGGATACCGGGCACCACAATTTCGTGGCCGACGGGGTGGTGTTCCAGCCCGGACATCGGCCGGACAAGCACAGCACCACGCATGATCCGGCGCATCTGCTCGCCGTGGTGGAGGCGGTGTGGCAGGACGGGCAGGTGCGCGAGGCCATCGACAAGCTGCGCGTGTACGCCATGCTCGGAATCCCGCACTACTGGATCGTGCGCGGCGACACGGCCGCCGATGATCTGGATGGATTCATCAGCATGTACGAGCTGATCGGCTCGGAGTACCGGCTGACCGGCAGCCGCCTGGTCTCGCAGCTGAGTCTGGCCTAGCGCATGATTCTGGCCCAGCGCATGAGTCTGGCCTAGCGCAGGCTGTAGGTCTCCGCGGCGTTTGCCGCGTAGAAGAACTCGGCCTCCTGGTCGGTGGCGTCGGCGGCCACCATGCGATCGATCGTCTCCAAGAGTTCCGCGTAGCTCCCCGCCATGGTGTCGACCGGCATGTTGGAGCCGAAGAGCAGCCGCCGCCAGCCCCACAGGTCGGCGGTGGTCTCGAGCCAGAAGGCGAGGGACTCCCAGGACAGGTCGGGGCAGATCATGCCGAGGCCGGAGACCTTGCAGCGCCAGTCGGTTTCCTTGGCCGCCAAGGTGAGTGACTTCTGCCAGGCGAGGCGTTCGTCCGCGCCGGTGCCCTCGGGCAGGCCGAGATGTTCGAGGACGACGCGCAGATTCGGATAACCGGCGAGGAAGTCGATCCAGTCGGCGGTCTCGGCGGGGGTGGTGACGAGGTCGAAGACGGCGTCGCGTTCCTGTAGCCAGGCGGCGATGGTCTCGGCGGCGGGCGTGTTGGGCGCGAGCCGCCGGTAGACGCGGATGCCTCGGAAATGCGGGCTGCGGGACTGCTGTTCGAGGTGGTCGGCCAGTTCGGCCGTGGGCAGGGCCGGATCGACCGAGCCGATGATGGCCACCGGGCGGTTTGCTTGTCCAGCGAGCTCGGTGACCCAGCGGGTTTCGGCGAGGTAGGCGTGCGGCGCGGTGGTGGCGGAGACGTGCACGAGTCCGGCGACGGCGGTGGATCCGGCCGCGCGCTCGTAGTCGGCGAGCAGGAAGTTGTCCGCCAGTTCGGGTTTGCCCGCACCGGCGGCGAATTGGGCCAGTTGCGGATACCAGCCGTGGCCGGTGTCCCACAGGTGCAAGTGACCGTCGACTATGGGGATGGTGGGCATGGGATCCGCTCCTCACTGCATGGTGATGCCGCCGCTGACGCTGATCAGCTGGCCGGTGATGTAGCCGGCCGCCGGGCTCGCCAGCCATGCGATGAGCGCGGCGACCTCCTCCGGCCGGCCGAGACGTTTCATGGGGATGGCCTTTTCCAGCGCGGCGAGCGCGCCGGGGTGATCGGCCATGGTGCGGGCCACCATCTGCCCTTCGATCGGGCCGGGGCACACGACGTTCACGGTCACCTGATGCCGGGCGACCTCACGCGCCAGGGATTTGGCGAAGCCGAACAGGCCGGATTTGGAGGCTGCGTACGCGGCCTCGCCACCGGCTCCGGCGCGGGCTCCGTCGGAGGAGACGAAAACGATTCGGGCGGAGTGGGTTTCGAGCAGACCGGGGAGCAGCGCCTGGGTCAGGAGCATGGGACCGCGCAGATTCACCTCGTGCATGGCATCCCAGTGCGCCACGGAACTGGTCAGGAAGGGTTCGACGATCGCGAGGCCGGCGCAGTGCACCAGCGCCGAGATCGATCCGTGTACGGCCTGCGCTGTGCTTGCGATGCTGTCGGCGTTCGCCAGATCCAGCTGTACCGCAGTAGCTTTCGGTCCGAGCTCGCAGGCGGCCTGCGCTGCGGCGTCGAGGTCGATGTCGGCGATGACCACGTCGCGGCCGGCGGCCACCAGCACTTCGGCTACCGCGCGGCCGATATCTCCGGCCGCGCCGGTAATGAGCGCCGCCCCGCGCCGGTGCTCACGCGCTGCGTCATCATGACGTTCCCCGGCCGTGCCGTTCTCACCCACTGCCACACTCGCATTCGCAGATACGATTCGCATTCACGATTCACTGCGGAGCGCGTGAACGCAGCATTCACGAATACAGCAGTCATGAATACCGCATTCATAAATACAGCATCGGGCGCGTTTCAGTCGGGGAGTCTGCGGGGGAAGGCACTCCTGCGCAGTGCGGGGGCGACCGGTCGGCCGGTGAGCAGGCCCTCGACGGTGCCGTTTTCGAGGGCTTTGCGGTAGATGACGGCGGCCTCGCGGCAGGCGTCGATGGTGTGGTCGATGTCGGCGTCGGTGTGGGCGGCGGAGGTGACGAAGGATTGGCCGAGTACGCCGCGTTCGAGGAGTTCCTGGAGGAAGAGGGTTCGGAAGGGTTGGGAGGCAACGCCTTCGGGGTCCTTGGTGCGGAAGATCAGGCAGGAGGGGCGACCGGTCACCTGGAGGTGGCCGGCTATGCCGAGTTCGGCGGCGACGGCATTGACACCGGCGGCGAGGCGGCTGCCCGCCGCCGACATGCGCGCGACCGGGTCGGTGTCACGGTAAGCCTGGACGACGGCCCGGAAGGCCGCCAGCCCAGCGGTTTCCGGGCCGTGCGTGGTGGACAGCAGGAAGACGCGGTCGGCGTCGGTGCGCAGGCCGCCCAATTCCATGTATTCGCGCTTGCCCGCCAGCGCGGAGATGGGGAAGCCGTTGCCCATGGCCTTGCCCCAGCAGGACAGGTCCGGGCGCACGCCGTAGATCTGCTGCGCGCCGCCGGCGGCCCAGCGGAAGCCGGTGATCATCTCGTCGAACACCAGTAGCGCACCGTGCCGATCACACAGTGCGCGAACGCCTTCCAGGAATCCGGGTGCGGGTTCGGCCAGTGCGGTGGCCTGTTCCATGATCACGCAGGCCACCCGGTGCGCGGTCAGGGCGGCGTCCAGGGAGTCGAGGTCGTTGTAGCGGAAGCGCACGGTGTCGGTGGCGGGGATGCCGGCGTTCATGTCGGTGGTGCCGATGAACCAGTCGTCCACCGAGAAGAACGGCTGATCGCAGATGGCCACCGTTTCGCGGCCGGTGACCGCGCGGGCCAGGCGGACGGCCGCGGTGGTGGCGTCGGAGCCGTTCTTGGCGAACTTCACCATGTCCGCGCCGGGCACCAGGCTCAGGAAGTCCTGTGCCGCAAGCAGTTCCAGTTCGGTGGGCCGGGAGAAGCTGACGCCGTCGGCGATGGTGCGCGTCACGGCGTCGAGGACCGGCGCGTAACCGTGTCCGAGCGTCACCGCGCGCAAGCCCATCCCGTATTCGACGTATTCGTTGCCGTCGCGATCCCATACCCGGGCTCCGCTGCCGCGCACCAGGATCGGGGCCATGGCCTCCGGATACTGATCCGATCCCCGCGCGTAGGTGTGCGCCCCGCCGGGGACCAGATCGTGCAGCCGAGCCTGAATCTCATTGCTACGAGCGAAATCCCGCATACGTGTACATCCCCCTCTCCCCGCTGGACGCTACATGCTGTTGGCCAGCAGCGCGTACTGGGCGGCGACCTTCTGTTTGACGTCGTCCTCGGTCTCGGCGCTGACGATCGCGGCATACCGGCGATAGGGGACATAGCAGCGGTAGGCGGCGTCGCTGGAGCCGCCACCGGTGCGGTGGAAGCATTTCACGCCGGGTACCGAGCCGGGGCCCTTGATGGGATCGAAGGCCGAACCGAGGTTATTGGCGATGCCGGTGATCAGGTCGGCCGCCGTCCCGGTGTCGCGGGTGCGAATGATCGCGGCCGAGTCGTCGATGCCGATCCGATCGGCTCCATTGTCGGCGAGCAGCTTTCGGACCAGGGTCTGGTCGAAGGCATTGTGGGTGTAGAAGGACGGGCCGTAGACGCCGAAGCTCGCCGGATCGGGCGCTCGGCTGCCGCGGTGCGCGGTGAGGACGCGATCGAGAACGCCGTCGGGATCGATGGGCAGGTCGTCGATCTTCTCGGTCGGCGTGGGCTGGAAGGTGTCGAGCAGCGCTACCTGTGCGTCCAGGGTCTTGCGCACCCAGTCGAGCAGGTCGGCGGAGTCGGCGCGGGGCCGCTGGATCAGCAGCGAGATGACGAACTGCCGGTACGCCATGAACGTTCCGATATCCGCGATCCCCGGCCGCCAGTGAATATAGGCGTCCGGATATTCGGACAGTCCGAGCCGCTTGTTCTGATCGGCGGCGTGCGCGAAATCCACGTCCTCGAGTTCGCGGGCCGCGAGTTTGGCGTCGGATTCGCTCGGGAAGCGCATGACGAGGCTGATCACCCCGGTGCCGGGCGGATCGGGCAGGTAGGCGCCCTCGGCCGCGGGAGTGTCGGAGCTGATGGAGGCGTAGCCGACGATCATGTTCCGAGTGCGCAGCACGTCGGCGGAATACCCGGCGAGGTACTCCTCCTCGGCGAATTCCGCGTCGTTCACGACCTCGCCGCGCAATCCCACCGACAGCGTCGAGTCGATGGGCGGGCCGGTGGTGACGGCTTCGGACATGCGCATACCCTCCACGAGAGCGCCTGCGCCCCTGGAATCTTGATCATGATGGAACTTGTCCACCGGGTAGGCGCCCACATCCAGGGTGCGCACATCGATTTCCGCGGGCACCGCCGTGCCCTCGACCCCGCATCCCGCCAGGAACAGCAGCATGGCGAGCATCGCGAGCACAGGAGTATTGCGCGCCATGGCTGCACCTCGATTCGCGGCCGGCCTGGGAACCGCCGTCAAACCATTGTGCGATAAGGTGATCGGCAGCACGCGGCACTCGGAGGAGTGAGATCTTGGGGAGGAAGCTGGCTCAGGGCCAGGTATTCGCGGGCTATCGGATCGAACGGCTGCTCGGCGTCGGCGGCATGGGCGAGGTGTACCTCGCGCACGATCGCGATCTGCCGCGGTTCGTGGCCCTCAAACTGCTGAGCACCGCCGGCGGCGATGACGCCGAAGTGCGGGCGCGGTTCTTGCGCGAGGCCGATACCGCGGCGCGGCTGTCGCATCCCAATATCGTGGCCGTGTACGCGCGCGGCACGACCGACGAGCGGCTGTGGATGGCCATGCAATTCGTCGAGGGCACGGATGTGGCGGCGGTGCTGGCGCAGGGGGCGCTGCGGGCCGACTACGCGGTGCGGATTCTGCGGGAGACGGCGCGGGCACTGGATCACGCGCATCGGGCGGGTGTGCTGCACCGGGATGTGAAGCCGGGCAATATCCTGCTGGAGTGGGGGCCGGAGCAGCGAGTTTTCCTGGCGGACTTCGGGATTGCGAAGGCGCTGGATCAGACCAGCGCGCTGACGCGCACCGGGGAGATGTACGCGAGCTTCCAGTACGCGTCGCCGGAGCAGTTCGAGCTACGAGCCGATATGGATCAGCGCGCTGATGTGTACGCGCTGGGATGCACGTTCTTTCACATGCTGACCGGTGAGCTGCCGTATCCGGGCGGGACCACCGCGCAGCTGGTGAACGGGCACCTCAATGGCCGGATTCCACGGCCGAGCGCCCGGAATGCGGACGTGTCGGCGACTTTCGACGCGGTGATCGAACGGGCGCTGGCCAAGGATCCGAACCGGCGATTCAACAGTTGCGGCGAACTGGCGGCGGCGGCCGAGCAGGCGCTGGCGGCGCCGTTCGTGCGGGGTGAGGCGACGGCGCCGCCACAGTTCGGGACCACGCGCGGCGCGGCATTGACGACCCAGCCGGGCGGGGCGCCCACCGGGCCCGCCGCGCAGCCGATTTCTCCGTTGAGCTATCCGACTGCGTCGGGTACGTACTCACCGCAGCAGGGTCCTGATCCACAGGACGCGATGCCGACCATGCACGCGGGCGCGTCCGGCTCGGCCGCACCGCAGGCGCGCTCGCGCCGCAGCCGGAAGACGGCCGTTCTGCTGTTTCTCGTGGCGCTGGTGGTGGTGGCCGCGGCAGGCATCGGATTCGGCAGTGGCGCGCTGCATTTCCGCATCGGGGCGGGGGACACCGGGGGCAGCAGCGATATCGCGGGCACGGGGGACTCGGCGGCGAACCAGGCGGCGGCCACCGCGGTGGCCTGTGAGTACGCGAAGCTCATGACCACCTACGACTACAGCGACGGCAGTGGCTGGCAGGCGAAGGTGATCGACGGGGCGACCGGTACCTGGAAGACCGACGCGCAGAATCTGCTGCCCACCATCGCTTTGATCCTGGAACAGGATTCGGAGCACACGCGGGCCACTGCTGCCACGTGCACCATCACCTCGGGGAACTCGACGCATTACGAGTTCGCGGCGGAGGTGCAGCTGGTGAATTCCACCAAGGGACAGGCCGATACCACCGAGAGCAAGACCATCTCCATGTCCATGGACTATGTGGACGGCCGGTGGCTGTGCAGCAAGTGGAGTCTGCCGCTGGGTTCGATCTGACGCCGCGTTCAATCTGACGCCGCGTTCGATCTGACGCCGCGCGGGCCGATTTCGCCGGGTTCAGGTCACAGATGAGCCGCGGTCGAACCGCGCTCCTGCCCTGCGCGTATGACATGCTGGCCGGTTCCCCTCGCCGGCCACTCTCTTTGGAGGACATATGCGCCGCGGTGCCGCACTCTCGATGGCAGCCAAGACATTCGGAATCATGCTGGTTGCCGCGACGGCGGCCTTCGCGACGGCGGGAACGCCCGCCGCCGACGCTGATGAGCTCACCGGCCTGCTACAGGCGGATCTGGATGCCATTGTCACCGGGATGGATGTGCCGGGTGCGCAGCTCGTCCTGCGGGACGGCGAGCGAAATCGGCTGGTAGCCAGCGGGGTCGGCGATATCGCCACCGGCGCGGGGTTCCCCGACAATGCGCAGTTCCGGATCGCGAGCAATACCAAGACCTTTGTGGCCGTCGTGGTGCTGCAGCTGGTGGGTGAGGGGCGGGTCGAGCTGGACGCGCCCATCGAACGGTATCTGCCCGGCGTGGTGCGCGGGCCGGGCGGGGACGGGAATGCGATCACGGTGCGGCAGCTGTTGCAGCACACCAGTGGGATTCCGGACTATCTGCCGATGCTCGAGCTGGAATCGGTGGCGGCATTGCGGCAGTGGAAGACCGCCGACGATCTGATCGCGCTGGGGCTGGGCGAGCAGGCGCAGTATCGGCCGGGCGAACGGGCGGTGTATTCGAATACCAACTATCTGCTGGCCGGGAAGCTGGTGGAGCAGGTGACGGGTGCGCCGGTGGGGGTGGAGGTGACGCGGCGGATTCTCATGCCGTTGCAGCTCGTGGACACCTATTGGCCGGTGTTCCCGGCGGAGAACACGATTCGCGGGCCGCACGCGCAGGCTTATCACGAATTCGGCGGCAACCGAGTCGATGTCACCGATATCGATCCCGGCTGGGGGCTGTCGGACGGGGCCATGGTGTCCACCAGTGCGGATCTGAGCCGGTTCTACGCGGCGCTGGTCTCGGGTGCGGTGCTGGGGCCCGATCAGCTGGCGGAGATGCGGAAGACCGTGCCCAGCGGTGACTTCCGGCGGTCGGAGGAATTCGGGCTGGGGCTGTTCCACTGGGTGACCTCGTGTGGGGCCGACGCGTGGGGCCACGGTGGGACCATGCACGGCAGTTTCGTCTACGGCGGTGCGACCACCGGCCGGTCGGTGACCGTGAGCATGAACCAGATTCCCGATATCTTCGGCGGCACCCAGCAGCGCGTGGATATGCATCAGGTGGTGGACGACGCCCTGTGCGCTAACGGATGATGTGTCGATCGGGTCGACGGCGTGGTGCAGGGGGAGTGGATGGCAATTCTGTCGGTGTGTGTTCCGGTGCAGGACGCAGACGGTGGACTGGAACAAACGCTGCGCTCGATTCTGGAGCAGGACACCGAGGTCGAGGTGATCGTGCTGGACAATGCCGGCGGCGGGGATGCGGCGGCGGTCGTGACCTCCTGTGCGGACGCGCGGGTGCGGCTGGTGCGCAACGAGGTTCCGCTGCCGGTGGGGGAGAGCTGGAACAAGGCGGTGTCGCTGTCCACGAGGCGGCTGGTGAAGGTGGTCGACGCGGGGGAGATCCTGCTGCCGGGGGCGCTGGATCGGCAGATCACCGTCATGGGCGACAATGGAATCGCGGTGTGCTGCGCGAAGTTCCAGTTGCTCGATGCATCGGGGCAGGTGCTGGCGAACGCGGTGGGGCTGCCGAATCTGCTGGGGCAGCGTGATATTCGATCACTGATGCGCACGATCGTGCGGCGCGGTCCGGCGGAATTCGGGCCGGTCGCGGCCACGGTGTTCCGGCGCGCGGATTTCGATCGGGTGGGCGGGTTCCGCGGTGATCCGGACTATCCCGTGCACGTGGATCTGATCGCGCGGATGAGTGCCTTCGGATCGTTCTACGGTTTGCCGGAAACCCTTGCGGCATGGCGTGATCCGGGTGTCGGGTCGCTGGCCGAGGAGTGGCGGATGCAGCACCGGCTGAACGCCGAGCATCCGGGCGTGGTGGGCCGGGGCGCACGCCTGGCGGGCGATCTGCGGCTGGCACGGGCCGCCGCAGATCGCCTGCGCACGCGGATCAGATCTGCCAGAGCGGCCCGTAGGTGATGACGGTGTCACCGTTGCTGGTGACGATCTTCACCCAGGGACGGATCGAAACCTGGCCCAGCACACCGGTTACCGTGCCGTGGAAGCCCGACATCTGAATGAAACCGTCCGTGCCGGAGATGTCGCCGCTGGCGGCCTCGATGGTCTCGATGCCGGGGCCGAAGCCCACCTCGACCTCGACGCCCGCGCGCGGAATCAGATCACCGATATTCACGCTGGGGTCGCCGTCGAGCTCCAGGCCGAGGCTGGGGGTCGACCATTGGAAGCGGAGCTTGCCGTTCAGGGTGGCGGGGAAGCCGACCTGGTAGCCGACGGTGATGGTGCCCGACCAGTCGTCGGCCTTGGGGCCGGAGACCTTGAAACAGGCTTTGCCATTGTGGAACCACTCGCGGGTCAACGGATTTCCGTCGAGCGGCGCGACGAACTGGAAGTTGGTGTCCATCTGGATGGCCTCGACCGTGCGGCCCTGCCGATCCACGATGGAGTTGGCGGAGTCGATGCCGGCCAGCGAGGAGCCGGTGTTCATGGCCAGGCCGATGGTGAGTGCGGCGGCGACGGCCATGGTGCGCGCGGCGGCGCGCTGAGTGGTGCGCTTCATGATTGATCCCATTCCCTCATCAGGTGCAGCGTGCGCGTAAGAAGCACGCGCGCAATTGATTTCCCCAAGTGACATCGGGGCCCAGGGCATTGCTCGCCTTGCGGCCGGTGCGTTGCCCGTCTTCCCCCATGGTCGTGATCGACCTCACGCTGAGACTATCCCACCGGACCGACCGGTGTGTCAGTGCATTCGCATGATCGCCATCACAAACCGTGCGTTCGTTGCCTGATACGCGACCGTGCGTGCCAAGCTATCCGGTTGCGCCTCACGGCGGTTCGGGAAGTTGTACCACCCACCTCCCGTCGAGTTCGGGCAGCCGCGACCTGACCTCCTGCAACAGGTCGGGCAGCGTGAGGAAGACTCGATCCGGATGCGCGGCAACGAGTTCCGCCGGATCGATGATCGGGATGTCGGTGCCGGGCATGCGCCGGCCCTGCTTGGCCGGGGACGCGTCGGCGACCGCGGTGAGCAGGCCGCGGTGCGCGCCCGCCAGGTGCAGCAGCGCGACCGCGCGCGAGGCCGCGCCGTAGGCGTAAACCCGGTGACCGGCAACGGCTTCCGACTCCAGCCAGGAGCGCAGCGCGTGCGCCTGTTCGTCGGCGGCGTGCTGCAGGTCCGGAAGTAGTTCCTCCACATCGGATTCCGCCGCGAGAATGCGCTGGACCGTTGCGTCGGGCGGGACGTCGCCGTGCACGGCGGCCACCAGAATCGTTCCGCCGTAGAGGCCGAACTCCCAGGCGGTGACCACGCTCATGCCCGCATCGGCCAGCAGGCGGCGCAGGGATGCGAGGGTGTAGTAGGCGAAATGACCGTGGCGCAGGGCATTCCATTGGCCGTGCGTGACTATGGCGTGCAGCGAATGGAATTGGAGCAGCAGCACGCCGTCGGGTGCGGTGGCGGCGGCGCGGACCGCGAAGGCCGCGCGTTGATCGGGCACGTGCATGATGCCGAAGCAGTCGATGACGACGTCTGCGGCGTCGGCGGTTTCGATGAATCCGCGCGCGGTGAGCAGGGGCAGCCAGCTGCCGCCGTGCGGGCTGCCGAATTCCCGGACGGTGCTGCCGTGCTTCTCGGGCTCGCTTGCCGCCGTGCTGCCGCCAGGCGGCCGAGATCCACGCAGCCACCCGGCGGCCGAGACGCGGGCCAGGGCGTCGGCGGCTTGATCTCGCAGGGCCTGCGGTTCGACCCCGCGTGGTTCGGCGGTGACGGTGTCGTCCTCGGCCAGCTGGGCGAGACCGCAGGCGAGGCAGTAGTCCATGGCCAGGGGGTGCGCCGACTCGATCTCGGTTTCGGCGGCATCCAGAGCCGGAAAGTCGTCTGCCGCAGGCATTTTGCCGAGATCGAGGACCCGGGTCAGGGGCCCGGCTCCGCATCCGCGACACCCGCGCGCCGGTTCGCCGCTCATGGCACGATGTCCTGGTGCGTATCGAACCGACCGAGCTCGCCGACGTCCTGGTGCTGACGCCGCAACCTTTCCGCGACGGTCGCGGGTTCTTCACCCGGACCTTCGACGCCGCCGAGTTCGACGAATACCTGGGTGCGCCCGGGTATTCCGCGTCCTTCGTGCAGGATTCGCAGTCGCGGTCGTTCCGGGGCGTGGTGCGCGGGATGCACGGGCGCGCCGGGCGCGGGGAGGCGAAGCTGGTGCGGTGCGCGCACGGGGCCGTGCACGATGTGCTGGTGGATATCCGGCCGGATTCGCCGACGTTCGGCGTGCGGCAGGCATTCCTGTTGGACGACAGCGACTTCCGGCATCTGTACGTGCCGCCCGGATTTCTGCACGGGTTCCAGGCGCTGACCCCGGTGGCCGATGTGTGCTACCGCATCGACCGGCCGCACGACCCGGCCGAGGATCTCGGCGTGGCCTATGACGACGCGGATCTGGCCATCGCCTGGCCGCAGCCGGTGACCGTGGTCTCCGACCGCGACGCGGGCGCGGGCTCCTGGCATGCTCTGCTCGATCGACTGAGGCTGGATGTGCTCGGGCAAGTCAGGCCCCGATCCTGACCCGGCGCAGGTCGTCGTCGAGGATGCCGGCTTGCTTGAGCGACTTCAGATGCGCGAGCCGGGTGAAGCGCGCGAAGAAGGCGTCGGCGGTCAGGCCGCGGGCCACGTATTCACGGTGCAGCTCGGCCGCGCCCTCGGGGATGCTCCACTGCGCTTCGAAGCCGAGTTCCTTTCGGGCGTAGGAGAAGTCGACGCGATAGGAGCGCGGGTCGGCGCCGCTCTCGCCGGTGATGACCAGGGTCGAGCCGGGGACGGCCTCGACCACCGACTGCGCGATCTCGGCGACGGTGAGATTGTTGGCCTCGGTGCCGACGTTGTAGGCCCGGCAGTGGATGGCTTCGATCGGGGCCTCCAGGCAGGTGGCGAAGGCGGCGGCGATGTCGCGCGCGTGCACCAGCGGCCGCCATGGCGTGCCGTCGGAGAGCACCCGCACCTCGCCGGTGAGCACCGCGTAGCCGACCAGATTGTTGAGCACGATATCGGCGCGCAGGCGCGGGGAGAAGCCGAAGGCGGTGGCATTGCGCAGGAATACGGGGGAGAAGCCGGAGTCGGCGATGGCCGCCACATCGTCCTCCACCTTCACCTTGCTCTCCGCGTACGGCGTGAGGGGACGCAGCGGGGCGTCCTCGGTGACCAGGCCCGCGCCGGCGGCGCCGTAGACCGAACAGGTGGAGGCGTAGAGGAAGCGGCGGACACCGGCTTGTTTGGCCAGCCGGGCCAGGCGCACCGACGCGTGATGGTTGATGTCGTAGGTGATCTGCGGGGCCAGTGCGCCGAGCGGATCGTTGGACAGCGCCGCCAGATGCACGACGGCGTCGAAGCCGGATAGCTGATCGGCGGTCACGTCGCGGAGATCCACGCTGAGGGTGGGCGGCGCCGCGGGGGCCTCCCCGAGGACGCATTCGGCGAAATAGCCACTGTCCAAACCGGTTACATCATGTCCGGCGGCCTGCAGGACAGGGACCATGACGGTGCCCAGGTAGCCCTGATGGCCGGTGACCAGGACGCGCATGGTTACAGCCTTCCCGTTGTGCTGGAGTCGTGCACGCGCATGTCATGCACCTCCGAAGGTGATGGTGGCCTTGTCGAGCAGGAAGCCCTCGGCGTGCTGGGCGCGGCACTGGACGCCGCGCAGCCGGGACAGGCCGAGGAAGGACTGTTCGTCGAACCAGTCCCGATCCCGTTGCGAGGGATAATGTTTCATCAGCAGCGCGGCCTTGAGTTCGGCGAAGCCCGCGGGCAGCGGATGGAAGATCGTGGGCTGCGGAGTGTCGTTCTCCCACTTGAGTATTTCGTACCCGAGCACGAGATGATCGCGAAATTCGGTGGGAGCCAATTCGGCCAGCAGCCGGTGATCCTGATGGGCGTCCTTGCGCTGCGGCGCGAAGACCACCTCGGCGCGACTGCCGCGGCGCAGGGCCGCCACGGCGTCCTTGACCCGCTCCCAGTGGGCGGGGGCGTAGCCGTCGGGGATGTCGAGGATGCGCAGATCGAGATCGGCTCCGGGACAAAAGGCTTCGAGGGCCGCCTGTTCCTCGAGCGCGCGGTCGGTGCCCGCACCGGAGAGCACGAGTGCGCGCACCCGGAGGCCGGGCACCGTGTGCGCCAGCGCCAGCAGGGTGCCGCCGAGGCCGATGGCCAGATCATCGCAATGCGCTGCCAGCAGGGCGATTTCACGGACGGAGCCGGTGTCGAGTCGGATCATGGCTCAGCCCCTGGAAACGGATGGGGCCCCGGCGACGCCGGGCTGCTCCCAGACCATCCACGGACGGTCGCCCTGCTGGTAACCGGCATCGAGTTCGGCGCGTTCCTTGAAGGTGTCGGCCGGTTTCCAGAAGCCGTGGTGCTGGTAGCCGAACAGGCGGCCCTGGGCGGCCAGCGCGCCGCAGGCGTCCTCCACGAGGTCGCCATTGGGCGGCAGGTGGTCGAACACCTCCTGGGTGAGCACGAAGTAGCCGCCGTTCTCCCAGATGGGCAGGCGCGAGACCGGGGTGATGTTCTTGACCTCACCGGAGCCGTTCACATCCACGCAGTGGAACGACGACTGCGGCGGCACGATCATCATCGAGGCCGCCGCGCCCGAATCCTGGAACTTGGTGATCATCTCGTCCAGGGGCGCGTCGGTGAGCACGTCGGCGTAGTTGGCCAGGAAGTAGCGTTCGCCGTCGAGGTGCGTGCGCACGCGGCGCAGGCGTTCGCCGATGGGCGATTCCGGGCCGGTGTCGACGAAGGTGATGGTCCAGTCGCTGATATCGGATTGCAGCAGCTCGACCTTGCCGCCGCGGATGACGAAGTCGTTGGAGACCGACTCCTGGTAGGTGAGGAAGAAGTTCTTGATGTGCGCGGCGCCGTAGCCCAGGCACAGGATGAAGTCCTTGTGACCGTAGTGCGCGTAGTAGCGCATGACATGCCAGATGAGCGGGCGCGGGCCGACCATCTGCATGGGCTTGGGGACCACGTCCTCGGTGCCGTTGCGCATCCGCATGCCGTAGCCGCCGCAGAACAGCACGACCTTCATCGGAGTTCCTCTCGCTGAGCAGAGTGCAGGGTGGGGAGGGGGTAGACGATCTCGCCGCCCCACTCGGCGATGTGACGCAGTTGTGCAGTGATCTCGGCTTCGAGATTCCAGGGCAGGACCACCACCACGTCGGGGCGATCGGCGTCGATGCGTTCCGGGGCGTGGATGGGAATGCGGGTGCCGGGGGTGAATCTGCCGTGTTTGTACGGGTTTCGGTCGACCGTGTACTCGAGCAGATCGGTGCGGATGCCGCAGTAGTTGAGCAGGGTGTTGCCCTTGCCGGGCGCGCCGTAGCCGACCACGCGTTTGCCGGATGCCTTGGCGTCCAGGAGGTATCGGAGCAGATCCTGGCGGACCCGTTCGGTGCGCGGGCGCAGGTCGAGGTAGCCGGCGACCTCGTGCAGACCGGCCTCGGCCTCCAGGGCCAGCACCTCGGCGACGCGGGGGCCGGGTTCGGCGACCGCGTCGGGGCGGGCCCACAGCCGCAGCGAACCACCGTGTGTGGCAAGCAGTTCCACGTCGACGACGGTGAGCCCGGCGGTTGCCAGGGCGCGCTGGGCGGCCAGCACGGTGTAGTACTGGAAGTGCTCGTGGTAGATAGTGTCGAACTGGCCCAGCGTCACCAGGTTCAGCGCGTGGTGCACCTCGACCGACAGCCAGCCGTCCTCGGCCAGCAGGCCGCGCAGGGCCTTGGTGAAACCGAGCAGATCCGGGATGTGGGCGTAGACATTGTTGGCCACAACGAGATTCGCGGGGCCGTGCTCGGCGCGCACCCGGGCCGCGAGCTGCTCGTCGAGGAAGGCGGTGAGGGTGGGCACGCCCTTCTCCCGTGCGGCCGCGCCGACGTTCACCGAGGGTTCGATGCCCAGGCAGCCGATGCCGGCCGCGACCGCGTGCTGCAGGAGATAGCCGTCATTGCTGGCCACCTCGACCACGAAGGAGCCGTCGGTCAAGCCCGCGCGCTCGATCGCCTGCTCCACGAAGAGTTTCGCGTGCCGCACCCAGCTGTCGGAATACGAGGAGAAATAGGCGTATTCGGTGAAAGTCTCCTCCGGTGTGATGAGGGCCGGAATCTGTAACAGCAGGCAGTTCTCGCACAGCCGCAGATGTAAGGGGTAGGTGGGTTCGGGGAGGTCGAGCTCGTCGGCGGTGAGGAATTTCTCGCACGGCGGCGTCGCACCAAGATCGAGAACACTGACCAGACGGTCGGATTCACACAGACGGCAATACACGCAGACTCCCCACCTCTCACCGAGCCGGACCGGCTAGCGAAGCCGGTTGACCTGAGGTCGGCCCGATCCGGCCTTACGTTACAACAGGATTGACGGCCGCCGCCCGCCTCTGTCCGTTATGTGACGGTGATTGGCGGCTGTAATTCTGCGGCCCGCAGAACCGGGCGTTCGGTTGGCAAACTCTCGAGTCATGCAAATCAAGGGTTACGCCGAGGTCAGCCCGGTTGTCGAGAGTTCGGCGAGCTGCGAAGTTGCGAATAGGGGAAAGAGGGGGAAACCAATGGGAAACCGGTCTCGATCCTTCCCGCTATTTTCGGGACACTATGGGGGGTCGCAGTTTTCGGAAACCGCAGTTCCGGAAACACCGTCCACCCGGGTGTGTAACATTCGGGCTCTGGCAGCCGAAAGTACCGGCGGCCCCCATCGGTTGGCCATGGCCGAAAAGCCGGTCATGCTCTAAAGCGCTGGGGAACCGGCATCAGCCCGATCCGAGGAACTGATCATCGGAGATCGGAACCGAGTTCTCCCGTGGGGGAGGTGCGTTCGTTTCATGAGTTTCGAGATTTCGGACGGTCGTCTGCGGCCGCCGCGCAGGAAGAGCGCTGCGCGCGGTAGAGCCGATATGCGAACAGCGGGCGATCGTGTGCGCCCTACCCATCGCGTAATCGACTGTGTTCTGGCCGTGCTGGCCCTGCTGCTCGTCGCGCCGGTGCTGGCTGCGATCGCGCTGGCGGTCAAGGTGTCCAGCCGCGGGCCCATCTTCGAACCGACCGACCAGATCGGTCCGGGGGGTTTCCCTTTTCGCATGCTCGAGTTCCGCAGCATGTATACCGAGGTGGACCCGCACCTGGAGGCCCTGTGCGCCAGTGACGGCGGCAACCGCCCGCTACCGATGCGCGACGACCCGCGAATCACGCCGGTGGGCAGGATGATTCGCTCCTACGGTTTGCAGCGACTACCGCACTTCGTCAATGTGCTGCGCGGCGAGATGAGCATCCTGGGCCACTGGCCCGGAGCCGTTTGAATACCGGAGCTGCTCGAAGACCGCTCGGTAATCAGGCTGGCATGATGGCCTGATGCCAACCCTGCTGTCGTGCGCCGATCCACTCGACCAGCGGCGCACCGATTCTCACTTCGCAGCCGAAACCGCCGCCGCTCGGGAGCACGGCGCGGGCGTGGGGCTCATTGACCACGAGCTGCTGCTGGGCGGTGCGGCCGAAGCGGCGGTGCGCCGGGTTCCGCGCGATCTCGGGCCGGCCTGGTATCGCGGGTGGATGATTCCGTCGACGGCGTATGCGGCGCTGGCCGAGGCGCTGGCGGCGCGGGGGACGCCGTTGATCGTGGACGCGGCGGCATATCGGTCGGCGCATGAGCTGCCCGGGTGGTACGAGACGTTCGCGAGTGTCACGCCGGCCAGCGCGTGGGTGGCGAGCGCGCCGGGCGAAGTTCCGGATGCGGCAACGCTTTCCAGGCTTGCGAAGGAGCTCGGCGCGGGGCCCGGGATGGTCAAGGATTATGTGAAGTCGGCCAAGCATGCGTGGGAGACCGCCTGCTACATCCCGGATTTGAGTGATGTGGCGAAGGTGGGGCGGGTCGTGGCGGCCTTTGTGGCCGAGCAGGATTCGTATCTGGCCGGGGGAATCGTATTGCGGGCGTTCGAGTCTTTCGGCAGTGCGGGGCGTGCGGCCACCGAGGCCAGGGTGTGGTGGCTGGATGGTGAGCCGGTGTTCGCCGGGGCGCATCCCGATACGCCGGACCAGCGGCCGGAACCGGTGCTGGACGGTGTCGCGGAGTGCGTGCGGCGCTTGGGCGCTCGGTTCGTGACCACCGATCTGGCCCGGCGCGAGGACGGGTTGTGGCGGGTGGTGGAAGTCGGCGACGGCCAGGTGTCGGATCTGCCCGCGGGGACCGACCCGAAACTGATCGTAGGAGCGCTGCTCAGCTCAGTGGCTCGAGGCCCGCTTCGGTAGCGGATTGGGAGAAGCCGTCGTGGTAGACGATGCCTTCGCCGGGGATGCCGGGGTCTCGGTAGTAGCCCTGCTTGAAGTAGACGCCGCCGCCGTCGGGCATGAGAGTGCGGACGGCACAGCGAATTTCGCCCGTACAGGGCGCGGCGTCGAAGGTTTGGCGGCGGCCGTCGACCCAGAGCTCGAGGTAGCCGTCGGAGTCCCGCGCCGACCATTTCACATGGAGTTTGATGTCGTTCCAGACATCGCGCGTGATCTCGCGGCTCCAGGGGGTGTACGTGGGGCCGGGGTCGCCGGGGCCATTCCAGGTGGAAATGACGACGCCCCAGTGGTTTTCGCTGACATTGGTGGGTCCGGCGGCAATGGCCAGCGGCGGGGAGCCGTCCTCGTTGGCATGCCACTGGGAGACGACGCTCCAGCCGGTGCCGGCCGGGAAGACCGTGTCGAATCGGGTGCTCCACTGGTACCAGCGCTCGTCGCCCTCATCGGCCTGCGTGGCGTCCTCGCCGCTCACCTCGGCGCGGTCGCCGCAGCACAGGCGGCCGGGGGTGTCGCCCTGGTCGACTTCGAAGCGGGCGGCGTAATGGCCTTGGCGGACAATGTCGGTCACGATCGACATGCTGTCGGCGTTTGTGTAGTCGGCGCAGGGTCCGCTGGTGACTACGATGTTCTGGCAGTAGGCCCACTGGTTGAAATTGCCGGTCTCGTAGTCGCCGACGAAGGTGCGCGGGCTGGGAGGCGGGCCGGGCGAGCAGGCCACCAGGAGCGACGCGAACAGGGCGCCGATCGTGGTGGTCGTGCTCACGCGGCTCCTCACTGCCAGGTGGCTCCGGTCAGGGTCTCGTACCATGCGACAGTGTTCGCCAGGCCCTGTTCGAATTCGACGCTGGGCCGGTAGCCGATCTCCCGCAGCTTCGAGATGTCGACCACGAGCTTTTCCGGGTCGCCGGGACGGTTGGCGCCACTGTAGTCCAGCAGCGGGGTCAAACCTGTGATGCTGCACAGGGATTTGGCGAGCTGGTCGATGGTGTACTCGTGACCGGCGCCGACGTTGTACGCCTCGCCGCGCAGGGGCGCGTGCTCGGCCACGATCATGGCCGAGCGGGCGGCGTCGGCGACATAGAGGAAGTCGCGGACCTGGGTGCCGTCGCCGTGGATGAACAGGCGTTCATGGTCGCGGTCGAGCTTGGCGAGCAGGTCGAAGACGACCTGTTTGCGCTGGCGCGGGCCGAAGGCGGAGAAGAAGCGGACCGAGGCCAGGTTGAGGTCGTAGAGGTCGGCGAAGACGGCGAGGTAGCGCTCGGCGGCGAGTTTGCCAACGCCGTACGGGGAGATGGGGACCGTGGGGTCGTCCTCGCGGATGGGGATGCGGACCGAATTGCCGTAGACGGCGGCGCTGGAGGCGAAGACGAGACGGCCGGGCCACCGCAGCACGCGCAGGGCTTCGAGGAGCCGGAAGGTGGTGTTGAAATTGAGTTCACAGTCGACGGCGGGCGTCTCCACCGAGGGCGGCACGTAGGCATTGGCCGCGAGATGGAAGACGACGTCGACGGGGTCGGCGGTGAGGTACTCCGCCCAGTCCAGGTCGCGAATGTCTGTTTCGCGCAAGGTGATCGCGTCGGCGACGGCGGTGAGATTGTCGCGGCTGCCGGAGGCGAAGGTGTCCAGGACGGTGACCCGGGCACCGGCCTCGACGAGCAGCTCGACCAGGTGCGAGCCGATGAAACCGGCGCCGCCGGTCACCAGCACCGAGGTATCTTGCCAGTTCAGCGCATTTCCGGACAGGGTCTGCTGGTCGGGCAATGTCATGCGGTGTCCCCCTGCATTCTTTGCTTGAGTCAGAGCTAGGTTGTCAGTACTTCGCGGCGACCTGGAGATACGTTTCGACTGTCTGCCGTGCGACCGCGTCCGGTTCGAACTTCTCGCGGGCCATGGCATGCCCGCGTGCGCCGAGTTCGGCGGCGAGTTCGGGGTTTTCGAGGACGGTGACCATGCGCTGCGCGAGCGCGCCGGCGTCCTGCGGTTCGACGAGGTAGCCGTTCTCGCCGTCGGTGATCATCTCCGGGATGCCGCCGACGCGGGAGGACAACACCGGCTTCCCGGCGGCCATGGCCTGCGCGAGGATGGTCGGCGACGTCTCCTCGTGCGAGAACATCACCACCGCGCGGGCCAGTGCGATCTCCTCGCGCAGCCGATCATTGTCGACCAGGCCGACGAATTCGACGTGCTCGTCGAGGCCCAGTTCGGTGGCGCGAGCGCGAATGGCGCGCGCGTAGCCGGCATTCGGCTGCGGGCCGGCCACGATCAGCCGTGCCTTCGGAACCTGCTGCACGGCAAGCGAAAACGCGTGCAGCAGTCCTTCGAGGTTCTTGCGTTCGGTGAGCACGCCGGCGAACAGCAGCCGCTGCTCGGTGGGGCCGGACGGGGCGAGCGCGAAGAACTCCGCGGCCGTCGGATTGGCGATGTTCACGTGGGTGCCGCGCACCATGCCCGCGACCGCTTTCGCGTCGTAGCCGGAAATGGAGATGACCACCTCGGCCTTGCGCAGCACTCGCCGCACCATGGCCTCGACCAGGTGGTACCGCACGCGTTCCTTGAGCCGGCACCGCGCCTGGAGTTTCGTCTCCAGGTGGACGAGCCCGTGCACCGTCACGACCGCGCGCGGGAAGACCTGGGTGGCGATATCGCCGCGCGAACCGATCTCCTGCGCGTGCACCACATCCGGGCGCAATTCGCGAATGATCTTGCGCGCCTGGCGCACATCCAGGAACGAGCGGGTCGCCACCGCCAGCCGGTCCTGCCCGCGCAGGTACCGGACCTCGACCTTGGGACCCTCCCGGCGCGTGTGCACGGTGGTCTCCCCGGTGTGGAAGCGCAGCACGGTGATGCGGTCGATCTCCGCGCGGGCGGCCAGGGCGGGCACGAGAGTGGCTGTGACGGACTCGATCCCGCCGACAATGCGGCCCGGCTCGAGCGGATAGGTCGCGATCATGACCACGTTCAGGCCCACGGTACTCCTCGATTGTCCCAGGGCTCCCAGATGTGCCCCCGGCCCAGCGCCCCCCTTGGCCTGGCACGGCGACTCTACCCCTCCGGACCCGTCTGCGCGCTGTGGTTGTCGTCGGTCAGACCCCACACCTCGACATCGTGAATGGTTCCGGCGGAATCGATTCGGGCTCCGGTGAGCACTCCTTCGCGCAGCAGCCCGCCCGCCGAGGCGAGCGCGGTGACCGCCGCGTCGGACGGGTCGACCACGGTCTCGAGCCGTTCGATGCCGAGCCGGCCGAAGGCGTAGTCGACGACGCGGCGCAGGGCGGTGGCGGATTCGGCGGACCGCTGGCCGTCGAGTTCGATGGCGAGCCCGACATTCTGCCCACGACAGTCGAGACCGATCCAGCCGAGCGCGTCGTCGGCGGCGAAGGCGTCGTAGCGCACCCGACCGGTGAAGCGGAATTGCCAGGGAGGGGTGCGTTTTCGCAAGATCACCGGCGGTCCGCCGCCCTCGCGGACGGTGAGTCGCGGGGGCAGGGCGACCGCTGCGCTGCCGGTCTCGTGCGGCCGGAACGGTGCGCCCAGGTAGTACCAGGCTGTCACCGCCAGCACCGTCGCGGGTGAGGCGGCCACCGCGTCGTGCCAGCGTTCGGCCCAGGAGGTGCGGGTGGACCCACCGGTGTCGCTGGGGATCTGCGCGCCCACGCCCGCGGCGATCAGGGCGGCCAGGTAGCCGCCGGCCGGGGCGCGGTCGGCGGTGACGGCCCAGAGTTCATGATCGCGCCGCTGCCCGTTCACGCTGATGGCGCGAATCATGGTGGCCTCGTGCGACATTCCGGCGAGCTTCACCTGATGCCGGGCGGCCCGATTGCCCACGCAGACCGGCGCGGTAATGCGATGCAGCCCCAGATCCCGGAAGGCGTAATCGCCGATGAGCGCACCCGCGACCGCACCCACCCCGTGTCCGGCATGCCGGGAATCCAGCCAGATGCCCAGTTCGGCGGAGCGATTGCGCGGATCGATGGGCGAGAGATTGCACTGGCCCGCGAATTCCCCGTCCACCAGCACGCTCAGGGCCAGCGAGCGGTGCATGGCACGCGCCCGCCGCTGGCGTAGGTACTCCCGGATCCACCAGGCCCGGGTATGTCGCTGCTCCCAGCTGAGCGCGGACGTGGTCCAGTACGGTTCGATGAATTTGCGGTCACGCAAGCGGATTCGGCGCCATTGGTCGAAATCCGACAATCGGGTGTTGCGAAGGGCAACCTGATGCCCGTCGACGACTACTGGGCCGAGTCGAACCCGGCGAAGGCCCCCACTGGTGACCGCGTTGTGCTGCGGCATAACCCAAAAGCTACCGGACACCGGGCGGGGCTGCGTCCAGGTCGGGGATAACTTGCAAAGACTCTGCGGGTGTGGCTAATTGAGATACCGTTGGCAGGCAAGGTAGGCCAACAGCAAGATGCGGGGATCCGTTGCCGTGACCGGGGGAGGTCGAGATGGAAGCCGGACTGCCGTGCGGTGGTGCCGGGCACCGCATCCTGATCGAGAACAGTGAATATTGGCTTCGCAACTACGGCGACCTCGCCATGCTCGACGTCACGGTCCGGCGGTTGCGGGAGCGGTGGCCGCACGCGCGCATCGGCATCATGACCGAGTCGCCGGCGCTGGTCGCGGCCTACTACCCGGACGCGATCGGCATCACTGTGCACGACACCGACCCGTGGGGGCGGCGGCGACTCGCACACCCGGTGTTCGCGGCCCTGGGTCCGGCCGTGGTCGGCCCGCCGGTGCTGGCCTGGCTGCGATCCCGGGCTTGGCTTCGGAGACAAGGGATTCGAGCCAAGGACGTGGTGAAGAAGAGGCTCGGCCGGGCTGCTCCCGAAGGCGCGGGCGCAGCCGTGGCGGCCGCTGCATCGGACACCGCCGCACAGACACTCGGCACTGCCGCGGAGACTTCCGGTGCTACCTCGCACGCTTCGAGCACCGCCCAGCGGGTCGAAGCGGATCGGCCGGGCGCCGCGCGGGCGGCGCGTGAGGCGTCGCTGGTGCTCGCGCTCGGCGGGGGGTACATCACCGACGCCGATCTGCCGCAGGCCGGTCGGGCGCTGGATCTGCTCGAATATGCCTGGGACGCAGGGGTGTTCGCTGCCATGGTGGGGCAGGGGCTGGGGCCCATGCGCAATCCCGGACTGCGGCGGCGGGCCGGGCAGGTGTGTGTGAAGCTGCCGTTGATCGCGCTGCGGGAGCGGCGGCGCGGGCCGGGGCTGCTGGATTCGCTCGGGGTGCCCTCGAGTGTGGTGACCGTGACCGGTGACGATGCCATCGAGCTGGCTGTCGACGCGCGAAAAGATCAGTTGGGCAACGCGATCGGCGTCTGTTTGCGGGTGGCCGGGTATTCGCCGGTGTCGGCGGGGGCGCAGTCGGCGGTGGGGGTGGCGGTGCGGGCGGCGGCCACCGAGAAGAGCGTGCCGTTGATTCCGCTCATCATTGCCGAGACGCCGGGCTCGCCCGATCGGGCGACGACGGTGCCGCTGGTGCGTGACAGCAAACATGCGGAGCGACCGGTTGGTCGATTCATCCGGGCGAGCGAGGTCGCCGAGCAGGTGGCGCGGTGCCGCGTTCTCGTCACCGGTGCCTACCATCTCGCGGTTTTCGCGCTGAGCCAAGGGATTCCGGTCGTCGGGCTCACCTCGACCGAATATTACGACGACAAGTTCCTCGGCCTGGACGACATGTTCAAAGGCGGCGTCCGGCTGATCCACCTCAATGATCCGGAGCTGGCGCAGCGGCTGCCGCTGGCCATTCGCGAGGCGTGGGACGAGGCCGAGGTGCTCCGCGACGGACTGCGCGCGCGGGCCGACGAGCAGGCCGCCGCCAGCCGGCAGGCGTTCGAGCGCCTGTTCGAGCTGGTGGAACAGAGACACGCCGAACATGCTTAGGGCGTTGGGCATACCGGCGATGCTGGGCAGGCACAGGGCACGGCATGCATAGGTTCGACGGGAATCCTCCGGATCGAGCCACGGTCCGGGCCTACGATCTGATCTGGCGGCACATCCACGATGCGCCGACCGAACAGCTGCCGATCATCGACGGGCCGCTACCGTCGGGGCTGGGGCGGGTGCGTTCGCGCGCGGCCGAGATCGCGCGCTCGGATACGGGGGAGTTCACGCCGGTCGGGGGACAGGGGGTGGCGGAATCCGTTGCGGTAGCGACGGGTATGCCTGGGGCGGAACAGGATCCGTCAGCCGAACGAAGTTTGCCGGGGGACCGGGACCTGTCCCGGAGTGCGGCCCATCCTGCCGAAAAGAATCTGACTCAGCGGATCGGTAGTGTTGCGGCGGCCTCGGCGGTCGCGCTGGTGGTGGGAGAGGTTGTCACGCTCGGGCAGACCGTGGCCCTCGCTCGGCTGCTGAGTCCCGCCGAGGTGGGCATGTTCGCGGCCGGGACCGTGCTCACCATGCTGCTGACGACTTTCGTCGAGGGCGGTCTGCGGGCCGGGCTGGTGCAGCGCGCCGACCGGGTCGAGGACGCGGCCGAGACGGTGTTCCGTGCCTCGTTCGTCAATGGAATCGTCATGACGCTCGGTGCTGTGGCGGCCGCACCGCTGATCGGGCTGGTGTTCCACAATCACACCGTCGGCCTGATCGCCGCGAGCACCTCCGGGTTCCTGCTCATCTTCTCGCTCACCAATGTGCCGGAGGGCCTGCTGCAGCGGGAGTTCAGTGTGAAGCGCCGGATCATCGTGGGACCCGCGGTGTCGGTGAGCTTCGCGGTGGTTGCTATCACCATGGCGGCCTTGGGATTCGGCGTGTGGAGCATGGTCGCGGGCACCTATGTGTCCTATGTGGTGTGGGTCGCCCTGACCTGGTGGCTGGCCAAATGGCGGCCCGGGCGCGGGCGCGCGTCGTGGCGGCTGTGGCGCGAACTCGCCCGCTACGGATCGCCGGTGGTGGTGAACCTGCTGGGCGCTCGCGCGCAGGGCATGATCGAGGCCGCCGTGGTCGGTCGCGGGCTCAGTTCCGCGGCACTCGGGCACTTCCGGTACGGGCAGCGCATCGCGCAGATCCCGGTTCGCTTCATTGTGGAAGTCGGTGCGTTCTCGCTGTTTCCGGCCTTCTCCCGGATCGCCGAGGATCCGGACAGGAGCCGGCTGGCGGGCGCGTACCTGCGGGCCATCCGGCTGGCCACGGTCGGCGCGGCGGCGCTGAGCGGACTGGTCATCGCGCTCGGGCAGCCCGCGGTGGTGCTGGTCTTCGGCGAGCCGTGGCGCGAGGCCGGTGCGGTCGTGATGGCCATGGCCGGGCTGGGGCTGGGCAAGGCGTGGATGAGCGTGAGCGAGGAAGCCATCAAGGGCGCGGGCCGCACCGGCCTGCTGAACTGGCAGACCGCGGTCGAACTCGTCCTCGGAATCAGTCTGCTGCTGGCCGGAATCCACTTCTTCGGGCTCATCGGTGTCGGCCTGGCCACCTCGGTGACAGTGCTCCTTGTCGCCGTGGTCGTCACCGGCATGGCGCGCTCGGTGATCGGCGTCCCGCTGCTGGCCTTCCTGCGCGCCGCCGTGCCGCCGCTGCCCGCGGGCGCCATCGCGCTGGCGGTGTGCTGGTGGCTCGAACATCAAGTCCTGCAGGCGGATACGCGATCCATCGCGCTCGGCATCGGCGTCCTGTTCGTGGACGTCGCGGCCTTCGCCGTGGTGTATCTGCTGGCCCTGTCCGTGCTCGCTCCGAGTGTCGTACGCGGGTTCGCCCGCTTGGTCATCCGGTTGGCAAGCCGCCTTATCGCACGTAACGGCAAGTCCGGGAATCCGATAACCGTGAACGCCGAACCCCGAATCTCGAGGGAGACGAATTGAACAGCGCGGTACGAGTTCACGTCAACCGGGTCTGGCGCCTCAAATGGCTCGTCCTCGCGATCGCCGTCGCGGCGCTCGCGCTGGGGTTCTATACGGTGCGGGACCTGGCGCCGATGTACACCAGCCGGGTGGCGCTCACGATCGGGTCGCCGAACCGGGCGCCGGAGCAGGACGCGGTGCTGTCCGTGGGATACGCGCAGTACTTCGAGGATCCGGCGTATCAGTCGAAAATCAAAGAGACAGCGGGCTTTCCGGACGGTGTGACGCTGGCGGCGCGCACCGTCGCCTCGAGCCCGATCCTGTACGTCGAAGCGACCGCCGAGACCGAGGCCACCGCCAAGGACGCGGCGGCCAAGGCGGGCAAGGCGTTCAAGGACGACATCAATGCCCGGCTGCGCGCCGCCCAGGAGGCGTCGATCGCGGCGGTGCGCAAGCCCTTCGACGATGCGCGCGCGGCCAACGCGCCGCTGTCGGAGATCAGCGAGACGCAGATGTGGGATCAGGTCAACCGCATCAATGCCGACACCTCCAACAAGCTCATCGACCTGCAGCAGGCCGACGAGGTGGTGCGCAAGGAGCCATCCTGGATTCCCGCGCTGGTGGCCTACGGGACCGGCGGGCTGGTGCTGGGATGCCTTGTGGCCCTGGGCATCGGGGCGGCCTCGCGGCGGCTGCGCACCGCCGACGACGTCGAGATCAAGGCCGAGGTGGCCGCGCTGGCGGTGGTGCCGGGGTCCTCCGGCAAGGAGGCCGCCGGGCGGGACCGCGCCCTCAAGCAGGTGGTCACAGCGGTCGGGCTGGCCACGCCGGTGCAGGACGCGGCGGTGACGGTCACCTCGCCGAGTTCGAGTGCCGGGGTCGAGACCGTTGCCCGTTCGATCGCGGAAGAGCGTGCGCGCCAAGGGGTTCGCACGATTCTGCTGCACGCCGATCTGCGCCGGCCGCGCGGGACCGGGGTCGGCGAACTGCTGGCCGGGCGCGCGGAACTGGAATCGGTGCTCGTGCCGACCTCGCTGAGCAATCTGCGGGAACTGCTGCCCGGCAGCACCGGCGAGGATCCGTTCACGGCGCTGAGCCGGGAACGCTTCACCCGGCTGCTGGCGGCGCTGCACGATCGCGCGGACCTCGTGGTCGTCGTCGCCCCGCCCGTGCTGGAGGCCGTGGAAGCCCAAGTCGTCGCGGCCGCAACGGGTTTGACGGTGCTGGTGTTCGAACAGGGCGTCACGAGAGCCGACCGGGCGCGGCGCGCGCACCGGGTGCTCGGCACGGTCGAGGCGAAGGTGCTGGGCGCGGTGCTCATCGAGAGCGCGGATACGGCCGGAGCCGAACCCGCGCCGCCCGCCCCGGCGCGCACGCCGCTACACGACGACGCGGTCTTCAGCGCCCGCGGTGCCGAGGCGAATACCCGTCAGCGGTGATCGATCTGGACGACGACGCGTGGGGGACCGGTGAGCGCCTGCACCTGGAACCCCACCTGGCTGCCCAGGCCGATGAACGCCTGGGTGATGCCGCGCCCGGTGGTGGCGTAGCGGACCTCGGTGACCAGCTTCATGGCCGGGTCGGTGAGCGTCTCGGGGCCGGTGTAGGTCTGCGTGGAGCGGAAGGGGCCGGCCGCCTCGCGAATCAGCACCTCGATGATGGACTGGCCCGCGATGGGCAGCACCGTGGGCTTGGAATCCGGGGCGGCGTCGGCATTGCGAATGGCCTCGGTGACGTAGTGCACCGCCCAGCCGGGCACCGCGGAGCCGGAGAACTCGAATATCACCTGATCGCCGGAAGGCGTTGCGGCGAGCGAGATCTTGGTCAGGACGATGGTCATCGCGTCCGGATCGGGCGTGCGGTTCTTGGCGGCGAACGGGTCGGCGGTCGCGGTGGTCGTTACCGGGGTGGGCTGCGGCGCTGTCTTGGCCGGCTCGCCGCACGCGGACACTCCGGCCGCGAGCACCAGCGCGCCCAGCACTGCCGCCGGTCTCGTCCAGCGCACCCGCTCGGCTGTGCGCGCGTAGCGCAGAAGAGCCACCATTTTCACCCCGTCGCCATCCTCGCCCCCGGTCGCGGCGGCGCAGGTAACGCCGCTGCTCGCACCGCAGATGATACCGAACGAATCGCGTAACACATTGGTATAAAACTAATTAGCGGTTTCAACGATGCACGGCGGGGTGCAGGGTGGACGTGGGATCGAATGAGGGGAAAAGCATGAAGCAGCAACGAGCCCTGTGGGTTTCGACCAGTAAATCCACACCGGGTGGCGTGGCGACCTATGTCCGCGACATGGAGCAGACGCCGCTGTGGAAGAACTGGGACATCCACCACGTGGCCACCCATCGCAAGGGCGGGACGGCCACCAAGATCGCGGCCTATGTGGCCTCGTTCCCGGTCTACTTCTATCAGCTGGTCGTATTCCGGCCCACCGTCGTGCACATTCACGTGTCCTCGTACGGCAGCTTCGTGCGCAAATACATCTTCGAGCTGATCGCGCGGGCGCTGCGCAGACCCGTTGTGCTGCATGTGCACGGCTCCGATTTCCGGGTTTTCTACGATCGCGGGTCCACGCTGCTACAGGCCGCCATGCGGGATTCGCTGCGCGGTGCGAAGGCGGTGATCGCGCTGGGCAATCCGTGGGGCGAGGCACTGCGTGGCATCACCGCCGACGCGCGGATCCTGGTGATCCCCAATGCGGTGGAACTGTCGACCAAGGTTAACCAGTTCCCCGAGGGCGAGGTGCAGGTGCTGTTCCTCGGCGAGATCGGCGAGCGCAAGGGCACTTTCACACTCCTCGATGCCTGGAAGCGCATGGTCGACGCCGCCGACGGGCCGGTGCGCGCCCGGCTCACCATCGTCGGGCACGGTGATTCCGATCGTGCCCGCAAACAGGTCGCGGATCTCGGCATCGGGGACACCGTCGAGGTGCTCGGCTGGGTGACCATGGAGCAGCGCGCCGAGATCGTGAACAACTCGCAGATTCTCACCCTGCCCTCGCTGCGGGAAGGTCAGCCCATGGCCATCCTGGAGGCGATGGCCAAGGGGATGTGCGTCATCAGCTGCCCCGTCGGCGGTATCCCGGACCAGATCCCCGAGGGCTGCGGGTTGCTCGTGACGCCGGGTGCGGTCGAGCCGCTGGCCGAGGCGCTGACCAGCGTGCTGCGCGACGACCAGCTGCGCGCGCGGCTGGGAACCGGTGCGTGGGAACGGGTTCGGGACGAATTCGACATCGATGTCATCTGGCGGCGATTCGACGCGCTCTACCGTGAGGTCGCCCGGTGACCCGACCGATCCGGCTGCTCTACGTGGTCCCGGATCTCGGCGTCGGCGGGGCCGAACGGCATGTGACGACCCTGCTGCCGAATCTCGATCGGGCCCGGTTCGATCCGTCGGTGATCTGCATCGGCGAGGAAGGCGCGCTGTTCGGTGACCTCGTCTCCGCCGGGGTGCCCGCGTTCGCCCTGCATCGCACGAAACGTCAAGCGGCAGCGGCACTGTGGGGCCTGGTGCGGGCCATGCGCAAGCAACGGCCGGATGTGGTGATCACCCGCGGATACAATGCGGAGGCGCTGGGGCGGATCGCGGCCTGGTTCGCGCGGGTGCCGAAAGCCATTGTGTGGGTGCATAATTACGGCGACAACGAGCCGCGCGGGCGGTTTCGCAAGACGGTGGACCGGGTGCTGGACCGGCGCACCTCGGCCTACTTCGGGGTGGCGCGGGCGCAGGCCCGGTATATGACCGACGATCTCGGCTATCCGGAATCCAAGATCACCATCATCTACAACGGCGTCGACGCGACGCCGTTCGAGACCTCCGACAATCGCGGTGCCGCAGCCGATCTCGGCATCACGCCGGAGGATCTGGTGGTCGGCATCGTGGCCACGCTGCGGCCGGAGAAGGACCACGCGACGCTGCTGCGGGCGGCCCGGCAGGTCGTCGATGCGCTGCCTGCCGCGAAGTTCCTGCTGGTCGGCGACGGGGAAACACGCGGCGCCATCGAAGCCCTGGTGCGTGAACTGGATCTGGGCGACCGCGTCGTGCTGGCCGGGATCCGCTCGGACATCCCCGCGCTGCTACGGGCCATGGATGTGGTCACGCTCAGCTCGCAGACCGTCGAGTGCTTCCCGATCGCGCTGCTCGAGGCCATGGCCGCCGGACGGCCGGCCGTGTGCACCGCGGTGGGCGGGATTCCGGAAATGCTCGTCGAAGGCGAGACGGGATACCTGGTGCCGCCGCGTGATCCGAGCCAACTGGCCCAGCGTCTGATCGAACTGCTCTCGGACGCGCCGACCCGCCAGCGCATGGGCAAGGCCGCCCGCGTCCGGGTCGAAACCCATTTCAGCCTGGCGGCGTCCACCGCGGCCGCCGAACAGGCGCTCGAGGAGGTCGTGCACCGGTGACCGGACACATCCTGATTCTGGTGGAAAATCTATCGGTGCCCTTCGATAGGAGGGTCTGGCAGGAAAGCCGGGCGCTCGTCGAGGCCGGGTACCGCGTCACGGTCATCTGCCCCATGGGGACCAAGCAGGACCGTGCCGCCGAGGTGACCCTGGAGGGCGTGCGGATACTGCGGTATCCGCTGCGTGCCGCCACGGGCGGACCGGCGGGGTACGTGCGCGAATACTCGCTGGCGCTGTGGCACACACTGCGATTGGCGCTGCGGGTGCGCCGCGAAGGCCCGGTCCACGTGGTGCACGCGTGCAACCCGCCGGATCTGCTCTTCCTCATCGCGCTGGTGCTGCGCATCGGTGGCACACGTTTCGTGTTCGACCACCACGACCTGGTGCCCGAGCTGTTCCAGTCCCGCTTCGAGGGCGGTCCCGGACTGCTGTACCGGGTGTCGATTCTCCTGGAGCGCTTGACATTCTTCTTCGCCGACAGCGTGATCTCCACGAACGAGAGCTATCGCCGGGTCGCCATCGAACGCGGGCGGATGGATCCTGAACGCGTCACCGTGGTGCGCAGCGCGCCGGATCTCTCGAGGTTCGTTCCGCGTGATCCGGACCCGGCCCTGCGGCGCGGAAAGACCTATCTGGCCGCGTATCTCGGTGTCATGGGCCCCCAGGACGGCGTCGACTACGCCCTGCGGGCCATCGCGCACTATCGAGATACCCTGCACCGCAACGACTGCCACTTCATCTTCATGGGATCGGGCGACGCCTACGACGATATGGTGGCGCTGGCGACGAAGCTGGGCATCGACGATATCGTCGAGTTCACCGGCAGAGTCCCCGACGAATTCGTCCAAACCTGCTTGTCCACCGCGGATATCTGCCTGTCGCCGGATCCACGCAACCCGCTCAATGACGTCTCGACCATGAACAAGGTCGTCGAATACATGGCCATGTCCCGGCCGCTGGTCTCCTTCGAGCTCATCGAGGCGCGAGTCTCCGCGGGCGAGGCCGCGATCTACGTCCCGGCCGATGACGAGGCCGCCTTCGCCGCAGCCATGGCCGAACTGCTCGACGATCCCATTCGCCGCAAGCACATGGGCGAACTGGGCCGGGATCGGGTGGAGCGCGAATTGTCCTGGGACACTTCGCGACAGCACCTGATCGCCTTCTACGAGCGGGTCTTCCGCCGGATCTCCGCGCGGTGAGCCCGGCCCGCTTCCAGCGGGTCCACACGAGGACGGTGGGTGGCACGTTCGGCGGCGCCCACCGTCGCTCCGGCCAGGGCGAAGACCATGGTGTTGGGATAGTCGAACAGGCGCAGATCCACGAACAGACCCGCCATGGTGAGCGACAGGAAGGCCGTGCCGGCAATGAAAGCCAATGGGCGGCCGAGGATTCCGTCGGCGGGCAGCTGCCGGTAGGCGAGGATCAGGCGCCGGGCGATGAGCACCACCACGGTGAGCCACAGCGCCAGGCCGATGATCCCGAGCTCGGCCAGAATGCCGAGCTCGTTCTCGTGTGAGGGGATGCCCAGCCCGCGCGTCCACGGGGTGTCGGGATCCCACTGCTGGTGGTGGTAGGTGTTGACCGAGACGAATCGGCCCAGACCCCAACCGCTCCAGGGCTTCTCGAGGAAGGCCCACCAGGCGGTGACGTCGGCATTGAGGCGGTCGTGGATCTCGTTCTTCGACCCGATGCCGCCGGATTTGCGATCGGAGCTGGTGAAGGCGCTCCAGTTCATCGCGATCGCCACCACCGCGGTGCCGGCGGTGACCACGAAACCGGTGCGATAGCCCTTGGCCAGCACCATGCCGAGGATGACGACCACCGCGAAGTTCAGCCAGATGGACCGGGTGTGCGTCAGGTAGATCGAATAGGCGCTGGCCGCAGCGATGGCGATCAGGCCCAGCTGCTGCCAGCGCGGACGCCGCTCGATCCCGAGCAGCACCAGCGACAGCACGAATCCGACAATGAGGATGAGGCCGTTGACCTCCGGCTGATTCGGCAGCCCGCACGCGCGATCCGGCCAGTTCGGGGCCAGCGCAATGTATTTCGGCCAGATCAGCGCCTCGGGCGCGTGGAACTGGGCGATGCTCACCCACGCCGAGTACGCGCCGCACACCAGCAGGGTGGTGACCATGAATCGCATGGATTCGCGGGTGCCGAAGATCATCCGCGACACCAGATAGGTGGCGAACGGGATGCCGGTGCCGATGATCAGGTAGCGCCACAGGTCCAGGTGCGCACCGGTGAGCGGGCTCAGCAGGGGCGTGAACTCGTGCGGCTGCAGAATCGAATTCAAATTCCACAGCAGGTAGAGCACCATGGCGAGTTCGATGGCGCCCAGCGAGACTCGGCGTTCGGGATGCCCGCGCACCCACACCAGCGCCGAGATGATCAGGCCGCCGAAGGCCAGGATGAACGGGTCCGACGTCGGCAGGATCTTGGGAATCGCGGGCCGCAGGAAGGTGGCCACCACCAGGAAGACGAACGCCCAGCGCGGATCACGCAAACCGATGACCACACAGACGGCCGCGAATCCGGCTGCGGCCGCCGCGGTTCCGACGCCGCCCGGCGCCTTGTCCGAGACCATGAGCAGGGCCACCACACCCACCGCGAGGCAGGTCGCGATGGTGGCGACATAGCCGGCGCGACTCGCGAGCGGTGCGACCCGGTGCGCGATCGGGGCCACCCGCTCACCGAGCGAAGGCGACGGGGCCGGTGCAGGAGCCGTCATGGGGTGATCCGGGCGGTGGCCAGCGGATCGTGCACAACCGGTTCCGGGCGGGAACGGTGCGGCAGGCGTAGCCATCCGCGCCGGTTCGAGGTGTCGACCAGCACGGCGCCCAGCACCTCGGCGCCGACCTGATTGATCGCCTTGACCGCCTCGTGCACCTGATCGGAGGTCGTGACGCCGCGCTCGATCACCAGCACGGTGAGGTCCGCGAGGTCCGCGACGATCTGCGCTTCGGGTGCGGTGCTCATGGGCGGCAGCCCGATGACGACCAGATCGGCGTCCTGTCCGGCGGCAGCGAGCAAGGCGCGCACGCGATCTCGATCGAACAGGCCGTACGGGTCGGCTCCGGCCGCGCCGGGCGCGATCTCGGAGAAGCCGTCCGGACCGCGCGCCGACCGCAGCGCCCGCATATCGCGAATGGCCCCGCGCAGGAATTCGGCCACGCCCGGCGCGGGGGCGGTGGGCCAGCCGCTGCGCAGATCGGCATTGACGAAGACTGTGCGCGCACCCTGCGCCGCGCGTTGCTCGGCAATGCCGCGCGCCAGGCTGTCGCCACTCGGACCCGACGAAACCGGGGCCACCGCAAGGGAAGTCGGCGAACCGGTGCTGGACTTCGCGATCAGGTTGGCCACGTGTCGCAGCGCCACCTGCCGTTTGCCGTCCCGGGCCGGGGTGCCGCCGGGCGGAATCACGTCGAAGGTCTTGACGCCGGTCTTCTCCACCACGTCGTAGTCGGTGTACAGCCGCCGCGTCGCCGCCCCGGCCATGAGGGCAACCACGCAGCCGAGCACGAGCCCGCCGACCAGCCCGGTGGCGAGCGTGCGTTTGCTGCCCGTGCCGTTCGCGGTCGCGCCCGCCCCGGCCTGCATGATGGTCAGCCGGTTCGAGCCGTCGGCATTGAGTTCGTCGATGGCCTGCTGCAATTGGATCTGCGCGGTGAAGGCATTCGGGTCCTGCGCATTGAGCCGGTCGTTCCAGGCCGCGCGCATGGCCGAGGTCATCTCGGCGGCGGTGGCGGCGCGGTTGGCGTCGAGACGGCCGTTGATGTCGTCGGCGTACAGCTGCGCGATCTTCGGTGCGGCGGCCTTGGCGGCCTCCGGGGTGTCCGCCACGACCTGGATGTAGAACAGCGGACTGGCCACCACGAAGGTGGCCGAGAAATTCGAGACGCCGGTGGGGAATTCACGCGACTGCTTCAGATTCGACTGATACGTCGGATCGTTCAGATAGTAGGTGTAGCCCTGCGCCAGAATCGCGTCCTCGGTCGGCGGCCGCGAGGTGGAGCCCGCCGAGACGAGCACCCGGCTGGTGTAGGTGGTGGCCTGACCGCTCACCGACAGGTACGCGCCGGCGAACACGGCCACACCGATGACAGCGACCAGGAGCCGGCGCCGCCAGATCCGGTCGATCAGGACTTGAAACGTATTCGTCGTCAACGGTCCCCCGCCCAGCTGTGCACTGCGGCATCCCTTCGGTTCACGGTTGTCGGTGAAATCGCTGCTCACTCCAGCGTTATTACGTCACCGGACTCGACAACCGCCGACTTCAGCTTGCCACTCGGCGACCGCGGCAGGGAGTCGACCACGCGAATATCCACCCGCTGCCCCGGACCGAACAGGCGGGTCACGGCGGCGCGCACCTCCGCGGCGCACTCGTGCTCCGAAAAGCCGTCGCCGGGAACGAATCTCACCTCGAAGACACCCGGGGCGCGCTGGGCGATCTGGGCCTCGCGCAGGCCGGTCAGATCATCGAGCACGGTGGAGCCCAGCGGGAGCGGACGGCCGTCGGCGGAGGTGAAGATATCGTCCACGCGACCGTCGACGGTGCCGAGCAGGGGGAAGGCACGGCCGCACGGGCAGTTCCGCCCGGGTTCGGGCGGGCGCACCTCGTCGCCGGTGCGGTAGCGGAACAGTGGGAATCCCGTGTTGTGCAAGGGGGTTCCGACGATCTCCCAGCGGTCCTCGCAGCCTTCGAGCGGGACGAGTTCGACGATGCCGTAGTCCGGGAACGCGTGATAGCCCCCTTCCTCACAGGTTCCGGCCAGGGCGACCCGTTCGGTCTGGCCGTAGTGGTCCACGATCGGGGCGGTGTAGACCTCGCGCATGAGAGCCTGCTGGCCGGGTGTCATCATCTCCGAGGACGTAATGATCGCGCGCACCGGGATTTTCACGCCGCGATCACGCAGCAATGCCGCCAGCAGCGCGATGCTGGAGGGCCAGCCCTCGATGGCGTGCGGGTCGAAACGCTGAATATCCTCGATGATGGCGTCGATGCGCTCGGGCGTCAGATAGAAACTCGACACCAGCAACTGGCCCGCACCCGGCAGCAGCAGGGTGGGGCGGTCCGCGCCGCCCGAGGCGAAACCATTGCCGCGCAACACAACCCGGCGCGAATCCGCGGGCACGCCGAACCAGCTCCACTGCCGTTCCAGCGCGGTCAGCTCGAGCACCGAGGAAGTCATGGTCCGGTAGACCTGAACCGGGCGGCCCGACGAGCCACTCGACATGGCCGGCCACATCAGCCGGCGCGGGCGGGTGCGGAAGCGATCGGCCCGGCCCACCAGATCCGCTCGCGAAATCAGCGGCAGCCGTGGGAGATCGGCGAGCGTGCGGATCGAGGACGGGTCGATGCCGTGGTCGCGGAACCACTCGCGGTAGAAGGGGGAGCGCGCGGCGGCGATACCCACCAGTTTGCGCAGACGCTGCTCCTGGAAGGCCCGGATGGTCGCGGCATCGGCCCGATCCAGGGTGGCGAGTGTGCGGCGCAGTGCGCCGCGGCGCGGATGAACACGCCTGAGCCGGTGTTTGAAGCTCAGGCTCGAGTCTTGATATGTCATTGTTCAGCAGCCCCCAGCCGGCATCCCCGCGGACGTCCCCGGCATCTGTTCTTGTCTCACCCCGACAGCGACGTCCACGGTAACGCCGCGTATTGCACGGCACGATGATAACTCCGACGAATCACGTAACACATTGGTATAAAGCTAATCAGCGGTACAACGATGCGTGGTGGGGTGCAGAGTGGACGTACAAGACCGTACGGGCCTGGAATTGACCGTCAGTGTTTTCGGACTCGGATACGTGGGCTGTGTTTCGGCCGCCTGCCTGGCCGCCCGGGGGAACGCCGTCATCGGCGTGGACGTGAATCCGCAGAAAACGGAGTTCATCCGGCAGGGGAAAACGCCGGTCGTGGAGGAGCGCATCGGCGAGCTCATCGCCGGGGTGGTGGCCTCCGGTCGGCTGACCGTCACCGAGGACGTGGCGAAAGCGGTTGCCGCCAGCGATATTTCGATCGTATGCGTGGGCACGCCGTCCGCACCGGGCGGTGGGCTCTCGACGGCCTATCTCGAGCGGGTGAGCGAGGAGATCGGGGCCGCGCTGGCGGACAAGGACGGCCGGCATGTGGTCGCCTATCGCAGCACCATGGTGCCGGGCACCTGCGAGAGCACGCTGATCCCGCTGCTCGAGAAGTCCTCCGGCAAGCGCGCCGGAATCGATTTCGGGGTGTGCGTGAACCCGGAGTTCCTGCGGGAGGGCAGCAGTGTCCGCGATTTCGAGAATCCACCGAAAACCGTTGTGGGCGAGACCGATACCCGGTCCGGGGCCGCTCTGATGAGCCTCTACGACGGCCTGCCCGGCCCGCGCTTCCGGGTGCCCATCGCGGTCGCCGAGATGACCAAATACGTGGACAACAGCTTCCACGCGCTGAAAGTGACCTTCGGCAACGAGATCGGCGCGCTGTGCTCCGAACTGGGCCTGGACTCGCACGCCGTCATGGACATCTTCCTCGCCGACACCAAACTCAATATCAGCTCCGCCTACCTGCGGCCCGGCTTCGCCTTCGGCGGCTCCTGCCTGCCCAAGGACGTGCGCGCACTGAATCACACTGCGCGCCAGCATGATCTGGAATTGCCGGTGCTGCAGAACGTGCTCGTCTCCAATGAGGCGCAACTGCGCCGGGCGGTCGACCTGGTCATCGCGCTGGGGCGGCGCAAGGTCGGCATCTTCGGGCTGTCCTTCAAGGCCGGCACCGATGATCTGCGCGAAAGCCCCATGGTGGAGTTCGCCGAACGACTCCTCGGCAAGGGCTACGACGTGCGCATCTACGATGCCAATGTGGCGCTGTCGCGGCTCATGGGGGCCAATCGCGCCTTCATCGAGGAACGTCTGCCGCATATCGGCGAACTCCTCACCGACGATATCGAAACCGTTGTCGCACACGGCGAAATCTTCATCGCGGGCACCGCCGAACCGGAGGTGGTGGCCGCGGTGGACCGCCTCGCGCCGGAGCAGACCGTCATCGACCTCGTCCGGCTGCCCGGCGCCGCCGAACGCCGCAACCGCCCCGGCTACCTGGGCATCGGATGGTAGGCGAATCCATGGGAACCCAGCCGCCTCCGGCATTCAGCTTCCTGACCACCGCCTACAAGACCGAAGACTACCTGCGCGACACCATCGATTCGGTTGTCGCCCAGACGATCCCGGACTGGGAGCTGGTGGTCGTCGACAATGGCATGTCCGACGAGATCGCCGCCATCGTGGGCGAGTACGCGGCATCGGACCGGCGCATCCGCCTGGTCCGCCAGGAGAACAAGGGCTACGACGGTGGCGTCATGGCTGCCGCCGCGGCCGCCACCGGCCGGTACTTCGTGGTGCTCGACAGCGACGACCAGGTCCTGCCCGGCTACTGCGAGACCATCCAGCGGGCCTTCGACGCCGAACCGGACATTGCCGCAGTCGGTTGCGACGCCGTGCGATTCGACGACACCGGCGCTGATCTCCCGGTCGGCTACTACCGCTCCACCAATGTGAAGCAGAAACCCGACCCCACCAAGCGACTACGCCTCGCCGACCTCCTGGGCGGTCTGGTCCCGTACTACACCGCCGCGGTCCGCCGTGAGGCGTGGGAAGCGGTGGGCGGCTACGACCGCGGCGGCCAGGAACTCCACGAATCGGTCGCCATCTGGATCCGCATGGTCCGCGACTACGACATTCGCGTCCTCCCACAGCGGCTGGCCCGCTTCCGCATCCGCAGCGACTCCATGTCCCGAGACCCCGCCAAGGTCGAAGCCTTCATGGCCGAACTCGAACGCTCCTTCGCCTGGGCCGCACCGGAGGACCCGGAAGCACAAGCCGCACTGGACAAAACACTGCGGACATTCCGCTACCACGTGCTCCTGCGCCGCGCCCAGCTCGCCTTCCTCGACCGCGACGACAAGGCGGCCGCCCAGGCAGCGAAAGACGCATTCGGACAGCGCAAGACCGTGCGCGCGGCGGCCATCGTCGCGGCAGTCAGCCTGTTCCCCGGTGCACTGCGGCGGGTGCATCCCGTCAAACAGGAGATCTCCGGCCGTGTCGCTCGGGTGGCGGGCCGGGTCGTCTCCGCCGTGCAACGGTGACACAAGCGGACAAGTCGCCGACAGCGGGCGTTCCGCAGGAAGCGGAGGGCGCTTCGGCGGCGGGATCGTCGCAGGGCGGGCTGCTGGGCATCCTCAAGCGCGGCGCGGTGATGTCTGCGGTGGGCGTCGGCGCGGTTCAGATCATCGGCCTGGTGCAGACGTTGGTGCTGGCGCATCTGTTGTCGCCCAGCGAGGTCGGGGTGTTCGCGGCGGGGACATTTCTTACCGCGTTCGTGGTGGTGTTCTCGCACAGTTCGCTGAGCCATGCGTTGATTCAGCGGCGCGAGGATGTGGAAGACGCGGCGGAGACGGTGTTCTGGGCGACTCTGGTGTCGGGGGTGCTGATCGCCGCAGTGCTGGTGGCAACGGCTCCGGTGCTGTCCAGGGTGTTCGGGAATTCGCAGGTGGGGGCCGTGGCGGCGGTATGTGCCGGAACCGTGGTGTTCACCTCGCTGCTGGCTGTGCCGGATGCCATGATGCAGCGTAGTTTTCAGTTCAAGCGGCGGATCGTTGTCGATCCGGTGAATGCTGTCGCGTTCGCGGGGACGTCGATTGTGCTGGCGGCCAGTGGGTTCGGGGTCTGGTCGATGGTGGCGGGGTATTACGCGGCGGTCGTGGTGTCGGTGGTGGCCTCCTGGTGGCTGGCCGGTTGGCGACCGCTGCGGGGACGGTTCCGGTTCGGACTGTGGCGAGAGCTGGCGGGGTTCTCGCTGCCATTGCTGATCGAAAGCATTGTGGAGCGGGCGGTGGAGGCGGCCGAGGTGGTGCTGGTCGGGCATCGGTTGCAGACCGCGGCGCTCGGCAACTATCGGAACGGTCGGCGGCTGGCCTTCGTGCCGGTGATGGCGATTCTGCAGATCTGTTCGTATGTCTTATTTCCGGCGTTCGCCGCTATTGCCGGGGAGCCGGAGCGGTTCAAGCGCGGATTCATGACCGCGCTGCGGTGGATGTGGCTGGCGGTGGTGCCGGTGTCGGCGCTGCTCGGGGCCGTGGGGGAGCCTGCGGTGGTGTTGTTGCTCGGGCGGGAGTGGCGGGGTGCGGGGCAGCTGGTGTCGGTGATGTGCGGGGTGGGAATCGGATTCGCGCTCATGTCGGTGAGCGCGGAGGCGTTGAAGGGTGCGGGGCGGCCGCAGCTGATCAACTGGATGACGGTGGTCGGGGCGGTGTCGGTGCTCGGGTTGGTGGCAGCGCTGTTGCCGCTGGGTTTGCCGGGGGTGGGGCTGGCGCTGTCTGTTGCCATGCTGCTCACGGGACTCACCGGTCTGTTTCTTTCGCGTAGCGTAGTCGGGGTGACTCGTGGCGAACTCGCGCGCTGCCTGATACCTCCCGTCATCGCCGGCGTGCTCGCGGCGGTGGCCATCGGCCTGCTCGAACTGACGGTGCTGCACGCGGGTGATCGCGGGGTGGCCCCGGGGCTCGGGCTTGTGGTGCTGGAGGCGCTCGGCTTCGCGGGCCTGTATGTGGTTGTGCTGTCGGTGATTTCGCCTTCGACGCTGGCGCCGGTGTGGTCGGCGCTGCGGCGGAAGTGAGGCGGTCGCTGCGCCGCACGATCCTGACGGCACTGATCGTGATCATGGCGCTGGGTGGCGCCGGGGTGCCGGTGTACGTGCGGCCACAGGTCGATCCACTGCGCCGCGCCGACGCCATTCTGGTGCTCGGCGGCAACGGCGTGGACAGGTATCTGTTGGGACTGGAGCTGGCGCGCCAGGGGTATGCGGAGAATGTGCTGTACTCCAACCCGTTCGGCGCCGACACCGAACTCGACGAGGTGCGCGAACCCTGCCGGAGTCAGTACACCGAATTCACCCTGCGATGCTTCGCCCCCGATCCGCCCACCACGGTGGGGGAGGGCCGGGCGCTGCGCCGCATCGCGAGCGAAAAAGGCTGGCGCACCATCATTGTGGTGACGATGGTGCCGCACCTGTCGCGGGCGCGATACATCCTGGAACAGTGCTTCGACGGTGAGCTGATCATGACACCCAGCGATGAGAACCTGTCGGCGGGATACATGGCGTGGCAGTACGTATATCAGACCGCGGGCTTCATGCGGGCGTTCCTCCAACGCGGCTGCTGAGCTCGACCGTGCCGTCCCGGGTGGTGTCGATGAACAGTGCGCGAGCGGAGTCGCCGTCGCGCCAGGTCACGTGGATCTCTGTGCCGCGCTGCTCGATTCGAACATCCCGAGTCGGCTGTGCGCCGTCGTGCAATGGCGTGAGAACGGTGGCCACGGCGAAAGGTGCTGTGCCGCAGGCCCGCGCGCCGATCAGCCAGGACGGTTCCCGTGACTCCAGTAGCCCCGCCCACCATCCCAGTGCGGTGTCCTCTTCGCCGCGTAGCTGATTCGGCTCGAGCGGCGCCGTCGCGGCGTACGTCACCGCGAGCACCGCCGTGCCGTCCCGGAGCACCAGCTGCCCACTCTCGGTCGCCTCGGCCGCCAGCGCTGGATGCAGCGGCCAAGACACTTGCGCCGCATGGCTTTCCATGCCCGACAGCAGATCGACGACCACCACCGCCGACGCGTCCGGCGGCGCGACGAGCCATCGCCGGTGGGTCACCGGATCACGCAGCCGCCGATACCCGCCGTGCTCGGCGTCCACCACACCGCGCACGAGATCCACCGCCCGCACCCGCACCTCGGCATGCTCCGTCCAGAGGAACGGCCCGCCGATCACCGACTGATCCAGATCATCCACACACACGGTCGCATGCGCGCGAGTGCTGCGGCACGCCGCCCGCCACTCCGGATGGCCGTAATAGCTCGGCGTCCCCGGATCTCCGATCAGATCCTGCCCGTCGACAGCGAGCGTGACCGCCAGCGCATCGGCGTGCCCGTGCGCGGCGATCGACAGAAATCCCAGCGGCCCGACATCCATGAGCACGCGCAGGTCGCCCGGCCGCAGCACCACCACACCGCCGTCGGGCGCATAGGCGCTGCGGGACAGCAGGGTTGGTTCCGCGTGCCCGGCGCCCGGCCGTTCGCCGGCCCCGGCTCGCGATATGGCTCGCCCCGGGGTGGACCCCAGCAGGCCGCGGGCGCGCACGATTGTGCCCGGCCCAGCCCCTCGTGGATCGCGTCCGCACCCGTCTCCCTGGGCGACCCTGTGAACCTGCGGGTCGCTGTCCCCGGGCGCGTCGGTGTCACCGTCGTCCGGGCAGCTTTGTGCCCGACCGGCGATTGCTCGCGAGACACTCACTGCCGCAGCCGTGTTCGTGCTGAGCGCGGTCCTCGACCAGGCCGCCGATATGGTTGTGGCAGCGACGCTGGAGTCGGTGTGCGGGGGGAGAATCGCGGCTGTGATGCCCAGGTGCTCGCGAACCGTCCGGACGTTCTCGGGGCCGAGCCGCAGGGCGAATCCCCCGTCGTCGTCGCCGTATCGGGGTGCCGGGTCGTGCTCGCCGACGAGCGTGGCGAGGTAGTGGGAGCTGCGTTCGATCGTCGCGCCGATCTCGTGGGGCGGTTCGCCGCGCAGGGACAGCAGCGCGTAGACGATGGCCAGCAGTTCGGCGGTGAACAGCTGGTAGCCGACGGCCTGTTCGGCTCCCGCGCCATCGGGGAGGATCTGTCGCTCACCGTGGTGGATGAGCAGCGCCAGCGCGTCGCGTTCCCATCGTGCGGCGGAAGGCAATTCGGGCAGCAGGATCGCGACCGCGGCCAGGCCCGCCAGTTCGCCGATCAGGTGGTTGTTGGCGGAGCTGAACAGTGAGCGTTCCGCCCAGCAGCGCCGGGCGCTCTCACCGAGGAGCGTGACGATTTTCGCGAATCGCTCGGGGGTCAGGCCGGGTGCGTCCCGTAAGCCTTGGACCCCGATCGCCACCGAGATCGCGCGGATGCCGCATTCGAACGCGCCGCGCCAGGCAATGCCCATGCCGGGTGGATTCTGTTCGAGCCAACTGTCCAGGTGCTCGAATGCCTTGTCCGCGAAGCGATCTTCGCCGGTGAACAGGTACGCCTGGGCCAGCCAGGGCAGATGCTGGAGGCGGTTGAGCTCCCAGATCCATTTGGGGTCACCGGCGGCGGTGCGGTGGTCGATGCGTTCGGAAGGGACGCGGGGCCAGTGTGTTCCGGACAGCGGATCGAAATTCCAGTCGATGTCGGTGCCGATGTCGATGGGCGGATACCCGAAATACCGCACTTTTCCGGCGAGGATCTGCTCGGCCGCCGCGATCACCGCTTCGGCTTCGGCGGGATACTCGGCCGCGATGCGCAGGGCCCGTGCGCGATCAAGCAGTACCGGTCGGTCGGCACCTTCACGGAAGCGCCGCAGCAGGACATTCCAGTCCGGCTCCTCCCGCCCGAACAATCCCGCGCGCGCGGACTCCCACGTCACCCGCCGCCGAGCCACGCGATGGCGCAATCGCCCTGCCCGCCACAGGATCTCCCGCCCGCTCATCGACCGCAGCCGACGCGCGTACCAGCCGACACGCCCCACTGAAACCCTCCCTACGAGGCGATCCTCACCCACGCTGTATCGCCCTCGCAGAGCACGACGATACAGCCTGCGACGGTTGAAAACCTGTCGAGTCGTGGGGGAGGATCAGGCCGTGATCGACTCCAAGGAGAGTCTTCGGCACTACCTCGCCGAGGATCTGGCCGCGCACGGTCTGACCCGGTGGCGGGCGCATTATCGCCTCACCCAGCGCATCCCGTACTTCCAGCGGCTGCTGCGCAAGTCCGAGTACTGGGCGAATGTGCGCACCGATCCGATCGGGCGGGTGGTGTTCACCTGGTATCAGCTGCGCACCAAACTCCTCGGCGAGCGCATGGGATTCACGGTGCCGCGCAATGTATTCGGGCCGGGGCTCTCCATCGCGCACGTGGGACTGCTGTGCGTGAACAGCGGTGCGCGGGTGGGTGCGCGCTGTCGTATCCATCAGGGCGTGACGCTGGGCAATGCGGGCGAGGGACGCTGGCCCGTCATCGGGGATGACGTCTTCATCGGCCCCAATGCCGTCGTCCTGGGGGCGACCGTCGGCAATCGGGTGGAGATCCGCGCGGGAGCCGTTGTGCTGCGCGATATTCCGGACGGCGCACACGTCGCCGGGGTGCCCGCCAAGATCATCAGCCGGACCGGTGAATCACCTGTCGCCGAGGCGTCGCTCCCCGCCCCGTCGCAGCCGTAAACCTCGAATTCGCAAACACGCCAGTCTTTTTCATCACGTGAACCGTGACCGAATCGCGACTACCCTGGCGTTCGAGGCCCCGGGTACGCCGTGACCGTCGACAGCGAGACGGAGGGCAACGTGTGCGGAATTGCCGGTGTACGCCGATTCGACGGCATCCCGGTCGACAGCGCGATACTGGCCGCGATGGGCAAGTGCCTGCGCCATCGCGGACCCGACGACGAAGGTCTGTGGTGCGCCGGTCCGGTCGGCTTCGCGCATTCGCGGCTGTCCATCATCGACCCCGGCGGATCCGCGCAACCCATGACGGGTTCCAGTGGCATGACCCATATCTCGTTCAATGGCGAGATTCTGAATTACCGCCAGCTCCGCCGCGAACTGCCGTACCCCTTCACCACCCGCGGTGATACCGAGGTGCTGCTCGCCGTCTACGAAACCTACGGCGCGGCCGGCGTCCGCAAGCTTCGCGGCCAATTCGCCTACGCCCTGCACGACTACCGCACGAACGAAACCCATCTGTTCCGGGACCGGCTGGGCATCGTCCCGCTGTACTACTACCGCACCGACACCGTCTTCGCCTTCGCCTCCGAGATCAAAGCCCTGCTGCCGCTGATCGGTTCACCGACCGTGGACACCGCGAGCCTGCACGACTTCCTCGCGCACCGGTCGGTGCCGGCTCCGCACACCTTCATCGAAGGTGTCCGCAAGGTCCCGCAGGGCCATCATCTTGTCGTGCGCGCCGACGGCTCCCTGCACACCGAGGCTTTCTGGAAACTGCCCTCCGACAACGAGATTCTCGATATTCCGCCCGCCGAGGCGGTCCACCTGCTCGACGAAGCCCTGCGGGCTGCGGTCCGTGACGCCCTCGTGGCGGACGTCCCCGTGGGCGCCTACCTGTCCGGCGGCGTGGACAGCAGTCTCCTCTGCGCCCTCGCCGTCCAGCAGCGCGGCAACACCGACCTGCACACCTTCACCGCCGGCTTCGGCGACCCCCGCGTCGACGAAACCGATTGGGCCCGCCGCGCCGCCGGCATCGTCGGCAGCACCCACCACGAAACCCTGGTCACCCCACAGGATTTCCATCACGACTGGGCGCACCTGAGCTGGCAACGCGACTCCCCGCTGTCCGAACCCGCCGATGTGGCCGTCTACCATCTGGCCCGCCTGGCCGCCGACCACGTCAAGGTCGTCCTCTCCGGCGAGGGCAGTGACGAACTCTTCGCCGGCTACCCCAAATACCGCTTCGCCCGCACCACCCGCATCCCCGGCGTCCCGCGCTCGGCCCTGCGCCGCCTGGAAGCCGCGCTCCCCGCCCGCCGCGCCCGCCTCACCGTGGCCCTGCGCGCCATCTCCGAACCCACCTACCCCGAACGCATGCGAGGCTGGTTCGCCCCCTTCACCTCCGCCGAACGCACCCACCTGCTCGGCGGCCCACCCACGCGCACCACCCTGACCCCCTACCGCTCCGCCACCGGCGACTCCCTGCGCCGCATGCTCTACGCCGACACCCACACCTGGCTGGCCGACAACCTCCTCGAACGCGGCGACCGCATGTCCATGGCCGCCTCCATCGAACTCCGCCCACCGTTCCTCGACCACCGCGTGGTCGAACTGGCCTTCCGCATGCCCAGCCACCTGAAGATCCGCCACGGCACCACCAAATGGGTAGTGAAAGAACTAGCCCGCCAACACTTCCCGCCCGACCTCGTCTACCGCCCCAAAATAGGCTTCCGAGTCCCCTTGGACGAATGGTTCCGAGGCCACCTGCGCGCCCCCGCCCACGACCTCCTCACCGGCCCTTCGTCTTTCGTGGGCGCCACCTTCGACCGCCCCATGGTCCGCCGCCTTCTCGACGACCACGCCTCCGGCGCCCGCGACGAACAATCCCGCCTCTGGACCCTGTTGTCCCTGGAGATCTGGCACCGAGAACTCCAGCGCCATATCCGCAGTCCGGCCTCAGTAGGCCCCTTCGCTCCGAGTGACGGCTGAGATCGTCTTCTTGATGATCAGCAAATCCTGGACCATGGACCAGTTTTCGACGTAGGAGAGGTCCAGGCGGACTGATTCCTCCCAGGAGAGGTTGGAGCGGCCGGAGACTTGCCAGAGGCCGGTTACACCCGGCTTGACGAGCAGGCGGCGGAGCATCTTTCGGTCATACTGTTCGACCTCGGTGCGCAGCGGCGGGCGGGGGCCCACTACGCACATTTCACCTCGGATCACATTGATGAACTGGGGGAGTTCGTCGAGGCTGTATTTGCGGAGGATGCGGCCTATGGGGGTTACCCGCGGGTCGTCTCGGAGTTTGAAGAGGGGGCCGGCGGCCTCGTTGGCGGAGAGGAGGGTGTCTCGGATCTGGTCGGCGTTCACGTACATGGTGCGGAACTTGATCATTCGGAAGGGGTCGCCATTGAGACCGATTCGTTCCGAGCGGTAGAAGATGGGGCCTCGGCTGGTCAGTTTGATCGCTACCGCCAGGGTGAGCATGACGGGGGAGACGGCCAGCAGGGCCGCGGTGGCGAAGAAGAAGTCGAAGGCCGCCTTGCCGAACGATTTGGCTCGGTCGTACTGGGGCTTTTCTATGTGCAGGAGAGGGAGATTCGCCACGGGGGTGATGGATAGGCGCTGGTCTGCCACGTCCACCACGCCGGGGGTGACGACCAGTTCTACGCCCAGGGGCTTGAGTTTCCAGAGAAGGTCGTTGATGCCACGGGTGCCCAGATGCTCGGTGGCGGCTATGACGACGGTGTCGGCTCCGGTGGAGCGGACCGCGTCCACCACAGAGGATTCCGTGATCTGGGTCGGGAGATCGGTTTCCGCCAAGGGGAACTCGTTCTCCTCGACGAAGTCGTAGGGGGTGTAGACGCCGACCACCGAGTAACCTACTGCCGGGTCGCGCTCGAAGCAGCGCATGATCTCGCCGGCCGAATCACGGCGGCCCACAACGAGAACCGAGGTCAGATACCGACCGGCCCGTCGTTGACGGGTCGCGTACTTGCGCCAGAAGAGGCGGTTGAGCATGAGACCGACCAGGCCCACGGGCAGGGCGATGGCCAGGTAGCCGCGCGCGAAATCTATTCGGAGCAGCAGGGATACGATCGCGATGAGGCCGAACAGGCGCATGGTGGCGGCGACCAGGCGGCGGTATTCCTCGGGGCCGGTGCCGAGTACGGTCGGCGACCAGGTGTTGCCGATCGCGAGGAAGCCGACCCAGATGCAGGCGAGCACGATGGAGATGGCCGCGTAGCCGACGCGGTCGTGATCGCCGGTCCAGTCCACGCGCGCACTGTTGTTGAGCCCGCCGAAGCGGATGAGCTGCGCCAAAGCTACTGCCGCGGCAACGACGAGCGTGTCGGTGAGACGCAGGCGGCGGCGATATTCGGCCTGCCAGCGCTGTTTGCCCGACGGCTCGGATGGCTCCAGGAGTGGTGGCGACGCGAGAATCTGTTCCTGGTCGATCTGTAAGGCCATCCCGATGCTCCGTCCCCGCACACTAAGCCTCATGGCTGTCCCCCCGTTGGACGCCAAGGAGAAATATTACTGGTTCCGGCGACCGGGCGGAAAGCAATGATCGGAAACCTAAAGGTATGTACCTCAACGGGTTTGGATCATGCGTCCAGGCGTGCCCGGTGGGCCGGTACCCCGCATGTCGCGACGGTGCCGCGCGTCGTTACGACGGCCGTCAGGGGCGCTTGCGCGCTCGCCGCGGCCTCGCTGACACATCAAGTGAACACGATTTACTAAAACGTGTTCACAAATGGGGGTGTGGTGTGGTTCACTCATCGCGACGTGTTCCAAAGGAGGTACCCGTGTCAGCCCCGTCCATCCCCACCGGGTTCGACTTCACCGATCCCGACCTGCTCGCCAACCGACTTCCCGTCGAGGAATTCGCCGAACTGCGCCGCACCGCGCCCGTCACGTGGGTGCCGCAGAAGGACAGCGGATTCAAGGACGACGGCTACTGGGCCGTCACCCAGCTCGAGGACATCAAGGAGATCTCCAAGACTCCCGATGTGTACTCCTCGGAAGAGAACACCGCGGTCATCCGCTTCTACGGCGACATCCTGCGCGAGGAGATCGAGGTCCAGCGCTTCCTGCTGCTGAACCAGGACCCGCCGCGCCACACCAAGCTGCGCCGCATCATCTCCAAGGGCTTCACCCCGCGCGCCGTCGAATCGCTGCGCAACGCGCTGCGCGATCGTGCCGAGCGAATCGTGCACGAGGCCAAGAAGACCGGCTCCGGCGACTTCGTCGAGCAGGTCGCCTGCGAGCTGCCGCTGCAGGCCATCGCCGAACTCATCGGCATCCCGCAGGAAGATCGCCGCAAGATCTTCGACTGGACCAACCAGATGATCTCCTACGACGACCCGTCCTTCGAGGGCGATCACAAGGTCGCCACCGCCGAGGTCATGGGCTACTCGTGGAACCTGGCCGAAGGCAAGAAGGGCTGCCCGGTCGACCTGAACGGCGCCGAGGACATCATGTCCACGCTGCTCAACGCCGACGTCGACGGCGAAGCCCTCAACTCCGAGGAATTCGCCTGGTTCGTCATCCTGCTGGCCGTCGCCGGCAACGAGACCACCCGCAATGCCATCACCCACGGCATGAAGGCCTTCGTCGACCACCCCGACCAGTGGGAGCTCTACCGCGAGCAGCGCCCCCGCACCGCGCCCGACGAGATCGTGCGCTGGGCGACCCCCGTCATCGCCTTCCAGCGCACCGTCATGCAGGACACCGTCCTCGGCGGCCAGGAGTTGAAGGCCGGCCAGCGCGTCGGAATGTTCTACAGCGCCGCCAACTTCGACGAGAAGCACTTCGAGAACCCGTACCAGTTCAATGTTCTGCGCAACCCGAATCCGCATGTCGGCTTCGGCGGCACCGGAACCCACTACTGTGTGGGTGCGAACCTCGCGCGCCTCGAGATCGACCTCATGTTCAACGCCATCGCCGACGTGATGCCGAACCTGCGCCAGATCTCCGAGCCGGTGCGCCTGCGTTCGGGCTGGCTCAACGGCATCAAGAGCTGGCAAGTCGCCTACGAGTGACACCCGGCAGCAAGTAGATAGAGCGATACCCATGACAGAGACCAAGCGACGCGGCCGCAATCCGGCCGTCAGCGACACCGACATCCGCCGCGTCGCAAGGTCTTTGCTGGTATCCCAGGGCCCCGACGCCGTCACCCTGCGCGCCATAGCCCGCGACCTCGGCGTCACCGCCCCCGCCCTCTACCGCTACTACGAATCCCGCGACGACCTCATCGCCGCCGTCCGCACCGACGTCTGCACCGACCTCGCCCTGCACATGGCCGCCGCCCTGGAAGGCCAGCCCGACGACGCCATGCTCCGCTTCTTCGCCGTCTGCCGCGGCTTCCGCACCTGGGCCCTGACCCACTCCCGCGAGTTCTCCCTGGTCTTCGCCTCCCCGGCCACCGTCGGAACCGCAAGCGCCATGCGCCAATTCGGCGAACCGGTCGGCCGCCTCTTCCTCGAAGCCGCCGGCCGCCTGCTGAGCGACTACGCCGTGGTGACCCCACCCCTGGAATCCATCCCGGTAAGCCTGCAAGACGACCTCATCCGCTTCCAAACCGACCTCCTTGCCGTCCTCGCCGAATCCGGCCAGAAGTTCCCAGCCGAAAAACTGGACCTCGGCGTCAGCTACGTCATGATCCAGTTCTGGGCCCGCCTCTACGGCCACGTAACCCTCGAGGCGTTCGGCAACTACCCCATCCACATCTCCGATCCCGACGCGCTGTTCAATGCCACCCTGGCCGACATCGGCCGCAGCATAGGACTTTTCGCGAACTGACGCCTGGTCACATCGCGGAGAGCGCCAGACTCGTGGTGATGGCAATGCTGGCTATGACGATGGGCCAGACTGCCACGTAGCGGTTCCGCCGCAGCGACCCGGTCCGGATATTGGTCAGGCCCCAGACCGACAGCCGACCGCTGCGCGTGATCCAGCCATCGGTGAACACCGGATCGCTCGCACGCAACTCCATGGCGCGCACCGGCAGGAAGCGCGTCTCCCACCTGCGGCCTTCATCGTCCACGAAGCGCAGCAGCATCCCTTCTCTCCGGGACATGGGCGACATCCGCCGAAAGACTCGCGCCACCAACCGACGTCGGCTGCGCGCCAATCTCCATTGCAGCCCGGCCGCGACCATGACCACCGCGAGGGTGGGCAGCACCGAGACCGGCAGTAACGGTTGCTCGATCAGCATGAGGATCATTGGCAGTAGGAACCAAAGTGGTTGCGGCACAACCATTGTGATGAGGTCGGGCGGTCCGGTGACCGTCCCGGAGATCGAGCCCCATCGCAGCAGTGCCGGCGTCGGGGAAGCGCTCACATTCTCGACTGAAGGAGTCGGGATGGCATGGCGGCGCAACGGTTTCGACTCGAGTGGATTTCCGCACTGCGGACAGTGCTGGACGGCGTCGTATGTCATAACGAGACTTCTTTGGCTTGGATCAGCGAGCCGGATCCGGCAGGGCCGATAGGCTGGTCCTGATCCTTTTAAGGCTGAGGCTGATTCGCCCGTGAGTCAAGTAACGCTTAAGGTACAGTGCGCGATGGATAAGTAGCACTTGACGCGACAGCGGACGACCAGTCTGTGGCCTGGAGAGGCATCGATGCGTGAGATCAAGCTAGCAGCCACGCTTAAACACCTCATCGAAGACGGTGAGTACAGCGGCAATAGAAGGCTGGTCAGTTCTGATCTTGGAATTACCCCGGCCGCGCTTACCCAATACCTCAAGGGTCAAACCAAACCCAGTGTGGACAAACTGGTTACGATGGCTGATCTCTTCGGGGTCTCGGTGGACTACCTGTTGTTCGGTGAAGACAACGTCGCGGCCTCGAGCGGGACGCTGGACTACGGTCCGCTGGCTCGCTACATGGAAGCCGGTCTTGCTTCCGCCCGAGCCGATGGCGCCGTGCAGTCGGCCTTCGTCGCCAAGATCGGTGCCATCCTTGCCGACCAGGTTGCCGCGGCTGCTCAGGCCGCCGCGCGGCGCCCGGCCACCTTCACCGGAATGCTCGACCACTACCAAGCCCTGGAGCTGGAGCGGTACAGCCTCGAGAGCTCGATTGCCGCGATGGACCTCGATGAGAATGTGGTCGATGTCGAAGGCGATATCGAGCAGGGCGTGGCGGCCGGGCGCTTTCTCACGGTCGTCGCCGAGAATCTCTCCAGGAAACGCAGCTACCACTTCATCCTGGCGCCGGACATGCGCGATAGGGACTCTCGCGTCCGGCAATTCCGGGCGCTGTTGCGACAGCATCAGCTGACTCAGGCGGACGTGGACCGTTGCAAGTTCAGCGTCGCCGCTGATACTTTCTACGTCGGCTTCTGCATCTTCAAACTCGACGTCACCGCCCTACGCAAGCACAGCCCCGTACTGCATCAATATGTCGAGCCCTTTATCGGCGGCGACGATCGCATCGGATTCACCGAGCCTGCATCGTCGAGTCACTACGGGGTATCGCTCATGGATGCAAGCCATCGACGGTTGGCTGCGCTCACCCTGGAACGGTTGAACCCGGCAAACCGGAAGAAAGGTATCCGTGAATGAGTGTTTCGCCTTGTGCGGAAGACGGTTTTCGGATTTTTCGGGATGAACCACTAACGCGCGGTGTCGTGGTCGCACGGATCCTGGAAGTGCGCCCGCACCCGAATGCCCAGAAGATCAGGCTGGCCGTCATCGACATCGGCGATGGGGCCAAGCATCAGGTCGTGTTCGGCGGGTATCTCGAGCTGGTCCCCGGCGATCTGGTGCCGGCAGCTCCGCCGCGCGCATGGGTGCCCTTCAAGGGGAAGATGCGGCGGCGGAACTACCGGGGTCAGTCCTCCTACGGAATGCTGTGCAGTTCAGACGAACTCGGCTGGACCATGGATGGCATAGACGAGGTCGCCCTGCTTGTTCCTACGCTCGAGGTCGGCCGGTCACTCGACGATGACGGCGTGCAGCATCTTCTCCGGTACTCCGAGACCTTCGATGAGGGTCAGCGCGTTCGGACGCAGGCGGTCTACGAGCTCATTGACTCCACGCCGAACGGCCTTTGCACGCTCAACTGACATGAAGCGGTGCATGATGAACCACGCCTGGTTCTCTTCGATTGTGGTGTAGACGAACAGATCGCAGACGTCCTCTGCCAGGGCTCGGGCTTCGGGGTTGTCGATGCCGGCGAGACCTTCGATGAAGGCTTCCAGGACCAGGCGGTCGATATGCGCGGCGCCGGCGGCGAGGATGTGGTCCTGTGCGTTGTTGAAGGCTTCGAAGGGGTTGGTTTCGGCGGCTCGGGCGCGGAGGCGGTGGGCGGCCGTGCGGACCAGGTAGTCCTCTCGGTCGGCGAACAGTTGGAGTTGGACGGAGCGGCGGGAGAGGTCGCCGTCGTCCACGGATTGGTCGGAGCGGTCGCGGAGGCGCTGGATCAGTTGGCGGACGCCGGTGCGGTCGCGGACCACATCGCGGGTCATGGTGGCGGCGAAGCGGACCCAGCCGAGAGCGTCGAGGTCGCGGACTTCGTCGGCGTAGGCGGTCAGCAATTCCTTGGCCACCAGTTGGGTGAGGACTACGTTGTCACCCTCGAAGGTGGTGAAGACGTCGGTGTCGGCCTTCAAGGTGACCAGGCGGTTTTCGGTGAGATAGCCTGCGCCGCCGCAGGCTTCGCGGCATTCCTGGATGGCCCGGGTGGCGTGGCGGGTCTGGGCCACCTTGAAGCCTGCCGCGCGCTTCTCGAGGGCGCGCTGGGCGGCCGGGTCGAGGTCCTGACCGGTCTGCACCAGGTGCATGCGGCGGACGAGGTCGTTCTGGGCGAAAGCCAGTGCGTAGGAACGGGCTACCAGGGGGAGCAAGCGGCGCTGGTGGCTGCGGTAGTCGAGGAGGACGGTTTCTTCGCCGGTGTCGGGGTCGGCGAATTGACGGCGCTTCTCGGCGTAGCGCACGGCGATGCTCAGGGCTACGCGGGCTCCGGCCGCCGCCGCGCCACCGACGCTGACACGGCCGCGCACCAGGGTGCCCAGGGTAGTGAAGAAGCGGCGGCTCGGGTTCTCGATCTCCGAGCTGTACGTGCCGTCCTCGGCCACATCGGCGTAGCGGTTCAGGAGGTTCTCACGCGGAATTCGCACCTGGTCGAACAGGATTCGGCCATTGTCGACGCCGGGGAGACCGCCCTTCAACCCGCAGTCGGAAGTGGTGACGCCGGGCAGGTCGTTGCCCTGGTCGTCGCGGATGGGGACCACGAAGCAGTGCACGCCCTGGCTCTTGCCCTCGGTGATCAACTGGGCGAAAACCGCTGCCACCCGGGCATGTTCGGCCGCGCCGCCGATGTAGTCCTTGCGGGCGGACGGGGTCGGGCTGTGGATCACGAACTCTCGGGTGGCGGGGTCGTAGGTGGCGGTGGTCTCCAGGTTGGCCACGTCACTGCCGTGCCCGGTCTCGGTCATGGCGAAACAGCCGAGCAGGTCCAGGGGCAACAGCTGGGCGATGTAGTCCTTATGCCTTGCGGTGCCGAGGTTTTCGACCGCGCCGCCGAAAAGTCCCCACTGCACACCGCATTTCACCCAGAGGGACAGATCGGTGTAGGCGAGCATCTCCAGGGCGGTCACGGCCGCGCCCGGATCACCGCCGCCGCCGTTCTCGACCCGGAATCCCTTTTCGGCCCAGCCGAATTGCGACACCAGGCGCATTTGTTCCAGCACCCGGGCGCGGGCGGCGTGGAAATCGAGGTAGGGGTCACCGTAGAGGCGTTCGTCGTCGAGGTGCTCACGGGCCTTTTCGCGGACGTGCCCCCAGGGGCCGTCCAGGGCCGCGCGTAGTACTTCCGCTATCGGATCGCTGCCGGTCTCCATACTTGAAAACACTACTGCCATAGATATGCTCGACTGGGTGATCTCCCGCACCCGTGTAGGTTTTGCCTGTGAGCAACGATCTCGCTACCGCTGACGGTGCCGTGGGTAGGGCACCGGGCCGCTGGCGCACCGTGCTGGCCCGCGCCACCGACCGCGTCGTCGCCGACCGCGCCGCCACCGTGGACGCGGTGGTCGAGGCCCCGGCCCCGGTCCAGCCGATCGACCTCTCCGACGACGCCACCGTCACCCAGGTCCTCGACCTGGCCGAGCGGGTGGGCGAGGTGGTGCTGGCCTCGGGGACCGCGGTCACCGACACCCAGCAGCAGATCGAATTCATCGCCTCCACCTACGGCCTCACCAAATGCGATATCGACGTCACCTACAACTCGATTCGCATCTCCGCCGATCGCGGGCCCAAGATGCCGCCCGCCTCCACGCTGCGGGTCGTGCAGTACCGGTCGCTCGACTTCACGCGGCTGGCCGCGGTCGACCGGCTGACCCGGCGCATCCGGCGGGAACTGGTGCCGCCGGAGGAAGCCCTCGAGGCCCTCGACGAAATAACCTCGGCGCCGCACCCGTACAACCGGTGGGTCGCCACCTTCGGCTGGGCGCTGCTGGCCGCGGGCGTGGCGCTGCTGCTCAACGGCGGGCTCGCCATCGCCGCGCTGAGCTTCGCCACCACCGTGCTCATCGACCGCACCAACCGGGTGCTCAACCGGCGCGGGCTGCCGTTCTTCTTCCAGCACATGGCGGGCGGCGCCATCGCGACCGTGCCCGCGGTGCTGGTCTCGACCTACGCGGGCGGGCTGCATCTGCATCCGGGCCTGGTGATCGCGGCCGGAATCACCGTGCTGCTGGCCGGATTACAGCTGGTCGGCGGCATCGAGGACGCCATCACCGGCGCACCCATCACCGCCGCCGCACGCATGCTCGAGGTCATCATGATGACCGGCGGCATCATCGCCGGCATCGTGCTGGTGCTGCGCGCGGCCGAACTGCTCGACCTCACCGTGCCCTCGGTGGATATGACCTCCGCGCGCGACCTCACCAACCTGCCGGTCAAGGTGCTCGCGGGTGCGGTGACCTCGCTGGCCTTCGCGCTGGCCTGCTACGCCGAACGCCGGGCGCTGGCCGCGGCCGCCTTCTCCGGCGCGGCGGCCACCGTCGTGTATCTGCTGGTGCAGAACGCCGGGTTCGGTCCCGTCGTGTCGTCGGGTGTGGCCGCGACGGTCGTGGGTCTGGCCGGTGGTCTGCTGGCTCGCCGCGCGCTGACCCCGCCGCTGGTCGTCGCGGTCGCCGGCATCACGCCGCTGCTGCCGGGTCTGCGCGTCTACCGGGGTCTGTACGCGCTGCTCAATGACGAACTGGTGCTGGGGCTCAATCACATGTTCGGTGCGTTCGCGGTCGGCTGCGCGCTCGCGGCCGGTGTCACGCTCGGCGAATGGATCGCCCGAGACCTGCGCCGCCCGCGAATCATGCAGCGGTTCGGCACCATTCGCCGCCCCCGCCTGCGCACGGTGAAGTGAGAGCACGCAGCGCGAGCGCGGACCGGTTCGGGTACGCGGCGCTGATCGCGGTCTCCGCGGTGGTGATGATCGTTGTGCCGCAGTTCTTTCCGGCCGACGGCGGACCCACCGGATGGGATCGCTCGGCGGGGGAGCATGTGCACTCCTCCCTGGACGGGCACATGTGGGTGTATCGGGTGCTGGTGTTCCCGAGCAACTGGTACGTCGTCGTGCCGCTGCTGCTGGGCGGGGCCGCCTGGTTCGCGTACCGGAAGCTCTGGTGGCAAGCGGGATTCGTGCTGCTCGCCCCCGAGATCGCCATGCTGGTCAACAGCCTGGCGCTGAAACCGCTCTGGGATCGGCCGCTGCACGACTACCTGGCCTATCCGAGCGGGCACACCGTGCATCTGGTCGCGGTGGTGACCGCCGTCGCACTGGCGAGCGAGTCGGCGCGCGTACGGGTTTCGGCGGTCGCGGCCCTGGCGGTGGTGCTGCCCGTGGTCACGATCGGCATGGTCGGACTCGGCTACCACTATCCGACCGACATCCTCGGCGGCGCCGCGGCCGCCATCGCACTCGTGACCGCGCTGTACCTCCCGGTGCGGACCTATGCGCGCGGGCCCGCGATCACAGCGGCCCGTACTGAATCGCCGCGGCGATGACGAACCAGATCACCCACAGCGCCGCGATGAGCATGCCGATGGTGAGCATGACGCGCATGAAGCCACGGCCGAAGCTGACATCGCCGTGCTCGCGCGGGTACAGCTTGGACGGGGCGAACCACGGGGTATTGAAATGCATCGGCCGCGCCGCCAGGGCGGCCTCCTCCTCCAGACGGGCCTGCTCCTCGGCCCACGCCTCGGCCTGCGCCTGCTGCGGGCCGCCGTGCCAGAGGGTGATGTCGACCGGACCGAGGAAGCCCTCGTTCAGCAGGTCGCCCGGCGCGGGCAGGTAGGGGAGCAGGTTCATGCCGCGGAAGGCGAAGGCCACGTCATTGGCCGACCACTGCGGGCGGCCGCGCGAGGACAGCGTGTCGAAGTATTCGCGCAGGCGGCGCGGATCATCGCCGAGACAGACCTCGAAACTCGGGTCACTCCACATCTGCCGCACCTGAATCCGCGAATTCGGCGGCGGCACCACCAGCACCACACCGTGCACGACACGCTGACCCAGCCCGCGGTGCGCCAGCCAGTCCTGCATGGCGTAGGTGTGCTCGCGGGACTTGTCCAGGGGGGTGCGCCTGTCACCGCCCTCGAAGCTGATCAGCTTGTCGCCGACCCGCCACGGACCGTTGAGCGGCACCTCGAGCTCCCCGTCCAGGCGCTCGACCAGCGCCTCCGCCTCCACCACCACGCAGCTGGTGGGCGTCCACACCACGGCGTCGAAGGAGTGCAGCTTGTCGCCGTGGAACACACTGCAATTCACGGTGGCCACCCCGTGCGGATCGGCGCTGCCCTTCCAGGTGCGCAGCCAGTCGATGAGCACCTTCTCGGCATGGGTGCCGGCGGGGTTCTGCACGCGGACGAGCATCGGCTCCGCACCTTCCTCGTCGGGGTCGAGTCCCTGTGTGGCTGTTGGCAAAAGAAATGGTACGGAGCGAGCGCACCCTCGGCACAGATTTGCCGACCGGCCGAGTGTCGGCTCAGGCGGTTTCGGCGGGTAGTCGACCGTCCTTCACCGCGGCCACCAGCTCGGCGTGATCGGCCTCGGTGCGGTCGGCGTAGCGCACGGCGAAGCGGGCCACCGCCTCGTCGAACTCTTCGCCGTCCTCCAGGTAGCCCGCCAGCAGGCGCGCGTCCAGCGAGCGGGAGTGCGCCCGCGCCAGCAGGGCGCCGGCCAGCCGGCCGTAGTCGTCGAGCTGATCGGGTGCCAGTTCGGCGGGATCGATGCCGCCCTTGAGATTTCGGAACTGGCGCACGATGAACGGCAGCTGCTGCCCGTCCAGGCGCAGCGTCGTCCAGCCCAGCAGGATGTCGGTCTCGGCTTGAACGGTCCTGGCGCCCTGCACGATTCGCTCACCCTCGTGCCGCGCGGGGACCGGCGGCAGGTACGGGGTGAGCGCGGACGGGCGGGCCTGCTTGATCTGTAGCACCAGCACCTCATCGTCGCCATTGCCGTGCATGAGCGCCAGATAGCTGTGCAGGCCCACACTTCCGGTGCCGACGATCCGGAAAGCGATGTCCGACACTCGATATCGCGTGATCAGGTTGCGTCGAGACTCGCGCAGCGTCCCCACGTATTCGGTGAGGCCGTCGATCACCGCGTCGGCGACCGCGTCCTCGACACCGGTCAGAATGGGCGGGTCGGCGATGAATCTGCGCTTGCCGTAACCGGCTTCGTGATCGTCGAGGTGTTCGGTCCACTTGCGCGCCACCTTGGCGCTGGTGTTCTTGCGTGCCTTCTTGGCGGCCTTGTGGAAGTCGCTGTCCAGTCCGCCGGCGTTCACCGTGCCGAGCACCGACTCGTCCGGCAGCGCATTCCAGGACTGCAGAAACGGTTGTCCGGCAAGGGCTGTCGCGGCCAGCCGATAGGTGCGGGCGGCATCGCGGGCGGCGGCGGAGCACTCGTCCTCCGACGCCCCGGCCTCCCGGCCCGCCAGCACCAGACTGGCCGCCAGGCGCTCCAGATCCCACTCCCACGGTCCCGGGATGGTCTCGTCGAAATCATTGATGTCCATGACGATGTCGCCGCGCGGCGACCCGTAGAGCCCGAAGTTGGCGGCATGCGCGTCACCGCACAGCTGCGCACGCAGCCCGGAGGTCGGCGAGTCCGCCAGATCCGCCGCCATCAGCCCGGCCGCGCCCCGGAAGAACGAGAAGGGCGAGGCCGCCATCCGCCCGATGCGCAGCGGCACCAGATGCGGCAGCCGCCCCTGATTGCTCGACCCGAGAAATTCCAGCACACCCGGCCGGCCCGCCCCTTGCGCGGCACGATCCCGCGCCCGGAACGGCGTTCCCTCCCGCAGCATCGCACCGCGGGCCCGCACCTGCTCCGGTGACACCGGAGAGCGGAAGTCGATCACATTGGAGCACACGACAATCCAACTTACCGTCGGGCCGGGGGATCCGCTCAGTGGGCCGGAAACACCGGATCAGCAGGGCGTTCGGCCGGGAAGATGGGCAGTCGCAGCGCGCCGGTGGCGGTCTCCGGCACGGCCGGCCGATTGGGCCGCACCGGCGCTACGCGCACATAGTCCGCACCCAGTTCCGGTCGCGGATCGGCCTCGTTCCGGTTGGGCCAGAACGCCATCGCGCGCTCGGCCTGCGCCGTGATGGTCAGCGACGGGTTCACGCCCAGGTTGGCCGTCACCGCCGAGCCGTCGGCCACGTGCAGGCCCGGATGCCCGAACACCCGCTGGTACGGGTCCACCACACCGGATTCCGGTCCCTCGCCGATCACACAGCCGCCGATGTAGTGCGCGGTGGCCGGGATATTGAACACGTCCATGACCAGCCCGTGCACGTCGCCGTTGACCTTCTGCCCGAAGCGCCGCCCCACATCGTGTGCGAGCGGAATCCAGGTCGGATTGGGCTTGCCCGTGCCCTGCTTGGTCTTGAGTTGCCCCCAGCGCCGGTAGGAGGTCAGCGAATTGTCCAGCGACTGCATGACCAGCAGGATCACCGACTTCTCCGAGGCCCGATGCGCATTGAGGCTGCGCAGGAACACCATCGGATGCAGCAGGATGGCCAGCAGGAACCGCAGCACCCGGAACGCGCCGCCGTCCACGATCGGCACCGACATGGGGAACAGCGCGTTCTGGCCCTTGCCGTAGTGGCACACCTCGATATGGGTGTCGGGCTCCGGGTGAATCGAGGAGGTGATGGCGATGCCCTCCGCGAAATCGGTGCGGTCGCGGCTCACCACATTCAGGATGGCCTCGGAGTTGGAGCGGGTCAGCTCACCCAGGCGCGGCGACAGATTGGTCAGCACGCCCTCGTCGCGCATCTTGTGCAGCAGCTTCTGGGTGCCCAGCGCGGCCGCCGCGAACACCACCTGCTCGGCGGTGAAGGTCTTGCGCTCCTTGCGAATCCAGCGATCCGAGCGCTCGGTCTCGAGCGCGTACCCGCCGCCGGTCATGGGGCGCACGCTGGTGACGGTGGTCAGCTCGAAGACCTTCGCGCCGCCCTGCTCGGCCAGATACAGGTAGTTGGTCGGGGTGGTGTTCTTGGCATTGTGCGGGCAGCCGGTGAAGCAGCGCGCGCAGTGGATGCAGCCGCTGCGGCGCGGTCCGGCTCCGCCGAAGTACGGGTCGGCCACTTCCTCGCCCGGCGCGTCCTCGTTGAAGAACACGCCCACATTGGTGGCGTGGAAGGTGTCGGCGACGCCGAGATCCTCGGCGACCGAACGGATCACCTCATCGGCGGGTGTCATGCGCGGATTGGGGGCGACGCCGAGCATGCGCTGCGCCTGGTCGTAGTAGGGCGCGAGCTCGGACTTCCAGTCGGTGATGTGCGACCACTGCTTGTCGGTGTAGAAGTTCGGCAGCGGCTCGTAGAGGGTGTTGCCGTAGATCAGCGATCCGCCGCCCACCCCGGAGGCGGAGAACACCGCGCACTTGCCGAGCACACTGATGCGCTGTGGCCCGGTCAAGCCCAGCCGGGGCGCCCAGATCGACTTGCGCACATTCCAATTCGATGACGGGATGTCCTCGGCATTCCAGCGGCGACCGGATTCCAGCACGGCCACCCGGTAGCCCTTCTCGGTCAGGCGCAGCGCACTCACGCTCCCCCCGAACCCGGAACCGATCACAACGACGTCGTAGTCGAAGTCGGGCATGGTCTTTCCTCTCGCACACCGGAAACAGATGAGAAGGATGTCGACTCATTCTGTCACTCCCCTGATATGGCGGAGACCATATCGGTTCCGCGTGAACTCGGCCAAGCGGCGTGCCCGGATGGTGACGCGGGAGTGATTGCGGTAAGACCGGAGCGTGACCACCGAGCGCAACACCGAACCGGTGTACAGCGACCGCATCTTCACCGTGCCCAATGTGCTGAGCATGGTGCGGCTCATCGGCGTCCCCGTCTTCCTCTGGCTGCTGCTGGTGCGTGAGGCCGACGGCTGGGCGTTCGCGCTGCTGATCCTCAGCGGTATCACCGACTACGCGGACGGCAAGCTCGCACGGCTCCTGGATCAGTCGTCCAAACTCGGCGCGATCCTGGACCCGCTGGTGGATCGGCTGTATCTGGTGGCGACGTTGGGCGGCTTCCTGATTCGCGGCATCCTGCCCTGGTGGGTGGTGGCCATCCTGGTCGGCCGCGACCTTGTTCTGACGGTGACCCTGGGCATCTACAAGCGCCGCGATCTGCCCCCGCCGGACGTCATCTACCTGGGCAAGGCCGCCACTTTCGCGCTCATGTCCGCGTTCCCCTGGTGGCTGGCCGGCCAGATGGATTGGGCCGCCGCGGGTTTCAGTCGGGCCTTCGGTGGTGCATTCTTGGTCTGGGGTACGGCGGTGTACGTCTGGACCGGCATTCTCTACCTCGGCAAAGCCATTGCCGTGGCCCGGACCATACCGGCCGTGCCGCACCATGATCGGTAGCCGATAGGGTATTGCCACGCATCGACGCGGATGCCGCGAGAGGACCGCCCCTGTGAAAGGACACTGCCTGTGACCGACCTACCCGAGGACCTGCGCTACACCGAAGAACACGAATGGGTGCGCAAAGTGGGACCTACCCGCGTTCGGGTGGGCATCACCGACTACGCGCAGTCACAGCTGGGTGACGTCGTCTTCGTGCAGCTGCCCGAGGTGGACAAGGACGCCTCCGCCGGCGAGAGCATCGCCGAGGTGGAGTCGACCAAGTCCGTATCCGATATCTACATTCCGCTGACCGCGAAAGTCGTTGCGGTGAACGAGGATCTGACCGCCAGCCCGGAGACCGTCAACACCGATCCCTACGGTGACGGGTGGATCTTCGAACTCGAGGTCGCCGACGCCGATGCCCTCGACGCCGAGCTCGGAAAGCTGCTCGACGCCGCAGGTTATCAAGGAGTTATCGGAGGCTGAAGGAGCCTTCACAGTTCTACCTGCACGGGTACGTCCCGGCAGGGTACGGTCATTGCCAACAGATGTGTCTGCGCGGCCGGAGCGCCGCATCGCTGAAGGCATCAACTGCTTGCATGGATTATTCGGTTCGAGGAGGAGAGCAAGGGTGAGCGAGAACAAAGACCCGGGTTACCAGGAGACAGCAGCCGAGACCACATCGGTGTTCCGCGCTGATTTCCTGAACGAGGTCGACACGTCGCGCACCGAGCAGACCGGTGAACAGCCGGTGCAAGGGGTCGAGGGCCTGCCCGCGGGCGCGGCCCTGCTGGTGGTCAAGCGCGGCCCGAATGCCGGATCGCGTTTCCTGCTCGACCAGCCCACCACCTCCGCGGGGCGCCACCCCGACAGCGACATCTTCCTGGACGATGTCACCGTCAGCCGTCGCCACGCCGAGTTCCGCCAGGACGACGACACCTTCCAGGTCGTCGATGTGGGCAGCCTGAACGGCACCTACGTGAACCGGGAGCCGGTGGATTCCTCGGAGCTGCAGAACGGCGACGAGGTGCAGATCGGCAAGTTCCGTCTCGTATTCCTGACCGGCCCTCGCCCCGCAGAGGCGTCGGGCACGCTATAGGACCCACGGGAATGACTGGCGCAGCGCAGCAGTGGACGCGCGGAGGCATGTCGATCGGCTCCGTGCTGGATTTGCTGCGTCCGGACTTTCCAGACATCACCATCTCGAAGATTCGGTTTCTCGAATCCGAGGGATTGATCAGCCCGGAGCGAACCCCCTCGGGGTACCGCAGGTTTCACGTCGCCGACGTCGAACGCCTGCGGTTCGTGCTCACGGCACAGCGGGATCAGTACCTGCCCTTGAAGGTGATCAAGGAGCAGCTCGAAGCGATCGACAGCGGAGCCGCGACGCTCGGTGTACGGGAAGCCCGTGCCCGAGCGGCCGTGGGGGGAGACGGTCCGCGTCCCGACCACGACGCGGCCCGCGACAACGGCGGTGTCTCTACAGGCGGTGTCTCTACAGGAAATGCCATGGCGCCCAATGGTGATGGTCGCTTACGGCGGCTCGGGGTCGTGCCCGGCGAGGTCTCGCCCGAGGAACTCCGGTTCGATCACGAAATCCGGATCACCCGGGCGGACCTGCTCAGCCAGGCCGGTATCGATGAGAAGTTCCTGACCGAGCTCATCCGCGCCAATCTGATCACCCCCGGCGCCGCCGGATTCTTCGACGCCGACGCGGTCACGCTCGCGCGCACCGCCAAGGCCCTGAGTGAATTCGGTTTGGAGGCACGGCATCTGCGCGCCTTCAAGCTGGCCGCGGACCGCGAGGCGGCGATGGTCGCGCAGATCGCCGCACCGATCGCGAAAAGCCGGGACGCGGATGCCCGCGCCCGTGCCGAAGAGACCGTGCGCGAGTTGGCGGCACTGTCGCTGACCCTGCACACATGCCTGGTGAAGACCTCAGTGCGCGCTTCCCTCGGGGGCTGAAATCTTCGCCTAGACTCGGTGATACGGCCGACTTCGTGATGGCAGGGCTGGCGGCCGGCGAGTATTGGGAGGCAGTGCGATGAGCGAAATGCGTGTTATCGGCATCCGTGTCGAACAGCCACAGAACCAGCCCGTGCTGTTGCTGCGTGAGGCCAATGGTGATCGGTATCTACCGATTTGGATCGGCCAGGCCGAAGCCACCGCCATCGTGCTCGAACAGGAGGGCGTCACGCCCATCCGGCCGCTCACTCACGATCTGATCAAGATTCTGATCAAGGAGCTCGGGCACACCCTCAAAGAGGTCCGCATCGTGGACCTGCAGGAGGGCACCTTCTACGCCGATCTCGTCTTCGACAACGACCTACGCGTCTCCGCGCGCCCCTCGGATTCGGTCGCCATCGCCTTGCGCGTCGGCTGCCCGATCTACGCCGAGGAACCCGTTCTCGAGGAAGCCGGCCTGGTCATGCCGGACGAGAAGGAAGACGAAGTCGAGAAGTTCAAGGAGTTCCTGGAATCGGTCTCGCCCGACGATTTCAAGGCCACCGACAGCTGATCTTCAGGGCCGCTCGCACGCGATCATGGCGACGGTGCAATTATTGTCTCGACCTGTACTTAAGGTCTAGAAACACGCCGCCCATCACGCTTGGTTCGATGCCGATACTCCCGAGACAATCAGGAGAGTAGCCTCGATAGTTAGGCCACGCTCCGAGCGTCGATGCAGTGTTCACCGATTGCAGTGTTCACGAACACGAGCCCTGACAGGCAAGCAGTAAGGGAGTAGTCAGTGGGAGATCAACCGCAACCGCAGGATGTGGTGCAGCCAGGGCTGTTCCCCGACGACACGGTGCCGGACGAACTCGTCGGCTACCGGGTGCCCAGCGCCTGCCAGGTCGCCGGGATCACCTACCGCCAGCTCGACTACTGGGCTCGCACCGGGCTCGTCGTGCCGTCCATCCGCTCCGCCACGGGATCGGGCAGCCAGCGTCTGTACTCGTTCAAGGACATCCTGGTCCTCAAGATCGTCAAGCGGCTGCTCGACGCCGGCATCTCGCTGCAGAACATCCGCATCGCAGTGGATCATCTGCGCAGCCGCGGCGTCGAGGATCTGGCCGGGATCACGCTGTTCTCCGACGGGGCCACCGTGTACGAATGCTCGTCGCCGGAGGAGGTCGTCGATTTACTGCAGGGCGGCCAAGGCGTCTTCGGCATCGCCGTCAGCGGCGCGATGCGCGAGCTCACCGGGGCCATCGCCAACTTCCCGGCCGAACGCGCCGAGACCGGCAGCGCCAGCGACCGTCCGGAAGACGAACTGGCATTCCGCCGCAAGGCGCGCATGAGCAAGACCGGCTAGCAGCAGACTTCTCTCGTCATCCCGGCCAAAAGCGCGCCGGGAGGACGGCGGTTCTGTGTGCCGGGATGACGACCGTCGGGTATGTGATCCCGGCCCGGGCAACACGGCTGTAACTTGCGGCCCTCTAGACTTGGCAGTGCGTCGCAGCCGTGCGGGAGAGTTCCGGGGCTGGTTCATCGGATTCGGTGGGCTGGACCAGGACGCCGAAGGAGCAGCACCTCCCCGTCAATCTCTCAGGCACAAGGGACCGTGCGGAGTTTCGACGCCTCTGGAAAGCGGTGGTCGCGAGCCACCCGCCCATGGTGAAAGGGACACGGCCCCAAAGCCGCTGCCCCGAATCTCTCAGGCGCCCAGGACAGAGGGGGAGGGACGACTGGTCGACCCCGATGGTCGACTCCGCCCGACCCCATGGAGCTGCCGTGATTACCCGTTCCTTCGCCGACCGCCATATCGGACCCGATCCGGGCGAACTCGACCGCATTCTGAAGGTCGTCGGCGTCGAATCGCTCGACGAACTCGCGGCCAAGGCCGTGCCCGCCAGCATTCTCGACGCGGCCACCGGCAATGGCCTCGCCGCACTGCCGCCCGCACTGTCCGAGCACGAGGCGCTGGCCGAGCTGGCCGCGCTGGCCGGTTCCAACACCGTGGCCACCAGCATGGTCGGGCTGGGCTACTACGACACCCTCACGCCGCCGGTGCTGGTGCGCAATCTCATCGAGAACCCGGCCTGGTACACCGCCTACACGCCCTACCAGCCCGAGATCAGCCAGGGCCGCCTCGAGGCGCTGCTCAACTTCCAGACCATGGTGTCGGACCTGACCGGCATGGAGGTCGCCAACGCGTCCATGCTCGACGAGGCCACCGCGGCCGCCGAGGCCATGACGCTGCTGCAGCGCGCCAATCGGGGCAGCAAGTCGCAGCGGCTGCTGATCGATACCGATTTGTTCCCGCAGACCCGGACGCTGCTGTTCACGCGCGCCGAGCCGCTCGGGATCGAGATCGTCGAGGCCGATCTGTCCGGTGGCGAACTGCCCGAGGGCGAGTTCTTCGGCGTGATCGTGCAGCAGCCCGGCGCTTCCGGCAAGATCGTCGACTGGACGCCGCTCATCGAAGCCGCCCATGCGCGTAAGGCTTTGGTCGCCGTGGGCGCGGATCTGCTTGCCATGACCATGATCACGCCGCCCGGTGAGCAGGGCGCGGACGTATGTTTCGGCACCACACAGCGATTCGGGGTGCCGCTCGGCTTCGGCGGCCCGCACGCCGGATATCTGGCCGTGCGCAACGCGCACGCGCGGCAGCTGCCCGGCCGTCTGGTCGGCGTCTCCGTGGACGCGGACGGCAATACCGCCTACCGCCTCGCGCTGCAGACCCGGGAACAGCACATTCGCCGGGAGAAGGCGACCTCGAACATTTGCACCGCGCAGGTGCTGCTGGCCATCGTGGCCGCCATGTACGCCTCCTACCACGGTGCGGACGGGCTGCGGAACATCGCGCGCCGGGTGCACGGGCACGCGCAGTGGCTGGCCGCCGGACTCGGCGATGCCGTTGTGCACCAGCGCTTCTTCGACACCGTGCTGGTGAACGTGCCCGGCGGGGCGGAGGCCATCGTGGCCAAGGCCAAGGGCGCGGGGATCAACCTGCGACTGGTCGACGCCGATCACGTCGGCATCGCCTGCGACGAGGCCACAACCGACGCGCACGTGGTCGCCATCCTGGACTGCTTCGGCGCGGAGGTGCCCGTCGGGCCCGAAGGCGCGCTGTTCCACGGCCGGCCGCGTCCGCACCTCGAGGATCGGACCTCGGAGTTCCTGACCCATCCGGCGTTCACCCGGTACCGCACCGAGACCGCCATGCTGCGCTACCTGCGTGCGCTGTCCGACAAGGACATCGCCCTGGACCGCAGCATGATTCCGCTCGGCTCCTGCACCATGAAGCTGAACGCGGCCGCGGAGATGGAATCCATCACCTGGCCCGGGTTCAACCGGGTGCACCCGTACGCGCCGGTCGAGGACGCGCCGGGGCTCATCCGCCTGATCGAGGACCTGGAAGGCTGGCTGTGCGCCGTCACCGGGTACGACCGGGTCTCCCTGCAGCCCAATGCCGGATCGCAGGGCGAGTACGCCGGACTGCTGGCCATCCGCCGCTACCACCTGGATCGTGGTGACTCGCACCGGGATACGTGCCTCATCCCGTCCTCCGCGCACGGCACCAATGCCGCCTCGGCCGCCATGGTCGGCATGCGCGTCGAGGTCGTGAAGACCCGCCCCAACGGCGACGTCGACCTGGACGACCTGCGCGCCAAGATCGCCGACCACGCCGACCGGCTGGCCTGCATCATGATCACCTACCCGTCCACGCACGGCGTGTACGAGCACGAGGTCGCCGAACTCTGCGCCCTGGTGCACGACGCCGGCGGTCAGGTGTACGTGGACGGCGCCAACCTGAATGCCCTTGTCGGCCTGGCCCGTCCGGGCAAGTTCGGCGGCGACGTCAGCCACCTGAACCTGCACAAGACCTTCTGCATTCCGCACGGCGGCGGTGGCCCCGGCGTCGGCCCGGTGGCCGTCCGCGAACACTTGGCAAAGTACCTGCCGGGCGATCCCCTGGAGGCGGGCTCGCACGCCGTCTCGGCCGCCAAGTACGGCTCCGCGTCCATCCTCCCCATCACGTGGTCCTACATCCGCATGATGGGCGCCGACGGCCTGCGCCGCGCCACCCTCACCGCCATCGCCTCGGCCAATTACATTGCCCGACGCCTGGATCCGCACTTCCCCGTGCTCTACACCGGCGACAACGGCATGGTCGCGCACGAGTGCATCCTCGACCTGCGCGAGATCACCAAGCGCACCGGCGTCACCGTCGACGATGTGGCCAAGCGCCTGGCCGACTACGGCTTCCACGCCCCCACCATGAGCTTCCCGGTCGCGGGCACCCTCATGGTCGAGCCGACCGAATCCGAAAACCTCGAAGAGATCGACGCTTTCATCGACGCGATGATCGCCATCAAGGGTGAGATCGACCAGGTCGAAGCCGGCGTCTGGCCCGTCGAGGACAACCCGCTGCGCGGTGCCCCGCACACCGCCGAATGCCTGGTCGGCGAGTGGAACCACCCGTACTCCCGCGAAACCGCCGTCTACCCGCGGGGTTTGGGTTCGGCCCGCGCCAAGGTGTGGCCGTCCGTCCGCCGCATCGACGGCGCGTACGGCGACCGCAACCTGGTCTGCTCCTGCCCGCCGCTGGACGCCTACGCCGAGTAGTCTCCGCCTCGAAAGTTCACGAATGCTACTGCGCCCCATCGGGTTCCGTCACCGGTGGGGCGCAGTGCGATCTTTCGAGGTGGCTATCGGCTGACCGTCCACAAGCGAATCGTCTTGTCGCTGCTGGTGGTTGCGAGCAGGGAGCCGTCGGGGCTGAACGCGGCGGCGTAGACCGCGTCGGTGTGGCCGGTGAGCGGTTCGCCGATCTGGGCGCGTGATTCGATGTCCCACAGCCGGGCGGTCCGGTCATCGCTGGTGGTCACGAGGGTGCGACCGTCCGGGCTGAACGCTACCGAGCGGATGCCGGCGGTGTGGCCGGTGATGGGTTCGCCCAATTGCTTTCGGGTGCGGACGTCCCAGAGGCGGGCGGTGGCGTCGGCGCTGTTGGTGGCCAGCAGGGTGCCGTCGGAGTTGAAGGCGATGGTGCGGACCCGGTCGGTGTGCCCGGTGAGGGGATCGCTGATGGACTGGCGGGTGCGCAGGTCCCACAGGCGGAGGGTGGTGTCGAAGCTGGCGGTGGCCACGGTGGTGCCGTCGGGGGAGAAGGCTACGGCGGCCACCGCGCCATTGTGGCCGGTGAGGGAATTGCCGGAGGCGGTACGGGTTTTCGCGCTGCGGAAATGGACGGTGCTGTCGCTGGCGGCAATGGCGAGCAGGGTGCCGTCGGGGCTGAACGCTATGCCGTTGATGGACACCGAGCCCTCGGTGAGGGTGTCGCCGGACTGGTAACCGGTGCTGACCTCCCAGATGCGCGCGGTGGTATCGGCGCTGGTGGTGGCCAGCAGCGTGCCGTCGGGGGAGAAGGCGACCGAGCGGACCCGGTCGGAATGGCCGGTGAGAGGCTCGCCCTGCTGTGCTTGGGCCTCGACATTCCACAGGCGGGCCGTATTGTCGAAACTCGCGGTGGCAAGGGTCTTTCCATCAGGGCTGAATGCCACCGCGTGGACCAGGCCGGTATGGCCGGACAGCACCGCGCGCAGGCGGGCACCCTGCGGCCCGCTGGAACCGTCCCGCCCGGCGAGTAGCGGAATGGAACCGGCAGCCGCAGCCACCGGCACGGCGATGGCCGCCCCGATGAGGAAGCGCCGCCGCGAGAGCATGCGCGGCTTTGGCGGTGCGGACGTATCCGCTGGGGGCGGCTGGGTGTTCGGGTCCGACAGGATCGGATACGGCTGGGGCCGGGATGAATACGGCTGCGGGAGCCGTGGCTGCGGTTGGGAGGGGTTGGTGTGCGGGCGTGCCGGATACTGCTGGTGTACAGCGGGATTCATTTGCGTCGGTGCCACGCGGGGCTGGTGGACGGCCGGATTCAGCTGTGTGGGAGCGGGATTCGGCTGGGGTATTGGTGGGACGCGCTGTTGCGGCCAGGAGGGGTGTGACGGTGGGCGGGCGTCCCGCGAGGATTGGGTGTCCGGTTGCGGGCCGGGTTCGATCGGGCGGGTCGGTGGGGCCCACTGCTGTCCGCTGCCGGGGCCGAATTGTTGCAGCGCGGAGTGTGCGGCGTGGGCGAGGGCCAGGCAGGTGGGGTAGCGGTCGGCCGGGTCCTTGGCCATGGCGATGGCGATCACCTGGTCGATGCGGGGCGGCAGGTCCGAGCGCACGGCGGTCGGTTGCGGCGGCGGCTGGGTGAGGTGGGCGTGCAGGATCGCGGCGAGCGTGTCGCGCGGGTACGGGACGGTATTGGTGAGCAGCCGGTACAGGGTCGCGCCGAGGGCGTAGATGTCGGCGCGATGGTCGAGGACGCCGCCGGTGAGCAGTTCGGGGGCCGCGTAGGCGAAGGTGGCGCGCACCGAGGCGGTCACCGTGGTCGGATCATCGGCCGTGCGCGCGATACCGAAATCCGTGAGGTACACGTGGTTTCGCCCCGCACCCATTGTGGTGAGCAGGTTGGCGGGCTTCACGTCCCGATGCAGCACTCCCTGCCGGTGCGCGTGATCGAGCCCCTGCGCCGCCTGCCCGATGATCTCCAGTGTCCGCTGCGGCGGCAAAGGACCGCTGCGCAGCAGTTGCGCGATATCGGGCCCGTTCACATAATCCATGGCGATCCACAGATGATCGCCCTCCGCGCCCCGATCGTGTACCCGCACGATATGCGGATGTTGCAGGCGCGCAACGATATCCGCCTCACGATGGAAGTAGGCCCGAGCCTCGTCGTCGCGCCCCAGCTCCGGCAGCAGGATCTTCAACGCCACGTTCATCGGCAACCGCGGATGGCGTGCGAGATACACCGAACCCATCCCTCCGGCGCCAATCAAACGTTGGATGGTGTATCCGGCGAATACGGCGCCCGGCTGCAAGCTCACCCGGCCCCGTCACTCTTCGATCGGCTGCTCTGACCCATACACCCGCCTTCGCTCGTGCACGATGCCCGTGCAAAGCATTATCGCCGCAGCCGGCTCCGGCGGTAACGCTGATGGCGAACAGCGCTGCGCCCCAACAGCTGCGATGGCTGCCGGGGCGCAGGGCGGATGGGGCTCGGGTCAGGCGTTGCTGGGCTTCCAGGTGGCGATGGCCCAGATGACCACCACGTCCAGGGCGATGATCAGCAGCGACCAGGCCGGGTAGTAGGGGAGCCAGAGGAAGTTGGCGACGATGGAGACCGCCGCGAGGACCATGGCCATGGCGCGGCCCCAGGTGGTGCCGGCCAGCAGGCCGACGGCGGAGATGACCACCAGGCCGCCGATGATCAGGTGGGTCCAGCCCCAGCCGGTGGTGTTGAAACGGTAGATGTAGTCGTTGACGTTCACGATGAGCAGGTCGTCGGAGGCGATGGCGGAGATGCCCTCCAGGATCGACAGCGCACCGATGACCAGCATGAGGATGGCCGCCGCGATCGAGGTGCCGGCCGCGAAACCCTGCTTGACCGGGTGATCGTCGGTGGTCGTGCTGTGCGCCATGCGTGTACCCCTTCGATGGAGAAATGGCTGACTTTGCTCGAATCTCCCACGAGTTAGCTGAGAGATTGCGAAGACATGCCGTAGGGGTATCTCAGGGGGTGGTGAGGGCCTGCGACACCGCCGTGCCGAAGGCGAGATCGTTGGTGGTGGCGACCTTGGTGTAGGTGCCGCCGGTGCGCTGGGCGAGGGTCTGCAGGGTCTGGGTGCCGGTGCCGCCGATCACGATGACATCCACGCGCACCGGCTTGGCCGGATCGGTGGCCGCGGCGATATCGGCGAGCAGCTGATCGCCGGTGACCGAGGAATCGTCGTCGGGGCCGTCGGTGATGAGCAGGATCGAATTGGTGCGCGCCGCGGCGTAACCGGCGAGGGCGCTGCGGTAGGCGGCCTGCAGGGTGGGGTAGGTGCGGTCGGTCTTGGAGGTGGAAGCGGTTGCCGCACCCAGGGATTGGGTGAGGGCGGTGCGCTGCTCGACGGTCAGCGGGGCGGTCGGGGTGAGGACGCGGTAGGGCGTGGTGCCGTCGAGGTTCTTGGCGTAGGCCCACGCGCCCATGCCGAAGTCGGGTGGCATGACGGTCATCGTGGACAGCAGGGCCGCAATGGAATTCGCGAGCCGGGTGAGGCCGCCGTCCTGGGTGGACATGGACGCGGAGGTGTCGAGCAGCACGGTCGACCGCACGCCGAGCACCGGATGCGCGAGGGTCTGGTTCAGCTGCTCCAGCACCGCGCGGGCCGGGACGGCGGCGGTGGCCTGCGGGGCCGCGCCGAAACCATTGTCGGTGAACAACTTCGACTGTTCGGGGGCGTGCAGGAAGTCGGTGAAGAGTCCGGCCACCTGATTCTGCGTCTGATCCACCCACGAGCCGGAGATCTGCGCGGCCGGATAGTCGGCCTGCGGGCCGTTGCCGGTGGGCCGGAAGGCGGTGAGCCCGTTGCGGCCTCGGATCTGCTGCTCGGTCGCGGCCACCGCGTGCACGGGCGATCCGGCCGCATCGGCGGCGGTGCCGATGGTGGTCAGCGCCGACTCGACGTCTTCGACCGCGGGCGCACCGGCGGCCAGCACCGACACCGCCGAGCTCACCTGACCGGATTTCACGGCGTTCTCATCGAGCGGATCGGTGCCCGAAACACCCGAGCCGACCGCCGCCGCCACACCCAGTGCGGGATCCCCGGCGGGCATGGCCAATCGCAGGCCGCCCCACGGCGCGAGGCCGACGTCGGCGAGCGAACCCTGTTGCAGCTTGGGCAGATCCGCCCAGGCCACCTGCTTGGCCTCGAGGGCCTGCCGCAGTTCGGCCGGCATCGCCAGCGCGATCGGGCTGACCGCGACCGGCGCGGGCGTGCCCTGAATCAGCCCGGGCACGCGCATGAGTTCGATCGACCGCGCCGAATCCGGAATCCACAGCCCCGGTTGCGCACCCAGCGCCGCATCCCACTTGTTCGAGGTGAAGGCCGCCACCACGGCCGCCGACGGCTGCGGGTTCACCACCACCTGCGCACAGTGATCGCGCACCACGGGTTTCGTCGCGTTGTACCGTTCCGCCGCCGCTTTGACCGGCGCCGCGATGGACGGATCCACGGTGACATTCAGCGTCGTGGTCCCCTCCACGCACGCCGCGGCGGCCGCGCTGTCGCTCTTGTTCGAGCGATCCTGCAACCAGATCCAGCCGACCACGGCCAAGACCAGCACGATCACCGCTGCGACTGCGATGACCGGTCCCTTGGCGACACCTCGTGACCGGCTCGCGGCGCGATGAGTACCCACGATCTTCAGTGTAAGTTGACGCGATATTTGCCACCTGTACCAGGCGGTAACGCGAAAAGCCGACCGGCATGGTATTGCCGGTCGGCTCGTTCGGATCAGCTCAGTCTCTGATCAGCTTGCCGCGGTCGTACTCGTGCCCGCCCCAGACGCCGGACTGGCCGGTGCGGGTGGCGAACTCGCCGCACTCGCGGCGGATCGGGCAGCCGGCGCAGATCTTTCGCGCGTAGTCGAAGTCCTGCGACGGATACGGGAACCACGCCTCATGGTTGGGGTCACCCTGGCAGGCGGCGTGCTGCCAGTAGTCCTTGGAATCGGAGATGGGGAGCAGATCCGCCAGGGTCGGCTCCGCCAGTGCAGTTTTCGTCATCGGATCTAGCTCCTTTCTCGTCCGATCACGCGATTCACGACGCGGCCAGTTCCTTCCAGATCTGCCGCTGCTTTCTCTCCATGTCTCTGGGCGCCTTGGGCTCCCACAGCAGTCGCATTCCGGCCTCCTCGGGAGTCCGGTCCGCCTTGTAGGTGTTGCAGGGTCCGCACGCGGCGATCAGGTTGGCCCAGGTGTTCGGGCCGCCCTTGGAACGCGGGCGGATGTGGTCCACGGTGCGGGCCCACCCGGCGCAGTACCCGCACCGGTAGGCGTCACGCCGCAGGATCGCGGCGAGGGTGGCGCGGCTGTTGTCGTCGTGTACGAGTACCCGGTGCTCGAGATATACGTATCGGGTCAGCCGGATGGTTTCCGGCAGCGCGATCTCGACATGCTGCGAGCGGATGGGGAAGTGCGGCTGCTTGTCGGCGACCGTTTCGGCGGCGCCGCTGAGCAGCAGCACCACGGCGCGTTCGGCGCGGATCTCGTGCAGCGCCTCGTAGGAGGCGTTCAGCAGCAGCACCCCGTGGTGTATCCAGTTGTCTGAGGTTATCTCCGGGTCTTCGGCATGACGGGACAGCATGGGGCTCACCATGTTTCGTGGAATCGGTAGCGAAGTGGCAGGAAAGGGGAAGGGCTCAGGCGAGCACGGGGAGGCGATCGGAACCGTGGCTACCGCGCTGGGTGCACTCGGTATCGTGCGCCGCGAGGGCTCGTCCGCCTGTCGACATCGGATTCTGTTCGGGCAAAACCGGGTTCATCTGTCGCCTCCTCCTTCCTGCTGGTAGCGGCCGACGCTGGAGTGCGCCGAGCCGGTGATCATCGTCGAAACATATGGTGACACAACGGTCGTACCGTCGTCGCGTGGTTTTTTCGCCCCTGGGACCGGAGCCGTTACACTGTCGGGCCCTCGGTCGTGCTGGTTCAACGACCGGGGTTCCCGATTTGTTCCACGGCCTCGCCGACCGGGCCGGACGCGGCGAACCCCTCCACCGCGGGGCGGCGAAGGGGTTCGCGAATCTGCTTGGGGGACGCCGGATTACAGCGGGATGGGGCCCGACGAGCCGGTCGAGGCCCAGACCCAGGCGGCGTTGACGCGCGAGACGAGCAGGTTGACGATGTCGAGAACGGTGCTACCCATGAAGAACCTTCTGGTCGGAGAAAACTTTCGCCGGGCAGCCTAGTCGTTGTTGCTGTAGTCCGACACGTAGACGTAGGTGTGCCACTGGCCGTCGTGCTCGGCGTACCGGTACGCATTGCGCTTGCCGGGCGCGGGTTCGGGCGGGCCGCTGGGCAAACGGACGAATCCGTCGATATTGCTGAGGAATCCGGCGTCGGCCAGATCGAATCGGCACCCGTCGGCCAGCCGCTGCACCCGGTCGAAGGTGTAGACGCCGATGCGAATCGCACCGGTGGACTCGGTGCAGCTGGCCGCCGCCTGATCCAGCGCCGACCGCGACGCCATCCATCCGAGCTTGCCCGGCACGCCCAGCCACAGCACGACCAGCGTGGTCGCCAGCACCAGCGGCAATCCGATGCTCGGCCAGTAGATGCGATAGCTGACCCCGCCGACGACCGCCAGCGTCAGCCAGATGGCGAACAGGCCCGCCATCGGCATGAATCCGGTCAGCATGGCATCGAGGGTGTCGCCCGAGGACGCCGAGATCCACATCAGCCACAGGCAGCCCGCGGCCCCGAGGCCCAGGATCACGACCATCGCGAGCCACCAGCCGACCGGGGTTCCCCGCCGGGGCGCCGAAGGAACCGGATACGCAGTCACGGTCGCTCATCATGCCCCATGCCCGCACACCCGCGAGCCCGGATCCGGCGACTCGTCCCACCTACGCCACGCGAGCATGGCCGAATACGGAAAACCCCCCGGCCGTCCGTGGACGACCGGGGATTTCCGATGCTGTGCGCCTGCGGGATTACGCGCCGAACTTGGCGTTGTACTCCTTGGCCTCACGGCGACGGCGGTGCAGGATCGGCTCGGTGTAGCCGTTGGGCTGCTTGGTGCCCTCGAGCACCAGCTCCTTGGCCGCCTGGAAGGCGATGGACCCGGCGAAGTCCGGGGCCATCGGGCGGTAGGAGGAGTCACCGGCGTTCTGGCGGTCGACGATCGGCGCCATACGCTCGAGCGAGGCGAGCACCTCGGCCTCGGTGACCACGCCGTGGCGCAGCCAGTTGGCCACCAGCTGCGACGAGATGCGCAGGGTCGCACGGTCTTCCATCAGGCCGACATCCTTGATGTCGGGCACCTTGGAGCAGCCGACGCCCTGGTCGATCCAGCGCACCACGTAGCCGAGAATGCCCTGGGAGTTGTTGTCCAGCTCCTGCTGCTTCTCCTCGGCGGACCAGTTGGTGTCCTGCGCCAGGGGGATTTCCAGGATCTGATCGACGGTGGCGCGCGGGCCGCCCTTGGCGATCTCGGCCTGCCGCTTGAACACGTCCACCAGGTGGTAGTGGGTGGCGTGCAGGGTGGCGGCGGTCGGGGACGGCACCCACGCGGTGTTGGCGCCGGCCTTCGGGTGGCCGATCTTCTGCTTGAGCATTTCGGCCATCAGGTCGGGCATGGCCCACATGCCCTTGCCGATCTGCGCCTTGCCGGGCAGGCCGGTGGCGATGCCGGTGTCGACGTTCCAGTCCTCGTAGGACAGGATCCACTGCTGGGTCTTCATCTCGGCCTTGCGGACCATCGGCCCGGCCTCCATGGAGGTGTGGATCTCGTCGCCGGTGCGGTCCAGGAAGCCGGTGTTGATGAAGACCACGCGGTCCTTGGCGGCGTGGATGGACGCCTTGAGGTTGACCGTGGTGCGGCGCTCCTCGTCCATGATGCCGACCTTGAGCGTATTGCGCGGCAGGTCGAGGGCGTCCTCGATGCGGCCGAACAGCTCGTTGGTGAAGGCGACCTCGTCCGGGCCGTGCATCTTCGGCTTCACGATGTAGATCGAGCCGGTGCGGGTGTTCTTCAGCCCGCCATTGCCATTGGCGGCATTGAGGGCGTGCTTGGCGATCAGGACGGTGATGAGGCCGTCCATGATGCCCTCGGGGATCTCGTTGCCGTCCTTGTCGATGATGGCGTCGGAGGTCATGAGGTGGCCGACATTGCGCACGAACAGCAGCGAACGGCCGTGCAGCACAAGCTCACTGCCGTCGAGCGCGGTGTACACGCGGTCGGGGTTCATGGTGCGGGTGAAGGTCTTGCCGCCCTTGGACACCGCCTCGGCCAGATCGCCCTTCATCAGGCCCAGCCAGTTGTGGTAGCACAGGACCTTGTCCTCGGCGTCCACGGCCGCGACCGAGTCCTCGAAGTCCATGATGGTGGTGACCGCGGACTCCAGCACCAGGTCCTTGACACCGGCGGTGTCGGTGGAGCCGATGGGGGATTCCGGGTCGATCTGGATCTCGATGTGCAGGCCGTTGTGCTTCAACAGGATCGAGGTCGGGTTGGCCGGATCGCCCAGGTAGCCGACGAGGGCGTCGTTGTCGGCCAGGCCGATGTCGGTGCCGTCCTCGAGGCCGACGACGAGCTCGCCGTCCTCGATGGAGTACTTGGTGGAGCCGACGTGCGAGCCGGTGATCAGCGGCACCGCGTCGTCGAGGAAGTTGCGGGCCCACTCGATGACCTTGTCACCGCGGACCTTGTTGTAGCCGGTGCCCTTTTCCGCGCCGTTCTCCTCGGAGATGGCGTCGGTGCCGTACAGGGCGTCATACAGCGAGCCCCAGCGCGCGTTCGCCGCGTTGATGGCGAAGCGGGCGTTCATCACCGGCACCACGAGCTGCGGGCCCGCGGTCACAGCGATTTCGGCGTCCACGTTCTCGGTGCCGATCTGGAAGTCGGCCGGTTCGGGACGGAGGTAGCCGATCTCGGTGAGGAACTGCTTGTAGGCAGCCTTGTCGTAGCCGGCGCCGGGGTTGGCGCGGTGCCACTCGTCGATCTTGGCCTGGATGTCGTCGCGTTCCGCCAGCAGTGCGCGGTTACGGGGAGCGAGGTCGTTGATGACGGCCTCGGCACCCGACCAGAACGCGGCGGAATCTACGCCGGTACCGGGAAGAGCCTCGTTCTCCACAAACTCGTGAAGGACGCGCGCGACCTGGAGCCCGCCGACCTGAATCCGCTCTGTCATCTAGATGCCTCATTTCGAGAAGCCGGGTGAAAAAGTACGCCCGTCATGTTACTCGCGGGTACCGCGTGGCCTGTCACGGCACCCTCCCCGGAGTGACCTATCCCATGCGGTCACAAACCCTTGAATGTTCCGGGCGGTACATTTAATGTACTGCGCAGAACATTTCTGATTCTCGGGACGCGAAGGTGCGATTCATGGGAGATGCGTTGTCCGGCAAGGTCGTTGTGGTCACCGGCGGTAGCCGCGGGCTCGGGCGCGAAATGGTGCTGGCCTTCGCAGGGGCCGGGGCGGACGTCGTGATCGCCAGCCGGAAGCTCGAGGCGTGTGACGAACTAGCCACTGCGGTGCGCGAGAAGCACGGGGTGCGGGCGCTCGCTGTCGCCTGCAATGTCGGGGTGTGGGAGCAGTGCGACGCCCTCGCCGACGCGGCCTACGCGGAATTCGGGCGGGTCGACGTGCTGGTGAACAACGCGGGCATGTCACTGCTGTACCCGAGCCTGGATCAGGTCACCGAGTCCATGTTCGACAAGATCATCGCCACCAATCTCAAAGGGGCGTTCCGGCTGTCGGCGGTGATCGGGGCGCGCATGGCCGCGGCGGGCCGCGGGTCGATCGTCAATATCTCGTCCATGGAGGCGACACATCCCGAGCCGATGGCGGTGCCGTACGCGGCAGCCAAAGCGGGGCTGGAGACACTCGGAGCCGGGATCGCACAAACCTACGGACCGGCGGTGCGGGTCAATACGATTCGCTGCGGGGCCTTCGACACCGATATCGCCAAGGCGTGGCCGCCAGAGATGCGGGACTACATGGTGCAGCACACCGCGCTGGGCCGCATCGGGGTGCCCGCCGATATCGTCGGGGCCGCACTGTTTTTCGCCTCCGATGCCTCGGCCTTCTGCACGGGGGCGACCCTGGCGCTGGACGGTGGCTGGCGGTGAGCGCGCAACCGGTGCGCCGGCGCGGGCGGCCACCCGCCTCGGAGGTGAATCCGGGACAGACGCGGGAGCGGATCGTGCGCGCGGCCATGGAGCTGTTCGCGGAGAAGGGGTTTCACGCCACCAGCGTCGCCGAGATCGGCGACCGGGCCGGGATTCAGCGGGGTGCGCTGTACTACCACATCGGGTCCAAGGAAGAGCTGCTCTTCCAGATCCGGCGGGGGTACACGCAGACCATGTTCGAGGCCGCGGCGGCCATCGCCGATAGTGAGCTCGATCCGATGAGTAAGCTGCGCAACCTGATTCGCAGCCATGTGCGGCTGATCATCGAGCATCAGTACGAGGTGGCCATCGCGCTGCGCGACGCCGGGGCGCTGACCGCCGAACGTGAAGCGGACCTCCAGCAATTGCGCGACGGCATCCAACGCTGCTGGCAGCGCGTCATCGACGAGGGCCATGCGGCGGGCGTGCTGCGCACCAACGATCACGTCGTCGGCAACAGCCTCGTGGCCATGCTGAACATGGTGAGCCGCTGGTATCGCCCCGACGGCGCGCACACCCCCGAACAGATCGCCGACATTCTCATCACCACCATCCTCGACGGCGTCGCCACGACCCGGAGCAACTGAAAGGCTGACCATGGCTTGGGATTTCGAGACCGATCCGGAATACCAGAAGAAGCTGGACTGGGTCGCGGAGTTCGTCCGCACCGAGGTCGAACCCCTCGACCTGATCTACCCGGAGCCCTACGACCGGCAGAACCCGGAGATCCGGGCGCTCATGAAACCGTTGCAGGACAAGGTGAAAGAGCAGGGCCTGTGGGCCTGCCACCTCGGCCCCGAGCTCGGCGGGCCCGGCTACGGGCAGGTCAAGCTGGCGCTGCTCAACGAGGTCATCGGCACCTCCAAGTGGGCTCCGCTGGTATTCGGTTGTCAGGCACCGGATTCCGGCAATGCCGAGATTCTCGCCCACTTCGGGACACCGGAGCAGAAGGCGAAGTACCTGCAGCCCCTGCTCGACGGTGAGATCGGCTCCTGCTACGTCATGACCGAACCCACCGGCGGCTCCGACCCGACCGCGTTCAAGACCCTCGCCGTGCGCGACGGCGACGAATGGGTCATCAACGGCGAGAAGTGGTTCAACTCGGCGGCCGAATTCGCCAGCTTCCACATCGTCATGGTGGTCACCGACCCGGAGGCCGAACCACACAAGCGGCTGTCCATGTTCATCGTCCCCGCCGACACCCCGGGCCTGGAGATCGTCCGCAACTTCACCGTCCCCGGCTTCTCGGAAAACGAAGGGCACCTGCGGTTCACGAATGTGCGCGTGCCCGCCGACGCGCTGCTCGGCGCGGAAGGGCTCGGCTTCATCGTCGCCCAGACCCGGCTCGGCGGCGGCCGGGTGCATCACGCCATGCGCACGGTCGCCATGGTGCGCAAGGCGTTCGACATGATGTGCGAGCGCGCCGTCTCCCGGCCCATGCGCAAGGGCGTGCTCGGCGGCCTCCAGATGACCCAGGAGAAGATCGCCGAAGCCTGGATCGAAATGGAACAGTTCCGGCTGCTGGTGCTGCGCACCGCCTGGCGCATCGACAAGGAGCAGGACTACCGCAAGGTTCGCCACGACATCGCCGCCATCAAGGTCGCCATGCCGAAGGTGATGCACGACATCGCCCAGCGCGCCATGCACCTGCACGGGGCCATCGGCGTCAGCACCGACCTGCCGTTCGTCGACATGATGAACTACGCCCAGGTCATGGCCATCGCGGACGGGCCCACCGAGGTCCACAAGATCACCCTGGCCAAGGAGGTCCTCAAGACCTACGCACCGGGAGATCCGGTGTACCCCAGCGGTTTCCGGCCCGCCCTGCGGGAGAAAGCGCGCGAGCTGGTGGCGCAGCGGCTCGAACACACCGTCGGGAACCTCTGAGCAGGCCCGTCGCAGGTGATGACGGAACGCTGACATCTGCCCCGAAGCGCTGGTGCAACGCCTGGCGGTGCTGTTCTATCGGCTGGTCAGGTCATCCGCGGCGGCTTCGGGAGGCAGCACATGTCGAGGGTTGGGACCATTGTTCGATCGCCGATCACCTGGGTGGTGACGGGCGTGCTGGTCGTGGCGCTCGCGGTCGGGACGGTGTACTTCGCCCCGTGGAAGCTGTTCACCAGCACCACCGTGGTGGAAGCCGTGCCCACGGCCGCCGCGCCCGCTGTCTCCGGCGCGGCGGTGGAACCGCGCACGCTCTACACCGGCACACTCATCTCGCACGAGCACGACACCAGCGGCACCGTCGCCGTGCTGCAACTCGCGGACGGGCGGCGGGTGCTGAGGCTGGAGAATCTCGACACCAGCGACGGCCCGGACCTGCACGTGTGGCTCAGTGACGCCGCCGTGCTGGAGGGGCGCGACGGCTGGGGCGTCTTCGACGACGGCGACCACACCGACCTCGGAAAGCTCAAGGGCAACAAGGGAAGTCAGAACTACGACATCCCCGCCGAGGTGGATCTCGCCAAGCTGGGCAGTGTCACGGTCTGGTGCGTCCGCTTCCACGTCTCCTTCGGCGCCGCCGAATTGCGGGCGGCCTAGCGGCTGGCGGTGCGGAAGCGGGCGCGGTAGGCGGAGGGGGTTACGCCGAAGTGGCGGAGGAAGATTCGGCGGAGCGACTCGTCGCTGCCCAGGCCGGAGCGACGGGCGGCCGAGGTGATGGATTCGCCGGATTCCAGCATGGATTGGGCGGCTTCCAGACGGACGGATTCCACGAAGGCGGCGGGGGTGGTGTGCAGGTGTTCGTGGAACAGGCGGGTGAGGTGGCGGACGCTCAGAGCGGCGCGAGAAGCCATGGCGGACAAGGAATGATCGGCCGCCGGGTCGGCGAGGATGCTGTCGAGGAGCGCGCGGAGCGGATCGTGGCGGGGGCGCGGGAGGCGCGAGGCGACCGAGAACTGGGATTGGCCGCCGGGACGTTGCAGGAAGACGACCAGGTCTCGGGCCACCTCCCGGGCGAGGTCCGCGCCTTCGTCCTCCTCGATGAGGGCCAGGGCCAGGTCGATGCCCGCGCTGACGCCCGCCGAGGTGAAGACGCTGCCGTCGCGGACGTAGATGGCGTCCGGTTCCACCGTGATGCGCGGGTGCACACGGGCCAGCATCGCGGTGTGCCGCCAGTGCGTGGTGGCGCGGCGGCCGTCGAGGACGCCGGCCTGGGCGAGGGCGAAGGCGCCGGTGCAGACCGAGGCGATGCGGCGGGCGGAGGCGGCGAAATCCGGTATGGCGTCGAGTAGTTCGCGCGGGACGGGGGAGTGCGGCAGGCCCGAGGAACCCGGGACCAGGACGGTGTGGGCATCGCGAACCTCGGCGAAACTCGCGTTCACGGTCAGGCTGGTGCCGGCGGAGGTGGTGACCGGGCCGCCGGTGGGGGAACAGAGGATCAGTTCGTACGCGCCGCCCAGATCCGTTGCGGTACTGAATACTTCGAGAGGTGCGGTGGCGTCGAGGAGGCGGACGCCCTCGTAGGCCAGGACGGCGATCTTGCGGGTCACCCACCCAGACTAATGGCCAGATCTGTGGGGTTCGTGGCCGGATGGCCATGGTGGCGGGAACCCCGCGGCGGCGAGGCTCTAGGCATGACAACGATCGCTGATATCCGGATCCCCGACAGCCGCCTCGCCGCCGAAGCCACCGAGCTGGTCCGCGACACCGCCTCCGAACTGATCTTCAACCATTCCCGCCGGGTGTACCTGTTCGGCGCCCTGCAGGGGCGGCGCCGCCTGCTCGACTTCGACGCCGAACTGCTCTACGTCGGCGCCATGTTCCACGATCTCGGTCTCACCGAACGGCATCGAAACAGTATGCGGCGCTTCGAGATCGACGGGGCCGACGATGCGCGCGACTTCCTGCGCGGGCACGGAATCGCGGCAGGCGACGCCGATACGGTGTGGACGGCCATCGCCCTGCACACCACCCCGGAGATCCCGGCGCACATGGCCCCCGAGATCGCGCTGGTGACCGCGGGCGTCGAAATGGATGTGCTCGGAATCGGATTCGACGATATTCCGGCCGAGGTGCGGGAGGCCGTGGTGGCGGCGCATCCGCGTCCGGACTTCAAGAAGCGAATCCTGGCCGCCTTCACCGAGGGCAACGCGCATCGTCCGGGCTCGACCTTCGGCAATGTCAAAGCCGATGTACTGGAGCGCTTCTCGCCCGGTTACGTCCGGGAGAACTTCGTGGAGGTGATCGAGAATTCGAAGTGGGCCGAATGAGAGCCGCTCGGGCGCACGAAAATTTCCATATGCGAGCAGCCGGACGGGCTGGTTAGGGTCGGAATCGTCCCGAGGGCCCCGGGGTCGAAATCACTCGCTCTCTCAGTGGAGGAACAGTGTCAGACCATTCCGACGTGGTTGTCATCGGTGGCGGAATCTTCGGGTGCACAATGGCTTTGCACCTGATCGAAGCCGGGGCGGGAAGCGTCCGGCTGCTCGAACGCGACGGGCTTTTTCAAGGCACCAGCGCGGCCGGTGCGGGATTCCTGGGAAGCTGGACGCCCTTCGAGGCCGAACAGGCGGTGACCCGGTACGGCCTCGATTACTATGCCGGTCTCCAGGATCGAGGCCACGATATCGATCTGCGGAGCAATGGCATCCTGTGGCTGGACGCTCGCGCGACCTCGCTGCGGGAGATCGGCGAAAGCGGTTGGCAGAACAGCGAATCGGCCACGGTGCTGGACGCGGCCGCGGTCGCGGAACTGACCCACGGCCTGGTGGCGGGACCAGCGGTGACCGGGGGTGTGTTCGAACCCGGCGGTGCCCAGGTCTTCGCACCGAAGGTCGGGGCCGCACTCGCCGAGAGGTTGCACCGGCATCCGGGGGTGGTCGACTCGCGGCGGCCGGTGACGGCCCTGCGCACCCGCGGCGGCCGGATCGTCGGTGTCGACACCGCGACGGGACCGATCGACTGCGATGCCGTCGTCCTCGCCGCGGGGGCCTGGAGCAACGAATTGCTTTCTCCCCTCGGTGTTTTCCTGCCCAGCGCACCCCGGATCACCTCACGGATCATCACCGGCGATCTCGGACTGCCCGGCACTGTGCCCGCACTGTTCCTGTCCGGGCTGGTACCCGAGGATCCCGACGGCGGAACGCTGCTGTGGGCGCGGCGGCACGACGGCGGACTGCTCTGGGGCGGAATGTACGAAGTGTTCCCGCGCCACATCCTGCTGGACGCACCGATGCCGGAACGGTTCGACGACATCCCGTACGACGGTGTGCGAGAACTACTTCGAGTGGCTGCCCGGGCCGATACCGTCATGCCGGTCCTGGCCCGGCAGTCGAGCATCAGGGTCAAGCACGGGGCACCCTGCTACACCCCGGATTGGCGGGCGCTGGTCGGGCGGGTCTCCGCCGTCGGAGGTCTGCATGTGCTGACCGGAGACAACGAAGCCGGGCTCACCCACGGTCCCGGCTACGCGAAGTTCCTCACCGACCTGCTGCTGCGGGGAACCAGTGAGCTGGCCCCCGCCGACGCCTGGAACCCCGATCGCTTCGGCGACCGGTACACCACCCAGGCCGAGGTCGTCGCGGCCTTCCTCGAATACCAGGGTTCGTTCACCGGATATTCGGGGTAGACGGTCAGGACTCGCGTGGCTCGATCCACAGCGCTTCGGCCAGTGCGCACAGCTCGCCGTCCGCCGTGGAAAGAGCCACGCCCACAGTGTGTTTGCGGCCGTCACGATCGATCGGCCAGGCGTAGGCGATGTGCTCGGCGCCGGAGAGGACGGGACGCAGCTGGGTGGCGGTCAGGGCGGCGGTGAACGCGCCCTGCCGCATCTTGGTGAACACCCATGCGGCGATGCCGCCGGGGCAATCCAGGGCGGACCACACATTCCCCGGAGTCAGCTCACCGTTCTCGTCGGCCAGCCCGGCGTCGGGCGTCCAGGCCGCGGCCATGAGACGCTCATCCGGCGTCGCCCAGGGGAACAGGCGCAGTCCGCGACCGGGCTCGCACAGGACTCCGCAGCCGTAGCAGTCGGTCACCACACGCTTGGGGGAGGAGAGCGCGTTCTCCGTGGCGGTCTTGGCATCCGCCCACGATGGCGCGGGCGGCGGCGTGAGATCCAGGGTGGAGGGGGCGGCCTCGACGAGCACGGTGCCGTCGGCCGCGGTCAGCGTCGCCCGGCCCTCCCGTGGCGCGGGCAGCAGCAGCGGCGCGCCGACCGCCACCGACCGGCGGAAGTCCACCCGAATCGGCGTCGTCCCGAGACCAGCGTTGCTGTGCGCGGCGAGCAGGCCCGCGACATATCCACCGAACGCCACCTGCGGGTAGCCGTGGATGTGGTCCGGTATTTCGAGCTGTCGCGCGCCGATCATGCTGTCGATCAACCTCTCCCGGCCTGTCGGCCGCCTTCGAGATCGACCATACCGAGCGCTGACAACCGGCCGCGACCGGGACTGCGGCACTTCTGCTGTGTCCGGTCTCGCTGAGGGGTGCGAGATCGAACGCGACAGACGGTAGCCGGAATCGCCCCAAGTGAAACGCCGTCATTTATGTGGGCGGGGGTTATGGGGGCGCGCCGCTGGTCAGGGATTCCCGGTGGGGATGGGCTGCCGCAGCAGAGTTCGGCAGGAGTCGAGCAGCCGGGCGCGCAGCGGAGCGGCCAGCTCTGCGACCTCGGCCTGTCGGCGGACGTATTCCGCACGGCCCGAAGGTGTTTCGATGCGGATCGGTTCGTAGCCGTACTCGGCCAGGTCGTAGGGGCTGGCCTTCATGTCGAGTTCGCGTGCGGTGCAGGCGAGTTCGAAACAATCCAGGAGCAGGCCGGAGTCGATGAGCGGGGTGAGCTTGAAGGCCCACTTGTAGAGGTCCATGTTCGCGTGCAGGCAGCCGGGCTGTTCGCGGTGGATCTGGTCCTCGCGGGTGAGGACTTCGATATTGAGCGGGGCCGCGGCGGGGGTGAAGAAGCGGAAGGCGTCGAAGTGGCTGCAGCGCAATTGCATCGACTCGACCACGGCGTCGGTGCCCGCACTGCCCAGGCGCAGGGGGACCTGCTGATGGCGCACGTCGTCGGTGTGGTAGACCATGGCCCACTCGTGCAGGCCGAAGCAGGACAGCTGGGTGGGGCGGGTGGCGGTGGACGCCAGCAGGTTCGCCACGAATTCGATGGTGTCGCGGCGCTTTTCGAGGAAGGCCGGGTCCGCGGTCCAGGCGGCGTCGCCGGAGGGCAGCGAGATCCGGTGGTAGCCGCGGAAATCCGTGTACTCGCGGGCATCGGCGAGGGCGACACCGAAACCCGGATGCCAGCGCTTGAGCTGGGCGGGCTTGTGCCCGTAGTAGGTGAACAGGAAGTCGATCACCGGATGTTTGGAACCGGCCGCGCGCCGCTCCAGATACGGGCCGACGAGGGCGTCCACGCGGGCGCGGTGGTCAGCGGCCCGGGCCCGCCAGTGCGGGCCCGGGAGTGCCTGTGGTGCGGGGGCGTTCACGGCTACTCGGCGATGCGGTGGGTGGCGTCACGGACGGTGCCGACGAACTCCTCCACCAGGTCCTCGAGGGCGACGATGCCGACGGTATTGCCGCGGCTGTCGACCACGCGGCCGAGATGGGAGTTGGTGCGGCGCAGGCGGGCCAGAGCCTCGAAGAGGGTGGTGCCCATGCTCACCGTCGGCAGGGGGCGGATATCGGTGCGCGGGATGGGGGTGCCCGGGCCGGCGTCGTCGTCGGCGACCAGGTCCAGGACATCCTTGACGTGCAGGTAGCCGACCAGTGAACCGTCCTCGGCGCGCACCGGATAGCGGGAGAAACCCGTTTCGGCGACCGCGGATTCGATATCGCCGAGCGTGGTGCCGTCGCCGCGCAGCGGCACCGAGCGGGTCTTGTCCAGGGGCACCATGACATCGGCGACGATGCGGTCGCTGGAGCCGAGCGCCTGGGTGAGGCGGCGGTGTTCTTCCTTGTCCAGCAACCCTTCCGAATGCGATTCGCCGAACATCTCGGCCAGTTCCACCTCGGACACGGTCGAATCCAGTTCGTCCTTGGGTTCGATGCGCAGCGCCCGCAGCGTCAGGTTCGCCGCCAGGTTGTAGACGAAGATGAGCGGGCGGGCCAGCCGCAGCCAGGCCAGATGCAGCGGAACCAACAGCAGCGCAGTGCGTTCCGGTCCGGCGAGCGCGATGTTCTTCGGGATCATCTCGCCCAGCAGGATGTGCAGGATCACCACGATGGTCAGCGCCACTGCGAAGGAGATCGGGTGCAGCAGCGAATCGGGAATGCCGACCAGGTCGAACGGACCCTCCAGCAGATGCGCCACCGCCGGTTCGCCGACGCGGCCCAGCAGGATGGAGCAGATGGTGATGCCCAGCTGTGCGGCCGCCAGCATCATGGACAGATTCTGGCCCGCCTCGATGACGGTGTTGGCGCTGCGTTTGCCCTGTGCGGCAAGCGCTTCCAGCCGGTCGCGCCGTGCCGAGATGAGCGCGAACTCCGCGCCCACGAAGAAGGCGTTGCCCAGCAGCAGGACCACGGTCAGCAGGATCGCGTAGATGTCACCCATGGCTGTGCTCCCAGGTCGCGATGGCCTCGGCGTCGACCGGCCGCAGCAGCACCCGGTCGATGCGGCGGCCGTCCATGCGCTCCACCTTGGCCAGCCAGCCGCCGTCGGAGTGGTCGTGTTCGCGGTGGCCCGCCAGCGGCAGCAGCACCTCGTCGCCGGTCTCCGGAATGCGGCCCAGGCGTTCGAGCACCAGGCCGCCCAGGGTTTCGTATTCGCCCTCGGGGGCGTCGTAACCCGTTGTGCGCGAGACCTCGTCGATGCGCAGCAGGCCCGAGCAGTTCCAGCCCGCGGCGGTGCGGCGCACGTCGAGTTCTTCCTCGTCGTGCTCGTCGCGGACGTCGCCGAGGATCTCCTCGATGATGTCCTCCATGGTGACGATGCCCGCGGTGCCGCCGTATTCGTCGACGACCAGGGCCACCTGCATGCCGTCGCGGCGCACGCGCTCGAGCACCTCGTCCCCGTCCAGGCTGGCGGGCACGATCGGCACCGGTTGCGCGATGTCCTTCAGCTTGACCGTGCGACGCGCCGAAATCGGGTGCAGGAAAGCCTGTTTGATGTGTACGACGCCGATTGTGTTGTCGAGATCGCCCTCGATGACCGGGAATCGGGAGAAGCCGGTGTCGTGTGCGGCCTCGATGAGGTCGGCGAGGGTGGCGTCGCGGTCCAGGGAGGTGATCTTCACGCGCGGGGTCATGAGTTCCTCCGCGCTGCGATCACCGAATTGCAGTGAGCGGTCCACCAATTGGGCGGTGCGCTGATCGAGCGCGCCGTGCAGCGCCGAGGTGCGCACCAGCGAGCCCAGCTCCTGCGGGGAACGCGCGGAACGCAATTCCTCCGCGGGCTCGATGCCCAGCCGGCGCACGGCCCAGTTCGCGGTCCCGTTCAGGAAATTGATCATCAGCCGGAAGACGGCGGAGAAGCCGATCATCGGCCCGGCGGTGAGCCGGGCGGTGGACAGCGGCGCGGCGATGGCGATGTTCTTGGGCACCAGCTCGCCGTAGATCATGGACAGCGAGGTCGCCAGGATCAAGGCCAGCGCCAGCGAAATGCCGTGCGCGGCACCACTGCTCACACCGAGTGCGGTGAACAGCGGCTCCAGCAGCCGGGCCAGCACGGGCTCGGCGATATAGCCGGTGATCAGCGTGGTGATGGTGATGCCCAGCTGCGCGCCGGAGAGCTGGAAGGAGAGGGTGCGATGCGCCTGACGCACCTGCCGGGCGCGCATATCGCCTTCGCGGGCGTGCGCTTCCACGGTGCTGCGTTCCAGGGCGGTGAGCGAGAATTCGGCCGCGACGAACAGGGCGGTGCCCGCGGTCAACGCGATGAAGCCGAGCAGACTTGCGATGGTGAGAAGGACTGACACGGTCAGCACCACCCGGCTATTCGAGGCGGTGTGTCGACGGTGGCGCCGGGTTTGTCACCCGGCTCGGTAGAGGAGCCCTCCTGTGCGGCGCCCTCGGACGCGGGTGACAACTGGTTCCTTTCGCAGGGTGACATGATGCTCGGCCGCTGACACGGGTGGTCAGGGTCCGGTAGCGCCCATGCTACCGGCAACTGTCCAGATCGCGTGCGACCGGCCCGGGCGTGCGAAACCCGGCGGGTCCGCGAGGGATCCGCCGGGTTCGGGGTGTGCGATCAGGTCACCAGCCGGACGGCAGCGGGCGGCCCTCGGCGAAGCCGGCGGCCGACTGCACACCGAGGATGGCGCGCTCGTTGAACTCCGCCAGGGTGCGCGCGCCCGCGTAGGTGCAGGAGCTGCGCACACCGGAGGTGATGTGGTCGAGCAGGTCCTCGACACCCGGGCGCTCGGGGTCCAGGCGCATGCGCGAGGAGGAGATGCCCTCCTCGAACAGGGCCTTGCGGGCGCGGTCGATGGCGGAGTCGGTGGCGGTGCGGGCGGCCACGGCGCGCTTGGACGCCATGCCGAAGGACTCCTTGTAGCGGTTGCCGTCGCGGTCGATGCGCAGGTCGCCGGGCGACTCGTAGGTGCCCGCGAACCAGGAGCCGACCATCACGTTGGACGCGCCCACCGCGAGGGCCAGTGCCACGTCGCGCGGGTGGCGGACACCGCCGTCGGCCCACACGTGCTTGCCGAATTCCTTGGCGGCGGCGGCGCATTCGGCCACGGCGGACAGCTGCGGGCGGCCCACACCGGTCATCATGCGGGTGGTGCACATGGCGCCGGGGCCGACACCCACCTTGATGATGTCCGCGCCGGCCTCGATCAGATCGCGGGTGCCCGCGGCCGAGACCACATTGCCCGCGACCAGCGGCACACCCAGATCCAGGGCGGCGACCGAGCGCAGCGCCTCGATCATCTTGGACTGATGCCCGTGCGCGGTGTCCATGACCAGCACGTCGGCGCCCGCGTCGACCAGGGCCTTGGCCTTGGCCGGGACGTCGCCGTTGATGCCGACCGCGGCGGCGATGCGCAGCTTGCCCTGCGCGTCGACGGCCGGCTGGTAGATGCCCGCGCGGACCGCGCCGGTGCGGGTCATGACGCCCGCCAGGGTGCCGTCGGCGTTCACCAGCACGGCCAGGTTCGCGTGGCCGGCGTGCAGCATGCCGAAGATCTCGCGCGGCTCGGCATCGGCCGGGGCGGTGACGAAGTTGGGGTCGGCGACGGTGCTCAGCCGGGCGAAGCGATCCACGTCGGCGCAGGCCTGCTCGGTCACGACACCGACCGGCTTACCGTCCTCGACCACGATGACCGCGCCGTGCGCGCGCTTGTGGATGAGCGCCAGCGCATCCGACACCGACTGCTCGGGATCGAGGGTGACCGGGGTGTCGGCGGTGAGCGAGCGGCTCTTGACGAACGCGATGGTGTCCGCGGCCGCCGGAATCGGCAGGTCCTGCGGCAGCACCACGATGCCGCCGCGGCGCGCCACCGTCTCGGCCATGCGACGGCCGGAGACGGCGGTCATGTTCGCGACCACGATCGGAATGGTGGTGCCGGTCCCGTCGGCGGTGGCGAGATCGACGTCGAACCGGGACGTCACATCCGTCCGGCTGGGGACGAGGAAGACGTCGTCGTAGGTGAGGTCGTAGGGCGGGTTCTGCCCAGGAAGAAACTGCACGGTGGTCGCCGCTCCATAGGTTGACGTGGGGTTCTCGTGTTCTCCATGCTCCGATAGCAGGTATATGGCACGAATCAACCCGAAGGTCTTCCATGGGCCCGATTGCCCTTCGTGCGCTACCTGGTGTCACACATGCAACGCACCAGTGTAGTCGGTCAAATTGCGGACCGGTCGGAACGTAGTGGCCGCGAGGGCGTCCGAGGGCCTCGCGGGCCCCGTCGGGTTGTCGGTGCCCCCGGGGTGCCCTACGTTCGGAACAGTGACTGACACAACGGTTTTGGCCGACCGCATCGAGATCGGCGACACCATCACCAAGCTCTTCGTCTACTGTGACCAGTTTCGCTGGGACGAGATGCTGACCACGGTCCTGGCCGAGGAACTCTGGTTCGACAACGGCTTCGGCGATCCCGCCGGTCCGCGCACCGCCACCGATATCGTCAAGACCTGGGCCGAGGGACTCGGCGCGCTGGACGCGGTCCACCACCAGGCCGGCAATCACCTGATCGACCTCACCGGTGACACCGCGCTCGCACACGCCGATTCCATTGCCGTGCACGTGAAGAACGACGCCGCACACGGCAGGACGCGCACCTTCGTCGGCAGCTACGTCCTCGGTTTGCGGCGTACGACCGCGGGCTGGCGCATCGACCGCTTCGAATACAAGCTCAAGACCATCGAAGGCAACGCCGACCTGACGTGATCGCGGACACTCCTCCCGGCCCGCGACTCACGATGTGACCTGCCATAACGGATCCGGCTATTCCCATGCAAACCAGTTGGTTCTGTGTGAGGATGCCCAGATCGCATAGGTCGGGATCGCTGGGAGGAGATCCGCCATGAAAGCCGAAATCGCCCTCGACGCCCCTGTGAGCGAACCCCCGGCCTTCGGGCACATGCTCCGGCGGCTACGCGATTCGCGCGGCGTGTCCCGGGAACGGCTGGCCTTCAACGCCGGTGTCAGCAGCAGCTACATCACGCATTTGGAGAAGGGGTCGCGGACGCATCCGACCGATCAGGTGGTCGACGCCTTCCTTCGCTATCTGGACCGCATCGAGCGCATCTCGGGCGCCGACCGTCGCCAATTGCGCGACCTCGCCGGACTTCCCGCGACCGCCAGCCCGACCATTACGGAACTGCGGGCGGCGATCACGCCCGATATGCGACGCACCCTCGAGTTGAATACCGCGGCCGCGGTGGTCGCCCTCGGCGGCAACCTGCTGCTGCGCAATGCGGGCTGGGAACACGCCTTCCCCGGAATGACGGAGAGCGGCAACGAGTTCCGATGGTTGTTCAGCCACGAGATGGCGCGGCGCGTACTGGTGGACTGGGAGCAGGAGTGCGCGCTGTCGGTGCACGCCTTCCGGCTGGCCATGGGCGGTCCCAATGCCGAACCCTTCGTCGACCTGCTCGACGAAATGCTGACCTACCCCATCTTCCGGCGCAACTGGGCCGACGCGCAGGTCGCCGAGATCTCCCCGGCCTGGCGAATCCGCCTGCGCGACAGCCGGACCGGTGAGCCGCGCAGCGCGCTGGTGCAGACCGGTCAGCTGTTCTCGGGCGCTCATCCCGGGTGGCTGATCTCCCAGTTCCTGCTGCCGGTCTAGGCCGGTGGCACAGAATGGGTCAGACAAACCGGTTGGTTTCATGTGAAAATCGGGATCTCGCTCGACATTCGGGCCACGCTCTACTTTTTCAGGAACCGCCATGACCGACCTTGCACGAGAACTTCCGGTGCCGACCTTCGGGCAACTCTTGCGGCGGCTGCGGGACACACGCGGGGTTTCCCGGGAACGACTGGCCTTCAACACCGGCGTGAGCAGCAGCTACATCACGCATCTGGAGAAGGGCTCCCGCGCACACCCCACCGATCAGGTCGTCGCCGCCTTCCTGCGCTATCTGGATCGCGTCGAACAGATATCCGGTTCCGACCGCCGCCAACTGCTGGACCTGGCCGGCCTGACCTCCACCGCGTATCCGACCGATGCGGAGCTAGCCGCCGAGATCACTCCCGACATGCGCCGCATCCTCGATTGCACCCGGCCGGCTGTCATCGTGGCGGCGGGCGGCAACCTGCTGCTCCGCAATGCGGGCTGGGAGCAGGCGTTCCCAGGAGTCACGGAGAGCGGCAACGGGTTCCGCTGGCTGTTCGGACATGAGCTCGCGCCGTGCGTGCTGCCCGACTGGGACCGGGAATGCGCACTGTCCGTGCGCACCTTCCGCCTGGCCATGGGCGGCCCCTGGGGCGCCCCCTTCGCCGACCTGCTCGAAGAGATGCTCACCTACCCGGCCTTCCGGCTCGGCTGGGCCGATGCGAATGTCGGCGCGATACCCCCGGCCTGGCGAATGCGGCTGCGCGACTTGAACACCGGCGAGGAGCGCACGGTCCTCGTCCAGACCGGGCAGCTGTCCTCGGGCGCCTACCCGGGCTGGCTCATCTCCCAGCTCCTGCTGCCCATCTAGGCACAAGATGGCTCCGCGCTGGTCGCCGGAGAACTCCCGGCCGCCGTGGGGTCGGTACGAAGCCGCCCGATCTGTCCTGCACGGCGAATCCGCCTGTGCCACATACGAACCGGCGGGTCCGGCGGTGCTCGTGCAGACCGGCGGGGTTGGGTGCGCACCGCACCCCGCAAGGCGATAGCTGCCCGATTGCCGTGGCGGCGGGCATGTCACGGCCGAGTGTGATTCGCCACGAATCGGCGGCGTGTCACCGACTCCGGGCGCGGCGGGGCGGATTCAGCGGGTTGGGCGCGGCGGCTTGGCCTTCGCGCCTGGCTTGCGCTTCTTGTTGTGGGGGCGGCTTTCGCCGCGCGGGATGGGGCGGCCCCGAGCGGGGGCGGCCGGTGAATCCTTTTCGGGCGCAACGTAAGCGGCGGGGTCGGAGACCTGGCGGCCGGAGGGGCGGCGGGCGCCGGTGATCTCGAACAGGCGGCGATCGCTCGGGCGGACGTCGAGGTCGGTGGCGGTGATGCTCGCCTGCCGCATCACGTGGGTGACCTCGTCGCGGTCGTCGGGAGTGGCGACGGTGACCACGGTGCCGGTGGCTCCGGCGCGCGCGGTGCGGCCGGTGCGGTGCAGGTAGTCCTTGGGGTCGGCGGGCGGATCCACGTGTACGACAAGGGAGATGTCGTCGACGTGGATGCCGCGGGCGGCGATGTCGGTGGCCACCAGGACGGGCGCGGTGCCGTCGGCGAAGGCGGCCAGGGTGCGATTGCGCTGGTTCTGGGCCTTGCCGCCATGCAGGGCCACGGCCGCCACGCCCGCCTCGCGCAGACGGGTGGCGAGTTTCTCCGCGGCGTACTGGGTGCGGACGAAGAGCAGCGTGCGGCCTTGGCGCGCGGCGATTTCGGTGACGATGGTGCGTTTGTCGGTGCGGCGCACGTGCAGGACGTAGTGCTCGATCGTGGGGACGGACGTCGCATGTTCCGCGCCCTGCGAGAGGCCGTTGCCTGCCGTATCCGCGTGGTTCGCCGTGGTTTCGGGATCGGCCCCCGGGGAGTCGGTCCCGCTCGGCGCGGCCGGTTTCCCGACCGAATGCTCGATCGGGGTGCGCAGGTAGCGCTCGACCACGCCCGTGACGGTCTCGTCCAAAGTCGCTGAGAACAGCAGCTTCTGGGCTTCGGCGGGGACTCGGTTGAGGACGGCCGTGAGCTGGGGGAGGAAGCCGAGTTCGGACATGTGGTCGGCCTCGTCGATCGTGATGACCCGCACGTTCGACAGGTCGGCGGCGCGGCGGCCGATGAGGTCGGTGAGGCGGCCGGGGGTGGCGATGAGGACGTCCACGCCGCGGGCCAGGCGCTCCTCCTGCTTCTTGATGGGCAGGCCGCCGACGGCGGTGGCGACCCGCAGGCCCAGGGCGAGGGACGGCTCGTCCAAGACCGATTCGATCTGGATGGCCAGTTCGCGGGTCGGCGCGAGGATCACACCGCCCGGTTTGCCGGGGGCGGAGGGTGAGCCCTTGAGCCGCATCAGCATCGGCAATCCGAAGGCGAGGGTCTTGCCCGAACCCGTTGCGGCCCGGCCCAATACATCGTGACCGGCCAGGATGTCGGGGATGACGGCGGCCTGGATGGGGAAGGGCCTGTCGATGCCGTCGCGGCGCAGGGCGTGGACCAGCACCGGCGGCAGGCCGAGATCGGCGAAGCGTACCGCGGGGGCGTCAGGCACGGCTCAGCAGCCTGCTCAGCTCGACCAGCCAGGGGATGGCGACCGCGAGGGTGGGGACGACCAGGATCGCGGCGGCGGCCAGGTAGGCGGCGACGGCGATGCGCAGGCCGCCGATCGGGCCGGCCAGGCGCTGGATGCGGATCAGGGTGGTGGGACCGCCGACGGCCATCGCGCCTTGCGGGGCAGGGGAATTGGAGCAGGCGACGAGGGCGCGGGCCAGCGGAGTGGGCCCGGTGACCTTGACCGCGGAGTCGTCGGCGAGCAGTTCGATGAGCAGTTTCACCGAATCCAGCGCGGATTTCGATCGCACGACGCGCGGGAACGCCTCGTGGGCGGCGGTGAACGCCTCCAGCACCAGGTCGTGGCGGGCGCGCAGGTGCGAGCGCTCGTGGCTGACGATCGCGGTCAACTCCTCATCGGACAGATTGGTGACGGTGCCCTGGCTGAGCACCACGCGCCGGCGCAGGCCGGGCAGGCAGTAGGCGATGGGCTCGGTGGCGGCCAGCACCCGGATGTCGTTGGATTTGCGTTCCACCCCGGTCTGATCCAGCAGGTCGACCAGCATGCGGTGGTGCGCGCGGCGGCGGCGGGTGTGGATGCCGACCCGGATCACCGACCAGATCAGGCGCGCGCCGATGAGCAGGGTCAGCGCGAAGACGGTGACGTAGGCCAGCCACAGCGGCAGGCCCAGCGCGTCGATCTCCTGGCTCGGGGTGGTGGTGGGCCGACCGTCCTCGCCGGGGACCAGCAGCCGGCTCGCGATGGCCAAGCCGGATCCGAATGCCGACAGCACCGCCGCGAGCGCGATGGCCTGCCAAAGCACCAGGGCGGCACGGGGACTGCGGTACGGCCACTTGGCTCGCGCGAGCAGCGCCGGAGCCGGTCCCGCCAGAAACAAGGCGAGACCGGCGAAAACCGGTGCTGTTACGTCCATTCCTCAGCTCACTGCGTTGTGGCGGTCAGGGCCGAGGGTACAGCTACTTGGGTTCTTTCGAATCCTTGCGCGCCGCCTCGGTGGCTTCGAGCTTAGCGAGTGCGTCGCGCAGAGCGGCAGCCTCATCGGCTCCTACCTGTTCCACGAAGTGCACGAGCGCGGCCCGGCGGCTGCCGACTTCGTCGGCCTGCTGCAGCGCGTCCACCATGAGCGAGGCCACGAGTTCGTCGCGGGTGTGCACGGGGGCGTAGCGGTGGGCGCGATCGTCGCGCTGCTGCACGACCAGATTCTTCTTCGCGAGACGCTGCAGAACGGTCATCACCGTGGTGTAGGCGAGCTCGCGGCGTTCGGCGAGAGCCTCATGGACCTGCCGGACCGTTTGCGGTTCGTCGGCCGACCACAACTGGTCCATGACCGCTTTTTCGAGTTCACCAAGACCTGCCATCCCACAAGTTTACGGAGACAACGACAGGAATGCGTACTACAAGCCGTCGTAACCGGGTGGTTGCTGGTGTGGGATTGGTCATAGGCCCTGCGACCGGGGCATGAAGATCAGAGATCCGCGTGCACATGCCGGGTGCCGATGGGCACGATCATGGGTCGCCCGGAGACCGGGTCTTCCAGCACGGAAGCGCGCAGTCCGAAAACTTCGTGCAACAACTCGGCGGTGATGATGTCGCCGGGACGGCCCTGGGCGATGATGCGGCCGGCGCACATGACGATCAGTTGATCGCTGTAGCGGATGGCGAGGTTCAGATCGTGCAGCACCATGACGACCGTGCGGCCGTAATCGTCGTGCAGGCGGTCGACCAGATCGAGCACCTCGAGCGAGTGCGCGAGATCCAGATACGTGGTCGGTTCGTCCAGCAGCAGGATGTCCGTTCCCTGCGCGAGGGCCATGGAGATCCACGCGCGCTGCCGCTGCCCGCCGGAGAGTTCGTCGAGGGTGCGATCGGCCAGATCCCCGATGCCGGTCTGCTCGAGCGCGGTGGCCACCTCGGATTCGTCATCGGCCGACCACTGGCGCAGCCACGACTGATGCGGATGCCGTCCGCGCGCAACCAGATCCGCGACGGTGAGCCCCTCCGGCGCGACCGGCGTCTGCGGCAGCATGCCGACGATGCGGGCCACATCCTTGGTCTTCATGGACGAAATGGCCTTGCCGTCCAGCACAACCTGCCCGTCGCGCGGGCGCAGCAGCCGGCCCAGCGAGCGCAGCAGGGTGGACTTGCCACAGCCGTTGGGGCCGATCACCGTGGTGATCACACCGGGTTCGATGTCGACACTCAGTCCATCGACGATGACGCGATCGCCGTAGCCGAGGGTGACGTTCTCGGCTCCCAACCGGTGGTCGGCGGCCGAATGCTGATGGTCCGCAGCGAGAGTCATAGGGTCGCCTTCCGATTGGCACGTACAAGCAAGTAGAGCAGGAACGGTCCACCGCATGCCGCGGTGACCACACCGACGGGCAGATCGATGGGAAAGACGGTGCGCGCGGCCAGATCCGCGCCGAGCACGGCGATCGCGCCCACCAGCGCCGAGCCGATGATCGGCTCGCCCGGGGTGCCCAGCAGGCGGCGCGCGATCTGCGGTGCGGCCAGGCCGATGAAGGCCAGCGGGCCGACGGTGGACACGGCCAGAGCGGTTGCGGCGCAGGCGGCTCCGAGCAGGATGGCCTGCTGGGTTTGCAGGCGCACGCCGAGGACGCGCACGGTGTCGGTGCCCAGGCGCAGGGCCGCGAGGGTGCGGGCCGAGGCGGCGGTGACGGTCAGCGCGATGCCCAGGCCGATGGCGGCGGGCACCAGGGTGGACCAGTCGGAGGCATTGAGCGAGCCGGTGATCCAGTGCTGGGCGTGCGAGGCGTCGGCCAGGGAGGCGCGGGCCATCAGCCAGGTGACCACCGACATGAGCACCGCGTTCACGCCGATGCCGATGAGCACCAGGCGAAATCCCATGGCTCCGGCGTCGGCGGTGCGGCCGCGTCCCCACGCCAGCGCATAGATGAGCACGGCGGTGAGCAGGCCGCCCGCGAGCGCTGCGAGCGGAACGCCCAGCGCGGCAACCACACCGGTGGCGGTCCCGCCCGCGCCGACGATCACCGCGACCGCGCCGACACTGGCCCCGGCGGTGATGCCGAGCATGTCCGGGCTGGCCAGGGGATTGTGCAGAATCGATTGCGCCACAGCGCCGGCCATGCCGAGCGCCGCGCCCACCACGATGGCGGTGAGCGCGCGCGGCAGCCGCGCATCCATGATCACGAAGCGCTGGGCGCGAGTTCCGCCGCCGCCCAGGACATCCAGGACCTTGCCGAGCGGAATATTGAACTCGCCCACCGCGATATCCAGCGCGAACAGGCCCAGCAGGATCGCGATGAACGCGATGATGGTGAGCAGCATGCGGATTCGCAGGACCGCCGAGAACCTGCCCAGGCGAACCGCCGGACGGGTCGCGCGCAGCCCGGTCCGGTCTTGCGGCGGATTGGACTGGGTTTCCGGGATGCTCACAGGCTCACCAGCTTCCGGCGGCGGACCAGCAGAATGAAGAAGGGCGCGCCGATGACGGCGAGGGTGAAGCCGGCCTGGAGTTCGCCGGGGCGGGCGATCAAGCGGCCCAGGGTGTCGGCGATGAGCAGGGTGACCGCGCCGATGATTCCCGAATAGGGAAGCAGCCAGCGATAATCCGGCCCGGTCAGTGCCCGTGCGAGATGCGGCACGATCAAACCGAGGAAGGCGATCGGCCCCACCGCGGCGGTCGCGGCGCCGGTGAGCAGCACGATGGCCAGCAGTCCCAGCGCCCGGCTGCGGCCGAGGTTCACGCCGAGCCCGCGCGCCACATCGTCGCCGAGGGCCAGCAGGTTCAGGCCCGGGGTGGCCATGACGGCGAGCACCGCGCCGATGGCCAGGAATGGCAGCACCTGCCAGATCACCGAGGCGTCGTGCCCGGCGATATCGCCGACCACCCAGTACCGGTAGGTGTTCAGCGCGGTCCCGTCCAGCAGCACCACGATATTGGTCATGGCCTGCAGGAACGCCGTGACGGCCGCACCCGCGAGCACCAGGCTCAGCGGGCTCGCCTTCCCGCCGCCGAGCGAGGACACCCCGAACACCACCAGCCCCGCGATCAGCGCCCCGAGGAACGCGAACCAGATGTATTGCGAGGGCGCGGTGAACGCGAACAAATGAATGCTCAGCGCCGCGAGGAAGGCCGCGCCCGCGTTGAGCCCCAGCAATCCTGCGTCCGCGAGCGGATTGCGGGTATAGCCCTGGATGAGCGCGCCGGCCATGCCCAGGGCCAGACCGGTGATGAGGGCGAGCCCGGTTCTGGGCAGGCGCAATTCGCGCACGATCTGTTCTTCGGCCCCGTCGGTGGGGCAGCTGAGCGGCAGTCCGCCCGGACAGGTGAGGGCGTCGTACACGGTTCCCAGCCCGATGGCGCGGGAGCCGAGCGCGATGCTGGCCGCGAGGGCGCACAGCAGTAATGCGGCCAGAAGGAGGAGTCCGAGCAGACGTCGCCGTCTGGTGGTGACTACGGCGGGCACGGTGACGAACTACTCCTGATCGAATTATTGCTGGTTTAAGTCTGGTAAGCCTAACCTATCTTCGATTTCGTGCCGAAAAGCCGATGAATGAGGAGGTTCGATGCGCGAACCCGTAACTGTTTGCCCGCCTCGCGATTCCAGGATCGCCTTCGGCAGGACATGCGGCAGGCTGCGTGCCCTGCAACCCGAGCACCCGCGTGTGTACGCCTGCGCCGCCATGGCTGAACAGGGAAAACGTCGCTGGTGGCGGCTGGCCGATGGAATTCGGGAGGGCCGGATCGAGCTCATGTACCGGCGGCACGCGGCCGAGATGAGCAATGCCGAGATCGCCGCCGAGGTGGTGGCGACCGCACTCATCCACGCGGTGATCGGCCGGGTCATGGCGCTGCTGGTCTCCGAGGGCCGGGCCTGGGATCCGGGCCTGGAGAATCTGTGGATCCACACCGACAACGACGGCGGCATCGACTGGGCCGGCTTGGCCGACACCACGATTCGCGTGGTCGACGGCGACGTGCTCACCGGCGAGGCGGGGGTGGTGGCGCTACCGTGCGAGCCCGCGCTCTATGTCTGGCTGGCCCATCGCTGCGATCCGGCGCTCACGCTCATCCAGGAGGCCATGGCCCGCTGTGCCGGACTGGGCGCGCGACGCTTCTGGGCACTGGTCGGCGAGTCGATCGTCGGTGCGGCGACCTATGTTCCGGCGCTCTCGCGCACCAATTCCGCCGAGGGCGCGCGCCGCGGTCAGGCTATGCTCGCGGCCCTCGAGGATCGTGGATTGCCGGTGCGCCGGGCTTGCTTTGTTAGGTAAGCCTGACCTACACTTGGACTCGGCGCGAGGATCGAGCGAGAGTCCCGAGGGCTGCGGTGACCCCCGATCCACTGCCGGCGGCGGGCTCCCTTCACGGGGAGCCCGCCGCCTTTGCTTTTCCCGGCGCATGCCACTGTGGAGGGCATGACAGAGCCTGATTTCTCGTCGATCCGCTCCATGGCCGACGTGACCCCGGAACTGATGACGAAGTTCAGCGAAGGCACCTTCACCGATCTCATCGGGCTGAAGTTCACCGAACTCACCGCCGACCGGGTCGCCGCGGAATGGGTGGTGACGCCGCAGCAGTTCCAGCCGGCCGGGATCGTCAACGGCGGCGTGTACTGCACTGTCATCGAAACCCTCGCCAGTGTGGCGGGCAGCGCGTGGCTGGGGGAGAAGGGCACCGTCGTCGGCGTCAACAACAACACCGACTTCCTGCGGGCCGTGCGCGAAGGCGTGCTGCGCGGCGAGGCGACCCCGATCCACCGGGGACGCTCACAGCAACTGTGGGTCGTGGTGATCACCGACGAGCAGAATCGGACCGTGGCGCGCGGGCAGGTGCGACTGCAGAACATGTACGCGCAGAACTGACCTCGCGCGAAACATGCGGGTAATACCGATCGTGCCAGAATGACCGACGGCTCCTGTTGCCGGAGCCGCGGACCGTCCCGTCACCTCGATCAGGAGCCCGAATGCGTCTGTCGCCGCATGAGCAGGAACGCCTGCTGCTGAGCTACGCGGCCGAACTGGCCCGGCGCCGGCAGGCCCGCGGATTGAAGCTGAATCATCCGGAGTCGGTGGCCGTCATTACCGATCACGTGCTCGAGGGAGCGCGGGACGGGCGGACCGTCGCCGAGCTCATGGCCTCGGGGCGCACGGTGCTCTCGCGCGCGGATGTCATGGACGGCGTGCCGGAGATGATCCACGACGTCCAGGTGGAGGCCACCTTCCCGGACGGCACCAAACTCGTCACCGTCCACCACCCGATCGGCTGAGACGCGCAGATGTCGAATCCCACGCAGCCTCCGCTCGTTCCCGGCGAATACCTCTGTGCCGAAGGCACTATCGAGATCAACCCCGGCGCCGATCGCATCGAACTCGATGTGGTGAACACCGGTGACCGGCCGGTGCAGGTCGGCTCACACGTGCACTTCCCGCAGGCCAACTCGGCCCTCGACTTCGATCGCGCGGCCGCGCACGGCCGCCGCCTCGACATTCCCGCCGGCACCGCCGTGCGCTTCGAACCCGGTCTGGGGCAGCGGGTTTCGCTGGTGCCGCTGGGCGGGACGCGCGAAGTGCACGGAATCAGCCTCACCCCACCCGGAAAGCTGGATGCCTGATGGCCGAACTGTCCCGCGCCCGCTACGCCGAACTGTTCGGGCCCACCGTCGGCGACCGGATTCGCCTGGCGGACACCGACCTGCTCATCGAGATCACCGAAGACCGCAGCGGCGGACCGGGATTGGCCGGTGACGAAGCCGTCTTCGGTGGCGGCAAGGTGCTGCGCGAATCCATGGGGCAGGCGCGCGCCACCCGGGCGCAGGGCACCCCGGACACCGTGATCACCGGTGTGGTGATCGTGGATCACTGGGGAATCATCAAGGCCGACATCGGTATTCGCGACGGGCGGATCTGCGCCATCGGCAAGGCCGGAAACCCGGACACCATGGACGGGGTGCACCCGGATCTGGTGGTGGGGCCGTCGACGGAGATCATCGCGGGCAACGGTCGCATCGTCACGGCGGGCGCCATCGACTGCCACGTGCACTTCATCTGCCCGCAGCTGCTGGAAGAGGCCATGGGCGGCGGCATTACGACGCTCGTCGGCGGCGGCACCGGACCGGCCGAGGGGTCCAAGGCCACCACGGTCACGCCCGGCTCCTGGCATGTGGGGCGCATGCTCGAGGCTCTCGACTCCTGGCCGGTGAACATCGTGCTGCTCGGCAAGGGCAATACGGTGTCGCAGGATGCGCTGTGGGAGCAATTGCGCGGCGGCGTAGGCGGATTCAAGCTGCACGAGGACTGGGGCACCACGCCCGCGGCCATCGACGCCTGCCTCACCGTGGCCGATGCGGCCGGGGTCCAGGTGGCCTTGCACTCGGACACCTTGAACGAGGCCGGGTTCGTGGAGGACACCCTCGCGGCCATCGCGGGGCGGGCCATCCACTCGTATCACACCGAGGGTGCCGGTGGCGGGCACGCGCCCGACATCATCACTGTCGCTTCGCATCTCAATGTGCTGCCCAGTTCCACCAATCCGACGCGGCCGCACACGGTCAATACCCTCGACGAGCATTTGGACATGCTCATGGTGTGCCATCACCTGAGCCCGTCCATTCCCGAGGATCTGGCGTTCGCGGAGAGCCGGATTCGGCCCTCGACCATCGCGGCGGAGGATCTGCTGCACGATATGGGCGCGATCTCCATGATCGGCAGCGACTCGCAGGCCATGGGGCGCATCGGTGAGGTGGTCATGCGCACCTGGCAGACCGCGCATGTCATGAAGCGGCGGCGCGGGCCGCTGCCGGGTGACGGTGCCGCCGACAACAATCGGGTCCAGCGCTACGTCGCGAAGTACACCATCTGCCCGGCCGTCGCCCACGGGCTCGACCACGAGATCGGCTCGATCGAGGTCGGCAAGCTGGCGGACCTGGTGCTGTGGGAACCGGCGTTCTTCGGTGTCCGGCCGCACGCGGTATTGAAGGGCGGCGTCATCGCGTGGGCGGCCATGGGTGATGCCAATGCTTCCATTCCGACGCCGCAGCCGGTGCTGCCGCGTCCCATGTTCGGTGCGTCGCCGATCGTGGCGGCGGGCACCTCCCTGCACTTCGTCTCCGAGCAGGCCATCGAGGACGGTTTGGCGAACCGCCTGCGCGTGAATCGGAAACTGGTGCCGGTGGCCAATGTTCGCAAGCGCACAAAGGCGCACATGCCGAACAACGACGCCATGCCGCGCATCGAGGTGGACCCCGACACCTTCACCGTGCGCATCGACGGCGAGGTGTGGGCCGAGGAACCCGCCACCGAACTGCCCATGGCCCAGCGGTACTTCCTGTTCTGATCATCCCGATTTCCGGGTCCGGAACAGGCCGAACGGTTCGGGCGCACCGGTGTGCCCGCAACCGCGTGGCAGACTGCGGGTATGACGAGCTTCGACTGGGCCGATGTTGATCGCTATCTCGTGGAAACCGTGGTCGGAGACCAGGATTCGGAGACGCTGCGTGCGAACGCCGCGGCCGGGTTGCCTGCCATCGATGTGTCGCCGCCGCAGGGGAAGTTCCTGTACCTGATCGCGAAATCCGTGCGGGCCCGGCGGGCGTTGGAGATCGGGACACTCGGCGGATACAGCACGACGTGGCTGGCGCGCGCGGTCGGCAAGGACGGGCAGGTCGTCACCTTCGAGAACGAGCCCAAGCATGCGGAGGTGGCGCGCGGGAACCTGGATCGGGCCGGGGTGGGTGAGCGCGTCGAGATCCGAGTGGGCGCGGCACTCGATGGTCTGCCGGTGTTGGCGCAGGAGAATCCGGAGCCGTTCGATCTGGTGTTCATCGATGCCGACAAGGTCAACAATGCGAACTACGTGCGGTGGGCGCTGCGGTTGACCCGGCCCGGATCGGTGATCATCGTCGACAATGTGGTGCGCAATGGCGGGGTCGCGGATGCCGGCAGCACCGATGCGGCCATTCGCGCCAGCCGGGAGGTCATCGAATTGGTCGCGGCCGAACCGCGATTGGACGGCACCGTGTTGCAGACCGTCGGCAGCAAGGGCTGGGACGGGTTCATCTATGCCGTGGTTAATGGCGACGACTGAAACGTGTTGGATCTCACGCCCATCGGGTGACCTGGTGATTCATTGCCTGGATTACCCGATTCGGCGGTGGCCTGTGGTGTCGCGTTTGTTGCACAGCAAACCTTCCGCATACGGTCGGTCCAATGAGCGACCCGTACGGACCCCACTTCCCGCCACCGGATTTCATGGCACCGCGGGCCGCGGAGCCGAAACCGAGTCTGCTCGACCGGCTGCCGGCCGTCAGCGTCAGCATCCCGGTGCTGGCCATTCTCGCCACCGTGGGCATGCTCGCGGTCGTCATGTTCCAGGCCGAACGGCCCGCCGCGCATCACGTCGACGGGAAGCCGGCGCCCGCCACCTCCGCCTCCGTGCACCCCACCCCGCAACACACCGCGTCGTAACCCGCAGAATGGGCGCATGTCGAAGCGCCGCAAGACCCCGCCGGTTCCGCGGGAATGCCCATGCGGGCTGCCCGCGAACTACACCGACTGCTGCGGTCGCCTGCACAGCGGCGCGGCGCAGGCGACCACCGCCGAGCAGCTCATGCGATCCCGCTTCAGCGCCTTCGCGATGCACGACGAGGCGTACCTGCTGCGCAGCTGGGACCCGGCCACCCGGCCCGCCGATGTCGACTTCGATCCCGCCCTGCGCTGGGAGCGGCTCGAGATTCTCGGGTCCAGCGGCGGCGGGCCCTTCCACACCGAGGGCACCGTGGAATTCCGGGCGCACTATCGCGTCGGTGGCGCGGCGGGAGAACTGCACGAGAACAGTCGATTCCGCCGCGACAACGGCGCGTGGGTCTATTCGGACGGTGTGATCGAGAACTGAGTCTCAGCCGACGGACATGACGGCGAACCCGGCTCCTGCGGGATCGGCCAGGACCGCCAGGCGGGACGGGCCGGGGAGATCCACGGCTTCCTGCAAGAGTTTTCCGCCCAGCGAGAGCGCGCGCTCGACCATCTCGTCGACGTCGGCGACGTGAATGTTCATGGCCCAGAACGGCGCCGGTTCACCGGGCGCCGCGCGGTGGACGCCGCCGAACTCGCGGTCGCCGGGGGCGGCCGACAGCGCCTGGTACGGATTCTCGGTGGCGGTCTCCCATGCGGCATTGGTGTAGTGCCAGCCGAAAACCCTGGCGTAGTGGGTCATCGCGTCCGAGGGCGTGCGAGCGGCGGAGTATTCGACCCAGCACGGGTTGCCGATCCCGCCCCAGTCCTCGGTGCCCGGATGCTCGATCAGCTGCGTGATGCCGTAGGGCGCGCCATCGGGATCGGTGAGGATGGCGAAGACGAGCCCGGGTACCTCGGTCGGCCCGACGAAGACGCCCGCGCCCGCGTCGACCGCGGTCGCGGTGCTCGCCGCGGCGTCGGCGACCGAGAAGTACGGCAGCCACAGTGCCGGCTTGGCCGTCCCGTCGGGTGCGGTGGCGGCGGTCAGGCCCGCGACGCGGCGGCCGTCCTGTAGCAGCAGGGTGTAGTGGTTGGTCTCGGGTCCGGTGTCCTCGGCGGTCCAGCCGAACAGGCCGGTGTAGAACTCGGCGGCGGCCGGGACATCGGGGGCGGTGACGTCGAACCAGCAGGGCGCGCCGGGGGTGAAGGCGGGCATGGTCTCTCCTCGTCGTTCGGAACGTGTGCACGCGCGCGAAGGAACGGGCTCGCAACCCGTGCCATCGAATAGACGGTGCGCGGCAGGAGAATTCATCGCGCCCCGCGTTCAGACCCGGGCGCGGGCCTCGAATCCGTCGCAGAGCGCGGTCAATCCGCTCTCCAGCAGGCTGGCCGGGTCGAGCAGGTCGTGGCCGCCGGTGCCCTCGAGGCCGGCCAGTGCGGGCGGCGGCGGCCAGTGCGGGTCGCCGTCGAGCAGGGCGGTGAAGCCGGAGCGTTCCTCGGCGTCGGGGTCCTTGTTGGGCAGCAGGCGGGCGCTGACCTCCTGTAGTGCGACGCCGGCGATATAGCTCCACACCGACAGCGACATGCGGGTGGCCTCGCGGGTGTCGACGCCGAGTTCGGCGAAACCCTCCACCAGCCAGGCCAGCACGATGAGGCTGTGCTCGCCGAAGTTGTAGCGCGGCACCGCGAAGGTGAACAGCACCCACGGATGTTCTTGGTAGAGCCGCCAATCGATGTCGGCGGCAATGCGCACGCGGTCGCGCCAGGTCCAGTTCCGGCCGTCGGTGGGCGGATAGGGGTTGCGGCGGGAGACCTCGTCGGTCATGGCGGCGAGCAGGGCGTCCTTGTTGGGGATGTGCCGGTACAGCGACATGGCGCCGACACTCATGCGGTCGGCGATGCGGCGCATGGACAGTGCGTCCAGTCCGGACTCGTCGGCCAGGCTGATGGCGGTGGTGACAATGGCGTCCCGGGTGAGCTTGGCCTCGGTCATCGGATGAATTCTTCCTTTCCCGCGCCCAGTATGCGTACACTGTACCCGTCTAGCGCGTACGCCGTACGCGCATTCCTCTTTTCGACCTCTGAGCATTCGATCGACCCCGCAATCAGCCCGAAGGATAGGTGATGACGAGCACTCTGGCGCGTACCCCCGCGACGACTCCGCGCCGCGCCTGGGCCGGGCTGGCGGTCCTGCTGCTGCCGGTGCTGCTGGTGTCCATGGACATGTCGGTGCTGTACCTGGCCATGCCGACGCTCACCGAACATCTGGATCCCTCCGCCACGCAGCAGCTCTGGATACTCGACATCTACGGGTTCATGATCGCCGGATTGCTCATCACCATGGGCAATCTCGGCGATCGGATCGGGCGGCGCAATATTCTGCTCGTGGGCGCGACGGTGTTCGGGCTCGCCTCGATTCTGGCGGCGTTCGCGCCGAGCGCCGGAGTGCTGATCGCGGCGCGGGCGCTCATGGGCGTGGGCGGCGCGACGCTGCTGCCGTCCAGCCTGGCGTTGATCTCCACGCTGTTCCCGGAGGCGAAGGCGCGGGCCACGGCCATCGGCGTGTGGACGGCGTTCTTCGCGGGCGGGTCGGCGGTCGGGCCGATCATCGGCGGCGTGCTGCTGCACCACTTCTGGTGGGGCTCGGTCTTCTTGATCAATACGCCGGTGCTGCTGGTGCTGCTGGTCTTCGGGCCGCTGCTGCTGCCGGAGCATCGCGCGGCGGGGCGCGGGCCGCTGGATCTGCCGAGTGTGGCGCTGTCCATCGGCGGCATCCTGCCCATCGTGTACGCCATCAAGCATTGCGCCACCGAGGGATTCGACGCGCCGGCCATCGGCATCGGGCTCATCGGCGTGCTGCTGCTGACGCTGTTCATCCGGCGGCAGCGGACGCTGTCCGAACCGCTGCTGGATCTGAGCCTGTTCCGGCGCGGACTGTTCTCGGTGGCCATCGGCTCCAGCACGGTCGGCATGCTGGCGCTGGCCGGCATGAGCTATCTGACCAGCATGTATCTGCAGTCGGTGACCGGCCGTGACGCCTTGCAGGCGGCGCTGCTGGGGATTCCGATGGCGGTCGTGGTGTTCGGGTTCTCCATGAGCGGGGCGCGCATCGGTCACCGGCTGGGCACCCGGCTCACCTTCGTGCTGGCGCTGAGCATGGCGGCGGCGGGCAATCTCATGCTGCTCGGGGTCGGCGTGCACGGCGGAATCGGCTGGTACATCGCCGGATCCGTGATCGCCGGTGCGGGGTTCGGCACCGCGTTCACGCTGGTGTCGGAGGTGGCGGTGTCCTCGGTGCCGGCCGAACGGGCCGGGTCCGCGGTCGGCATCTCGGAGACCAGTTTCGAACTGGGCAATGGTCTGGGGCTGGCGCTGCTGGGTTCGCTTGCGGCACTGGTGTTCCGGTCGGGCGGGGACTTCTCGCCGACCCTGGGGGAGACCATCGTGCACTCGGGTGGCAATGCCGCGCTGATCGAATCCGCGCGCGAATCCTTCGTCACCGGAATGCATGTCGCCACGACGACGGGTGCGGTGCTGCTGGCGCTCATGGCCGTGATCGCGGCCGTGGCCAAGACCGGCCCGGCAGCGAAAACCGCTGCCGTGGCAGCCGATCGGGCACACTGAGCCCGCTCAGCGGCCGAACACCATCGCGATCGCGTCGGCGGCCCACTTGTTCATGGGCGTGATCACCCTCCGGTAGGTCCAGCGAATGGGCCGCTGCACCATGGCTTCCCACGCGCGGGCGAGCAGGATTCCGGTGGGGCGCAGCACGGTGCGGTAGAGGTAGCGGCAGGGAGTCACCACCAGCACGCGCACGACGTAGGTGGCTCCCCGCCAGCCGATCACGGCGGTCGCTACCAGCAGGAGCAGCAACGGGCGAACTATCCAGCGCCACAACTGCTGTAGTGGCCACACGACTAGCCAGATGCCAAGGAAGGTCAGTGCCGCGACGACGGCGCGGGCAGTGGCCTGGACGCCGCGCACGAGCGGGTGCACGATCCAGCGCACGAACCACCGGCCGCTCGGCGCGAGCACGACGGTGTAGATCCAGCTGCTCGCGGGCCGGATCACGGTGCGCCACAGGGTCTGCACCGGCCAGATGAGAACCCAGGTGATCAGGAATTTCACCGCCCAGGCGATTGCCCCGACCACCCAGAGGACCGCGAGCCCGATCGGCCGCAGCAGCCAACGCCAGATCGCATCCGCGACGGCCGGGAGCGCCTTGGTGAAGAACCAGGCGAAGGCTGGACGCAAGATCTTGCGCCACAGCCAGTCCTCGACCGCGCGCCGAAGCGGCCGCAGCAGGAAGTCGAGCAGGAACGCACCGATCGGGGTGAGGATCATGCCCCACAGCAACTGCTGGATCAGCAGGCCCCACAGGTAGTCCTTGACGAAGAACCAGGCGGGGCGGATCACCCAGTACCAGAACAGTTTCCCGGCGGGCACCAGCAGCCGATCGCGAAGGTAGCGCAGCCCAGCCACGATCATCCGCCCGGTGAACACCACCGCCCGCCACAGTGCCTTCAACCCCTCCCACAGCAGCCGCGGCGGCAGGAAGATCAAGACCGCGACCGCGCGGGCAATCCAGCCCGCGATCGAAACCTCTTCCCGCGCCTGATCATCCGGCCGCGCGGGTGTCTGCGTCGACATATCCAATCCTTCCCCCGGAACACCGCCCTCCATCCTCGATGGGCAAGCCGCTCGCGCCCAGCGTATTTCCACTCACTCTCGATCATCTGCCCGGTGCGCGGTTACAGTCGAAGCGTGGGTGAGAATTCGGCACCGGACCATGAGCAGTCGACCGAAAACAACGGCCGCCCCTTCGCCGAGCGCGTAGCGACCAAGTTCTTCTATCCGACCTCCCGGCCCAGTGAGAAAGCCCTGCGCAGCGCGGTTTCCGATCAGGTCGTGCTGATCACCGGCGCGTCGCACGGCATCGGCAAGGCGGCGTCGAAGAAGCTGGCGGCGGCCGGCGCGACCGTGCTGCTGGTGGCGCGCAGCCAGGATGACCTGGACAAGGTGGCCGCCGAAATCCGTGAGGCAGGGGGCACCGCGCACGTCTACCCCGCCGACCTGACCGATATGGACGCCGTCGCGAAACTGGGCGAGGCCCTGCTCGCCGAGCACGGCCACGTCGACGTGGTCGTCAACAACGCGGGCAAATCCATCCGCCGCCCGCTCTCCCAGTCCTACGACCGTTTCCACGATTTCACCCGCACCATGGACGTGAACTATCTCGGTCCGGTCCGACTCCTGCTGGTCCTCATCCCACCCATGCGCGAACGCCGCCACGGCCACATCATCAACATCTCCACCTGGGGCCTGCGCATGCCCCCCGCGCCGCGCTGGGCCGCCTACGGCGCCTCGAAGGGTGCCTTCGACATCTGGTTACGCACTGTCGCAACGGAAATCATCCACGACAACGTCACCACCACATCGATCTACATGCCCCTCGTCCACACCCGCATGAGTGCCCCCACCGACTTCTCCGGCGTCCCCGGCCTCACCGCCGCCGAGGCCGCCGACCTCATCTGCCACGCCGTGGTCTCGAAACCGGTCGATATCACCCCGTGGTGGACCGGTCCCGTCCAAGCCCTCTCCGATATGCGCCGAGCCGCCGCCCAACGCTTCATGCAACGCAACTACCGCCGCTGAGGGTTCGTGCCTCTCCGGGGATGAGAACGACTTTGCCTGTGGTGGCGCGGGTTTCGAGGGCGTGGTGGGCTGCGGCGGCCTCGGACAGCGGGAAGTTTCGGATGGCGGGGCGGAGGCGGCCTGCCGCGGCTTCGGTGAGGGCGCGGGTTTCGAGGTTGCGCTGACCGCCCGCGCGTTCGAACATTTGCGGGCCGAGGACACTGCGGGAGGTGATGCCGCGGTCGGCCATTTCGGCCTCGGTGTATTCGGCGGGGCCGCCTTGGAAGCCGTAGACCAGGCGTTGACCGCCCTTGGCGAGGAGATCGAGGGCGGCGCGGCCGGTATCGCCGCCGACTCCGCCGAGGAGCAGGGTGGCGGGGCGGTCGCCGTATTCGGCGCGGACGCGGTCGGGCCAGTCCGGGCGGAGGTAGTCGACGGCCAGGTGAGCGCCATTGCGGGAGACCAGGTCCACCTTGTCGGGGCCGCCGGCCAGGCCGATGACGGTGGCTCCGGCGTTGCGGAGGTACTGGACGAGCAAGGTGCCGATGCCGCCGGCTGCTGCCATGACTATCGCCACGGTGTCGGTGTCCATGTCGGCGAATTGCAGGATGCCCAAGGCGGTTCGGCCGGTGCCGATCATGGCGACGGCTTCGGCGGGGGAGAGGTTCGGTGGAATCTCCTGGAGGCGTTCGACTTCGGTGAGGGTGAGCTCGGCGTAGCCGCCGGGGGCCGCGCCGATGTGTGCGACAACGCTTCGGCCGAGCCAGGTTTCGTCCACGTCCGGGCCGACGCGATCAACGGTGCCCGCGACTTCGCGACCGGGGATGGTGGGGAGTTCGGGCAGCGGGAGCGGACCGGCGGGCACGCCCGAACGCAGGGTGGTGTCGATGACGTGCACGCCCGACGCTGCGACCACGATACGGACCTGTCCGGGACCGGGCACCGGGTCGGCGATGGATTCGTAGCGTAGGTTCTCGGCGGGGCCGAAGGCGTGAAGACGGATGGCGTGCACGGGTTACTCCTGGTCCGAGCGGATGATCTCGGCGTCCAGCCTGCAACCTCAACGAGGGTTGGGGTCAAGGCCGCCCAGCGGCTGCGGGCGGGTCGCTTAGGATCGAGCGATGCGAAACCCGGAAGTGCGCCGATGAGTCTGGCGATGCTGCTCAATCTCGCCGACTCACGGCTGCCCATCGGCGGGCATGTGCACTCCGGTGGGGTGGAGGAGGCGGTGAGCTCCGGGGTCGTGCGCGACGTGGCCACGGTGGAGCTGTACCTGCGGCGGCGTATCAGGACGTCCGGTCTGGTGACGGCGTCGCTGGCCGCGGCGGTGTGCGCGGGCACGCTCGACCCCGCCCGCGCCGAGGCCGAAGCGGACGCGCGCACTCCGTCCCCCGCCGCGCGCACCGCCTCCCGCGCCCAGGGGCGTGGTCTGCTGCGACTGGCGAAACAGGTATGGCCGCAGGCGGATTGGCGAGCGCTGGGTGCGCGTCCCCACCTGTCCACCGTCTTCGGCGTGGTGGGCGCGGTCGCCGGCGTCTCCCCGGAAGAGGTTGCGGGCGTGGTCGTTTACACCGCCATGACCGGTGCGGCCACGGCCGCCCAGCGTCTGCTCGCTCTGGATCCCGCAGCGGTGGCGGCCTGCACCATTCGGCTCTCCGAGACCTGCGACCGCACCGCCCGCGAGGCCACCAAGGAGCTTGCGGCGCTGTCCGATCCGCTCCAGGACGTGCTCGCGGAACGGCACGTCGGCCGCGATATGCCACTGTTCGCCTCCTGATCCGAAAAGCATGCGCGCGCCGGGCTCGGCGGCGTCGGAGCTCAGTGCCTGGTCCATGGTGGTGAACCAGGGGCGGGAGGCGTCGGTGTCGACGAGGCCGAGGCAGGCGGCATTGATCAGGATGGCGCGGCCCGGTGGGAGGTCGTGGGCGGCGATGCGGGTGGCTGCTACCTGGCCGATCTTGGACGGATTATTGATCCGGTCGGGCCGGCCTTCGGTCGCGGCGCTGTTCTGTTCGACGGCGATTCCCGGATCGCGCGGGGAGGGGCGCGCCCGGAGGTAGGTAACACCCGGTTTACGTGCGTCGGCAAGGATGGGGGTCGGAAAGGAGCACACAACCTATGCCCCCTCATCTCATCGATGGTGAACCGCACGACCACAGCCATGACCGCCCGAAACGGGTGCGGACGCCGGGGGAGCCGGTGCGCATCGGGGTGGGCGGGCCGGTCGGTTCGGGTAAGACGGCGCTGGTCGCGGCGCTGTGCCGGCAGTTGCGGGAGGAGCTGTCGCTGGCGGTGCTGACCAATGACATCTACACCACCGAGGATGCCGACTTCCTGCGCCGCAATGCCGTGCTGCCGGACGAGCGCATCACCGCCGTGCAGACCGGCGGCTGCCCGCACACCGCGATCCGGGACGACATCACCGCGAACCTGGACGCCATCGACGACCTCATCGAGGCCAATCCGCCGCTGGATCTGATCCTGGTGGAGTCGGGCGGCGACAATCTCACCGCCACCTTCTCCTCGGGTCTCATCGACGCTCAGATCTTCGTGGTCGATGTGGCCGGTGGCGACAAGGTGCCGCGCAAGGGCGGGCCGGGCGTGACCTGGTCGGACCTGCTGGTCATCAACAAGACCGATCTCGCGCCCATGGTGGGCGCGGATCTGACTGTCATGGATCGGGATTCGACCAAGGTCCGCGAAGGCCGCCCGTTCGTGTTCACCTCGCTCACCGAGGACCCGGCCGCCACCCCGGTACTGAACTGGGTGCGTGAGCAGCTGCGGCACGCCGCCGAACACGATGCGGCAGAAGGTGTTTCGCACTCGCATGCGCACTGAGTTCGTTCCGGTCGCAGTTCGCACCGAGTCGGTGACCGGTGCGCACTGAGCTGCGGATCGTCGCGACCGCTGGCGCCCGGCCGCATGTGCATGCGGTCGGGGGTCTGGCGGCGCGGCACACCGCCGCCGACACGGTGCACCTGATCGGCACCGCCGCAACACCATTGGGCGGTGACGAGCTGGACATCTCGATCATTGTCGGCGCGGGTGCCCGTCTGCTGGTGCGGTCGGTGGCGGCGACCATCGCCCTGCCCGGTCGCGAAACCCGGAAGTCCGTGGCGCACTGGCATTTCGAGGTCGGCGCGGGTGGTGAACTCGACTTCGACCCGGAGCCGACCGTCGTCGCGGGCGGTGCCGAGCACGAGACGCTGACCACCGTCCTGCTGGCGGACGAGGCCCGCCTGCGCCTGCGCGAACGCGTCCAGATCGGCCGCACCGGTGAGGATTTCGGCCATTGGAGTGGCGAACTGCACGCCGACGTCGGCGATCTGCCGCTGCTGCGGCACCGGCTGGAGCTCGGCGGCGACGCCGTCACCGACGATGCGCTGTCCGGCCCGCGCGCCCTGGAGAGCGTGCTCACCTATCCGGACGACCGCCCGGCCGACACCGCGGGCCTGGACGCCGCGCTGCTACCGCTCGCCGCAGGCGGCACCCTATTCACCCGGACGGCGGATCTGCTGCGCGTCTAGGGCTGTGGCTCCGCCGAAGTCGTAGTAGCGCAAGGTGTTCTGCGGCATTGCCGTCGCGTGACTCCGGCGCCCCGCACGTCGAGGCGGGAACCGGACCTCACCCCCGGTTCCCGCCTCACGCGGTATTGCTGGCTGGTCGAACGACCCGAGAGATCAGTCGCCGACGACGCGCGGTGGTGCGTTGTACGAATTCACCGCGCCGATCACCGCACCCACCGCGGCGCCCGCCGCGGCTGCCGGAACGATGATCATAGCGGCGCCCGCCGCGGCGCCGAGGGCCGGACCACCGACCAGGCCGAGCGGGAACAAGGGCAGGCCGACCACGAGTCCGGCCGCCGCGCCGACGGTCGCCGACGTGAGCGCGAACGGGGCCGCCGAGGCGGCTCCGGCCGCCGCTCCCATGGCCGCGGTGCCGACGGTCTGGCCGGCGATGCGGTCGGAACGGCTGCGCTCCATGCCGATCGAATCGAGGAAGGTGGCGAGATTGGCCTCGATCTGAGCGGCATTGTCATTGATCTGGATCGCCTGCTCGGAGTCGATCCAGGTCGGTGCGTCGACGACCACGTCACCGAACCGGAACTTCCCGGGCGGCGGAGCGATCGGCGGCACCGGGGCCACGGGGACGGGTGCGTGCAGCACGCCGACCGGGGCCAGGTACTTCTTGTCGGGGGCCGGACGAGACCACTGGATGGAGCTCTTGGTGTCGTCGGGAATCTGCAGGCCCTCGTACGGCATCACATTGGGGGCGTCCGCCGCGGGCCACTGGGGCGCGTCGTCGTGCTGCGCCACCGGGTTCACCTCAGCGGGTGCGGCATTGGCGACGCCGGATCCGACGATCGCCAAGACTAGCGGTACCGCTCCCGCCGCCACCACGTTGCCGACCTTGTTGCGATGCGGGTTGAGAGCTCTGTGCTTACCTGCGGCCATGCACGACCTTTCTTCCGGGGAACATCGACGCCCGACATTCGGACCCGTCGGTCACCTGGATTGGTCCTGCGCCGGATGTCCGAAAAGCCTTGTCCTAGCCGAGAATTAACCGGAAGGGCTGGCCGCGACGCGAAAGAGGCCGGAATCCCTGGTGAAGGATTCCGGCCTCCGGCAAATCGGAAATCACTTGGCCGTTGCTGCCTCGTGGCGGAGGTGTGGTCGCGACCGTGACCGCAGCGACGACCGGAACGGGTTACTCCTCGACGGCAACCTCATCGGTGACCGCCGCCGCCTCGGTGCCGGCCTCGTCGGCGACCGGCGCACCCTCGGTGGCCGGGGCCATGTAGCCGTTCACCGCGCCCACCGCGGCGCCGATTCCGGCGCCGATGGTCGCCGCGGGCACCGCGATCAGTGCGACGGCGGCTGTCGCGCCCACGGCGGGCCCGAACACCCAGCCCGCGGGAGCGAACGGCGTGCCCGCCATCGCGCCGATGAACCCGCCCATGACCGCACCGGCCACCTCGAGCGGCGCGGCCACGGCCACACCCACGCCCGCGCCGACGGCAGCGGTGCCGACGGTCTGAGCGGCGATGCGGTCGGAGCGGCTGGGCTCGAAGCCGGCCGAGTCGAGGGTGCGGGCGAGATCCGCTTCCGCCTCTCCGACAAGGGAATTCACCGTGGCCGCCTGCTCGGCGTTCATCCACTCCGGAATGACGAGCACGGTGTCGCCGAAGCGGAGCATGCCGTCGGGCGCGGCAATGGGGGCCACATCGGGGGCCGCCATCGGGTCCGGTGCGCGCAACTGCTGCACGTCGACCGCGGCGAGCGGGCCATTGGGGATGGCGCGCACTCCGGTGGCCGAATTGCGGTCGACCAGAACGGGTGCCGCCGCCACGGCGGGCTCGACCCCCTCGGCAGCGGCCTCCACGCCCTCGGCCGCCGGCTCGACGCCCTCGGCGACGGCCGCGCTGTCGGTCGCCTCGGCCTCGGCCGCGGCCGGTGCGGGGCCGAGCAGGCCGCGCATGCCCTCCGCCAGTTCCGGCGGCACCGCGACTTCACCGAACGGCGAATCGACCGTCACATTGGGGTCGGCCGGATCGACGGGAGCGACGGCGGCCGGTGCCGAGTCCTCACCCGGAACCGGGTCCGCCGAGGCGGTTCCGGCCACGGCCAGCGCGGTGACCAGCGGCAGCGCACCGGCTACGGCGATGGAACCAAGACGCCGGCGGCGCGGCGAAATCTGATCAACCTGTTGGCGTTTGCCCATGGATGACCTTTCTCACGAATGTCAACAGATGTATGACATTCGCTCCGGCGCACCCGCCGGATAGGTCAAGGCGTCAGCCCGGTCGCGACAGGGGTGATCGTGTCGCGAAATCAGGCCGCGGGACCGGCTTTCGTGTTCGCCACGGATTTGCCGTTCCCCGAAGAGTTTTCGGTTCCGAGCTGTTTGGCGAGCTCGCGGGCGTCCTCCGGCGAATCCAGGGCTTCCAGCGCGAGCCGCGCGAACACCCACTGCTCGGTGGCGGCCATCTGCCCGCGGTGGCGGCCCAGGAAGGAGACCGCCCATTCGAGCACGGTGACGAACCGGCTGCGGAATCCGATCAGATACCACAGGTGCAGTCCCAGCCACGCCAGCCAGGCGATGAAGCCGCTGAACTCCAGCTTGCCGACCTGGCACACCGCGTTGAAGCGCGACACGGTGGCCATGGAGCCCTTGTCGAAGTACTTGAAAGGCTTACGCTCCGCGGGCTTTTCGCCCTTGAGCTCGGCCTTGATGGCCTTGGCCGCGTAGGTGCCGCCCTGAATCGCGCCCTGCGCCTGTCCCGGCACGCCCGGCACGGACATGAGGTCGCCGACCACGAACACGTTCGGGTGGCCCTTGATGGTGAGGTCCGGTTCGACGATCACGCGGCCCGCGCGATCGACCTCGGTGCCGTCGGACTTTTCGGCGAGCAGCTTGCCCAGCTCGCTGGCCTGCACACCGGCCGACCACACCTTGCACGCCGACTCGATGCGCCGCACGCCGTCGCCGTCCTTGATGGTGACCCCGCGCGCGTCCACATCGGTGACCAGCGCGTTGAGCTGGATCTCGACGCCCATCTTCTCGAGCCGCTTGTGCGCCTTCATGCCGAGCTTGGGGCCCATGGGCTTGAGCACGGCGTCCGCGCCCTCGACCAGGATGACGCGGGTGTCGCGCGGATCGATGTTGCGGAAGGATCCTTCCAGGGTGCGATCGGCGAGTTCGGCGATCTGCCCGGCCAATTCGACGCCGGTCGGGCCCGCGCCGACCACGACGAAGGTCATGAACCGGTCGCGCGTCTCCTGATCGGTGGCCAGTTCGGCCTCCTCGAACGACCCGAGGATGCGTGCGCGCAGTTCGAGCGCGTCGTCGATGGTCTTCATGCCGGGCGCGTAGGTGGCGAAGTGATCGTTGCCGAAGTAGGACTGCTGCGCGCCGGTCGCCACGATGAGGCTGTCGAACGCGGTGACGGTGTCCTGGTTCAGCAGCCGCGAGGTCACGGTGTTGTTCACCAGGTCCACATCGTGCACGTCGCCCATGATGACGCCGACGTTCTTCTGCTTGCGCAGCACGATGCGGGTGGCGGGCGCGATCTCGCCGACGGACAGAATGCCGGTCGCGACCTGGTACAGCAGCGGCTGGAACAGGTGCGTGGAGGTCTTGGAGATCAGCGTGATGTCGACGTCGGCCTTCCGCAGGTGCTTGCAAGCGAAGAGCCCACCGAACCCGGATCCGATAACCACCACCCGATGGCGCTGGTCAACCTGTGCGTCGGCGTTCATCTAAGTCCCTGCTCCTGCCCTACGGTGAAATTACGACACTTCACGCACAACCGTATCGCGGCGTGAGGTGCAACGACCAATCAGGACCAATCGGAAAACGGACCATCGCGACATCCCACTCGAAAATACAATATGGGCGGTCGCGCAGGGGGCAATGGCGCGCTTCCGATTGATCCGTCGTCGCCTGCCTCAGCGGCCGGCGAACAGGAGCTGGGCCACCTTGGTGGTGGTCTCCGCGCCGTCGGTGTATCCGCCCTGATCACCCTGATCGGTCATGATCGCGAGGGTGTAGCGCTCACCGGGCCCGGCGAAACCGACCGAGTTGACCACCCAGCCGCCCTGTTCGGCGGACCAGCCGTTCTTGAGACCGGGGCGCATGGCCGCGCCCGCGCCCCACACGCCCCAGTGCTGGTTGGCGTCGACCTGGCGCATGCGGTCGATGAGGTAGGCGCGGTCGTCGGGGTGCATGCGGGTGAGGACGTCGTCCATCAGGCGGTCCAGGTCCGCGGGGGTGCACTGCTGAAAACCCCAGTCGGGGAAGAGCTTGAACTGCTCGACGGCGGTGGTGGGCGGGAAGGGGACCAGCCCGGTCATGCCGTTGGAGCGGAAGGCGTTCTGGAAGGACATGCGGTCGATGCCGGCGTACTTGTTCCAGAGGATGTCGGCGGCATTGTCGTTCGAGGTTGCCAGCATGGATTCGAGCAGGGCGCGATCGCCGCCGTCGAGGGTGATGGCGCCGACGCGGGCGCGGTTCAGCAGATCCTCCGCGATCGCCAGTTTGATGGTGGAGGCGGTCCAGAACATGGTGTCGGCATTGGCATTCCGATAAACGCCGCCCGTAACCCGGTCGCGCACCACGTATCCCGTCACGCCGGGACGGGTGCGCAAATAGTTGTCCACGGCGGTGATGCGATTGGACATATCGCAGTCGAAGCCACCGGCGCAGGTCTGCGTGGCGACCGGCCACGCGCCCGCGGTGGGCACTATGAGGGGCGCGGCCGGAATCAGCGCGGCGGCGGCGAGAACGGAAGCGGAGGCGGCCACGCGGTTGCGCCGGGCCATCGGAGAACGCACGGTGCAAAACAATAGACACCACAATGCCCGGTTTGCACGTCTTGAGCTCCGCCGCTGCGTGTGCTAGCGAAATGTCGCTGGCACAAAGGTTTTCGAGACGCGGTCGGCGCGTCCGGCGGGACGGCTGCGGACTTCAGCGGAATGCCGCGCGTAGTTCCTCGATGCTGCGTCCATTGAGGCGATAGCAATGCTCGAACGCCTCGGTGTGGTGATCGCGTGCCCAGGACTGCAGCACGACGGTGCGGCCGTAGAACCGTGAGTTGATCAGCTCCCAGCGGTCGCCTACCCGTCGAACCGTGAACCCGGCTCTGGGAACCAGTGGAATCACCGATGCAGACATCGACCCGAACCAGCCTTTCCTCACCACGCGCGACTCCCCGAAAAGCACTGTCGCATACCACACTCGAATTTCGGAGTGACGCGCCCTAGCAAATCGAAGGCATGTGGCGGGTGCCACACGGCGAGCCGGACGGGCCGGTGTTTGCATGTCGTTCGCCGACTGTATAGACACACCTGGTGCACATTCATCGTGCCGAGCGTGCGGACACGCTCGCCGACGCGCTGGCCGAGCTGCTCGCCGAACCGCTCGGCGATCCGTTCACCCCGGAAGTGGTCGCGGTCCCGGCCAAGGGGATCGAGCGCTGGCTCGAGCAGCGGCTCGGCACCGTGCTCGGCAGCGGTGCGGTGGCCGACGGGATTTCGGCCAATATCGACTTCGCGGATCCGGCCGGGCTGGTCGCGGCGGTGCTGTCGGAGGCGACCGGCATGGTGCCCGAGGAGGATCCGTGGGCGCCGGAGCGGCTGGTGTGGACACTGCTGCCGGTGGTCGACGAGGTGCTGTCCGAGCCGTGGGCGGCGGTGGTGGCGCGCCATCTGGGACATGGGAATCCGGCCGGGTACCGGGTGGGGCGGCGGTATGCGACGGCGGCGCGGATCGCGGAACTGTTCGCCTCGTATGGGACGCAGCGGCCCGCGCTCATCACGGACTGGGCGGCCGGTATCGACAGTGATGGGGCCGGGAACCCGCTGCCCGAGGATCTGCTGTGGCAGCCGCAGCTGTGGCGGCGGCTGCGTGCTGCCGTGGGCGTGCCGAGTCCGGCCGAGCGGCTCGAATCCGCTTGTGCGCGACTGCGAGACGAGCCGGGCGTGGTGTCGCTGCCGGAGCGCATCTCACTGTTCGGCGTAACCCGATTGGCGACCGACCAGTTGGAAGTGCTGTCGGCGCTGTCCCACGGACGACAGGTCCACCTGTGGCTGGTGCACCCCAGCCCGGCCCTGTGGACCAAACTCGCCGACGCCGAGGTCATCCCCAATCCCGGTGTGCGCGTGCGGCATCCACTGCTCGCCGCGCTGGGACGGGACGTGCGCGAGCTGCAACAGCGCCTGTCGGCCTACGACCACATCGACACCTACCACCCGCAGCCTGCGGCCAGGACAGCTGCCGACAGCGGGCCGAGTGAAACGTCCGGCCGGGATTCGCGGCTTGCCGCGGTAGGCTCGCGCACCCTGCTGACGGAGTTGCAGGCGGCCATCCGGCAGGACCGATGGTCGTTGCTGCCGGATCCGGCGCTGGCGGACGGCAGTATCACCGTGCATTCGTGTCACGGGCCGGCGCGGCAGGTGGAGGTGCTGCGGGACGCGCTGCTCGGAATCTTCGGGGCGGACCCGACTTTGGAGCCGCGCGATGTGATCGTCATGTGCCCGGACGTGGAGAGTTATGCGCCGCTGGTGCGGGCGGCATTCGGCCAGTGGTCTCTCGATGGGGCCGAGCCGGGACATCCGGCGCACGGGCTGCGGGTGCGGCTGGCCGATCGGGCGCAGCGGGCGGTGAATCCGCTGCTGGGGGTGATCGGGACGCTGCTGGAGTTGGCGGACGGGCGGGTCACCGCCACCGAGGTGCTGGATCTCGCCGCGGCGGAACCGGTTCGGCTGCGATGCGGGTTCGACGACGACGACATCGAGCGGCTGCGGGAATGGGCGACCGAGACCGGGGCGCGCTGGGGGATCGGGCAGCGGCAGCGGCAGGCGTTCGGGCTCGGGGATTTCGCGCAGAACACGGTGAACGCCGCGGTGGACCGGATTCTGCTGGGGGTGGCCGCGGGCGAATCCAGTGAGGACTGGCTGGATTTGGTGCTGCCGCTCGACGATGTCGACAGCAATGACATCGATCTGGCCGGGCGGTTCGCGGAGTTCGTGGATCGGCTGGCGGTGTGCCTGCGGGATCTGCGCGGGTCCACGGTGGACGAACCGGCCGGGTCGGCGCGGCCCGCGGCGGAATGGGCGATGGTGCTGGGACGGGCGCTGGATCTGCTCACCGATGTCCCGCGCGGGCAGGCGTGGATGGGGGTGCAGGCACGGCGGGAGCTGAGTGCGGCGCTCGAGCACGCGGGACGGATTCCCTTGCGGCTCACCGATATCGGCGCACTGTTGAATTCCCGGCTGGCGGGGCGGCCGTCGCGGGCGAACTTCCGCACCGGGGAGCTGACCGTGTGCACCATGGTGCCCATGCGGTCGGTGCCGCACCGGGTGGTGGTGCTGCTCGGACTGGACGACGAGGTGTTCCCGCGCACCGGCGGCGTGGACGGCGACGATGTGCTGGCGCGGCACCGCTGCCCGGGGGACCGGGACCCGCGCAGTGAGGACCGGCAGCTGCTGCTGGACGCCATCACGGCGGCCGGGGAGCGACTTGTCTTGCTGCACACCGGATCCGATCCGGTCAGCGGTGCGCATCGCCCCCCTGCCATACCGCTGGCCGAGGTCCTCGACACCGTGCGGGCCCACGTCGGTGCGGACGCCATGGATCGGGTGATCACCCGGCATCCCCTGCAGCCCTTCGATAGTCGCAACTTCCAGGCGGACGCGCCCTTCAGCTTCGACACGGTGGCGCTGGCCGGTGCGCTGGCTGCCGCGCAGCCGCCCGCGCCGCGCGCGCCCTTCCTCGCCGGCGCCTTGCCCGGCTCCGAACGCACGGACGTCGAACTGGCCGACCTGGTGGCCTTCGCCGAACATCCGGTGCGCGCCTTCCTGTGGCAGCGCCTCGGCATTCGCGTGCCCGAGGAAGAGGAGGAGATCGCCGACCGCCTGCCCATCGAACTCGACGGGCTCACCAAATGGAATATGGGCGAGCGCATGCTGTCCGCGCGGCTCACCGGCGTCGATCCCGCGATCCTGCGTGCGGCCGAGTGGCGGCGCGGCACCCTGCCGCCCTTCGCGCTCGGCGCGGCCGTGCTCGACGAGGTGGAGTCCACCGTCGACCGCCTGGTCCGGGTGGCGCGACCGCTGCACGAAATCCCGTCCCGCACCATCGATATCGCCGTCGATCTGGGTGACGGCCGCCGCCTCACCGGCACCGTCCCCGACGTCCACGACGACGCGGTGCTGCGCACCACCTACTCCCGCCTGGCGGCCAAACACCGCATGGCCGCCTGGGTCCGGCTGCTCGCCCTCGCCGCCACCGGCGACCACCAGTCGTGGCGGGCCATCACCATCGGCCGGGGCAAAATGTCCCGCCCCGCCTGGCAATCCACCCTCACCGCCCCCAACGCGCCCCTGGCCCGCACCCTGCTGCGCGATCTGGTCCACCTGCGCGACGAGGGGCTCGCCGAACCCCTTCCCATCATCCCCGCCACCTCGGCCACCTACGCCGAGCGCCGCTGCCAGGGCTCGTCCCCCGAGGACGCCCTGCTGGCCGCCGAACAAGAATTCGACGGCGGCAAGGACGGTCCCGGCCGCTACGGCGAACACACCGACCGCTACCTGCGCTACATCCTCGGCCCCGCCCCGCGCTTCCACCTGCTCACCGAACGTATCGACCCCGCCACCCCCGACGCGGAACCCACCCGCTTCGGCACCCTGGCGCGCCGCCTCTGGAATCCGTTGCTCGCCAACGAGAATCAGGGACAGCCATGACAGCCCGTAACCTCCGGCCCGGCCCGGCTCTCGAAAGGCGCGGATGACCGACGAACTCTTCTCGCTCACCGACCCGGACCTCGAGCCCCGTCCCGCCGCCCGTTCCCGACGCCGTGGCGACACCTCCGGCGGTGAGCGCCGCCCCCGCCGTGACCCGGAACCTGCTGCCGCGGAAGACCTTTTCGGCGGCGCACCATCCGCGCCGGGCGACAGCACCGCGGCCGGCCCGGCCGAAACGAGCCAGAACCCCGGTGGCACAGGCGTGACGGCCGGATCGACCGCGGAGGCGGAGCTGTTCTCGCTGGACGCCGCGGTCACTGACGATGTGGCCGTGGGCGACGTCCCCGATCGGGCGGCGGCCGGTGCGATGACGCGCGAGTCGGTCTCGGGCACATTGTTCCCGGATGACGTATCCGGGGCGTCGCTCGCCCACGACCCGGTGGATGTGGAAGCAGGTCTGTGGGTGACGCCCGAGGATTCGGTGAGTATTGCCGCAGGTTCCGGGAATGCGCCCGGCGCACAGCATGTTTCCGATGCGGCCGAGGTGGCCGCGGGAGCGGCCGAGAACCGGTTCGAGTTGACCGGGCCGTTGCCGACCGGGACGACGGTGCTGGAAGCCAGTGCGGGGACCGGGAAGACGTATGCCATTGTCGGGCTGGCGGTGCGGTTCGTGGCCGAGGCGGGGGTGGACGTCTCGCAGTTGCTGCTGGTGACCTTCAGCCGGGCAGCCACGCAGGAGTTGCGCGAGCGCACCCGGGATCGGTTCGTGAGTGTGGCTGTGGCGCTGGGGGATCCGGAGCGGGCGCGGGCGCACACAGATGAGCTGGTGCGGCATCTGGCGCAGGCCAATCCGGCGGAGGTGGCGGCGCGACGGGAGCGGCTGCTGGCGGCGCTGTCGGATTTCGACGCTGGAACGATCGCGACCACCCACAGTTTCTGTCAGCGGATGCTGGATGAGCTGGGCTTGGCGGGGGAGCAGGAGCCGGGGGTCCGGCTCGTGGAGGGGATCGAGGATGTCGTGTCCACGGTCGCCGATGATCTGTATTTGAGCCGGTATGCCCGTACGACAGCGCCTTTCGCGCCCGCGGAGGCGCAACGACTGGCGTCGGCGGCGGTGGGGGATCGGCAGGCCGTGCTGGTGCCGGAGGCCGAGGGCGAGGACGATCCGGCGGCGGAGCGGGTGGCCTTCGCGGCGGCCGCGCGGGTGGAAACGCAACGGCGGAAACGGCTTTCGGGGCTGCGGGACTTCGATGATCTGCTGGTGCTGCTGCACGAGGTGCTCGCCGATCCGGAGCACGGGCAGCGGGCGTGCCAGCGCATCCGGGATCGGTTCCGGGTGGCGCTGGTGGACGAGTTCCAGGACACCGATCCGCTGCAGTGGGACATTCTGCGGCGGGCCTTCCACGGGCACGCCACCCTGGTGCTGGTGGGCGACCCCAAGCAGGCGATCTACGCCTTCCGGGGCGCGGAGGTGCTGAGCTATCTGGACGCGGTCGCGCACGCCGGCAGTCGTCGTGAGCTCACCACCAATCGGCGCAGTGATGCCGGATTGCTGGCGGCGCTCGAGCACCTGCAGGGTGGTGCGGCGCTGGGGCACAAGGAGATCACCGTGCACCGGGTGGCCCCCACGCGGTCTTTCACCCGGCTTTCCGGTCCGGCCGAGCAGATTGTCCCGTTGCGGCTCAGGTGTTTTCCGCGCACGGGAGCCGGGGCGCTGAATCGCTCCGGCTATCCGACGGTGGGGCGGCAGCGGGAGCGGATCGCGGTGGATGTGGTCGCCGATATCGTGCGGCTGCTGGAATCCGGGACGCGCATCGACGCCGGGACCGAGCACGAAAGGCCGATCGGGCCGGGCGATATCGCGGTGCTGGTGCGCAACCACAAGCAGCTCGACCTGGTGCGCCGGGAACTGGAGCGGGCCGGGGTGGCGGCCGTACTCACCAGCGGGGCCAGCGTTTTCAGCACCCCGGCCGCCGGAGAATGGCTGTGGGTGCTGCACGCCCTGGAACAGCCGCACCGCGCCGACCGGGTGCGGCTGGCGGCCGGGACGACCCTGCTCGGGCTGTCCGCCGACGAGATCGATTCCGGCGGAGCCGATCTGGTGGGACGGCTCAGTGCCGAACTGCGTGATGCCGGACGGCTGTTCGCCCGTGCGGGTTTCGCGGCCGTGTTCGAGAAGATGAGCGCCGCAACCCGATTGGCGCCCCGGCTGCTGGCCCTCGAAGGCGGTGAACGCCGGCTCACCGACCTGCGGCAGATCGCGCAGCTGCTCGACGAGGCCGCGCTGCGCGAGGGCCTCGGCCTGACCGCGCTCACCCGCTGGCTGGCCGACCACGTGCGCGACCCCGCCGCGGGCAGTGTCGCCAATCGCAGCCGCCGCCTGGACCGGGATGCCGCGGCCGTGCAGCTGGCCACCGTGCATGCCAGCAAGGGTCTCGAATTCCCGGTCGTCTATCTGCCTTTCGCCTGGGACGCCGCCAAACTGCGCAACCCGCCGACGCTGCTGTTCCACGACGAGCAGGGCCGCCGCGTGCTGGATGTGGGCGGGCCGGAGGCCATCGGCTACAACAACCGCAAGGTGCGGGCCGAGGCCGAGGAGGCAGCCGAGGAGCTGCGCCTGCTGTATGTCGCGCTGACCCGCGCCGGTGCGCAGGTGGTGGCCTGGTGGGCGCCCGCCTTCGACACCCAGACCTCTCCGCTGCATCGCATGCTGCTGGGGCGCGAGCCGGGCAGCCCCGCGGTGGCAGACAAGGCGCCGGTGCCCTCGGATCCCGTTGTGCTGGAGCGTTTCACGGAGTGGGCGGCTACCGCCGAACCGGGCGTGATCGCCATCGAACCGGTGCGCGCCGCCACCCCCGCCCGCCTGCGCCGCGACGCCACCAGCACCGCCACCGCCGACCTGCGCGCCGCCCACTTCGACCGCACCCTGGACCAGGATTGGCGGCGCACCTCCTACTCGGCGCTCACCGCCGGCGCACACGACGCCCCACCCTCCGGTGATCAGCCCGACGGCCGCGGGATCGCCGACGAACCGGCCGCACCCGCCGAAATCGTCGCCGAGGCGGACGCTTTCGCGGGGGCCGCACCGTCGCTGATGAACGAGCTGCCCTACGGCGCGGAATTCGGCACCCTGGTGCACGAGGTCCTCGAATACGTCGACACCGATGCCGCCGACCTGGCGAGCGAAATCCGCGCCCGCTGCGAGCACGCCGTGGCCGAGCAGATGTTCGACGCCGACCCCGACATCCTCGCGGGCTCCCTGCTGGCCGTCATGCACACTCCGATCGGAATCGGTTGCCTGGCGGACATTCCCACCCGCGACCGGCTCAGCGAACTCGACTTCGAACTCCCCCTCGCGGGCGGTGACACCCCCACCGCCACCCGCGTGACGGTCCCGCAGATCGCCGTCCTGCTGCGCCGCCACCTGCCCGCCGACGACATCCTCGCCCCCTACGCCGATCAGCTCGCGCACCTCGACGACACCCCGCTGCGCGGCTTCCTCACCGGCAGTATCGACGCCGTACTCCGCACGGCGGGACCGCGTTTCGTCGTCGTCGACTACAAGACCAACCGTCTCGGCACCGGCGACCTGACCGTCGCCCACTACACGCGCGACCACATGGCCGCCGAGATGATGCGCTCCCACTATCCGCTGCAGGCCATCCTGTATTCCGTTGCCCTGCACCGTTACCTGCGCTGGCGTCTGCCCGGCTACGACCCGGCCGTCCACCTCGGCGGCATCAAGTACCTGTTCGTCCGCGGCATGGTCGGCCCCGAAACCCCCGACGGCTGCGGCGTATTCGACTGGCACCCGCCCGCCGCGCTGGTGGAGGATCTCTCGGCCCTGCTCGCCGGAGATACGGAGGTGATCCGATGACGGCGCGTGCTTGGGCGGCAACGCCGCGGCTCGGTGTGAGCGGAGCGACTTGCCCTCGCGGTGCCGATCATCTGCCCGGACACAGCTCGGGCGTCGGCGGCGAGGAGGCACAGTGACGTCGATTCAGTTGGCGCAGCGCGGGACCGGCGTCTTGCAGACCTTCAATGCGGCGGGCGTGCTGTCGGCGGCGGATCTGCATGTGGCGCTGCGGCTCGGGCGGCTCGGCGGCGAGCAGTCGGTGGCGGCGCTGTTCGCCACCGCGCTGGCCGTGCGCGCGGTGCGGTCCGGATCGGTGTGCCTGGAGTTGCGGCGCATGCACGAGATCGGTGTGGACGCCGAAGACGGTGAGAGCGCCATCGATCCGGCGACGCTGCCGTGGCCGGATGTGGACATGGTGATCGCGGCGCTGCGGGTGAGCCCGCTGGTGTGCGGCAGTCCGAGCGGACCGTTGCGGCCGCTGCGGCTCATCGATCCGCCCGCTGGGTCGGATTCGGGGCCGCTGCTGTACCTGGACCGGTATTACCGGCAGGAGCAGACGATCCGCGAGGTGCTGACCGCACGCGCCGCCACCCATCCCATGGTGGACGCGAAACTCATTCGGCGCGAACTGGATCGGCTGTTCCCCGACCAGTGCGCGCCGGACGGCGCCGGACCCGCGACCGCCGAGGAGCCCCTCGACCGGCAGCGCCTCGCCGCCGCCCTGGCCGCCACCCAGTGGACCACCGTGATCGCCGGCGGCCCGGGCACCGGCAAGACCCACACCATCGCCCGGGTGCTGGCGCTGCTGGTGGCCCATCAGGAAGCGATCCCGGGTGCGCCCGCACTGCGTATCGCCCTGGCCGCCCCCACTGGCAAAGCCGCTGCGCGCCTTCAGGAATCGGTGCGCGAACAGGCGGGCGATATCGGTCTGCCCGAACTCACCGCCGCCACCCTGCACCGGCTGCTCGGCTGGCAGCGCGGCGGTGCGGGCCGCTTCCGCCACAATGAGTTCAATCGCCTGCCCTATGACGTGATCGTGGTCGACGAGACCTCCATGGTGTCGCTGACCATGATGAGCCGTCTGCTGCCCGCCGTCCGCCCCGACGCCCGCCTGGTCCTGGTCGGCGACCCCGACCAGCTGGCCTCCGTGGACGCGGGCGCGGTCCTCGCCGACCTGGTCGCGGGACCCGTTCCGGGCAGGGCGAATCCGGTCCTCGACACTATTCTCGGCGGCGAATTGCAGTCCGCCGCAATCCATCCGGGTGGCCTCTCGGCGCGTGAGCGGGATCGCCTCACCGGCGGCATCGTCCGCCTGACCCGCGGCCGCCGCTTCGGTGGCCGCATCGCCGACCTGGCGGTGGCGGTTCGCAACGGCGACGCCGACACCGCCGTCGAGCTGCTGCGCGCGGGCGGAACCGAACTCTCCCTGCATGATCCGGACGATGTGGACGACGTCCGCGCGAACGTCTTGCGCGCCGCCCGCGCCGCCACCGATGCCGCCCTCGCGGGCGCGGCCACCGAGGCCCTGACCGCTCTCGAATCGCACCGCCTGCTCTGCGCCCATCGGCAAGGGCCCTATGGCGTGGAACGCTGGGACCGCCTGGCCGCCGGCTGGGTCCACTCCGCCGGCATCAGCTCCGATCCGGGCCCCGGCCACTGGTACCCGGGCCAGCCGCTGCTGGTCACCGCCAACGACCACGAGGCCCGCATCTACAACGGCGACACCGGCGTCATCGTCAAATCCCCCGACGGCACCCTGCGCGCCGCCCTGCAGCGCGGCACCGACCCCTATCTCGTCCACCCCACCCAATTCCCCGGCGTCACCACGGTCTACGCCATGACCATCCACCGCAGTCAGGGCAGCCAGTACGACACCGTCTCGGTGGTGCTGCCCGGCCCCGAATCCACCCTGCTCACCCGGGAACTCCTCTACACCGCCATCACCCGAGCCCGTGCACACGTCCGCATCCTCGGCACGGAGGAGGCCATTCGCTCCGGCATAGCCCGCCGGGTCCTTCGAGCCAGCGGGCTGCGCACCTGATCGGTTAGGTATTGCGGCAGGGCGCACTGGCCGAAATCGTCTGCAGCGTGCAGACAATCCCGTTGAGCGCCCCCGAGGACCCGGTTTCGGGTACCAGACCCGCGACGGGATCGGCGCCGGGCTGTAGTTCCAGCGGTACGGCCAGGGCGGGGGCGGCGCCCAGACCGACGGTGATGACAGCAGCGGCACAAGCTTTCAGAACAAGAGATTTCATGCTGTGAACCGTACATGTTTCAGATAAAATCTGAACGGCTTCCGGCGCGCCGGAAGCGCGGAGTCCGTAGCCTGGATTGTCATGGGGTCGGAATCCGATGCCGAATTCCTCGGCGACACAGTCATTTCCGCGGACGGAACCCGGATCGCCTATGCGACGGCCGGCAGTGGGCCGGGGGTGATCGTGGTGCCGGGGGTGCTCTCGGTGGCCAGTGGGTTCGCGCGGTTCGCGCAAGCGCTCGGGCAGGGGTTCACCGTGCACCTCATGGAACGGCGCGGTCGGGGGCAGAGCGGGCCGCAGGGGACGGGCTACAGCATCGCCAAGGATTGCGAAGACCTGCGGGCGCTGCAGGACAAGACCGGGGCGGCCATGATCGTCGGGCACAGCTACGGCGGGCTGATCGCGCTCGAATCCGCCCGCGGCAATCCGGGTATCACGCGGCTGGCACTCTACGAGCCCGGTGTTTCCATCGCCGGGTCGGTGCCCTCGGGGTGGATGCCCGCCTACGAGAAATACCTGGAGCAGGGCAAACCCTTCGACGCGTTCGTGGAATTCGTGCGCGATATGGGACCGGAGAACATGCGCAAGGTGCCGCGCTGGATGTTCCGGCGCATGATGCCGCTGTTCATGAAGGCGCCCGAGAAGGAGATGGTGGTCGGGCAGCTGGCCGAGAACCTGCGCGAGCATCGGGAGATCGTGCGATTGACCGACACCTATCCGAACTACCGCGAGGTCACCGCCGCGGTGCTGCTCATGGCCGGGGACAAGGACGTGCAGCAGCGCACCGCACCCGATCATCGGCGGCTGGCCGAGGTGATACCGGTGTGTGAGCTGCGCACCGTGCCCGGCCTCGATCACTTCGGCATCGACAAGGGCGCACCCGAGCGGGTGGCCGGTATCGTCGGCGAATTCTTCTCGCATCGGTAGGGTTTCCCGCCCCTGCGGTGACTGCGCGGTGGATACGCTGGGAGCACTACCGGCGAGTCGAAGGGGATTTCGATGAGCAGCACGCCCGAGCACGTCGATGTGCTCATTGTGGGGGCCGGACTGTCGGGGGTGGGGGCGGCCTACCACCTGCAGCAGGCGTTCCCGTGGCGGACCTACACGATTCTGGAGATGCGCGACGCCATCGGCGGGACGTGGGATCTGTTCCGGTATCCGGGGATTCGATCCGACTCCGATATGTTCACCCTCGGATACCGGTTCCGGCCGTGGCTGGGGGACAAGGCCATCGCCGACGGGGACTCGATTCTCGCCTACGTGCGGGAGACGGCCGCCGACAACGGGATCGACAAGCACATTCGCTACCGGCACAAGGTGGTGCGGGCGGAATGGTCATCGGCGGACAATCGGTGGACGGTGACCGCGGACCACGACGGGGAACCGGTGACCATCACCGCGAGCTTCCTGTTCAGCTGCTCGGGGTACTACCGCTACGACGCCGGGTACACGCCGGATTTTCCAGGGACGGAACGCTTTTCCGGTCCCATCGTGCACCCGCAGCACTGGCCCGAACAGCTCGAGGTGGCCGGTAAGCAGGTGGTGATCGTCGGTTCCGGGGCCACCGCGGTGACACTCGGACCGGCGCTGGCCGAACAGGGTGCGCAGGTGACCATGCTGCAACGCTCACCGTCCTACATCATCTCCATGCCCGCCCGGGACGCCGTCGCCGACCGTTTGCGCAAGATACTGCCCGCGCGTGCCGCCTACACCCTCGCGCGCGCCAAGAATGTCGCGCTCAGCACCGCCATGTATCAGATCTCGCAACGCTATCCGAAGCGCATGCGCGCCTGGATTCGCGGCTTGCAGCAGCGGTGGCTGCCGCCGGGCTACGACATCGACACGCATTTCAATCCGACCTACAACCCGTGGGATCAACGACTGTGCCTGGTGCCCAACAATGATCTGTTCCGCGCCATCCGGCACGGCACGCTGGAGATCGTCACCGACCGGATCGACACCTTCACCGAATCCGGGCTGCACCTGGCATCCGGGCGGGATCTCGACGCCGACATCATCATCACCGCGACGGGTTTGAACCTCGCGGTGTTCGGCAACGTGGAGATCGTCGTCGACGGCAGCAAGATCGACATGCCGAAGGCCATGGCCTACAAGGCGATGATGCTGTCCGACGTCCCCAACTTCGCGTTCATCATCGGCTACACCAATGCCTCCTGGACGCTGAAGGCGGATCTGGTGTGCGAGTACGTGGTCCGGCTGCTGCGCCACATGGATTCGCACGGTTATGTGAAGGCCACGCCGGTGCGCGACGAATCCGTCGGCACCGCACCGTTCCTCAACTTCGAGCCCGGATACGTGTTGCGCGCCTTGGACATCCTGCCCAAGCAGGGCGACCGCGCCCCCTGGAAACTGCACATGAACTACCTGCGCGATCTGCCGAAACTGCGCTACGGCAAGGTGACCGACCCGGCCATGCGCTTCGAACGCGCCGTCAACGGCTGAACATACCCTCGAGGCGATTGCGCGAGCCCGGATGCACCAGCCGGGCCGCGCTCACCAAACCGTCCTCGGACCAGGTGCGACGGCGAATGAGCAGGCACGGTTCGGCGCGATCGATGCGCAGTAGCCGGCATTCCTCGGCGCTGCCCAGCACCGCCTCCACCACGTGCTCGCCGCGCACCAGCGGCGCCACCCGGCTCAGATAGTCGTTGGGGGTCGTGGTGGTGAAGTCCTGCGCCAGATAGTCCGGCGCGGCACCGGGATTCACATACCGGTCCTCGACCTGGATCGGCACATCGTCCTCGAAGTGCACCAGCACCGAGTGGAAAGCCTTGCCGCCGAACGACTCCCGCAGGAACGCCTGATCGGCGGCAATGGCCTCCTGTCGCACCAGCACCACCTCGGTGCGATGCCGGTGCCCGCGCTGCTGGATCTCGTCGGCGATATTGCGCACCTCGAACAGCGGTGAGGACTTCTTCGTGCCGGCCACGAAGGTGCCCACGCCCATCATGCGCACGATCGCGCCCTCGGCGGCCAGCTCGCGCAGCGCGCGGTTGATGGTCATACGGGAAAGCCCCAGTGCCGCCACGAACTGATGTTCCGAGGGCAGCTGATCGCCCTCGGCCCAGCGGCCCGTGCGGATCTGCGTGGTCACCAGATTCTTGACCCGCTCGTAGGCCGGCCGCGAATCCGCCCCGCCGAACAGTGCGGCGAGTTCCGCCTCGTCGACCGTCGCCATCTCCGTTGAACCCCGCTCCTCGCCCACGCCGCTACCGGACATGCAGCCTACCGGCCCGAATGCCGCGGCCTTGACAGTTGTATAGACAGGACTATACAACTGAGGCGGAATGAGAGCCAGCACACAGTGACCGCCCGGATGCCACGCACATCACCGGGCCCGGTGCCGGACATCAGGGACGACTTCGAGGACAAGGCGATGGATATCTCCACTCCCGGGCACGAACCCCGGACCGTGCGCGCACCCCGCGGCGCCGAGCTCACCACCCAGGGCTGGCAGCAGGAGGGCGCGCTGCGCATGCTCATGAACAACCTCGACCCGGACGTGGCCGAACACCCGGACGCACTGGTCGTCTACGGCGGTACCGGGCGCGCGGCGCGCAGCTGGGCGGCCTTCGACGCCATGGTCGCCACACTGAAGACGCTGCGCGACGACGAGACCATGCTGGTGCAGTCGGGCAAGCCGGTCGGAGTGTTCCGCACCAGCGAGTGGGCGCCGCGGGTGCTCATCGCGAACTCGAATCTCGTTGGCGACTGGGCCAATTGGGAGGAGTTCCGGCGGCTCGAGGAACTCGGGCTCACCATGTACGGGCAGATGACCGCGGGGTCCTGGATCTACATCGGCACCCAGGGGATTCTGCAGGGGACCTACGAAACCTTCGGGGCGGTCGCGCGCAAGCGGTTCGGCGGCACGCTGGCCGGAACCATCACGCTCACCGCCGGTCTCGGCGGCATGGGCGGCGCGCAGCCCCTGGCAGTCACCATGAACGAGGGCGTGGCCCTCTGTGTGGACTGCGATGTCACCCGCATCGATCGGCGCATCGCGCACAAGTACCTGGATGTGAAGGCCGAGAACCTCGACCACGCACTGGAATTGGCGATCGCGGCGCGGGACGAGCGGCGGCCGCTGTCCATCGGCGTCGAAGGCAATGCGGCGGAGGTCTTTCCGCTGCTGCTCGAACGCGACGCGCCCATCGATATCGTCACCGACCAGACCTCCGCCCACGATCCGCTCGCGTATCTGCCGCTGGGCGTGGACTTCTCGGATATGAAGACCATGTCGGAGAAGGATCCGATCTGGTTCACCGAGCAGGCGCAGCAGTCCATGGCGGCGCATGTGGCGGCCATGGTCGGATTCCAGGATCGCGGGGCGGAGGTCTTCGACTACGGCAACTCCATTCGCGACGAAGCCCGCAAGGGCGGGTTCGAGCGCGCCTTCGACTTCCCGGGCTTCGTGCCCGCCTACATCCGGCCGCTGTTCGAAGAAGGACTCGGCCCGTTCCGCTGGGCCGCGCTGTCCGGCGATCCGGCCGATATCGCCGCCACCGACCGCGCCATTCTCGAATTGTTCCCGGACAATGAGCATTTGCGGCGCTGGATCACGATGGCGGGGGAGAAGGTCGCCTTCGAGGGACTGCCCGCGCGCATCTGCTGGCTCGGCTACGGCGACCGGCATCGCGCCGGGCTCAGGTTCAACGAGATGGTGGCGAGCGGAGAACTGAAGGCCCCCATCGCCATCGGGCGCGATCACCTCGACTCCGGTTCGGTCGCATCGCCCTACCGCGAGACCGAGTCCATGCGCGACGGTTCCGACGCGATCGCCGACTGGCCGCTGCTCAATGCCCTCGTCAATACCGCCTCCGGCGCGTCGTGGGTGTCCATCCACCACGGCGGCGGCGTGGGCATGGGGCGGTCCATCCACGCCGGACAGGTGTGCATCGCCGACGGCACCGAACTCGCCGCTCGCAAGATCGAAGCCGTGCTCACCAACGATCCGGGCATGGGCGTCATCCGGCACGCCGACGCCGGATACGAGCACGCCATCGACACCGCCCGCGAACGCGGCGTGCGCATCCCCATGAACGAACAGCAGTAACAGAACGTCCGAGATCCCCAGGGACACAGCAAGAAAGAAGGCCGAGACCATGACGCACGACGGTCCCGCCGACGTCGTTCTCACCCCCGAACGGCACACCATCGACGTCGTCCCCGACGCCGAACGCCACGGCAGCCCGCGCAGTCAGTTCACCCTCTGGTTCGGCGCGAACATGCAGATCACCGCGATAGTCGATGGTGCGCTGGCGGTCATCTTCGGCGCGGACGCGCTGTGGGCCATCATCGGCCTGCTGATCGGCAATGTGGCCGGCGGCGCGGTCATGGCGCTGCACTCCGCGCAGGGACCGAAACTCGGTCTGCCGCAGATGATTTCCTCCCGCGCGCAATTCGGGGTGCGGGGCGCGGTGGTACCGCTGCTGCTGGCGATTCTCATGTACCTGGGGTTCGCGGCCACCGGCACCGTGCTGGCGGGGCAGGCCATCGCCAAGATCCTGCACATCGACAGCCCGCAACTCGGCATGGTCATCTTCGGGCTGCTGACCGCGTTCATCGCGGTCACCGGCTACAAACTGATCCACGTCGTGGGCCGGGTGGCCACGGTGGTGGGGATCGTCGGATTCACGTATCTGGCCATCCGGTTGTTCTCCGAATACGACGTGCCCGCGCATCTCGGCGTCCAGGGCTTCGAGATGGCCACCATCCTGCTGGCCATCGGATTGAGCGCCGGCTGGCAGCTGACCTTCGGACCGTATGTCGCCGACTACTCGCGGTACCTGCCGCGCTCCACCAGTGACCGCGCCACCTTCTGGTCCACGTTCTGCGGCACCGTGATCGGCTCGCAGTGGTCGATGACCTTCGGCGCGCTGATCGCCGCCGTGGCGGGCAAGGCGTTCATGAAGGATCAGGTCGGCTTCATCGGTGATCTGGCCGGACCGGCCGCCGTGGCCGTTCTCATCTACCTGGTGATAGTGATCGGCAAGCTCACGGTGAACGTGCTCAATGCCTACGGCGGCTTCATGTCCGTGCTCACCACGGTGACGGCCTTCGGTGGCGTACAACGTATTTCGACCCTCGCCCGCACCGCCTACATTCTCGGCTTCACCACCGCGGCGACCCTGGTGGCGGTGGCGGCCAGCGCCGACTTCCTGAACAACTTCAAGAACTTCGTGCTCTGCCTGCTCATGGTGTTCACGCCCTGGAGTGCGATCAACCTGATCGACTACTACCTGATCTCCAAGGAGCGCTTCGACATTCCCGCGCTCTACGACATCTCCGGCCGCTACGGGGCCTGGAACGCGCCCGCCCTGGGCTGCTACGCCATCGGCGTACTCGCCCAGATCCCGTTCCTGGCCACCAAGTTCTACACCGGACCGATCACCGAGAAACTGGGCGGCGCGGACATCTCCTGGATCGTGGGCATCGTCCTCACCGCGGCCCTGTACTACCCGCTCGCCAAACGCCTGAACAACCCGCCGCCGCACATGATCTACCCGGCGGACACCGAGATCGCCCGAGCCTGAGAGGAATTCGCGTGGCGACGTACGCAGTCACCGATATCGGAACGCTGGTCACCAACGACCCGGCCCTGGGCGACGGCCCACTCGGTGTACGCCGGGACGCCGCAATGGTTTTCGAGGACGGTCGGGTCGCCTGGGTCGGCGACAGCCGCGACGCTCCCGCCGCGGATTCCGGCCGCTCGCTGCACGGTCGGGCCCTGCTCCCGGGGTTCGTGGAAAGCCACTCGCACCTGGTGTTCGCCGGCGACCGGGCCGAGGAGTTCGCGGCCCGCATGACCGGAAAGCCCTACACCGCAGGCGGAATCCGCACCACCATCGCCGCCACCCGGGCCGCCTCCGACGAGCAGCTGGAAGCGAATATGCGCCGGCTGCTGGCCGAGGCCCGCCGCTCCGGCAGCACCACGGTCGAATGCAAGTCCGGCTACGGCCAAACCGCCCACGACGAACTCCGCAGCGTCCGCGTCGCCGAACGCATGACCGACGAGGTAACCCTCCTCGCCGCCCACGTTCCCCCACCCGAGTACGCCGGCCGCGCCGACGATTACGTCGCCATGGTCATCGCCGACATGATCGAACCCTGTGCCGCGCACGCGAAGTGGATCGACGTCTTCTGTGAACGCGGCGCCTTCGACGCGGATCAATCCCGCGCGGTGCTGAAAGCCGGTGTGGCACAGGGGCTCGTGCCCAGGGTGCACGGCAACCAGCTCGGCCCCGGCCCGGGTGTGCGCCTCGCGGTCGACCTGGAAGCCGCCTCGGTCGACCACGTCACCTACACGACACCCGCCGATATCGACGCTCTCGCAGGTAGTTCCACGGTCGCCACCCTGCTGCCCGGCGCGGAATTCTCCACCCGCCACCCCTACCCGGACGCCCGCGCCCTCATCGACGCCGGTGTCACCGTAGCCCTCGGCGCGGACTGCAACCCCGGCACCAGCTACACCACCAGCCTCCCCTTCTGTATCGCCCTCGCAGTCCGCGAAATGCGCATGACCCCCGAAGAAGCGGTCTGGGCGGTCACCGCGGGTGGCGCGAAAGCCCTGCGCCGCACCGACATCGGCCACCTCGGCCTCGGAGCCCGCGCCGACGCCATCGCCCTCGACGCCCCTTCCTACCTCCACCTGGCGTACCGCCCCGGCGTGCCCTTGATCCGCGAGGTCTGGAAGGACGGCGTGCTGAGCGTCGGCAGTTAAGGGCCAGGCGTGCGCACCCGTGGCGCTCACCTATGGCAACAACCGGCGCCGAAGGGCTGACCTGGGGAGCCGGCAACCCGGCCGACCCCGGCTGACCCCGGCGCGTCGGTCCGCCCCCACCCCGTCATTCCGGCATGCTTTCAGCCGGAATCCACCACATTCGGCGCTGTTATGCGGGTGTGGATCCCGGCTGAAAGCGCGCCGGGATGACGGGTGCGCCGGGTTGACGGGGTGCGGTGGGATGACCGGGTGCGCCGGGGACGGCGGCGGCTCGGTAGTGGCGGCCCGTCCGCGCAGGATCGATCAGTAGGAGATTCGCATGAGTATCGAAGTGGACACCGCGCCCGCACCGTGGACCGGGCGGTCGGATGGGGCGACGCCGGAGCATCTGCGGTGGCATCAGGCGGTGCGGCCCTACGACCCGGCCACGACGGACAGCCGGTGCGTGCTCATCGGTTTCGCCAGTGATGAGGGCGTTGGCCGGAACAAGGGGCGGGCCGGGGCCGTGGCGGGGCCGGACGCGTTGCGCGGCGCGCTGTCGTCCCTGGCGCTGGCCGATCCGATCATCGTCGAGGACGCCGGAACAATCGCGGTCGCCGACGCGAACCTGGAAGGGGGACAGGCCCGGCTCGGCCGCGCCGTCACGGCAGCCATCGACGCCGGCCGACTTCCGGTGGTGCTCGGCGGTGGACACGAGGTCGCGTTCGGTACCTATCAGGGCGTGTCCGCGGCAGGTATCCGCACCGGCCTTCCCCGCCTCGGAATCCTCAATCTGGACGCGCATTTCGACCTGCGAGCCGATGCGGTCCCCAGCTCCGGCACCCCGTTCCGGCAGATCCTCGAGGCCGAAACGGCCGCCGAAACCTCCTGCCGCTACGACGTTCTCGGGATCAGCCAGCCCAGCAATACCCGGGCGCTGTTCGAAACCGCACGTCGGCTCGGGGTGCGCTACCTCGTCGACGACCGTTGCGGTGTCACCGATTCCGAGCAGGTCGATGTCTTCGTGGACGCGCTGCTCGATGCCGTCGATCTCGTCTACCTGACCATCGACCTGGATGTGCTGCCCGCGGCGGTGGCTCCCGGTGTGAGCGCGCCCGCGGCCTATGGTGTTCCGCTCGAGATCGTTCAGCGCGTCTGTGATCGCGTGACCGCCAGCGGCAAACTGATCGCCGTCGATGTGGCGGAACTGAATCCGGCCTTCGATATCGACAACCGCACCGCGCGCACGGCAGCCCGCCTCATTCACCGCATCGTCACCCGCCACCGCCCGGTAACCCCGTGAATCCGGTCCGGGCGCGCGTAGGCTCGCGCGGGTGACCGAACAGGGGCAGTACGCCCGGTATCGCGAGGATTCGACAGTGCTTGCGGCCATAGGCGACTCGATCGCGCCGGAGGTCCGCCTGGTCTGCGTGCGGCTGCCGGTGGCGCTGGCCGAGGCGGCCGTGGCTGCCTGGAATCGGGACGAGACCGGTGAACTCGGTGCGGAAAGTCCTGAGCAGTACGCATTGCGGGACCGGGCCGCGGAATTGGCGCTGATCGGGTTGGCGGTCTCGGAGCGCGGGCGGCGCGAAGGGGACGTGGTGGTGGTCGAGTTGCCCGTCGAGTCGGTGGCGGCGGCGATTCAGGCGGCGGGCCGCTGATCCCGCGGTACGCGAATCACGGTGTGCCCGCGTCGAAGAAGCCCGGGAGGGCCAGGGCGTATTCGACGTCTTCACGGCGGCCCAGCATGGCCAGCACGCCGCGGATCATGGTGGTGCGAGCCTCGGCGATGGTCGTCGGATCGGGTTCGGCGTCTGGGGCGCCCGCGGAGATGCGGTAGACGACGAATTCGCAGATCTGCATGGCGGTTTCGAGGGCCAGGTCGGTGGGGGCCGGACGGCCGATCTCGGCGAATTTGCGGTGCACCAGGTCGCGGATCTGGGACAGGGCGGCGTCACGGTAGCCGAACACAGGGGAGGCCTGGTCGTGTAGTTCGGCGAAGAGGGGGGCCAGCATCGGGCCGTGGCCGCGTGCCCAGTAGAGGTACGCCTCGATCATGTTGATGCCCAGCTGGACCGGTTCGATGGTGTCCTCCAGCGCCCGGCCGATACCGCTCACCAGGTCCTCGTTGGAGGTGGCCATGATCGCGTGCAGGGGTTCGGTGGCATTGGCGAAGTAGCGGTAGAAGGTGGGGCGGGCCAGCCCGGCCCGTTCGATGATGCGGGCCACGCTCAGGCCGCGCGAGCCCTGTTCGGCGAAGACGACGGCGGTGGCCAGCACGATGCGGGCGCGGACCTGGTCGGCCTGTTCCTCGGTCTGCGGGGGACGGCCACGCCGAGGAGTGCCAACGGCGGCCGCCGCTGCTTGTGTCATCTCCCAGTCCTTCCGATCGCGCTTGACACGAGGTGCGTGCCGTCCATTAATCTAACACCAGTGTTCATGTAACACCGGTGTTCAGTAAATGCCTCACTGCCGGTCCTAGTTCTCTGAGAGGGCGCATCAATGACGACTGCCCCGCAGCTCGCTGCCGCCGACGCGCTGCCCTTCGATCCAGCGCTGCCCCACGACCTCGTGCAGCGGCTGCTCAGCCATGCCGTCGCGGGCGGCGCGCCCGGAGTCGAGGTGTTCGCGCCCGCCACCGGACGCAAGATCGCCGATCTGCCGCAGTCCTCGGTCGCCGACGTGGAGACCGCCTTCGCCACCGCGCGCGCGGCCCAGCGGCAGTGGGCCGAGGTGCCCGTGGCCGAACGCGCCGCGCTGCTGCGGCGCATCCACGACCTGGTGCTGGCCGAGCAGGACACCATCCTCGACATCATTCAGCTCGAGACCGGCAAGTCGCGGGTGCACGCCTTCGACGAGGTCTCCGATGTCGCGGTGAACACCCGCTACTACGCCGCCGAGGGCAAAAGGCTGCTGGCCCACCGCAAGCCGCGCGGCGTCATGCCGGTGCTCACCCAGGTCGAGGTGCGCAATCGGCCCAAGGGTGTCGTTGCCGTCATCTCGCCGTGGAACTACCCGCTCGCGCTGGGCGCCTCCGACGCGCTGCCCGCGCTGCTGGCCGGCAATGCCGTCATCGGCCGCCCGGACAATCAGACCGCGCTGACCCTGCTGTGGGCCATCGACATCGCCGAGCGCGCGGGCCTGCCCAAGGGCCTGTGGCAGGCGGTGCTCGGACGCGGCGCGGTGGTCGGCACCGAGGTCATCGCCCGCGCCGACTACGTCGACTACACCGGTTCCAGCGCCACCGGCCGCACCATCGCCCAGCAGGCGGGGGAGCGGCTCATCGGCTACTCGCTCGAATTGGGCGGCAAGAACCCGCTGCTCGTGCTCGCCGACGCCGATGTCTCCGCCGCCGCGAAGATCGCGGTGCGCGCCTGCTTCGCCTCGGCCGGGCAGCTGTGCGAGTCCATCGAGCGAATCTATGTGCACGACAATGTCTATGCGCAGTTCGTCGCCGAATTCGTCGAGCACACGAAGAAACTCACGCTCGGCAAGACCCTCGACTTCGACTACGAGATCGGGTCGCTGACCTTCCCGCGCCAGATCGACACCGTGAGCAAGCATGTCGACGATGCGGTCGCCAAGGGTGCGAAGGTGCTCGCGGGCGGCAAGGCCCGCCCGGACCTCGGCCCGTACTTCTACGAGCCGACCATCCTCGAGGGCGTGCGCGAGGGCATGACCGTCTACCGCGAGGAGACCTTCGGCCCGGTGGTCTCGGTCTACCGCGTCGGCAGTGACGACGAAGCCGTCGCGCAGGCCAATGACACCGCCTACGGCCTCAATGCCAGTGTGTGGAGCCGCGATACCGATCGCGCCCGCGAGGTCGCCGCGCGGGTGAACGCCGGTTCGGTGAACGTGAACGAGGGCTTCATCGCCGCGTGGGGTTCGGTGGCCGCGCCGTCGGGCGGACTCGGCATTTCCGGCACCGGTCGCCGCCACGGACCGGAAGGTCTGCTGAAATACGTCGACACCCAGACCATCGCCGTGCAGCGGGTGCTGCCGATCGCCCCGCTGCCCGGCATGTCCGAGCAGTTGTGGGCCAAGACCATGACCCTCTACCTGGGCGTCATGAAGACCTTGCGGCAGAAGTGATCTTCCGACCTACACGATCGAGACAGGGGTACACGAGGGTATGAAGACGGTAGCGGGCAAGAAGGTCCTGGTCACCGGTGCGGCCATGGGCCTGGGCAAGTCGTTCGCCCAGCGCGCGGTCCGCGAACGCGCCGCCGACGTGGTGCTGTGGGACATCAACGCGGAAGCCCTCAAGGAAACCGCGGCCGAGCTCGCCGCCGAGGGCGGCAGTCGCATTCACCACTACGTGGTCGACGTATCCGACCGCGACGCCATCGCCGAGTCCGGTGCGGCCGTGCGCGATCAGGTCGGCGACATCGACGTGCTGGTCAACAATGCCGGCATCGTGCGCGGCAACGGCTACTTCTGGGAGACCACGAACAAGGCCGACATCGACAAGACCATGGCCATCAATTCCCTTGCGCCCATGTACATCACGCTGGAGTTCCTGCCCGCCATGGTGGCGGGCGGCCGGGAGTCGCGGGTGCTGAACATCGCCTCCTCGGCGGGCCTGGTGGCCAACCCGCGCATGAGCGTGTACGCGGCCTCGAAGTGGGCGGCGCTGGGCTGGTCGGATTCGGTGCGCCTGGAACTCGAGCAGTCCGGCAACGAGCACATCAAGTTCACCACCGTGTGCCCGACCTACATCAATACCGGAATGTTCGACGGCGCCAAGGGATTCTGGTTCACGCCGATTCTGGAGCAGGAGGCCGTCGTCGACACCTCCTGGGACGAGATGAAGAAGGGCGGCCCGCTGGTGGTGCTGCCCTGGACCTCGCGGCTCAACCGCGCCATCTCCGGGCTCCTACCCCTGAAGGTGCGCGACTTCTACCTCAATACGGTGGGCGTCTACCACTCGATGGACGAATTCACCGGCCGCAAGTAGGGATTCGAGCGGCAGGGCCCGCACGGGTGTGCGTGAGCGCACCGTGTGGGCCCTTTGTCGCTTGTGCGCCAACGGCTTTCGAGCGCAAATAGAACGAGTTACATTTCCGGCGGGAGCAACGAGGCACCGAGGAGCAGCATGATCCACACCGACACCCTGGCCGCGACGACGATCGAGCTGGGTATCGACACCCGAATCACCCTGGCGGCAGCGGGATTGCTGTTCGTGCTGGCGCTGCTGCTCGGCGTGTGGAAGTACCAGCAGATCCGCACCTCTCCCGACGCCACCGCGCACGTCTACGTCGACATCGCGCATCGGGCCACCCTGCTGTACTCCTTCGCCACCCTGCTGCTCGCGGTGTTCACCGAACTCAGCGCCTGGCCGACGGCGGTGAATCTCATTGCCGACGTGGTGATTCTGATCTTCTTCGTCGCCGCCATCGCGGCCTACATCGTGCACGGCTGGTTGCGCGACACCACCAACCAATTCCACGGCCAGACCGACAAGGCCGGCACGCATATCTCCATGGTCAGCCTGATCGTGGGAGAGGTCGGCGGGTTCCTGGTGCTGTTCAGCGGGTTCGTCGCGGGGCAGTTCTGAGCTCGAGCCCGGACAGGGCCTGCGGCAGCGGGCCCTCGTGCAGGATGCCCAGGCGCTGGGTGGCGCGGGTCAGCGCCACATAGAGCTCGGCCGCGCCGCGCGGGCTCTCCGCCTGGATGCGTTCGGGATCCACCACCAGCACCGCGTCGTACTCGAGGCCCTTGGTCTCCGACGCGGGCACCGTGCCGGGGACGCCGTGCGGGCCGATCACAATGCTCGTGCCCTCCCGTCCGGCTTCCTCGCGCACGAATTCCTCGATGGCGGCAGGCAATTCGCTGACGGTCAGCTGCCGCGCCCACGGCTGGACGCCGCACGCGCGCACCGATTCCGGCGGCCACACGGTGGGTGCGAATTCGGCCAGCACCGCCGCGGCGATCGACATGATCTCCGCCGGGGTGCGGTAGTTCACCGTCAGCGAGCGGTACTTCCAGCGACCGGGCACATAGGTGTCGAGCATCGCACCCCACGAGGTCGCCCCGGCGGCCGAACTGCGCTGCGCGAGATCGCCCACGACCGTGAAGGATTTGCCCGGACAGCGCCGCATGAGCACCCGCCAGTCCATGGCCGACAGCTCCTGCGCCTCGTCGACCACAATGTGCCGGTAGGTCCAATCCCGGTCCGCCGCAGCACGATCCACGAGATCTCGGGTATCGCGTTCGACGAAACGCTCGGCCAGATCCTCGGCGTAGAGCAGGTCGGTGGCGAACAGGTGGTCCTCGTCGTCCATGTGATCCTCACGGTTGACCATGAGTTCCAGGACGCCCGCGGCGTATTCGGCCTGCGCCTTGCGTTCGCGTTCGGCGGCGGCTTCCTCGGCGGTGCTGTCGTGCCCCAGCAGATCCACCAGCTCGTCGAGCAGCGGGACGTCCGACACCGTCCAGGCGTCGCCGTGCTCGCGGTACAGCGCTTCGGGCGCGCCCGCCGCCTCGAGGCGTTCTGTCGATGAATACAGCTCCGACAGCACGGTTTCCGGGGTGATGGTCGGCCAGAGGTCGTCGAGTGCGGTGGTGAACGCGTCGTTCTCCGCGAGCTCGCCGATCAGGTCCCGGCGCATCTGCTCCCACGCCTCGCGATCATCGCGGGTGAGCCAGCCCTTGCCGATGCGGCCGATCGCCCGCTCGGTGAGCACATAGGTGACGATCTCGGTGAAGGTCGCGCGCGCCTCATTGTGCGGGCGTCCGCTGCCGCGCGCCTCCTCCCGCGCCCACTCGGCGGTCGCGGCATCGATGCGCACGGTGACGTCCGACAGTTCGACGAGGATCGGGTCTTCCGGCACCCGTTGATAATTCGCGACCGCCCTGGCCAGTACGTCCAGAATCTTCAGCGACCCCTTGTGCCGCGCGGCCTCCTGGGTGTCCTCGGCGGTGACCTGAAGACCGGGCACGAAGTCGCCCGTTGTCATGAACACCACATTGGTCTCACCCAGCGACGGCAGCACCCGGCCGATGTGGTTCAGGAAGGCCGGATTCGGGCCCACGACGAGCACGCCGTGCCGTTCCATCTGCTCGCGCTGCGTGTACAGCAGGTAGGCGACGCGGTGCAGCGCCACCACGGTCTTGCCGGTGCCCGGACCGCCCTCGATCACCAGCACGCCCGGATGATCCAGGCGAATGATCTCGTCCTGCTCGGCCTGAATCGTGGCGACGATGTCGCGCATGCCCTCGCCGCGCGGCGCGTTCACCGCCGCCAGCAGCGCCGCGTCACCGCGCTCGTGCTCGCCGGGACGGCCCAGCACCTCATCGGTGAAATCCACCACGTCGCGCCCACGCGAGTGGAATTGCCTGCGCCGCCGCATGTTCTCCGGATTCGCGGCGGTCGCCACATAGAACGCCCGCGAAGCCGGTGCGCGCCAATCCATCAGCAGCGGCTCGAACTCGTTGGCCTCGTCGTAGATGCCGATGCGCCCGATGTAGGAGTGTTCGCCGGTCACCGTGTCCAGACGGCCGAAGCACAGCCCGTTGTCGGCCACATCCAGGCGCTTGACCTCCTTGGCCAGCGCCCGCACCTCGACATCCCGGTCCACCAGGGTGCCGCCCTTGCTGCGCAGCGCCGCGCTGTAGTTGCCCCGCACTCGCGCACGCTCGGCATCGAGCCGCGCGTACAGCTCCGCCACGTAACCCTGCTCGGATCGCAGTTCGTCTCGATACGCCTCAGTCGGCACTTGCCCTCCATTCCCGCAGGTTCTTGGCCTCGGCGGACGATTGTGCGCCATGATGGGGGCCTTGCCGCAAGTCCCCGTATGCGTTATATGTTGATAGTGGAAGAGAGTTGCGGCTCGCTTCTATTCTTTTTTCCACCGCCGTTCAGCGCCCGCTCGTGGTGAGCAGCTCGGCCAGTGAGTGAATCACAGTGACACCGATATCGGGTGTGCTGCCCGCCTGTGCGCGGTCCAGCCAATGTGCTTGCAGCCCCGCGTCTCTCGCGCCCAGGGCATCCACGTCGTAGCGGTCGCCCACATAGGCGACCTCGGCCGCAGGCAGTCCGAGCAGCTCGCAGCCGGCCAGGAAGATGCTCGGATCCGGTTTGGCGACACCGTATTCCGAGGAACACACGATGGCCTCGCCGAAATGGGGGAGCAGGCCGACCGCGCGCAGCTTGCCCACCTGATAGTCGCGCGAGGAATTCGAGACGACGCCGAGCGCGAGGGTGCTCGCCAGCGTCTGGAGGGTCGGCGCGACATCCGCGAACGCCTGCCAGGTGGTGTCGCGCAGGGCCGCATAGGCGTCGAACCAGGCGGCCGGATCGTGCCCGACGGCGCCGGCCTGGGCCAGCAACCGTTCGGTGCGCAGCAGTTGCTGACCCCGGAAGGTGAGTTCACCGGCCAGGTAGCGCGGGTACAGCTCCTCCTCGAGGTCGCGCCAGAGCGTTGCCGCGGCCTCCGGCGACTCGAAGCGCTCAAGCAGCTGATCGGCGGCCAGCTGCCGCAGGACCGCGGTGCGCGCCGAGGCCGCGTAGTCGATGAGCGTGTCGTCGATGTCGAAGAGGATGCCGCGAATCGTCACCAATCCACGCTACCGGGCGGTCTGATTCACGCCGTGGGCGTATGGGTGCCGATGACCACGGTCGCGCCGAGCTCCTCGTCCTCGGCGATGCGCGGGGTGAGGCCGTGCCGGGCCATGATCTCGGCGGCCCGCGGGGCCTGCTCCTCGCTCTCCTCCACGAGCAGTTGCCCGCCGGGCGCGAGCCACTCGGTGGCCACCGCGGCAATGCGGCGCAGGATGTCGAGGCCGTCCGAACCGCCGTCGAGGGCGCGGCGGGGTTCGTGATCGCGGGCCTCCGGCGGCATGTGCGCGATCTCGGCGGAGGGCACATACGGGGTATTGGCCAGCAGAATGTCCACGCCCGCACGGAGTTCGGCGGGAACCGGGGCGAACAGATCACCCTCGAAGACCCGCGCGCCGAGCGCAGCCAGATTGCGGCGTGCGCAGACCACGGCGGCCGGTTCGACATCAGAGGCGGTGAGCCGCACCGGAATGCCCTGCGCGCGTAGCTCGATCGTCAGAGCCATCCCCAATGCGCCACAGCCGCAGCACATGTCGAGGGCGGTCACGCTCTGTCCCGGCGCGCGGGCCAGGTCGCGGCCGAGTGCCACCGCCTGCTCGACCAGGAAGCCGGTGCGCCGGCGCGGCACGAACACCCCCGGCGCCACCGCCACCCGCAGCCCCCGGAATTCGGCCCAGCCCAGCAGATGCTCCAGCGGGAAACCGGAAATGCGCTGGGCGACAAGGGCCTCCAGTCGCGCGGGATCGGTCGTGGCGGCCAGCAGCAGTGCGGCCTCCTCCTCCGCGAAGACGCACCCGGCCGCGCGCAGCCGGGCAACCAGGGTGTCGATGTCGAGCGAACTCACCGGGCAATTGTGCACGCCGCACGCGCGGCGACCGGCCGTCGTGGGGCCGGGCGTGCGCTGGGTCACGCTGCGGCCACCATTCTTGACTGAAATTTCAGTCAAGAGCTAGGGTCGTGATTGCCGGATGATCGCTCGCTGCTGAAGGCGAGGCCGGGACAAGGGAGTAAGCAATGCGACGGCGCACGTTCGTACAGACGAGCCTGGCTGCGATCGGCAGTTTCCTGCTCGCGGGGTGCGACGACTCGTCGCGGCCGCAGGTCGTGGGCAGCCGCAGCAATGGCAGTTCCGAGGACGACGGGAGAACCTGGATGATGCCCGAGGAAGGGCAACCGCACGCGCGGACCTGGATGGCCTTCGGGGCCAGCGAACGCATCGCCGGTTCCCGTCTGGTCCCGGTCATGCAGCGGAACCTGGCCGACATCGCCATCGCCATCGCGCGCTTCGAACCGGTGTCCATGCTGGTGCGCCCGGGCGAGATGGGTCTGGCGCAGAGCCTCATGGGTGGCTCGAATGTCGAACTGGTCCCCGCCGAGATCGACGATCTGTGGATGCGCGACACCGGGCCGGTCTTCGTCAAGAGCGGCGGAAGCACCATGGCCGGTGTGGATTTCAACTTCAACGGCTGGGGCGGCAAGCAGGAGCATCGCCGCGACGCCGAGGTCGCCCGGATCGTGACCGGTCGCGCCGGGGTGGAGACCCTGGAGACCGATCTCGTGCTCGAGGGCGGCGGCATCGAGGTCGACGGCGAGGGCACCGCGATCATCACCGAGAGCTGCGTGCTCAACAACAACCGCAATCCCGGCTGGCGCAAGGGCGACGTCGAGGAGGAGCTGGCCTACCTGCTCGGCATCGAGAAGGTGATCTGGCTGCCCGGCATCGCCGGCGAGGACATCACCGACGGGCACACCGACTTCTACGCCCGCTTCACCAGCCCGGGTGTGGTGGTCGCCGGACTCGACAACGACCCGGACTCCTACGACTACGACGTCACCCGACGTCACCTCGACATCCTGCACTCGGCCACCGATGTGCACGGGCGTCCGCTGCGGGTCGAGATTCTCGAGGGGCCGTCCACCGTGCGCGAGGACTACGCCGACGACGATTTCGCCGCCGGGTACATCAACTTCTACGTGTGCAACGGCGCGGTCATCGCACCCGAATTCGGTGACCCGCGAACCGATCCCGCCACCAGGGCCGCCCTGCAGCGGCTGTTCCCGGACCGCGAGATCGTGCAGCTGAATATCGACGGTATCGCGGCCGGTGGCGGTGGCATCCACTGCACCACCCAGCAGGAACCCGCCGCCTGACCCCTACTGTGAGGACCTGTGTCGCAGCGTCGTACCCAGATTTTGGAAGCCGCAGTCCGTGTCATCGCCCAAGACGGCGTGCGCGGGCTGCGGGTCGAGAAGCTCGCCGCGGCGGCGGGCGTGTCCACGGCCCTGATCTACTACCACTTCAAGGACCGTGCCGGAATTCTGCACGCGGCGCTCGAACACATCAATCACCGGGCGCAGGAGTACACCGAAGCCGGGTATGCCGGGGGCGAGAGCCCGCGCGAGCAGCTCGAACATTTGCTGTTGCTCGAATTGCAGGACGACGACGAGGCGCGGGTCAACAGCATCGCGTGGGGCGAACTGCGAGCCAGCGCGGTGTTCAATCCCGAACTGCGCGAACCCCTGGACAGCACCACCCGGGCCTGGAACGCCGATATCGAAACCCTCATCGCCCAGGCCCGGGACGAGGGAACCATTGCCGCACAGGTGGATCCGGCGGTCTCGGCCGAACATCTGACGGCGCTGGTGGAAGGACTCAGCGAGCGCTGGCACAGCGGCTCGATCACCCTCGATCGGGCCAAGCAGGTGCTGACGCACGCGCTCGGACTCGAATTCGGAGACCCCCGCTGAATTCTCGGTCCGTGAGACGCGGAAACCGCCGGTGTGCAAGCACATCGGCGGTTTCCACAGTGAAAGCGACTGTGCCGCTAGCGTTCCGTCGGCAGCAGCAGGGTGCGGGTGGCGTCGAGGTAGATGCCGCGCTGACCGCTGCGGGCCGGCGGCGGCAACTGGGAGACCAGCTGCTCCAGTGAGGTGGTCGCGCCCACCACCGGCATCCCGGCCACGATGAAATCGGCGACCGCGCGGCGAATGTGGTTGGGGGAGGTCACCACAATGGCGCTGGTCGCGCCCGCCTCGCGCAGCAGCCGGCTGCCGAACAGCGCGTTCTGCACGGTGGATCCGGCGCGATGATCGGCCACGATGCGGCTGGCCGGAATGCCGCGCCCGATCAGCCAGCCCTCCATGGCCGCCGCCTCGGTAATGCCGTTCTGCGGGTTGCCGCCCGACACCAGAATGGGGGACAGCGGTGAGGCGATGGCCTGCAACCAGGCCGCCTGCAAGCGATTCACCAGTTCGGGGCGCATGCTGCCGTCGGGCAGCAGACCGTACCCGCAGACGGCGATACCGGTCTGCGGCCCGGCAATGGCCGGAATCGGATTCGGCAGGGTGCCGACGGCGGAACCGATGGCGTGGAACACATTTCGCGTCCCGTCCGCCAGCTTCGGATCGACGGCGCTGAGCCGGTTGAGCGCGACCTCGCGGGTGATCAGGTCACCGGAGTAGTCCGACCAGATGGCCTGCAACGACAGCGCTTGCGCGTCGTCGGGGGATTCGGCGAGCAGGGCGCGCAGGTCGGCCAGACCCGCGGCTTCGTCACCGTCGGTGAAATTGTCCTGCGCGGAGTTGTAGAGCGGTCCGGGATCCGCGTGTGCGGCGCCCGGGGCGAAGAGAGTGAGTGCGGCGGCTGCCGCGGCGAGCACGGTGGTGGGGAAACGCCTGGCGATCTGCACTGCTGTCGACACCTTTCTGGGGGTCCCGCATGCTTTGCTGGCTATCTGTGTCCTTTGCTGACAATTGGCTCGGTACCGAATGGGGACACGATACGACTGGACAGCGTTCGTGTCGGGGATTTGCCAAAGTGATTTCACCGGTTTGAACGGGACCGCTGCTGGGAACGCGTGCGCGACGCGCCGCGCGCGGGCGCGAAAGACCCGCCCGATAAGCTGTCACCCCGTGGATACGACTTCGCTTCCCGGCAAGGAACTCGCCGCCGCCATCAATGCCGACACCAAGCAGCGCGCCGCCGCGCTCGCCGAGCAGGGCGCCGCTCCGCGCCTGGCCCTGGTGGTCGCGAACGACGATCCCGCCAGCGCCTGGTACGTGAAGTCGCTCAACCGCGCCGCCGAACGCAATGGAATCACCTGCGAGAACGTCGATCTCGGCGTAGACGCCACCATCGAGCAGATCCGCGCCAAGCTCACCGAGCTCTCCGAGGACGCGTCCGTCGACGCCATCATGCTCCAGACCCCCCTCCCCAAGGGCGTCAACCTCGACGACGTCAGCTCCGCCATCGCGGCCACCAAGGACGTGGACGGCGTCAGCCCCCTCTCCCTCGGCCTCCTCGCCAGCGGTCTGCCCACCTTCCCGCCCGCCACCGCCGAAGCCGTAGTCGAACTGGCCAAGTTCCACGCCATCCCCCTGGCAGGCCGCCACGTGGCGGTCGTCGGCCGCTCCAATATCGTCGGCAAGCCCCTGGCCCAACTCCTCCTCGCCGAAAACGCGACAGTGACGGTCTGCCACTCCCGCACCACCGACCTCCCCGCGGTCACCTCAGCAGCCGACGTGGTCGTAGCCGCGGTAGGCCGCGCCGGCCTCATCAAGGCCGCTCACGTCCGCGACGGCGCCACCGTCATCGACGTGGGCACCAACGAAGACGACAACGGCAACATCACCGGCGACGTAGACGCCCCCTCCGTCACCGGCAAGGCCGCCGCCCTCAGCCCCGTCCCCGGCGGCGTAGGCCCCGTCACCACCGCCCTCCTCATGCGCCACGTCGTCGACGCAGCCCAATCCGCCCGAGCCTGAACAACTTCCAGCCCTGCGGAACGGGCAAGTCTCGTCTTCTGTGCAGCGCTGTCCCGGGGATGGGAGCTGCACCGACCCATCGGGTCGTTCGCTGACGCGTTGGGGTCGTCCGCTCTTGCGGTGGGGCCGGGCTCGGCTCCGCGTGGGGGTTTGGGGGCTCCGCCCCCCAATCTCCTTTTCCCGCTGGGCCAGCGGGTCACCGCTTACCAGTGGAGGGTCACCGGGTCTCCGATGCTGACCTCGTTGTAGAACCACTCGGCGTCAGCGGGGGAGAGGTTGATGCAGCCGTGGCTCACATTGGCATTGCCCTGCGAATCCACCGACCACGGGGCGGAGTGGACGAAGACGCCGCCGGAGGTCAGGCGCTCGGCGAACTCGCCCTGGATCAGGTATCCCTCGGGCGAGTTGCGGGGGATGCCGATCGTGGCGGAGTCGAAGGTGACGTAGCGTTCGCGCGACATCACCGGGAACGTCCCCGACGGCGTCTCCCAGCCGGGTTTGCCGTAGGAGGCGGGCATGGTGCGCACCGGCACGCCGCCGATGAACACCGTGAACGTGTGGTTGGACATGTCGCCGTCGGCGCTCACGCCACCATTGGTTTCGAATTGGGTGTGCAGGCGGCCCGCAGACACCGAGATCGGTGACGAGGCGGGAAGGTATCCGGCCGGAGTCCATTGCAGCTGCCGGTCGTTCACCCAGGAGAAGTGCCCGGTCAACGGGTCGTGGGCGCGGATATCGACAGATTGCTCGGCGCGAGCCCTGTCGGCCACCGGTTCCGCGAACCGCACCGTGACCGGTGCGGTGATGCCGACCTTTTCGCCGGGCCCCGGCGTAATCGCCTGCACCGCCGGGAGACCGGGGGCCACGAGCGCTCCGCTCGCGGCTCCGAACCCCAATGCGGCGGCCGTCGCCACCAAGGCTGCGACGACGAGGAAACGAAGCGCGTTCCGCATGGTTCCATCCCTTCGAGAGGGTGTGGGTCCTGAGTCCTCAGCCTATGACTTGATGATCAGTCCCATCCGGAAATGTTCTCGCTTCGTGACCTACCCGTCGGCGTGGGAACTATGCGTCCCGGTACGTGTCCGCTACTTGGTGATGGCGGCGACGACGTCGTCGTGCAGTGCGTCGGCGCGGGCGATGACCTCGTCGATCTGGGTGAGCACGGGCGCGAACTCGGATTCGGAGCCGCTGCCGAGGGAGGCCACATTGATGGCGATGTTCAGTTGCGAACTGGCCGCGGCGGACCGCGCGCAATCGGCGGCGGCGCCGATGTCGGTGACCACGTTCGGATTCCCGATGGGCAGCAGTTCGGTTGCGAGCGAGACGATTTCGTCGGCCACCGCGACCACGGCGGCCGGCACCCGGGCCGCGCCCAGCAGTGCGGCGGTAATGGCCTCGTTGCGGGCGGCGAGCTGCTCGTCGCCGTCCTTGGGCAGCTTGTAGGCATTGCCGACGGCGGTGAAGGCGGCGGCATCGGCGTCGGCCAGCGTGAGCGACTTCGCCCGCGCGGCATCGGCGGCGGCGATGATGCGCTCGATGACCGGCTGGTGCTCGGCGTCCTTGGCGCGGGTGGTGTAGCGCGCCACCATGGCGACCAGGGCCGCGCCCTGCGCCGCGTGCAGCGCCGCGACCGCGCCGCCGCCGGGGGCGGGCACCTTGGCGGCCAGTTGATCCAGGTACTCCTGCAGTGTCGACTCACCGAAGGTGGTGCTGGCCTGCGCGGTGTCCTGAGTCATGATCGATGGCCTCCCGTGATCGCGTGCGAAGTATGCGGTGTTCGGCGAACACGCTACCGGCTCACCGGCTCTCGATTACCCGCAGGTCCGGTGCGGCACACGCCGATCGGCGGTCGCATCGGTCGCCTCGGACCGCACGCTGCGGCCGCTGCGCGTTGGCGCAGGGCCAGTAGGTAAGGTCCCGGTCATGCGTATCGGATTGTCGATCAACTACACCGACGGCTTCAAAGAGGTGGCCGCCGAGGTCGCGGACCTGGAACGGGCCGGTCTCGACATCGTGTTCGTGCCGGAGGCGTACTCGTTCGACGCTCCCAGCGCGCTGGGCTACCTGGCCGCCAAGACCGAACGGGTGCAGCTGGCTTCGGGCATCATGCAGCTCTACACCCGCACGCCCACGCTGACCGCCATGACGGCCGCGGGCCTGGACTACGTCTCCGACGGCCGCTTCATCCTCGGCCTGGGCGCCTCCGGCCCGCAGGTGATCGAGGGCTTCCACGGCGTCAAGTACGACGCCCCCATCGGCCGCACCCGCGAGGTGCTCGAGATCTGCCGCAAGGTGTGGCGTCGCGAACGCCTGGAGTACCAGGGCAAGCACTACACCGTTCCGCTGCCCGAGGGTGAGGGCACCGGTCTGGGCAAGGCTCTCAAGCTCATCAATCATCCTGTGCGCGAGAACATTCCGGTGTTGCTGGCCGCGCTCGGCCCGAAGAACGTGGAGCTGGCCGCCGAACTCGCCGAGGGCTGGCAGCCCATCTTCTTCCTGCCGGAGAAGGCCGATTCGGTGTGGGGCGAGTCGGTGAAAGCCGGTCTGGCCAAACGTGATCCGAAGCTCGGTGACCTCGAGGTGTATGCCGGTCCGGCGCTGGCCATCGGCGACAATGTCGAGCCGCTGCGCGAATTCGTGAAGCCGCACCTGGCGCTCTACATCGGCGGCATGGGCGCCAAAGGCAAGAACTTCTACCACACCCTGGCCACCAAGTACGGCTACGGCGCGGAGGCCGACCGCATCCAGGAGCTGTTCCTGGCGGGCAAGAAGGAAGAAGCCGCCAAGGCCGTGCCGGACGACCTGGTGCGCGATGTCTGCCTGATCGGCTCGGCCGGCTTCGTGAAGGAGCGGGTGGCGGCCTTCCGCGAGGCCGGCGTCACCGCGCTGAACGTGGTTCCGCTGGCGGGCACCGCCGCCGAGCGGGTGCAGCTCATCGAGCAGCTGCGCGCCATCTGCGACTGAGCGCGAACTGGTCTGAGTACCCTCTTCATTCCGGCGCGCTTTTCGGCCGGAATCCATGCTGTCCGTGTGGATCCCGGCCAAAAGCATGCCGGGATGACGGGGGTCGGCATGCCGGGATGACGGGCTGGCCTGCCGGGGTCAGTTGGCTTGCAGGGCAGCTATGGCGTCGTCCAGCGCGGCGTGCAGGCTGAAGACCTGGTCCAGGTTGGTCATCTTGAGCTGGCGGCTGGTGGCGGGGCCATCGGCCACGACGGCGATCTTGGTGCCGCCGGCCCGCTGATGGGCCGCGACCAGGGCCGCCATTCCCGCCGAGGCGAGGAAGCTGACCTTGGACAGGTCGATGACGAAGGCCGCGGGTTGGCCGCTGAGCACCGCATCGATCGCATTCTCCAGCGCGGGGGCGGTGGCCAGATCGACCTCGCCGCTGACGCCGAGCACCGTGACACCGTCGGACACCGTGACCGTGGTGGTCATGGCGTCGGCGAGGGGGTACGCGTCTCCGGAAGTGTTGGTCACATCAGAACAATCTGCCACGATCCGTCCCTTCTCGCTGCATCCTCGGCCAATCCGGTCTCGCGACGGTCTCGGCTGCTTTCATGAAAACACCAGGTACCGTTGCGTTTCCGGACAATATGAAAGTTTCATGTCGATATCTTGCGGCGGGTCGGCTACATGCGGGTGGCCGCCGAGAAGGTGACCGCGGGCAGCCGCACCGACATGCGCACCCGGGTGCCGGGGCCGACGTGGTCGATATCGAGCTGGTCGGTGAGCGCCCGCATCATGGCGATGCCGCGCCCGCGATGCCCGGGATCGACCGGTAGCGGCCGCCAGATGCCCGCGTCGGAGACCTCGATGGTGAGGGTGTCCAGATCGCAGGAGGCGCTCAGGACGACCTGTCCGCGATCACTCTGCAGATACGCGTGCTCGATGCTGTTGGTGCAGGCCTCGTTGGCGGCTGCGATGAGGTCGATGGCCATATCGTGCGGCACCGCCGCGCCCGCCAGCCAGGAGCGCAGTTCCCGGCGGATGCGGGACAGCTGCTGGGCCTCGGCGCGCACCTCGACCCGCAGCGGGCCGGGCGGTTGCCGGTAGACCACCATGGCGACATCGTCGTCGTAGCCGCCCTCGGGTCGCAGCCGCGACAGCACCGCGTCGGCGACCTCGCGCGGCAATTGCCCTGCCATGCCGGACAATTCGTCGGCCAGCTCGATGAATCGCTCATTGATGTCGACGCCGCGCTGCTCGACCAGGCCGTCGGTGAACAGCACCAACGTGGAGCCGGGCGCCATGGCGGTGGTGGCCTCCGGGCGGCGTGGCAGTTCGAAGGTGGCCAGCGGCACCGCGCGCCCGCCTTCCAGCAATCTGCCCTGTTTCCCGGGCTCGGCGAGAATGGGCGGCATGTGCCCGGCGCTGGAGTAGCGCACCAGCCCGCGCACGGGATCCAGGATGGCCGCGCACACGGTGGTGCACATGGCTCCCGGAATCCGCGCCGCGACCGTGTCCAGTTCGGCGAGCAGCTGGGCGGGTCCGGCGCCGCGCAGCAGCAATGCCCGTGCGGCGGTACGCAATTGGCCCATGACCACGGCGGCCGAGAGCCCGCGCCCGACGCAGTCGCCGACCACCACGCCGATGGTGCCATTGGCCAGCCGCACCACGTCGTACCAGTCGCCGCCGATCTCCAGGGGCGGCAGCGCCGGTTCGTAGTGCACCGAGAACCGCGGCGGCAGTTCGATGGGACCGAGCATGGCGCGCTGCAGGGTCAGGGAGGTCGAGCGCGCCTGATCGAAATTGCGCGCCCGCTGCACGGCCAGGCTCAAATGCCCGACCAGCAGGGAGAACAGCGCCCAGTCGCCGGGGGTGATGGCGCGCGGCGCGGCGAAGCGCAGCCACAGCGCCGAATCCCCGGCCTCGCCCAGCGGCGCGACAATGCCCTCGGAGCTCGAATCCCCTTCGGGGATGGCGAACATGGTGCGTCCGGGCCGCAGTCGCGCGCGATCCAGCAGCGCGCGAGCGCGCGCGTCGAGCACCTGCCGGGTCTCCGCGCCCGCCGGGATGCCCGATGCCCCGCCGTGCACGCTGGCCGGTCCGGTCGCGGATTGCCGTGTGCGCCTGATGGGTTCGGTGTAGGCGGTGTCGTCATCCGAACGGCGGGAACCGGTTTCGTGATGCACCGGTTCGAACCAGACCTCGTCCGGTTTCGGGATGTCCTCGGAGACATACAGTTCCGGCCCGGTGTGCCGGTTCGGCCACACCGAGACCACGGCCGCCTCCGCCCCGACCGCGCGCCGCAGCTCCTCGAGCCCGACGGTGAGCACCTCCACCACGCTGGTGGCCGCGCCGACGGCGGTGGCCAGCCGCGAGACCGCCTGATCCCGCGCCTGCGCATCGTGTTCGGCGGTGACGTCGCGGATGGTGCCGACGAAAATGCGTTCGCCGTTCTCGGGTTTCACCAGTGAGCTGGTGCTGACCGCGAGCCACAGCTGCCGGCCGTCGCGATGGCGGATGGGCATGACGAAGCGCGCGGCATCGGTGCCCAGTTCCGGATAGCGCGGCGCTTCGGGGAGGGTCCAGGGGTGCGGCAGCGCGTACGGGACACCATCGGGGCCGTAGCCGGTGAGCGCCCCGAATGCCGAGTTCACCTCGACGAGCGTGCCCGCCGCGTCGACGACGAAGAATCCGTCCTGCAGCGATTCGACCAGCGCGGTGCGGAAGGCGTCGCGGCCCGCGAGATCGTCTGCGCGCGAACGTTGTTGCTCGTACCGGCGGGTGCCGTCGAGGAAGCCGCGAGTGGCCACATCCAGCGCGGCCATGGTCTGCAGCAGGAATTCCAGCGCCGCCTCGGAGCGGTCGGTGCTGCCGGGGGAGGGGTGCAGCCCCTCCCATTCCAGAATCCGGAAGTGGTGCTCGGTCAGATCCAGAATGCTGACGCCCTCGACGAGCGCCCGCCGCCCCAGCTCGTACCCTTCGGCCAGGGTGTTCTGATTCGGCGAGTGCAGGTGCGCCCGCAGCGCGGCGGTGTACGCCTCGCGGAAGGCCGCCAGCACCGCGCTCATGCCGTGCCCTCCCCGTACCCGCGCCGAATGGTGTGCGCCGCATCGGTATTGCGGACGGCGCGGGGTCGCGCCTCCGGGCCGTTGCTGCCGGAGCCCTCGTCATTGAGGACGAACCGGAGGTTCATGCCAAGCCCCAGCCCTTCATGCCGGATCCGAATGTGCGGGTAGCGCATGGGAACTGGAGTGCCCACGATGACGGGCCGCCAAAACAAGAGCGTCGTCGGTGTCCTTGGCGTGCTTGGCCAGAATGTCCGCCGTGATCTCGGAGGTCGGTTTGGCCAGGTCGATGCCGTCGGCGAAATCGCTGGTGATGCCGTCGGTCGACATGAGCAGCAGATCACCCGGCCGCACCGGCACCGTCTGCGGTTGCAGATTGGGCGGCAGCAGGTAGCCGACGATGCCGCCGGACAGCAGGGCGGCCGACCGCACGGCAGGCTTGCCGGGGGCCGCGGCCACCACGCGGGAGTCCACATTGCCGACGCCGAGCCAGTGCAGTTTCTCGCCGGAGTCGAAGAGCGCCAGGGTGACTGCCGCACCGCGGGTGTCGGCCATGGCGCGATGACACAGCAGGATCAGCACATCCAGGGGTTCGGCGCGGTTCTCCGAAAGCACCTGCGCCGCACGGTCGGACGCGTCGGCGGCGGCGGCCCCGTGGCCGAGTCCGTCCAGCACCGCGAACAGCACCGAGCCCCCGCCCGCGTCAAGAATGACCGATCGGTCGCCCGACACGCGCTGCCCGGGTAGCGCGCGTCCGGCCACGGCCCATTCGACCGCGCCGATGTATCCGTCCTCACGCACTGGCGGGCACCCACTTCCACATTTCGACGAGTGTGCCGTGGCCCGGCGTGGATTTGATGATGAGGCCGTCCATGAGGCGGCGTGCGCCGGGCAGGCCCAATCCGAGGCCGCGTCCGGTGGAGTAGCCGTCTTCGAGTGCCCGGTCGATGTCGAGGATTCCGGGGCCCTGATCCTGGGCCTGCACCACCATGGAGCGGCGGCCCTCGCGGTCCTGGATCATGAGCCGGATCTCCCCGGTGCCCGCGTAACTCGTGATATTGCGTGCCACTTCGGAAATGGCGGTGGCGATCATGGTGCGATCGGACAGCGAGAAACCGAGTTTGGCTGCCAACTCGAGCCCCGCCTGCCGTGCGGTCACGATGTCATTGGACACCTTCACCGCGATCACCACGTTCTCAGCGGCCACGATCACGACCGTCTCGTCGACTGCGGTCGGGGACTTGCCGGTTGAGCCAGGCCAATCCTTCCTCGAGATCGAGGGCGGTGTGCATGTCCTCGAAGGTCAGACCGAGTTGGACCATGGCGAACGCGACTTCGGGTTGCAGGCCCACGATGACCGTTTCCGCGCCGCGCAGCTTGGTCATGTGGGCGATGGTACGCAGCGATCTGGCGGCGAAGGAGTCCATTACGTCGATTGCCGTGAGGTCCACGACAATTCCCTGCGCGCGGTACTTGCTGACGTACTTCATCAGATCGTCCTGCAAGCGTTCGGTATCGGCGTCGGTGAGCGCTGCCTGCACCGACGCGATGAGATAGGTGCCCTGTTTGAGGATGGGTACCGGCATCAGCCCTGCCCCGGCTTACCTTCCGTCGCGGTCGGTGACACGCGACACCTCGTAGCCGAGCAGTCGCTCCGCCTCTTCGATACCACCCTGGAGGTCACCGACGGCGTTCATCTTGGACAGGTCCAGGCCGATGGTGACGAGGGTGAGGGCGATCTCGGAGGACAGGCCGGTGATGATGACGCTGGCGCCCATGAGGCCGGACGCGTCGACGGTCTGCACCAGGTGGTTGGCCACGGTGGAGTCGATGGCCGGCACACCGGTGATGTCGATGACGACGACCTTGGCGCGGTTGGCGCGAATGGCGCGCAGCAACTGTTCGGTGAGCTGCCGGGCGCGTTGCGAATCCAGCACGCCGATGATGGGGAGGATCAGCAGCTGCTCGCGCACCTGGAGCACGGGCGTCGACAGCTCGCGAATCGCCTCCTGCTGCTGGCGGATAACGCGCTCGCGTTCCTGAACGAACGACACGCCTACGGTATTCGCGATGCGGTTGGCGGCGGGTTCGTAGGCGTCCAGAACCTGGTTCAGCAGTTCGAAATTCGTCTGGTACTTCTCGAACAGCGAGCGCGCCAGCACATCTCGGAGGAGGAGCACGATGCCGAGGACCTCGTCGGTCTCGACGCCTCGGGGGATGATGCGTTCGGACAGGTCGCGGGCGTAGGCCTGCAGGGCTTCGACGCTACCGGTTTCGAGCACCTCGACGTAGTTGTCGAAGATCGAGGTGGCTTCGGAGAAGATTTCCTCCGGGGTCATGGCGGTCAGGAGCTGGGCGTCGGTAATGCGACGGGCCCATTCCTCGCGCAGTTCGGTGCGATTCTGCCGCAGGTGCTCGACCAGCTGCGGGAGCAGATTGTCGAGGTTGCCCGCGGGCAGCGCATCTCGCGAGAGGCCGATTGACACGTCGGACATGGAAACTCCTGCCCCTTTCGCTAAGGCCAGGTCGGGTGCTCACTTCTGTGGCCGGCTTCCGGAACGCCCGAAGTAGCCGACCGTGTGCTCGGTGCCGACCGCCGTCGCAAGCCGGTCCCGAGCCTAGTCTTACCCAGTACCCGATGTCTGCCAAACCAAACGCCGGTGCGATGAGATTTCAAATGAGATTGCATCAGGTGGGATTTCGGGTCGCCGGTCTTCGGTGATGCGCCAGCAAGGTGTCGTAGATGTCGGCCAGCGCCGCCAGCTGCCCCCGATCGAGCACGTCGATCATGTGCCTGCGCACGCTGTCCACATGCATGGGCGCCGCCCCCGCTAGCACCTGTTCCCCCTTGTCGGTGAGACATGCGGCGGTGCGCCGGGCATCGTCGGGCACGGACTCCCGCGCGACCAGTCCGCGCTTCTCCATCCGGGTGATCTGGTGCGAGAGCCGGCTCTGCGACCACTCCAGCACCGAGGCGAGTTCGGCGAAGCTGCGCCGATGGTCGGGAGCGTCCGCGAGCCGCGCCAGCACGGTGTATTCGACATAGGTGAGGTTGGATTCGCGCAGAGAATCACGTCCGACCGCGGCGGCGATGAGGTCGCGGGTGAATACGAATCCCAGCCACGCACGCGTCTCGACATCGTCGAGCCAACGGGGTTCGGTCACGGTTCCACTCCCGGGTTCTGCTGCCATGCTAGTTCCTCCCCGCCGCCGACAAGCACATCCTCACAGGTAACACCCCGTGGGTTGAAGGTGCAACCTGTACCTCTTCGACTCATCGGTCCCGCGGACCGTTCCAGATTCGCAGCGTGCTCACGATCACACCACCCGTCGCGGTCAGCACGGCCGCACCGGCCTGACCGAAAATGACCAGTACGACGATGGCGCTCACGACCACCACGAGAGCGCACAGATCGATCCATCGCCGGGGTCCGGGACGATCGGTCGCGCGTTGCGGCATGAGAATTCCTCCTGCATCAGTGTTTACGAACCGAGCACGGTGTGTCGCAGCGCGGTGAGGTGTGCGATGGATTCGGTGGGTCGCATCGCCAGGCATGCGAGTGGCACGAAAGTCTCGCGGTAGCGCTCGGTTTCGTGGGGCTGGTCGTGGCAATGCGTGCCCGTCAGTAGTCGAACGCACGCCAGATCGGGAAGGCGGCGGTCCTGAAAGCGGAAGTAAGTGAACGAGTGATCGATCTGGGCCGGTCCGCAGCTGCCGTGGGTCAGAATCTGGACGACGATGTTCGGGCGCTGGGCCACGCGGATGAGATGGTCGAGTTGTTCGCCCCACACCGTGGATTCGACGATCGGTCGCAGGAGGGCAGCCTCCTCGATCAGTATCCACAGCGTGGGGCCGTCCTTCGCCAGAATGGACCGCTGCGTTCGTAGTCGAGTGTCGATCTCCTGCTCGACGTCGATGCCGGATCGGTCGCTGTGGGTTCCGGACAGGGTCGCGCGGGCGTATGCGCGGGTTTGCAGAAGATCGGGGATCACGCTGTTGGCGTACCGGCGGATCTGCTGGGGGCGGGCCAGATCGAGCAGCGATTGCAACCCGGCGACCTGTGCGGCGCCGCAGGTGTCCGGCCACCATGAATGGCTCACGCGCTCTGCCCATGCCAGGTATCGCGGATGATCGCGGTCCGGAACTCGGTACAGGTGGAGGAGTTTGCGGACGTCGCCGTCCTGCCAGCCGAGCTGTCCGGATTCGAGCTTGCTGATCTTGGAATGATCGAAGTGGATGACTTCGCTCGCGTGTCGCTGTGTTATTCCCTGCGCTTCTCGAAGTCTGCGGAATTCTCCGCCGAGGATTGCTGGCAAAGCCCTTGGCTTGCTGGACTTTTGGAGCGGTATCGGCGGTGTGATCCGGCTTCGTGGGTTGTTCACGGGGGTGAGTCTGGCACGTTGCCGGTGCCCTCCGGAATAGTTTTCATGCGTGCAAATGCAATTGCAAATGCGATGTCGTTTACGTGAAAAGAGAATGATCCGACATATAAATGGTGACTGGTCGGTTTCTGGGATGTGGAGATGCCCTGCACCCTCGATGCGAGCGGTCCCGGCGGGATGTGAGCGTGCCCTTAGGTCTGCCTGGTCTCAGGAGACTGCGCGGCGGTCGATAGAGTCACTCTGCTTGAACCGTTGGCTGACCAGCCCCCAGCCCTGCTCGAGGAGTGCGAAACGTGTCCGCGCCTGACTTTCTGTATTCGGACCTGCTGCCCACCGGTGCCGATGACACGCCCTACCGGCTGATCACCACCGAGGGTGTCAGCACGTTCGAGGCGAACGGGCGGACCTTTCTGCAGGTCGAGCCCGAGGCGCTGCGGCTGCTGACCGCGGAGGCGATGCACGACATCAGCCACTACCTGCGGCCGGCGCATCTGGCGCAGCTGCGGAAGATCATCGACGATCCGGAGTCGAGCGGCAACGACCGGTTCGTGGCGCTGGATCTGCTGAAGAACGTGAACATCTCGGCGGGTGGGATCCTGCCGATGTGCCAGGACACCGGCACGGCCATCGTCATGGGCAAGAAGTCCGAGGGTGTGCTCACCGGTGTCGATGACGCCGAGTGGATTTCGCGCGGTGTGTTCGATGCCTACACCAAGCTGAACCTGCGGTACTCGCAGCTGGCGCCGGTGACCATGTGGGACGAGAAGAACACCGGGAACAATCTGCCGGCGCAGATCGAGTTGTACTCCGACGCGGGCGATCCCGCGCATCCGGCGTACAAGTTCCTGTTCATGGCCAAGGGTGGCGGGTCGGCCAACAAGTCGTTCCTGTACCAGGAGACCAAGGCGATCCTGAACCCGGATCGCATGCTGGAGTTCCTGGACGAGAAGATCCGCTCGCTGGGCACCGCGGCCTGCCCGCCGTATCACCTGGCGGTCGTGATCGGCGGCACCAGTGCCGAATTCGCTTTGAAGACAGCGAAATACGCCTCGGCGCACTACCTGGACAATATGCCGACCGAGGGTTCCATGGCCGCGCACGGCTTCCGGGATCTGGAGCTCGAGGAGCAGGTGTTCAAGCTCACCCAGGAGTTCGGCATCGGGGCGCAGTTCGGCGGCAAGTACTTCTGCCACGATGTGCGCGTCATCCGCCTGCCCCGGCACGGCGCGAGCTGCCCGGTGGCCATCGCGGTGTCGTGCTCGGCCGACCGGCAGGCGCGCGCCAAGATCACCCCGGAGGGCATCTTCCTGGAGCAGCTCGAGCGCGAGCCCGCCCAGTACCTGCCCGAGCAGACCGACGAGATCCTCGGCGGCGACGTGGTGAAGATCGATCTCAACCGGCCCATGTCCGAGATCCGTGCGGAGTTGTCGAAATACCCGGTGAAGACCCGGCTTTCGCTGTCCGGCCCGCTGGTCGTGGCCCGCGACATCGCGCACGCCAAGATCAAGGACCTGCTGGACGCGGGCGAGCCCATGCCGCAGTACCTGCGCGATATGGCCGTCTACTACGCCGGTCCCGCCAAAACCCCGGACGGCTACGCCTCGGGTTCCTTCGGCCCCACCACCGCGGGCCGCATGGACTCCTATGTCGACCAGTTCCAGGCCGCGGGCGGCTCGTTCGTCATGCTGGCCAAGGGCAATCGCTCGGCGCAGGTGACCAAGGCGTGCAAGGAGCACGGCGGCTTCTACCTCGGCTCCATCGGCGGACCCGCCGCGCGACTCGCCCTGGACTGCATCAAGTCCGTCGAAGTTCTCGAATACCCTGAACTCGGCATGGAAGCGGTGTGGAAGATCGAGGTCGAGGACTTCCCGGCCTTCATCGTCGTCGACGACAAGGGCAACGACTTCTTCGCCGAGACCCAGAAGCCGATCGCGCTGCGCGTGCGCACGCGGTCGAAGGAACGAGTCTGAGCCGGAAGGGTATTCGATGCGTGTGCAACGCCGGGCGGCCGCGATCATGCTGGCCGCGAGTGCGGGTCTGACCGGAGCGGTACTGCCCGCCACCCTCGCCGCACCGGCGGCGCACGCGACACCCGAAGGCGCTCCGGCGGTGCCCGGCATCGGGGTGATTCCGGCCGCCACCGCCATCGCCGACACCGACGGGCTGGATCCGGCGCTGGCCGCGGCGTATTCGTCGGCCGCGGCGGCCGCGCAGGCCGAAGGCGTGTCCATGTACATCAACTCCGGATACCGCTCGCCGGGGGAGCAGCAGGTGCTGTGGGAGCAGGGATTGGCCACCTACGGCAGTCCCGACGAAACCCGCAAATGGGTGCTGCCGCCGGAGGAATCGACCCACGTCTCGGGCAAGGCCATCGATGTGGGGCCGCGTTCGGGCGCGCAGTGGCTGGAGGACAACGGCTACCGCTGGGGCCTGTGCCGCACCTTCGACAATGAGTGGTGGCATTTCGAGCGGGTCGGGGCGCCGGGTGCGGCGTGCCCGGCGCGGGTGCCCGACGCCAGTCAGCGCGGTGTGCCCGCACCGCAGCCGGACAATCGCACTGTCGTTGTGCCGCCGGGACTTCCGCCCGAACTGCAGGCGCTGCTCGAGCAGCTGCTCAGCGGCGGCAGCGTGCGCTGACGGACCGCCGGTGCGTGCGGCTTCGCGGGTCAGTTGTTGCGGCCGCGCGGGCGACGCCCGTGGCGGTGCGGTTCCAGCTCCTCGAGGGCGCTGGTGGCCGGTTTGTGCCCGGCCTCAGCGGATTTCAGGTACACGCGCTTGGCCTCATCGGTGCGGCCGAGTGACTTCCATTGGTCTCCGAGGGCTTTGAGAGCCACCTTGTCGCCGTCCTGTTCGACCTCGCGGTAGAGGATCTCGGCGCGATAGTCGCCCTGGGCCTCGTACACCGCTGCGAGATAGACCTTTCCGATGATGTGGCCGTGATCGATGTACCGGCGATACCAGTACGCGGCCTGGCCCAGATCGCCGCTCTTCATGAACATGTCGCCGAGGGTCAGCATGGATACGGTCTCCCCGCTCTCGGCGGCCTTGCGATACCAGCGCTCGGCTTCGCCGCGCGCACCGCGATTCTCGAGCGCGCGGGCCAGGAAGTACATGGACAGCGCGTCCTCGGTGTCGGCGGCCTGGCGGAGCAGTCGTTCGGCTTCACCGCGGTCGCCGCGCCGCTGCTGCTCGCGGGCCTGCGCCAGCAGCCGGTTGACCTCCCCGCGCCGGCGCGCGGCGCTGCTGGACCGCGAATTCTTGCCTGACGTGGCGGACTTCTGCACGGGCGCAGTGGATTTCGCGGTGCGGTGCGGTCGCGCGGCGAGCAACTGCGTGGCGGCGGGGATGGACGGCCGCGCGCCGGGCTCCCGGTCCATGAGCCGGGTGATGAGTTCGGCGAGCTGCCCCGCTCGCGCCGGGGCGGGCGCGCTGCTGAAGATCACCGCCTTCATGGTCCCCTGAATGGTGTTGCGGCGGAACGGGGATACGCCCTCCACCGCGTGATAGAGCGTGACGCCGAGCGAGTACAGGTCCCCGGCCGGGGTGTCGTCACCGTCGATGCGTTCGGGCGCCATGTACTCGAAGGAACCGATGATGCTGTCCTTGGCGGTGAGCGTGTGATCCGAATGATGCCGGGCGGTACCGAAATCCGTGAGCAGCACCTCACCCGCACCGGTGAGCAGAATATTGCCGGGTTTGATATCGCGGTGCACGATACCCAGTTCGTGTGCCGCGCGTAGCGCCTCCAGCAGCGCCGCGGCGACCCCGGTGGCCTCCTCGACGCTCACCGGCCCGTCGGCGTCGAGTCGCTGTTTGAGTGAGCGTCCCGTCACCAGCCCCATGACGATCCACGGCACACCGCTCTCGGTGACGACATCGTGAACCGACACGATATTCGGATGATGGCGCAGCCGTGCGGCATTGCGAGCCTCACGTTCGGCGCGGGCGACCCGTTCGGCGTGCTGCTCCGCCGATTCGGACTGCGGCAGCAGCACCTCCTTGACGGCCACGTCCACGCGCAGCTGCTCGTCATGGGCCCGCCAGACCGTCCCGAAGCCTCCACTCCCCAGCTGCTCGATCAAGCGATACCGTCCGGCGAGTATCCACCCCGGCCGCCTCTGCCCCGACATGCAGGCTCCCAACGGTTCTCCCTGTCCCGGCGACTTTCGGAACGAGTCAACGGTACTCGAAGCGGTCGGGTGCGGGCTCCGGGTGGTGATCGCACGCCCACTGATGCGGCCCCCGCGCGGGCAGGGGCCGCATCAGGTGGTCAGATCCGTGCCGGTTCCGGTGCGGGTTCGACCGGCTCGGGCGGTTGCGCGGCCCGCCGCGACAGCGCGGAGGGCCACCACACCCGGTCACCCGCGAGCAGCGTGAGCGCGGGCACCAGGATCGACCGCACCAGCAACGTGTCGAGCAGTACGCCGAAGGCGACCGTGAACCCGATCTGCGCCAGGGACACCAGCGGCAGTGTCACCAGTACGGCGAAGGTGGCGGCGAGGACGATGCCCGCCGAGGTGATCACGCCGCCGGTCACCGACAGGCTGCGCAGGATGCCGGCGCGGGTGCCGGCCTGCAGCGCTTCCTCGCGGGCGCGGCTCATGAGGAAGATGTTGTAGTCCACGCCGAGCGCGACCAGGAACAGGAAGGCCAGCAGTACCAGGCCGGGGTCCAGGCCGTTGAAGGCGAAGACGTGCTCGAACAGGAAAATGCTTGCGCCCAGGGCGGATCCGAAGGACAGCACCACGGTCAGCACCAGTCCGATCGGGGCGGCCAGGGAGCGCAGCAGCAACCCGAGCACGGCGGTGACGACCAGCAGCACCAGCGGCAGCACCACGGTGCGGTCGCGGGATGACGCCTCGGCGATATCGAGTTCGGCCGCGCTGGGGCCGCCGACAACCGTGCCGGGAGCCACCTGTGCGAGACCGGTGCGCAGCCGTTCGATGGTGGCGTGCTCGCCGGCCGAATCGGCGGGGTCCACCGGAATCGCGGTGATCTCACCGAATTCCGGTCCGGTGCGGCCCAATTCGGCCGCGCCGATCCCGGGATCGGCTTCGATCGCGCGCAGTACCGCGTCGCGGGATTCATTGCGCGCCATGACCGTCAGCGGTGTGCCGGCGCGCTCCGGGAAGTGCTCGGTCAGCACCGCCTGTCCCGCAACCGATTCCGGAGTCCGCACGAACTGATCCGCCCGCGACAGGGCCGCAGTGTTGCCGAGCAGGCCCAGGGTGAGCAGCCCCAGCACCACGATCGAGGAGGCGGCCGCGGCGATCGGCCGGCGAGCGATGGTCGCCCCCACTCGATCCCAGACCCCGGTGTGCGCGATCGCCACGGTGTCCACGCGCGGGATACGCGGCCAGAAGATCCAGCGCCCGCACACCACCAGCAGTGCCGGGAACAGCGTCACCATGACCGCCAGCGTGCACACGATGCCCGCCGCACCCACCGGCCCCATCCCGGCGGCATTATTCATATCCGCGGCCAGCAGGCAGAGCAGGCCGATGCTCACGGTGGCGGCCGACGCGGCGATGGCCGGGACCGAATTGCGCAGCGCCGCCAGCATGGCCGTGCCGACATTCGAATGGTGATGCAGCTCTTCGCGATAGCGCGCCACGATGAGCAGCGCGTAGTCGGTGCCGACGCCGAACACCAGAATGGTGAGCACCGCCGCGCTCTGATCGTTGACGGTGATGTCGAAGGCTTTCACCAGGCCGTACACCGCCGCCATGGACGCGATATTCGCCCCCGCCACCGAGATGAGCGGGATGAGCCACAGCAGCGGACTGCGGTAGGTGAGCAGCAGAATGACCGCCACCACCAGCACCGTCGCCAGCAGCAGCTGTTCGTCGATGCCCTCGAACGCGCCCTCGAAATCGGCTTGCAGGCCGCCGGGTCCGGTGACCTGCACCGACAGCCCGTCCGGGTGCTCGGTGAGCCGGGAGCGGAAGTCCTCGATGTATTCGGCTGCCTCACCGTGTGATTGGTCCACGAGCACCGGGTACATGAGCGCTTTTCCGTCGGCGGAGGCGAGTGGCCGGTCCGGGCCGGCGCCGTTGCCGTATGCGGCCGTCAAGGTGTCGAATTGCTGTGTGGCCGTGGCTTTGTCGGCATCGGTGAGCCCGGAGTCGCGCTCGTACACCACGATGAACACATTCGATGTCCCGCCTGGCAGCAATGCCTCCAGTTCGGCCACCATGGTCGATTGGGCGGACGCGGGCAGGTAGTCGGTTTCCTTGTCGGACTTCACATCATCGAGCGATCCGGCCCACGGTGTGAGCGCGGCCAGCACCGCGATCCACAGGCCGATCAGCAGCCAAGCTCTTCGTTTCACCTTCCTGTCTCCCCTCGGAACGGGCGATCCCGGTAAGCCTCGCGAGATCCGGCGGCGATTGCGTCCGCCCGGGGAGGGCTGTTCGGCGTACTCCGCGCGGAGTACGCGCGGCCGATCCGATTCCCGCACAATGACTGGAATGCGAAGACAGTGGCTGGCGGACGGGTTGCTGACGGCCGTGCTGCTGCTCGGCGGGCTGTGCGCTTCGGCAGGGCTGTCCGGACCGCCCGGGCCCGTCGACATTCTGGAGTCACCGCGCCCGTTCGGCCTGCTGGGCGCACTGCTGCTGGCCGCCGCGACGCTGCCGCTGGTGGCGCGCCGGCGGGCGCCCCTGGCGGTGCTGGCCGCGCATCTGGTGGCGGCGATTCCGTACCACGCCCTGGAGTTCCAGCACGAGGTCGTGGTTCCGGCGACGATCGTGGCGCTGTACACCGCCGCCCGCTACGGCAACCGGCGGCGCACCCTGCTCATCATCACCGGGGTCGTCACCTTCGGCCTTCTCGGCATCCTGACCTCACGGCGCGGCGGTGAGAATGTCGCGCTCGAAGCGTTCGGGGCCATCGGCTGGATCGTGCTCGCCTGCGTGGCGGGGGAGGCCGTACGCCTGCAACGGGCCTACGTCGCCGAAGCCCTCGATCGTGCCGAGCGGGCCGAACGCAGCCGCGACGAGGAAGCGCGCCGCCAGGTCGCCGAGGAACGCCTGCGCATCGCCCGCGATCTGCACGACCTGCTCGCGCACACCATCACCGTGATCCAGGTGCAGGCCGGCGTGGCCTCGCACCTGGTGTCCGAGGGGCAGTCCGATCGCGAAACCCTCACGGCCGCACTGGATACCATTGCCGACGCCTGCTCGGACGCGCGGGCGGAGCTGACCGCTACCGTCGGGGTCCTGCGTGCGCCCACGGACGAGCCGCGCGGGCCGCTGCCCTCCCTCGCGCAGCTGCCGAACCTCGCGGAGCCGGCCGAAGTCGCCGGAGTCACTGTGGAATTCACCATCACGGGGGCGGTCCGACCGCTGCCGCCGACCGTCGAGCTGGTGGGCTACCGCATCGTTCAGGAGGCGCTGACCAATATCGCCAAGCACGCCAAGGCATCTCGAGCCGAAGTCGCACTCGACTATCGGGCGGATCGCCTGGTGGTCCGGGTGGCCGACGACGGCCCGGACGCCGCCGCGGTCGACCGGAAGGCGCACGGCCGGGGGTTCGGCGTCCGCGGCATGATCGAACGCGCCGAGGCGGTCGGCGGCCGAGTGGAGATCGCTTCCGGTGCAACGGGGTTCACGGTCCGTGCACACCTGCCGGTCACGGGTGCGGCATGATCCGAGTGCTGCTGGCCGATGATCAGGCGCTGGTTCGCGGCGCCTTCGCGCTCCTGGTCGCCTCGGCCCCCGATATGGAGGTGGTGGGGGAGGCCGCCACGGGGCGGGAAGCCGTTGCGCTGGCGCGTAGTTCGCGCGCCGATGTGGTGGTCATGGATATCCGCATGCCCGATCTGGACGGCATCGCGGCCACCGCCCTGATCGCCGAGGACGAGAATCTCGCCGGGGTGCGGGTATTGGTGCTCACCACCTACGACACCGACGACAATGTGCTGGCCGCGCTGCGGGCCGGTGCGAGCGGGTTCCTCATCAAGGACACCAAACCGGCCGCGCTGCTGGAGGCCATCCGTACGGTGGCCGCGGGGGAGGCACTGCTGTCGCCGAGCGCCACCGCGGCTGTGATCGCCCGTGTCCGTGCCACTCCCGATCCGGCGCCGCGCCCGGCGCTGGACGCGCTCACCGATCGCGAACTGGACGTTCTCGTCCGCATTGCCCGGGGGCTCACCAATGCCGAGATCGCCGAGAACCTCACGGTCAGCCCGCTCACGGTGAAGACGCATGTCAGTCGAATCCTCGCGAAACTCCTTGCCCGCGACCGGGTCCAGCTGGTCATCGCGGCCTACGAGGCAGGGCTGATCACACCGACCGGTTGACATCTCAACCCATATTTTCGGCCGATCCGCCGAATCCGCACCGCATCTCGTTTACCCTGGTCGCGCACGGAACGTGTTGTGCGTCAGCACAACCCGGCAGACCGTGCCGCGCACCCTGATGAACGGATGGCACCGGACACCTCGATGTCCCCTCATTCACCGCTGCGCAGAGTTCACTGGTTCGGCATTCTTGAGCACGGCACACTTCTAGCAACGGAGGCATTGGTGGGCAGGCAGGCCAGGAAACCGCAACGCGCCGGATACGGCACCCTCGCCCGCCAACGACCGCCCATTCGCCGCATCGCCCGCCCCGCACCACCGCGCGACGATGTCTGCAATCCCGCCTGGCTGCTCCTCGAACTGCCCACCGCGCTGCTGCTGGCCGTCTTCGTCGGCACCGGCTGGCTCGGCTACATCCAGACCTCGGGCACCCCGGCCCAGCCGCGCCCGGCGGTCGTGGTGCCGGTGGAGGAGCATCCCGAAGGGCGCTGAGGCGGCGTCTCGCGCCACGGTGAACCGGCCGGGATGTTCCACTAATCGGGTGCCCGGCTGGCGCATAACGCGGTCCGCGAGATCATGGACGCGTGAACGGTGGAGTGACGCGTGATGACAACCAGCAGGGGAATTCCGCACGAGTGGATTTCGCGGCCGGAGTGGTCGCACTGTTCGCGGCTGCCGGCAATCCCACGCTGCAGCGCGTCGCCACCGCCTCGGAACGCCACCTGCGGCTCACTCGCGGCGCGGGGCGCAAGACCACCAATCTGGTTCCGCGGATCAGTGATTGGCGGGCCGGGCGGAATCTGCCGTCGCGCTTCGAAACGTTCCATCCGGTGCTGCTGACGCTGCTCGAGCTCGCTCGCGCCAATGGCGGCGCGGTTGCCGTCGAATTGGCCGATGTGGCCGCGTGGCATCGGCTCTGGACCGATGCGCAGAACGAGGGCGCGCCGCGGGCGGCCGTGGTGAACACGCTGCGCCGCGATATCGGGACCTTCGTCGGACGCGACGGGGAGCTGAGCCGGCTGCTCGCGTCGGCGCTGCCGGGGCGTGTGGTGTCCATTCACACCATCGACGGGATGGCGGGTGTCGGCAAGACGGCGCTGGCCACCCGTGCGGCGCATCTGCTGGCCGATCGGTTCCCGGACGGCCAGTACTTCGTCGAGCTGCACGCCCACACGCCCGGTCAGACGCCCGCCGACCCGGCCGACGTGCTCGGCACGCTACTGGTCGACTTCGGTGTGGATCCGCGGAACCTGCCCGAAACCCTTGCCGCGCGCCGGAATCTGTGGCGCGACCACCTCGCCGGTCGGCGCGTGCTGCTGGTGCTGGACGACGCCCGCGACCACGATCAGATCGAACCTCTGCTGCCCGGCGGCGGTGACTGCCTCACCCTGGTCACCAGCCGCCGCCGGCTCGTCGCCCTCGACGGCGCGGCCCCGATGGCGCTCGGCGTGCTGGACCCGGCGGCGGCGGTGGAGCTGTTCTCCACCCTGTCCGGGCACGATGCCGCCGACACGACCCGGGCGATCGTCGACCTGTGTGGATATCTGCCGCTTGCCATTTCGCTGCTGGCGGGGCGGGTGGCACATCATCCGAACTGGACGCTGGACGACGTCGTGGTCGAATTCGCCGCCGCGCGTGCGCGATTGGACGAGCTCGACAGCGGGCATCGCGCGGTGCGCGCGGCCTTCACGACATCCTATGAGCGGCTGCCCGAGAACCGCCGTCGGCTGTTCCGGCGGCTGGGCGCGCATCCCGGACTGGATATCGACGCGTACGCCGTTGCGGCCCTCGATGATACGACCGTGGTGCAGGCGCGCCGCGAACTCGAGGCGCTGTATGCCGAACACCTCATCGACGAGACCTCCTACGGCCGCTACCGCATGCACGACCTGATCCGCGCGTACGCCCAGGAGCTCATCGCGCGGGAGCCGGGGGATCGCGACGCCGCGCTGGACCGGCTCATGGACTACTACCAGCACACCGCATTGCGCGTGGTGCATCGCGACACGCGACCGGCTGTCGCCCAGCGGGTTCCGGAACATCCGGACCTGTCCGCCTTCGACGCCGCGCTGTCCTGGATCCGGGTCGAGCGCGCCAACCTGCTGGCGTGCCTGACCCACGCGGCGGCGGACGGCAGGCTGAGCAGGGCCGTCGACCTCACCGCGGCCCTGGTCGCCGAGCTCGAATTGCACGGCGCCACAGCACAGGCCGTGGCCATGCATGAGCGGATGAACGAACTGGGACCCACGGTGAGCCCGCAGAACGCCGAGGTGCTCGCGCTGAAGGATCTGGGTGCGGCGGGCTACCTCGCCGAGGACTATCCGGCCATCGCGGCCCTGCTGTTCGAGGCGCTGAAAAGGAATGCGCCGGAGGGCGATCCATTCTTGACCGCGAAAGCCCTGCGCATGCTGTCCAGAGTCCGGATATTGGCGAAGGACTTCCACACCGCCGTCGACGATCTGCGGCAGGCCCGGGAGACGCTGCGCACCGTCGGGGATCGTCACGGCGAAGCCGCCGTGCTCAAGGAGCTCGGCTGGGCCAGCCACATCGTCGGCGACTACGCGGGCGCGGCCGGTGAACTGCGGGATTCGCTGAGCCTGTTCGAACACCTGGGCGCCAGGCCGGGGGCGGCGGCCGCGCGTCGCGCCCTGGCGTGGGTCGAGTGGCTGCGCGATGATCGCCGCGCCGCCGTGGAGCTGATCAGCGAGGCGGCGCGCATCCACCGCGAGCTCGGCCGGCGCGCCGACGAAGCCGTCGATCTCAGCATGCTGGCCTGGTTCCATCACCTGTCCGGCGACTACCCCCGCTGCGCGGCACTGCTGCGGCAATCCCTGATCATCCACCGGGACACCGGAAATCGATCCGCCGAGGCGTTCGTGCTGAGCAGCCTCGCCTCCGTCGACTACACCACGGGAGATTACGCCACCGCCGTGGACCTCGCGCAACAGGCGCACGCGCACTATCGCGCCCTCGCCAACCCGGCGGGCGAGGCTTCGATGCTCACCATCCTCGGCCGAATCCGCTGCGCCCAGGGCGAATACGACAGCGCCGACGCGTCGACCCGCGAAGCCCTCGAGATCTACACCCGCCTCGGCACCATCACCACCGGCCGCGCCGAAGCCCTGAGCAGCCTCGGCCGAATCCGCCACCGCACCGGCGATCACGACGCGGCCGCCGACCTCCTCCACCAGGCCCTGGCCCTCTACGGCACGATCGGCCACCTCCCCGGCGAAACCGAGACCCGCAACCGCCTCGCCGCCCTCCAAGCCGAATCCGATCCCGCCCAAGCCTTCTCCACCTACCAGCAGGCCCTGCGCCTGGCCGAGGCCATCCGCAACCCGCTCGAACAAGCCCGCGCCCACGAAGGCCTGGCCCACCTCCACCTGCGCTCGGGCGAAGAGCGGCAAGCGATTTCGGCCCTCACCATCGCCGTGGACCTCTACACCCGCCTCGGCGCCGCCGAAACCGCCTCGGCCACCGCGTTTCTACGGCGGCTGCGCCCGGAAAAGGGGACGGAGCCGGCCCGAGCGCTACCATCCTGACCAGCCGCCGAGGGACCACGATGCCATCCGCCGGTAAAGGCCGGCGTGCTGTCCTTTCCCCGCGGGTCAAGCGCCCGAGTCGATTTCGGCGCGCAACGCGGCCGGAGCTTCTCGGCACTGCCTCGATGCGGGCGGAACCCGGTTCGGCCGCAGCCCTTCCGTAGCGTCCGCAGTTGCATGACGAGGGCGGGACCGCACGAACCCAGCCGACGTAACCAGGCCGACAGTCGTTCGGACCGGAATGCGATGTGGTGCCGCCGGTATCTGCCCGCCCGGCGCACGGCGATCTCCTCGCTGGTCGGGGCCCGCAACGGTGCTCGGACTGCGGACCGCCGTGGACCTGCCTCGGCCCGGGCGCCGGGATACCTATCGCTCGGGGCCCGCTGGCACGCAACGACGTTCGCGAGATCATGGGCGGGTGAGAGATGACGCTGTAGGCGAGGAGAACCAGTTGCCGGGGAATTCCGCGAGATCGGAGTTCGCGGCGGGTCTCGTCGCCCTCTTCGCGGCCGCCGGCAACCCTACGTTGCAGCGCGTCGCGACCGCCGCCGAGCGACGTCTTCGGCTGACGCGCGGTGGCGGGCAGCGGACCACCAAACTGGTGCCGCGGATCAGTGATTGGCGGGCCGGGCGGAATCTGCCGTCGCGCTTCGAGACCTTTCAGCCGGTGTTGCTGACGCTGATCGAGCTCGCCCGCGCAGGCGGTGGGCAGGTCGCCGCGGCCTCGAACCGCGCGGAGTCGGCCGGCGCCGCCGAGCCGACCGCGACCGGAGCGGCCCCTGCCGCCTCGAAGGCCACCGGTGCAGCCGTTGCCGGTGTGGCCTTCGAACTGCTGGATGTGGCTGCCTGGCATCGACTGTGGACGGCCGCGCAGGACGAGGGGGTGGCGCGGGCGGCGGTGGTGAACACCTTGCGGCGCGATCTCGGCACCTTCGTCGGACGGGACGCGGAGCTGGGGCGGATCCTCGCGGCGGCGGAGCCGGGGCGGGTGCTGTCCATTCACACGATCGACGGGATGGCCGGGGTCGGCAAGACCGCCCTGGCGACCCGCGCCGCGCATCTGCTGGCCGAACGGTTTCCGGACGGGCAGTACTTCGTCGAACTGCACGCGCATACGCCGGGGCAGGTGGCCGCCGATCCCGCCGATGTGCTGGGCACGCTGCTGCTCGACCTCGGGGTGGATTCCCGCAGTCTGCCCGAAAGCCTGGCCGCGCGGCGGAATATGTGGCGCGACCAGGTATCCGGCCGGCGGGTGCTGCTGGTGCTCGACGATGCTCGCGACCACGATCAAATCGAACCGCTCCTGCCCGCCGGGGACGGTTGCCTCACCCTGGTCACCAGTCGCCGCCGGCTCATCGCCTTGGACGGGGCGTCGCCGGTGACGCTCGAGGTGCTCGATGCGCCCGACGCCGTCGAGCTGTTCGCCGCCCTGTCCGGGCGTCCCGCGACGCGCGAGACGGCGGCGATCGTCGAACTGTGTGGCCGTCTGCCGCTGGCGATTTCGCTGCTCGCGGGGCGGCTGGCGCATCATCCGCGCTGGACGCTGGGCGAGCTGATCGCCGAATTCACGGCCACCCGTGCGCGATTGGACGAGTTCGACGACGGCGGGCATCGGGCGGTGCGGGCCGCCTTCACCACGTCGTACGCCCGCCTGCCCGCGGATCGGCAGCGGCTGTTCCGCCGGCTCGGCGCGCACCCCGGGCTCGATATCGACGTGTATGCCGTTGCCGCACTGGACGACAGCACCGTCGCGGAAGCTCGCCGCGCGATGGAGGCGCTGTATCTCGAGCACCTCATCGACGAGACGTCCTACGGCCGCTATCGCCTGCACGACCTGATTCGGGCGTACGCGCGGGAACTCATCGACGAGGATCCGATCGACCGCGAGGAGAGCATTCAGCGGGTGCTGGACTACTACCAGTACACGGCCTTGCGGTTGGTGCACCCCAGGCGCGGGCTGTCCGCGCCTGCGCATGTTCCCCGGCGGCCGGACCTGTCCACCCCTGCGGCCACGGTCAACTGGATCCGGGTGGAACGCGCGAACCTGCTGGCCGGCCTGGCCGCTGTGGCCGCGCGCGGGCAGCTGGCCCGGGCCGTCGACCTGGCCACGGCGCTGGTGGGTGAGATCCGCCTGCACAGCACCTGGCCGCAGGCGGTGGCCATGCAGCAGCGCCTGGCCGTCTCCGGCGACACCATCAACCCGCACGACTCCGAAACCCTGGCCTTGAAGGATCTGGGCGGCGCGGGCTATCTGGCCGAGGATTACGGCACGATCTGCGCACTGCTGATCAACGCCATGAAAACCACTGCCGGGGAATCCGATCCGGCCCTGCACGCGGAAGCCTGGGCGATCCTGGCCCGCACCCGCATGCTGACCGGCGACTACCGTGCCGCCATCGCCGACGTCGGCCGGGCGCGCGAGCTCTACCGCACCATCGGCGACCGGTACAGCGAGGCGCGCATGCTCAAGAATCTGGGCTGGGCCTGCCATCTCACCGGCGACTACGCCACCGCCGCTGCCGCCCTGCGGGATTCGCTGACCCTGTACGGCGCGCTGGGGGATCGCGCCAACGAGGCGTCGATCCTCGGCAGCCTGGGCTGGGTGGAATGCCTGTCCGGCGATCGCGCGGCCGCCACCGAGCCGGTGCGGGCCGCGGCGGCCATCTATCGCGAGCTGGGCCGCCGATCCGACGAGGCCTTCCACTACTCGCTGCTGGCCTGGCTGCACCACCTGAACGGCGAATACGACGGCGCGGTGGAGCGATTGCGGCAGGCGCTGGCACTCTACCGCGAGACCGGCGACAGCTCGGCTCAGGCTTTTGTCCTCACACACCTCGCGTACGTGCACGAGATGCGCGGGGAGTACCCGCTGGCGTTGCGGGAGGGTGAGCAGGCCCGGGAGGTCTACCGGGTCGCCGGCAATGCGGCAGGGGAGGCGTCCGTACGCAATATTCTCGGCAGAACACTGTGCTACACAGGCGAATATCACCGCGCCGAGGAATCGATCCAGCAGGCGCTGGCTCTCTACAGCAGACTCGGCAATACGATCGGTGAGGCCGACGCCCGCGGCAATCTCGGCCTGCTGCACCGGTTCCGCGGCGAGGACAGCAGCTCCGGAGACCTGCTCGCCCAGGCGCTACAGCTCTACCGCAAGGTCGGCCACCGCACCGGCGAGGCCGAAACCCTCAATCGCCTGGGCGTCCTGTACGCCGAATCCGATGCCACACAATCCCTGTCGACCTTCCAGGAAGCCCTGCGGCTGGCCCGCGAGATCCGCAGCCTGCTCGAGGAAGCCCGCGCCCTGGAAGGCATCGCACACCACCGCATCCGCTCCGGCGAACCCGGCGAGGCGCTCGCCGACCTGGACCGCGCCGTAGCCCTCTACACCCGCCTGGGCGCGGCCGAAACCGCCTCCGCCGAGGAATCGCTACGCCGTCTGCGGTCTTCGGTTTCCGGTCCGGAAAATCCGAAATAGCCCACTATCAGCCCGAACGCTCCGATCTCGCCCGCAGCGAGTGTCGTTGCCGCACAACGGCACATAGCGTGTTCGGCGTACCGGATGGGACCCGGCGGAAGTCATCGAGGGGAGGGTCTCATCCGGCACAAGACTTTCGGCGGGCAAGACTTTTCAGCGGCAGCCCGCGAACGGATCGCGTTGCATGGGGCTCACGCGTCCGTGATGCCCCGGCGCGGGTGAATCGCGCCGGGGCACAGGATCAGTCGACGGTGGCGCCGTTGCGGGCGCGGGAGGCGGCGCGGGCGCGGCGGCGGGCGGCCTGGAGTTCGGCGAGTTCCTGCTCGAGGGTTTCGGCGATGCGGAACTGGCCGGTGTCGTAGACGTTGAGCGGGGGAACCGGGTCGGTGAGGTCGGCGAGGGGGGATTTCTCGACCGTGTCGTCGATCTCGGTGACCTTGCGCGCCTTGGCGGTTGCCGAGGTGCGGCGTTCCTTCTCGGCGGTCTTCGGGGTGTCGGCGGCGGGGCGCTCCGGTTTGGTCTCCGGGACGCTGTCGACCACGGTGGCGTCGGAGTACTTCTCGGATTCGGCGGGTGCGGCGGGCAGGGCCGGGGTGGGGACCGGCATGGGGGCCGGGCTGCGGGTCGGCCAGCTCACCACGGGCGGCTGCATGGTGCGTCGTAGCTGTTCGGCCGGATCCGGCAGATCGCGGATCTGATCGGTGGCGCGGACGATGGCCAGGCCGTAGCGCGCGGCGGCCGAATTGTGGATGAGCAGCGCCACGCCGATCATGACCGGCGCGATGGCGTGCACGGCCACCTCGTACCAGGCCCCGGTCTTCAGGTACGGGTACGTGTTGAGTGTGACGGTCAGGGCCAGCAGCGCGAATTCGGCGACCACGACCTGTTTGCGGCTGTCGATCACACCCCACTCGGCAACCTTGTTGGTGCCGATCATGATGATCACGAGGCAGACACTGATCATGCCCTCGAGCAGATAGCTGAACCAGAACAGCGGATCGCTCGCACCGCCCGGAGCGATGTTCTGCTGGACATTGACCGCGGACCAGAGCATTCCGGCCGCGACCACGCCCGCCAGGGCGCGCTGTGACCACGCCCGATGCTTGTACAGCGACGCCAGTTTGGCGTGCGGGCTGGATTCTCGCCGTTGGGCGGCAATGGCTTTGCGAGCGACCATAAGGTCTTTGATGTCCGCTTTCTCAATTTCTTCGGTGGTCTGACGGGCTCGGTCGGCGGCGCTCGCAGCCGCCTCGGCGTGTTTCCAGCGCTGTTGGCGATCCTGTTCGCGGATGCGTTCGGCTAGCTCGCGTTCGGCCTGGAGTTCGTGCTCGGCCAGGGCCTCGGTGAGCGAGGGGTCGAACTGGTACGCCAGCCGGCCACGGGCCTTCTCCACCCGCCGCGCAAGCTGACCTACCTCGTCGTCCGCGGGGTGGTCCCGGGTGTTGTCGAGTTCGTTGGTCACTTGGACCTCCGTCCATGGAGTTCCGATGGCTGGCAGGTGATCTCGGTACGGATCGGCACGGAGAACATTTTTAGTCGATGAACCGCCATTGGCGAAACTGTTGATTTGCCGATGCGCCAATCGTTACGGCGTGGCGCGCCGCGACACGCAGAATTGGCTAACCCGAAACACGACTACGACGTGAGTTCCAGCTCCGCGTCCAGGGGGATTGCACCTTCGAGACCATGCGGCAGACGGCGGCGATTCGGCGATCCGAGGGCCGAGGCGAGATCCGAGCCGTCGTGCTCGGCCAGCAAATCCGCGGAATCCCACACGAGCAGCGTTGCGCTGACCGTGTTCTCGGCCGCCGAGTGCGCCAGATCGTAGTGCGCGCAGCCCGGCACATGCGGGTAGGTGATCCACAGGTCGTATCCGGTCATGAACAGATCCAGGTCGAATTGCACTGAGAGTCCGAGAAGTTCGCTTCGCCCGTTGTCGTCGACGCCGGCGAAGGCTTCGTCCAGGGCCAGCAGGCGCGGGGCCTGCGGATCGGCCGAATCCAGCATCACGTGCGCGGCCGCGAACAGCGGCAGGTGCAGCGACACCGACTGCTCACCACCGGACAGGGCGCTGTGCCGGGCGACCGTGAGCCGGTCCTCCGTGCCGTCGGCGGTGATGATGGTGAACGAGAATACGCGCCACGCACGGTAATCCAGGGTGGTTGCCAGGATCTCCGGGAAGGAGCGTTCCGGATGCGCGGCGCGGGCCGCGCGGATCTCCGCGGCGAAATGCGCGCGAATAGTGGACAAATCGTCCGCGCTGAGTTCGGTGGCGCCGCGATCGAGCAGCTTGCACACCGCGCGCGCCGGTTCGGGGAGCGTGTCGGCGAGCACCCAGTGCACGCCGATGGTGTTGCCCGAGGACATGTGCCGCTGCTTCATCTCGTGACCCATGCGGGAGATGAGTTCGCGTGCGTCGCAGGTGCGTTCGTAGATCTGCTGGGCGAGGCCGGTGAGCAGCGCGTCCTCCAGGATGCGGCGCTCGGAATCGGTGAGCAGCAGTTCCTGATCCCGGCGCGCGGCCGCGATGCGTTCGGCGAAATCGGCCACGGCGGACAAACCGTGCTCGTCGTGCACCTGCACCACGGTGAGTCCGTCGGCCGCGTCCCAGTGCAGCCGGTAATCCTGCCGCGAAGCCGCCAGTGCCGCATCGAACTCCTGCAAAGCGGTGGTGACAGCGGTCCGCGTCGACTTGCGCGCCGCCTCACCCGCCCGCACCGAAGCCGTTGCGGCGGCCAGATTCTCGAACAGCGTCGCCACCTCGTCGGGCAGCACCTTCAACTCCTGCTCCGGATCGGAGTTCTCGATCCGATACAGCAGCTGCTCCGGCGTGGACCACGCCGCATCGCTGCTCGGCCACCGGCTGTCCACGGGCGCGCCGAGCAGGCTCAGCAGATCCGCCCGCGCATAAGGCGCCAAATGCCGCACATCAGCCAGCAATTCGGTCAAAGCGGTCCCCAAGGCCGCATGCGCCGCCCGATGCGCCCCCTCTGCCGCACCGACGCCCTCGATAGCCTCGTGCGCCGCCTTCCGCGCCGCCTTCTGCTCGGCCCGCGCCGCATCGATCTTCTCCCGAGCGGTCTCCAACTCCCGATCGATATCGGCGGCCCCCGCCCCGAGCGCCTCCCGCAAGGTCTCCAGCTTCCGCAGCTGCTCCTCATACCCCGCCTTGGCCGCTTCCGCTTCCTCCGCAAAGGCTTCCGCGAGATCCCGCGCCTCCAGGAGCCGATCACTCGCCTCCCGAGCCCGCTCGTTCTCCCGCAGGTGATCTCCGCGCAATCGCAACAGCGCGGTCCCGGCATTCTCGAAATGCCGTACAGCGGCAGCCAGCGCATCCAGCTCGGCAGGATCCCTGGGCGCGCGATGATCCGCGGCGATAGCCCGAACCTTCTTGTCCGCGGCCGTATATTCCGCCACGGCCTGATCGAGATCCCGCTCCGCCTGCGCCGCGGCCTCCGACCGCGACCGCAACATGCCCGCCGCCTCGGACACCGCCCGCAGCGCCGCAGTCACGGCGGTGGTCCGCGGAAGCGCCTTGGCCGCAGCCGAAATCCGCGCCAGCTCCTCGGTCGCCGCCTGCTCCTCGGCCCGCGCATCCCCGGCAGCGGCCTCCGCCGCCTCGATCGCGGCCGCCAGCTCGGCCAGCCGCAACTCACGCCGCCGCGCCCGCGCGGTAGTGCCGATGAACTCCGCATCAGCCTTGACATGCCGACCGACCTGCACACCCTGCCGGTAACGCCCATCGGTCGCGACAGCGATTCCGGCTGCGGCCTCGAGCGCGGAAAGCGGCTGCACAGCAGCCATGTCCGGCGCCGTGGCGGTGGAGCCGCTCGTGCCACTGTCTGAAATTGCTGTGTGTGACTGCGATTTCTTCGCCTGGCGAGCGGAACCGCCCGGAGCGGTGGTGATGTCGTGCAGCGCGATGGACGAGAGGACGTCGGCGACAACCTGCCGGGGAACGGTCAGCGCGTCGGAATCGTCCTCCACGACAAGTACGTCGGCCAGAGTGGGACCGGTCGGGCGTTCCTTCGCGGGCAGCGGCACCAGGAACTGATCCGAGACATGGTCGGGCAGTTCATCCGTGGCGCACACCCAGGCGTCGAGGAGGTTCGCTGCCTGCAGTGCGGCTTCGATGCCTGCGGCGGCCTCGGGCGTCACATTGTCGGCGAATCGGACCAAACGCCAGAGCGGCGCGCCGGGCAGGTCGGCGCGCGCATCCTTGCGGGCCGCGAAAGCGGGTGGCGCGTCGTCCCGTTCGGCCGCGACCTGTTTCTGCTCGGCGCGCAGTTCGGCGGCCCGGTCAAGGGCGGCAGCCGTGCGGCTGCGCGCCTCCTGGCGGCGGGTGCGGATCTCCTCGGTGAGCGGCTCTGTCCGCTCCGCCAACACCTCGGCGGGGGTGGCGGTGACTCCAGCCGAGCCGGCACCGGATGCGCCGGGATCGCCTGCCTGCATCGCGGCCCGGGAATCGTTCTCGGTGGGCGCGCCTGCACCTGAGACGGTGTCGGTTGCTGCGGCGGAGCGCTTGCCGCCCTTGGTCTTCGCCATCGCGGCATGGGCGGTTGGGGCCGTGCTGTGCTCGGTACCGGCGGTGGCCAGAGCATTGTCGAGGGCTTCGAACAGGCCGTCGCGGATGGGGGTGTAGACGTCGCGGTGGGTCTCCCACCAGTCGCGCAGGGAGGCGGCGGTTTCGGAGCGGGCGAGGGTGACTTTCGCTTCGGCCTGGGCGAGTTCGGCGGCGGCGGCTTCGCGGAGTTCGGTGGCGCGCTGGGTGGCTCGTTCGGCGCGGGTGCGTTCGGTGACGGCGGCGTCGACGAGGGTGAGGGCGCGGCGGACGGCGCGCACGTCGGCGTCGCGTTCCTCGGCGTGCGAGCGGACGGTGGTGGTGAGCTGGTCGGCGCGGGCCTGTTCGGGCAGGGCGGACCAGTTGATGCCGGCTTCCTCGGCGGCGGAACGCAGTTCGTCTTCGCCGCGGGCCAGGGCGGAGGCGGCGTGGGTGATGGTGGCCTGGGCGCGTTCGGATTCCTCGGCGCGCTGGTCCACGGTTTGACCGGCCTTGGTGGCTTTGTCGCGGTGCACGGCGGCGGAGGCTTCCAGGCGTTTCACCGCGTCGGCGAGGTCGTCGAGCTGCTGTTTGCCTTCGTAGGCGCTGGAACGCTGGAGGGTTTCGCGATCGGAGAGAGCCTGCTCGTAGGCGCGGTCGGCGTCCTCGGCGCGGGTCTCGGCGGCCGAGCGTTCGGTGTCGCGGCGCTTGCGCAGCGCGGCGGCCGCATGCAGGGCGGTGCCGGCGTGGGTGACCGCGTCGAGCCGGGTGCGGACCTGGTCGACATCGGTCTTTGCTTGCACCGCAAGGTATTTGCGATAGACGCCGACGAAGGCGCGGGTGGCGGTGTCGGCCTGCACCAGGCCCTCGAGGGTGCGGCCGACCTCCTCCATATCGCTGAAGGAGCGGGCGGCGTCGAGGATCAGCTGTTCATCGAGGGGCCGCAGACCGTCGGTGAGCGCCTGCGAAAGTCCGCGCGGGTCCAGGTTTTTCGCCAGCTGCGGGCGGCGCAGCGTGAGGATCAGGTTGATGAGCTGGTCGTAGCGCTGCTGTCCGAGCCCGAACATGCGCGCGTCGATGGCATTGCGGTACTCCACCGGCCGGTCCACGATGGCGTCGCCGCCGATCTGCTCGGCCAGCTGCTTGCGGGTGAGCGGCCGATCGTCGGGGCCGAGCAGCGAGAAGTCCACGCCCACCCGCCCGTCGGCGACGAAATACCAGCGGGTCACCTTGTCGGAGGAGCGGGTGGCGCGCATGCCGATGCCGATGGTCACCGTCTCCGGGTCGCTCCAGCTGCCGCGCGCGAACTCCATCCACACATACGAGTAGGCCGATTCCTGCTTGCGGTACAGCAGGTTCGACTTCATGGTGCGCTCTTCACCGGCGAACGGGTTGAGCCGCCGTGGTTCGATGCGCCCGTCGAACACGAACGGGAACAGCACTTCGAGGGCCTTGGTCTTGCCGGAACCGTTGGGTCCGCGCAGCACCAGTCGCCCGTCGGCGAAGCAGAACTCCTGGTCCCGGTAGTCCCACAGGTTGATGATGCCCGCGCGGGTGGGGACGAAGCGGACTCCACCGTGAATGAGGTCTGCCATCAGTTCCCGGATCCCTTCTCCGTGGAATTCGCGTCCGAGACGCCGACTTCCGTTGCTGAGACGAACAGTTCGGTTTCCGCGCGGGTGCGGATGGTGACAATGGCCCCGCGATAGCGGGCCAGCACCGGGAGGATCAGCAGCCCGCCGTCCACCAGCTCGACCAGGCGCAGCTTCTCCAGCAGCGACACCACCTCGGCGGTCAGGCCGGGTACATCGGCCTGCCACTGTGCGGCGAAGGTATTGCCGTAGCGGCCGGTGAGCATCTGCACGGTGTCACGCACCCAGGACGATTCGACGAATGGATAGTCCGGAATCTCCGGTTCCTCCGTCTCGTCCTCGGAATCCTCGTGCGGGGCGAAGATATCCACCGGATCGGCGAGTGGCGCGAACACGGTCCCGGACGGGATGGCGCTGTCGAGCTGCTCCACGAGATCGGTGAACGGCCGCTCCGGACGCTCCCGCCGCGCCACCGGATTGTCCAGATCCATCACCAGATCGGCGATCTCACCGGCCAGCAGCAGCGCCACCTGCGCGAGCGTCCCCGTCCCCGGGAACCGCATATCGGACAAGCGTCCCGAACTGTCGATGAGCGCGACCCCTTCGGCCCGCCGCTCCCCACGCAGCCCGGTGATCAACTCGACCTCGCTGACCAGCTTCTCCTGTTGCAACAGCGCACGTTCGGCGGCCTCGAGCTCATCGGCGTAGACGACCGGCAGCTCCACCAGTGCGCGGCGCACCTTGCGCGCCGCCAATGCCTGTGCGGGGGAGCGGGTATCGGCCCCACCGGCCTCCTCACCGAGCAACCCGGTGACGCTGTGCAGATGCTGTAGCGCCCGCGGCGGCCGGAACAGCGCGAACACCACCGACCTGTCGATGTCGTAGAGCGCCTCGCCCGCCTCCGGATCGCTGGCCCACCCACCGGCATCACCATCGGCGAGGGTCACCGCCCCGCGCGCCGCCAGCCAGCCGATGGCGTCCACGAACGCATCCCGATCCCCGGCCCGATCCGGCGCCAGCTCCAGCCCGTCCACCCGCTCGGTGTACGCGGCCACCTGATCGGCCAACTCCGACAAGGTGATCTGATCCCCGGCCCGCCCCAGCGCGGCCAGCGCCAAGGCCAGATACGCGTACCGCCGCCGATCGAACACCCGATCCCCGACGGTCCGCGCGGGCCGCCCCGAATCCAGCTGATCGAGCACCGGGAACAGTCGCGCGGTCGTCTCGGTGACCTCCAGCCGATACCCGAACAGCTCGGCCAGGTCCTCGCGCAACTCCGTCGCCCACCGCCGAATCAACGGCAGCGCAATACGATCCGGATACGTGCGCGTGATGAGGTGGTTGGCCAGGACGACACGCGCCGCGCGCTGATAACTGTCGAGCGCCAGCGAATCGATGGACCGCGCGTGCATCAGCCCACCCCCGCCGCGTCGCCGATGGCCGAATCGCCGGGCGGTGCCGTAGTGGCCGCCTTCGGTCGTCCCGCGCTCGCTGCTTTCGCCGCGCTCGAACCCCTGCGCGCGGAAGTGTTCTCGCGCACGGTGAGCTTGCGGCCATTGAGGTGCAGCAGGCCCCGCGCGGTGCGGATGACCGTGGAGCCCTCGCATTCGGAGACGGTGAGGGTGACGCCATTGTCGGTGCCCGACGTGCCGGGGACCCGTCCGCTGACGGGCACCCAGGCGGTGGAGGCGGCGTCGATGAGCTTGAGCAGCACCTCGGTCTCGCCCTCGTTGAGGACGCGGTCGTAGACATCGTCGGCGGCAAGGGATCTGGCCGCCTCAGCGCGGGCGCGCTGCACATCCAGCTGGGCTTGGCGCAGGCGGCGGATACCGGCGTCATTGCGCTGCAATCGGGCGGGCGCGCCCGGTGTGGGTGGTCGCCCGGTTTCGGCGAGGGTGCGCGCGATCTCCAAAGGCGGTGCGTCCCACCAGGATCGAATCGCCGGGATCACATCGGCGTCCGGATGCTGCATGGCCAGGTGTCGCGGCCGCCCCAGCCCGAACACCGCGTCGTAGAGCGCGTGCGCGGCATCCGCCGTGGGAGCCGCCGTGAACCAGCCCGCCAGATGCCGCAGCGCGGATTCCCGGCTCACCCCGCCCTTGCGGGTCTCGGTGACGCGCCGCAGCAGCGACAGCACGGCGGCGATGGCGCTCATGGTCGCCTCGCGCAGCCGCTCGCATTCGGTGAGCCCGGTGTCCCCGTCGGCCACGAACCAGGCCCGCAACCCCTGCCAGCGGGCCCGCCAATCGGCTTCCCGCTCGGCATGATTCAGCAGCACCCGCTCGTCGACGCGGGCCGCCCGGTCGATGAGGTCGTCGACGCCGGTGTCCTCCACCTCGAGAATCGCGGTGGCCAGGCGCGGCGCGAACCGCGCCAGATCCATCGAGAACTCGCGCATATGCGCCAGCAGCGCATCCTTGTGCGCCAGAAACGCTTCCGGCGTCGCCTCGGTGGTCCGCACCAGATCACCGAGTGTCAGATAGAAGTGCGCGGCCCGTTCCGCCAGATCCGACAGGGCGCGATCGAGGCGGTTGAGCACGCGATACACGCGCGGCGCATCCCCGGTCCGATTGGCCTCGGCGAGCGTGTGCAGATCCGCCAGCAGCTCCGGCAGCACGAGCCGCGACAGCGCGGCCTCGTCCAGCCGTGCCTCCAGCACATCCGACACCGCCCGATACGCCTGATACCCCGCCTGCGAGAACTGGTACACGAAATGCCGATTCCGATACTCGGCCAGCGTCGCCGCCCGCGTCCCGTCATAACTGCGCTCGAGCACCCCCCACTGATGCAACTGCTCCAACAGCGGTCCCACCTCGGTAGGCGTCAACCCCGGCGCCCCCGGGCAACGATTGAGCGTCTCCACCACGTCAGAGGCGTGCAGCAACACCACATAGGCGGCCCGCGCCGTATCGAAAGCCCGCAACACCCACAGGTAATCCCCCCGTTTCTCGGCCGTGGCGAACGAGAACAGCCGCAGCCGATCGGCATGCGGGATCTCCTCGGCACCGCCCCCGTCGGGGTCGGGCAGCAATCCGTCAGCGGACTCGGTCACCGGGGAGAGATTAGTACTGCCTCCCGACCGGTTCGGAATTGCGCCGGGTGTCGGCGCGCCAGACCCGGAACATTCACGCGATTCCGGCATGAATCCTGGTCGGCTGTGGCCCACGGCACCACCTCGCGTGGGCAGCGCGGCCGCGGCTGTCCTCGCCGCCCCGGCGATCACTGCGATTGTGGCGTGATCGAGCGGTAGGTCGTTGCCCAGCAAACTCGTTGCGAGAGTCGATTCAATGGAGCTGTGCCGAATCGGCCGCCGCGGCGGCGCGTTCCACGGTGAGCAGGCTCTCCGTGTGGTGCTCGGCATGGTAGGCCCGCGCGCCGCCGTTGAGGCCGAACAGGCGCTTGGACCAGAGCAGCCAGAGGATGGCGGCCAGGTTCACCACGAGGGCGCCCACGCGCAGGACGGTGATCTTCTCGGTGAGTTCGTAGATCTCCAAGGGCAGGAAGATGCTGGTGGCGATGACCGCGAAGTATTCGCCCCAGCGTTTCACCAGCCAGAGGCCGGTCGCCTCGATGATCTGGATTGCGGCGTAGGCGAACAGGGCTGCGGCGACCCAGGCCAGGGTGGTGGGGGAGAAGCTGAAGGCCTTGTCGATCCATTGGATGATCTTGGAATGGTCTGGGTTCCAGCCTATTTGGTCGGCGAGCTGTTTGATGAGCGGGAACTCTTCCTCCCACTTGCCTTTCCAGCGGTCCTGGGAGCCGCGCAGTTTCAGGACGCCGAAGGCGAGCAGGATCAGGACCAGGGCGCGGAGCAGGCGTTCGGCGGCGAGCAGGCGCATGATGAAGCGGTCGCGGAGCAGGCGGCCGCGAGGGACTTCGGGGGCATTGTCGGCGGGGCCGTGGCCGCGGGGTGCGCCGAGGACGAAGTCGCCGCAGCGCAGGCAGCGCCAGGTGTCGCCGGCGGGTGTGGTGACGTGCAGGCGGGCGGCCAGCTCCGGTTCGTCCGGGGCGTAGGTCTCGTGGCCGCTCGCAGCACATTTCCACAGACTGAAGTCCATGAACCGGAGAGTAGCTGGCGGGACGCTATCCGGCGGCGAGGGCGCGCAGCTGGTCGAGATAGCTGCGCGTGCGGGGGTCGCCGGGGAAGCGTTCGATCATTTCGCGGGCCGTCTCGCCGGCGATCCACATGAGCGAGGGCAGCGAGCGGCGTTTGCCGGCAAACGCGCGCAGGCCCTCGTCGAGGGCGAGTTCCAGATTGCGTTCGCGGACCGCGACCACCGCGAGAGTGAGGTGCGCTTCGGAGACGCGCATAGGTTTGCGAATGGAGCCGTCCGGTCGGGTTGCGCTCAGGATTACTTGGCGCGCATAGTTTTCCGCTTCACGATCATCTCCGGCAACCCTGCAGCAGTCCATGGCGTAGAAGTCGAACTTCTGCGGATCGACCACGAAATGATTGTCCACATTGGCCGGATGGTCCAATTTGTCCAAGATCGAACGGCCTTGGGAGAGTGCCTTTTCCACTTCGCGGCGATCACCCAGGCGTGCCCACGCCTTGGCTCGTTGCGCGGCCAACTGGACGCCCACGCCCAGATTGCCGGTGCTGGCGTATGCCCCCTCGGCGGCCTCTATGGCCCCGCGGTAGTTGGCCTGTGTGAGAGCGAACCAAGCGGCCATTTCGGCACCCCAGCCGATGATTTCGGCATGTTCGGCCTCCTGGCCCAGCGACAGTGCCGCCCGGCGGGTCGCCTCGGCCGCCGTGCGCCAGCCCAGGTCGTAATCAACGCAACCGACCAGTAGGGCAACCCAACCCGCAAGGACCAGTACCTCTCGGTGCTGCGCCAGCGTAAGTCGGCCGTCCAGTAGGGAAGTGATGCGCCGCAACCACGCGGTGCCCTCGGCATGCAATTCGTGCGGGTCACAGCACGGATACTCCGAGCACAACCGATCCGCGGTGATGCGAATGGCGTCGAGCGTCGCCGAGGACACATCGGACATCCGCAAGCGGCCGATGAATTCGAGCGTGTCCATCCCTGTGGCCGAGAGCAACTCGTCGTCCCGATTGGGCCTGGCCTTGGGAAAGAAGGCCGCGGTCACGGTGTCGAAGGCCGCCGCGATGATCGGCGCGTAGAAATCGTCGGGGCGCGATTCGCCCGATTCCCAACGGCGCCAGTTGCGTAGCAGCGTGCTGTCCGTCGGCAGATTGTGGCTGGATTTCCCCCGCATGGCGCGTACCGCGTCGGCTTGTGACCACCCCCGAGCGTCGCGTTCGGAGCGCATTCGGACAGCCCAGACGGGTCGATCGTCACTACCGGACACGCTCTGTAGTATCTCACCAGTTAACGCCGGATGGACCCGGATAGGGCACGCGGATGTCAGTGGGTTGACATCTGCAATTGCATCTTCGATTTCGTCAAGCTTGAGATGGGCACACTTCAGAACAGCGATCCCCAATCCAACGGAGGTTCGGGTGGAAGCGTTGATCTATGGGTACGTGCGTGACGATCTGGCCGATGGCCGCAGCGAAGAGCTGGAGAACGCCATGACCAGCCTGGCCCAATCCGCTGGATTGTGCTTCGCCGCCACGTTCCATGAGTCGACCCCTGGCGATGGCACCGCGTTTGCGGAGCTGACCGCCGAACTCAAGCGTGCCGATGCTCACCATGTGGTGGTGCCGTCACTCGATCACCTTGCCGGCCAGACGATTCCGCGAGATATCCTGATCGCGAAACTGGCGCACGAGGCGGCCGCGCAAGTCTGGGCCGTGGAGCACTGAGCCTTCCGGCCGCGCGCGTGCCGGTCGCCATCCTCGCAGTTCCCGCTTATCCCGCGCCGTAACGGCACCCCGTGTCAGCGCCATGAGTCGCGCGGCCGTGACCCCGGCCGCCAGCGACGCCACCAGCGCGAGCACCCGGTGGTCCCCGAACAGCGGATACACCTGCCAGTGCAGCAGGTAGGCGAACAGCGAGGCATCGGCGAGCACCGCCGCCATCCCGGCCAGCAGTGCGGGCACCCGCACCGACGGCAACCAGATGAGCAGCAGCAGACCCGCGAGAATCATTCGCTCCCGGTCGGTTTCGCCGAAATAGCCGGGCACGGTCAGCAGCGCGACAGCGCTCAGCACCGCGCGCTGCCCGGTGGTCGTGGCCTTGGCCGCTGCCCAGCCGAGCAGAAAGAACCACACGGTCAGCGGCGAGAACGGCACATCGTGCGCGGTGTACAGGTCGAAGCTGCGATACCGGAAAATCAGCGCCGCCCCCAGCAACCCGAGCGCGAACCAGAACGGCGCACGTCGTTCCAGCATGTCCGCGAACGGAATTCGCAGCAGCAGCGCACCCGCCAGCATGAAATACACGGCCACCTCGATGAACCAGAGGTGCCCGGCCGTCGGTGAATCGTGCGGCCCGAGAATCTTGTTGAGCAGCAGGACATTCTGCCACCCGTAGTAGTCGGTGAAGGCGAGGGTGCCCAGCACCCAGGCCGCCGTCGGCGCGGCGATGAGACCGACCGTTCGCAAGGTATTCCGCATGCGCTGCGGAGCGGGCGCCGCCGTCACCCCGAACCGGGCGAAGTTGAACCCCGCCACCGCCAGCAACACATGCGCCCCACCCCACAGCACGAAAAGCCCGATATGCGAACCGAGTACGGCAATGATCCCCAGTGCCCGCAGCAGCGTAGAGGTATCCAGCGACCGCCCGAACCGCCTGCGGCGCCGCGGCAACCCCTCCAATTCCGCCACCGGCATGGTCTGCCAATTCGAAGGCAGTTGCCCCAGCGCACGATCCAGCCGCACCGACAGCGCCACATAGGTCAGCGAATCCCCGCCGAGATCCGCGAAACTCCGCCGCGGATCGATCGCCCCGACAGGTAACCCGAGCGCGCTCGCGAACAGCGCTCGAACACCGGCGGGGGATTCGGCAGCCGCACCGCGCAGTCTCCGAATGGCCGAATAATCCGGTTTCCCGCTGGGAAGGCGGGGGATTTCACGCACCATGCACACGCGCACGGCGGATTCGGGCAGTCCCGCGAATCTCGCAGCCAGCTGGGCTATCTCGGCTGGGCCTGTCATCCCGGCATGTTCTTGGCCGGGATCCACACCGGCGGAGGAATCGTCGGCCAGTGTGGATCCCGGCCAAAAGCGCGCCGGGATGACGGGGCTCGCCTTTTCCCGGCGGGTGTCGTGCCGAATCCCCGGCGTTGTGATCGGGCCGGAGGCATTTCGCTGTACCGCGACGACCAGGGTTTCGGCGTCGTCGGTGCAGTGGGCGGTGAATCCGGCTGCGGCGAGGCCGGATTCGATGCGTTGCAGGTCGATGCGGAGGCCGAAGATCTTGGCGAAGCGGCTGCGGCGGCCGATCACTCGGTAGAGGCCGTCTTCGGTGCGGCAGGCGAGGTCGCCGGTGCGGAGGGCGGTCAGGGTGGGGCCGAGTGAAAGATCTTCGGGGGATTCGGCGTAGCCCATCATGATGTTGGGACCGTGGTAGACGAGTTCGTTGCCTTCGTCGACCGGTTCGAGGGTGAAAGAGCCGCCAGGGACCGGGATTCCGATGCAGTCGGGGTGCGCGGCGGCCAGATGCGGTGGGAGGTAGGCCATTCGGGCGGTGGCCTCGGTTTGGCCGTACATGACGTAGAAGCGGCGGCCGGCCTGCTCGGCGAGGCGGGCTTGGTGGCGGACCTTCTCGGGGGCGAGTTTGCCGCCGGCCTGGGTGATGTAGCGCAGGTTCGGCAGGGGCAAGCGCTCGAAGTCGACGCGGTCGAGCAGGTCGAAGGTGTAGGGGACGGCGGCGAAAGACGTTGCGCGGTGGTCGCGGAACGCAGCCCAGAACTCCGGCTCCAGGACCGAGCGGCCGGTGAGCAGCAGGCTCGCGCCGCGCAGCAGATGACTGTGGACGACCGAGAGGCCGTAGCAGTAGAACATGGGCAGGGTGGTGGCCGCGCGCTCGGTGTCGTCGAGGCCGAGGTATTCGGCAATGGACGCGGCATTGGCCAGCAGGTTCCGGTACGACAGCCGCACCAGTTTCGGCGACCCCGTCGAACCCGAGGTGCTCAGCAGCAGAGCCAGTTCCGGATGCAGGGTGTGCGCGGATCCGGTGCGGCGCAGCAGGGGTTCGGGGATCGCCGCATCGTCGCGGGGTTCGACGACGATATCCGGGTCGTAGGCGCGCAGCAGGTCGTCGCTGATCGAATTCGTCAGCAGCACCACGCAACCCGCTTCGAGCGTGCCGAGATAGGCGACGAGTGAGCCGATCTCGTTGCGGGCAGCGAGGACCGCCAGTCGGCGCACCGGCGACGGCTCGGTCGCCCCCGATTCGCCGCCGGTCCCGAGCGTCGAAATCCGTTCGGCCGCGAGCCCCTTCGCGAACTGCTCGACGAGGGCCGCGAGCTGCGCGTACGTCAGCTCGCGGCCGTCGTCACCGATTACCGCCGTGCGGTCGCCGAATGTGTGCAGATGCGCGACGATCCCAGGCGAAGTCATTGAGGGTATCCTAACAACGGTGGTCGCCGGATACCTCTGGGACGCCTGGACGAAACCTTTCGGCGAGTCGGTTACAGCCCGAAGCCCCCGCGCCCACGCCGGCGCAGATACTTCTCGAATTCGGCGGCGATGGCATCCCCGTCGATCTTGGCCATGGCGTCGTTGAGATCGATCTCGGCGTCGCCGCGCTCCTCGAGCGAGCGCACGTACTCCGCGATCTCCTCATCGCCCGTGGTCATCTCGTTGACGGTGGACTCCCACTCCTCGGCCTGTTCCGGCAGACCGCCGAGCGGAACCTCGACATCGAGCACGTCTTCCACGCGATGCAGCAGCGCGATGACCGCCTTCGGGTTCGGCGGCTGCGACACGTAGTGCGGCACCGCGGCCCAGAAGGAAATGGCCGGCACACCCGCGCGCACGCAGGCATCCTGCAGCACGCCGGTAATACCGGTCGGTCCCTCGTAGCGGGTCTGCTCCAGGTTGAACCGCTCGGCCGCTTCCTTGCTGTAGGCGGTCCCGGTCACCGGCACGGGCCGGGTGTGCGGGGTGTCGGCGAGCAGCGCACCCAGGATGACCACGGTGGACACCCCGAGCTGTTCGACGAATTCGAGCAGGTCATTGCAGAAACTGCGCCACCGCATATTCGGTTCGACACCGCGCAGCAGCACCACATCGCGATCGGATCCGGGCGGCGAGCACACCGAGAGCATGGTCGAGGGCCACTGGATCTCACGCGTGACCCCGTCCACCTGACGCACGGTGGGCCGGTTCACCTGATAGTCGTAGTAGTCCTCGGAGTCGAGTTCGGCCAGCGGTTGCGAGTCCCAGATCAGCTCCAGATGTTCGACCGCTCCGCTGGCGGCATCGGCCGCGTCGTTCCACCCTTCGAAGGCGGCGACGAGCACCGGATCCCGCAGCGTAGGCAGGTCCGAATCGGGTGGCACCGGGGATTCACTGGCGTTCACCCGGTCAGCCTACGGTGTGCGGGGCCCAATTGCCCTACGCTTCGCTCCGGGCGGTTCGCGGCCCCCGAAGTCTCGATTCTTCCCTCCTCCGCTCCTCCGCTTCGCTCCCCCGCTCCGTCAGTCCAGAATCGAGACGGGCCGCGAACTTGGTGGTTGCTGGAGTGCCGGAGGTAGTCCGAGGGCTGGATTGTCCGGCGTTCCCTTTACTCTTGAGTACATGTCTGTACGCAGCCGCGCCGAATTCGACACCACCCTTTTGGACACGCTCAGACGGCGTGTCGTGATCGGGGACGGTGCGATGGGCACGATGCTACAGGCCGCGGATCTGTCGCTCGATGATTTCCGCGGCCTCGAAGGCTGCAATGAGATTCTCAATGAAACCCGCCCTGACGTGCTGCGACACATTCATCGCGCGTACTTCGAGGCGGGCGCGGACGCCGTCGAGACCAATACCTTCGGCTGCAATCTGCCCAACCTCGCCGACTACGACATCGCCGACCGCATCCGCGATCTGTCCGAACGCGGCACCCGCCTGGCCCGTGAGGTCGCCGACGAGATGGGACCGTCGGCCGACGGCACCCCGCGCTATGTGCTGGGCTCGATGGGCCCCGGCACCAAGCTGCCGACGCTGGGCCACGCGCCCTTCGACGCCCTGCGCGACGCCTACACCGAGGCCGCGCTCGGCATGCTCGACGGCGGCGCGGACGCCATCCTCGTGGAGACCTGCCAGGACCTGCTGCAGGTGAAGGCCGCCGTCATCGGCAGCCACCATGCCATGGCGCGGGCCGGCCGCCGGATTCCGATCATCACGCACGTGACCATGGAGACCACCGGCACCATGCTGGTCGGCTCCGAGATCGGCGCGGCGCTCACCGCGCTGGAGAACCTCGGCATCGACATGATCGGGCTCAACTGCGCCACCGGCCCGGACGAGATGAGCGAGCACCTACGGCACCTGTCCAAGCACGCGAACCTGCCGGTATCGGTCATGCCGAACGCCGGTCTGCCGATTCTCGGTGCGAACGGGGCCGAATACCCGCTCACGCCAGAGGAATTGGCCGTGGCCATGACCCAGTTCGTGTCCGAGTTCGGGCTCTCGCTGGTGGGCGGCTGCTGTGGCACCACGCCCGAGCACATCCGGCAGGTGGCCGAGGCCGTGCGCGAGGTCACTCCGGCCACCCGCGCGCCCCAGCACGAGCCGAGTGTGTCCTCCATCTACTCCTCGGTCCCGTTCGAGCAGGACGCCTCGATCCTCATGATCGGTGAGCGCACCAATGCCAACGGCTCCAAGGCTTTCCGTGAGGCCATGCTGGCCGGCGACTGGCAGAAGTGCATCGACATCGCCAAGGACCAGACCCGCGACGGCGCGCACATGCTGGACCTGTGCGTGGACTACGTGGGCCGCGACGGCACCGCCGATATGGCCGAGCTGGCCTCGCGCCTGGCCACCGCCTCCACCCTGCCGATCATGCTGGACTCCACCGAAACCCCGGTGCTGAAGGCCGGTTTGGAGCACCTGGGCGGCCGCTGCGCCATCAACTCGGTCAACTACGAGGACGGTGACGGCCCGGACTCGCGCTTCCAGCAGACCATGGCCCTGGTCGCCGAACACGGTGCGGCCGTGGTGGCGCTGACCATCGACGAAGAGGGCCAGGCGCGCACCGCCGAGAAGAAGGTGGAGATCGCCGAACGCCTCATCGCCGACATCACCGGCAACTGGGGGCTGGCCGAGTCCGACATCATCATCGACACCCTGACCTTCACCCTGGGCACCGGTCAGGAGGAGTCGCGCCGCGACGGCATCGAAACCATCGAGGCCATCCGGCTGTTGAAGCAGAAGCATCCGGATGTGCAGACCACCCTGGGTCTTTCGAACATCTCCTTCGGTCTCAACGCCGCCGCGCGGCAGGTGCTGAACTCGGTGTTCATGCACGAATGCGTGCAGGCCGGACTGGATTCGGCGATCGTGCACGCCTCCAAGATCCTGCCCATGTCGCGGATTCCCGAGGAACAGCGTCAGGTCGCCCTCGATCTGGTCTACGACCGCCGCACCGAGGACTACGACCCGCTGGGCAAGCTCATGGAGTTGTTCGAGGGCGTGTCCGCGGCCTCGTCCAAGGCTTCGCGCGCCGAGGAGCTGGCGGCGCTGCCGCTGTTCGAGCGCCTCGCGCGCCGCATTGTCGACGGTGACCGCAACGGTCTCGAGGCCGACCTCGACGAGGCCATGAAAGAGGTTCCGCCGCTGCAGATCATCAATGAGACGCTGCTGTCGGGCATGAAGACCGTCGGTGAGCTGTTCGGCTCCGGCCAGATGCAGCTGCCGTTCGTGCTCCAATCGGCCGAGGTGATGAAAACCGCTGTGGCGCACCTGGAACCGCATATGGAGGCCACCGACGACTCGGGCAAGGGCCGCATCGTGCTGGCCACCGTCAAGGGCGATGTGCACGACATCGGCAAGAACCTGGTCGACATCATCCTGTCCAACAATGGCTACGAGGTCGTGAATATCGGTATCAAGCAACCGATTTCGGCCATCCTGGATGCCGCGGTGGACAAGAAGGCCGATGTGGTCGGCATGTCCGGCCTGCTGGTGAAGTCCACCGTGATCATGAAGGAAAACCTCGAGGAGATGAACTCCCGCGGTGTCGCGGAACAGTTCCCGGTGCTCCTCGGTGGTGCGGCGCTGACTCGCGCGTACGTGGAGGACGATCTCACCGCGGTCTACGACGGCGATGTGCACTACGCGCGCGACGCTTTCGAGGGCCTGCGACTCATGGACGAGATCATGACCCGCAAGCGCGGCGGCGGCGCGGATCCGGATTCTCCGGAGGCCATCGCCGAACGCGAGGCGGCCGCCGAACGTAAGGCCAGGCGTGAGCGCTCCAAGCGAATCGCCGCGCAGCGCAAGGCCGCCGAGACGCCGGTCGAGGTGCCGGCGCGCTCCGACGTCGCCGCGGACCTGCCGGTCGCCGTCCCGCCGTTCTGGGGGACCCGCATCGTGAAGGGGCTGTCGGTCAGCGAGTACTCGCACACCCTGGACGAGCGGGCACTGTTCCTCGGCCAGTGGGGTCTGCGCGGTCAGCGCGGCGGCGACGGGCCCTCCTACGAGGAGCTGGTGGAGACCGAAGGCCGTCCGCGCCTGCGGTATTGGCTGGACCGGCTCACCGCCGAGGGCGTGCTCCAGCACGCCGCCGTGGTCTACGGCTACTTCCCGGCGGTCTCCGAGGGCGACGATGTGATTGTTCTCACCGAGCCCAAACCCGATGCGCCGGAACGCTATCGGTTCACCTTCCCGCGTCAGCAACGCGACCGGTTCCTCTGCATCGCGGACTTCATCCGCTCCCGGGAACAGGCGCAGCAGACCGGTCAGGTGGATGTGCTGCCGTTCCAGCTGGTCACCATGGGTCAACCGATTGCCGACTTCGCCAATGTGCTGTTCGCGGAGGATAATTACCGCGATTACCTCGAGGTGCACGGCATCGGCGTGCAGCTCACCGAAGCACTGGCGGAGTTTTGGCACCGGCGAATCCGGGAAGAACTGACGTTGGAGGGTCATGCCGTCGCCGAGGAGGACCCCGCCGACGTGCTGGACTACTTCAAACTCGGTTACCGTGGCGCACGGTACTCGTTCGGATACGGGGCCTGTCCCGATCTGGAGGATCGCGCGAAACTCGTTGACCTGCTGGACGCGGGCCGGATCGGAGTGATGCTGTCGGAGGAGTTGCAACTGCATCCGGAGCAGTCGACGGATGCCTTCGTTCTGCTGCACCCGGAAGCGAAGTACTTCAACGCTTAGGATTTTCAAGAGTTTTCCGGGCTTTCGCGCAGAGTTGCAGGGTGCTCGGCGAAAGTGCAGCAGGAGGGGCACAACCACATGACTTCAGACCGGCTGATTGCGGGGCGGTACCGACTAACGGATCCGATCGGCACGGGTGCGATGGGGGTCGTGTGGCGCGCGACCGATGTTCGGTTGCGGCGCACCGTGGCCGTGAAGCAGTTGCTGCTGGGGCCGGGCCTGTCCCGGTCCCAGGCGCTGGAAGCCAAGATGCGGGCGATGCGGGAGGGGCGCATCGCCGCACGGCTGCATCATCCGAACGCCGTCACGGTGTTCGACGTCGCCGAAGAGGACGGCCAGCCCTGGCTGGTCATGGAATACGTGGACGCCGTCTCGCTGGCGGCGCTCATGCGGGAGAAAGGCCAGCTGACACCGGCCGAAGTGGCCCGCATCGGCGCGAAAGTCGCTGCGGCCCTTACCGCCGCGCACAAGGCCGGCATCGTGCACCGCGATGTGAAGCCCGCCAATATCCTCGTCGCCGATGACGGCACCGTGAAGATCACCGACTTCGGCATCTCGCGCGCCATCGGCGACGTGACCGTCACCTCCACCGGATTCCTCGCGGGTACCCCCGCCTACCTCTCGCCGGAGGTCGCGCGGGGCGAGAATCCGGAGCCCGCCTCGGACGTATTCGCGCTGGGTTCAACGCTTTACGCGGCGGTCGAAGGGCAGCCGCCGTTCGGTGAGGGCGACAACCCCCTGGCCGTGCTGCACTCGGTGGCGCGGGCCCGGGTGCCCGAGCCGACGCACGCGGCCGCGCTGGGGCCCGTGCTCATGGATCTGCTGGCCGCCGAGGCGGGCGACCGGCCCACCATGGCGCAGGCCACCGATCGGTTGCAGGCCGTGGCCGACGGCCGCGTGCCCGCACCGCATCAGCCGACCAAGGTGCTGCCCGCGGTCGGGGCCGACGCGGCGGCGAAATCCGGGACGAATCCGAAAGCCGCTGCGGCCGTGGACACCTCGGATGCCACCACGGTGCTGTCCACCTCCCGCGCGGGCGCGTCCACCGGCAATGCCGCCGACCCGACCGAGCACATCGATATGGGCGGCCGCAGGCCGCCGCGGGACAGCTCCATCCCGCCCGGACTCCAGCCCATGGTGCCCTTCAACGCCAAACCCGCTGGGGGAGATGGCAATCGGCGTCAACTGGCGCTGGTCGCCGTCGGCGTCGTCGGGGCGCTGCTGCTGGCCGCCCTGGTGGCGACGGTGATCAGCCGCAATGACGACGGCAGGGGCCCGATCGCCATCGAAACCAGCACGATCACCGTGCCGGCGAATCCGCCCAGCGGGTCCGCGGCCGACGCCCAGGACCCGAACAGCAACGGCGGCAACAGTTCCGGCGGCGGCAACACTGCCGGCAGCGAGCCGACCCGCACCGCCGCGGGCCAGGTCACCCCGCCGCCGACCACCACCACGGCCCCTCCCAGCACCACCTCGGGCAAGCCGAGCACGACCACCACCACGACCACGACCACGACGACCCCGCCCACCACGACCCCGGCCGGACCGCCGAACGCGGCCGCGCAGGCGTCGTTCGTGCAGGGGTACTACGGCATGCTGCCCGGCAATGTGAACGGCGCCTGGTCCATGCTCTCGCCGAGCTACCAGGTTTCCGCGGGCGGATTCGACAGCTACTCCCGCTTCTTCGGACAGTTCAGCTCGGTCACCATCTCCGGGCTGACCCAGAACGGCGACACCGTCGTCGGCACCCTCACCTACGTCTACAAGAACGGCCGCTCCGAATCCGAACGTCGCTGGTTCCGCGTCGGCTCGGACAATGGCCGCCTGGTCATCGTCGACTCCCAGATCGGCTGACCGGCCCCGCTATCCTCGACCACGGGTTCGCCTTCGCGGGCGGACCCGTTGTCGTTTTCTCGTGAAGGGAGTTTCGAACCGGTGACGCGCGTGGATGCGGTGCTGTGGGACATGGACGGAACGCTGCTCGACTCCGAGAAGCTGTGGGATATCGCGGTCCGCGAACTGGCCGGTGAGCTGGGGCGCGAGATGACCGACGAGATCCGGCACGCCCTCATCGGCGCGTCCGGGCCCAACGCCCTGCGCATCATGTTCGAGGGTCTGGCGCTGGATCCCACGCCGGAGGCCATCGCGGACGCCGGGCACTGGCTCGAGGCCCGGGTGACCGAGCTGTTCCACGGCCCGATTCCGTGGCGGCCGGGGGCGCAGGACGCGCTCGACATTGTTCGCTCGGCGGGTATCCCTATGGCCTTGGTCACCAATACCAAGCGCTCGTTGACCGAATACGCGCTGAACACCCTGAGCCGGGACTACTTCAGTGCGACCGTCTGCGGCGACGAGGTGTCGCACGGCAAACCAGCACCCGACATCTATCTGCGCGCCGCCGAACTGCTCGAGGTGAGCCCGGACCGCTGTGCCGCCATCGAGGATTCACCCACGGGCGTCCTCGCCGCCGAAACCGCCGGCTGCCTGGTCCTGTGCGTCCCCTGCGAGATCCCCGTGCCCGCCGGACCAGGCCGCACCTTCCGGGAATCCCTGCTCGGACTCGCCATCACCGATCTGCACCGGCTCGCTTCTCATTCGTCCAAGCGGCAGGGGTCGTGATCGCTTAGCGTTCGGGTATGGCGGACGCGGTGGAAACGGTGCGGGCCCTGTGCATGGCATTGCCCAAGGTGACGGAGAAGCTCAGTCACGGCGAGCCCGCGTGGTTCGCGGGACAGAGAATGTTCGTCATGTTCGCCGACCACCATCACGACGGGCGCGTGGGATTCTGGTGTGCGGCGCCGGTGGGGGCGCAGGAGGAATTGGTGGGGGCCGAACCGGAGCGGTTTTTCCGGCCGCCGTACGTGGGGCATCGCGGATGGCTGGGGGTGTACCTGGATGTCGAGGTGGACTGGGGCGAGGTCGGCGAGATCGTGCAGGATGCCTACCGTTCGGTGGCGTCCAAACGACTTGTGGCGGAGCTGGATTCGGGGCCGCTGTAGTAGGCGTCGAGGAGGGGGACCGGGTCCAGTTCGGTGATGTGGTGGCCGGCATTGCAGTGATCGGTGAGGTCCTTGCCGTCGCGGGCCTGGACCACGCGCAGGTGCGGGACCGTATTGCGCAGCGAGTGGGCGACTTTCGCGGCGTGCCGGTAGCCGGGGGCATCCCGATCGGCGACGATCCAGACCCGGTGCGCGCCGGCCAGCCAGGTGGCGTGGTCGTAGTGCCAGTTGGTGGCGCCGCCCGCATTGCAGGTTGCGGTGAGACCGGCGTGGGCGGCGGTGAGAACATCGGATTCGCCCTCGCAGACGACGATGTCGCGGGACAGTTCGATGGCCAGCAGCACCTCGGGCAGCCGGAACGGCAGGCGCGGGAAACCGCCCGGCTGCCAGCCGGATTCGGTGGGCCGGGCCTGGCTGAAGGATTTGACGTAGCCGTATTCGCAGGCCGTGCGATAGCGGATCACCTTGCCCGCCGGGCGGCCGTCGGGCCAGCGGTAGATGTAGGCGGCAGCCTGACGGGGGCGCGCCACCGGGCGGCCGCGATCCTGCTTGTGCACTTCCAAGGGGAGTCCGGCGGCCAGCAGCGCGCGGTCGGCCAGCGCGAGTTCGCTGGGCGGGCCGTGGCGCCGGACGGGGGAGCGACGGTCCGGGGGCGGGCGGTCGAACAGGTCGCGGACCTGCAGGCCCAGGCGGTCCAGCACGGCCTCGTCGGGGCAGCCCGCGAAGCACTTGATGACGGTCCGCTGCTTCTGATGGTTGTAGACCACACCGAGCGAGGGATGATGCCGGCGGCCGTCGGCCTCGTGGACGGGGCAGAGGTAGGTGGTCCAGTCGCCGCCGCGCCGGCCGGGACCGGAAATGCGGGCGAGCGCACCGGTAATGGCGTCCCAGGAACGATTCGTACTCATGTTCGATCCTCTCCCTTCCGGTGTACCCGGTTCCGCAGGGCTGTCAAACCGGGTGAATGCGGTTGCGGCGCAGCGTGGAACCGGCGCTTCACCAGCGACTGCCGGGCAGCGTGCGGAAGCTCTCGCCAGGAAACCTCCGGTGAACGGCAATCGTGCACACCGATTTCACAACGCATCCCGGGCGTGTCGAACTCTGCTGCAGCCAGAATGTTCGGCATGGCTGAAACAGGGGTCCGGTTGGATGTGCACGCGGCGAATGACGATGGGGGACAAGGGGAACCCCTACCCGGCGTGGATACCACCCGGTATCCCCTGGATGCCCCCGGCAGCGATCGCTGGGCAGCCGCGGTGCGGGCCGCGCGCGCCGATCTCGCGGCGGACGGCTGCTGCGTGCTGCGCGGCTTCATCCGGCCCGAGCAGGTGCACACCCTGCGCACCGAGGGCATCGCCCTGGCTCCGCATGCCTACTACACCGTCGAACGGGTCAACGCCTACAACATCCCCCTCGACGCCGACCTGCCCGCCGATCATCCCGGCCGCCACGTCCTGCGGCGCGGAAACGCCTTCGTCGCAAGGGATCTCATTCCCCGCGACGCGCTGATCCACCGCCTCTACACCGACCTCCGCTTCCAGCGTTTCATCGCCGACTGCTTCGATCTCCCCGAACTCCACGAATACCCCGACCCGCTGGCCGGTCTCACCCTCAATGTGGTCGCCCCGGGCATGTCGCACCCCTGGCATTTCGACACCAATGAATTCACCGTCAGCATGCTCACCCAGGAGCCGGAGTGTGGCGGCGTCTTCGAATACTGCCCCAATATCCGCACCCGCACCGCCGAGAATTTCGCCGACGTGAACGCCGTCCTCACCGATCACGGCGACCACCTCATCAGCCGCCTCGACCTGAAACCCGGTGACCTGCAACTGTTCCAGGGCCGCTTCTCGCTGCACCGCGTCGCCCCGGTCGGCGGCACCGTCCAGCGCCACTCCGCGATCTTCGCCTACACCGACACCCCCGGGCTGATCGGCACCCCCGAACGCACCCGCCAGCTGTTCGGCCGCACCCTCCCCGCCCACCACGCGACCGACAACCAGCGCGGCGATCAACTCCTGGACTGAGCCGCGCCCGGGAGGCCGATCGCAGGCCCGGACACCCCGCCGCAGCCGCCCGAATCCACCGGGGCGAGTGCGCTCGCCTTGCCCCGCGCACGCCGATTCGATTGCTACGGTGGGCTGATGGGGCCAGCGAAGATAGTGATCGTCGGTGGCGGTTTCGCCGGCGTGGAATGTGCGCGGTATCTCGAGCGGCATCTGCGGCCGGAGGAAGCCTTCGTGCAGCTGGTCGCGCCCAGCGCCAGCCTGCTCTATCTGCCGCTGCTGCCACAGGTGGCCTCCGGGGTGCTGAGCCCGCGCGCGGTCGCGGTATCCATGCGCCGCGTTCTGCGCCGCACCGAATACGTGCCCGGCATGGTGGTCGGGGTGGATCCCAAGGCGCGGCAGTGCGTGGTGCGCCGCGCCTCGGGCGTCGAACTCGGGCTGGACTACGACCATCTGGTGCTCACCCCCGGCAGCATCACCCGCATCATGGACGTTCCGGGCCTGCGGGAGCACGGATTCGGGATGAAGACCCTCGCCGAGGCGCTGTATCTGCGCGACCACGTGCTGCGGCAGCTCGATGTGGCGGCCGTGCGCGGGGACGAGGAAGAGGATCGGGAACGGCTCAACTTCGTCACCATCGGCGCGGGATACGCGGGCACCGAGACCGCGGCGGTGCTGAACCGGCTCACCCGGGCCGCGGCCAAACGCTATTTCCCGCGCCTGGATCCGAGCATGGTGCGCTGGCGGCTGGTCACCCACGGCGATCGGCTCATGCCCGAACTCGGTGAGCGCCTGGGGGCGGACGCCAAGGAGATTCTCGCCAAACGCGGCGTCGAATTCGTGCCCGGGCTGTCGGCGGCCGAAGTCACCGCGCGCAGCGTGACCCTCACCAATGGCGAAGTGATCCCCACGCGCACCGTGGTGTGGACCGCGGGGGTGGCGCCGAGCCCGCTGGCGGGGCATCTCGGCGCGGACACCGTCAAGGGGCGCATAGTCGCCGCCGCCGATCTCACCGTGCCCGGACTGCCCGGTGTGTGGGCGTGCGGCGATGCCGCGGCCGTACCGGATCTGACCAAGGGCGGCGATGTGAAGTGCGCGCCCACCGCGCAGCACGCCATGCGCCAGGGCAAGCATCTCGGGGCGAATCTGGTCGCCACCCTGCGCGGTAAAACGTGCAAACAGTACAAGCATCGCGATCTGGGCATGGTCGTGGACCTCGGGCGCTGGGATGCCCTCGCGCGCCCGCTGGGTCTCGGATTGAGCGGCGCCCCAGCGCAATTGGTGACGCGCGGCTACCACCTGATGGCCTTGCGCACCTTCGCGGCGCGCGCCCGCACCGTCTTCGACTGGAGCATGCACGGCGTGACCGGCGACGACTTCATGCGCATCGGTTACTCCGACTTCCTGACCGAGACCATCGGCGGTTTCGAGCGCACCTCGGACTATCTGACCGCCGACGAGGTCGCCAAGTCGCTGGTCAACGATCCCGGACTCGCATGAATTCTGTTGTAGCGCAGTAAAACAGTCCTGCGCTGACCCATTGTGAATCTCCACGAAACCGAGCAATCCCGCCGCGTCCTGGTCAGAATGGTCGCTGTACTGCGACCGGGGGCTGGGTACACGCGTGCGCCTCGGTGGCCGGCGGCGCGGACCCCACGGTGCGCGGCGCTCGACCGCTGGATTGAGAGGGGACGTACCTTGCCGGTTTCGTTGCACAGCACCGGAAAAGCCTCGTTCGACGAGATATACGAACGGCCCGACCCGCGCGAGTACTACGCGCGCATGAGCGAATTGGACTACCGCATACCGGAATTGGCGAAACCGTACTTCCAGCGGTTCATTCGCGAAGCCCGGGCCGCGCGCGGCGGCAGCGGGCTCACGGTGCTCGATATCGGCTGCTCGTACGGGGTGAACGCGGCACTGCTGCGCTGGGACACCGGCATTGCCGACCTGGCCGAGCATTATCGTTCCCGCACAGGCGATCTCATCTCCCGCGACCGCGCCCGGCTGGCCGCTGGCGACCAGCAGCCGGGGGTGCGCTTCGTCGGCATGGACGCCTCGCGCCCGGCGCTCGACTACGCCCGCGCCACCGGCCTGCTGCACGACACCGTGCACGCCGATCTGGAGGCGACCGAACCCACCGAAGCCCAGCGCCGCGTGCTCGGCGACGCCGACCTGGTCATCTCCACCGGATGCGTCGGCTACGTCACCGAGAAGACCCTGCTGCGAGTGGCCCGGTGTAGCGAAAACCCGCCCTGGATGGCACATTTCGTCTTGCGCATGTTCGCCTTCGAACCCATCGCGGCCGAACTACGCGCGCTCGGCTACCGCACCCAGCGGCTTCCGGGAGCCTTCCGGCAGCGCCGTTTCGCATCCCCTGCGGAACAGACACAGGTGCTGAATACTCTGGAGGCCAACGGCATCGACCCGGCCGGCTGCGAATCCGACGGCTGGCTGTACGCACAGCTCTACCTGTCCCGCCCTGCCCAGCATCTACCCACCGATCACGAGGACATCCCTTGAGCGAACGGACCTTCGCCTACGACGATCAGCTCCCTCGCGTCCCCCTGCCCACCCTGGAGGAGAGCGGAACCCGCTTCCTGCACTGGTGCGCCCCGCTGCTGACCGACGACGAATACGCCGCCACCGCCGCGGCCGTCGAAGATCTGCTGCGCCCCGACGGCCCGGCCCGCACCCTGCACGCGGACCTGCAACGCTTCGACGCCGAACCGGGCGTGGGGAGCTGGCTGGACGAATTCTGGCCATCCCGCTACCTCGGCCGGCGTGACCGAATTGCCTTGAATGCCAACTTCTTCTTCCTGTTCCGCGACGACACGGCCCTGGCCACGTCGACCACCGCGGACCAGGCGGAGCGGGCCGCCGCGCTCATCGCCGCCTCGGTGAACTACAAGCTGCGTCTGGATGCCGAGGAGATCCCGCCGGTCACCCAGCGCGGGCAGCGGCTGAACATGGCGCAGAACAAATTCCTGTTCTCCGAGACCCGGATTCCGGGCGTGCCGCAGGACAGCGTGCGGGTGCCCTACAGCGAGGACTGGCCGGGGCCGTCGCAGGCGCGGCACATCCTGGTGTTCTTCCGCGGCAATATGTTCCGCATGGATGTGCTCGGGCCGGAGGGTGCGCCCTACGCACCGGAGGATCTGGCCGCCGGGCTGCGCTCGGTCATGAAGGCGGGCGCGCGGCGCGCGGCCACCAACTCGGCGGTCGGGCATCTCACCACGCTCGCCCGCGTGGACTGGGCGCCGGTGTACGAGCAACTGCACGCGGCGAACTCCGCCGCGTTCGAGACCATCGAGACGGCGCTGTTCTGCATCTGCCTGGAGGACTTCGCACCCCGCGACGTCCTGCACGCGTGCGATCAACTGCTGCACGGCGACAGCGGCAACCGCTGGTTCGACAAGGCGGTGTCGTTCATCGTCTTCGCCGACGGCACGGCGGGCATCAATGTCGAGCACTGCGGGCTCGACGGCACCACCATCCTGTCCTTCGTGGACGCCCTGCTGGAAGCACCGGTCGACGCGCACGCCGCGCAGGCCGGGGCGCAACCGCAGGGCCTGCCCGCCACCGAGCCCGTGGAATTCGTGCTCGACGCCGCGCAGAAGTCTGTGATCGCCGGTGCGGCAGCATCATTCGCGCAGTACGCGGCCGACAATGCCACCAGCACGGTGTCGTTCGACTTCGGCACCAACCGCGCCAAGCAGTTGAAGATCTCACCGGACGCCTTCGCTCAGCTGAGTTACCAACTGGCGCACAAGCGTTCGAAGGGCATCACGGGCGCGACCTACGAGTCCATCGCCACCCGCCAGTACCGCAACGGCCGCACCGAGGCCATGCGCGTGGTCACGCCCGAGATCCTCGAATTCGTTGCGGTCATGGAGGATCCGGCGTCCACGACCGAGGCCAAGCTGGCCGCGGTCCGCGCCGCCGCCGACGCCCACGTGCGACGGGCCCAGGAATGCCAGCGCGGCGAAGCCCCCGAACAGCATCTCTGGGAACTGCAATGGATTCAGCGCCGCCGAGGTGAACAACTCGGCGCCACCGAGCCCATGCCGTTCTTCGACAGTCCCGGCTGGATCATCGCCCGTGACGACTACCTCAGCACCAGCTCCGCCCCGTCGGTGAACATCCAGTTCTTCGGCTTCGGCTCCACCAGCCCCAAGTGCATCGGCATCGCCTACGTCCTGCTGCCCGACCGCTGGAACCTGTATCTGGCCACCCCCAAATCGGTTGCGGCCCAGATGCACACCTTCGCCGACAACCTGCGCGGCGCGGTGGAGGAACTGGCGGGACTGCTCGGGTCCGCCTGACCGCGATCCGCTGCCCGGCCGGCGCGCCGGGCAGCGGTCGTCAGGCATATCCCCGGAGTCCACGGCCGGGCGATCGCCGGTGGCACAGTTCGGTCGGCGGCCCGGATGCGACATCCTCGCGGGAAGTTCCAGCACCGTGCGGGTGAACGGATTTCCGCGCGGCCCACCGGGATCCGGAATCGTCGGTAGTGTGAATCGCGTGATTACGCTTCGAAAGGAAGACGGCGCAGCCGATCTCGCCGGCATCACCAAAATGAGCGTCGGCGTCTCCTGGGATCCCTCCGCCGGCACCAGTGGCGGACTGCTCGGTATCGCGCGGCGCAAGAAGGGTGTGGACCTGGATCTGGTCGCCATCCTCATGCAGGGTGCGGAGCCGGTGCGGTTCGCGGGGCTGGACTCGCTCGACCCGCTGGGCAACGGCTCGATCGTGCACACCGGCGACGAGCAGACCGGCGCGGCCTCCGGCGACGACGAGACCGTGCATGTGACATTCGGCAACGTACCCACCGCCATCGACTCGATCATCTTCGTGGCGGCCGCGTTCAAGAAGGGCACGTCCTTCGAGAAGGCCAACAACATCTCGTTCAAGATCTACGACGCCAGCGGCGGCAATACCCAGCAGGTCGCCGACATCTGGCCGTCGCTGCTGGGCGCCGACAATGCCAACGCCATCGCGCGCGCCTTCCGCAACGGCCCGAACTGGCAGCTCGAGGTGCTCGATCGCAAGGGCAAGATCAAGCAGGGCGATATGCAGGCCCTGCTGCGCTTCGCCATGGCGTAGCGCACGGTTCGAAGCGTAGGAATCCGCGCACGCGAACCCGATATACCAGGCAATTGCGGGTAGTGTGCGCGGGTCTGCGAGAATCAGTCACCGTGAAATCTTTCGAGGCCCTGTTCGCCGAGCTGCAGGATCGTGCCGTCAACCGACCCGAGGGGTCCGGTACCGTCGCCGCCCTGGAGGCCGGTGTGCATGCGCAGGGCAAGAAGGTGCTCGAAGAGGCCGGTGAAGTGTGGCTGGCCGCCGAACACGAGAGCGACGAATCCCTCGCCGAGGAAATCTCCCAGCTGCTGTATTGGGTGCAGGTGCTGATGGTGGGCCGCGGACTGCGGCTCGAGGACGTGTACCGACATCTGTGACGAAACGACGCTGTACCGCACAACCCGTGCGGCCCGCCCCGTCCCGTCCACCGATGTCTTCCTCGCGTCCCCCATCCCGTCCCGAAAGGACACCCTATGCTCCGCGTCGCCGTACCCAATAAGGGCTCGCTGTCCGAAGCGGCCGTCAACATCCTCGCCGAGGCCGGTTACCGCGGCCGCAAGGACGCCCGCGATCTGAGCGTCCTCGACCCGGCCAACCAGGTGGAGTTCTTCTTCCTGCGGCCCAAGGACATTGCCATCTACGTCGGCTCCGGTGAGCTGGATCTCGGCATCACCGGCCGCGACCTCGCGCTGGATTCCGGTGCGCCCGTGCAGGAACGCCTGTCGCTGGGCTTCGGCCGCTCCACCTTCCGCTACGCCGCCCCCGCCGGGCCGGACTGGAAGGTCGAGGACCTCTACGACAAGCGCATCGCGACCTCCTACCCGAACCTGGTGCTCTCGGATCTGCAGCGCCGCGGCATCCAGGCCGAGGTGATCCGCCTCGACGGCGCGGTCGAGATCTCCATTCAGCTCGGCGTGGCCGATGCCATCGCCGACGTGGTCGGCTCCGGCCGCACCCTGCGCCAGCACAACCTGGTCCCCTTCGGCGAATCCCTGTGCGACAGCGAGGGAGTCCTCATCGAGGCCAAGGGCGCCGACCAGAAGGACAAGGCCCGCAATCAGCTGGTCGCCCGCGTCCAGGGCGTGGTCTTCGCCCAGCAGTACCTCATGCTGGACTACGACTGCCCCAAGTCGCTGCTCGAAGAGGCGATCAAGATCACGCCCGGTCTGGAGTCGCCGACCGTCTCCCCGCTCACCGATCCCGAGTGGGTGGCCATCCGCGCCCTGGTGCCGCGCAAGAACGGCAACGAGCTCATGGACCAGCTCGCCGACCTCGGCGCGAAAGCCATCCTGGCCACCGACATCCGGTCCTGCCGCGCGTTCTGACCCAGGCGCACTGCATAACCTCGACTCGCCGCCGCACAGCCTGAATTCCCGGCCGTGTGGCGGCGAATTGCGTTGTGCGGTCCGGCGACCGCGCTGCGGCGGGCGGGCTGGTGGGGAGCGGTGGTGGTGTTCGGATACGCTTCCGGCTGGTTTCGAGAAGAAAGTTCGATATGAGTGAATTGCGGGGGGAGCGCGGGGTCATGCCCGCGGCATCCGACGTGCAGCACCGGCCGGGGACGCCTCGAGGTGTAAAGCTGTGGCGGCGTATCGGTTTGGCTGTTGCGATGGTGGCCGTCGTGGCAGGCGTCGTGGTCGCGGTGTCGGTGGGCAAGGACGAGGCGGCCGAGACCGCGCCGCAGACGGCCGTCAGCACCACTTCCGCTGCCCCGGTGATCTCGCCGCTGGACTCCTTCGCCTGGGATCCGTGCGGGTATTTCAGCCCGGAGATGTATTCCGATGTGGCCGATACGGATCCGGCCACCGGCAAGCCGCGCGTGCAGATCAACCCGAATGGATTCGACGACTGCGAAGTCCACATCGCTCTGCCAGGCGAGCGCTACAGCGAACTGCTCGTCTCCTCGCACAACAACCAGACCCCGCCGCCGTCGGACACTTACGCGAACGCCGAACGGTTTTCCATTGTCGCCGAAGGTGATTGGTCGGTGGTCACGCAACGCGAGCCGTTGCAGGGCAGTTGTCTGCGCGCGGTGTACTCGGCACGCAGTTTGATCTGGATCCAGACCTCGTTGTCGCGGGATCAGCAAGGGCTCGACATCGATGTCTGCGAGCTGGTCGAGCGTGCCTCGAATACGCTGCGGTCCGCGCTGCGCACGGCGACGGTGCCGCAACTGGCGCTGCCGTCCGGGTCGCTCGGACGGGTGGACATGTGCTCGGTCCTGACTGATGCCGAGGTGACCAATACGGTCGCATTACCGGGCTGGACCCCACCGGCCAACCGGTATCGCGGGCATTCCTGTTTCTGGAAGGCGACCGTGTCGACCGCGCCCGCCGATCGGCCCGCGGCCTTGCAGATGTTCTCCTACGACTACGCCATGGTGTCGGTGATCCCACGCCTGGGTAAGACGCCACCGACCGCCACCACGAACGACGTGACGGTGGATATCAACGGACGGCCCACCATCCTCCGACTCGAAGGGGGTGCGTGCACGGCCACCGTCGCCGGAAAGACCTGGCAGCCCTGGCCCGGCAAACAGGTGTACCAGGCGCGATACCCGCAGCCGGACAGCCTCGTCGAATCGGTGACGCTGGCGGTGATCCTGCCCGACGGCAGCACGGACGACACCTGCAATGCTGTCCGCGCCTTGGCGGCGCGAGCCTGGCCGCGGCTGAGCTGAGCTCAGGGCTGCCTGCCGCCGAATGCGGCCAGGCGGTCGTACAGTGACGCGTCCTCGCTCACGGTGACCGCCTGTGCGATGTGGAATCCGCCGGATTCGTCGCCCCGGATCTGCGGGACCATATTCTGCCGCGCCCAGTCCATCGCGAGCTCGCCGAGTTCCGGATCCAGATCGGTGGACTGACCGGTGGCCTTCGCGATATCCCAGGCATGGATCGCGAACTCCGTGGCCTGCTGCCCGATCGCCCAGGCCGCGGGCACCTCGCCACCGGGGAACCGGTGCACGCGGTCCACCGCGCCGGGGCTCTGCCACGCCGCGCGCAGCGACTCGGCGGCCTGGTCGAAGGCCGAAACCCAGTCTCCGGTCAGATGATCCCCGTCGCTCGGGCCGCGGCTTCCGGTGGCCGTCGACTCGGCGAACCGATACGTCTCGTCGACGACGTGGTTGACCAGATCGTGCACATTCCACGAGGCGCAGGGCGTCGGATCCGCGGCCTGCTCGGGTCGCACTCTCGCGACGAGCGTGCCGATCTGGTCGATAGCGCGGAACAGGTGGTCCAGGTTCATGGCATCCTCCGAAGGTCTACTCACCGGGTAGACGGCACCCGGCGACGAGACTCATCGGTCGGACCAGCAGCCTGCGACCGTCCCCGAGGCTCAGGGGTGTTCGGTGACGAGGGAGAGCTGGACCGCGCGGTCGGCGCCGTCGGACGGGTAAGGCGGTGGGGTGCCGCCGAATTCGGGGCAGAGGGCTTTGAAATCGCAGAACTGGCACATCCAGGAGCGGCTGGGTGGGAAGTCGCCGGTGACGGCGGCGGTGCTGATGGCCTCCCAGAGGGCGGAGACTATGCGCTCGAAGCGGCGCAACTCTTCGGCATCCGGTTCGTAGGTGAGAGTTTCGCCGCCGGTGAGGTAGAGCAGGCGTAGTTGCGCGGGCGGTGCGCCGAGCTTGTACATGAGGACCAGGGCATAGAACTTGAGCTGGAAGAGGGCTCGGGTTTCGTAGTCCGGGCCGGGGGCGCGGCCGGTTTTGTAGTCGATGACGTGCAGATCTCCGGCGGGGGAGCGGTCTATGCGGTCGACGAAGCCGCGCAGCGGGACGCCGTCGGGCAGCTCGGCCTCGATGAATTCCTCGCAGGACTGCGGGTCGAAGGCGGACGGGTCCTCGAGCCCGAAGTACACCTGCACCAGGCCGCGCGCCTCGGCGAAGAAGGCTTCCAGCTCATCGACGGCTATCAGGTCGGCCAATTCCGGGCGGGCGGCGCTGAGCCGCACCCACGCGGGGGCGATCAGCGTGGCGGCGCGGTCGAGATCTCGCTCACTGGCGGGCAGACCGAACAGATCCTCGAGCACCGCGTGCACGAGCGTGCCGCGCACCGCCATGCGCGAGGGCGGCTCCGGAATCCGATCGATGGCGCGCAACCGGTACTTCAACGGGCACTGCTTGAAATCGATTGCCCTGGAAGGAGACAACGCGAGTTTGCGCGGAGCGGTGCCCGCAGACTCTGGGGCAGTGAACGCGGGTACCGACATACCTGACAAGCTAAACGGTGGCACCGACAAGGTGCGCCCACGATTCAGCGGCAATCATGCGGCGAAGCAGACAACACAGGACGGAGTTCCATGACGGCCAGACGGACCGGCCCTTTCCAGATCGGTGACCGGGTACAGCTGACCGACGCCAAGGCGCGCAAGTTCACGGTGATCCTGGAGGCGGGCAAGGAGTTCCACACCCACGCCGGGCACATCGCGCACGACGATCTGATCGGCGCGGACGAGGGCTGTGTCGTGACCTCCGCCAAGGGCACTCCCTACCTGGCACTGCGCCCGCTGCTCACCGACTACGTGCTGTCCATGCCGCGCGGTGCGGCGGTCATCTACCCCAAGGACGCCGCCCAGATCGTGCACGAGGGCGATATCTTCCCCGGCGCGAAGGTCCTCGAGGCCGGCGCGGGCTCGGGCGCGCTCACCTGCTCGCTGCTGCGCGCGGTCGGCCCCGAGGGCAAGGTCATCTCCTGGGAGATCCGCGAGGACCACGCCGAACACGCGGTCAAGAATGTCGAGCGATTCTTCGGCGAACGCCCCGACAACTGGGAACTCACCCTCGGCGATGTCGCCGAATACTCCGGCGAGCAGGTCGACCGCGTCATTCTCGACATGCTCAAGCCGTGGGACACCCTCGACGCCGTCTCCAAGGCCCTGATCCCCGGCGGCGTCCTCATGGTCTACGTGGCCACCACCACCCAGATGTCCGAGGTCACCGAGCATCTGCGCCGCCAGGGCTGCTGGACCGAACCCCGCGCCTGGGAATCCATGGTCCGCGGCTGGCACGTCGTCGGCCTGGCCGTGCGTCCCGAACATCGCATGCAGGGCCACACGGCGTTCCTGGTGAGCGCCCGCCGCCTGGCCGACGGTGTCACCGCCCCCAAGCCGCAGCGCCGCCCCTCCAAGGGCTGAGCCTGCGGAAAGGCTTGTCACACAAGCGGACAGGTCCCCGCAAGGGGTCCTCTGAACGAGCGAACCCCCTCCGGAATCCGGAGGGGGTTCGTGCCTATCCGTCCAGCCTCAGCGAGGACCCGGCCCCGCGGCGGGATTACGGCTGGCAGGCGGCGCGGGCCATGCCGAGGATGCTGCACGCCCCGGCGTCGGAGAGCTTCCACTCGCCGCCGGCGTACTGGAAGGACATGGGCACGTCGGGCATGGTGCCGTGCGGGGAGGTGACGGCGACCTTGGCGGTGGCCTTGTCGTGCCCGTCGGCGGTGATATCGCCGACGGCGAACGTGACCGTGTAATTGGCCAGGCCCTTGTTCATGGTCTCGATGAGCGCCTTGCGCTTATCCCCGTCGACCACGAGTTTCGCCTTGTCGTCGGCGGACAGGGTGGGGTCGGCGAACTTGGTCAGCAGAGCCTGCAGCTGATCCTTGGTCGGCGCCGGCGCGGCGGAATGATCTTGTGAAGTGGTGGTCGCGGCGGCCGACGTGGTGGTAGAGCTGTTCTTGTCGTCGGAACCGCAGCCCGCGAGGGTGGCGGTAACGGCGAGCGCGGCGGCGACGGTAGCCACGGAAACACGAAGCGTCCGCGTGACGTTGCCCGATAGACGGGTACGACCTTCGGGAAGGAGCACAGCGGCACCCTTTCGGCTCGGCCGGCGATTAACTCGCCGGAAACAGGTTAGGGCAGGCTAACATGCCCGCGTGGCCTGCCTGCCGCAGCCTAGATGTGATCACGACGAAACCATGTCGGAAAGCGGGAACGGTTGGAGCCCGGTAGCGTTGATAGACCGGGACTGGGAGGAGCAGCATCATGAGCCCCATCGAACATTCGGATTCGGCAGCCTGGAGGGAACTCGAGGCGGTACGTGCCGAGGCGGCTGCACTCCGGAGGCAACTCGCCGACTCGCCGGATCGGTCAAGGGAATTGGAAGCGCGCATCGATTCGCTGACAATTCGCAACACCAAACTGATGGACACCTTGAAGGAAGCCCGCCAGCAACTGGTGGCGCTTCGTGAGGAAGTGGATCGCCTCGGCCAGCCACCTTCCGGCTACGGTGTGCTGATCGGGGTGTACGACGATCAGACGGTCGATGTGTTCACTTCCGGGCGCAAAATGCGGCTGACGTGTTCGCCGAATATCGACACCAGCACACTCACCTACGGTCAGACCGTGCGACTCAACGAGGCGCTGACCGTCGTGGAGGCCGGGCTGTTCGAGTCGATCGGCGAAATCGGCACGCTGCGTGAGATTCTCGACGACGGACGCCGCGCCCTGGTGGTCGGCCACGCCGACGAGGAGCGCGTGGTCTGGCTGGCCGGCCCGCTGGCCGAGCTCGTCGACGCCGACATCATGGACGATCCCGATCAGCCGATTCGCAAACTGCGCCCGGGTGATTCGCTGCTCGTCGACACCAAGGCCGGTTTCGCGTTCGAGCGCATCCCCAAGGCCGAGGTCGAGGATCTCGTGCTCGAAGAGGTGCCGGATGTCGACTACCACGACATCGGTGGCCTCTCGCGCCAGATCGAGCAGATCCGCGACGCGGTGGAACTGCCGTTCCTGCACAAGGATCTGTTCCGCGAGTACGCGCTGCGCCCGCCCAAGGGTGTGCTGCTCTACGGTCCTCCCGGTTGCGGTAAGACGTTGATCGCCAAGGCCGTTGCCAACTCCCTCGCCAAGAAGATCGCCGAGGCGCGCGGTGAGGATGCCAAGGAAGCCAAATCGTTCTTCCTGAACATCAAGGGCCCCGAGCTGCTGAACAAGTTCGTGGGTGAGACCGAGCGCCACATCCGGATCATCTTCCAGCGGGCTCGCGAGAAGGCGTCCGAGGGCACCCCCGTGATCGTGTTCTTCGACGAGATGGACTCGATCTTCCGCACCCGTGGTTCCGGCGTCTCCTCCGATGTGGAGACCACCGTTGTTCCGCAGCTGCTTTCGGAGATCGACGGCGTCGAGGGCCTGGAGAACGTCATCGTCATCGGCGCCTCCAACCGCGAGGACATGATCGACCCGGCCATCCTGCGGCCCGGCCGCTTGGACGTGAAGATCAAGATCGAGCGCCCGGATGCCGAAGCCGCACAGGACATCTTCTCGAAGTACCTGATCGAGACGCTGCCCCTGCACTCGGAGGATCTCGGCGAGTTCGACGGCGACCACGCCAAGTGCGTGCAGGCCATGATCGAGAAGGTCGTGGAGCGCATGTACGCCGAAAGCGAGGACAACCGCTTCCTGGAGGTCACCTACGCCAACGGTGACAAGGAAGTCCTGTACTTCAAGGACTTCAACTCCGGCGCCATGATCCAGAACATCGTGGACCGGGCCAAGAAGTACGCCATCAAGTCGGTGCTCGAAACCGGTAACCCCGGCCTGCGCATCCAGCATCTGTTCGATTCCATCGTGGACGAGTTCTCCGAGAACGAGGACCTGCCCAACACCACGAATCCCGATGACTGGGCCCGCATCTCCGGCAAGAAGGGCGAGCGGATCGTCTACATCCGCACCCTGGTCACCGGCAAGAACGCCTCGGCCAGCCGGGCGATCGACACCGAATCGAACACGGGCCAGTACCTGTAACAGACAACCGAACAACAACCGAATACCGCTGGAACCGCGCCTCTCCGGGGCGCGGTTCCCTGCTGTTGCGATACAAACCAGTCGGGTGTCGTAGGCTGTGTGCGGTGTAAAAGCGTGTCGGGGAGGGTGTTTCATGGAACTCGCCGAGGGCATGGTGTTCGCGGGCTACCGCATCGAACGGAAACTGGGAGCGGGGAGCTCAGGAACGGTCTACCTGGCCCAGCACCCCCGGCTGCCCCGCAAGGACGCGCTGAAAATCCTGTTCGAGGGGTCCGGGGTGGTCGCGGACCTGCCCGGAAAGTTCCTGCGGGACGCGGATCTGGCCGCCCGGCTGAATCATCCGAACCTGGTGGCGGTGCGGGACCGGGGTGTCGAGGGCGGACGCCTGTGGATCGCCATGCAGTACGTGCACGGTCCGGACCTGGCTGAGCTGATTCGCTGGGCGGGGGGTGGTCTCGACCCCGCCCGTGTGGTCGCGATCATCGCCGAGGCGGCGCAGGGTATCGATGAGATTCACAGCGCCGGGCTGCTGCATCGAGATGTGAAGCCGGCCAACATTCTGGTGGCGGCGGAGCCCGGCGCCACGGAACGGGTGTATATCACCGACTACGGAATAGGTGCGGCGCTGGCCGATTCGGTGCATGGCATCGCGCCGGCCGAGGCGGCGACTCCGGCATACGCGGCCCCGGAGCGGATCCGGGCGGAGACCATCGACCACCGCGCGGATGTGTACGCATTGGGCTGCACGCTGTTTCACGCCCTCACCGGCACCGCGCCTTTCCCGCGCGACAACACCGCCGCGATCATGTACGCGCACCTGCACGAGGCTCCGCCCCGGGTATCGGATCGGAAGCCAGGCGTGGCACCGGGGTTCGATTCGGTGGTCGCCAGGGCCATGGCCAAGGATCCGCGGGATCGATACGCGAGTTGCGGAGAGCTCGCCGCGGCGGCAGTGGCCGCGCTGACCGCGAGTGTGCCTGATTCCGCTGGTAGCGGACATGCCGGACCCGGAGCGGGACAACGAAATCGGCGGCGGTATCGGTTACCGATCGCACTGGGTGCGGCGGTGATTCTCCTTGCCTCGGTGATCGGTCTCGCGGTGGCCTTCGGCGCGGGAGAGTCCGGCCGCGGGGTCGAATCGCGCGTGGCCGTACCCGTCACCGGGACAACAGAAGCCCGGGAATGGGGTGAGGTGGGGTATATCGTCACGGCTTTTCCGGACGTGCTGCCGCCACTCCCGGGTGGCGCCGGTTATCAGGATGTGACGACCTGCTTCGCGGCGAAGCCGGGAGGGGAGCGAGTACTTCTGACCACGAAACTTCCGGTCGCGGAACTGAATTGCGTCGGAGATCTGAATCCCGTCTGGAATATGACGATCACCTGCAATGCCGATCGAACGCCGATCCTGCCTGACGAACTCCTGGCGGAGGTGGAAGGCCATGAGTCATGGCGCCGGGGCTCCGGCAGCGGAAACATCTTCTGGGGCAGGGGCGTCTTTCCGGAGATGAATGCCGCGACCAGTGGGAAGGCAGCCTCGATCCTCGACGTGTACTTCGACGACCCGTCCCGGAACTTCTGTCGCATGCGGGTTTTCGGGGATCTGGCCAGCGGCAGTGAGTTGCGCACCCGCTGGTGGCTGGGCGCACCGGTGTAGGGGGCACGAGATGACGAGAATATGGCGGCGTGCCCGTGCGCTGCTGGTGGTGAGTGTCGCAGTGGCGATAGTGACCGGCTGTGTGGTGCAGGGACATCCGACGGCGCAGTATCCGGATCCGGCCGCGCTGGAGCTCGGGTCCTACGGCGTGCGGCCGCTGGAAGCGCCCAGCGGCACCACTGAGTACGGCCGCGTCGTGGAATCCGTGCGCATGGCCGAGACCCTGATCGACCCGGTCGAGGTGGATTCCGGATTGCGGTACTCCGCAAACACCTACGGCGTCATGCCGTTGCCGACACCCGGCAAGGCAAGAATGATGCTGGCCGATCCGGTTCGGGCCGTGCTCGAACGCGAGGGCATGGTGGCCGGATGCGCTGTCGGCGGGACCGATCGCGAGCTGGGCGCCAAACGTCCCGAGGTGGGCGCGGCCCGCGTGCTGACCGCCATCGTGCTCCGCTTCCCGGACTCGGAGGCGGCGGGGCGCGCGGCTCGGGATATCGATGCCGTCGATGCCGCGGTAAGCACCGCCAACCAAGCCCTGGCCATCCCGGAATATCCACAGGCGCATGCGCATTGGCGGCCCGGAGTGGCGAGCATGGCGGCTACCGTCGCCAGCGGTGACTATGTGGTGACCCTGCTGATCGGCGACTTGACCCCGGATGCGGGGGCCATGACCGCCATGGCGCGCAAGGCCTTCGACGCGCAGGTGAACCGACTGCGGGAGTTCGTGCCCACCGCGCGGGAGCGCCTGGCCGAGCTGTCCCTCGACCCGGAAGGCATGATTCGGCGCATGGTGCCCCCGGCCCCCGGCCGGTGGCTGTATCCGGCAGTGGTGTCCAGCACGGGCGCTCAGAACGCGGGCTGGGATGCGCGGATTCTGAGCGTTGGGGTGGTGTACGGCTCACGCGGCGCGCGGCTGTGGATGCGTGGCGGCGTCACCGAATCGGTGGAGCTCGTCGCCGTGAATGTGCAGAACGTACTGAACCGCTATTCGACGGCCGCGGCCGCGCGGCAAGTGTATTCCGGCGCGACGCGCAAGGATGCCGAAGCGAAGGGCGTGGTGGCTGTGCCGGTGCCCGGCGACAGTCCCGATATCCGCTGTCAGGAGGACTCGAACGTCGGTGTGGAAACGCCGAGGTTCGTGTGCCGCATCGTGTATGGACGCTATTACGCCGTCATTGTGTCGCGCGACCGTGCGACAGTCGTGGAGAAGGCAGCGGCCCAGTACGGCCTGCTGATCAACGCCGGATGAGTACCGACGCCGATCTGCGGCCGGGCACCATCTTCGCCGGATATCGCATCCTGCGGATCCTCGGCAAGGGCGGGATGGGCACGGTGTACCTGGCGCGTCATCCGCGCATTGGTCGCGACGACGCGCTCAAGCTGCTGTCGCCGGTGCTGAGCGCCGATCCGGAATACCGGGCGCGCTTCCATCGGGAAGCGGAACTGGCCGCGCGCCTTGACCATCCGAACACCGTCGCGGTCTGGGATCGCGGCATGGACGAGGGGCGGCTGTGGATCGCCATGCAGTATGTCGACGGCAGTGACGCCGGCGACCTGCTGGCCCGCCATCCACGCGGTGTGGAGGTCGACACCGCCTTGCATATCATCGGCGCGGCCGCGCGAGGACTGGATGCCGCGCACCGGGCGGGCATGCTGCACCGGGATGTGAAACCGGAAAACCTGCTGCTGCAACACACGCCCGGACGGCCGGACCGCGTGTACGTATCCGATTTCGGCATCGCCAAAGCGGTGGGCGAGACCGCCATGCTGACCTCGCCGGGCATTGTGGTGGCGACGCTCGCCTACGCCTCGCCGGAACAGATCGAAGCCGATGCACTGGATCATCGCACCGATGTCTACGCCCTCGGCTGCACATTGTTCGAACTGCTCACCGGCACAACGCCGTTCACGGGACGGTCGGGTGCCGAGATCATGACGGCACACCTGGTGGCCGAAGTGCCTCGGGTCAGCGAGCGGAAGCCCGGTCTGCCGCCTGCGCTCGACGCGGTCTTCGAACGGGCCCTGTCCAAGGATCCGGCGCGGCGATTCGCATCCTGCGGCGCGCTGGCGGCGGCGGCATTGCACGCCTGTCATCCGGACGAATTTGCCGCGGTGCCAGAGGAATCGCCGGTTCGGGGACAGCGTTCGACACGACGTCTGCTCGCTGCGGGCGTGACGGCGGCGGTAGTGCTGGCTGCTGCGCTGGTCGCGAAAGTCACTGTGGGAGAGAAGGAATCCGAGTCGCCGTCGGCTCCGCCATCCGTGACCTCCGCGGTGGCCACCTCGACTTCCGCGGTGACCTGGGGGTCCTATGACTATATGGCGCAAGCCTTCCCGTCCCTGCTGCCCTCCACACCGTTCTCGGCGGGTTACCAGGGCATCAGGTGCGCGACCGTTGATGACGATCAGGAATCGGTGGTACCCGCCGATCCGCCGTCGGCCGTGACCCGGTTGATGTGCCGGGGAGATGGGAATCCGTTGCGGTACCTGCTTGTCCAATGCCGGTCGGATCGCAGCCTGAACGTCGTCGCCGCGGACCGGGAGAGTGCGATCCAGGGCGACGAGCGCTGGTCGCGTGCGTCCGGCAGTGGTCGGATCATTTGGGGCACAGGCGAGTTCGACGGTATTACGAGCGGAGTCGTCCAGCTTGGATTCGACGACTCCGCGCGCAACTTCTGTCAGCTCTACGCGGTCGGCGGTGCGACCGGGCAGCAGCTGAAGGACGAGTGGTGGCCGCAAGCCCCGATCTGATCTACGTCCGGACTAGCGGGTGAATGCGTCTGCGTTCAGATTGTCCTGGTCGGTGGTCTTCTGCTGACCTTCCTTCACCGCATCGGTCGTCCGCTCGATGATGGTGGTGTTCGGGTCGGTCACTTCGGGTTGCGCGTGCGCCACGCCCGTGCCGAGGGTGACCGCACCTGCGATGAGCGCGATGCTTCCGAAGGTCTTCCATTTGCTGCTCACGATTCCCCCTTTTGAAACGTCAAGTGCGACAACAGTATACAGACCTACACGGCGTCATCGGATCGATCCAGCTCCGCCAGGATCTCGCGGAGAGTTTCGCGGCGTTCCGGGGAGAGGGTGGCGAAGAGGTCTTGGGCGGCTCGGCGGCGGGCGTCGGACATGCGGGTCAGGACGGTGCGGCCGTGGTCGGTGAGGGTTACCAGGGTGGCGCGGCGGTTGGTGGGGTTGGGGGTGCGGGTGATGAGGGCGGCGGATTCGAGGGCGTCTACGACTGTGGTGGCGGAGCGGGGGACTATGCCGAGGTGGGTGGCGAGGGTGGACATGTTGAGGGGGGCGTCGGCGCGGGCGAGGATGCGGAGGGCTCGGGCTTGGGCGGGGGTGAGGCCGAGGGGGGCCAGGTGGGATTGCTGGTTGCGGCGGATGCGGCGGGCGGTGCGGAGGAAGAGGTCGGGGAGGTCGCTGTCGGAGGTCTCCGTCATATTTGTGAGCTTAGATCATTGTTTGATGGAACAATTATGAGTATGGCTCAGTTATAGCCTGTGTTCTCGCAGGAAGGAGGGTGCCTATGGCTGCCCGATCCGAACTTCGCCGGATTGTCCGGCTCTTTCATCCCTATCGTGGGCGGCTCGCTGTCGTGGGGCTGCTCGTCGCGCTGTCCTCGGTGGTGGGGTTGGCGTCGCCGTTCATGTTGCGGGCCGTGCTGGATCAAGCGCTGCCGCAGGGTCGCACGGGGCTTTTGACGGTGCTGGCGCTGGGCATGGTCGCGGTGTCGGCGTCGACCGCTGTGTTCGGCGTGTGGCAGACGTATCTGTCGACCGCTGTCGGGCAGGAGGTGATGCACGATCTGCGGACCGCTGTGTACGCGCGGTTGCAGTCCATGCCGCTGGCGTTCTTCACCGCCACGCGCACGGGGGAGGTGCAGTCGCGGATCGCCAATGACATCGGGGGGATGCAGTCCACGGTCACGTCGACGGCCACCTCGCTGATCGCGAATTTCACCTCGGTGGTGGCGGCGGTCATCGCCATGTTCGCGCTGGATTGGCGGTTGACGCTGGTGTCGCTGGCCATGCTGCCGCTGTTCGTGTGGATCAGCCGGCGGGTGGGCGCGGAGCGCCGTCGCATCACGGGGGAGCGACAGAAGCAGTTGGCGTCCATGTCGGCGATCGTGGAGGAATCGCTGTCGGTCAGTGGAATCCTGTTGGGGCGCACCATGGGTCGTTCACCGGCGCTGGTCGGCGACTTCGCGCGGGAATCGCGGGGGCTGGTGGATCTGGAGATCCGCTCGAATATGGCGGGGCGGTGGCGGCAGTCGACCATCACCATCGTCATGGCGGCCATGCCGGCCGTAATCTATTGGGCCGCAGGGATGACCAGCGCTTCGGGGCATCCGCTGGTGTCCATCGGCACGCTGGTGGCGTTCACCACCCTGCAGGCCGGGCTGTTGCGGCCCGCGGTCATGCTGCTGTCCACCGGTGTGGAGGTGCAGAGTTCACTGGCGCTGTTCGCCCGCATCTTCGAATACCTCGATCTGACACCGGATATCGCGGAGCCCGCGAAGCCGGTGGCGCTGCCCGTCGCGGGTGTCACCGGTGCGGTGCGCTTCGAGAACGTCGGCTTCTCCTATGGTGATGCCGACCGGAAGGTGCTGCGCGACATCGATATCGACGTCCCCGCCGGAACGAGCCTGGCCATTGTCGGCGAAACCGGTGCGGGGAAGACGACTCTCGGCTATCTGGTGGCGCGCCTCTACGACGTGAGCTCCGGCCGCGTCACCGTCGACGGAATCGATGTGCGCGAGCTGAGTTTCGCTGACCTGTCCGCCACCGTCGGCGTGGTCTCCCAGGAGACCTACCTCTTCCACGCGTCCGTGGCCGACAATCTGCGTTTCGCCAAACCCGATGCGACAGAAGAGGAGTTGATCGCCGCCGCCCGCGCCGCGCGGATCCACGACCACATCGCGTCCCTGCCCGACGGCTACGACACCCTGGTCGGCGAACGCGGCTACCGCTTCTCTGGCGGCGAGAAACAACGCCTGGCCGTGGCGCGCGCCATTCTGCGCAATCCGCCGATCCTGGTGCTGGACGAGGCCACCAGCGCCCTGGATACCCGCACCGAGCGCGAGGTGCAGGACGCCATCGACACCCTGTCCCGCGGCCGCACCACCATCACCATCGCGCACCGCCTGTCCACCATTCGCGACGCCGACCAGATCGTGGTCCTCGAGCACGGCCGCGTCGCCGAACGCGGCACGCACGCCGAACTGCTCGCCCGCGACGGCTACTACGCGGCCCTGCTGGCGCGCGACACGGTCCCCGTCGCAGCCTGATTCGGGCTCAGCTCAGCCCGGGAATGAAGCCCGGGTACACGTAGTGCGTGCCGCCCGCGATATTGCCGGACCCGGTGAAATTGGGGAAGTTGATCGGCAGCGCCGAGAGCTTGTGCGGATTGCCGTCCGCGTCGGCTTGGAAGCACTCCATGGTCCTGCCGTGGAAGGAGGTGCACACCACGCGCGTGCTGTTGCCGTACGGCGAGGTCAGTCGGCTGCGCATATCGAAGGGATTCCAGAAATTGGGGTCGTCCGGAGTGAGGAAGTGCACCTCGCCGACGGTGATCGGGCTGTTGGGCTGCTGCACGGGCCATTCATCGGCGGCAGCGGTTCCGGTGGCGAGGATCGCGGCGGCTCCGGCCGCGGCGGCGACGGCGGCGACCCGGGTCGCGGTGCGCGTGGTCGTGTTCATGTGCCCTCCATCTTTCGTCGATCGATTGATGTACAGCGTCGGTCTACGCATCGGCGAGGGCTCGGTCCGCCGTTACTCGAGTGTCCAGAAAGCGTTGTCCCGCCGCTGAGCATTCCGGACGCTGTGCTGGCGATGTGCGGTGGCGGGGCGGGCAGGCAGCGTGATGTAGCTCACGTGCGAAGTGGGGTGACGGCCCCTCAGGTGCGGCGGATGCGGCGGTAGGTGGGAAGGGCCGTGGTGGCTGCTGCGAGATGGGCTGCGATATCGGGGATGTCGGTGCGGTGGAGGGCGGCGACGGTGAGGCGGATGTGGTCGGTGTGAGGGTGGTCGGTGACTTCGAAAGGGGCGCCGGGAGCCACCTTGATGCCGGCGGCGGCCAGGGAGATCATGGCGGAGGTTTCGTCGGCCACCGGGAGCCAGATATTGATGCCGTCGGTGTGGGGGAGGTGAATGTTGTGGCAGGACAAGGATTTTCGGAGGATTTCGGTGCGAGTGCGGTATTCGGTGCGGGCGGTGGAAACAGTGTGGCGGGCTTCGGGGGCGGTGAGCATGTGGGCGAGGACTCGTTGCAGGAGGTGGCTGGACCAGCCGGGGCCCAGCATGCGGCGTTCGATCACGGGGTCGAGGTAGTCGGCGGGGCCGCCGACTATTGCCAGGCGGAGGTCGGCGCCGTGGGACTTGGAGTAGGAACGGATGTGGACGGTGCGGGTGGGGGCTTTCGCGCCGAGGGAGCGCAGGGGTGCGTGGGCTATGCCGTCGGAGTGGTCGTCTTCGATGATCAGAAGACGATCATGTGCCAGTACACTCCACAGTTCGCGCACGCGGCGGGCGGAAAGGGAAGCGCCGGTGGGGTTTTGGGCGCGGGACTGGTAGAGCAGGGCGGTGGGGGTGTGGCGCCGGAGGGCTTCGGCGAGGTCTGCGGGGAGCAGGCCGGACTCGTCCATGGAGACCGGGACCGGGCGGGCTCCGGCGCGCGCGAGTAGGTCGAGAAACGGTGGGAAGCAGGGGTTTTCGACCAACACGCGGTCGCCGAGGCGGACGTGTGCGGCGAGCAGGCGGTCCACGGCGTCGAGGGCGCCGTCGAGGACGGTGAAACGTTCGGCGCGCATCGGCCAGTCGGCGCGCACGATTTCCAGCAGGGCGGGCAGGGCGGCGTCACCGAGATAGGTGGCCGACAGGTCGTCGATGGCCTCGTCGGCTGCCAGGACGCGCAGGGCGGAGGTGAGGTCGGGCAGCAGCGCCGGATCGGGTGTGCCGCGGGACAGGTCGATGCGGAAGGCGCTGTCGGATTGCGGGTGCAGGCGCTGATAGCGACTCGCCGGTCGGCCCGGCCCGGACGGTGGCGGTTGGCCCACGAACGTGCCCGCTCGGCCGCGCGCCACAATGGCCCCGGTATTGGCGAGGGCGCGCCAGGCCTGGTTCACGGTGGCGGGGGAGACCTTCAATTCGCGGGCGATGGCGCGCACCGTGGGCAGGCGGGTGCCGGATGCCAGCGTGCCCGACCGGATCCCGCGGCTGACGGCGGCCGCGATACCCGCGGCGGTGCGCTCGTCGACGGCGGCGAAGAGCGCGGCGGCGGGGGTGTCGCCGTTCGTGATCCCGTCCGGCGCCGTCGTGGCGGTTTCGCCGTCGGGTGGACCGAGTTCGGTTGTCACAACGTCATTTTGCGGGGGAAGGCGGGCGGCTGACCGCACCGTCGCAAAGATTTACGGTCACGAAACTGTTTCCGCCTACTCGTAACACAACAAATTCCGTTTCCCGTGCAGTATCACAGAGTATGGCGATCGTTCGAGCTGCACTGGTTCAGACGAACTGGACCGGTGACAAAGAGTCCATGATCAAGGCCCACGAGGAGTACGCGCGGCAGGCCGCGGCGGCGGGGGCAAAAGTGATCTGCTTCCAGGAGCTGTTCTACGGACCGTATTTCTGCCAGGTGCAGGACACGAAGTTCTATGAATACGCCGAATCGGTGCCGGGGCCGACCACCGAGCGGTTCGCGGCGCTGGCGCGCGAACTCGGGCTGGTGATGGTGCTGCCGGTGTACGAGCGGGAACAGGAGGGATTCCTGTACAACACGGCGGGCGTCATCGACGCCGACGGGAGTTATCTCGGGAAATACCGCAAGCACCATATTCCGCAGGTGAACGGGTTCTGGGAGAAGTTCTACTTCCGGCCCGGAAATCTGGGGTGGCCGGTGTTCGATACGGCGGTCGGGAAGGTCGGCGTGTACATCTGCTACGACCGGCATTTCCCGGAGGGGTGGCGGGCGCTCGGGCTGGCGGGGGCGCAGATCGTGTTCAATCCATCCGCTACCTCGCGGGGGTTGTCGAGCTATCTGTGGAAGCTGGAGCAGCCGGCGTCGGCGGTGGCCAACGAGTACTACATCGGGGCGATCAATCGGGTGGGGATCGAGCCGCTCGGGGACGACGACTTCTACGGCACAAGCTATTTCGTGGATCCGGAGGGGAAGTTCGTCGGGGAGGTCGCCTCCGATACCGCGCCGGAGCTGGTGGTGCGGGATCTGGACATGGATCTGATCAAGGTGGTGCGGGATCGGTGGGCCTTCTACCGTGACCGGCGACCGGACGCCTACGGACCGCTGGTGACGCCATGAGCCGCACCTTCATTCACGGCGGGACGGTGGTGTCGGCCACCGGGTCGCAGCTGCTCGATGTGCTCATCGACGGCGAAACCATCGCCGCCGTAGTGCAACCCGGGTCCACCGCGCTCGGCGCCGACCTGGCCGCGACGGCGGACACGGTCATCGACGCCACCGGGAAGTACGTGATTCCCGGTGGGGTGGACGGGCATACGCACATGCAGCTGCCGTTCGGCGGCACCGAAGCCTCGGACACCTTCGAGACCGGCACGCGCGCCGCCGCCTGGGGCGGCACCACGACGATCGTCGACTTCGCCGTGCAGAAGCCGGGGGAGCGGGTGCAGGACAGCCTGGCCGCCTGGCATCGCAAGGCCGACGGGCAGTGCGCCATCGACTACGGATTCCATCAGATCGTCGGGGACGTGAATGCCGAATCCCTCAAGGGGATGGCGGAATTGGTGTCCGAGGGCGTCACCAGTTTCAAGCTGTTCATGGCGTATCCGGGAGTGTTCTACTCCGACGACGGGCAGATCCTGCGCGCCATGCAGACCGCCGGTGAGCTCGGCGCGCTGCTGATGATGCACGCGGAGAACGGGATCGCCATCGACGTGCTCATCGCGCAGACGCTGGCGCGCGGTCAGACCGACCCCTACTTCCACGGCACCAGCCGCCCTTGGCAATTGGAGGAGGAGGCCACCCATCGGGCCATCATGCTGGCGCAGGTGACCGGTGCGGCGCTGTATGTCGTGCACGTGTCCGCCAAGCAGGCGCTCGAGCAGATCGCGCAGGCCCGGGGCAAGGGGCAGAACGTGTTCGGGGAAACCTGCCCGCAGTATCTGTACCTGTCGCTCGAAGAGCAGTTGGGCGCACCGGGTTTCGAGGGCGCGAAGTGGGTGTGCTCGACGCCGCTGCGCGCCCGGGCCGAGGGGCATCAGGACGAGCTGTGGCGCTACATCCGCACCGGTGACGTCACCACCGTCGCCACCGATCACTGCCCGTTCTGCATGAAGGATCAGAAAGAGCTGGGGCTGGGCGATTTCAGCAAGATCCCCAACGGTATCGGCGGTGTCGAACACCGGATGGATCTCATGTTCCAGGGCGTCAAGGACGGTCGGCTCTCGCTCGAGAAATGGGTGGAGGTGTGCTGCACCGCGCCCGCGCGCATGTTCGGCATGTACCCGCGCAAGGGCGTGATCAGTCCGGGCGCGGACGCCGATGTGGTGATCTACGACCCCAACGGGCACACCAGCATCGGGCTCGGCAAGACCCATCACATGAATATGGATCACTCGGCGTACGAGGGGTTCGAGGTGGACGGGCACGTGGACACCGTGCTGTCGCGCGGGCGCTTGATCGTCGACGGCGGGCGGTATCTGGGCAGCGCCGGGCACGGGCGGTTCGTGAAACGCGGGCTCTCACAGAACCTCATCTGATTCGCAGCGACGACAATCGATCGGAGTGTGCCGCATGGACATCGGTGTGGTGCTGCAATGCACACCGCCCGCCTCCCGGGTCGTGGAATTGGCGAGAGTGGCGGAGACGCACGGGTTCTCGCACGTGTGGACGTTCGATTCGCATCTGCTGTGGCAGGAGCCGTACGTCATCTACAGCCAGATCCTCGCCGCCACCCGCAAAGTCGTGGTCGGTCCGATGGTGACCAATCCGTCCACCCGCGATTGGACGGTGACGGCATCGACCTTCGCGACGCTCAACGACATGTTCGGCAACCGCACCATCTGCGGGATCGGGCGCGGGGATTCGGCGGTGCGGACCCTCGGCGGGAAGCCGGCGACGCTGGCGACCTTGAAGGAATCCATCGGCGTCATCAGGGAATTGGGCAATGGGCGCAGTGCGCGGGTCGGCGACACCGTCATCCGGTTCCCGTGGGCGGCCGGTTCCCGACTGCCGGTGTGGGTGGCCGGATACGGTCCGCGCGCACTGGATCTCACCGGTGAGGTGGCCGACGGGTTCATTCTGCAACTCGCCGATCCGGACATCACCGCGTGGACCATTGCCCGGGTGCGGGCCGCGGCCGAGCGCGCCGGGCGGGATCCGCGGGAGGTGACCATCTGTGTGGCCGCGCCCGCCTACGTCACCGACGGCACCGTGGCCGGGCTGAAACACGCACGGGAGCAATGCCGTTGGTTCGGCGGCATGGTCGGCAACCATGTGGCCGATATCGTCGCCCGCTACGGTTCGTCGAGTGACGTGCCGGCCGCGCTCACCGAGTACATCGCGGGACGGCAGGGGTACGACTACAACCAGCACGGCCGGGCGGGCAATACGCACGCCGATTTCGTGCCCGACGCCATCGTGGACCGGTTCTGCCTGATCGGCACGCCCGACGAGCAATTGGCGCGATTGCGGGAGCTCGAGGAGCTGGGCGTCGACCAGTTCGCGGTGTATCTGCAACACGATGCCAAGACCGCGACGCTGGAGGCTTACGGCGAATCGGTGCTGCCGCGACTGGCGGGACCGGCCACGGCGACGGCGCGGGCGACATGAGCACGCGGGTGGCGTCCCCGGATCGCGTGCCGGAGCCGGGGCGCGGTCCCGATGCCGGGCGGGGCAGTGACGCGGAACCGCCTGTGCGTGAACCGCTTCCATGGCTGCGCTGGATCGTGCTCGGCCTGGCGCGTAGCAAGGGTCTGCTGTATCCGGCCGCCGCGTTCGCGCTGCTGATCGTGGTGTGGGAGGCGGTCAAACTGCTGGTGCCCGCCGATGGCGTGAGCATCGGGGATCAGCGCGTGCTGCCGCGCACCTCCGACGGCGCGCTGCCGCACGTGTGGACGGTGCTCACCGTGCTCGGGGAGCCCGACGGGAAATCCACCGTCGGCGGAACCCTGTTGCGCACCGGCGGATTCACCCTCGAGCTCGCACTGCTGGCGCTCACCCTGGGCACCGTGGTCGGGATCGCGCTGGCCGTGCTCATGCAGCGGTTCGCCTGGGTGGAGCGTGGCCTGCTGCCGTATGTCATTGTCTCCCAGACCATTCCGCTCATCGCCCTCGCCCCGCTGGTGGCGGGCTGGGGCGGCAAGATCCATCTCGGCAGCCAGCCGTGGAAACCGTGGATGAGCATTGTGGTCATCGCGGCCTACCTGGTGTTCTTCCCCGTCGCCGTCGGCATGCTGCGCGGACTGCAATCCCCGGCCAAGGCGTCGGTGGAACTCATGCACAGCTGCGCCGCCGGATGGTGGGGCACCCTGCTGCATCTGCGCCTGCCCGCCGCGGTCCCGCACCTGCTGCCCGCGCTGCGCCTCGGCGCTGCCGCCGCGGTGATCGGCGCGGTCGTCGCCGAGATATCCACCGGCACCGCGGGCGGCATCGGACGGCAGATCATCGTGTTCTCCCAGCAGTCCACCGGCAATGCGGCGCGGCTGTACGCGGCCGTGCTGGCGGCGGCCCTGCTGGGCGTCGTGCTCACCACATTGGTGGGCCTGGCCGAGATCGTCCTGCGCCGGTACAACCGGCCCGGCCGCGTGTGAAAGAGGTTTTCGTGACCGCCGAGCTATCCGCCCCCGGGACCCCGACGGGCCCGACGCCCACCGGCAATCCCGACTCCGAATCGGCCGCCTCGGTGCAGCGTCCGGCCGCAAGCGCTTCGCCGTCGGCGGCGCGGCAGTATCCGGCCGATTCCATTCCCGCCGTGGAGCTGCGCGGCGTCGGCAAGATCTTCACGGCCGGGGCGGTGACCGCGCTGACCGAGGTGACGCTGAGTGTCGCTGCGGGAGAATTCGTTTCGCTGATCGGGCCGTCCGGGTGCGGGAAGTCCACGCTTTTGCGCATCATCGCGGATCTGGAGACCCCGACCACCGGAACCGTTGTGGTGCACGGTAAGACGGCCCGGCGCGCGCGGCTCGATCAGGACTACGGCATCGCCTTTCAGCAGGCCGGGCTGCTCGACTGGCGCAGTGTGCAGGAGAACGTGGAACTCCCGCTGCAACTGCACGGCATGGGCAAGCGCGAACGTCGCGCGCGCAGCGCCGAACTCCTCCGGATCACCGGGCTCACCGATTTCGCGCGCCGCTATCCGGCGGAGCTTTCCGGCGGCATGCAGCAGCGCGTCGCCATCGCCCGCGCGCTCGCGCGCAAACCGCCGCTGCTGCTCATGGACGAACCGTTCGGCGCGCTCGATGAGATGACGCGTGAGCGCATGCAGGGCGAATTGCTGCGCATTGCCGAAGAGACCGGGGCCGCGGTTGTTTTCGTCACGCATTCGATTCCGGAGGCGGTGTTCCTGTCGAATCGGGTGGTGGTGATGTCGCCACGACCCGGTCGCATCACCGCCATTGTCGACACCGGCGGCTGGGGGCGCGACGGCGGCGGGGACGTGCGCTCCAGCGAGGCGTTCTTCGGTTCGGTCGCGGCCGTGCGTGCCGCATTGCGCCAAGGACACGACAGTCCTCCGGAAAACCCTGGGGGAGTTGATATGCGATGACTCGTTACGTCCGGAGCGGGCTGCCGCCGGTGGTGTTCGGGGTGGCGCTGCTGGCGCTGTGGCAGGTGGTCACGGTGGCCGGAGGCGTGCCGTCGTTCCTGCTGCCCGCGCCGGCCGCCATCGCGAAAGCGTTCGGGGACAACACCGATGCCATTGTCGACGCGGCCGTGGCGACGGGGACCAATGCCTTCATCGGCCTGCTCGTGGGTGCGGTGCTGGGCATTGCCGCCGCCGTGCTGGCCGTGCGTTTCCACGTCGTCGACGGGGTGCTCGGTGCGCTGGCCGCCGGTGCCGCGGCCGTGCCCATTGTCGCGCTCGCGCCGCTGCTGAACTCCATGTACTCCACCACCACCGACCTGCCCCGCCGCCTGGTGGCCGCCATCGTGGTGTTCTTCCCGGTATTCGTCAGCACCGCAAAGGGTTTGCGGCAGGTGCCGCGCGTGCACGCCGACCTCATGACCGCCTACGCCGCCACCGGCTGGCAGATCACCCGCACCGTGCGGCTGCCCGCCGCGCTCCCGCACCTGTTCACCGGATTGCGGATCGCCGCCCCGGGCGCGGTGATCGCCGCCATCATCGCCGAATACTTCGGCGGGTTGCAGCACGGCCTGGGCAGCCGGATCACCTCCGCCGCCGCCAATACCGCCTACCCCCGCGCCTGGGCCTACGTCGCCGCCGCCATGGTGCTCGGCCTGGTGTTCCTGGCCGCCGTGCTGGTGCTCGAACAGCTCACCCGACGACCCCGCACCACCCTCTGGAGATCGAAATGAGAAGTACCACAACCCGTCTCAAAGCCTGCGTGGTCGCCGCCACCCTGGCCCTGGCGGCGCTCACCGGCTGCAGCGCCAGCGACAGCGACACCACCGCCGACGGGCTCGCCAAGGTGAAGCTGCAGTTGCAGTGGTTCAAACAGGGCCAGTTCGCCGGGTATCTGGCCGCCGTGTCCCAGGGCTTCTATCGGGAGCAGGGCTTGGAGGTCGAAATCCTGGACGGCGGAACGGATATCGTCCCGCAAACCGTGCTCGCGCAGGGCCAGGCCGACTACGCCATCGCCTGGGTGCCCAAGGCCCTCGCCTCGCGGGAAGCCGGGGCCGGAATCACGAACGTGGCCCAGATCTTCCAGCGTTCGGGCACCAAACAGGTGTCGTTCAAGTCGGCCGGCATCTCCGGCCCCGCTCAACTGCGCGGCAAGAAGGTCGGAAACTGGGGCTACGGCAATGAATTCGAGCTCTTCGCGGGCATGACCCAGGCGGGCCTGAACCCGGCCGAGGATGTCACGCTGGTGCAGCAGCAGTTCGATATGAACGCCTTCCTCTCCCGCGATATCGATGCCGCACAGGCCATGTCGTACAACGAGTACGCGCAGCTGCTGGAAACCAAGAACCCGGCCACCGGAAAGCTGTACACCGCAGACGATTTCACCACCATCGACTGGAACGACCAGGGCGTGGCCATGCTGCAGGACGCCATCTGGGCCAATACCGAGAAGCTGCAGGATTCGGCCTACGCCGATCGGACCGTGAAATTCATCGCCGCCTCGCTGAAGGGCTGGGCCTTCTGCCGCGACAATGTGGCCGCCTGCCGCGACCTCACCGTATCCGCGGGCTCCACGCTCGGCGCCAGCCACCAGGAGTGGCAGATCACCGAGGTGAACAAGCTGATCTGGCCGTCCCCCAACGGAATCGGCGTCGTCGACAAGACCGCCTGGGATCGCACCGTCTCCATCGCCAAGACCACCCGCAATCAGGAGGGCGCGACCGTCCTCACCAAGGACCCGGACGCCACGGCCTACACCGGCGACTACGTCACCAAGGCCCTCGACCTGCTGAGATCCCAGGGCGTCGACGTGGTGGGAGCCGGATACTCCCCGCAGCCCGTGACCCTCGCCGAGGGCGGGAAGTAGCCGGCCCGCGAGACCGGGCGATGGGCTGCCCGATCGCCTCATCGCCCGGCCGCCCCCGGGCTCGAAATCCCAGTACAGCAGCCTGAATTCACTGCTAGATTCGGCGGATATGAAGGTGCAACTGCGGCACAATCCCGCCTCTGCGATTGCCCGCTGCTTCCTCGCCGGAAATGAACCCATGCGGGTCGAGAGCGGAGCCATGGTGGCCCACTCGGCCGGAGTCACGTTGCAGGCCAAGGCGGAAGGCGGCATCCTCGCCGGCCTCAAACGCTCCGTCCTGGCAGGCGAATCCTTCTTCGTCTCCACCTTCACCGCCCCACCCCAGGGCGGGTGGGTGGACGTGGCCCCCGCCCTCCCCGGCGACATGCTCAACCTCCCCATCACCCCCGACCGCCCGTTCTTCATCAGTCGCGGCGGCTGGATAGCCAACTCCCACAACGTCACCATCGAAGCCAAGTGGGGCGGCGTGGCCAACCTCTTCGGCGGTGAGGGCGGCTTCGGCCTGCGCGCCCACGGCGACGGCGAGGTGGTGCTGGGCGTCTTCGGCGCCATCGATGTCATCGACCTGGCCCCGGGCGAACCCGTCACCATCGACACCGGCCACGTGGTCGCCTACGACCTCGCCATGAACTTCACCATTCGCCGCGCCGTGTCCGGCCGCTCGTTGCAATCCCTCAAATCCGGTGAGGGTTTCGTCTTCGACTTCATCGGCCCCGGTCGCGTCCTGCTGCAGACCCGCAACCCCGGCGCGTTCGCCGCCTGGGCCGGCTCGCACGCCTCCTCCGGCTGATTTGGTGTGACATACAACACAGTCCCACTCAATGGGCATAACCCCAGCTGAAACCGGTTCTATCGTGAAATCCTCATCCGGCCCGGCGATCTTTTCCGTCGAAAAGCCACGCCCGGGAATCTGAATCGTGCATGCTTCACATGCCCGACATGTTGTTACACAGATGAGGAGTCTCTCGTGTCCGGTTCTGCTTCGGATCTGCTCGCCGACGTTCTGATCAAGACCATCCAGGGTCTGTTCACCGGCAGCAGCAAGTAAGCCACGCCGAAAGGCCACAGCCCATCGAGTCGCGCGGGACTCGGTGGGCTGTTTTGTGTTCTCGGCGGATCCCGGTGGTTCAGCGGAGGAGATCGGCGATGAGGACTCGGGTATCGGGGACGAAGGGCCAGGCGGGGTCCGCCAGGTGGGAGCGGAGTTCAGCATCGGTCCACCACCAGCCGTCGGCGATTTCCTCGGGTTGATGGGTGACCGGGCCGTCGTGACGGAGTTCGTAGGCGAAGAGGTGGCAGCGCATGGGGCGGCCCTGCCACTCGCCGTCCCAGGAGGCGGTGGCCAGCGGGAGCGGCTTGTCGTCGGTGGGGGACAGGGTGATTCCGAGTTCTTCGGCGAGTTCCCGGATGGCGGCTTCGGCGGGATCTTCGCCGGGGGCGAGGACGCCGCCGGCCAGGCAGTCGTGCATGCCCGCGAAGACCATTTTGGTGTCGGTGCGGCGGTGCACGTACAGGCGTTCGGTATCGCGGGACCGGACGAGAACGCCTGCGCTGGCGTGCCAGAGGCCCTCGGCGTACACGGTGGCGCGGTCTTCGGCGCCTGTTTGGCGGCCCGCGGCGTCGTAGACCGCGATCTGCTCCGGCATGTGGTGCCCCTTCCTGTCCAATGTGCACAGTAGCGGGCACGGGCGAGGAGTCCGGCGTAGCGTCTGGGGCGCAAGCTGTTTCGTCGGAAAGGACCCGATCATGCCGCTACCGAAGGCGTTGGCCAGGATCAATCGGCGGGTGAGCAATCCGGTGCTGGGGATCGGGGCGCGCATCCTGCCCGGGTTCGGAATCGTGGTGCACGCGGGGCGCAAGTCGGGGCGGATCTATCGGACGCCGGTCATGGTGTTCGGGCGCGACGGCGGCTACCGGTTCGCGCTCACCTATGGCCGGGATGTGGACTGGGTCAAGAATATTCGGGCGGCGGGGAAGTTCGAGTTCGAACATCTGGGACGCACGGTGACGGTGACGGATCCGGTGGTGGGGCGGGACGCGTCGGCGTCGTGGGCGCCGCCGGTGGTGCGGCAGGTGCTGGTGGCGTTGCGGGCCGAGTATTTCGTGCAAGCCCGGATCAGTGCGGTGTGAGGCGCAGGACCACGCCGCCCTGCTGCCAGGTCTGGTAGACGTCGGCCTGGTGCGGGGAGCCGTCGGGATCGAAACCTATGCCGTTGAATTCGGCCCAGTTCTTGTTGTGGCGGGCGATGACATCGAAGAGGGGCATGACCGATTCGGCGTCGGTGAGAACCTCGGCGCGGGCGGTGCGCTGCGGGCCGCCCAGCGATAGCCGGACCGGCACGTCCCCACGGATATTGCGGACCCACGAGTATTTCGCCGTGCCCACGAGCAGGTCCTTGCCGTGGCGGGTGTACGCCAGCGGAATGTCGTAGACCTTGCCGGACTTGCGGCCGGTGACCCGCAGGATGAGCAGATAGCGACCGATGAAACCGGAGATCACGGGCACTCGCAACAGCGTGCGCATCACCTTGTTGACGATGCTCTGGTAGGAACGAATGGGCTGCGGGCCGGAGGTGGTCGGCGTGCCAAAGGGATTGCTGCCCGGTGATTGCTCTGTCATGTCGCTCTCCTTCGCTGAAATATGTTGCGCGACAGGTGCATACAGGAGCGAGTATAGGCTTGCCGGGGCGGCTGGCCCGAGCTCACGGCGCCGTCACCGCCGCCTACGCGGCGGCACCGCCCCAGGAGTGGGCGGACCTGTGACTCACGGTTGCGGAGGAACTGTCTGAGACGGATGATGTGGGTATGACGCGTCGGTGGATCGCGGCGGCAACGGGGCTGTCCGGTCGCCGACCCGAAGGTGATGATCATGAACGACAAGGTCGGCGCGGTCGCCCTGCGCCCCCGTGATGTCCGATTCGACTTCTCCGGATCTCCCCTGCACTGGATACCCGGCGAACCTGTTGCCTCGCATGCCATTTCCGGACTCAACCTGATACTCCCGCTTGCCGAACGCGGCTTCGTCGAAATGTTCCGGCGCGCCCTGCCGTACGTCGCGGATGCCGAATTGCGTGAGCAGATGGTCGGATTCATGGGCCAGGAGAGCATGCACGCCGAATCCCACAACCAGGCCACCTGGGAGTTCCTGCAACGCCACGGCATCGACCCCGAACCCATCCTGACCGAGGCCGAATACCTCTTCGACCGTGCCATCGCACGGTTGGACACCCTGCCCGAAACGCTGCGACACCGCGTGGTCGTGCAGATGCTCGCCGGAATCGCCGGCATCGAACACTTCACCGCCATCGGGGGAGACTGGCTGCTCAACCAGGATTTCGACGCGCTCGGCGCGGACCCGGCCCTGACCGACCTGTTCCGCTGGCACGGCGCCGAGGAGGTCGAACACCGCAGTGTGGCCTGGAATGTGGCCCGCTACTTCGGCGCCCGTCGGCCCCGCCTGCTGGCCTTCTACCTCGCCACCAGCGTGGGCCTGCCGGTGTCGCTGATCGCGATCGCGTGGTGGTTGATTCGCCAGGATCCGACCATGGCGAACATGTCGCCCCCGGCCGTGGTCGTCCACGTCAACCGCGGCATGCGCCGCGGCGTGCTGCCGCGCTGGCGGCTGATCGGGCGCGGGTTCGCGCAGTTCGTGCGACCGGATTTCGACCCCGAGGAGATCGGCGACACCGCCCAGGCCGTCGCCTATCTGGCCAAGTCGCCGGCGGCCAAACTGGCGCACGCCTCATGAGCCGAGCGTCCGAACCGCGGACCGTCGACGGTCGCATCGCCGAAATGCGCAGGCGCGGAGTGCCGCCCGCGTTCTGGGCGCCCCTGCGCCGCGATCCGCTGCTCATGGTCGCCGACAAGCTCATCGCGCCCGGCGCGCGGGTGCTGGCCTGGTTCTCGCCTGCGGGCACACCGCGCGCGGAGGTCGAGCGCGCACGGCGTGACCGGACGCGGGAACTGGTGCTGGTGGACCGGCAGGTGGTCGCCGCCGACGAAGACGTGGTGAGTTTCGTCTTCGCGGACCCGCGCGGCGCCGCCCTGCGCTCGTGGCGGCCGGGCGCGCATCTGGATGTGCTGCTGCCGTCGGGCCGGATGCGGCAGTACTCGCTGTGTGGTGACCCGGACGATCCGCTGCACTATCGGATCGCGGTGCGCCGCATAGCGAACGGCGGCGGCTCGATCGAGTTGCACGACCGGCTGCGGGTGGGGGATCGGGTGGGGATTCGCGGGCCGCGCAATGCGTTCCCGCTCGCCCTGCCCGGCAGCCCGCACCGGTTGCGGTTCGTGGCGGGCGGCATCGGCATCACACCCATCCTGGGCATGATGCGCGCCGCCGACCGGGCGGGTGCGGACTGGTCGATGATCTACACCGGGCGGCATCGGGATTCGCTGCCGTTCCTGGACGAGATCGCGCACTACGGCGACCGGGTGACGATACGCACCGACGATGTCGCCGGATTGCCCACGGGTGCGGACCTCGTGCCCGATCTCGCCCCGAATCTCGCCGTGTACGTGTGCGGTCCGCCGCCGCTGCTCGAGGTGGTCGGCGCACGGGTGGCGCGGGCTCCGGACGTGGAGCTGCATCAGGAGCGCTTCAGCCCGCCGCCGATCCGCGACGGAGCGCCGTTCACCGTCCAATTGGGCTGGGGCGGGCCGGTTCTCGATGTTCCGGCGGATCGCACGGTGCTCGACGTCGTGGCGCAGGCGCAACCGGCGGTGTCGTACTCGTGCCGGCAGGGGTTCTGCACCACCTGCAAGGTGCGGGTGCTGTCCGGTGCCGTCGATCACCGCGACACCGTGCTCAATGACGCGCAGCGGGCCCAGGGTGATGCGCTGATCTGTGTCTCGCGGGCGGCGCGCGGGGAACGACTGGTGCTGGATGTGGCGGCCGCCGCCCCGGAACCCGCTGCGGTGGAACGGGATCCGCTGCGGCGCCGGGTAGGATTCGCGCCGGCGCCGCACCGAGCTCAGCGCGCCAGGCTCGCGCGCGCCATCCCGAAACGCATCAGGCTGGGCGGGGTCAGCCGGGTGCCGTAGTAGGCGGCCCACGCCTCCGGGGTGACGGGGACGACGGCCCGATTGTGTTCCACCGCACGGACTATCGCCTTCGCCACCTTGGACGGCGGGTAGCGGCGCAGCCGGTAGGCGGTGTCGAACAGCCGCTGCCGGAACTTCTCCTGCTCACTGGACAGGCCCGAGAACTCGGTCGTGCGAACGATATTGGTGTGCACGATCCCCGGGCACACGGTGCTGACCCCGATCCCGGCGGACGCGAGTTCGGCGCGCAGGCAGTCGGAGAAGGTGAACACCGCGGACTTGCTCGTCGAATACGCGCTGAAACCCTGCTGTGGGGTGTAGGCGGCCATGCTCGACACGTTCACGATATGACCGCCGAATCCCCGGTCCGCCATGAGTTTCCCGAAGGCGCGCGAACCGTGCACGACCCCGAAGAAGTTGATGTCGAGCACCCGCCGGAAGCTCTCGCTGGGTGTGCGCAGGAATGGCGCGGCCTGGGCGACCCCGGCATTGTTGACCACCACATCCGGCACCCCGTGGCGTCGCGCCACCTCCTCGGCGTGCGCCTGCACGGCCTGCTCATCGGACACGTCGAGCTGATACGGGTAGGCGGTGCCGCCGAGGTCGGCGATCATGGCGGCCGTTGCACCGGCGGCGTCGGCGTCGATATCGGAGACCACCACTTCGGCTCCGGCGCGGGCGAAGGCGAGCGCGGTCTCGCGGCCGATGCCCGAACCCGCACCCGTCACCACCACCAGATGATCGTCGAACCGGCGGCCGCGCGGCCGGCCCACCTCGGCGCGGCGCAGTTCGCGGGCGGGTTCCTGTCCCGACACCGCGTCGATGAGCTGAATGGTCGCGTACGCCACGGCTTCCGGATGCGAATACGGCACCCAGTGCCCGGCGTCGAGGTCCCGCCGCCACAGCTGCTCGGTCCACCGGTGCTCGTCGTCGAAGACCGAAGGCCGCACGGCCGGATCGTATTTCGCGACCAGTAGCTGCACCGGCACCTTGGTGTGCCGTTCCCGTGCCCGGAACACCTTGCCCACCACCAGATTCGCGCGATAGATGCGCAGGCCGTTGGCGGCATCCTCGGTGAAGGTGTCCGAGAGCGTGACCCGATCACCGGGAGTGCCCTGCGCCAGGCGTAATCCGAGCCGGAAACCCTGCTCGCGGAACGCCATTCGCATGGCGGCCGCCGGCAGCACCGGCGTCATGAAGGCGAACTGGTACACCACCGACGCCAGCTGGGCCAGCGGCGCGGCCAGATTCCCGGGTGTCGGACGCATGAAGCGCTCTCGCGCCCACTTGCCCGCATGATCGAGATTCGGCCCGGACACCGAGGTGAACGAGGCGATGCGCTGCTCGGCATCGGGCTCGCACACGGCGTCCCAGGCGGTCACCGATCCCCAGTCGTGCGCGAGCACATGCACCCGCTCACCCGGGCTCACCGCGTCGATCACCGCGAACAGATCCGAGGCCAGCTCCGAGATCCGGAAGGCGCGATAGTCGCTCGGATTGGTGGTGCGCCCGTGCCCGCGGGTGTCGTAGGAGACGACGTGGAAGCGGTCGCGCAGATGCGGAATCACGTTGTCCCACAGGTGATGTGTATCCGGCCAGCCGTGCACCAGCACAATGGTCGGGCCGTCGGGTTTCCCCTGCTCGTAGACGGCGATATCGATCTCGCCATTGCGTACGTAGCGTTCGCGGGTGTCGGTCTGCGGCGTCATTGCTGCTCTCCCTGTGGAACGGATCCTTGAGAGAGATTGTCTCAGACAATTCGAGCGGATGGTACGGCCGCAGCGACCGGCCGTACCATCCGATCCCGGAACCCCCCGGGTCTAGTGGGTGAACGCACCCGCCGGAGCCAGCGGCAGCACCAGGCTCGACGGCCACACCGCATTGCGCTGAATCAGCTGCGAGGTGCCCAGCAGGCGCGGCAGATCCGTCGGAATCGGCATGGTGGACGGGAAGGTGCCGGTCGAAATCCGCACGCGCAGTGCATGTCCCGGTTCCAGGCGATGGAACGCGGGCCGCAGCTTGATCTCCAGCTTCACGACCTCGCCCGGTGTCAGCAGCTGCTCGGTCTCCTTGGTGAGTACGTGCTCGGGCGCGTAGACGGTGCCGTCGGCCGCACGCCAGGTCTTCTCGTCGTTCAGCGTGCGCTGACTCGCCAATTGCGAACCGCCCGTAATGTTCACGGCCGTGCCGTCCGGCGCGACATCGTCGAGCCACACCTGGAAGGCGGCATCGGTGCCGGTCGACGAGGCGTACAGGGTGAGGCTCGACGGCCCGGCCAGCACGGTCGGCTCGGTCACCGGATCCATGGTGTAGCGCGGCCCGGCCGTCGGCTCCTGCACCACTTCCGTGCACGGGTTGTAGGCGGTGAACACACGGAACAAGAAGTCCAGCAGACCACCGGTGTACTGCGCCATCGTCTGCCGGTTGCACAGATTGTCGATGCCGCTGTAGCTGATCTGATCCGCGCCGTCGGTGGCGGCGGGCCGCTGGGCCGACAGGCGGTCACCGTCGAACCAGCGCTCGGTCACCGTCGCCTGCTCGAACGGGTAGCGCGCGGTATCCGCGGCATTGTTGTTCGCATCGATGACATGCAACGGCTTCTCGGTCTCGTCGATGCCATTGCGAATGTCCTTGAGCCAGCGGTCGAACCACGCCAGCGTGATCATATTCGTATCCAGCCGCGATCCCGGGCCGACGCCCAACCCGACGTGATACCAAGGGCCCATGAGCAATTGGTACCGCCCGTCGGCCTGCTGATCGGAAGCCATGGGCGCGAACTGATCCCGCCCGGCGGCGAGATTCTGCAGCTGCGAGTAATTGCGCAGCGGCCCTTCCTGATACAGATCCCAGAAGCCGCCCACCTGGTACATGGCGATTCCCTTGTCCACCAGATTGTTCAGGTCGGTTTCGAAACGCCGCTCCTGCCACCATGAGGTGTCGTAGGCCAGCGGACCGCCCAGGTACGCCTCGATGAGCAGTTTGATGGTGCTGTCCGAGGACACCAGCGCCTGCAGGTGATCCACCAGCGATTGCACGAAGGTCTGCGGCGACACCACGGCGGTCATGAACGGCCCGATGAGGCTCATGTACGGCACCATGAGCGAGATGGCGGTGAGCAGGATCGGGCTCATCAGGCCGTCGTGGCCGAGCACCTCGTTGAAGATATTGTTCGGCATCGCCATGGGCACAATGGCTTTCAGCGGCGAATCCGGGCCGACCGATTCGGCGGTGCGCAGTGCGGTCAGCGCCGGGAACGAATACCCGTACATGCCGACCTTGCCGCTGGAGCCGGGCAGCTTGGCCGCCCAGTCCACCAGTTGCACGCCGTCGAGGCCGTCCTGCCGGGAGGCCGGATTCCACGCGCCCGTGGAGCCGCCGGTGCCGCGAATGTCGGCGATGACCTCGATATAGCCGTGCCGCACCAGCATGTCCTGGGCGCTGGTGGCCTGATTGATCACGCGCCGAACATCTTTGAGCTGATCCGGCAGCGGGATGTGCAGTTCGTCGATGACGCTGGTGAGGGCGGCGGTCAGGGCGCTGGACAGGGCCCCGTAGGTGGTGAAGTTGACGACCACCGGGAACTCGCCGGCCGCGCGCTGCCCGGTGGCGGGATCGGTCGGGTACCGCACCTCGGCCTGGATCTGGGTGCCGTCCGAGAGCGGAACCACATGCCCCAGTTCATAACCCACGCCGTACTGCTCGGGGCTCGGCTGATAGTCGGCGGGCAGGCCGAAGTTCACGGGCGCGCTCGGCACCGGTCCGGCGGCGGGCACCGCGCTCGCGGGTGTGGTGTGGGAAACGATCACCGTGAGCGCGGACAGCCCCGCGATGGCGAGCGGGGTGAGGCGGCCGCGGCGCGGCCGGGACTTGCTTCTCAACGATCTACCTCTGCGGATGGTCGGGAGGCCGCGCACGGCGCAGCGCCGCGGGTGACCTCTTCGTCGGAATTCAGCACACCGCACAGCGGGGTGGCTCGGGTACCGGCAATCGCCTGGATCGAGGAGGCCCGGCTTGTGCAGTCGACCAAGATCGCGGCCAGGGCGTGGACGAGCGCGACGGCTCGGCCGATGCCGGGCCGAGCCGTCGTGGAGATTGCCGGATTACGGTGCGAAGCAGGCCGATTCGAGACGCCGGGCGATGCGGGCCGCCGACAGCGTCATGGCATCGGTGGGCCGATGCGGGTCCAGGCCGGTGAGCTCGTGCACCCGGGTCAGCCGGTAGGTTACCGTATTGCGGTGGATGTTCAGCAGCCGTGCCGTGGCCAGCTGGTTGAACCCGCTGTCCACGAACACCTCCAGCGTCTCCGCCAGCAAGGGCTGGGGATCCAGCGGTGCGAGCACGGCCGCCAGCCCGGTGCGGGCCGCGCCACCCGCGGCGACGGTGTACTCGAACATGAGATCCGCGCGCCGGCACACCGGCTGTGAGCGGGCCAGACAGCGCCCGAGCTCGGACAGGATGCGCGCCTCGGCGAACAGCGCCGGGATATCCGCGTGCGAGGGCGCGACGGCCACGCCCACCCAGAACGGCGCGGGCGGGGTGCTCCGGGTGACCGGCTTGGCGGCCTCGGCCGCGTGCTGTGGCAGCCGGGCGGTCAGCGCCGCGACGGTCGCCGTGCCGTCGTCGCCGGGTTGCAGCGGCACCAGCGCGGTCCAGCCGCCGCTGTCCAGGCGCAGGAACACCCCCGGAATCGATTCGATCCGATGCCGCAGTTCGCCGGTGTCGGCGCCGCGGGAGGCCCCGAGCCGGAAGACCGCCACCACGAACGATTCCGGCACCGCGATGGCCGGCTCGTCCGCCCATTCGATCGGATCGCGGCCCGTGAGCAGCGCATCCGCGATGGCGCGGCGGCGTTCGAGGAGCTCCCAGCGCGGATCGTGCGCCCGCTGCACACAGGCCGTGGCCACCCGGGTGGTGATCAGGCTGATGTAGTTGAGCAGCGGCATCGCCGAATCGGTGAGCAGTTCGCGTTCGGCGTCGTCGGCCGCGGCGCGCAGCCGCGACCAGATGTAGTCCGCGCCGATCCGGTAGCGGTCGAGCACTTCCTCGAGCGGCTCGCCGTCGCGAACCCGGCCGAGCGCGATCTCCACCACCTCGCGGGTGGCTTCCTCGGTGGGCAGTGCGCCCGTGCGCAGGTAGTCGAAGATCAGATCCAGATTGAGCTTCGCCCCGCGTTCGAAACCGCTGGCCACCAGGTTGTGCGGCAGATTTCGATACGGTGGCAGCGCGGTGCTGGTGAACTCCTCCCGGACCACGACGGCACGGCGATACAGCTCTTCGATCGCCCGGTCTCGGGTTCGCGCCTGCATGACTCTCCTACTACACGTACAGCTCGTCGATGGTAGCCGCATAGGCGGTTGCTATCGGTTTGCGCCTCAGTTTGCCGGTTGCCGTCAGGCATTCGCTACCCGGAGTCCACACTTCCGGCAGAATTGTGAACTTCTTGATCTGTTCCACCCGGGAGAGCTTGGAATTCGCCAGATCGATGCCCTCCTGCACGGCCTGCAGGACGACCGGGTCGGCGGCCAGCCCGGCCAGGCTCCGATCCGATAGCTGGTGGCGCTCGGCGAAGGCCGCGGCGAGATCGGGATCCAGGCAGATGAGGGCGGTGTTGTAATGCCGGCCCTCTCCGATGGCCACCACGACGCCGGCCAGCGGGCAGCTCTCGGTGATGGTGTTCTCGATGTTCGTGGGCGACATGTTCTTGCCGGCCGCGCTGATGATCAGCTCTTTCTTGCGGTCGACGATCTTCAGGAAGCCCTCGGAGTCGAGTTCGCCGATATCGCCGGTGTGCAGCCAGCCGTCTTCGTCGATGGTCTCGGCGGTCTTCTCCGGGGCGTTGCGGTAGCCGCGCATGAGCATGCGGCCGCGAATGAGCACCTCGCCGTCGTCGGCGATCTTCACCTCGGTGCCCGGGACGGCCGTGCCCACCGTGCCGATCTTGATGCGCTCGGGGCGGCTCACGGTCGCTGCGGCGGTGCACTCGGTCATGCCGTAGCCCTCGCACAGCGGCAGGCCCAAGCCGAGGAAGAACTCGTGGGTGTCGCGGGGGATCGGCGCGGAACCGGTGACCGCGATGCGCACCTGGTCCAGCCCCAGACGGCCCCGGATGGTGGACAGCACCAGGCGATCGGCGAGCCGGAACTGCGCCGCCTGGAGCACGTTCTGGGTGCGGCCGTCCGAGACCGCGCGGGCGCGGGCGCGGCCGACGCCGATCGCCCAGTGCGCCAGGGCGCGCCGGATGGGGCTGGGTTCGGCGGAGAGCTTCTCCTCCAGTGCCGCTTTGACTTTCACCCACACGCGCGGAACGCCCAGGAAGACGGTCGGGCGCACCTCGATGAGGGCCTCGGCGACCTTCTTCAGATCCGGCACGGTGGTGATCTGCCCGCCGGTGAGCAGCGAAAGATAGTGCGCGAACCAGCGATTGGCGGCGTGCGCGTCGGGCAGGTAGGAGACCACCTTGTCCTCGGGGCCGCCGCCACCGAATTCCTCGACCACGCGGGCGTTCTCGATGAAATTGGTGTGCGTGAGCTCGACACCCTTGGGCGGGCCGGTGGTGCCGGAGGTGTAGACGATGGTGAGCAGATCCTCGGGATCGACCGCGCGCCAGACCTTGTCGAAGTCGAAGCCCTCGGCCGGGCGGGCGGCCACGTCCGACAGCGCGATGGTGCCCTCCGGCGCGCCGTCCACGCAGATCACGTGCTCGACGGTAATGCCCTGCGCGGCAGCCTTTTCCACGGCCGCCAGCACCTGGGGCGCGAACTGCTCCTCACAGATGACGGCCTTGTTGCCCGCATTGCCGAACTGGTAGACCAGCAGATCCACCGGGTTGGTGTTGTACACCGAGAACGGGGTGGCGCCGGTGTGCAGGACGGCGGTGTCGCAGATATGGAACTCGGGGCGATTGGTCATCATGAGCGCGACCGTGTCGCCGTGCCCGATGCCGAGCGAGGCCAGGCCGGTGGCCAGATCGCGCACCCGCTGCCCGTATTCCTGCCAGGTGATCGTCACCGTGCCGCCCAGTGTGCGCAGGGCGACCTCGCGCGGGAATCGTGCCACTTTGTCCTGGAACGCCTCGCACAGAGTGCGCGGTCCCACCGCCGTTGTAGAACTCACAGCTACAGCACACCGCACAAAGGCGGCTCCAGGACAGTGTCAATCACGAAGACATCGGACTGCGGGTTTGTGCATCTGACCAATCACGCGGTGACGGGGGTATCGGCCGCCGGGGGCTCGCCGACGGTGCGCCTGGGCCCGGTGAACCAGCGGCGCGCCGAGACGAACCACCAGATCGTGATCGCGCCCACCACGCCCACCAGCGTGATCGGGGCGTAATTGACTGTGGTCCAGGTGAATTCGTCGTTCCACGGATAGCCGCGATCATCGGTCGGGAGGATGAACAGCAGGCTGATCAGCACGATCCAGAGCAGTGCGACCATGCCGATCGGGCGATACCAGCGGCCCAGCTGCCAAGGGCCGGTGCGGAATCGGCTGCCGTGCAGTTGGCGCAGCAGGATCGGGATGCCGTAGGCGATGTACAGGCCGATGGTGGCCACCGAGGTCGCGGCGGCGTACGCGGTCGGCGCGTTCTCGGCCGGCACCAGCATCGACGGAATCAGCAGGACGAAGGCGAAGAACGAGATGAACAGCACCGCGTGCACCGGGACCTTGCGGGCCGAGAGTTTCCGCCACAGCGCCGAACCCGGCACCGCGCCGTCGCGCGAGAAGGCGAACAGCATGCGCGAGGCCGAGGTGACCGAGGCGTACCCGCAGAACAGCTGGGCGATGGCGGCAATGATCAGCAGCAGGCCGGACCAGAAGGAATTCAGCGAATTCTCCAGGATGTAGATCACCGGGTAGCCGCTGTTCTTCGCGGGGTCCAGGGCGTCGTCCAGATTCGGGATCGCGAAGGTGACCGCCAGGATGAGCAGATAACCCGCGACCGCCGAGACGATGATCGTATTGATGATCCCCTTGGCCGCCATGCGGGAGGCGTCGTGCGTTTCCTCCGACATATGCGCCGAGGCGTCGTAGCCGGTGAAGGTGTACTGCGCGTGCAACAGGCCGAGCAGGAAACTGAAAGCGACGCCGCCGAATCCGACCGCGCTGTTGTCCACCGTCTCGGTGAAGACGAATCCGACGCTCTGATGATGATTCGCGCCGATGCCCAGCACCAGCACGAAGACGGCCACACCGCCCACATGCCACCAGGCGGAAATATTGTTGATCACCGCCGACAGGTGCGGGCCGATCGCATTCAGGACGGCGTGCAGGACGAGAATGGCTGCGAACACCAGAAAGATTGCGGTGCGGTCGGTTCCGATGTCGATGCCGATCACATTCAGCACCACGGTGGTGAAAATCGCCGCGCCGTAGTCGATGGCGGCGGTGACCGCGATCTGGCCGATCAGATTGAACCAGCCGGTGAACCAGCCCCAGACCGGGCCGCCCAGTTCCGCGGCCCACCAGTAGAGGCCGCCGGAAGTCGGGTAGGCCGAGGCCAGTTCGGCCATGGCCAGGCCCACGAACAACACCATGATCGAGACCAGTGGCCAGCCCCACGCCATGGTGATGGGCCCGCCGTTGGCCAAGCCGATGCCGTAGCTGGCGAGCCCGCCGGTCAGGATCGAGACAATGGTGAAGCTGATGGCGAAATTGGAGAAGCCCGACCAGGATCGGGCCAATTCTTGTTTGTAGCCGAGTTCGGCCAGGCGGCGTTCGTCGTCGGATCGGGGCTGTGTATCGGTCATGCGTCGCTCCCGCGTGAAAACGCTGCCCTCACACAGCGTTTGCCAGGAGATCAGTGTGAAGTACGGCTCGGTCAACCGTGCGGCGAACTGGCAATGATCTTGGTAGACAACGCGATTCGCAATCTTTCCGGTCGATGATCGGCGTATCGTGTTAGCACGACGAGGACCGCCGGATCCCGACCGGGCCGTCCGATCGGGTAGTGGCGCGGGCGTGCGAGGAGCCAGCGGTGATCACACCGACTACCAGCGGAGTTCTGGACTACATCAGAGCAGAGGGCATCGAATACGTCGACATCCGCTTCTGCGATGTCCCCGGTATTCAGCAACATTTTTCCGTTCCGGCCACCATGTTCGGTGACGATCTCGTGGACAACGGCATCGCCTTCGACGGTTCGTCGGTGCGCGGCTTCCAGGCCATCCACGAATCCGACATGCTGCTGCTGCCGGATCTGAACACCTGCCGGGTGGATCCCTTCCGCGCGGCCAAAACCCTCAATATCAACTGTTTCGTGCACGACCCGCACACCCGCGAGGCCTACAGCCGCGACCCTCGCAATGTGGCGCGCAAGGCCGAGGAATACCTGCGCAGCACCGCCATCGCCGACACCGCGTACTTCGGCCCCGAAGCCGAGTTCTACATCTTCGACGCGGTCCGCTACGACACCAGCATGAATCGCGCCTTCTACGAAGTGGATTCGGACTCCGCGGACTGGAACACCGGCGCGAAACGCAACGCCGACGGCACCCGCAACCGCGGCTACAAGGTCCGCCCCAAAGGCGGCTATTTCCCGGTGGCCCCCTACGACGCCGAAGTCGACCTGCGCGACACCATGTGCACGCATCTCCAGCACGCGGGCTTCGAACTGGAAAAGGGCCACCACGAGGTGGGCACCGCCGGGCAGGCCGAAATCAACTACAAATTCAACACCCTGCTGTCGGCCGCGGATGATCTCCAGCTCTACAAATACATCATCAAGAACACCGCCTGGGCCAATGGCAAAACCGTCACTTTCATGCCCAAGCCCCTCTTCGGCGACAACGGTTCGGGAATGCACGTCCACCAGTCGCTCTGGAAGGACGGTTCACCCCTGTTCTACGACGAGCAGGGCTACGCGGGCCTGTCGGACCTGGCTCGCCACTACATCGGCGGCCTCCTCCACCACGCGCCCTCCCTGCTGGCCTTCACCAACCCCACGGTGAACTCCTACAAGCGCCTCGTCCCGGGCTTCGAAGCCCCCGTGAATCTCGTCTACAGCCAACGGAACCGCTCCGCGGCCGTCCGAATCCCCGTGACAGGCACCAACCCCCACGCCAAGCGTCTCGAATTCCGTTGCCCCGACAGCTCCGGCAACCCGTACCTCTCCTTCGCCGCCATGATGATGGCCGGCCTCGACGGCATCACCAACAAGATCGAACCCGCCCTCCCCATAGACAAGGACCTCTACGAGTTGACCCCGGAGGAATCCGCCGAGGTCACCCAAACCCCGCCCAGCCTGGAAGCCGTCATCAACCGGCTGGAAGCCGACCACGACTACCTGACCCAGGGCGGCGTCTTCACCGAAGACCTCCTCGAAACCTGGATCCGTCTCAAGCGCGACACCGAGATAGCCGAAATCAACGCCCGCCCTCACCCCTACGAATTCGACCTCTACTTCGACGTGTGACTATTCGAGTGCGCGGGTGAGGCTCAGGGCGAGCGCATCGCAGTCCTCGAGCATTGCGATGTGCCCGACTCCGCGGAGGTATTCCAGCGTGGCGCCCGGCACCGTCGCGTACTGGTGCGCCGACTCCGGGTCCCAGCGCGGGTCGGAGTCTCCGAAGATCACGTGGACGGGCTTTCCGGCGTCGATGAGGCGCTGCGGCACCGACCGGGTGGATATGTAGTTGATGTTGGCGGCGAGAATCGCACGGAAAGCTCGGTAGGAGGTCCTGCGCATGTCGGCGACCACCTCGTCGGGCACCGTGATCGGGGCCGCCGCGGTCGCCGCCAGTCCGCGGCGGATCATCGAGCCGGTACGGATCGGCCAGATGAGCGGCCCGATCGGCGGCGCGGCGAACGCCCGGATGATGGCCGGTTCGGGGAGCAGGGCCGCAAGGCTGGGCCCGGTGCTGACCAGGATCAATGTGTCGACCAGGTCGGGGCGACGCTCCACGAGGGCGGTGCCGACATAGCCTCCGCTGGAGTGACCGACGACGTTCGGATTTCGGATGCCGAGCTCGTCCAATACGGCGGCTATCCGATCCGCCTGCTGCGCAACGTCATACGTCGAGACCGGCTCGGACCGGCCGCATCCGGGAAGGTCGATCGTGATCACCCGATGATCCCTGGCCAGCGCCGGCACCACCCCCGCCCAGGAGGAACCGGTCGCGCCCGAGCCGTGGATGAGCAACAGCGGCTGCGCCGCCGGGTTCCCGTCGAGGACGATGTGCAACCCGCGCACTGTCGTCGAGCGTCGGGCCTGCGCTGGAGTCGATTTGGTCATACTCGACAGCGTTGTCGCAGGCCGTCACGCCGTATTGGACGAATGTCACGCCTCGGCTCCGCTCGCCCGCCCGCCGATGCCCGGAACACGGTCTAACCTGGGTGCATGACCGCGACCGACCAATTGGATTGGAGCCGGGTGGATGTCGTGGTTCCGGTCCGGCGACCGGCTGCGGGAGTCTGGATGGCGGGTTTCCGATACCACAGCAGTGCCTCGGTCGACATCACGATGATTCCGCACCCGATGGTGACGCTCCTGTTCGATCTCAGCGAGCAGATAGTCGTCTATGACCGGCTCGGGCGCTCGGTCACCGGTGACACGATCGTCGGCCTCGATGCGGGCGGTGTGCGCGTCGCGGGCGCGGGCGCCGGCGACATCCTGCAGATCCGCGTGTCTCCTGTTGTCGCCGCGGCGATTCTGTGTGACACCGACATCATCGGCGGGACCGTGACACCGCTGCGGGAACTGTGGGGCAGCTCCGCTGCCGCCCTGACCGAGCGGCTGCGCGCGACGCCGTCCTGGGACGATCGGTTCGCCCTCGCCGCAGAGTTCCTGCGCGGCCGGGTAACCCGCAGATTCGGCGTCGCGCCCGAGATCGCGTACGCCTGGAATCAGACCGTCCGCACCCGGGGGCTGCTCCGCGTCGAGGACCTCGCCGTGGAGACCGGCTGGACGCGCCAGCGCCTGTGGTCTCGCTTCCGGACTCATCTCGGAGTTTCGCCGAAGCGCGCGAGCGAACTCGTACGCTTCGATCATGCCGCCCATCTCCTTGCGGCCGGGCGCCCGCCCGCGGAAGTGGCCGCCGAGGCCGGCTACGCCGACCAATCCCATCTGCACCGTCGAATCAAGTCGATCGTCGATCTGACCCCCAACGGGGTGGCCAAAGCGTCATGGCTTGCGATCGACGAAGTCGCCTGGCCGGCAATCTGATTCCCGCGGACCAGCGAACACGAGCCGGTTCGGTCAAACCGTTCCGCTCGGCGCCGGCAACGCCCCGATCGCACGTATCGCCGCCGCGGTCTCCCGCTGGGCTTCCGCCTGAGCGAGGGCGGCGTGCGCCTGCGCCTGCGCGATCACGTTCCGTCGCTCCGCTTCGCTGACTTCCTCTGCGGCGGTGAGCTCCGCGAGCAGCGCCTCGGCCCGCTGCTTGTGGGTGGTGTAGTCGTCCATCGGGCGATTCTCGCATCCTTCTCGCGGTTCGAGACATCGGCCGGCCGATGGAGCGCGGTCCATCCGCTGTCCGGACTGGCGAGGGTGTGGGGCAACCGATAACGTCGAAATGCTGTGTCCGGCACAGGTGTTCGAGGTGAGGGAGATCTACGTGGGTTCGATGTTCACGGTGTTCATACCGTTGGCGCTTGCTGTGGTGATGTTCGGGCTCGGACTGACCTTGACGGTGGGGGATTTCGCCCGGGTGCTGCGCTATCCGAAGGCGGTGGTGATCGCGCTGCTGTGCCAGATGGTGCTGCTTCCGGTGATCTGTTTCGGGCTCATTCACCTGTTCGGGCTCGACGGCGTACTGGCGGTCGGGATGATGCTGCTGGTCGCGGCGCCCGGCGGGCCTTCGGCAAACCTGTTCAGCCACATCGCCGGTGGTGACGTGGCGCTCAATATCTCGCTGACCGCGATCAATTCGATCCTGGCCATGTTCACCCTGCCGTTGGTCGTGGCGTTGGCCTATGACCAATTCCTCGATGGGGAAGCCAATCTCGGGTTGCGTCCGGACAAATTCATCCAGGTGTTCGCGATCGTGCTGGTGCCCGCCGCGATCGGCATGTGGGTGCATCGGCGATTCACCGACTGGTCCGAACGCATGCGCGGCAAGGTGAAGATCGCGTCGATGGTGGTGCTGGCCGTGGTCGTGGCGGGTGCGATCGCGAAACAGATCGATACTTTCACCGACAATATCGGCAAGCTGGCGGCCATCTCCCTGCTGCTGTCCACGCTCAGTTTCGCCATCGGCTACTACGTTCCCCGGCTGTTCGCCATCGACCCGCGCCAGGCTGTCGCGTCGGCGATGGAAATCGGAATCCACAACGGGGCCATCGCGATCGCGGTGGCGACCTCGGTGCTGCACAACGACGACATGGCGGTGCCGGGTGCGACATACGGTGTGCTGATGAACATTCCGGCGGTGGCCGCCGCCTACCTGCTGGGTCGTCAGCTCCGGCGATCCACGCCGGAGCCCGCACCGATCGCCTGACGGAGCATTACCCGACGCGTAATCGACTCTGCGCGGTGCCTCGAGGAAACTCGAGACATGAGCGAATACGAGAGCATCGCACAGCGGTACATCGACAGCTGGAACGAGAAGGACGCGGGTAAACGGCGGGCATTGATCGACGAGTTGTACACGGCGGACGTGGTATTCACCGATCCGCTGGTGGATCTGGTCGGGACCGATGCCCTCGATGGAATGGTCGCGGGAGCCCAGGAGCAGTTCGCGGGACTGGAATTCGGGCTCGGGCCGGTGGACGGGCATCACGATATCGCGCGGTTCACCTGGACCCTCGGTGCGCCCGGGGCCGACGAACCCATTGTGGTCGGGTTCGATGTGATCACCTTGGTGGACGGACGGATCGGGCGCGTGCAGGGATTCCTGGACAAGGTCCCGGGCTGAGTGAAGTGGATTGTGCGGCAAGGCAGGTCGTGCACAGTGCACGAACGGTCATGTCGCAAGGATTCAAACTATGACCTTCCCCTCACTGCCCGCGAAGGGTGGGCAGGTCGCCATACGATCCAGGGTTGGCGTATGTAGGAAGGCGAATTGCCCATGGATCGAAACGCGTTCGTCCACGTGATGAACGAGGCGAGCGGCATGCTCGAGGCGGGGGACGCGGCAGGAGCTCTGGCGCGATTGACCGCCTTCGATGATGCGCTGGGGGAGCAGCCTGATCCACAGGACTACGGGTGGATCGTGTCGTATCGGTTCCGATCCGCTTTCGGGGCGGGGGATTACGCGCAGGCGCTGCATATCGCGGAGAACGGGCCGGCCCGATTCGCGGCCGACATTCCGTCGGGCAGCATGGCGACGATGTACTCCATGGCGGTCGAGGCCGCCACCCAGCTCGGGCGGGCCGAATCGGCGGTTGCCATGGCGGACAAGTGCATCGCGCTGCGGCGGCAGGTCGGGACGCACGACGAAGTCCTGATGGGGGCCATGACGGCCTGCACGCTGCTGGGGGACCTCGAACGATTCGATCTCGCCACGCGGTACGCGCTGCTGCTCATCGCCGAGGGCGAGGGGGCCGAGAAATACCGGGCCTACGGGTATTACGCGCTGTGCGCCGCGCTCGAGCACAAGGTCGGGGACGGGGTGTTCGCCACACTGTGGAGTGGGCGGGACTGGCTCGGGAGCGTCGACAATGAATTCGCCCGGGAGGCACGGGCTTACCTCGACAACTCGCTGACGGTCCGGGACCTGCTCGCACAGCAGCAGCCCGCGGCCGGGGCCCAGTTCCCGCCTCCGGCCGGGGCAGCGGGCGGGCTGCCGCTACCCCCGCCGACGAGTCCTGCCGCTGGAGGTGTGCCGCTACCTCCGCCGGGTGGTCCCGCCACAGGAGGGGTGCCCCTACCTCCGCCGATGGGACAGGGGGACAGCGGAATTCCGCTGCTGCCGCCGAATCCTGGTGGCAGCGCACCGATTTCGCTGCCGCCGCCCGGACCGGCCAGCGTCCCGATACCCCTGCCGCCGCCGGATGGTGTGGCCGCGGTGCCACTACCTCCGCCGCCCGCGCAACCGAATCCGTTCGGGGGGCCGGTGCCCGGGCTGGAGCCCGCGGATCCGCCCGCGCCGCAACCGTTTCCCATGGACGCGCCGACGCAGTACCTGCCTGTTTCCGGAACCTTCACCGTGCCTGCGGATCTCGAATCGCAGCCGGCTCCCCGGGAGGCGCTGCTCGACGCACTGCACGGGGCCGGGCACGGCACGAATCTCGTGCACGGGCAGCCGCCCGCGGATCAGTGCGCGGGCGGGGAGACCGCGGACGCCTTGCTGGCGGCGGGACGGCCCGGGGTGGCCGCGGCCGCGTACCGGGCGCTCATCGATGAAGCCATCGACAGCGGACATCCGGATCTACTGATCATGGGCAAAGCCGTGCTGGGCCTCATGATGGCGCTCATCTTCGACAATCGCGTCGGTGAGGCGCATGCCGTGTGGATCGATGAGAGCGGGGCCACCGCCATCGGAATCCAGGCGCTCGAGCACGGACAGACCTCGGTGCACGATCTGCACGGGTACCGGCTGCTCGAGGCGTATTTCCATGCGCTGGCGGTCACCGATCGCGACAGTGCGCTGCACGCGGTGAACACGATCATGAACTCGTGTGTGGACTACGCGTTCGAACGCGAGCGCGAGGTCGTGCCGGGGATGATCAACAACTGGCGGCGGCACCTGTACGAACTGTTCGACGACAACCCGCCTCCGGACATCTTCGGTCCGGTCGAGGCCGCGGAAGCCCGCTGGGGGCAACCGGTTCCGCTGGGACCGCTGTACTGGTCGCGCCCCTCACCATGGGTCGTCGACTGGCTGTGAACCGGCCACGCCGGGCCCGCGCGAGCGGCGGTCGGCCGCCAGCACCGTCTCCAGGTAGGCGGCGATGGCGTCGCGATTGCGGATCATCACCTCGATGTGGCCGGTCATCCGATCGCGTTCGCGTTCCAGGGTTTCGATCATCTCCGGTGTCGGATCGGCGAAGTGGATGACCCGGGGTGTGTTCAGGCAGGGCAGGATCTTCCTGATGATGCGGGTGGGCAGGCCCGCATCGAGCAGCCCCCGGATCTGCGCCACGCGATCGACCAGCGCTTCGTCATAGGACCGGTAGCCGTTGCCGCAGCGACTGGAGACGATCAGACCCTGTTCCTCGTAGTAGCGCAGCAGCCGAGGCGTGGTGCCGCTGCGTTTGGCCAGCTCTCCGATGCGCATATGAGGTACCTCACGAGACTTGACCTTCACACTGGTGTGAGGGTTCGAGCATTCGTGCATGATCAATCGCACTGCCGAGCAGAACATTCCGGACCGAACCGAAAACCCTCCGCGACTACCGATCTCACCGCTGCTGGCGCTGGGCACGGCGGCCTTCCTGACCGTGCTCACCGAGGCGCTGCCCGCGGGCGTGCTACCGGGAATGAGCGCCGATCTGCGCGTCGGCGAGGCCGCGACCGGACAGCTCGTCACCGTCTACGCGATCGGCACCGCGCTGTCGGCGATTCCGCTGCTGGCCGCGACGGCGGGCTGGCGGCGCAAACGCCTGCTGCTCGCCGGGATGAGCGGATTCCTGGTGGCGAACACCGTGACCGCGATGTCGACCGTGTTCACCGTGACCCTGGTCGCGCGGTTGCTGGCTGGTATCGCCGCCGGCGTGGTGTGGGCGCTGCTGGCCGGCTACGCGCGGCGCATGGTGCCGGAATCATTGCAGGGCAGGGCCATTGCCATGGTGATGGCGGGCATTCCGCTCGCGCTGTCGCTGGGCATTCCGGCCGGCACTTTCCTGGGCGAGGCCCTGAACTGGCAGGTCACCTTCGGCCTGATGTCGATCCTGGCGGTGGTGCTCATCGGATGGATGGTGGCCGCGGTGCCCGACTTCCCGGGACAGGCGTCGGCGACCGGCCTGCCGATCGCCGCGACCGCGGCCCGGCCGGGCGTGGCGGTGATCCTGTTCGTGACGCTGACTTTCGTTCTCGCGCACAATATTCTGTACACCTACATCGCCACCTTCCTCGCCGAGGTCGGCCTGCACGGCCAGGTCGGAGCCGTCCTGCTGGTGTTCGGCATCGCGTCGATGGCGAGCATCTGGTTCACCGGTGTCCACATCGACCGCCGGCTGCGCGGATTGATCATCGCCGCAACGGTTCTCGTCGCCGTGGCGGCGGCGATCCTCGCATTCCGCTCCGGCAGTGCGCCTCTCGTGTACGTCGCAGCGGCGCTGTGGGGTCTGGGCTGGGGTGGCGTGCCGACCCTGCTGCAGACCGCGGCCGCCAAAACCGGTGGGGACGTGGCCGATACCGCGCAGGCCATGCTGGTGACGCTGTGGAATGTCGCCATGGCCGGCGGCGGGGTGGCCGGTGGTGCGCTGCTGGACGCGTTCGGCCCCCGCGTCTTCCCCTGGGCGGTGCTGGCACTGCTCGCCCCGACGGCCCTGGCGATCGGCGTGGCGCGCACCGCCTGGCGCTGAGGGCGGCACCTAGACTGGCGGCATGGCAGAGGTCGAGATCTGGCACAACCCGAAATGCTCGAAGAGCCGCGCCGCCAAGTCGGTGCTCGACGACACCGGCGCCGAGTACACCGAGCGCCGCTATCTCGACAATCCGCCCAGCGCCGCCGAAATCCGGGATGTGCTGGGCAAACTCGGGCTCGAGCCGTGGGATATCACCCGCACCGCGGAGGCCGAGGCCAAGGAGCTCGGCGTCTCCGGGTGGGGGCGCACGGCCGCTGATCGGAACCGCTGGATCGAGGCGCTCGCCGCGCATCCGCGACTGATCCAGCGGCCCATCGTGTTCACCGCGGACGGGCGGGCCATTCTCGCCCGCGACGAGGACGCCCTCGGCGAACTGCGCTGAGGCCCTGCCGCGGCTCTCACGCGATCCGGAATACCGGGAAACCCGGTGCGATATCGGCCAATTCGGCGTCGGTGGCGTTCTTGGTGATGCCCTCGAAGAACTGGCCCACCTCCCAGCCCCAGCGCTTCAGGTACTCGCGCAGCACCGGGGTCTTGTCGGCATCGGCCACCTCGACGGCGGTGAACGGTTCGGCCTTGCGGCCCAGGCGCAGTTCACCGGCGCCGGCGACGCGCAGGTTCTTCACCCACTGGGTCTGCCCGCGCGGGGCCACCAGGTAGCGGGTGCCGTCCTCGGTGACCATCAGGTTGACCATGGTGGTGCGCCATTCGCCGCTCTTGCGTCCGCGCACGGCCAGCAGGCGCGAGCCCATGATGCTGATGCCGAGCTTGGGCAGCATATTGAAGAAGCGGTTCATCAGCGGCTCGATGCCCTTCGGGGCGATGTAGCGGGTGGCGGCGGTGTGCTGGTCCATGAGGCTTTCCTTCCCTTCGAGAGCGGTGCTCTCTGTTGAGATCAGTGTGCACCCATATCCGGTGCTCAGTCAAGAGCAGTGCTCTCGAAAAGTTTCGACGCTCTCGAATGTGGCAGACTGTTCCCATGAGCGTCGCCAAGACCGCCCGCGAACGGGCCCGCGCCGAGATCACCCGGGAGATCACCGATGCCGCGCGCCGGCAACTCGCCGAGAGCGGCGCGGCCGCCCTGTCGCTGCGCGCCATCGCCCGTGAGATGGGCATGGTGTCCTCGGCCATCTACCGGTACTTCCCGAGCCGCGACGAACTGCTGACCGCGCTCATCATCGAGGCGTACGACGCCATCGGCGCGGCGGTCGAAAAGGGCGTCGCCACTGCCGAGAATCCCCGCGCGCGATGGCGTGGGGCGGCGAATGCGGTGCGCGCGTGGGCGATCGCGCATCCCCATGAATACGCGCTGCTGTACGGCTCGCCGGTGCCGGGCTATCGCGCGCCGGAGGCCACCATCGCGCCCGCCTCCCGCGTGCCGATCGCGGTGCTGGGCGCGGTCCATCGGGCGTGGGAGAGTGGAACTCTCGCCGAGCACGGCGACACCCTCGACCCGGAACTGGCCGCGCAGGCGGCCGGGATCGCCGCGCAGTTCGCGCCCGGCCTGCCGGAGGCCGTCGTGGTCCGGACGGTGATCGCCTGGACGCAGGTGTTCGGCGCGGTGAGCTTCGAGCTCACCGGCCAGTACGCCAACACCCTGGACCCGGCCGGGCCGCTGTTCGACTACAGCGTGAACGCCATGGCCGACCTCATCGGTCTGCGGGATTAGCCGGTAGCGCTGGGCTCCAAGGGAAATGGCGGCGCGCCGATCCCGACGATGCGCAGATCACCCCACGGATCGCGCTCCTGGAGCACGCCCGCGGTGGGATGTCCGCCGGGCACGGTGAGGAACACCTGCCCGCGCCCCGGCTCGGGCAGCTCCGCACCGTCGGTCGTGGAAACTCGCCCGTACCAATGGAATCGGCCGTCGATGGGATCCAGGTGGCCGTTCAGACGCACGGCCACGAGCACCTCGCAGCCCGGCGCGTCCAGCATGGCCGGACCCGAATACTCCGGCGCCGGTTCGGGTTCCGGCGCCGCCGCATCGTCGTAGCGGAACTTGCGGCGCCCGCGCCTCACAGCAGCCCCTGCCGCCGCCAGATGCGCTTGCCCATCGGCCCGATCAAGCCCTGCTTGTCCAGGAACGCACCGAGATTCGCCGCGCCGAGCCCCAGTGCACGCCGGGAATGCGGGTTGGCCCGTGCGGCCCGGCGTGCGGCCCGGCCGTCCTCGAGGCCCGCGCGAACATACATGTGCCAGTTCGTCATCAGATGCACGAACAGCGGCGCGGCGATCGCGACACACAGTTTCGTATACGCCAGTTCGGATTTCGACATCTCCGGCACCCGCCGCGCCAGCGCGTCCCGCGCGAAACCGATGTGCCGCGCCTCCTCGGTGACATGAATCCGCATGGCGCGCGCCACGATCGGCTGCAATTCCGGATCATCGAGGGTGCGCCGCTGAATGGCGTCGAAGATCTCCTCGCCGACCAGCGCGCCCACCCACACCATGGGCCCGCGCAGGAACTGCTGCAGTGAGCTGATCACCAGCCGCTCATAGCGATTGGGCCAGTACGGCCGCGCCTCGATGCGCTCGATGAGCCGCCCGAACATCATCATGTGCCGGCATTCGTCACCCATTTCGGTGAGCGTGTAGTGCGAATGCCGCGAGGTGGGATCACCGGCCATGAGCTCGCGCAACAGCAGCCGATTGAGCAGATTCTCGAACCAGATGCCCACCGACAGCACATTCGCGAGCTCCTGCCGGGACAGTTCCCGGCGCTGCTCGGCGGTCATGGCCTCCCAGAGGTCCGTGCCGTACAGCGACACCACCTCGGGCGGCAGAAAGAGTTTCTCCGGATCCAGCGGTGCGTCCCAGTCCAGATCGACCACCGGGTCGTAGGACTTCTTGACCGATCCGGTCAGCAAACGCTGCGCGAAGGATTCGCGGGGGAGCAGTGTGGCCTCGTCGCCCATGACGGCTCCTGTCTCAAATAACTGATACAAGGCGTTACACTCAGATTAGTGGTACATGCTGTATCGGTCAACGGGAAATGAGTATCGTGATGCGAGTGACCGGAACCAGCTCGAGACGACAATCCACGGCCGCCGACGGCCGGAGCACTCGCTGGAACGGCCACAAGGCCCAGCGTCGCGTCGCCATGCTCGACGCCGCCCTCGCCGTGATCGAGGACAACGGCATCGAGATCTCCGTGCAGCAGATCGCCGACCGCCTGCACGTGCCCCGCCCCGTCGTCTACCGCCACTTCGACGGCCGCGCCGACCTCGACGAGCAGATCCGCCGCCACATTCTGGATTCGCTACTGGCCGAACTGCTTCCGCGCCTGCGACCCGACGGCACCGTCCGCGATGCGGTGCGCGGCGCGGTCGGCACCTATGTGAGCTGGGTCGAGCAGCATCCGAACCTGCACCGCTTCCTGACCGCCGCCGCACCCCAGGGCGAATCCTCGAATGTGCTCGCCGGCGCCCGGGATCGCATCGGCGGCCAGCTGGCCGACACCTTCGCCGACACCCTGGCCCGCTTCGGCATCGACCGGAACCGCGCCCGCCCTATGGCTTTCGGCACGGTCGGCTTCGTCGACGGCGTCGTCAACAGCTGGCGCGCCGCGCCCACCCTCACCTCCGAACAGGTCGAGGGCATCCTCACCGAATCAGTGCTCTCCCTGCTCGAGGGCAATGCCCGCAGCCTCGACGTGCCACTGACCCGCGACACCCTCGTCGCCGAGGTCTTCGACCGCGCCCAGGCCCAGCGCATCAGCTGACCGCAGCGCCGGTCATGCGCGCGGCCGGGCCGATGTGGCCTTGCCCGCACTGTCCCCGCGAATCCGGTGTGCGGCATACGATCCGGGTCAGTACCAGGGGAGGGGCACGATGACCGAGGATCATGGCGAATTCGTCGCCCTCATGCGGGACACGACCCGCATGCTGCAGGGCGGGGACTTCCGCGAGGCGCTGGCGCGGGTCACCGCCTACGACGAATCGCTCACCGCGCCACCGGATCCCGCGAACTACGGCTGGATCGCCTACTACCGCTTCCGCGCGGCCTTCGAATCCGGTGACCACGCGCAGGCGCTGCGGCTGATCGAACACGGACCACGCTTCCCCGCGGAGTATCCCGGCGACGTCTACGGAACCATGTGCTCGGAGGCGGTCCAATCGGCGGTCGAGCTCGGGAAACCGGATACGGCCGTGGAATTCGCGGAACGGTGCCTGGCCTACCGGCGGGCCAACGGCACGCACCGGGAGGTGCTCATGACCGCCATGAGCGCGAGCACGCTGCTCTGGCGCATCGAACGCCACGACCTCGCGCTGCCCTACGCCAGGCTCCTCATCGACGAGGGCGCGGGTTTCGACCAATACCGGGCGCACGGGTATTTCATTCTCTCCAGGGCGCATCAGCACGGTATCGACGACGACTCGGTGTTCGAGACCCTGTGGGCGGGCCGCGACTGGCTCGGCGGCTGCGGGCAGGCCGTGGCGCTCGCGGTGCGCAAGTATCTCGACTCCACCGTGGAAGCCGTTGAACGACTCACTGATTCGGTATCGCTCACGGGGGCCGCTCAGCCCCCCGCCGCACAGTGCACCGCCGGGGAGGCAGCCGACGCGCTGCTGGCCGAGCGCCGGCTCTACGACGCCGAGTCCGCCTACCGCGCCCTGCTGGACGAGGCGCTGGCCGACCCGGCTCCGCATCCGCTGATCCTGGCCAAAGCGATGCTGGGCCTGCTCATGTCGCTCATCATGAACGACCGGGCGGATGTGGCGTACCGCATCTGGTCCGGCGCGGAACAAGCCTTCGCGCCGGCTGTGGCGGCCCTCGAACGAGGGCAGGTCGGCGAGCACGACCGAATTGCCTACGCGCTGGTCGGGGCATTTTTCCAAGCGGGTCGGCCGGGTGATCGGGACCGCGCCGGGCAGGCGGTCGACGGCCTCATGACGCACTGTCTGGACTACGCCCGCCGCGCCGCGCCGGGCATCGTGCCCCGCATGATCAACAATTGGCGTCGCTGTCTGACCCAAGTCTTCGACGGCACTCCGCCGCCTCGTGCGCGGGAACGGCTCGAGGCGGCGGAACAGCTTTGGGGACAACCGATTCCGGAGGACAACCTGCTCTGGCTGCAACCGTCGGCCTGGATCGCCGAATAGCCCGCGGCGGCGTGTCAGCGCTGCCGCGTGAGCGCGCGATAGCTGAGGTTCCACATCCACTCGACGGGTCCACGCTCGAAGCGGCGCAACCAGAGGTGGGCGAAGAGCAGCATGATCGCGGCCACGACCACGTAGACCCCGACGGTGAAGGGCACCCGGGAGTTGGGGGAGACGAGTTCGGCCAGGCCCAGACCCCAGCCGTAGCAGATCGCGCCCGCCACGAGGTTCTGCAGGATGTAGCAGCTCAACGCCATTCGCCCGACCTCGGAGAAACGGCGGCCGATCAAGCCCGGGGCGGGGCGGTGCAGGTAGAACTGCGCCACCAGCGCCAGGATGCCCATGGCGACGAACGGTGCGAGGCCGTAGCGGGTGAACAGGATCAGGTCGCCGCCGCCGAAGACGCCCAGCGCGAAGTCCAGGGGCGCGGCGACGCCGAAGCCGATGATCATGAGCCGCTTGCGGATTCGCGCACCTTCGGGCAGGAAGACCCCGGCCCGGAACAGGCGCGCGCCCAGCAGGAACAGAGCTACCGACATGGGGAAGATGACGATCGCCTCGAGGCGGAAGACGAGCAGGTTGTCCCAGCGGTAGACGACCAGATCCCAGAACGAGCCGTCCGCGTACGGGGTCGGTTCCACGGTTTTCGGCTCGCTCGAATCCGGTTGTCCCGCAGCCAGAATCATGCCCACGGCGGCCAGGGTGAGCATGGCGGTGTGGATGCTCGCGGCAATGATGAGCCAGCGTCGCTGCGCCTTCGGGCTCGTCGCGAGCACGAAGGCCACCACCAGCCCGGTCACCGCGTACCCCATGAGCACGTCGAATTCGGCGACCAGGAAGAAGTTGAGCAGGCCGTCCAGAAACAACAGTCCGGCCCGGATCGGATAGCCGCCCGGCCAGGCCCGCCCGCCGCGCACCGCGGACGCCTGCTGAATGGCCAGCCCGATGCCGAACATGATGGTCAGCAATCCGAGGAATTTGCCCTGCGCCAACTGCTGCAGCACCGCCTCGGCCCAGTACCACGCACCCGACGGCTGCTCATCGCCCGCGATGTAGCCGACCAGCCCCGAGGTGTTGGTGAAGATCCAGATATTGGTGCCGAGCGTGCCGAGAATGGCGATGCCGCGCAGCACGTCCAGTGCCGCCAGCCGGGCCGAGCGCGCTCCCGCCGATGCCGTCGCGGTGCTCACCGCCGCGCTATCCGCCGCTGCCGAAACAGGATTCGGCGCGGTGACGGTGGCGGCCGGAGGCCGGGACGCTGGGGTGGAGACCGGTTCGACCATGCCGATGATTCTTCCGTCCGACCAGGTCAGTGCGGATCACCCGCGAGGACGATCGGGGGTCCGACCAAGGAATGACACCATTTCCCGGGGCGCTCGGCCCCCGGTCGCGCCCGATTCGCCGCGTCGTCGCCTAGGCTCGGGGCATGCAGCGCATTATCGGAATCGAGGTCGAGTACGGCATTTCCACGCCGGCCGAGCCGACGGCCAACCCGATTCTCACGTCCACCCAAGCCGTGCTCGCCTATGCCGCGGCGGAGGGCGTGCCGCGAGCCAAACGCACGCGATGGGATTACGAGGTCGAATCGCCGCTGCGCGACGCGCGCGGATTCGACCTCGGGCGGCTCAACGGCCCCGCCCCGGTGATCGACGCCGACGAGGTCGGCGCGGCGAACATGATCCTCACCAACGGCGCCCGGCTGTACGTGGACCACGCCCACCCCGAATACTCCGCACCCGAGGTCACCGACCCCCTGGACGCGGTCATCTGGGACAAGGCGGGGGAGCGGGTCATGGAGGCCGCCGCACGGTACGCCTCCAGCGTGCCGGGAGCCCCGCGCATGCAGCTGTACAAGAACAATGTCGACGGCAAGGGCGCCTCCTACGGCACCCACGAGAACTACCTCATGAGCCGCGAAACACCGTTCAACCAGATCATTCTGGGGCTCACGCCGTTCTTCGTGTCGCGGCAGGTGGTCTGTGGCTCCGGCCGTGTGGGCATCGGGCAGTCCGGGGATCAGCCCGGCTTCCAGCTGTCGCAGCGCGCCGACTACATCGAGGTCGAGGTCGGCCTGGAGACCACGCTCAAGCGCGGCATCATCAACACCCGCGACGAACCGCACGCCGACGCCGACAAGTACCGTCGCCTGCACGTCATCATCGGCGACGCCAACCTGGCCGAATGGTCCACCTACCTCAAGGTCGGCACCACCGCCCTGGTGCTGGACCTGATCGAGGCCGGCGAGGACCTCTCGGATCTGCAACTGGCCCGCCCGGTCACCGCCGTGCACACCATCAGCCACGACCCGACCCTGCGCGCCACCGTCGCCCTGGCCGACGGCCGCGAGCTGACCGGCCTTGCGCTGCAACGCATCTACCTCGACCGCGTCGAGAAGTACATGGACCGCATCGGCAATGACGACCCGCGCGTGCAGGACGTCATCGAGAAGTGGGCGCACGTGCTCGACCTGCTCGAGCGCGACCCCATGGAAACCGCCGACCTGCTCGACTGGACCGCGAAACTCCGTCTGCTGGAAGGCATGCGCAATCGCGAGGGCCTGACCTGGGCCGCCCCCAAGCTGCACCTGGTCGACCTGCAGTACTCCGACGTGCGCCTCGACAAGGGCCTCTACAACCGTCTCGTGGCGCGCGGCTCCATGCAGCGCCTGGTCACCGAACAGCAGATCCTCGACGCCATGACCAACCCGCCCACCGACACCCGCGCCTACTTCCGCGGCGAATGCCTGCGCCGCTTCGGCGCGGATATCGCTGCGGCGAGCTGGGATTCGGTGATCTTCGACCTGGGCGGCGATTCGCTGGTGCGCATCCCCACCCTGGAACCGCGTCGCGGCACCAAACAGCACGTCGGCAAACTGCTCGACGGTGTGCACACCGCGGCGCAGCTGGTGGAGCAGCTCACCCACTGACCACCCGGGCCGGTTCGCCCGTCGAAAGGTGAACCGGCCCTGCATACTTCCCCGCTGTGAGCAGGCAAGACACCGAAACCGTTTGCTAGCATGCGCGAATGGGAACCGGGGAACACGCACGCCTGTGGACCTCGGCGGCCAGCCCCCAGGTGGACCTGCTCGCCGCCCGCTTCGAAACCTTCGAATTCGACAAGCACAGCCACGAGCAACTCTCGGTCGGCATGATCGAACAGGGCGCCGAGGGGCTGCACATGGCGGGCGGCAAGGTGGTCATACCGGCGGGCCGGCTGGTGATCATCAACCCGGGACAGGTACACACCGGATTCGCCGCCGTCGAATCCGGCTGGCGCTACCGCATGTTCTACTTCGACACCGCGCTCGTCGAGGAGCTGGCGAGGGAGCGGCTCGGCTCGCGTGAGGTCTGGTTCCCCGAAACCGCCGTCCGCGACGACGCCCTCTTCGCCCGGCTGCGTCGCGCACATCAGGAGCAGGAACAGCCCACCGATCCGCTCACCGCCGAATCCCTCCTGGTCACCGGACTCGGTGCGGTCCTCACCCGGCATGCGCTCCGCGGCCCCTCCCGCATCCCCTCCACTCTGCCTCGCCGGGGTCTGGAAGCCGCCCGCCAACTCCTGCACGACCGTTGGACCGAACCCGTCACCGTCGCCGAACTCACTGCGGCCGTGGGCATCCCACGCGCCACCCTGATCAGCGCCTTCCGCGCGACCTACGGCCTCCCACCCCACGCCTACCTGCTGCGCCTGCGCGCCAATCGCGCCCGCCGCCTCCTGCTCTCCGGCGGCCTGCCCGCCGAGGTAGCCGCCGCCACCGGCTTCGCCGATCAAGCCCACCTGACCCGAATCTGCAAGCGCTACTTCGGCGTCACCCCCGGTGCCATCCGCACCTGACTCGAAGACGCCGACGTACCGGTGAATCCGGCTCGGTTGGTGAATCGAGATGTGCCAGTTCATCGTTCGCGCACGAACGGCTGGCAGCGATAGCCAAGCTTCGTCCACGCCGCCGTCGGCGTGTGCAGCGTTCCGGCAACCGGACTCGGCCCGATGCTGCCGCTCGGAGCGGGGTCGAGGCCCTCGGGGGCGATCTCGAAGGTGGCTCGTGCGGTGGGCGAGATTTTCGTTCAAGACCGCGCCTGGTCCGGATTGCCAGGCTGAGTCGCAGTTGGTGTGCGACGAAAGGCTGTGTGAGAAGCGATGATCTGGACGATGGCGGTGCTACCACTGGTGGTGGTGCTGGGACTGATCACCGGGCTGCGGCGACCGGCGCACTGGGCCGCGCTGGCGGGTGTGGCGACAGCGGTGGCGCTGATTGCGTGGCGGCCCGAATTCACTGTAACGGGTGCGGTTCTCGGATCCGGGGCCGCAGCGGCCGGGCTGCTCGTGCTCAATGCGGCGGCGGTGATGCTGCCGGGGGTGTATCTCAGCCAGGTGCTCACGCGCAGGGGAGTGCACGATTCGCTGCGTGACTGGGTACGGGCGCTGCCCCTGCCCGGACCTGCGAAGATCGCGCTGGTGGTGGCGGGGATCGCGCCGATGGTGGAGGCGCTCACCGGGTTCGGGGTTTCACTGCTGGTCACCGTGCCCGTGCTACTCGCGCTCGCGCCGCCCGCGACGGCGCTGCGGCAGGCCATGCTCGGTATGAACATCATGCCGTGGGGCACCCTCGGCCTGGCCACCGTCATCGGGGCCTCGCTCACCGCCCTGCCGGTCGGCACGCTGGGCACGGCCACCGCGCTGACCAGCGCCCTGATCTTCCCGGTGGTAGCGGTCTGGGCCGCCCTGCTGGCCCGTCCGCGGCATCGGACGCGCGCCATCCTGGTGGCCGCGAGCGCGGGCCTGACCTGCTCCGCCGGACTGCTGCTATGGAACCGCCTCGGCGTGGTCGCGCCGGCCGGTGTTCTGGCCGGGTTGTTCACCACCGCAGCCGGATTGGCGCTCTCCGCGCTGTGGCGCGCCCGCTCCTCCCGCGTGGAGCCGGATGTGAATGTGTCCGCACACGCGACATCAGCCCCGCGATCCGCCGCGGTGAACGCGTTGGAGCACAAGGCAATCGGAGTCGCGGAGCGGACGGAGTCCGCGGGCGGGCTGATGCCGCCCGCCTCGGTGCTGCGGGCCTATGGGCTGGTGCTCGGCGGAATCGCGGTGCTGCGCGCGGCGACCGCGGCCGGGGCGCCGTCGCTCGCGGTCCATGCGGGTGGGGCGAGTTTCGCGCTGCTGACCTCGCCGGGATTGCCGTTGCTGGCCGCTGCGCTGCTCTTGGACCGGGGACGGCCGAGTGTCGGTGACGCGCGGGCCGCGCTCACCCGGGTGGCCCGGCCGCTGTTCGCGCTCAGCGGATTCGTAATCCTGGGTCGGCTGATGGCCGACAGCGGGATGATCGCGCGGGTGGGGGCGGCGGTGGCCGAGGCTCCGGAGGTGGTGGTGGCGCTGGCCACGCCCGCGCTCGGCATGGTGAGCGGGTTCGTGACCGGGTCGAATGTGGGCGGCAATGTGCTGATGATGCCGTTGCAGCAGCAGCTCGCGCCCGAGGGGCTCGGGGTCTGGTTCGCGGCCCTGCAGAACAGTGGTGCGGGGCATGCGGTCTTCACCTCGCTGCCGATGATCATGCTGATCCTCGCCGTGTCCGGTGAGCGGGCGCGCGCGGCAGGCATTTCCGAGCACACCCTGCTGCGCTTCGGGATGCGGGTTGCCGTGGCGATCTATGCGGTTCTCGCATCGGCTGCCCTGCTGGCCCTGGCGCTCGGCTGACCTCCACGAGGTCAGCGGCCACGGGTACTGGAGGTTTGCCGCGGTGCGGTCGCCGCAGGCTTCCGGGAGATCACGGGCAACCCACATTGCGGCTTAATCCGGCATCTTCCGCCCGCTCGTGGGTAGTGTTGTGTCACGAGCTTCGGATCTTCTCCGAGGCTCGCCGATGATCACAGAGGAGGTCGGCTGCTATGGCACAAGAGCAGACCAAGCGCGCCGGTGGTGGCGACGAGGACGAGGGCCCCGTCGGGGACGGTGCTGCGGGGCAGGAGCGTCGCGAGAAACTGGCTGAGGAAACCGACGACCTGCTCGACGAGATCGACGACGTTCTGGAGGAGAACGCGGAGGACTTCGTGCGTGCGTACGTTCAGAAGGGCGGCCAGTGACACCAGGTGACCCCCTGCGTCTCCAGATGGGGTACGCCCTCTCCTCCTTCTCCGAGTACTTGCGGCTCTACGCGCCGGAACTGTTGCCGGGCAACGGTTTCGGCACCGACGGCACCCCGGTGCCGTCGGATCTCGCCCCGCACGGCACCACCATCGTCGCGGTCAGCTTCCGCGGCGGCGTGCTGATCGCGGGCGATCGCCGGGCCACCCAGGGCAATCTGCTGGCCAGCCGCGACATCGAGAAGGTGTACATCACCGACACCTACTCGGCGGCCGGTATCGCGGGCACCGCGGGCATGGCGATCGAGATGATCCGCCTGTTCGCGGTGGAGCTCGAGTACTACGAGAAGATCGAGGGCGTACCGCTGACCTTCGACGGCAAGGCCAACAAGCTGTCGAAGATGGTGCGAGACAATCTGTCGGCCGCATTGCAGGGGCTGGCTGTCGTTCCACTGCTCGTCGGTTTCGACCCCGACGCGCAGGACCCGGACAAATCCGGCCGCATCATCTCGTATGACGTGGTCGGCGGCCGCAGTGAAGAGCGTTTCGGCTACACCGCGGTGGGGTCCGGTTCGCTGTTCGCCAAGTCGTCGCTGAAGAAGACCTATCGCCGCGGCATCGATCAGGACCAGGCGCTGCGCATCGCGGTGGAGTCCCTGTTCGACGCCGCCGATGACGACACCGCCACCGGTGGCCCGGACACCATGCGCCGGATCTACCCGACCGCGGTCGCCATCGACGCCGAGGGTGCGGTGGAGGTCGCCGACGAGCGGCTCGAGGAGATCACGCGCGGAATCGTCGAAGATCGTTCCGCGCTGGCGGCTGAAGGGAGCGGCGAAGCATGACCCTGCCGTATTACGCGTCGGCCGAACAGATCATGCGCGACAAGACCGAACTTGCGCGCAAGGGCATCGCACGGGGCCGCTCCGTCGTGGTCCTGGTGTACGACAAGGGCGTGGTGTTCGTGGCCGAGAACCCTTCGGCCACACTGCACAAGGTGAGCGAGTTGTACGACCGTGTCGGTTTCGCCGCGGTCGGCAAGTACAACGAGTTCGAGAGCCTGCGCCGCGGCGGCATTCTGCAGGCGGATCTGCGCGGGTACCAGTTCGACCGTCGCGACGTGACGGGCCGATTCCTGGCGAACCTGTACGCGCAGAGCCTCGGCACCATCTTCACCGACCAGCTCAAGCCTTTCGAGGTGGAGATCTGCGTCGCCGAGGTGGGATACCCGGAGCAAGAGGCCAATTCGGTCCTGTACCGGATCAACTTCGACGGATCCATTGTCGACGAACGGGAATTCGTGGTGATGGGCGGCAATACCGACCCGATCGTCACGGCGCTCAAGGGTTCCTACAAGCCCGGCATGGATCTGCACTCCGCCATCACCGTGGCCATGGCGGCGTTGCAGAAGGCGGCGCCCGAGGGTGACAAGGACAAACGCACCGTCGGCGTCGCCTCGCTCGAGGTGGCAACCCTGGAGCAGGCCCGCCCCCGGCGCGCCTTCCGCCGCATCCAGGGCTCGGCGCTGCAGCAGATCATCACCGGCAAGGCCGGCACCGCCAAGTCGGCCGCCGAAGCCGACAAGCCGTCGGCGGGCGATCCGTCGAATCCGTAAGGCGGATCCCGATATTCGGGACGAGGCCCCTTTGCACTCCGCATAGGAGAGTGCGAAGGGGCCTTCCTTTTGGCTGGCTACACGGGGTGCGGCGTTGCATCCCGTGCTAAATCGTTGCCAATACGTTTGCACGAGCTGGCCTCATGCGCCGATATAGGGCACTTCAGCGCTGTAATGTCGAAAGGGTGCAGCGACGAATCATGGGGATCGAGACCGAATTCGGGGTGACGTGCACGTTCCACGGTCACCGTCGGTTGAGCCCTGACGAGGTGGCCCGGTATCTTTTCCGCCGGGTGGTTTCCTGGGGCCGTAGTTCGAACGTGTTCCTCCGCAACGGTGCCCGGCTCTACCTCGATGTCGGGTCGCACCCGGAGTACGCTACGGCCGAATGTGACAGCTTGGTGCAGCTTGTCACGCATGATAGAGCGGGTGAGCGGGTCCTGGAGGATTTGCTCATAGACGCCGAGCAACGGTTGGCCGAAGAGGGTATCGGCGGCGATATCTACCTCTTCAAGAACAACACCGACTCGGCCGGAAACTCCTACGGTTGCCACGAGAATTTCCTCGTGGTGCGGGCCGGGGAGTTCTCGCGAATTTCCGATGTGCTTCTACCCTTCCTGGTTACGCGGCAGCTCATCTGCGGCGCGGGCAAGGTGCTGCAGACGCCGAAGGCCGCCACCTTCTGCCTGTCGCAGCGGGCCGAGCACATCTGGGAGGGCGTCTCCTCGGCGACCACGCGCTCGCGGCCGATCATCAATACCCGTGACGAGCCGCATGCCGACGCCGAGAAGTACCGGCGCCTGCACGTGATCGTGGGCGACTCGAACATGGCCGAGCCGACCACCATGCTCAAGGTGGGCACCGCCTCGCTGGTGCTGGAGATGATCGAGGCCGGCGTCGCGTTCCGAGACTTCGCTCTGGACAACCCGATTCGCGCCATTCGCGAGGTGTCGCACGATCTCACCGGGCGGCGTCCGGTGCGGCTGGCGGGCGGGCGGCAGGCGTCCGCGCTCGACATCCAGCGCGAGTACTACGCGCGCGCGGTCGAGCATCTGCGCAATCGCGATCGCGATCCGCAGGTGGACGCGGTGGTGGACCTGTGGGGCCGCACCCTCGACGCCGTCGAGGCGCAGGACTTCGCCAAGGTCGACACCGAGATCGACTGGGTCATCAAGCGCAAGCTGTTCCAGCGGTACCAGGACCGGTACAACATGGAGCTGTCCGATCCCAAGATCGCCCAGCTGGATCTGGCCTACCACGACATCAAGCGCGGCCGCGGCGTCTTCGACCTGCTGCAGCGCAAGGGGCTGGCCAAGCGGGTCACCGAGGACGAGGCCGTGGATGCCGCGGTCACCACTCCGCCGCAGACCACGCGCGCCAAACTGCGCGGCGATTTCATCACCGCCGCCCAGGAGGCCGGTCGCGACTTCACCGTGGACTGGGTCCACCTGAAGCTCAACGATCAGGCGCAGCGCACGGTGCTCTGCAAGGATCCGTTCCGCTCGGTCGACGAGCGCGTGGACCGGCTCATCGCCTCGATGTGAAAGAGAGCCTGTGAGAGCTACGTGAGTGCTCTCGGAACGCTCGAGTGGCTTCGTCTCCGAACCTCCCGGGACGTGGGGGCGGGGTTGCTCGTTCCGCGAGTACGGGCCACGGACCCTGCGGTTCGTGGCCCGTTCGCTGCGTCAGGGACGAAACTGGGCCCGTCTGGCCGCGGTTCGTATCGCGGCCGGGGCCATGCCCGGTGAGGGTTGGGCCGGGTCACGCCGCGTCGGCTTGCGAGGCGCACTACTCTCTAACGGGTGGCGATATCCAAGGTCGAGCGGTTGATGAATCTGGTTATCGCGCTGCTGTCCACCCGCCAATTCCTGACCGCCGAGCGGATCCGGGACAGTGTGGCGGGGTACGAGGAGTCCGCGAGCGATGAGGCGTTCAGCCGCATGTTCGAACGGGACAAGAACGAGCTGCGCGATCTGGGCATTCCTCTGGAAATCGGTCCGGTCAGCCGGTATTCGGGCACCGAGGGCTACCGGATCAACCGGGATGCCTACGAACTGCCGGATATCGATCTGACCAGTGAGGAAGCGGCGGCCGTCGCGGTGGCGGTGCAGCTGTGGGAGTCCCCGGAGCTGGCCGCGGCCGCCGAGGGCGGGCTGATGAAGTTGAAGGCGGCCGGAATTCACGTGGAGCCCGAGGCCGCGGTGGCGTCGGTGCCCGCGGTGCCGGCGCGCACGCGCGGTTCGGAACCGGTGCTGGGCAAGCTCCTCACCGCGATCGATGCCGGACGGTCGGTGCGCTTCCAGCATCGGCAATCCCACGGCGATCCCGTCGAACGCGATGTGCAGCCGTGGGGTGTGGTCACCCATTACGGCCGCTGGTATCTGGTCGGACACGACAATGCCCGCGCTGCCACCCGCGTCTTCCGCATCTCCCGCATCGGCGAGGACGTCACCGAATACGGCCCGGCCAATGCGGTGCACAAGCCCGAGGACGTCGATCTGCGCGCCCTGGTCGCCGAGGTGACCTCGCAGTCGCCGATCACCGGCTCGGCCACGGTGTGGGTCGCCGAGGGCCGCGGCCAGGAGATCCGCCGGCTCGGAGCGACCATGGAGGACAGGGAGATCGGCGGCCGCACGGGGTCGATCGTGGAAGTGCCGGTGCGCTCGCGGGATTGGCTCGCGCGGCTCATCACCGGCCTCGGCGCGGACGCGCTCGTCCTCGCGCCGGAAGAACTGCGCGACAACGTGATTGCCCGGCTCGAGTCGGTGCTGGAGCGGACGGAGGTTTCAGCGTGAGCAAGCAGGGCGACGGGGCCAGGGCGTCCGACGGGTCCAAGGACCGGCGCGGCGCGGCGGCGGCCAACAGCCGGTTGTCGACGCGGTTGGCGCGACTGCTGAACATGGTGCCGTACTTCCAGGCGAACCCGGGCATCAGTGCCGCCGAGGCCGCCGCCGAACTCGGTGTGACCACCAAGCAGCTCATGACCGATCTCAACCAGCTGTGGATGTGCGGCCTGCCCGGTTACGGCCCGGGTGATCTCATCGACCTGTCCTTCTCCGAAGAGAGCATCGAGGTCACCTTCTCCGCGGGCATCGACCGCCCGCTGCGCCTGACCGCCACCGAGGCCACGGCCCTGCTGGTGGCGCTACGCTCGATCGCCGACCTACCCGGCATGGTCGATCCCAGCGCCGCGCACGCCGCCATCGCCAAAATCGAATCCGCCATCTCCGGACGGGAATTCACCGGCCCGGTCGCCCCCGCCCCGGTCGAGGCCCCCGCCGTCGCCACGGTCCGTTCCGCGCTCGAGCGTGACCACGCGCTGCGCCTGGTCTACTATTCGGCCAGCCGCGATGTGGTCTCCGAACGGGTGGTGGATCCGATCCGAATCGTGCTGGTGGACAACAACAGCTACCTGCAGGCGTGGTGCCGGCAGGCCGAGGGCGTGCGCCTGTTCCGCCTCGACCGCATCGAGGAGGCCACCGAACTGGACGAGCCCGCGCGCCCGCCCGCCGAGGCCGCCCTCGACCAGACCGCCGCCCTGGACCTGTTCGTCGACGATCCCGCGGTCCCGTTGGCGCGCTTGCTGATTCGCGCCGACTACGCCTGGGTTCTGGAGCAGTACCCGATGCACAAGGTCACCGTGCACCCCGACGGCGATGTCGAGGCCACCATGCGCTTCGCCACCCTCGACTGGATGGCCCGGCTGCTGCTCGGCTTCGGCTCCGGCGTCACCGTGCTCGGCCCGCCGGAACTGGTGACCGCGGTGCGCGAGCGCTCCGGCGCCGCGCTGGCGGCCTACAGCGCCCTCGCCGCCGAATCCGGTGGCGGAGCGCGCCTTCCCGTGAACGGTCTCGAGGAGGTCGGTCCCGCTTGACCTTTCGTTCCACTTCGGCATCGAATGCGATGCCGCGCGTACTGGTGCTCGGCGCGGGCAGTATCGGGGTGTACGTGGGCGGCAAACTCGCCGCCGCGGGCGCGGAGGTCACCTTCGTGGGCCGTCCGCGCATCCTGAACGAGATCGCCGCGCACGGCCTGCGGCTCACCGATCTCGACGGCAATGACGACCGGGTCGAGCCCGCGGCCTTCCGCACGGCCACCGATGCCGCCGGCGCGGCCGCTGCGGATCTGGTGCTGATCACCGTGAAATCCGCCGACACCGGTACCGCCACAGCGGAATTGGCGGGCAAACTGAAACCCGGAACGGTGGTGCTGAGCCTGCAGAACGGGATCGGCAACGATGCGGTGATCCGCGAAATCCTGCCCGCCTGTGTGGTTTTGGCGGGCATGGTGATGTTCAACGTGGTGCAGCACCCGGGCGGGCGCTTCCATCGCGGCACCGCGGGCGGCGTCGAAGTCGCCGACGATCCCGCGCTCGACCGGTTCGCGCCGCTGCTGCGCGACTGCGGCCTGAGTGTGCGGCGGCATGCCGATCTGCTGCCCATCCAGTGGGCGAAGCTGCTGCTCAACCTGAACAATCCCATCAATGCCCTGTCCGGGCGGCCGCTGCGCGAGGAGCTGTCCAATCGCGACTATCGCCGCTGCCTGGCCCTGACCCAGCGCGAGGCCCTCGACGCCATGTCGCGCGCCCGCATCCGCCCGGCCCGGCTCACCGTGCTGCCGCCCGAGGCCATGGCGCGCCTGCTCACCGTGCCGGACGGGCTGTTCCGGCGCATCGCGGGCAAAGTGCTGGCGATCGATCCGGTGGCGCGCTCGTCCATGGCCGACGACCTGGCGGCGGGCCGCAAGACCGAGATCGCTTGGCTCTGTGGTGAAATCGTGAGCCTGGGCGCGATGGTCGGCGTGCCCACGCCGGTGAACCGCCGCCTGATCGAACTCGTGACAGCGGCGGAGAACGGTGACCGTCGCACCTGGTCCGGCGCGGAACTGCGGGATCAGCTGGAAACCGCGGCCCGTTCCGGCCAGTGAACGACCGGCTAACGGCGGTTGACAAATAGTTCGGGGTATGCGAGTCCGGTAGCATCGGATGCGACCACAGTCTTTGGAGGTTTTCGATGGGTTCACTCAGTGCGACGCACTGGATCATCATTGCGGTGCTGTTCTTGGTGCTGTTCGGGGCCAAGCGGCTACCCGACGCCGCCCGGGGACTCGGCCGTTCGATGCGCATTCTCAAGAGCGAGATGAACGAGATGCACACCGACGACAAGCCCGCCGCCGCGCCCGCACAGCAGGCTCCGGCCGCGCAGCAGCTGCCCGCCGCCCAGCCGGCCGCGCCGGTCACCCCGCAGCAGCCGAACGTCGACACGACCAAGGCCTGACACCGCCGCGGTATCCGGGGTGAGCGCGAGCCTCACCCCGGTTGATGCGTGTCATCCAGGTCCGGGGCGTTCACTCGCAGCGAGGCAGTCACACACCCATGCGTATTCGCATTCCGTTCGATCCCCGGCGCAGCCGGCGGCGAACCAATCCCGACGGCACCATGTCGCTGGTGGAGCACCTGCACGAGCTCCGCAAACGCATGCTCATCTCGATCGCTGCCGTCGCGGTCACCACCGTGGTCGGGTTCATCTGGTACTCGCATTCCTTCTTCGGCCTGCCGAGCCTCGGTGAGGTGCTGACCGGGCCGTACTGTGAGCTGCCCGCCTCGGCCCGTGCGCAATTGAGCGCCGACGGCGCCTGCCGGCTGCTGGCCACCGCGCCGTTCGAGCAGTTCATGCTGCGGTTGAAGGTGGGCATCACCGCGGGTGTGGTCATGGCCTGCCCGGTGTGGATGTATCAGCTGTGGGCGTTCATCACGCCCGGCCTGTACGCCAAGGAGCGCAAGTACGCGCTGTCGTTCGTCATCGCGGGATCGACCCTGTTCGTGGCCGGCGCCGTGCTGGCCTACGTGATCGTGGCGCACGCGCTGAGCTTCCTGCTCACGGTCGGCTCCAATGCGCAGATCACCGCGCTCAGCGGTGCCGAGTACTTCAGCTTCATCATCAGCCTGCTGGTCATCTTCGGCGTCAGCTTCGAAACCCCTTTGCTGGTCGTCGGTTTGAATGCCGTGGGTGTGCTGACCTACGAGAAGCTCGTGAAATGGCGCCGCGGCCTGATCTTCGGCATGTTCGTCTTCGCCGCCATCGTCACCCCGCAGGATCCGTTCTCCATGCTCGCCCTCGCTCTGGCCCTCACGGTCCTGTTCGAGCTGGCCGTGCAGATCGCGCGGCTCAATGACAAGCGCAAGGCCCGCAATGCCGAGAACTGGGCGAATCTTTCGGACGAGGAAGCCTCCCCGATCGGCGGACCCGACGGCGTCGGCGGCGTGACTCCGGTCGAGGCCGCGAGCCCGGTTGCCGCGGCGCAGCCGATCGGCGCGACACCGCCGGAAAAAACAACGCGAGCCGTGTCGGATTACTCCGATACCCTCTGACGAGTGACATCAAGGTCGCTTACTGGCGAACTGGCGGCATTCGCCGCCGAGCTGAAATTCGAGCTGGATCCGTTCCAGCGGCAGTCGTGCGAGGCGCTGGAAGGCGGGCACTCCGTTCTGGTGTGCGCGCCCACCGGCGCCGGTAAGACCGTGGTCGGTGAATTCGCGGTGCACCTGGCGCTGCGATCGGGCGGCAAAGCCTTCTACACGACGCCCATCAAGGCGCTGTCGAACCAGAAATTCGCGGACCTCACCGCGCGCTACGGACGTGACGCGGTGGGGCTGCTCACCGGGGACCAGTCCATCAATCCGGATGCCTCCGTCGTGGTCATGACGACCGAGGTGCTGCGCAATATGCTGTACGCGGGTTCGGATGCGCTGCAGGGGCTTTCGTATGTGGTGATGGACGAGGTCCACTACCTGGCCGACCGGTTCCGCGGGGCGGTGTGGGAGGAGGTCATCCTGCACCTGCCGCCCGAGGTGCGCCTGGTCAGCCTATCGGCGACGGTCTCCAATGCCGAGGAGTTCGGCGCGTGGATGGAGACCGTGCGCGGCGACACCGCGGTCATCGTGGACGAGACCCGGCCGGTGCCGCTGTGGCAGCACGTCATGGTCGGGCGGCGCATGTTCGATCTGTTCGACTCCAAGTCGAGCGATCAGCGGGTGCTGGTGGACGAGGACCTGGTGCGCTACATCAAGCACAAGGAATCCACCGATCGCATGGACGGCTGGGCGGTGCCCGGCCGGCGCGGCGGCCCCCGGCGCATGTTCCGGCCCATGCCGCGACCGGAAGTGATCGCGCGCCTCGACGAGGAAGGGCTGCTGCCCGCCATCACCTTCATCTTCAGCCGCGCGGGCTGCGATGGGGCGCTGGCGCAGTGCGTGCGCTCGCGGCTGGACCTCTCGCGCGACGAGGACCGCGAGCAGATCGACGCCATCATCGACAAGCACACCGGCGATCTGCCGCGCAGCGATCTCGAGGTGCTCGGGTACTGGGAGTGGCGCGAGGCGCTGCACCGCGGCTTCGCCGCGCACCACGCGGGCATGCTGCCGGCCTTCCGCCACACCGTGGAGGAACTGTTCGTGCGCGGCCTGGTGCGGGCCGTATTCGCCACCGAGACACTGGCATTGGGCATCAATATGCCCGCGCGCACGGTCGTGCTCGAGCGCCTGGTGAAGTTCAATGGCGAAACCCACGCCGAACTCACGCCGGGGGAGTACACGCAGCTCACCGGGCGTGCGGGGCGGCGCGGCATCGATGTCGAGGGTCATGCGGTGGTGCTGTGGCATCCGGATGTGGACACCAGCGCGGTGGCCGGTCTGGCCTCCACGCGCACCTATCCGCTGCGCTCGTCGTTCCGGCCCGGCTACAACATGTCCATCAACCTCATCGATCGCATGGGGGCGGCGGATTCGCGGGCGCTGCTGGAGCGGTCCTTCGCACAGTTCCAGGCCGACCGCTCGGTCGTGGGTCTGGTGCGCGGCATCGAACGCAATGAGGGCCAGCTGCGAAAGTTGCGCTCCCAGTTGGGCGATGACGACTTCCTCGAGTACTTCGGGCTGCGCGAACGCATCCGGGACCGTGAACGGCACCTGGAACGCCAGGGCCGCACCGATCGCCGTCAGGCGTCGGTCGCCGCGCTCGGCGCCCTGCGGCGCGGTGACGTGGTGGCGATCCCCAGCGGCCGTCGGCAGGGGCTGGCGGTGGTGCTGGAACCCGATGCGACACCGGGTGATCCGCGTCCGCTGGTGCTCACCATGGACAAGTGGGCGGGCCGGGTGTCGGCCGCGGACTTCCCGACGCCCGCAGAGGCGCTGGGCCACATGCGGCTGCCGCGGCACGTCGATCACCGCACCGCGCGGGTGCGCCGGGATCTGGCGTCCTCGCTGCGCAATCTGGGCATCCATCCGCCCGGCCGCAATCGGCAGGGCAAGCGCGCCAAGGCCGCCGACGATCACGAATTGCAGAGCCTGCGGCGGGCATTGCGCAACCATCCGGCACACTCGCGGCCGGATCGGGAACAGTTGGCGCGCATCGGCGAACGCTACAACCGGGTGCAGCGTGAAACCGAGTCCATGCGCCAGCAGGTCGCCGCCACCACCAACTCGCTCGCCCGCACCTTCGACCGCATCCTCGCACTGCTCGAGGAGCGCGGTTACGTGAACGACGGAGAGGTGACCGCCGACGGCCGCCGCCTGGCCCGCATCTACGCCGAGGCCGATCTGGTGGTGGCCGAGAGCCTGCGGCAAGGTCTGTGGAAGGGGCTCGGTCCCGCCGAACTCGCGTCGGTGGTCTCGATCCTGGTGTACGAATCCCGCCAGGAGGGTGGCTATCTCGGGGCCTCCGGACCGACCGCCCCGATTCGGCGGGCGGTCGATGCCACCATCGGCGTGTGGTCGCAATTGCGCACCGACGAGTCCCGGCATCGCCTGCAACCCACCCGCGAACCCGACCTCGGATTCCTGTCCGGCATCCACTCCTGGGCCCGCGGCGACGACCTCGCCGACGCCCTGCTGGCCAGTGGCGATCGTGGAAACTCGCTGTCGGCGGGCGATTTCGTGCGCTGGTGCCGGCAGGTCATCGACCTGCTCGACCAAATCCACAGCACCGCCGACGATGTGGAGGTCGCGGCCACCGCCGCCAAGGCGGTGCGGGCCATCCGGCGGGGTGTCGTCGCGGTGGACGCCGCGTAGTCATATCGACTGTGCTTTGATTCTTGAACGTACCGACCGCGGTGGGTTCACGAGCGTGTTCCCTCTCGGGGGTCTAGCGTAGGTACAACGGATTGCGAGTGGAGGCAAGCAGATGAGCGGCCCGTACGGACCGAACGACGCCCCAGGGACTGGGGAGGGACGCAACGATCCGACGCAGCAGTGGGGCGGCGGTCAGCCCGCGCCCGGTGGCGCCGGACCGACTCAGAATTGGGGTGGCCAGCCGGATCCGGCGGCGCCCACCGCGCAGTGGGGTGGGCAGCAGCCCGGTCAGCCGCAGCCGTGGGGGCAGAGCCAGCCGCAGCAGCCACAGCCGCAGCAGTGGGGCCAGAGTCAGCCGCAGTGGCCGACCCAGGGTCAGCCCGCGCAGCCGGGTCAGCCCGATTGGGGTCAGCAGTCGCAGCCGCAGCAGCCGGTGCAGCAGCCCGGTCAGCAGTGGGGGCAGAGTCAGCCGCAGTGGCCCACTCAGGGGCAGCCGGATTGGACCGGGCAGCAGCCGGGTCAGCAGTGGCCGCAGCCGCAGCAGCAGCCCGCCAAGAAGAAGACGGGTCTGATCGTCGCTGTCGCGCTGGCGTCGGTGGTGGTGCTGGCCGCGGTCATCGGTGGCGTGCTGTGGCTGACGGCCAAGGATCAGCTGGACAACAAGGCCGTGCAGACCGGTGTGCAGAAGGTGCTCAAGGATTCCTACGGCATCGAGGATGTCCAGGACGTGAGCTGCCCGTCGGGTCAGAAGGTCGAGGTGGACAAGACCTTCGACTGCACGCTCAAGGTGGGCGGGGAGGCCAAGAAGGTGACCATCAAGATCACCAAGGATGACGGGACCTACGAGGTCGGCCGGCCCAGCTGATTCCGCGCTGAGCCGAATGCCTGAGCGGCGGCGTCCTTTCGAGGGCGCCGCCGCTGCGTTTTGCCCGCTCGCGGACGCTTTTCGAGTGTTGCCCGCACGATGCTGCGTCGAGGGCGTAGCGTGGTGATGAGTCTGTTTCAGCGAGTGCTGGGGGTGCGAGATGAATACCGTTGCCCGCGAAGTCGTTTGGGGATCGATCTTGGCATTCGGCGTGGCGACCACCGTCGCGTCGGCCCCCATGGCCGTGGCGGCGATCGATCCGGTGGTCACGAACTGCGCCACCTATCCGTACGAGAAGGTCGTCCGCCCGGACCGATTGCTGCTGGCTTGCGGTGATGCCGGGCTGTGGGTCAAGGACATCACCTGGACCAGCTGGGGTCCCGACACCGCCGAGGGCGAGGGGACACAGCTGCGCAAGACCTGTCGGCCCGACTGCGCCACCGGCGGAGTAGCGAGCGGGCCGACCCACATCACGCTGCGCAAGGTCGTGCAGCCGGAGAACCGGTACACCGAGGCCGCGATCACCGACCTGAACGGCAAGGCCGAGACCTGGCCGCTGTGAGCGCGGTTCGCGCGCTGTGGACCGGGTGCGGCGGTTGTTCGGATCAGCGCTTGGCCAGGGCTGTCACGAGTCGCTTGATCGGGCTCTCGGCGTTGTAGGCGGCGGCGAGAGCCTGTAGGCGCTCCGGATCGGCGGGCGTATACGGCAGCAGATCCGGGCCCGACAGTTCCACGTTCGCGTCCTGCACCACGCGCACCACCGGTGCGGCAGCCTTCAAATAATCGTCGGCGGCAACGAGTTTGGCGCGCACACCCTTGGCCAGATCCGATTCCGGATCCGCCGCGGCCGCGCGCAGCGCCTCGACCGAACCGAATTTGGAGATGAGCTGTGCGGCCGACTTGTCGCCGATGCCGGCCACGCCGGGCAGCCCGTCGGAGGCGTCACCGCGCAGGGCCGCCATATCCGCGTAGGCCGGGCCCGCATTCTGTTCGGGCACACCGTATTTGGCCGCCACCTCGGCGGGCCCCCACAGCTCCGCCTTGGACAGCCCGCGGCCGACGTAGAAGACCTGCACGGGCGGTTCGGGTGTATCCCGCACCAGCTGCAGCAGATCCCGGTCGCCGCTGACCACGATGACCGGGGAGTCCCGCTCGATCGTGGCGAGGGTGCCGATCACGTCGTCGGCCTCGAGCCCCTCGGCCCCGCCGGTGGCGATACCGGCCGCCGCCAGCACCTCCATGATCATGTCCACCTGCGGCGTGAGGGTGTCGGGCACCTCTTCGGCCTCGAATCCGCCTGTCTCCGCACCGGATTCGGTGACCTCGGCCACCCGATGCGCCTTGTACGAGGGAATCAGATCCACCCGGAACTGCGGCCGCCAATCCAGATCCAGGCACACCACCAGCCGGCTCGGCGAATGCTGTTTGACGAGCGCCGCGACCATATCGGTGAACCCGCGCAGGGCGTTCACCGGCCGCCCGTCGGGTGCGGTGATCTTCTCCGGAATGGCGTAGAAGGCGCGAAACCACAGGCTGGCTCCGTCGAGCAGCAGCAGCGGACCGGCGGCGGGAGTGCTCATGAGCCCAGACGCTACCGGTCCCGGCCGACAACCGCGCGCACCCCGGGCCGACATGCGGGAATGCGGATCGCGGTCCGGGTCGGTCGATAGCCGGGCGCTCGCCGAGGTAACGTCGATGGACATGAGCTCTCATGACGAGTCACGGTTCGCGGCGGAGGTCTACGGGGCGCGATTGGAGCGGGCGGCGGAGCTGGCGCGCACCGCGCACCTCGATGCCCTGCTCATCACGCCGGGCGCGGATCTGCGGTATCTGATCGGGTCGCGGGCGCAATCCTTCGAGCGACTCACCTGCCTGGTGATCCCGGCCAGCGGCGAGACCCCGTCGGTGGTGATCCCCAAACTGGAGCTGGCCTCGCTCAAGGATTCGGCGGCGGGGGAGCTGGGTTTGCAGATCGTGGACTGGGTCGACGGCGTGGACCCGTACCGGCTGGTGCGCAATGTGCTCAATGCCGGTGCGCGCGCGGCCGTCGACGACGCCATGCCCGCCCTGCACCTGCTGCCCATCGCGGATCAGCTGGGGGCGCTGCCGGTTTCGGCGACGCCGGTGCTGCGGCAGCTGCGAATGCTCAAGGACCCCAGCGAGATCGACGCCCTGCGCCGGGCCGGTGCGGCCATCGACCGGGTGCACGCCCGGGTCGGGCAGTGGCTGCGGGCCGGGCGCACCGAGGCCGAGGTGGCGGCCGATATCGCGGCGGCCATCATCGAAGAGGGCCACACCGCAGCGGCTTTCGTGATCGTCGGCAGCGGCCCGCACGGCGCGGACCCGCATCACGAGGTCTCCGATCGCGTGATCGAGGACGGTGATGTGGTGGTCGTCGATATCGGCGGCCCGGTCGAGCCCGGCTACTACTCCGACTCGACCCGCACCTACGTGCTCGGGCAGCCGAGCCCCGAAATCGCCGAGCACTTCGCGGTTCTGGAGCGTGCGCAGGCGGCCTCCGTGGCCGCGGTGCGCCCCGGCGTGACCGCCGAATCGGTGGACGCCGCGGCGCGAGATCTGTTGACCGAAGCCGGAATCGGCGAATACTTCGTGCATCGCACCGGCCACGGCATCGGCCTGTCGGTACACGAGGAGCCCTACATCGTGTCCGGCAACGACATCGTGCTCGAGCCGGGCATGGCCTTCAGTATCGAACCGGGCGTGTACTTCCCGGGCGAATGGGGCGCCCGCATCGAGGACATCGTCGTGGTCACCGAGGACGGCTGCGAGTCCATGAACAAGCGGCCGCACGGACTCACTCAGCTCTGAGCGGCGAACCGCCAGAACTCCTCCAGCCACTCGGCGGGCACCGGACTGTCCACCGCCACCTGCGTGAGCACGACGTCGATCGCGCCGGTGGCGGGGACGTGATAGGCGGAGGTGCCGGTGCCGCCGACCCAGCCGTAGCGGCCGGGCGCATTCCACGGTCCGCGCACGGCGATATCGACCGACCCGCCACAACCCCAGCCCTGGCCGTCCAGGAAGAACCCGGCCAGGGCGCGGGAGGCGGGCGTGGTGTGATCGGTGTGCATGAGCCGTACGGATTCGGTTGACAGCAAACGCTTCCCGTCCGCGCCGACGCCGTCCGCGAGCAGCATGCGATGGAACTTCAGCACATCATCGGCGGTGCCGACCAGACCGCCGTGCCCGAGTGGCAGCGGTGGCTCGCCGGCCCACTGCCCGTCCGGGCCGTCGGCGAGCTCGAAACCCTCGGGAGTGTTCCGGTAGTAGCTCGTGAACCGTTCCCGCTTCCCCTGTGCGACAGTGAATCCGGAATCGTCCATGCCGAGCGGCTCGAAAATGCGCTGCGCGAGGAACTCCGGCAGCGACTGCCCGCAGACGCGGGTGACGAGAATCCCCTGCACCGTGGAACACGTGTCGTAGAGCCAATATTCGCCGGGCTGCCCCAACAGCGGCAGCTGTCCCAGTTCCGCCATCCACTCATCGGCCGACGGATAGCTCAGCGGTTCGCGCCCATCCCGCTGGATCGGGAAAAGCGCCCGCACAAAAGGCAATTCGGAATCGGCCGCCCAGCCCAGCCCGGCCTGCGAGGTGAGCAGATCGAACACGGTGATCGGCCGCACCGCCGCCACCACCTCGTCGAGCGGACTCGCAGGTGTCCGCAATACCCGCCGATCCGCCAGCTCCGGCAGCCACCCGTCCACCGGCTGATCCAGCGCCACCCGCCCGTCATCGACCAGCATGAGCAGCGCCGCCGCGGTAACCGGCTTGGTGAGCGAGGCGAGCCGGAAAATGGAATCCCGCCGCATGGGAGCAGAGCCGTCGGCGTGGGCCGACCCGGCGACCGCCACCTCGAGGCGATCACCACGGGCCAGCACCGCGACCGCCCCCGGCAGCACGCCCTTGCGGACGTACGCGTCCAGAAACTCTTGCAATCCGGGCATGGCCGATCCCTCCGTTGGTCATCCGGTTACTGGATAGACGTTCGGGCGCGGCCGAATTCATCGCATCGGATGCCCCGGGGAGAGGCGTTGCGTGCGGGACTCCTCAGTCACTCACTCGCTCAGTGGCCCGCGGCTGCGGGGTCCGCGCCGTCCTTCAGGGTGCTGCTGGCCAGCACCCGGCCGACCTTGATGGCGATGACCACCCGGGTCGGGTTCTCCCGCGGCTGCCGGTAGCGCCCGGCATACCGCTGCACGGCATCGGCCACCGAATCCGCGTCGTCGAGCACCTCGGCCGGCCCTTCGAGGGTGAGCCAGCGGATCCCGTCGACCTGGCTCACCGCGGCGTACCCGGATCGCCGCACATTGCGCACCTTCACCGATCCGTCATTGGTGATGATGCGGGCGATCCCCGCTTCCGGATCCCAGGTGAACCCGACCGCCACCACATGCGGGGTGCCGTTCGCGCGCAGGGTGGTGAGCGTGGCCAGATGCCGCTCGGCGACGAATTCGAGGGCGGCGGGCGAGAGTTCGGTGCTCGTCATGCCCACGACGCTAGCAATGCGCCGGGACAGGCTGCTCGGTACGTTGCGGCGGCGGGACAGCGCACATCGTGCGGACCGCCGAATGGCAGGATGTCGGGCATGGGATTGGGATCGCGGGATGTCGACGCGGGCGTTGTGCTGCTGCTCGGTGGGCGCAGTGAGATCGGGCTGGAAGTCGTGCGGCGGCTCGCGGCCGGACGGGTGGTGATCCTGGCGGCGCGGCGCAGCGGGGACCTCGCTGCGCAGCGGGCGGAGCTCGAGGCGGCCGGGGCGAGCGCGGTGCACGCCGTCGAGTTCGACGCGGATGATCTCGCGGCGCATCAGCCGATGCTGGAGAAGATCGTCGCCGAGCACGGGCGGATCGGGGTGGCGGTGCTCGCGTTCGGGGTGCTGGGCGATCAGGCGCGGGCGGAACAGGATCCGGCGCATGCGGTGGCCGTGGTGCAGACCGACTATGTGGCGCAGGTGAATGTGCTGACCAGCCTGGCGAATCTGCTGCGCGCGCAGGGGGACGGGCAGATCGTGGTGTTCAGTTCCATTGCGGGCGTGCGGGTTCGGCGCGCCAACTACGTGTACGGGTCCGCCAAGGCCGGGTTGGACGGCTTCGCGTCCGGCTTGCAGGATGCGTTGCACGGCAGTGGCGTTCACCTGCTGCTGGTGCGGTCCGGATTCGTCATCGGCCGCATGACCGAGGGCATGGATCCGGCCCCGCTGTCGAGCACGCCCGGTCAGGTCGCCGACGGTGTGGTGTCCGGTCTGCGGCGACGTACCCGGGTGGTGGTGGTGCCGGGCGCGCTGCGGCTGATGTTCATTGCCATGCGGCTTGTACCGCAACCGATTTGGCGTCGGATGCCGCGATGACCGACGCGCCGGGCGGCACGGCGGGCCCGAGCCCGGAGGTGGCGCAGGACGCCGCGCATCCGGTCCGCTGGCCTGTGGATTCGCCGATTGCCGTGATCGGCATCGGCGCGGACGGCTGGGACGGGCTCGGCGGCCCGGCCCGGCGCGAGCTCGGGGCCGCCGAGGTGCTGCTCGGCTCCGGTCGGCAATTGGCTCTCGTGCCCGTGCCCGAGTGTGGTGCGGAGCGCGTGTCCTGGCCGTCCCCGCTGGTCCCCGCCCTCCGCGGCCTGCTGGAAGACTTCCGGGGCAAGCGAATTGCCGTCCTGGCCAGCGGCGACCCCATGTTCTTCGGCATCGGCGCGACCCTGGCCCGACTGGTGGGCGCGCCGGCGCTGCGCGTCCTGCCGCAGCCGTCGTCGGCTTCGCTGGCCTGTGCTCGGCTGGGCTGGCCGCTGGCCGAGACGCCGGTGGTGAGCGCGGTGGGGCGGCGACTGGAAACCGTGCTGCCCGAATTGTCGGACGGGCGGCGTCTTCTCGTGCTGAGCGAGGATGAGCACACCCCCGCCCGGCTGTCGGATCTCTTGGTGCGCAATGGCTTCGGGGACTCCGCCATGACCGTGCTGGAGCAGCTGGGCGGCCCGGCCGAGCGGGTCGCGGCGGGTGTGGCGGCCGGCTGGAATCTGCCGCCCGGCGATGCGCTCAATATCGTCGCCCTGGACTGCGTCGCCGATCCGGATGCTCGCCGTCTGACCCGTCTGCCGGGCCTCCCGGACGCGGCCTACACCGGTGACGGTCAGCTCACCAAGTACGAGATCCGCACCCTCACGGTCGCCGCGCTGGCCCCCGCCCCCGGTGAACTGCTGTGGGATGTGGGCGGCGGTTCCGGCACCATCGCCATCGAATGGTGCCGCACCCATTCGGCCTGCCGTGCGGTCACATTCGAACGGCTCGAATCCCGCCGCTTGCAGATCACGGCGAATGCGACGGCCCTCGGTGTGCCGGGAATCGATGTGCGCGGCGCCGCTCCCGGCGCATTCGGCGATCTTCCCGCCCCCGATGCGATATTCATCGGCGGTGGCCTTACCCAGCACGCGATGTTCGAATCCTGTTGGGCGCGATTGCGCCACGGCGGCCGGTTGGTCGCCAATGCCGTCACCGCCGAATCGGAGGCCCTGCTGACCGCGCTGGCCGCCGATCACGGCGGTACGCTGCGCCGATACCAGATCTACCGGGCCGAACCGCTGGGCGGATTCACCTCGTGGCGGCCGCAATTGCCGGTGACGCAATGGGTGGTCGTGAAATCGCGGTGATTAGACCGGTCGGCCCGATGTGTTTTCGGGCCTTTCCTCGTGAAAGGCTCGAATGCGCCGCCCCCTCACAGTGAAACACGCATACGTCAACAGGTAGGGTCTGGACCCATCCTGGCTGCTGCCGGGTTTGTTTACTAGCTGTATTGGGAGATCCATGAGGTACACGAAGTTCGCGTCCACCGCCTTCCTCGCCGCCGCCGCGACCAGCATTGCCGCGGGCACCGCGAATGCCGCGCCGGTGGAGCAGGCTCCGGCCGGTCAGGTCGCGCCGCAGGTGCAGGGACAGGATCGGGGCGTCGGCTACTCGGTGAAGCTGGCCGAGGCGGGCGATGCCATTGTCACGCAGGTCACCGGCGGCGCGTTCAGCCTGAATGCCGACGGTAAGGGCGTCACCCTGACCAATGACGCCGGGCAGGTCGTGGCCGAGGTGCCGCTGCTCGGTCAGACCGCCCAGGCGGGTGCGCGGGAAGTCGCCCTCACCGCCACCATCGGCGAGGATGGCCGGCAGTTGGCGCTGGCGCCCGCGGCCAGCGAGGTGTCGGGCGCGCAGGCCATCTCGTCGCAGCAGTGGTTCTTCGCCGAGTTGCAGCGGGCGTCGCTGGGTGCGGCGGTCGGCGCGGTCATCGGTGGCGCGATCGGGCTGCTCGGGTTCATCGTCTCCGCGGTTCCGGGCGCGATCATCGGGGCGGGCATCGGCCTGCTGGTGGCCGGTGGGCAGCCGCTGATCGACTCGGGTATCGCCTACTTCAGTGGGCAGCCCTGAAGATTCTGATTCTCGGCGGCACCCGGGAAGCCCGGAACCTCGCCGATATCGCTTCCGGCGAGCGAGGATTCGACATCGTCTCCTCGCTCGCCGGTCGTGTGCGCGAACCCGTGCTGCCGGTTGGCGAGGTCCGGATCGGGGGCTTCGGGGGAGTGTCCGGATTGCGGGATTGGCTGGCGGACAATGGGATCGACGTCGTGATCGATGCCACCCATCCCTTCGCCGGAGGCATCAGCGCCAATGCCGCGGCAGCCGCGGCACGGTCAGGGCTGCCGGTGCTGCACGTGCGCCGGCCCGGGTGGACCGAGCGGGCGGGAGACCGCTGGATCCGCGTGCCGGATCTGGCCGCGGCGGCGGAACGGCTTGCCGGACTGGGAGATCGGGTCTTCCTCACCATCGGCCGTCAAGGGGTGGCCGCCTTCGCGGCATCGGATGCCTGGTTCCTGATCCGCGCCATCGACCCGCCCGCGGCCGCGATGCCCGCGCGTGCCGAATTGCTGCTGGCGCGTGGGCCTTTCAGTGTCGCCGAGGAATCGGCCCTGCTCGCCGGCCGCCGCATCGACGTGCTGGTGACCAAGGACAGCGGGGGAGCGCTGACCGAGGCCAAACTGACCGCCGCGCGGGCTCTCGCGCTGCCGGTGGTCATGATCGACCGCCCGCCCCTGCCGGAGGGTGCGGAAGTCGTGGATTCTGTTGCCGCAGCCATGATTTGGCTGCGCTCGCACATCTGACATCCTCTCTGTCCCGTCCTGGGGCACATCCATGTTAATCGTTAATGAAAACGATTTGCAATAATCTGGCGCTCGATCGTATGCTCTGGCCCCCAGCCGTTCTCGATTGAGGTTCACAAGCATGTCGATGAGGAAATCCGCTACCGTCGCCGCCCTGACCCTGTCCGCGGTGTGCGCCGCCTCGGGCGCGCTCGCCCACGCGCAGCCGGCGGGCGATGCGCCGATCAACTACGCCGCGACCGTCTCGGAGCGGTCGCTGACCATTCGCACCGATGCGGGATCGCTGGTGTCGGAGAACGGCGTGTTCACCATCCGGGCGGCCGACGGCACCGTGCTCGGCGGCACCGAATTGTCCTTCCGCGTCGACGATTTCGTCTTCCCCATCGCCGCGGAGATCTCCGGCAACACCGCCACCCTGACCCCGCAGCTCGACCCCGCCCACGCGGTGTACCGGCCGGTGGCGCTGCCGTACGAGAATCAGGCCCCCTGGAAGTCGGAGTACGACCGCGAGGTCGCCGCGTGGAGCCGCATGACCAGCACCATCAGCATGGGCGCGAGCATCGGCACCCTGGTCGGCGGGATCGGCGGGGCGGCCGTCGGCTGCCTGATCGGCGGAGCCACCCTCGGGGCGGTGACCGGAACCCTCACCGCCATGTTCGGCGCGCTGGGCGGCGCGGCGGTGGGCTGCATCGTCGGCATGAGCGTCGTCGGCTTCCTCGGCACCCTGGCCGGGCAGATCTTCGTGACCGCACCGGTGGCCGTGCTGGCCGCCGCGCAGTACTTCACCACCATCAATTCCCCCATGCCGCAGACGAAGTGAGGGCCGAGCGGCCGAGGGACGGGTAGCACCATGATCACAGTGCACGATGTCGGCTTCGACTACGACGGCAAGGCCGTCCTCGCCGAGATCGGACTGCTGGCGGAAAACGGTACGACCGTGGGGCTCATCGGCCCGAACGGTTCCGGCAAATCGACGCTGCTGCGCGTGATCCACCGCGCACTGCGTCCACGGGCCGGATCGGTGCTCATCGACGACACCCCGGTCACCGAGCTGCGTGGCCGCCGCCTGGCGGCCCACCTGGCGGTGGTGACCCAGGACGCGCCGACGGACGCCCCGATCACCGTCACCGATATGGTGCTGCTCGGCCGCTCACCCTGGGCGAGTGCCTTCCAGGGCTACTCACACGCCGACTACACCACGGCCGCAACGGCTTTGGCTCGCGTCGGCGCGCGGCATCTCGCCGACCGCCCGTTCGCCGCCCTCTCGGGCGGCGAACGCCAGCGGGTCCTCATCGCGCGCGCCCTCGCCCAGCAGGCCGCCCACCTGCTGCTCGACGAGCCCACCAACCACCTCGACATCCACTATCAGCACGAACTCCTGAGCCTGGTGCGCGGGCTCGACGTCACCACGCTCGTCGTCCTGCACGACCTGAATCTCGCTGCCCGCTACTGCGATTCACTGATCCTGCTCGACGGCGGGCGCATTGCGGCCGCGGGCAGCGTCGCCGAGGTCCTCACCCCCGAGGTTCTCGAACCCGTCTACCGCGTCCGCGTCGAACGGCATCACGCGCTCGGCGCATTGCATCTGATATTCGGGCCCAAGGGAATTCAGGGCCGTGACACCGGAGATCCGTCCCCGGTGAGCCTGGACGGACGGGCGGTGACCGGCGGCCCGGCGGTCGTCCCCGACCCGCTCGTACCCGATGGTCCCGGGAACCTGTCCCCGGCCATGCCCGAAAGGCCAGTGCACCCATGACAATCGCGCGAAAGCAGGCCGGGCACGTCGATCACCTGCGCGCCGCGTCGACGTCCGGTGAGTTCCCGGCGGCGGTCGTGCGGTCGCCGGTCGGGGAGCCCGGAGAGCATCCTGGCACCGTGGGGCCGCCCGGGAGTAGGACGGAGGCCACTGGCGAATCCGCGGGCACGGCAGCCGATGACTTGAACCGTGGCAGAACCCGCCGGGCCACCGTGCTGGCGATGTGCGGACTGGGTGCCGCGCTGTTCGCGGTGATCATCGCCGCGACGGGGCTCGGTCCGGTGCTGGTGCCGCCGATGACGGTGGCGCGCATCATCTCTCACCATGTGCTCGGGTTGCCCGCCGCGCCGGAGTGGTCCGCCGCGCAGGAGGCCATCGTGTGGCGGGTGCGGGTGCCGCGCGTGCTGCTGGGCGCGCTGGTGGGGGCGACGCTGGCGGTGGCCGGGGCGGTGCTGCAGACCGTGGTGCGCAATGTGCTGGCCGACCCGCACCTCATCGGCGTCACCTCGGGCGCATCGACCGGAGCGGCGGTCTCGCTGTTGTTCGGGGTCGGTGCGGGCGGAATGCTCACGGCGAGTGCGTTTCTCGGCGGGCTCGCGGCCACCGCGCTGGTGTTCGTCATCGCCCGGCTCAATGGCCGGTTGACCGCGCTGCGGCTGCTGCTGGGCGGCGTGACCATCGGCTACCTGTTCTCGGCCGCGACCAGCTTCCTGATCTTCGCCTCCGATTCGCCGGAAGGCGCTCGGGCCGTGCTGTTCTGGCTGCTGGGTTCGCTCGGTTCGGCGGCCTGGCCGGCGGTGGCGTCGACCGCGCTGGTGTCGCTGGGCTGTCTGGTGGTGCTGTTCCTGCTGGCCACCCGCCTCGACGCGCTCGCGGTCGGCGACGACACCGCGCGCACCCTGGGTGTGGATCCCATGCGGCTGCGCGCACTGACCCTGGCCCTGGTGGCGCTGGCGGTCGACGCGGCGGTGGCGGTGGCGGGTGCGATCGGGTTCGTCGGCCTGATCGTCCCGCACGTGGCGCGGCTGGCGGTCGGGGCCGCGCATCGACGGCTGCTGCCCGCGTCGGCGCTGCTCGGCGCGATCTTCCTGGTCGCGGCGGATGTGCTGGCGCGCATGGCCTTCGCGCCCCGGGAACTGCCGCTGGGCATTGTCACCGCCGTGGTGGGCGCGCCCCTGCTCCTGCTGCTCATCCGGCGGTATCGCACCGCCGAAATCTCCTAGCTTTCACGACTTTTCGCCGAAGGGAATTCGACCAACCATGACCACACGTCGGCCATACCGCGCCCGCCATACGGGGCTGATCGCGGCGGTGATGCTCACCTCCGCGACGATGACCGCCTGCGGTGGCTCGGCCGCGACCGATACCGGCGCTGCGGCGCACGGGTTTCCGCTCACCATCTCGAGTTGCGGCAAGGATGTCACCTTCACGACGCCGCCGAAGCGTGCGGTCACGGTGGGCTCCATCGCCGCCCCGCTCATCGCCGCAGCCGGTGCGGCCGACCGGGTGGTGACGCGCACCTTCGAAACCGCGCCGTTCCCAGGGCAATACGCGGACGCACTGCGCAACGCCGAGATCATCGCGCCCACAGCGGAACTCGCGCGTGAAGAGATCATCAGCCGGACACCGGACGTGGTGGTGAGCTTCGAAGGAGCGGCCGTCAAGCCCGAGGATCTGGCCGCCGCCAATATTCCGCTGCTCATCACCCGCGGCTACTGCAAGGACGCGGCCGGAACCTTCGACGACGTCTTCGCCGATATCGAGTTGTACGGCAAGCTCTTCGGCACCGAGCAGGTCGCCAAGGACAATGCGGCCGCCCTGCGGTCCCGCGTGACCGCCGTGACGGATCGGCATCCGGCCGGTGCCCGCCAGCGCCCGGCCGCCGCGCTGATCCTGTCCCGCGACGGCTCCACCCTCAACGCCTACGGCAGCACCAGTACCGTGCACCACCAGATGCGCCTGCTGGGTCTGGACAATGTCTTCGGCGATGTCGCCAAGCGCAGTTTCCAGGCCAATACCGAGACGCTCATCGCGCGGAACCCGGAGGTGATCATCCTGCTGACCCAGGGTGATCAGACCCCCGAGTCGGCCCGCGCCGCGCTGCGCGCCCGCGCGGAACTCGGTTCCGTGCAGGCCATTTCGGCGGACCGGCTGATTGTCGTCCCGTTCGGGTACACCGGACCCGGACCGGTCGCCGTCGAGGGCCTGGAGGTCCTGGACTCGAAGCTGGGGGCGCTCGGATGACCTCCACCCGCCTCGGCTACCTGGTCCGTGAGGCCCGCGCCGCCGATATGCCCGGCGCCCGCAGTGTCATGCTGGACACCTTCTATCGCGTCTTCGGCTACGGCTATATGCCCGAACACCACGATGACGTGATCCATCCGGCCGCCGCCTATCTCGGCAACCCGCGCCAGCGGCTCTGGATCGCCGAGCATGAGGGAGAAGTGGTGGCCACCACCGCGATTCGCGCCCGCGGCCCCCGGCACCCACCGCACCCGCAGTGGCTGGTCGACCGCTACCCGGACGCCACGACCGCCCAGCTGTTCCGGGTCTACGTTCGTCCCGAGCATCAGCGGCAGGGCCTGGCCTCCGAATTGGTCCGGCACGCCATCGAATTCGTGCGCTGCGCCGCCGACTTCGACCGCCTGTACCTGCACACCGACACCAGAACCCCGGGCGCACTGGAGTTCTGGCAGACCTTCGGCGCCATCGTCCACGACGGTCGCGGCCCGGAGACGGTCTATCAGACCGTGCACCTGGAGATTCCGCTGTAGCGGGTCAGCTCAACCGGCTGGATTCGGACAGCAGTTCGGGCAGCCGGTCGAACCACTCCAGCACCGCCCGCTCGTATCGGATGCCGAAATCCAGGGTGGCCCGCTCGAACGGCGACATGCGCTGTTCGTCATGCCCGGACAGGTATCCGGCCAGCCGTTGTTCGTGGATGCCGCGATTGGCCGCGATGATCCGGTCCAGCCGATCGCGCTCCACGAACTCGCCGAACGACAGTGTGAGAAGCAGTGGCACGCGGATGGTTTCGGCCCCGGGATCGCGAGCGATCCACTCCGCGAAGGCGTCCCGGCCGTCCTCGGTGATGCGGTACGGGGTGCGGTCGCGCGCGCCGGTCTCGCCCTTCTCGACCAGGCCGTGCTGGTGCATGGTGGCGAGTTCGCGGTAGACCTGGCTCTGGGTGATGGTCCAGAAGTCGCCGATGCGGTCCTGGGCGAGCGCCACCAGATCCCACCCGGACATATCGCCCTGATGCAGGAATCCGAGTAGGGACGCGGCCGTCGAATTGAGCGGGCGTCGCGGCTTGTCGTCTGTCACCAGCACTCCCTTCGAACCGAGCTTCCGGTGTGGCCGGGACGCGGTGGCTACCCGCGTACCGACCACACCGCTATGTTCCACATTGGAATATTAGTCGGTGTAGCGGCGGGAGGTGAACACCCGCGGCCCGCCCGCCGCGTCGAACACCGTGGTGGTCGACGCGCCCACAATGAGCAGCGTGCGCATATCCACCTCGGCCGGGTCCAGCTCACCGAGCGCGACCACCCGCACCGACTCGGACGGCCCGCCCACATCGCGGCCCAGCACCACCGGCGTATCCGGCTTGCGATGCTCGAGCACCAGATCCCGCATGGCCGCGACCTGCCAGCGCCGCTGCGAGGACGCCGGGTTGTAGACGGCGAAGGCCATATCCGCGGCGGCGACCGCGGCGATCCGCTTGGCCACCACCTCCCACGGCTTGAGCCGATCCGACAGCGAGATCATGGCGAAGTCGTGCCCCAGCGGCGCGCCGATCCGGCTGGCCACCGCGCTCGCCGCGGTCATCCCCGGCAGCACCCGCACCGGCACCTCCCGCCACTGCGGATCGGCCGACTCCTCGATCACCGCCGCCGCCATGGCGAACACACCCGGATCCCCGGACGACACCACGACCACCCGCGCACCCTGCTTGGCCAGATCCAAAGCCATTGCGGCGCGCTCGGATTCGACCTTGTTGTCGCTGGCATGACGACGCTGCCCGGCGCGCACCGGCACGCGATTCACGTAGGTGGTGTAGCCGACGATATCGGTAGCCTCGGTGAGCGCGCGGCTCACCTCCGGCGTGGTCCAGTCGGGATCGCCCGGGCCCAGCCCGAGCACGACGACCTCGCCGACCGGGCGGGACTCGGTGGTGGCTGTCGTCGCGGCCTGTGCGGCCGGTGTCGCGTTCTCGGACAGGGGGATTCGGGTGGCCGGTTCCGGTCCGGGAACCAGCGTGATCGCGAAGTAGGGCACATCCGCGTCGGAGACGTCGGCGGCGCGCAGCACGCGCTGACGGCCGGTGCTCGCGCGCTCGACGTAGTACGCGCCATCGAGCCGGCCCGAGTCGGTCAGTGCCTGGCGCACACCGGGATAGGTGCGCCCGAGCTTCATGATGGCGGCCGCGCCGGTATCGCGCAGCCGGCGGGTCAGCTCCTCGGCGGGCAGCGTGCCGGGCAGCACGGTGAGCACCTGATCGCCTTCGACCAGTGGTGTCCCCAGCGCGGCCGAGGCGGCGCTCACCGAGGTGACGCCCGGAATGATCTCGGTCTCGAACCGATCGGCCAGCCGCCGGTGCATGTGCATGAAGGAGCTGTAGAACAGCGGATCACCCGCGGCCAGCAGCGCCACCGAGCGCCCGGCGGCCAGATGCCCGGCGAGCAGAGCCGCTGCGCTCTCATAGAATTCGTCGATCGCGCCCTGATATCCGCCGGGATGGTCGGTGGTCTCGGTGGTGACCGGGTAGACCAGATGCTCTTCGAGCTGGCCCTCGCGCATATAGGGCGCGGCGATCCCGCGTGAGATGCTGCGCCCGTGCTTGGCGCTGTGGAAGGCGATCACATCGGCTTCGCCGATCACCCGCGCCGCCTTGACGGTCACCAGTTCCGGGTCGCCGGGTCCGAGCCCGACGCCCCACAGCTTGCCGCTCATTCGACTTCGCTCGCAATCGCATTCAGTGCCGCGGCGGTGATGGCGCTGCCGCCGCGCCGCCCGTGCACGGTCAGGTATTCGACGCCGCCGTACTCGGCGAGGGCCTGCTTGGATTCGGCCGCGCCGATGAAGCCCACCGGAATCCCGAGAATGGCCGCCGGGCGCGGCGCGCCCGCGTCGAGCATGTCCAGCAGATGGAACAGCGCGGTGGGCGCATTGCCGATCGCCACCACCGCACCGTCCAGTCGGTCACGCCAAAGCTCCAGCGCCGCAGCCGATCTGGTGTTGTTCATGGATGCCGCCAGCTCGGGCACGCGCGGATCGCCGAGCAGGCACAGCACCTCGTTGCCGGCGGGCAGCCGCTTGCGGGTCACGCCCGAGGCCACCATGTTCGCGTCGCACAGAATCGGCGCACCGGCCCGCAGCGCCGCCCGGGCCTTGACCACCACATCGTCGCTGAACCCGATATCGCCCGCCAGATCCACCTGCCCGCAGGCGTGGATCATGCGCACCACCACCTGCGACACCTCCGCGGGGAAGCGCGCCAGATCCGCTTCGGCGCGAATGGTCGCGAACGAGCGCCGATAGATCTCGGCCCCGTCGGTGAGGTAGCTGGTACGCACGTCGGACATGCGCTCCACCCTATGGTTCGCCCTCGCGCGACCCGGGAGCGGGTAGTGCCGCGGGTCACCCGGACAGCGGGCGAGCCTGCCTGATCAGCGGTGTCGGCGCGTCAGGTGCGCGGCCGTTCCAGCAGCCGGGACATGACGATGCTGCTGCGGGTGCGCCCGACCCGGGCGTTCTCCCGGATCTTCTCCACGGTCGATTCGATCTCGGCCATATCGGTGGCCATGACGTGCACGAGCGCGTCGGCCTCCCCGGCAATGGTCCACACGCCGACCACCTGCGGGATGGGCTCGAGCCCCCGGCGCAGTTCGGCGGGGGAGATATTGTCCCGGTAGAAGACCTCGACATAAGCCTCGGTGCGCCAGCCGAGCGCGGCCGGGCTGACCTGTGCGGTGAAGCCGGTGATCTGCCCGCCCGCGACCATCTTGTCCACCCGGCGTTTCACCGCCGGCGCGGACAGCCCGACCACCGCGCCGATGTCCTGAAACGACGCGCGCGCGTTCTTGAGCAAATGGGCCAGAATGCGCCGATCGAGGTCGTCCACGGTCACTCCTCCGCTGGAACGCAACGAATCGCCGCGTAGATCCAAGATCGCGCAACGAATCGCTATTTTCAGCGCAACACTACGCCATTTACCTTCGTGTCAGGTCTATCCCGCTCCACCCGCGCCGATCTCCCAGGAGCCCCCAGTGACGTCCGTAGCCACGCTGCGCGCCCCGGAACCGGCCGGCGCCCGCCGCCCCACCCCGCGCCGGTTCCTGATGTGCCGACCCGACCATTTCGAGGTCAGTTACGCCATCAATCCATGGATGGACATCTCCGATCCGGTGGATCGCGATCTGGCCCTGGCGCAATGGGACACCCTGCGCGCCACCTATGAGCGCTACGGTCACCACGTCGAGGTCATCGAGGGCATCCCCGGTCTGCCGGACATGGTCTTCGCCGCCAATGGCGGTGTGGTGATCGGAGATCGAGCACTCTCGGCCCGCTTCGCCAACCCCGAGCGCGCGGCCGAAGGTCCCGCCTACCACGAATGGCTCGACGAACAGGGCTTCTCCCAGGTGCAGGCGGCACGCGAAATCAACGAGGGCGAAGGCGATTTCGCGGTAGCGGGCGATCGCATCCTGGCGGGCACCGGCTTCCGCACCTCCCGCGACGCGCACCGCGAGGCCGAGGAATTCTTCGAATTGCCGGTCGTCTCACTGGATCTCATCGACGAGCGCTTCTACCACCTGGACACCGCGCTCATGGTGCTCGGCGACACCATCGCCTACTACCCGGCCGCCTTCAGCGGCGAGAGCGCCCGCGTCCTCGCCGCCATGTACCCCGACGCCATCCTCGTCACCGAGGCGGACGCGGAAGTCCTGGGCCTCAACGGCGTCTGCGACGGCTACCACGTCTTCCTCAGCGACCGCGCCACCACTCTCCCGGGCCAGTTGCGCGAACGCGGCTACGAGCCCATCGGCGTCGACCTGTCCGAGCTGCTGAAGTCCGGCGGCAGCGTGAAGTGTTGCACCATGGAATTCCACAGGAGTGCAACGGAATCCACCGCCCTGGCGGGATGATCGGCCCCCGGGGCGGTGGTTCAGGCGGAGGGCGTGATGCGGTAGCCGTCGGTGGTGGCGATGACGTCGGTTACCGCACCGCGTGGGCGGCCGCAACGGCGGTCGCAGCCGGACCAGTGCTGGCGTCCGGCGGCCACGATCTCGTCGGCGTCGAGGCCGTCCATCGCGGATTGTGCTGTGCCGGTGGGGATTACGCGCCCGGATTCGACGGCCGAGGCCACGTCGGCGCGCACATCGGTGAGTGATTTGGCGCAGCCGGGCAGGCCGGCGCAGGCACTGACCTGCAGCCAGGGTGAGTTCGCGTCGAAGATCAGGCCCATGGGGGCGAGTACCCGCACCACCTGTTCGGCGGTCCATTCGTCCATGTCGGTGAGAACGACACTGCGCCACGGGGTGACGAACAAGGGGCGTTCGACGGCGGCGAGGAATTCGGCGACGCGGGCGGGCAGCGAGCCGAGCCGTACACCCGCGCCCAGGGCGACCAGGTCGTCGGCCTGGTTCAGCCAGCCGATCGGAATGTCTTGGCGTGCGGGCAATTCCAGTGGTTCGCCGCTGGTGTCGAGACCGGTGCGGGTGCTCAGCAGATGGTCGGTGAGGCGTGCCTGCCCGTCCGGCACCTCGTGCAGCCGCCACTGCTCGCCGCGCAGATCGAGGAAGCCGTGCGCGGCCGCGAGCATGAGATCGACGGCCTCGGCGGCCGGCACCCGCACCCCGGAATCACCTCCGGCGAGCACCAGCGCATAGGTGTTCTCGTCCACCGCGTGGACGCCGATATCCCCGTGCAGCGCGCTCACATCGCCGCGACCGTCATCGAGGGTGAACAGCACCCGCCCGGGCAGATCCGCCAGCCGCGCCGCCGCCCGCAATCCCTCGTCGAGCGCGGGCACCAGCCCCCGCACATCGGTCCAGCCGCCGACCCGCCCCGACAACGGCGACGCCACGATATTGCGCACCCGCTCGTGCGAGGCGCTCGGCAGCAGCCCGGCGGCGGTCAATCGCCCGCCCAGCGCAACCGCATCGCTGACCTGCCGCAATTGCACATTCCCGCGTGAGGTGAGCTCGATATTGCCGTCGCCCAGATCCTGCGCGGCTGCCGCCAGCGCCTGCAACTGTGCGGGCGTGAGCGCCCCACCGGGAACCCGGATGCGCGCGAGCGGCCCATCAGCGGCTTCGTGCACGCGCAGCACGCCGGGGCAGGAATCAGCCTCATTTCGGACGGTCATAGTCCTGTAAGCCTACGACCCACCCTCAAAAACTCGAGCCCAGTAACGGGGGCCGGGGGCAGAGCCCCCGATTCCGGGGGTCCGGGGGCGGAGCCCCTGGGAAAAATCCGGGGGCGGGGCCCCTGGGAAAAATACAGCCCCCGGCTCCCCTGGAAGCAGCACGGGAAACAACCTCACCCCGCGCGATGCACCTCGATGTACTTTGGCGCCCCGCGCAAACGCGCAAACGGCGGAGCCTTCTCATAGCTGTCGTTGAGCAAACTGGGCACAGCATGATGCTCGTTGTTGTCCCGGTGAATGGTCGTGCCGAGCACCGTCACTCCGAAGAGTGCGGTGGCGGCGCAGATGATGCCCGCGACCATCGCATACTGCGAATGACCACTGCCGGCGGCCGTCAAAGCCATTGCCAGCGTCGCGAAGGCAACCAGTACGCAAAAGTATCCTGACCAGGCGGCAAACCTGTTCCGCCTGACCCATCCTGGGGTGTTCGGCATACCCGCAGCGTACGCCCGGGTGCGCATCCGGGACACCCGTGCGCGGCAGCCTTTGCCGCACTGTGATGCGGGCGCGATAGCATCCGGGGGCTCGTCGGACGGAAGAAACCGGTGCAATTCCGGTGCGGTCGCGCCACTGTGAGAGTCAGACCTTCGCCGGGGAGCGCCGAACCGTGCTGGGCGCGTAACCCTAGGAAGGCTGACCCCTGTGATTGTGCTGCTGTCCACGTCCGATACCGATCTGCTGAGCGCGCGCGCCAGCGGGGCCGACTACCGGCTCGCGAATCCGGCGCGCCTGCTGCCCGCGGATCTGCCCGGCCTGCTCGAGGGCGCCGATCTGGTGATCGTGCGCATTCTCGGCGGCAAGCGGGCCTGGGAGGAGGGCCTGGAGTCGGTGCGCGCCAGCGGGATTCCCATGGTCGCGCTCGGCGGTGAGATCGCACCCGACGCCGAGCTCATGGAGACCTCGACGGTGCCCGGCGGGGTGGCGGCGGACGCGCACAACTATCTGGCCGCGGGTGGTCCGGCAAACCTGTTGCAGCTGCACAACTTCCTGTCCGACACGGTGCTGCTCACCGGGCACGGTTTCGAGCCGCCGGTGGAGCTGCCCAGCTGGGGCGAGCTGGAACGCGAGACGCGACTGGTTGCCGGGAATGCGCCGACGGTCGCGGTCGTCTACTACCGCGCCCAGAATCTGGCCGGGAACACCGCCTACATCGACGCCCTGTGCGCGGCCGTGGAAGACCAGGGGGCCAAGGCGGTTCCGCTGTACTGCGCCTCGCTGCGCACCGCCGAACCGGAGCTGCTGGCCCGCCTGCGCGAAGCCGACGCACTCATCGTGACCGTGCTCGCCGCCGGCGGCACCAAGCCCGCCACCGCCTCGGCGGGCGGCGACGACGAAGCCTGGGATGTGGGCGCGCTCGCCGAGCTGGATGTGCCCATCCTGCAGGGACTCTGCCTCACCAGCGGTCGCGCGCAGTGGGAGGCCAATGACGACGGCCTCTCGCCGCTCGATGTGGCCACGCAGGTGGCGGTGCCGGAATTCGACGGGCGCATCATCACGGTCCCGTTCTCGTTCAAGGAATTCGACGCCGACGGACTGTCGACCTATGTGCCGGATCCGGAGCGCGCGGCGCGCGTGGCCGGGATCGCGGTGCGCTACGCGCGGTTGCGCCACATTCCCGCCGAGGCCAAGAAGATCGCCATCGTGCTGTCGGCGTATCCGACCAAGCACGCCCGCATCGGTAATGCGGTGGGCCTGGACACCCCGGCCAGCGCCATCCGGCTGCTCGAGGAAATGCGTTCGGCCGGTTACGATCTGGGCGAGCGCGGGGAGATCCCGGGCCTCGAGGAGGCCGACGGCGACGCGCTGATCCACGCCCTCATCGCCGCCGGCGGTCAGGATCCGGACTGGCTGACCGCGGAACAGCTGGAAGGCAACCCGATTCGCATCGGCGCCGCCGCCTACACCGCCTGGTTCGACACCCTGCCCGAGGACTTCCGCGAATCGGTGATCGAGGCGTGGGGCCCGCCGCCGGGGGAGATGTACGTCGACCGCTCCGCCGACCCGCAGGGCGAAATCGTCATCGCCGCACTGCGATTCGGCAATGTGGTGCTGATCGTGCAGCCGCCGCGCGGCTTCGGCGAGAACCCGGTGGCCATCTACCACGACCCGGATCTGCCGCCCTCGCACCACTATCTGGCCGCCTACCGCTGGCTGGCCGCCCCCGACGGTTTCGCCGCCGACGCCATGGTGCACCTGGGCAAGCACGGCAATCTGGAATGGCTGCCCGGCAAGACCCTCGGCATGTCGGCGTCCTGCGGCACCGATGCCGCGCTCGGCGATATGCCGCTCATCTACCCGTTCCTGGTGAACGATCCGGGCGAGGGCACGCAGGCCAAGCGCCGCGCCCACGCCACCCTGGTCGATCACCTCATCCCGCCGATGGCGCGCGCCGAAACCTACGGCGACATCACGCGTTTGGAGCAGCTGCTGGATGAGCACTCCAATATCTCGGCGCTGGACCCGGGCAAGCTGCCCGCGATCCGGCAGCAGATCTGGACGCTCATGCGCGCCGCCAAGATGGACCACGACCTCGGGCTCACCGAGCGGCCCGACGAGGAATCCTTCGACGACATGCTGCTGCACGTCGACGGCTGGCTGTGCGAGATCAAGGACGTCCAGATCCGCGACGGCCTGCACGTGCTCGGCCGCGCCCCGGAAGGGGAGGCGGAGGTCGATCTGGTGCTCGCCATGCTGCGCGCCCGCCAGCTGTGGGGCGGCGAGGTCAATGTGCCCGGCCTGCGAGAAGCGCTGGGGCTCAGCGAATCCGGGGACGAGTCCCGCGAGCGCGTGGACGCCTTCGAGTCGCGCGCCCGCGAACTGGTTGCCGCGATGCAGGAGGTCGACTGGGGCGTCGACGCAATCGACGCCGTGACCGAAAACCTGGTCGGTACAGACGAATCCATCCTGGAATCCGTGCGCAAGGTCCTGGGCTTCGCGGCCACCGAGGTCGTCCCGCGCCTGCGGCAGACCGGCGTGGAGATCTCGCGAATCCTGCACGCGCTCAGTGGCGGATTCATTCCGGCCGGGCCCAGCGGTTCGCCGCTGCGCGGCCTGATCAATGTGCTGCCCACCGGCCGCAATTTCTATTCCGTGGACCCGAAGGCGGTGCCGTCGCGGCTGGCGTGGGAGACCGGTCAGGCCATGGCCGAGTCGCTGCTGGACCGGTACCGGGCCGATCACGGCGAATACCCCCGCTCCGTGGGTCTTTCGGTGTGGGGCACCTCGGCCATGCGCACCTCGGGCGACGATATCGCCGAAGTGCTCGCGCTGCTGGGTGTCCGGCCGGTATGGGACGAGGCCAGTCGCCGCGTCACCAAGCTGGAAGCGATCTCCCTCGCGGAGCTGGGCCGCCCGCGCATCGATGTGACCGTGCGCATCTCGGGCTTCTTCCGCGACGCCTTCCCGCACGTGCTGGCCCTGCTCGACGATGCCGTGCGCCTGGTGGCGGGCCTCGACGAGCCCGCCGAGTCCAACTACGTGCGCGTCCACGCCCAGGCCGACCTGGCCGAGCACGGTGACGAACGCCGGTCCACCACACGCATTTTCGGCTCCAAGCCGGGCACCTACGGCGCGGGCCTGCTGCAGCTCATCGACTCCAAGAGCTGGCGCACCGACGACGATCTGGCGCAGGTCTACACCACCTGGGGCGGCTACGCCTACGGCCGCGACCTCGACGGCGCACCGGCCGCGGACGATATGCGCACCGCCTACCGTCGAATCGCGGTGGCGGCCAAGAACACCGACACCCGCGAACACGATATCGCCGACTCCGACGACTATTTCCAGTACCACGGCGGCATGGTCGCCGCGGTGCGCGCGCTCACCGGCAAGAATCCCGAAGCCTATATCGGCGACAGCACCCGCCCGGACGCGGTGCGCACCCGCACCCTGTCGGAGGAGACCGCGCGCGTATTCCGTGCGCGCGTGGTGAATCCGCGCTGGCTCGAGGCCATGCGCCGGCACGGCTACAAGGGTGCGTTCGAAATGGCCGCCACCGTCGACTACCTGTTCGGCTACGACGCCACCACGAATGTGGTCGCCGACTGGATGTACGAAAAGCTCGCCGAGAGCTACGTTTTCGACGAGACCAATCGCAAGTTCATGGAGCAGTCGAATCCCTGGGCGCTGCACGGAATTGCGGAGCGATTGCTGGAGGCTGCCGAGCGGAAACTCTGGGAGCAGCCGGAGGCCGATACGCTGGACCGTCTGCGTCAGGTCTACCTGGAAACCGAAGGCGAACTGGAATAACCGAATTCCGCTTTTAGGGCGGCGTGTTGGATCGGACGCGCAGGACAAGGGAGGACAACCGGGACACCGGGTCTTCACTGCGCGTCCGATTAAGAGGATCATAAGAATGGTTACGGCGTCCGACTCGGGGTGACGCCGGGCAAATCCCAATCACGGTATTGGGCCGAATAATTGGAAGCGGATTCCCCGATTCGCCGCGTTCGTGGGGGCGCGTCGCAGGTGTTGACGTCATTCGCCGTAATTCGGCCGAATGCGGACTCGCTCGTGCTGTGCGGTGAATTGGTCTCTTCGATTGCGGGTAACCATTATGAGAATCGCCAAATTCGCTGTCACGGCACTGCTTTCCGTCGCGGCGCTCTGCGTCGCCACCGTCACCGCTCACGGCGAGCCGCTCGCCGGACCGGGCATCGTCGGCGTGGATCGCGGAGTCGAATACACCACCACCCTCGCCGCCGACCGCGGCAGCGTGACCACCACGCTCACCTCCGGCCATTTCGCCCTGGCCGAGAACGCGGTCACCGTCATCGCATCCAGCGGTGAGGCCATCGGCGCCATTCCGCTCGTCTACTACGCCGCCGACCGGGTGTACGAGGTCATCCCGAGCCTCGACGCCTCCGGCACAGTGCTGACGGTCACCCCGGCCAGCACCACCGATGTCGCGGCGCCCAGTGTGAATACCGTTGCGCTGCAACAGGTCGCCGATGCCGGATCGATCGTGGCCGGTGCCCTCATCGGCTGTGTGGTCGGCGCGGTCATCGGCTTCTTTTTCTTCTTCGTGGGCGCGATCATCGGCTGCGGAGTAGGCGGATTGCTCGGCGCGATCATCGCGGGACAGAGGTGATGCGGTAGCTCCCACATGATCCCCGAGAGCGTCACCGCCGGAGGCGACTCCGGCGGTGACCGCGTGTGCGGCCGACGTACGCGCGTACGCGTAGTCCGGGTTGCGTGCGCGGGCGGATGTGAGCGCGCCCGGTCCGCCCTAGCGTGAAGCCATGACGTGGAACGATGTGGCTCAGGCCAAATACGCCCTGCTCACCACCTACAAGAAGGACGGGACCGCGGTCGGTACGCCGGTGTGGATCGCGCCCGACGGCCACCGTCTGGTGGTGTGGACCCATCCCGGCACCGGCAAGGTGAAGCGCATCCGGCGCAATCCCGCGGTGACGCTGCAGGTGTGCGATCCGCGCGGTCAGGTCCGCGATGACGACATCGTGACGGGCACCGCGCAGGTGGCCGACGCCGAGGGCACCGAGCGGGTTCGTGCGGCGGTGGCCCGCAAGTACCGTGTGCTCGGCAGGTTGACGGTCGAGGCGCACAAGCTGTTCCGGGGTGCGGACCGCTCTGTCGGCGTGGTCATCACCCCGATTGCGGTGGGGGAGTAGCCCGTCAGGCCGCCACGATCTCGATGCCGATGGTGCCGCTCTTGCCGCGCCGCAGCACGCTGCCGCCGACGATGAACAGCCCCTGCAATCCGTAGCGGCGCTTGATGAGTCCGCGCACCCGGTTGCTGCCCGCCGCGTCGAGGATGGTGGCGGTGCCCTGCACAACCTCGCCGTGCGGCTTGCCGCGCACATCGCACGGCTGCACGGTGACCTGCGGATTGCGGCGGATGCGCTTGACCTTCCAGCTGTCGGTGACCGTCCAGACATAGAGGCGGCCCTGGTCGAGCGCGGCCCACAGGGCGGTGCCGACCGGGGTGCCGTCCTTCTTGAAGGTGGTGAGCAGTACGTAGTTCGCGGTCCCGGCGGCGCCGAACGGGTTGTCCATGCCCGCAGCCTAATCGGAGATCGGACAAAATTCGCATGTGCGTGTGCCGCCGCGCTCTGGATAGCGTGGGTTCGACCCAGTTTTGGACCGAATACAGGAGGATCGCCGATGGCGGCCACATCGATTCCGGTGCTGTGGGGCGGGGACCTCCCCGCGACCCTCGACTTCTACCGCACCCTCGGGTACGAGGTCACCTACGAGCAGACCCGCCCCTACACCGCCGGCATGGTCACCCGCGACGGCTTCTCGGTCTACTTCGGCCCCACGCCGAAGGATTTCGACAATGCCGAGCAGGCGTACATCAGCGCTCTGGTGATCGTCGACGAGGTCGAATCCTGGCATCAGGAGTTCACCGCCTCCCTGCGCGCCCGCTACGGCAGGATCCCCGCCCGCGGCATCCCGCGCATCACCCGGTTCCGCCCCGGCCAGACCCGCTTCACCGTGGTGGACCCGGTCGGCAACTCCATCATCTATATCCAGCGCGATGAGCCCGACCCTGAGTACGGCGGCGCCCGCAGTCTCGAGGGTCTGGCCCGGGTCATGGACAATGCCCGCATCTTCCGCGACTCCAAGAACGACGACGCCAACGCCGTCCGAGTCCTCGAAACCGGCCTGCGCCGCTTCGCCGCCACCGCCCCCGCGCTGGACCGGGCCCGGGCCCTGGCCATGCTCGCCGAAATCGCCATCGCCGCAGAGGATTCCGCACGCGTCGCCGAACTCGGCACGCGCATGGCGGAATTGGACCTCTCCGCCGAAGACCGCGCCGCCCTCGCCGCCGAGCTGCAAGCCCTGACCGCCCTCGAGAGCTGGCTCACCGACGAGTCCTGACCCGGCACGACCTCCCGGTGTCTTATCGTCGGGCCGCCACCATGCGCAGGGCGCTCGCGGCGTGATCGTCGCCGATCTGCTCGGGGGAGCGGCGATAGCCCGGCTGGTACCAGCGTGCGGTGTCCACGCACAGCGATATGACGCTGAGAGCTGTTGCGCCCGGGTCGGGTACGTGGAATTCGCCGCCGTGCGCGCCCTCGGCGAGGAGGGCGCGCACCGAGCGGTGGATGCCGCGCAGCAGGTCGTCGATCTCGGTGCGGTGGTCCGGGGTGAGGTCGGTGAGGTGGTGCAGGACCAGGCGCACCGCACCGCTGTGGCGGGCATGCCAGGCGGTGAGGTCGGCGACGGTGGCGGCCAGGCGTTGCGCGGCAGTGCCGGGCCCGGCGGCCGCGCTGTCGGTGATCTGCTGGGTGAGCCGCACCGCGGCGCGGGAGATGCGATGCAGTACTTCCTCTTTGGAGCCGAAGTGGACGTAGAGCGCGGCGGGGGACAGGCCCGCCCGGGAGGCGATATCGCGCGTGGTGGTGGCGTGGAATCCGTTCTCGCCGAAGGCATCCAGCGCAGCGCGGAAGATGCGGCGCCGGCCGTCGGGGAGTCGCCCGTGGGTGGCCTGCTCCAGGCTCTCCATGGCGATGGCGAGATCGCCGTCGGCGGCGGCCTGCGCTAGGTCTTCGTCGGTACCCATCGAAACAGTATCTCGCGGAGCCTGTTTCGCTTCACCGTCGGTCCGATCACACGGTGAGCGTGAGGATTTCGGGCCCGTTCTCGGTGATGGCGACGGTGTGCTCACTGTGTGCGGTGCGGGAACCGTCGGCCGAGCGCAAGGTCCAGCCGTCGGGATCGGTGACGAGGCGATCGGTGGTGCGCGCCAGCCACGGTTCGATGGCGATGGTGAGTCCGGGCCGCAGCCGGAATCCGCGCCCGGCGCGCCCGTCATTGGGGACGTGCGGATCCTCGTGCATGGTCCGCCCGAGCCCGTGCCCGCCGAATTCGGTGTTCACCCGATACCCCTGCCCCTTCGCTACCTGTGCGATGGCCGCGGAGATGTCGCCGATCGTATTGCCCGCGTGCGCGACGGCGATCGCGGCCCGCAGGGCCTCTTCGGTGGTGCGGATCAGCCGCACATCCTCGGGATCGGGCGTGCCGACGATGACGGTGATCGCCGAATCGGCCACCCATCCGTCGATGGACACGGCCAGATCCATGCTCAGCACATCGCCGTCGCGCAGCGTGTAGTCGAACGGCAGCCCGTGCAGCACCGCGTCGTTCACCGACAGGCAGATGGTGTTGCGGAAGGGGCCGCGCCCGAACGACGGCGCGTAGTCCACATAGCAGGACACCGCCCCGCGCTCTCGGATGCGTTCGCGCACAATCGCTTCCAATTCCAGCAGATTCACTCCGATCTGCGCCTTGCCGCGCAGTTCGGTGAGCACCTCGGCGACGAACTGCCCGGTGACCCGCATGCGCGCGATCTCCGCCGGGGTCTTGAGCTCGACCATGACATCCTCCAGTTCCGGTATTTTTATACCGACCGTAGCGGATTGCGGTATTTAAATACCAGTCGTAAGGTGAACCGCATGGTCCGTCTTCCCTTGACCCCCGCCCAGATGGAGGCCGGTCGCCGTCTGGGCTCGGCCCTGCGCACCGCCCGCGCGGGCCGCGACCTCACCGAGGTCGCCGTGTCCGCGGGCATCTCCCCGGAGACCCTGCGCAAGATCGAGTCGGGCCGCCTGCCCACCCCGGCCTTCGGCACCATCGTGGCGCTGAGCCGCACCCTGGGCCTGCCCCTCGACGAGCTCGCCGAAGTCTGGCAGCCCGACGCTTCGACGCGGCAGCGCTCCGCGTCCTGAGCTCGCGGCTCGCACAATCCGTTCGACTCAGTCGACGGTGAGCTCGATGGGCACCGCGATGACATCGACCATGGCCCCATTGCGCAGCACCGTCACCGGTAGCGCCCGCCCGATGGCATCGTCGAACAGCTGCCGCTGAATCCCCTGGGCGTCCTTGACTTCCCGCCGCGCGACACTCAACACCAGATCGCCGCGCCGCAGCCCCGCCTTCTCGGCGGGCCCGCCGCGCACCACGTCGACGATCCGCAGTCCGGCCTCCTGCCCGGTGCGCTCGGCCACCGTGGCCGGCAGCGGCGCGGGCACCCCGACCACGCCCAGGTAGGCCCGCCGCACCCGCCCCTCGTGCAGCAGCGTGGTGATGATGCGCCGGGTGGTCACATTGATGGGAATCGCCAGCCCCAGCCCGATTCCGGCGACCGCGGTATTCACCCCCACCACGCGCCCCGCCGAATCCGACAGCGCCCCACCGGAATTGCCGGGGTTGAGCGCGGCATCGGTCTGAATCACGTCCTCGATGACCCGCGCGGTGCGCCGATTGCCCACCGGCACCGCCCGCCCGAGCGCGCTCACCACCCCCGCCGTGACCGAGCCCGCCAACCCCAGCGGGCTCCCCACGGCCACCACCAGCTGCCCGACGACCAGATGGTCGGCGTCACCGAGTTGCACCGCCTCGGGTGCACCGCCGCGCGCCCGCAGCACCGCCAGATCCGACAGCGGATCCACGCCCACCACATCGAATCGCGACTCCACCCCGTCGGCGAACACCACGATCCCGTTCGTCGCGGACCCCACCACGTGCGCATTGGTCAGCAGGAACCCGTCATCGGTGAACACCACCGCCGAACCCCCGCCGCGCCGGGTCTGCACGCTGGCCACGTGCGGGGTGACCGAGGCCGCCACCGTGATGACCGTGCGCGAATACGCGTCCAGCGCATCGGATTCCGCGCGCCCGTCCCCGAATCCCGGTGGCATGGGCGAGGCGCCGTGCTCGGATTCATCGCTCATGACGACCACCCGCTTACATGATTACGTCGTTTCCTGCCTCCAGCATGCCCGCCCTCGGCCCCGGCGGCACCCTGTTCGCTCGCGGCGCAAGCGGAGCCGCGAACCCGATACCGAGCGATCAGCGAATCCGATACCGCAGGTGGGTGGCCCGATCTCCGGCGATGACCTCCGGGTCCGGCAGCACCAGCGGCGCACCCTCGAACTGCCCGATCAACGGCGTGCCGCCTCCGAGCAGCACCGGCGCCACCGACACCCACAGTTCGTCGACCAACCCGGCTTCGAGGGCCTGCCGCGCCATGGTGCCGCCATTGACCGCCACATTCTTCTCCCCGGCGATCCGCGTGGCGGCATCGACGGCGGCCTTGATCCCCTCGGTCACGAAAGTGAAAGGCGCACCCGGATGTTCGGCGATCCACTGCTCGGGCACCCGATGGGTGAGCACCACGATCGGCACATTCATCGGATGGATCCCGCCCCAGCCGTCGGTGAGATCGAACAGGTGCCGCCCCACGACGCAGGCCCCCGTCCCACCGGCCAGCTCCTGCAAGAATTTCGCATTGGCCCCCGACGTCTTGAAGCTCAGCTCCGGGTGGGTGCTGGGGTACTCGATATCCCCGGAGGAGTACCAGGCGAACAAATGCTCGAACCCGCTCTCCCCGGGCCCGGCGATGAAGCCGTCGAGGGACATGGTCGCGCCCGTAATCACTTTGCCCATGATCGTGCCTTTCGAAGGTGGAGTAGTCCGATCACCAGATCAGACTCCGCCACCCGCCCGAACTCATCGGCCGGAATCGCGAGAACCGGGCGAAAATGCCCACCGGCCCGAGGGCGGGCGGTTCACCCGCACGGTCGGTGTCCGCACCGACGCCGCGTGAACTCCGAGGTGACGACGAAAGGCCGGTGCCGCGCGGGATGCGGCACCGGCGGTGAACCTCAGTGCGCGGCAGCGGTTTCCGATGCGGGAACGGCGCTGCGCAGGCCGTCGGCGAGGGCGCCGACCAGGGCGTCGGCGCGGTCGGGGGACAGGAGTCCTTCGATGTAGCCGAGGTTGAGGGACAGTTCGTCGGCGCCGAGACCCACCGTCAGCATGGTCATGCCGCTGATGGACATGCCGGAGACGAATTCGGCGCCGGAGATCTCCCAGTCGCCGATGCGGGACGGGAAGTCGCGGGTGTCGAGATAGGTCAGGCACAGATGGCCGGGGCCGCGGGCGTCGAGGAGTTTGACGACCTTGTCCGACTGGGCGGGTGTCTTGGGCATCATGAAGCCGATGCCGCCCAGGTTGGCCAGGTGCTGGCGTTGGGCGACGCGGCCGGAGAACTCGGCGTCGAATTCGGCGGCGGCTTCCCACAGCGGGCGGCCCGCCGGGGTGGGCAGGGCGATCATGGCCTGGTAGGCGCCGGTACGGGTGGTGTCGAGGGGCCGGGCCAGCTGTTCGCGGAACAGCACCGAGACACCGATGGGGTAGTTGGCCTGGGGCGCACCGGCATCCGCGCCGGCGGCGCGTGCCAGCGCGGCGGCCACGACGCTGGACAGGGCCACATCGCGCTGTTCGCAAGCCGCGACCAGCGCCTGGTATTCGGCACCGTCGAGCACCCGGCGCGCGACCCGGGTGAACCGCTGTGCCGGAGCGACTTCGGCGCCGGGGGTCAGTCGCACCGGCTTGGCCCGCATATCACGCAGCCCGTCGGCGACCAGCCGGCCGATCGCCCTGCCCTTGCCCCGCGCACCCTGGAAGGGCTTGGGGAACAGGGCTTCCGGCGACGCGGGAGCGGGAACCTCGGGCAGCCAGCCGGTGGTGGCGGCGGCGAGCTCGAGGACCTGCCGCGCGAACGACAGCACGGTGACGGCGTCGGCAATGGTGTAGGTCGAGGTCAGCACCAGATCGTGCACGCCCGGCGCGACGGTGATCAGCGTGGCCCGCAGCAGCGGTGCGTCGGCGTCGAAGCGTTCCCGCAGTTCGGTGTCGATCTCGGCGGTCCACTCCCCGGCTGCCACCTCCCGCAGGGGGATCGGCCGCACCTCGATCGGCACGAACCGTGGATCACGCCCGCCTTCGCTGCGCACCACGGCGTGCAGGATGGGATGGCGGCGCACCAGCGCTGCCAGCCCGGCCCGCACCGCGTCCGCGTCCAGGTCGCCGGTGACCCGCACCCGCGACACAATGTGCAGCGGCGCAACCTGATCCGCGGTCCAGTGCCAGCGCTCGAGGGTGGACAGCGGGCGCGGCAGCGCCGCCACCGGCTCCGCATCGCCCAGCCCCGGCCAGGTCATGGGCTCGGCCAGGTTCGCCCGCAGCTTCTCCTCGTTCCCCTTGGCGATGAAGGCGTTTCGCACCGCGATGACCGCCCGATTGCGGGTCTGCTCGATGCGCCCCAGCTTGCGCGACCCGTCCACGAACATGGTGGTGCGCGGAATCCGCCGCTGCTCGTACACCCGCAGCCCGGTCGCGGCGTCCTCGTGCGTGGCCAGCGCGTGCGCCAGCACCACCGCGTCCTCCATGGCCGCGTTCGCGCCCTGCCCGAGGCTGGGCAGCATCGGATGCGCGGCATCGCCGAGCAGGGTGACCCGCCCGCGACCCCACGAGGTCAGCGGCGGCCGATCCTGCGCCGGGAGTGCGAGAATATCGGCTTCCGGTGTGGCCGTGATGATCTCGGTGATCTCCGGAGCCCAGCCCGCGAACCGGGACAGCAGATCGGCCTTCCCGTGCGGCCAGTTGGCGGCCAGCTCACCGCTGGTGGTCATGGTGCCCCACCAGTACACGTTCCCGTGCCCGATATCGTGGATGCCGAACCGCATGCCCCGGCCCCAATAATGAATGGACGCACCGGGTTCGATGGCCGCGTGTGCGAACGGCACCAGCGCCAGCCAGCACACGAACTTGCCCGGCCGCGGGGCTTCCGAGCCGTGCAGCTGGGCGCGGACGGCCGAGTTGATGCCGTCCGCGCCGATGAGCACATCCGCGCTGAGCGTGCGCCCGTCGGCGAAGCGCACCTCGACCGCGTCGGCGGTCTCGCTGAATGACACTGCCTCCGCGCCGGTTTCGACGCGCAGATCGTCCCCGCAGGCCGCCAGCAGCACCTCGTGCAGATCCTTGCGCGCCACCGCCACCGCGGGCGCGCCGAGTTCGGCGTCGATGGGCGCCACGTCCACGCGCCGCATATCCGACCCGTCCGGATACCGGAAGGTGAACGAGCGCGCCCGCCCGCCGACCCGCAGCAGTTCCTCGTCGATGCCCAGATCCAGGGTGCGCAGCGCGTTCATGGCGTTGGACTGCACCGACAGCCCGAATCCGGCGGCACGCAGTTCGGGGCCGCGCTCGCACAGCACGACATCGATTCCGGCGCGGCGCAGGGCGGCCGCGGCGGTGAGTCCGCCGATTCCGGCTCCGACGACGATCGCCGACTTGACGGGAGAGTTCACTGGATTTCCTTGCTGTGTCACGGGATCCGATACTTTCACGAGGCGGTCGCCGACGCGTGTTCGAGCAGACGGGTGAGCTGGGCGGCCACCGCGGCGACGTGCGGCGCCTGAATGAGCGTGAGGTGATCGCCGGGCACCTCGATCACCTCGAGATGGCCCGCCGCGTAGGCGTCCCAGCCATTGGTGGGGTCGCGGTGCAGGGTGCCCGCGCTGTCGTGCGCCGGGCGCAACACCTCCGGCAGCGGTTCGGCGGCGCGCAGCAGGGTGATGTCACCCTCGTAGGCGTGCGGCCGGTAGCTGTCGATGGCCCGCCAGCCGCCGGTGAACACCTCGAACAGTCGCCGCACCAGCGCCCGCGACCCGGCCGGCGGCAGCACCCCGGCTTCGACGGCGGAGTCGAGAATGAAATCGAAGACCTCGTCCTCGGATTCGAGCTCCAGGGGGATCTCGATGACGGCGGTGTCCGCGCCGCGCGCCAGCCACAGCAGCTCCCACAGGAAGAACTCGTAGAGCGAGTGCTGCGGCACGGGTGTGCCGTCCCCGTGGCGCACGGTCATGGTGTCGACGAGCGCGAGCATGCCCACCTCGTGCCCGGATTCGCGGAGCTGCTGGGCCATTTCGAAGGCCACCATGCCGCCGAGCGACCACCCGCCGAGATGGTAGGGGCCTTCCGGCTGCACCCGGCGCAGCGCCGCGATGTAATTGCTCGCCATCTCCGGAATGGACTGCGCCGCTGTGCTTCCCGGCTCCAGTCCGGCCGCCTGCAAACCGTACAGCGGCTGGTTCGCGGGCAGCCGCTTGCTCAATTCGACGTAGCAGAGCACGTTACCGCCGATCGGGTGCACCAGGAACAGCGGTGTCCCGCTGCCTTCGCGCAGTGGCACCAGCGGATCGAATCCGGCGCCCGCCCGTTCGTCCAGATGCCGGGCGAGCGCGGCCACGGTCGGCCCGGTGACCAGCGCGGAAACCGGCAGCGACAGACCGAAGCGCTGTTCGATGGAGACGATGAGCCGCATGGCCGTCAGCGAGGTGCCGCCGAGGGCGAAGAAGTCATCGTGGATGCCGACCTCGGGCAGGCCCAGGGCCTCGGCCATGAGGGCGGCCAGCCCGGCCTCGACCGGGGTGCGCGGGGCCACCCGATCGGCGGCCTGCGGCGCGGGCAGCGCCATACCGGCCAGCACCGCGTCGGCCCGCTTGCCGCTGGGGGTCAGCGGCAGCGCGTCGAGCCACACCAGGCGGCTGGGGATCATGTAGTCGGGCAGCCATTCCCGCAGCGCGGCAAGGATGTCCGGCTCGTCGACGTCCTCGCGCGTGCCGACCAGGAAGCCGACCAGCAGCGTCTGCGCGCTGGAGGCTCCGGCGGTGGCGTGCGCGACCACGGCCACCTCGCTGACACCCGGGACGGACGCGGTGACCCGCTGTAGCGCGAGTTCGACCTCCATGGGTTCCACGCGGTGCCCGCGGATCTTGACCTGACCGCCCCGGCGGCCATCGCTGATCACATCCCCGCCGGGCAGGCGGCGGCCGATGTCGCCGGTGCGGTAGAGCCGTCGCCCGGGGGCGAACGGGTGCGGGCCGAAGGCGGCGTCGGTGAGATCGGGACGATGCTCGTAGCCGTCGGCGAGCGCGGCGCCGCCGAGGTGGATCTCCCCGGGGACGCCGTCCGGCACCGGGCGCAGCTGCTCGTCCAGGACCAGGATCTCCACATTGTCCACGGCCCTGCCGATGGGCGGCAGCACCGGGAACCGCGCCGGGTCGCCGGTCATGGTGTACCGGGTGGCGACGTGGGTTTCGGTGGGGCCGTACTGGTTTTCGAGCACGACCCCGGTCCCGGCCGCGCACAGCGCGCGGATCTCGTCGGTGACGCGCAACTGCTCACCGGAGGAGATGATCACCCGCAGGCTCGCCGGTGCGATATCCAGGCGGATGGCGGCCTCGGCCAGTTGCTGCAGGGCCACGTACGGCAGGAAGATGCGCTCTGCCGCGGTGGATCCCAGCAGTCGGGCGAGCGCGGGCAGGTCGCGGCGCTGTTCTTCGCCGAGCAGGATGAGCCGCCCGCCACCGCACAGCGTCGAATAGATCTCCTGGAAGGACACATCGAACGACAGCGGCGCGAATTGTGTTGTCGCCGGAGCCCGTTCGACATCACTGAGCCAGCCGCTGGCGGTGGACAGCTGCCACCGGATCAGGTTCACCAGCGCCCGGTGCGGCATGGCCACACCCTTCGGGGTTCCGGTGGAGCCGGAGGTGAACAGCACGTACGCGGTCCCGTCCTGAGCGACGGCCGGGAGTGCGGCGGTGCCGGCGGCGGTCACCAGGTCGTCCAGGCCGATGCGGGAATGCTGCTGCGGCACCAGCGATTCGTGACCCGGGCCGGTGACGACCGCGAAAGGCCGGGCCTGCTCGAGCATGGCGTGCAGGCGCGACTGCGGGTAGGTGACATCGAGCGGCACGCAGGCCGCACCGGCCTTGGCGATGCCGAGCACGGTGGCCACCAGTTCGGGGGAGCGGTCCACCGCCATGGCGATCCGGTCACCCGGCCGCGCGCCGCGCGCCACCAGCGCCGTCGCGATCCGGTTGGACAGGGCCAGCAGTTGCGCGTACGTCACTGTGCGGGAACCGAATTCGAGCGCGATCGCGTCCGGCGTGCGGGCCGCGGTCGCATCGAACAGGTCGAGCACCGTGCCGGGTGCGATCGGCCCGGGAGCCGCCGCCGGAGCCGGGGCCAGCGCCCCGAAGTCGACCGGAGCTGCCGGATCGCCGGTGAGCAGTTCCAGCACGGCCAGATACGTTTCGCCGATGCTGTCGAGCTGCTCGCGGGTGTAGGCGGCCGGGTCGCCGTCGATGCGCAGCGCCAGGGTGCCGTCCAGGGGATTGCGCACGGCATTGACGAGCAGCGCGAAGTTGGTGTCCTCGCGAATGTCGATGCCGAGCAGCGTCACATCGAGGGCCTCCAGGGCCGCGCCGGCCGCATGGAAGTGCACATAGTTGAAGGCAGTGTCCAGGACCACGCCCAGCGCACGCTGGATCTCGGTCAGCGGGAAACGCTTGTGCGGCGCGCTGTTCCGATCCCGGTCGAAGATCCCGGTCAGCAGATCCCGGCGAGAGCGGCCGGCGAAGTCGATGCGCAGCGGCATCGTATTGAGGAACAGTCCGGCCATGCGCTCGGCGTCCAGGCGCTCGGGACGGCCGTGTGTGACGACACCGGTGGTGACATCGGTGCGGCCCGACAGCAGGCCGACGGTGGCCACGTGCGCGGCCAGCAGCACCGACTTCACCGGCACATGGGTGGCGGCGGCCACCGCGTCGGCGCGCGAAAGCAGTTCGGCCGGAACCGGAATCGTCCGCGACACCCGGGCGTCGACCGGCCCGGCCGCGCTGTCCGGTGTGACCGGGCCGTGCGGGCGCACACCCGGGATGCGGGCGGTTTCCGCGCCGTCGAGCTCCCGGGCCCAGAACTCCCGGTCGGCCGGATCCGCGATCGACTCACGTTCAGCGCGAACGTATTCGGCGAAAGAGGGTAGCTCGCCGGCGGATAGGTCGCCGATGCCCCGGTAGTCGGCCAGCAGCTCCGACAGCAGCGTCGCCACACTCCACCCGTCGAGGATGGCGTGGTGGAACGACAGCACGATGTCGATCCGGTCGGCGAGCCGGAAGACAGCGAGGTGGAACAGCCCCGGCTGGTCGAAGACATAGGGGCGCAGCCGGCGTTCGGCCACATGTTCCCGCACCGCCGTCTCGGCCGTATCCGGCTCGGCCCCACGCAGATCCGTGATCGTCAGCGGCGCGTCGAGGTGGCCGTGCACCAGCTGCAACGGCTCGGAGTAGGCGGCCAGATCGAAGGAGGTGCGCAGCATGGGATGCCGGGCGATCGAGCGCCGCAGCGCGGCCCGGAACTCGGCCTCGTCCCAGGGCATCCGCAGGGAGTACCGGAAAACATCGTGGTAGAGCGATGATTCGGCGCGCTCGCGGCTGTGGAACAGCATGCCCAGTTGCAACCGGGTCAGCGGGTAGGCGTCCTCGACGTGCCCCAGCCGGGCCCGGTCGATACCGGGCACCAGTGCGAAGGGTTCGATCGGGGCCGCGACGACCGCCCCGGTGCGGGCCCGCTCGGCCAGTTCGGCAATGGTGGGCGATTCGGCGATATCGCGGGCGCTGATCAGCAACCCCCGCGCCTCGGCGCGCGCCCGGACCCGAAGCAGCAGAATGGAATCGCCGCCGAGGTCGTAGAAGTTGTCGAACACCGACACCGACTCCCGGTCGAGCACCTCGCACCACACCTGCGCCAGCTGCTGTTCGACCGGTGTGCGCGGCGCGGTCTGCTCGGCGGCGTCGGCCTCCGGGCGGATGGCGGCCAGGGCGGTGCGGTCGGCTTTTCCGCTGGGCGTCAAGGGAATCGCGTCGATGCGCACGAACTGTGCGGGAATCATGTACTCCGGCAGCGTCCGCGCCAGCCCGGCCCGGAGGTTCGCGGGTTCCAGCCCCTCGGTGGCGACGCAGTAGGCGGCCAGATAGGCTCCGCGCGAGGGGGAATGGTGATCGATGACTGCTGCCGCGGTAATGCCGGGCAAGGCCGCGAGGGCGTTCTCGACCTCGCCGAGTTCGATCCGGTTGCCGCGGATCTTCACCTGCCGGTCGATGCGGCCCAGGTACTCGATTTCCCCGTCGGCCAGGCGGCGGACCAGGTCACCGGTGCGGTACATGCGCTCGCCGGGATGGAACGGATCGGCGACGAACTTCTCCGCGTTCAGCTCCGGGCGGTGCAGGTAGCCGCGCGCCAAACCCACACCGGCAATGCACAATTCACCCGCCACACCGAGGGGCTGCGGCTGATCGGCGGGACCGAGGATGTAGAGGCGGGTGTTGTCGATCGGACGGCCGATCGGCACCCGGGTCACCGGCCGCGCCGGATCCTGCGGGGTGTCGTGATAGGAGACGTCCACGGTCGCCTCGGTCGGACCGTACAGGTTGACCAATCGCGGTGCGGCCGAGCCGAGTCCGGCGAAGGCGCGGTTCCAGCGGGTGACCTGGTGCGGCAGCAGCGCCTCACCGCTGCAGAACACCGTGCGCAGCCCGGACGCCTGGGAGACCGCGGCCGGATCGGCTTCCAGCAGATCCAGGAACGGGGTCAGCATCGACGGCACGAAGTGCATGACGGTGACGCCGGAATCGGCGATGGCGGAGAGGATTTCGCGCGGATCCTTCTCGCCGCCCGGTCGCAGCAGCGCCACCTGCGCGCCCTCGAGAGCCCACCAGAACAGCTCCCACACCGACACGTCGAACGACGACGGCGTTTTCTGCAGGATGACGTCACCGGCGCGCAGCGGGTAGCGCCGCTGCATCCAGGCCAGCCGGTTGATGACCGAGTGGTGTTCGACGGCAACACCTTTGGGGTGTCCGGTGGAACCGGAGGTGTAGATCACATACGCCAGATCGGAACCGTCCGGCACCGGCGCGGCGGCGTGGGCGCCCGCGGACCAGCGCTCGGGGGTCAGCGTGACCGCGTCCTCGATGGTCTCGGCGCGCGCGGCATCGGTGAGCACCACCTTGGCGGCGCTGTCGGCCAGCACGTAGGCGATGCGGTCGGCCGGATAGCCGGGATCGACCGGGACATAGGCGGCTCCGGCGTGCATGGCCGCCAGCATGGCGACCAGCATGTCCGGGCCGCGTTCGAGCACAACGGCGACCAGATCGCCCGCGCTGACGCCGGATTCACGCAGCAGGCCCGACAGCTGTGCGACGCGGGCGAGCAGGTCGCCGTAGCTGATCGTGGCCCCGTCCGCGGCGTGCACGGCGACCGCGCCGGGCGTGCGCGCGGCCTGCTCGGTGATGCGGCCGATCACGCTGGCCTGCGCGTCGTACGGATACGTGGTCGCGCGCTCGCGGTCGACCAGCGCATCGTATTCGGCCGCCGAGAGCATGGGCAGCAGCGCCGGGTCGCTGTCCAGGGCATCGATTCCCGCGTACAGCAGCGCGGTGAGATGCGCGGCGGCGGACTCGATCGGATAGTCGGCATCGAAGATGTCGGTGGCGTAATCGAGGCGGATGAGCAGCGGCCCGTCGTCGTCGATCTCGGAGATGGTCCACGCCATGGCGAGGGGGCTGTAGCCCTGCGAGGGTTGCTGGACCTCTTCCAGCCCTGCGATGAGGCCGGCGGTGTCGGGCAGCCGCGGGTAGGCGACGGTGACGTCGAACAGCTGCCGGGCCGGATTGCCGGCGCGGCGCAGCTCACCCATGAGGTCGCCGAGCGGGTAGCGCTCGTGCGGCTTCATCTGGCGCACATCGGCTTTCACCGCGGCGACCAGGTCGCGCACGGTGGCGTGGCCGCCGGTGTCGATGGGCAGCGGCAGGGTGTTGGCGAAATGCCCGATGGTGGACTGCTCGGTGGGATTGTGGCGATTGCCGAACGGGATGCCGATGGCGATCTCATGCGTGCGCAGCACCCGCGACAGGTACAGCCCGAGCATGGCGCAGAAGTACGGGTACAGCGAGACGCCCGCCGCCCGAATCCGATCGACCAGCGCGCGTTCGAGAGTGAACGTGTGGGAGGTGACAGGGGCGAGTCCGCCCGTGGCGCGCGGGCGTTCGAACAGGGCGGGTGTGGTGGCGCGCAGCCGGTCCACCAGGGCGTCCCGGTCGATTCCGTACTGCTCGCTCGCCCGGTAGTCGCGTTCGAAGTCCAGGCAGCCCAGGAACGACGACCCCGGCAGGTCGAAAGGGTCTCCGGTGGTGGTGATTCCGGCGTAATCGGTGAGGATCTGCGCGCCGATATTGAACAACCCGGTCGCGTCGGCGGCAATGTGGTGGGTGGTCACCAGCACGTAGGAGCGGTCCGCCCCGGCGCGCACGATATGCGCCCGGAACGGCACCGCGTCCACCAGTTCGATGGCATTGCCGGTGAGCTCGTGCACCCGGCGCAGGGCCTCGGCGTGCGGGTCCGCGGCGTCGCTGACGTCGATCACCTGCACGGCCGGCATGGGTTCGGTCGAAAGTTCCTGGAAGGGAACGCCGTCCACGACGCGGAAGCGCAGCCGCAGGCCGTCGTTGCGGGCCCAGGTGCGCTCGATCGCCGTCACCATGGCGTCGACGTCGATATCGAGGGAGAACCGGCCCACCACGCTGGACAGATAGCTGGGCAGACCGGGAAAGAGCTCGACGATCGTCCAGATGTCGCGCTGATAGGCAGTGAGCGGATAACGCATGGAAATGGACATGGCTTACCCCTGAAATGATGTGCCGATGCTTGCGCGATCCCGCGGCGCTGCGGCGATCCGAAAACCTTTCGGGCAATGTCGTATTCGCCCGCTGAGCGGGCGTTGTTCACATGTTCGTGACTCGCGTGAGATGCCCGGCCACACTGTGCCACGGGCTCACTTCGATAGCCAATAACGTTGTCTGGTAACCAAATTCACTCGGTGATTGGGAATGGTGGAAAGGTCACGGCCGCGGCCGATTCGGGCGTTGCGCGCGACAAGGCCGGCGCCCCGGCCTTTGTGGCCGGGCACAGTGCGCGCGCGGTTGCGGGAATCGGCAAGCGAATTCGCTTGTGACAAGGTGCACAACACCGTTCACACGGTGGCGGTGGACTCCTCCCGCACCGCGATTCGATGGTGTACGCGTTTCAAGAAGCCGGGCGCCCACCAGTTGGCGTCGCCCAGCAGGCGCATGAGCGCCGGCACCAGCACGCCGCGGATGACGGTGGCGTCCATGAGCACGGCCAGCGTCAGGCCCACACCCATCAGCTTGGTGAACGACACCTGCGAGAACGCCAGTCCCACACAGACGATCGCCATGAGCGAAGCGGCGGCGGTGACAATGCGGCCGGTGCGTTCCAGGCCGTAGGCGACGGCGTCGTCGGTGACGCCGCGCACCCGGTACTCCTCGGCGATCCGCGAGAGCAGGAACACCTCGTAGTCCATGGACAGACCGAAGGCCAGGCAGAACACCAGCACCGGGACCGGCGCGGCGAGGTAGCCGGTTTCGGTGAAATCGCCTACCAGCCACTTCAAGTGGCCGTTCTGGAAGATGTAGACCATGGCGCCGAAGGTCGCCGACAGGCTCAGGGTATTGAGCAGCACCGCCTTGATCGGGATGATCACGCTGCCCGTGAAGGCGAACAGCAGGATGATCATCGCGATCACGATCAGCGCCACGACCAGCGGAAGACGCTGGGCCAGACCGGCTTTGGTGTCGGTGTTCTCGGCCGTCGCGCCGCCGACCAGCAGCGGGGCGGGGGAGTCGGTGGCGCGGATCTGCTCGAGCAGCGTATCGGCGGCCGGGGAGTACGGGTCGATATCGGGCAGGACCGTCAGATGCGCGCCGTCGGCGCCCGGCACGCTGCGGACCAGCCGCACATGCTCGAGCTGTTGCAGCCGTGTGGTGAGGGTCATGAGATCGGCGCTGGAGATGGGGCCGTCGACCACCACGTCGAACTGACCCGCGGTGGTGGCGGGGAATTCGGCGCGCAGCACATCACCGACCTGACGGCTCTCCACGGTGGCGGGCAGGGCGCGATCATCGGTCAGGCCCAGTTTCAGCCCGGCGAAGGGTGCGCCGAGCAGCAGTACCAGCAGCAGTGCCGCACCGCCGAAGGCCAAGGGACGAGCCGTGACTCGGCGTGCGGTGCGATACCAGAAGCCCTGCTCCGGCTGCTTGGGCGTCGGCTCGGGGCGTCCGAGCAGCGTGCGCACGCCCCGGCGGAGATCGAGTGCGTCGATGCGATGCCCGAACAGCATGAGCAGCGCCGGCAGCAGCGTCACCGTGGCCAGGGCGGCCAGCAGCGTCACCGACAGACAGGCGGCTGCCAGCGAGCGCAGGAACGGCATCGGGAACAGCAGCATGGCCAGCATGGCGATCACGATGGTGGCGGCCGAGAACAGCACGGTGCGACCGGCGGTGGTGACCGTCGTGAGCACCGCGGCCGGAATCTCGCGCCCGGCGCGGCGCTCCTCACGGAACCGGCTGACCAGGAACAGGCTGTAGTCGATGCCGAGGCCCAGGCCCAGCACCGTGGTCAAGTTCAGCGCGTAGCTGGACACCTGTGTGAACTCGGTGAGCAGTCGCAGCGTGCCGAACGTCCCCACGATCGACACGATGCCCAGCACCAGCGGCAGCCCCGCCGCCACCAGACTGCCGAAGATCAGCACCAGCAGCACCAGCAGAATCGGAATCGATACCGCCTCACTGACTTTCATATCGTGGGTGAGCTGCTCGGTGACATCGTGATAGCTGACCGCGGCCCCGCCCAGCCGCAGGTGCAGGCCCTCGTAGTCGCGATCGCGATAGTCGGCGAGCAGTCGTTCGGCGACCTTCTCCACCGCGATCTCGTCGCCCGGAATGTCGACCGCGATGAGCGCCCGGCTCCGATCGCCATTGCGCAGGAACTCCAGCGAGCCCGTCGACCAGTACGAGTTCACCGACCGCACGCCTTCCACGGCGGCCAGTTCCTTGGTGAGGGCGGTCCCCGCCGCACTCACCGCCGGTGTGTCGACTGTTCCGGAGGTTTGCGGAACATCCACCAGCACAATCACATTGGGTGTTCCCGTGGTGTACTTCTCCGCCAATATCCGTGCCGCCCGCGCCGATTCGGCGTCGGCGTTCCAGAACCCGCCCCCGGACAGTCGCTGCTGCACCGATGCGCCGCCCACCCCGGCCAGCACCAGCAACGCAAGAATCACCGCGACAACAGTTTTCGGCCGGCCGACAGCCAGCCGTGCGAGCACGCCCACTTGCCCCTCATCTCCCTGCGAGCGCCGGGATCCCGGCGCCGTTCCCGGCGCGAAATTCCGTACCAGCGCCGCGGCACGGGAGTATACGAGCTCGGAATCCCTTGTGCCGGACGAGAAAACTGCCCAATCCGAGCGCGCACTGTCCCAGTCGGAAGTGGTAATCGCTGGTGGTACAAGGAAATCGAATGCCGTTCCGATTCCGGTAACCCGCAGGTCCCCAGAATGTAGGGGGTTGTGGTGAGATGGCGGGCCTGATGGGATCGTTCGCCGGCGGGGCCCGGATCCGGGCTCGCTACAGTGACCGAATCGACATGTGCGCCTTCCTCACAGGACCGGTCGGCGGGCCGTCACCTGAAGCCATCGGATCGGCGCGTAGAACGCCCCTGATCCATAACGGCGGTGCAATTCCGCGGCGGCGATGGCGGTGGCGGATTCCAGATCGAGGGAGGGATGCCGCTCGATCTCACCACGCAGTGGGGTGCCCTGGCAGAAGGCCACCGCGCCGGTCTCCGCGGTCGAGTGGCTCGCACCGTCGATGTATTCGCCGCGGATCTGTTCGAAACCGGCCTCGGTGAGTTCGTCGTGGATTCGCTCGAAGTCGAAGTAGCCGTACGGGGTTCGAGGGAAGAACTCGACGGGGTCGTCGGGCGCGGCCGTGGCCAGGGCTTGGGTGATGAGCAGCGGTACGGTGTTGTTCTCGATGCGATCCCAGACATTGAAGGCGAATATGCCGCCCGGCCGCAGCACACGGAGGGCCTCGGCGTAGCCGTGCACCTTGTCGGGGAGGAACATGACGCCGAACTGGCAGGCCACCGCGTCGAAGGAGCGTTCGGGGAACGGGAGATCCTGTGCGTCGGCGACCTGCCATCGCACACGATCCGAAGCCAGACGCGGGGCGGCCGCGGCCAGCATGGGTTCGTTCAGGTCGGTGGCGACGATGGTGTGCGCGCCCAGCCGGGCAAGGGTTCGGGTGAAGATTCCGGTTCCGGCCGCGGTTTCGAGGACCTCGACCGCGTCGGTTTCGGCCACCGCTTCCGCGAGTAGCCGGGCCGGTTCCTCGAAGATCATCGGGACCAGCAGGGTGTCGTAGATTTCGGGGATGGACCCGGTGAAGGCCGTATCGCCGCCTCCGGCCGTGGTCACGAGCCCGGCCTCGGGTCGCCACTCATCAGCCGATGCTACCGCCGGTGGGTTGCTGGGCGGGGCATTTCCGCAGGTGAATAGGTACGCTGGCCGGGTGTGGGATTTCGCGCGGGCGGTCGGCGCCGCGCCACCGGGCGTGGCGATGATCGGATACCGCAATGTGGGCGCGCCGGGACTGGAGTTGCGGGTGGCCGGGGCGGCCGCCGTCACCATGGTGATCGAATTCGGGGGTGCGGGGCTGCTCGTCGAGGACGCGGGCGGGCGGCGCGGGCTCGGTGGATTCGTGGCCGGGCTGCCGCTCGAGCCGGCGCGCATTCGTGGGGAGCGGCCCGCCTGTCTCGAGGTGCGCATGTCGCCGCTGCGGGCATATTCGCTCTTGGGTGTCGCGCCAACGGAATTGGGGCACGGTGTGGTCGCGCTCGACGAGCTGTGGGGTGCGCGGGCCGGGCAGCTGCGGGAACGGCTCGCGGCCGCCGCGAGCTGGGACGAGCGCTTCGCGGTGACGAAAGCCTTTCTGGCACAGGGCGATATGGCGGCGCGGGCGCCCGATCCCGAGGTGATCGAGGGCTGGAATCGCATTCTCGCGTCGCGCGGGCAGGTGCGGATAGGCGGGCTGGCCGAAGCCCTGGGATGGAGTCACAAGCGGCTGTGGTCGCGGTTCGAGTCCCAGGTGGGATTGACGCCCAAGCGGGCGGCGATGCTGGTCCGCTTCCGGTCCGCGGTGGACGGATTGCTGGCGGGCAAACCGGCCGCCGAGGTCGCCGCGGAATGCGGCTATACCGATCAGGCGCATCTGTGCCGGGACGTGTCCCGCTTCGCCGACCGCACACCCGCGGCCCTGACCGCGCACTACCTGCCGGCCATCGCCCAGCAGCGGTATCGGGCGTGGGGAAGATTTGTCCAATACCCGGCGGGAGCCCGCGGCCGATAGTTGTGCCGTGACCAACACATTCGATCCCGAGAAGCTACAGACCGCCCTGCAGAACCTGCACCGCGCGGGCATGCCCGGAGTGTTCGCCGAGGTGCGTGACGGCAACGAAATCTACCGTGGCGCAGCCGGATTCGCCGACCTTGCCACGAAACGCCCGGTCACGCCGGACATGCGCCACCGCGTCGGCAGTATCACCAAGTCCTTCACCGCCGCCGCCGTACTGCAACTGGCCGACAGCGGCGACATCGACCTCGACACACCGATCGGCCACTACCTGCCGCTACTGGTGTCCGGCGAACGCGGCACCGCGATCACCGTCCGCATGCTGATCAATCACACCAGCGGCCTCGCCGAATACTTCCCGCTCGCCAACCCCTCCCTCGCCGCCTTCCCCGACCTGGCCAAGACGACCCCGGAAAGCCTGGAGGCCAACCGCCGCACCAGCTTCGACCAGATCGAACTCATCGGCATGGGTGTCTCGGCGCCGCCCACCGGCGTCCCCGGCGGCACCCCCGGCCGCTACTCGAACACCAATTACCTACTGATGTGCCAACTTCTGGAGGCCATCACCGGCACATCGGCCGAAAAGTACATCACCCGCAATGTCATCGAACGCGCCGGCCTGCGCGACACCGAACTCCCCACCGGCGCCCACATCACCGGCCCGCACTCCCGGCACTACGAATCCTGGTTCGGCATGATCGACCCGCCCCGCGACTACAGCGTCTACGACATGTCCTGGGTAGGCCCGTCCGCCAACCTCATCTCGACCGTCGCCGACCTGAACCGCTTCTACGCCCTCCTGCTCTCCGGCGAAATAGTCAGCCCGGCCGCGCTGGCGCAGATGCAGCGCACGGTCCCCGTCATCTCCTTCGAGGGCAAAACCATCGAGTACGGCCTGGGCCTGCACAAGGTCACCGTCCCCGGCCACGGAACCTTCTGGGGCCACGACGGTTCCGTCTGGGGCGGCGGCGCCATCTCCCTCACCAGCGCCGACGGCCACCGCCAAATGTCCATCGCCGTGAACCTGCAGCGCTGGAACCGCCTCGACCCCTCGGGAGCACCTCAACCCCACCCCATCGACGCCGCCCTGCAATCCCTGATCCAGCTGACCCTGTGCGGCTGACCACCCGCTCAGGCGGGCGCGGGACCGTCGAACCGTCCCGCGCCCACCGCCCGGTGAACTCCGTCCATACGCCGCAATCGGCTCAGCCGACTCGGCAGAGCCATTCGGTGCCGTAGTGGGTCGCGTTGCCGCCGTCCAGGTGCACCCAGTGGCCGCCGTTGTCACCGCACGGCTCGCCTTCGACATGTTCAGGGCTCGGCGGGGTGGAGGGCTGCACGCCGGCGCTGCCGGTGAACACGCCGTCGGGGAGGGGAATGGAGATGCCCGGCGCCGGTTGCCACACATCGGCGGTGGCGGTCGCCGCGGCGATGAGCGGAATCGCGATCGCGCCGGTCACAGCTGCTGTCAGGACTGTGGTGAAACGCTTCATGGGCGGCCTTTCTGGTTGGGCTGGTTCGACCGCTCACCGCGTCGCGGTGTCCGGCTATCTCATATTGATCATCCGTCCAGCACCTCTGAAGTACTAGCAAATTGCCCGCTAACCAGACCATGATCTACCTCACCCTCGGCCTCGATCCGGATCGCCCGCATCCCGCCCGCCGCGTCCCCGCCCGGCATACGCTGTCCCCGAGCGGCCGCGCATCGTCGGCGCGGCAGAGCCGAACCAGTCGAACGGCAGGGAGGGTCAGCGTGACCATTCCGGACAGTATTCAGGGACAACGCTTTACGAGCGATCCAGCGGACGCGGCAGCGAAACTGCTGGAGCGTTTGACCGACCACCTGGGGGGACAGGCCTCGGTGCGCACCGTCTTCGGCGCCCCCGTCACCGCTGACGGCGTCACCGTAATCCCGGTAGCCAGTATCGGTTTCGGCTTCGGCGGCGGCGCCGGCAGCGAATCCGGCGACGAGAAGTCCTCAGGTGGCGGCGGAGGCGGTGGCGGCGTCGGAGCCCGCCCCCTCGGTTTCATCGAGATCAAGGACGGCACAACCACATACCGTCCGATCCACAGCCACTGGATCGACCTGCTCATCCCGCTCAGCGCCATTGTGGCGGCAGCCGGGGCGAAGAGCACGGTCCGCGCCGCCCGCGCGTACCGCCGCACCCGGCGATAACGGACCCGCCCGTCGGCCACCGACCCGAGGATCGCCCAAAGGTCGCTGCCGGGCTGGCAGAATGGCTCGGCGTGAGTGGGTTGCGTTGTGGCGCTGCGGCTGTCGTCGCGGGGTGTGCGTTCGTACTGTCGGGCTGTGGTGCGGATGTCAGGCAGGATCTGCTGTTCGGGGAATCGGCGACGGTGTCACGGATCGACGGCACGGTGGGAATCGCGGTGCTCCGCATCGATCAGGGTATGACCTCGGATCTCGACGGCCTCACCCACGCCCTCACGAAGTCCTCGGTGGTCGGCATCGGTACGCCCTACTACGTTCGCTACCGCCTTACCCGCACTTCCGTCGGCGCCGACGTCGGCACCTACTTCGCCGTCTACGCGGGCCGGAATCGTCTGGCGGAGCTGACCATCAGCCCGGCGCCGTTCTCGGGGATGACCGGGGCCGGCGTGAAAGCCGGCGTGGAAAAGGCATGTGCGGGGGTGAAACCGGACGAGTTCAGGGCGTTGAGTCAGGGGCAGAGCCTGGAAGGTTGCACGCCCTTCCTCGCTGATGCGACGGTCGATCCCGAAGCTCCGACCCGAGTCCAGTGGGTGCCGTATGCGGGCAAGGTGGTTGCGACCTGGCGCCCTCCCGCGTAACTCGGCAGTACCTCCGCGGCAGCGCGATCACCGATCGAGCAGTCGCGTCATGAGCGGGCGGTGTGGGCATTCGTGGATCGACTGGCGTTGGGCGGTTCTCATTTGGCGTCGCCGTAGCATTCGACGACGGCGGTGGTGAAGGGGAAGCGAACGGGGGTGGGGCCGAAGGCCAGGCGGCTCGCGGATGCTGCTGCGGCGGTGATGAGTTCGGTGACCTGCTCGGATTCTGTTGCGGGGCAGTGGACTATGACTTCGTCGTGTTGGAAGAAGACGAGTTCGGCGCGCAGGCCCGCGTGGAACATGGTGTTGCGCAGGGTTGCCAGGACCAGGAGGGTCCAGTCGGCGGCGCTGCCCTGGACGACGAAATTGCGGGTGAAGCGGCCTCGGGCGCGGGCGGCCGCGGTGCTGCCGTAGACGGGCGGTGAATCCTGGTCGGGGTCGGTGTGGTCGGTGGACGGGGGAGAGGTGCGGCCCATCCAGGTGCGGACCATGCGGCCCTCCTCACCGGCGCGGGCGGCATCGTCCACATAGGCCACCGCGGCGGGGTAGCGGCGGCGGAGTTCGGCCATGTGGGTGAGGGCGTCGCCGGAGGTCTGGCCGTAGATCGCGCCCAGGAGCGCGATTTTGGCCTGGTCGCGGTCGCCGCCGAAGGCGCGGGCGGCCAGGTCGGCGTAGAGGTCGTCGCCGCGACCCGCCACCTCCATGAGGCCCGGATCGCGGGAGATGGCGGCGAGGACGCGCGGTTCCATCTGGCCGGCGTCGGCCACCACGAGATGCCAGCCCGGGTCGGCGCGGATCGCCCGGCGGATCACCTTCGGAATTTGCAGGGCGCCACCGCCATTGGTGGTCCAGCGGCCGGTGACGGTGCCGGCCGGAATGTATTCGGGACGGAAGCGGCCGTCGTGCACCCACTGGTCGAGCCAGGCCCAGCCGTGCGCGGTGTGCAGCCGGTAGAGGGACTTGTAGGCCAGCAGCGGCGCCACCGCGGGATGATCGATTTCCCGCAGTTCCCATTTCCTGGTGGAGGACAGGATGATTCCGGCGCGGGCGAAGGCTCTGACGATGTCGGCGGGTAGGTCGGGACGGACCCGGGCGCCGAAGGCCCGCGACACCTCCTCGGCCAGCTCCGCCATGCGCCGCGGCTCCGACGCCCCTGAAATACGTTCTCCCAGCATGCTTTCCAGCAGCTCCCGGTGCACATCGGCGCGCCACGGAATTCCGGCCAGATTCATCTCCGTCGCCACCAGGAGACCAGCCGATTCCGCCGCCAGCAGCAAGCGCATCCGCTCGGGATGTTCGGTCTCGGCGGTCCGCGCCACCTGCCCCGCGTAGACCTCCAGCAGCGCGGTGAACTCATCGGCCCCGGGAGGCATTGGGACGGGCGCGGATTCGAACAGCGACGGCTGCGTATCGGCAGCCCGCACCGGCGCGTCCGGCGGCACCGGCAGATTGCGCAATCGCGCCCAGGCAGCCGCCAATGACCGAGGCTGCCCCGACTGCCCCTGCTCGTGCCCGATCAGCAGCGCCTCCGCGGCCTCCACGTCATAGCACCGCTCCGCCCGCACGCCCGCGGCCAGCAGCCGCCGATGAATCTCGCTGGTGGACCGCCACACCCACCGTTGTACCTCCGGCCGCGCCCGAACCGCCTCGACCAGTGACGGCTCGTCCACCACCGGCCCCGCGGGCCGGCCGTCGGGACCGAGCGGACACAGACGCGCCCCGCCGTCCTCCGTGTCCGCCACCGCCCATCGCATGGTCGAGAGTCTTGCAGCAGGCACAGACAAGTTCGTGAATCAGCGCGCCGAGCGGGCGGACGGCCTCAGCCCGCGTTGCGGATCTGGGTGAGGAATTCGGTATTGGTCGAGGTTTGGCGCAGGCCGGTCAGCAGCAGTTCGAGGGATTGCTGCGGTTCGCGGCCCGCGAGGGTCCTGCGCAGCGAGCGCGTCGCGACCAGTTCGGCGGGGGTGAAGAGCAGGTCTTCCTTACGCGTGCTGGAGCGGTCGACATCGATGGCGGGGAACAGGCGGCGGTCGGCCGACTGGCGATCGAGTTTGAGTTCGGCATTGCCGGTGCCCTTGTACTCCTCGAAGATGACGGTGTCGGCGAGCGACCCGGTTTCGACCAGGGCCGTGGCGATGATGGTGAGCGAGCCGCCGTGCTCGATATTGCGGGCCGCGCCGAGGAATTTCTTCGGCGGGGCCAGGGCTGCGGCGTCCACGCCGCCGGAGAGGACGCGGCCGGAACCGGTGGCCGCCAGGTTGTAGGCGCGGGCCAGACGGGTCAGCGAATCGAGCAGCACGACCACGTCGCGACCCGCTTCGACGAGACGTTTGGCGCGTTCGATGGCCAGCTCCGCGAGCGCGATGTGTTCATGGGCCGGACGGTCGAAGGTGGCGGCGGCCACCTCGGCGGGGACCGCACGGGACAGGTCGGTCACCTCCTCGGGGCGTTCACCGACGAGCACCAGCATGAGATGGCATTCGGGATGATTCTTGGCGATGCCGTGCGCAATCGATTGCAGCACAGAGGTTTTGCCGGCCTTGGGCGGTGCGACGATCAGCGCGCGCTGACCCTTGCCGATGGGAGTGACCAGATCGATTGCGCGCGTGGTCAATTCGTGCGGCTCCGTTTCGAGCCGCAGCCGGTCGTCCGGGTAGACGGGCACCAGGTCCGCGAACCGGGGCCGGCGCAACGCATTGTCCGGCGGCAGCCCATTGATGCTGTCGATGGTGGTCAGCGGTGCGAGTTTCGCGTTCTCCCGTCGCGTTCCGGCCGTGCCGGTGACGATATCGCCACGGCGCAACCCGAATTCGCGAACCAGTCGGGTCGGCACATGAAGATCCTGCGGTTCGGGCAGATAGCCCTCGACCCGCAGCGTGCTGTGCTGGTCGGTGATGTCGAGAATGCCGGACACGGTCCGGCTCTGTTCGGTCACGACATCGGATGGATGAATAGTGGTGTCCTGCATGATGTTTTCTCCTGAGTGAAGTGTGGATGCGGCGGGTCCCCATGAATGCCGCCCGCGGGGTGATGACGTTCGCTGAACGCGCGGAAATACAGTGCTGCCGGAATCCGGAAATTCGAATAACGGCGCCTACAGCGCGGCGAATCCGTCGTAGAGAATCTGGATCCTTGTGGGAGGGAATCGTCACCTGCGTCCACAAGATGGAGACCGCACCAACGGTAGCGGCAATCAGCAGAACACGCAACCGTGTCCGATTGTTCCCCGGTCACAACCGGGGGATCCGGGCGTCACCTCAGGACCTGTGACGCCCGGATCGCGAGCTCAGGTGGCCTGGCTCACCGACGACATGTGGAAGTCGGGAATGCGCAGCGCCGGCATGGCCGTGCGGGTGAACCAGTCCTTCCATTCGCGGGGGAGCGTGATCTCGGTGCGGCCCGCCTCGGACACGCGCCGCAGCAGATCGAGCGGGCTCTCGTTGAAGCGGAAATTGTTGACCGCGCCGGTGACCTCACCGTTCTCGATGAGGTAGACGCCGTCGCGGGTGAGCCCGGTGAGCAACAGCGTGGCCGGGTCCACCTCACGGATGTACCACAGGCAGGTGAGCAGCAGGCCGCGCTCGGTGCGGGCGATCATGTCCGACAGGCTCGCCTCGGAGCCGCCTGCCATGAGCAGGTTTTCACCCGGCAGCGTGACCGGCGCATCGAATTCCGCGGCGGTGGCGCGCGGGTACACGAGCGACTCGATGACGCCCTCGCGCACCCAATCGGTGCGCTGCGCGCTGAGCCCGTTGTCGAACACCGACAGCGATTCCGACGAGGACGGCGTCGCCACGAACGGACGGTACTCGAGCCCGGCGGCGCTCGGATCCGAGTACAGGGTGAGCGGAATCGCGCTGAGCCGCTCACCGATTCGAGTGCCCCCGGCGCGTGAGAAGGCGGTGTGGCCCTCGTGCGCGCCGCGGCCCTCCATGGTCCACGCCATGTAGATCATGAGATCGGCGACGGCCGACGGCGGCAGCAGCGTTTCGTAGCGTCCGGCGGGCAGCTCGACGCGCCGTTTGCTCCAGTCCAGGCGGCGGGCGAGTTCGGCCAGCAGCGCCGGGGTGTCGACATCGGCGAAATCGGTGGTTCCGGTGCCCACCCAGGCGCTGGCGAGATCGCTGCCCTCGCCTCGCTTTCCGTTGATCTCCACCGACCCCGTCGGCTGCACCCAGCGCCGCCGCAGCCCGGTGGAGGTGCCCAGCCAGGTGGAATGCATCTGATGGTGGGCGAACCCGTAGAGCCGGTCCGCACCGTCGAATCCGACGGCCAGATCGCGCGCCAGATCGGTGAACACGCCGATGTCGGTGGTCGCCGGAGTGCCCTCCCAGTCGAGCACCAGATCTAGCGTGTCGCCCGCGACGGCCGCCGGATCGAGCAGCGGCACAGCATCTTTCGCGGGCTGCGCGGTGCGCGCCGCCTCCTCGGCGGCCCGCACCACGTACTCGATATCCGCGGGATCGACGCTCGTGGAGCTCACGCTGCCGACCCGCGCCGCATTCGGCCCGTTCCGGAAGATGGCGACCACGGCCCAGTCGCGCGCGACCGAGGAACCATTGGTGGTCATGGAGTTTCCGGCCCAGCGCAGCGACGCCTCGTGCGCGTCGGTGACGATCACCATGGCCTCGTCGGCGCGGGAGGCACGCAGCGCGCGTTCGACGACCTCGGGGGCGGGGAGCACACTCACCGTTGTCGGTCCTTTCCCTACTGCCCGGCTTCGGCGCGGGTATTGAGCACATTGATGCCGCGCACCAGAATCGACGGGCAGCCGTGACTGACCGCCGCCACCTGACCGGGCTGAGCCTTACCGCAATTGAACGCACCACCCAGCACCCAGGTGGACGGCCCGCCCACGGCCTCCATCGCACCCCAGAAGTCGGTGGTGGTGGCCTGGTAGGCGACATCGCGCACCTGCCCGGCGAGTTCGCCGTTGCGGATGCGGAAGAACCGCTGGCCGGTGAACTGGAAGTTGTAGCGCTGCATATCGATCGACCACGACTTGTCGCCGACGATGTAGAGGCCGTCCTCGACCCGGGAGATGAGTTCGGCGGTGCTGGTGTCGCGTTCGGGATCCGGTTGCAGCGACACATTGGCCATGCGCTGAATGGGCACGTGATGGGCGGAGTCGGCGTAGGAGCAGCCGTTCGAACGCTCCAGGCCCAGGCGCGGGGCGAACACCCGGTCCAGCTGGTAGCCGACGAGCACGCCGTCGCGCACCAGATCCCAGCGCTGCCCGGCCACGCCCTCGTCGTCGTAGCCGACGCTGGCCAGGCCGTGCTCCTGGGTGCGGTCACCGGTGACGTGCATGATCGGCGTGCCGTAGCGCAGCGTGCCCAGTTTGTCGGGTGTCGCGAAGGACGTTCCCGCATAGGCCGATTCGTAGCCGATGGCGCGGTCGTACTCGGTGGCGTGCCCGATGGACTCGTGGATGGTGAGCCACAGATTGCTCGGATCGATGACCAGATCGGTGGGGCCCGCGGTGACGCTGGGCGCCTTCACCTTGTCGGCCAGCCAGCCCGGCATCCGCGCGAGTTCGCCCGCCCAGTCCCAGGTTCCGTCCGCGCCGGTCACGTACTCCCAGCCGCGGCCGGCCGGGGCGGCCAGGGTGCGCATGGTCTCGAACACGCCCGCCGACGGATCGACCGTGATGGCCTCGAGCACCGGGTGCAGCCGCACCCGCTGCTGGGTGATCCGCGAACCGAAGGTGTCCGCGTAGAACGTCTGCTCCTTGACCTGCAATACCGACGCGGTGACATGATCCACGCCGTCCGCGGACCGCAGCCGCTCCGAATACTCCTGCAGCAGTGCCACTTTGTCCGGTGTCGGCACCGAGAACGGATCGAGGTCATAGGACGAGACCCACTCGACATCGTCGTAGCGCGGCTCGGCGGCGAGCTGCACGCGCTCCCGGTTCAGTGCCCGCAAAGTCGTGGCAACCGTGACCGCGCGCCGCGCCACCTCGGCTGCCGAGGCGGTGGTGAGATCCGCGTGTGAGGCGAAACCCCAGGTGCCGTCGACGATCACGCGCACCGCGAACCCGAGATCGGTGCTGTCGCTGACCGATTCCACCCGGCCGTCGCGCAATCGTATGGACTGCTGCAGAAGTCGGTGCACCCGCAGATCCGCGTACTCGGCACCCGCCGCGCGCGCCGCCGACAGCGCCGCGTCGGCGAGCGCGGCCAGGGGCAGTGCGCGGAACTCCTCGTCCACGAGCTTGGTTGCGATGCTCACCCGTTCCAACCTAGAGGCTGACACCGGAGTCCTTCAACAGCACACACTCTCAACCTCAGCTTCACAGTCTGCAAACGTGCACACGCTGCAACAATGCACGAACTGCGAAGACGCACACCATGAAACGCGCGCGACAAGCCCTGGACATGCCACGTTTTGCTGTCCGGATGCCGTAGGGTCTGCCCGCGTGCCGCCATCCGCACTCCGCGACCGCAAACGAGAACGCACCCGCCGCGCCCTGTATCAGGCCGCCGTCGAACTGTTCGAGACCAGAGGCTATGAGGCGACCACGGTCGCCGATATCGCCGCGGCCGCGGAAGTCGGCACCCGGACGTTCTTCAACTACTTCGCCAGCAAGGAAGAACTGCTCTTCCCCGAACCCGACGAACGGGTCTCGGCGGCGGCGCAGGCCATCGCCACCCGCCGCCCCGGCGAACGACCCGTCGAGGTGCTGCTGCGCGCCCTGCGCGCCGCCGGCGACAACCCGGGCGACCACCTCGGCGACACCCTGCCCGCCCGCATAGCCGTTGTGCGCGCCCAGGTTTCGCGCACCGTCTCCGCGGTGAGCGGCCGGGCCGCCTACGCCCAGCAGGTCGCCCAGCAGGAGATCGCCCGCCACCTGCGCGCCGCCTTCCCCGACGAACTCGACGAGGTCGGCGCCGCCGCACTGGTCGGCGCGGTCGTCGGCGCGGTGTCGGGCGCGCTGTCAGTTCTCTTCCAGCAACCCGGCATCGAGGACGCCGACCAACTGCACCGCAAGATCCAGGAGATCACCTCGAAGGTGCTGGCCCCCTGGCTCACCGAACCGGTCAGCCTCGAATCCGGCAGCGGCGCAACCACTGAGGCGGACGCCCGGCCGGCGCTGGGCTCGGCCCCCGCACCCGCGCTGGGTTCGGCACAGCTGTCGCCGACCGGATCGGCGCAGGTGCCGGCAGGATCAGAGGCGCCCGGTGGCAATTCCGGATCGGCGACGCCCGTGGGTGGCTCCGGATCGGCAGTGCCCGAAAGCGGCGTGGCGCAGGCGCCGACGGGTTCGTCGCCGCACGAATCCGACCGGGCGACCGTCGAGCAGCCGCGCCGCCCGGAACCCGAACCGGTCCGTTCCATGGCGACCGTCCACCGGCTCGGCCCGGAGATCGTGCGCCGCGCCAGCGCCGATCACCGCGCCCTGTTCCCCGAGCGGCGACCGGTCGAGCGCACACACTGCACGGAAGTCGATCCGGCGCGGCTGAATTCGATCGAATCGCTGATCGGCGACAACCCGGGCCGCGCGCCGGGCGGCGAATCCTCCGGGCCCGACGACTCCGCGCTCGGCGGCGACCGAGAGCTAGGTCTGCCAGAGGATCTGCTGGTGTAGCAGCCGCGGCCCGCCGTCGCCGCTCGTCATCCCGGCATGCTCTTGGCCGGGATGACGAGGGTTGGGCTCGCGCCGGGATGTGGAGGGTTCGGTTGCTGAGGGCGGGATTCCGGCCGCAGCCAACACAATCCGCGCCGCAACTGTCGGAATGGCGGACCTAGCGCCGATTGTGTGCGCTCAGGCCGGGTGCGACACCCTGTCGCGCGGCGCGAACCTCCTGTCGCCCTACCCGAACTGCTGCCAGCCCAGCCGAATCGCCATGGCGACCACCACGACCAGCAGCACCGCGCGGACGAATCCCGCGCCCCGGGCCAGCGCCATGTGCGAACCCACAATGGAGCCCGCCACATTCGCGACGGCCATGGCCAGGCCGAGTGCCCACAGCACGTGGCCCGTCGCGCCCAGGAAGATGAGCGAACCCAGGTTCGAGCCGCAGTTGATGACCTTGGCCATGGCTGCGGCGCGGACGAATTCGGTGCCCAGCATGGTGGCGAAGGTGATGATCAGGAACGTCCCGGTGCCGGGGCCGAGCAGTCCGTCGTAGAGGCCGATGAGCCCGGCGGCCATCCCGATGACCAGCAGCGTCTTGCGCCGGGTCGGCCGGTGCGTGGCCATGGTGACGCCGATGGACGGGCGCAGGGTGATGAAGACCGCCACGCCGACCAGCACCACCATGACGATGGGAATGAACAGCTCGCGGTCGATGAGCCCGACCGCCGCCGACCCGCAGGCCGAGGCCACCGCGGCCAGTGCGGCCGCCGGGAGCAGCGTCTTCCACCGCATGGGCACCTTGCGGGCGAAGGTCAGCACGGCCGCGCTGGTCCCGGAGAAGGCCGCGATCTTGTTGGTGCCCAAGGCGGTCTGCGGCGCGAGGCCCGGCAGGACGACGAACAGGGTCGGCAGCACGATGAGTCCGCCGCCGCCGACCACCGCGTCCACCCAGCCGGCTGCCGTGGCCGCGGTCAGCAAGACCGCCCAGTCCCCAATGGTCATGGGATGACTCAAGCAGAGCGGACAATCCCGGGCAAACCGGCAGCGCCCCGTAGGGTGGTGCTGTGCGCCGGTTCAGTTTGTGGCTGCGCGACAGGCCACTGATCACCGACTCCATGCTCGCTCTGGGGTTGTTCGTTCTCGATATCCTCGCCATCGGCGAAAGCCGGCAGAAGGTGATCTACGCCGTTCTCGGCGTGGCACTGTCGGTGCCGATCGTGTTCCGGCGCACCTATCCGCGCGCGGCGGCGCTGGCCCTGGTGCTGATCTCCTTCGCCACCACCGTGATCCACTGGGCCGGCGGCGACCACGACGCCGTCCACCCGGCCCTGCTCGGCCTCGGCATCATGCTCTACACGCTGGTCGCGTATGTGGGCCGCCGCGAAGGACTCTGGTATCTGGGCGCGCTCATCGCCGACAGCGTCCTGTCCTGGATCATGATCGGCAAACCCGAAGGCGTCGACGCCCCCTTCACCGCCGTCTACTACGCCCTGTGCTGGACCCTCGCCGAATTCGTCGGCGCGCGCCACGCGTATGACGCCGAGGTGGCCGCCCGCCTCGCCGTCGCCGACTACGACCGTGAACGCCGCGCCCACGACGCCGTCGCCGCCGAACGCACCCGCATCGCCCGCGAACTCCACGATGTCGTCGCGCACGCGGTGAGCGTGATCATCGTGCAGGCCGACGGCGCCCGCTACGCCCTGCGCCAGGACCCCGACACCGCCGAGCAGGCTCTCGCCACCATCGCCGGCACCGGCCGCGAAGCGCTGCGCGAACTGCGCCGCACCGTCGAGCTGCTGCGGACCGAGCATGCCCCCGAACAACTTCCGCAGCACGGCACCGCCGGCATCGCCGGCCTCGTCGCCATGATGCGCAATGCCGGGCTGAACGTCTCGCTCGAACTCACCGGCGAAATCGATTCCCTCAGCCCGGAAGTCAGCCTCGGCATCCACCGCATCGTGCAGGAGTCGCTCACCAACACCCTGCGCCACGCCGGCTCGGACTCGCACGCCGACGTCCGCGTCACCCGCCGCGACACCGACGTCCTCGTCGAGGTCATCGACTGCGGGGGAGCCCCCGACACCCGCACCCCGGCCCCCGCCATCCCCGGCAGCGGCCTCGGCCTGGTCGGCATGCGCGAACGCATGGCCGTCCTGGGCGGAACACTGACAGCGGGCCGGAACGGCAAGGGCGGCTGGGCCGTTCGCGCCACCATCCCCCTCGACCGCGAGAGCGACTGACCGCGTCGCCGCCGTCCGCCCCGGGTGCTGTAGAACTCGGCGTGTCACCGCGTTGACCCCGCGCACCGATGTGGGTGGCCGGCACCGCGGGCCGGGCCGATAGATTGAGAGTCGTGCCGATCACTGTGCTGGTAGTCGACGATCAGGAGCTCATGCGTGCGGGGTTGCGGATGGTGCTCGGCGCGCACCCGGACATAGAGGTGGTGGGGGAGGCCGACAATGGGGCCGCGGCGATCGCGCGGGCGGCCGAATTGCGGCCGGATGTGGTGCTCATGGATGTGCGCATGCCCATCACCGACGGTGTGAGCGCCACCGCGCAGATCATCGAATCCGGGTATGGCAGCCGGGTTCTCGTCATGACCACCTTCGACCTCGACGAACACGCGCTGGGTGCGCTGCGGGCCGGAGCCAGCGGATTCCTGTTGAAGGACACGCCGCCGGAGGACCTCATCTCGGCCATTCGGTCGGTGGCCGCCGGGGATGCGGTGGTGTCGCCGAAGGTGACCAAGCGGCTGCTGGACCGCCTCATTGCCGAGGATCCGGCCGCGGGACGGGATCCGGGCGTGCTGGAGGTGCTGACCGCGCGGGAGCGGGAGGTGCTCGAGCACATCGCGGCCGGGCGGTCCAACGCCGAGATCGCCGCGGCGCTGTTCCTGTCGGAGGCGACGGTGAAGACGCATGTGGGACGGGTGCTCACCAAGCTCGATTTGCGCGATCGAGTGCAGGCGGTGGTGCTCGCCTACGAGACCGGGCTGGTGCGACCGGGTAACGCTTGACCTGGAAGTGCCTGCGGCTCAGGATGATTCGTCGAGGAACTCGCGGATCACGGTGGTGCAGGCCGCGGGCGTCTCCAGCTGCGGCAGATGCCCGCTGCCGCCCAGCACGATGCGCGCAGCCGCCGGAATGCCCGCTTCGATCGCGCCGCAGTGGGCGTGGACGTCGGGATGGTCGAATTCGCCGACGACGACCAGGGTGGGCACGGCGATCTCCCCGAGCCGGGGCAGGGCGGGCGCCTGTGACATGCGCTCGAGCTCCATGGGCGGATCCAGATTGCCGGGACTGGCGCGCAATATGTCCCGAAGCCGTTGCCGCGCACCGGGATTGGCGGGTGCGACGAACCACGGATCGGTCTCGGTCCAATAGCTGATCTGATCGGTGATCGAGTCGTCGCGAGTGGGTATGTCGCGGCCGCCGCGCGTGAGGAAGTGCTCACTCAGCGACAGCCCGCTGACCAGCGAGCCGATCAGGATCAGTCGGCCGACGAGATCGGGGTGCTCGAGCGCGCACCACAGCGTCACCAGGCCGCCGAACGAACAGCCGATCAAGGTCACCGGCTCGTCCGCGACCGCGCGCGCCACGGCGGCGAGATCCTCGGAACTGGAATACGGACCGGTCGGCCGAGGTGAGCGTCCGTACCCGCGCCGATCCCAGCGCACCACCCGATGATCCTTCGCCAGCGCCTCGAACTGCGCATCCCACGAGCCGCAGTGCGAGAGCGCGTCATGGGTGAAGACCACCGGCGGCCCCGCGCCCGCCGCCTCCACGAAGAGACCGGCCGCCGCCCGCACCTGCTCGGAGCCCCCGCTCGCCATCTCTCAACTGTAGATTTCCGCTCGCCTCGAGATCGTGGAAACCGGGTGATACCCGGACCCGGCCGCGCGGTCGCCGACCACGCGCTGAGCTGGCAGAACCCGGTGGATCGGGCATGGTCGCGGGCTCTGGGCGGCTGTGTGCGCGGTCACGCCGGGAGAAAATCGGCCGTCTCGCGCGTTGTAGGGGTGAATCGATCGAAAGGATCGCCCGGATGCCTGCCCTCCTGTTCCTCGCGTACTTCGCCGCCGAGATCGCCACGCTCGTGCTCGTCGGGCATTTCATCGGCGTGTTCCCGACCATCCTGCTGCTCATCGCCGGGTCCGCGGCGGGTCTGATCCTGGTGCGTTCGCAGGGCAGGCGCGTGTTCGAGGGCTTCCGCAAGGCCGCCCGCGGCGAGATCGAGCCGAGTACCGCCGTCGCCGACGGCGCACTGGTCACCGTGGGCGCGGTCCTCATGTTCGTGCCCGGTCTGCTCACCTCGTTCCTCGGCCTGCTGGCGCTGACCCCGGTGACCCGGTTCCTGTTCCGCCCGATCGTGGCCGCCTTCGCCGCCCGCCGCCTCAACCGGGTGGCCACGGCCGTCGGCCCGTTCGGGTACCGCAATGTGGTGATCGACCCCGACGGCGAGGTCATCGACGCCACCGTGGTGAGCGAGTACTACGACGACGGCCAGGGCCGCACCACCTACCGCGCCATCGACCCGAACTGAGCTCTGCTTTTCCCAGGGGCTCTGCTTTTCCCAGGGGCTCCGCCCCCGGACCCCCGGAATCGGGGGCGCTGCCCCCGGCCCCCGTTACGGGGCGCGGTAGCTGCGCGGTATGCGCGCGGCCGGTGTGAGCGTGCTGGGGCGGGTGTGGTTGTGGGCGGGGGTCCGTCCTGCCATTCGGCCCCGAACCCGGTGCGGCCGCGCCCGTGCGGCAGACTGGAGACCTGTGAGTACCCAGTTGCTTGTCGGCGGCCGTATCTATAGTCCGAGTAATCCGGACGCGACGGCGATGGCGGTGACCGACGGCACCGTGGTGTGGGTCGGCGCGGACCGTGCGGGGCGGGCGATGCACCCGGACGCGGAGATCATCGATGTGGACGGCGCGTTCGTCGCGCCCGCGTTCGTGGACCCGCACGTGCACGTCACCGCGCTGGGGTTGAAGCTCACGGGACTCGATCTGGCACAGGCGGGTTCGCTCGCGGAATGCCTCGAGGCGCTGCGGACGTTCGCCGCCGCGCGGCCCGACGGCGCGATCCTCGGCGAGGGCTGGGACGACACCGTCTGGCCGGAGGGACGGCCGCCGAGCCTGGCAGAAATCGATGCCGCCGCCCCCGGTCGGCTGGTGTATCTGGCTCGCGTGGACGCACATTCGGCCGTCGTGTCGACCCCGCTGCTGGATGCCGTCGCCGGTATCACCGAGGCCGCCGGCTTCACCCGGGGTGAACCGCTGCGCGGCGACGCGCACCACCGGGTGCGGGCCGCCGCACTGGGCGCGCTGGATCGCGGTCAGCGCGACGCCGCCCGCCGAGCCGCCCTCGACCACGCCGCCGCCCAGGGCATCGCCGCCGTCCACGAATGCGCCGGCCCCGAGATCTCCGGCGAGACGGATGTCCGTGAGCTGCTGGCCTTTTCGCACGGCGTCGAGGTGCGCGCCTACTGGGGTCAGGCCGTGCGCACCGCCGACGAGGCCCGCACCCTGCTGAAGGACCTCGGCGTGCACGCCCTCGGCGGCGACCTGTTCGTCGACGGCTCGATCGGCTCGCACACCGCGTGGCTGCGTACCCCCTACGCCGACCGCGACACCACCGGCACCTCCTACCTCGACGCCGACGCCGTCCACGCGCACGTGCTGGCCTGCACCGAGGCGGGCATCCAGACCGGCTTCCACGTCATCGGCGACGCCGCCATGGACGCGGTCGTCACCGGATTCGAGCGGGTCGTCGCCGAATTGGGCGGTCCCGCAGTCGCTTCCCGCGGCCACCGCCTCGAACACGCCGAAATGCTCGACGCCGACCAGATCGCGAAACTCGCTCAGTGGGGCGTAATCGCCAGTGTCCAACCGGGTTTCGACGCCGCCTGGGGCGGCCCCGACGGTATGTACGCCACCCGTCTGGGCGCCGACCGCGCCGCCACCCTCAACCCGTTCTCGGCCATGGCCGCCGCGGGCATCTCCCTGGCAATCGGCTCCGACGCCCCCGTCACCGCCCTGAACCAGTGGGAGGCCATCCGCGCGGCGGCCAACCACCGCACCCCCGGCCATCAAATCTCCCCCCGCGCCGCCTTCGCCGCCGCCACCCGCGGCGCCTGGCGCGCCGGCGGCGTCCGCGACGGCCTGGCCGGCACCCTGGTCCCCGGCGCCCCCGCCTCCTACACCCTCTGGGACGCCGAAGACCTCGTGGTGGCCGCGGCCGCCGACTCCGTCCAGCGCTGGTCCACCGACCCCCGCTCCCGGGTCCCCGGCCTCCCGCCCCTCACCCCCGATGCCACCCTCCCGCGCTGCCTGCGCACCGTGCACCGCGGGGTCACCATCCATGAGCTCTGAGCCCGGCACCGAAAACACCACGCCCGCAACGCCTTCCGGACGCCCCCGCCCGGACTCCGGCACGGCCGATTCCCGGACCGCTGATTTCCTGGCAGCTACGAATGCCGAGGGCGATCACCCTGAGAAGAGTTCAGCCGCTGGGGGATTCGGGCTGAGGTTGCTGGGCCGGGCGCGATCGCGGCCGGTGCTGGGGCGCTGCGTGGGCGCGATCCTCGCGGGACTGCTGTTGTTCGCGAGTTTTCCGCCTCGGACGCTGTGGTTTCTCGCGCCCGTCGCCATTGCGCTGCTGACGCTGGTGGTGCGTGGAAACGGGCGGCTGCGTGGGGGATTCGGGTACGGGATGCTGGCGGGGCTGGGGTTCTTCCTGCCGTTGCTGCCGTGGACCGGGATCTATGTGGGTCCGGTGCCGTGGCTGGCGCTGTCGACCGTGTGCGCGGTGTATGTGGGGCTGTTCGGGATGATCGCGCGACTGGTCGGGTCGCTGCGGTGGTGGCCGCTGTGGGTGGCGGCGGCGTGGTCGCTGACCGAGTGGGCGCGGTCGAGTTTCCCGTTCGGGGGATTTCCTTGGGGGAGGATCGCTTTCGGTCAGGCGGACGGGTGGTATCTGCCGTTCGCCATGGTGGGTGGTGCGCCGCTGGTGAGTTTCGCGGTGGCGCTCACGGGCACCCTCGCCGCGGGCGCGCTCGTGTGGTGGTGGGGTTCGCGGAGTGAGGTGCGGGCTTCCGCAAACGTTCCGCATCGTCCCAGATGGGGGGCTTGGCGTCCCACATCGTGGACACGGATTGTTGGTGCGGGCGCGCTTGTGGCTATCATTCCTTTCACCGGAGTGATCCTCCGGACCGCGCTGCCCGGCCCGGAGGACGGCAACCGGCCGATCACGGTCGCCGCGATCCAGGGCAGCGTGCCGCGCCTGGGACTCGACTTCAACGCCCAGCGTCGCGCGGTTCTCGACAATCACGTCAAGCGCACCGAGGAACTCGCCGCGGCCGTCGCCGCCGGGCGGGCCCCGCAGCCGGATGTGGTGATCTGGCCGGAGAACTCCTCCGATATCGACCCGCTGCGCAATGCCGACGCCGCCGCGCTCATCACGCAGGCCGCCCGGGATATCAAGGCGCCCATCCTGGTTGGCGCGGTCCTGGTGAACGATGATCGCACCACCACGAACTCGGTGATCGTGTGGACCGCCGACGGCGGGCCGGGGGAGCGGCACAACAAGAAGATCATTCAGCCCTTCGGCGAGTACCTGCCCATGCGCAGCTTCTTCCGGCTGTTCTCCGAATATGCCGACCGCGCGGGCTATTTCGTTCCCGGCACCGGCGACGGCGTGGTCCACGCCGAACCCGCCGCTGGCGGTGCGCCGGTCGCCATCGGCGTGGCCACCTGCTACGAGGTCGCCTTCGACCGCGCCTTCGAGGAAGCGGTGCGCGCCGGCGCGCAGATTCTCACCGTCCCGTCCAACAACGCGACCTTCGGCGACAGCGAGATGACCTATCAGCAGCTGGCCATGTCGCGGGTGCGCGCGGTGGAACACGGCCGCGCCGTGGTGGTCTCGGTGACCACCGGCGTCAGCGCCATCATCACCGCCGATGGCGAGATCCAGCAGCAGACCCCGCAGTTCGTCCCCGCGGCATTAGTCGCGAAACTCCCGCTACGCGAAGACACGACACCGGCAACGCGTTTGGGCCCCACGCCGGAGTGGATTTTGTGTATCCTGGCCGCGGCTGCCGCTGTGACGGCGGCAATTCGGCGGCGAACCACCACCCTTGCGAAGCCGACCGACCAGAATGCAACCGGTACCCCTCCGGTTCGGTGACAGCGGGAACGTGTGACGAGGGCCGTCCCGCTCGGGCGATTCTGATTCGCCGGTTCGTAGCTTGGGTGTGGTTTTCCGCCCGGTTTGTCTGAGTTATCTGAATTTTCGTGCAAATAGAGCGAAACGCGCGAGGTTTGCCTTGAGGTAACTGGCTTAATATTGCGCTCCGCCAACGCCGTTGGTTGCGAGCAACTCGAGATCACCACCGATCCGCTCGGCCGGGTGCTCCGAATCATAGGGCGTGGATCACGTCCTACGGCTCGCGCGTGCGCGCGATCGCCCGGGGTGTTGTCGGAGTTCGGGGTTTCGGGGAGTTGCGCACAACAGCGGCAGAACGGAGTGATTGATGAGTTCATTGGCCACCGATCGTGTCGACCAATGTTCTTCGGGGGAATTTTCGGCTCAACCATTCGCGCTCTCTCCCGCGCAGTCGGCACTCTGGTACGCCCAGCGCATCAGGCCGGACATCCCGCTGACGATCGCGCAGTACGTGGACATCCACGGCGATCTCGACGTCGGCCGATTGCTCTATGCCATCGAACGATTCGGCTCCGAGGCCGAGGTCGGCCACGTCCGGCTGCTCGAGATCGACGGCGTCCCGCACCAGGTGGTCGACCCCACCTGGCGGCCCGGCTGGGCCCGCATCGACCTGCGCGAGGAACCTGATCCGCGTGCCGCGGCCCTGGCCTGGATGAACGACCACGCCAGCTCGCCCATAGATATCGAGAACGATCCGCTCACCATCAATGTGGTGCTGCGGACCGGCGATTCGGACTGGATCTGGTACACCCGCGGCCACCACATCGTCATCGACGGCTACGGCGCCATGAACGCCACCACCCGCGCCGCCGAGATCTACACGGCCCTGGAGAACCAGACCGAACCCGTGGTCTCCCGCGCCACACCCCTCGCCACCATCTACGGCGACGAATCGCGCTACCGCGAGACCAGCCGCTTCCGCGCCGACGGCGACTACTGGCGCGAACAGCTCACCGGTGTCGGCGAACCCATCACGCTGTCCAGCCAGGGGCTGGCCGGCTCGGTGTCCGAAGCCGGGCGACGCTGCGCCACCGCGGTGCTCGCACCGGAGGTCGAAGCCTCGGTGCAGGACGCCGCAACCACCTTCGGCTCCAACAGTTCCGCGCTGTTCGTGGCCGCGCTCGCCTGCTACGTCCGCTCGGTCACCGGCACCCAGGACGTGGTGCTCAGCCTGCCCGTGTCCGCGCGCACCACCGTGGCGCTGCGGCGCTCGGCGGGCGTGGTGTCCAATGTGGTGCCCATCCGCGTGCAGTTCACCGGCGATATGACCGTCGCGGACACCGTGCGCGCCATCGAACTCCAGATCACCGGCGCGCTGCGGCACCAGCGCTACCGCAGCGACGACATCCGCCGCGACTGCGGCTACTCGCGGGACTCGCGCGGATTCTTCGGGCCCATGGTCAATCTCATGCTCTTCCACAGCGAGCTGAAGTTCGGCAGCCTCGTCGGTTCCATCAATGTGCTGTCCACCGGCCCCGTGGAAGACCTGTCGATCAACCTCTACAACGGGGTCGGCAACCGCATCCACATCGACTTCGAGGCCAACCCGTCGCTCTACGGCGACGGCGAACTGGCCATGCACCACGGCCGATTCCTCGATTTCCTGCGCCGTTTCGTCGCCGCCGACCCGCAGGCCGCCGTCGGCGATCTGCCCGTGCTCACCGACCTCGAGCGCGAACGCGTGCTGCACGAATGGAATTCCACCCAGGTGGCGCGGCAGGAGGGCACCCTCGCCGGGCTGTTCGCCGACCGCGCGGCCATGGCCCCGAGCAAACCCGCCCTCGAATTCGACGGCGAGACCCTCACCTACGGGGCCTTCGACGAGCGCGCCAACCGGCTCGCGCGGGAACTCATCGCGCGCGGCGCGGGCCCCGACACCGTGGTCGGTCTGGCCATCCGGCGCAGCCTGGATCTGCTCGTCGGCATGTACGGCATCGTCAAGGCGGGCGCGGCCTACCTGCCGCTGGACCCGGATCACCCGGCCGAGCGCATCGAGCAGATCCTGAGCCAGGCGCAGCCGCTGTGCGTGCTCACCACCCAGCGCGACGAACTCCAGCTGCCCACCATGGCAAGCAGATTCGACATCGACACCGCGGATCTGTCCGAACACTCCGCGAGACCGGTCACCGACGCCGACCGGCGATCGCCACTGCGGGCCGATCATCTGGCCTATGTCATTTTCACCTCCGGGTCCACCGGAAAGCCCAAGGGTGTGGGCGTCAGCCACGCCGCCATCGTGAACCGGCTGCGCTGGATGCAGCACGCCTACCCCCTCGACAGCAGCGATGTGGTGCTGCAGAAGACCCCCGCCACCTTCGACGTCTCGGTGTGGGAGTTCTTCTGGCCCTTGCAGATCGGCGCGCGCTTGGTCATCGCCATCCCCGACGGCCACCGCGATCCCGGCTACCTGGCCCGCGTCATCGCCGAGAAGGGCATCACCACGGCGCATTTCGTGCCGTCCATGCTCTCGGTCTTCCTCACCGACACCGATGTGCGCGGCTGCACCGGGCTCTCGCGCGTGTTCACCTCCGGTGAGGCGCTGCCCGCCGCCACCGTCACCGAATTCCACGCCGCCCTCGGCGCGGGTGCGGACGCCCCGCAACTGCACAACCTCTACGGCCCCACCGAGGCCGCCGTCGACGTGACCTCCTGGCACTGCGTCCCCGGCGCCGCGGATGTGCCCATCGGCGCACCCATTTGGAACACCCGCACCTACGTCCTGGACGCCCGCCTGCAACCGGTCGCTCCCGGCGTCGTGGGCGAGCTCTACCTCGCGGGCGTCCAGCTGGCCCGCGGCTACCTCGGCCGCGCCGCCCTCACCGCCGATCGCTTCGTCGCCAATCCCTTCACCCCCGGCGCCCGCATGTACCGCACCGGGGATCTCGTCCGCTGGCGCAGCGGCCGCTCCGGCGTCCTGGAATACCTGGGCCGCAGTGACTTCCAGGTCAAGATCCGCGGCCTGCGCATCGAACTCGGCGAAATCGAGAACGCCCTGCTCGCCGACGCCCGCGTCGCTCGCGCGGTCTGCGTGGCCCGGCGCGGTCGCGGTGGCGACGAGCTCATCGGCTACGCCGTTCCCGCACCGAATGCTGCCGCACTCGATCCGGCCGAACTCACCGCCGCACTGCGCCGCACCCTGCCCGGCTACATGGTGCCGTCCATGATCATGGTGCTCGACGAACTACCGCTCAGCGCCAATGGCAAGGTCGACCGCAAGGCCCTGCCGGATCCGGGTGTGGTCCACCGCCGGCCCGCGCGTCCCGCCGTGGAACCGCGCACCGAGGTGGAACGGCAGCTGACCGGGATCTTCGCCGAGGTGCTCGGTGTCGACGGAATCAGCGTGCAGGACAGCTTCTTCGACCTGGGCGGCAATTCGCTCACGGCCGCGCGCGCCATCGCGCGGGTGAACTCTGCCCTCGGGGCGGCGCTCACCATTCGCGATCTGTTCGAATCGTCCACGGTGACCGCGCTCGCGGCGCGGCTGTCCGCGCCCGGGGCCGAACACTCGCAGCCGAAACTCGTTGCGGGGGAGCGTCCGTCGCATGTGTCGCTGTCGCTGGCGCAGCAGCGGTTGTGGATTCTCAACCGGTTCGCCGAGCACGCGGCGGCCTACAATATGCCGCTGGCCGTGGAACTGACCGGGCCGCTGGACATTCCGGCGCTGCGGGCCGGGCTCATCGATGTGCTGGAGCGGCACGAGAGCCTGCGCACCATCTTCCCGGACACCCCGCAGGGGCCGTGCCAGCGCGTGCATCCCGCCTCGGAGATCCCGCTCACCCTCGAACCCATCGACGCCACCGACGCCGATGTGCTCGCCCTCGCCACCGAATTCGCCGGGTACGGCTTCGATCTGCGCAGCCAGGCCCCGATTCGGGTGGCGCTGTACGCGACCGGGCCCGAACGGTTCGTCTTCCTGGTGGTGCTGCACCACATCAGCGGTGACGGCTGGTCCATCGCGCCGCTGACCCGCGACATCATGACCGCCGTGGCCGCCCGCACCGCGGGCGAGACACCGCAGTGGACGCCACTTCCGGTGCAGTACGCGGACTTCGCGCTCTGGCAGCGCGAACTGCTCGGCGACGAAGCCGATCCGGCCAGCGCGCTCTCCCGGCAGCTGGCCTACTGGCGCGCCGCGCTGGCGGACCTGCCCGACCAGCTGGACCTGCCGCTCGACCGCCCGCGCCCGCGGCAGCGGTCCACCGATGGCGGGCGGGTGGAATTCCCGATCCCGGCCGAGACCCGTCGCGCGCTGGCCGCGCTGGCGGCCGAACGCGGCGTCAGCACCTTCATGGTGCTGCACGCGGCGCTGGCGGCTCTGCTTGCGCGTTTGTGCAATACAACAGATATCGCCATCGGCACCCCCATCGCGGGCCGCAGCGATCCGGCGCTCGACGATCTGGTCGGCATGTTCGTCAATACGCTCGTGCTGCGCACCCGCGTCGATCCGGCCGCCGGCTTCGATCGCATGCTCGCCGAGGTCCGCGACACCGACCTCAATGCCTTCGCCAATGCCGACGTCCCGTTCGAACGCCTGGTGGAGGTGGTGAACCCGGAACGCTCCGCCGCCCGGCACCCGCTCTTCCAGGTCATGCTGTCCTACGACAGCAGCCCCGAACTCGCCCTGGACCTGCCCGGCGTGGACGCGCACGTGCTGCCCATGGCCGTGGACGTCGCCAAGTTCGACCTGCAACTGACCGTGCACGAACCGGCCGGCGCGGCCGGTGAGGACGCGCCCCTCACCGCCGAATTCGGCTATGCGGCCGACGTTTTCGACCATGCCACGGTCGAGGCCATCGCCCGCCGCTTCGGCGCGATCCTCACCGCCGCCGTCGCCGACTCGTCGGTGCCGGTCGGGGACCTCCCCATTCTGGACGCGCGGGAAACCGCGAAACTCGTGCCCATCATGGGCTCGCCCGGCGAACCGTCCACCACCCTGGCGCGGCTGCTCACCGACACCGCCGAGCGGGTGCCGGACGCGGTGGCGGTGCGCTACCTCGGCGTCGACACCACCTACCGGGAACTCGACGAACGCTCGAATCGCCTGGCGCGCGTGCTCATCGAGCACGGCGCCGGACCCGAGGTGGTGGTGGCCGTCGCGCTGCCGCGCAGCCTCGAATCCGTGCTGGCCGTATGGTCGGTCGCGAAAACCGGTGCGGCATATGTGCCCATCGATCCCGACTACCCGGCCGACCGGATCGCGCACATGCTCGCCGACTCGGGGGCCATGCTCGGCCTCACCAATGCCGAGCGCCGCGCCGATATGCCGAACTGGCCCGGAAACCGTGGGCGGCACCGCAAGAGCTACGTGGACTGGCTGCTGCTCGGCTCCAGGGAACTGGCCGCCGAATGCGAGCAGTTCCCGGCCACCCCGCTCACCGACGCCGACCGGCACCACCCGCTGCGCACCGCCGGACCCGCCTACCTGATCTACACCTCGGGGTCGACGGGCAAGCCCAAGGCCGTCGTGGTCACCAATGCCGGGCTCGCCTCCCTGGCGCACGAGCAGATGCATCTGTTCCGCGTCACGGATTCGGCTCGCACCCTGCACTTCTCGTCGCCGAGCTTCGACGCCTCGGTGCTCGAGCTGCTGCTCGGCTTCGCGGCCGGGGCCACCATCGTGGTCGCGCCCGCCGGCATCTTCGGCGGCGCCGAACTCGCGCAGCTGCTGCGCGAGGAACGGGTGACCCATGCCTTCGTCACCCCGGCCGCGCTCGGCACCGTGCCCGCCGATGATCTGCCCGATCTCGAGGCGGTCATCGTCGGCGGCGAAGCCTGCCCGGAGGATCTCGTCCGGGTCTGGACCGATCCCGATTCCCGCCCAGCGGGTTTCGCCGCCCGCCGGATGCACAATATGTACGGCCCGTCCGAGGCCACCGTCGCCGCCACCGCCACCGGACCCATGGTGGCGGGACAGCCGGTGCCCATCGGCCTGCCCGTGCGCGGCATGCGCCTGTTCGTCCTCGACGGCCGCCTGCACCCGGTCCCGCCGGGCGTCGCGGGTGAGCTGTACCTGTCGGGTCCCGGTCTGGCCCGCGGCTACCTCGGCCGGCTCGCGCTCACCGCACAGGCTTTCCCGGCCAACCCGCACGGCCGCCGCGGCGAACGCATGTACCGCACCGGCGATCTCGTGGTCGCCGACGGCACCGGGCAGCTGCGCTTCCTGGGCCGCGCCGACGACCAGATCAAGATCCGCGGCTTCCGCATCGAACTGCGCGAGATCGACCACGTGCTCAAGTCGCATCCGGGAGTGACCTTCGCGCTCACCGTCGTCCACCACGACGAGCGCGGAATCCCGCGCCTGGTCGCCTATCTCACCGCCGACGGCGACCTCGACACCGCCGCCGTGCTCGACACCGCGCGCGGTCGCCTGCCCGGCTACATGGTGCCCTCGGCGCTCACCGTGCTCGACGCGCTGCCCGTCACCCCGTCCGGCAAGCTCGACCGGAAGGCGCTGCCCGCACCGGATTTCGTGGCCGCCGCACCCTCGCGGGCCCCGGAAACCGAACTGGAGAAACAGGTCGCGCAGGTGTTCGGCACCGTGCTCGGCACCCCGGTGCACGGCGCGGAGGACAACTTCTTCGACGTGGGCGGCAACTCGCTGCTCGCCACCCGCCTCACCGCGGCCCTGCACACCGAATTCGGGGTGGAGCTGCCGGTGCGCGCCATCTTCGAAGCGCCCACCGTGGCCGGTGTGGCGGCGCGGCTGGCGGAAGCGCCCCGGACGCAGCGGGCGGCGCTGGCGGTGCATACCCCGCGTCCGGAACGCATTCCACTGTCGCTGCCGCAGCAGCGACTGTGGTTCCTCAATAGATATTCTCCCGAATCCAGCGCCTACAACATTGCTTTCGTGCTGCGGATCGACGGCGATCCGGATGTGGAAGCACTGCGGGCCGCACTCGCCGATGTGGTGGAGCGGCACGAAGTCCTGCGGACGGTCTTCCCCGAGGACGAGCAGGGCGCGTATCAGGCGGTGCTGGACACCGCGCGCTGCCTGCCGGTGCTCGAACCCGTCGAAACCGATGATGTCGGCGCGCGCACCGCACTGCGGTCCCTCGCCCGCCGCGGCTTCGACCTGACCCGTGAGATCCCGCTGCGAATGACCCTGCTGCGCACCGGGAATCGACGACACCTGCTCGGCATCGCGCTGCACCACATCGCCGCCGACGGCTGGTCGCTGGGCCCGCTCACCCGGGATCTGGCGGTCGCCTACACCGCCCGCCACGGCGGCGTCGCACCCGCGTGGACACCGCTTCCGGTGCAGTACGCCGACTTCAGCCTGTGGCAGCGCGAATGCCTGGGCCAGGAGGCCGATGCCGAGAGCTCGGCCGCCATCCAGCTCGCCTACTGGCGGGGTGCGCTGGCGGACCTGCCGGAGGAACTGCCGCTGCCGTACGACCGGTCCCGCCCGGCCGAACCGACCCAGCGGGCCGGGACCGTGCGCTTCGAGGTGCCCGAGGAGGTGCAGCACCGGCTCAGCGAGATCGGCCGCGCGCACGGCGTCAGCATGTTCATGATGGTGCGCTCCGCGCTGGCCGTGCTGCTGCGCGTGGTCACCGGTGGCCGCGACATCGTCATCGGCACACCGGTCGCCGGGCGCGGCGACACCCGCCTGGACGAGCTCGTCGGCATGTTCGTCAACACCCTGATCCTGCGCTCGGACGTGGATCCGGACCGCAGCTTCGCCGAACTGCTGCAGGCCGACCGCGACACCGAACTCGCCGCCATGGCGCACGCCGAGGTGCCCTTCGAACGCGTCGTGGAGGAAATCGGTTCCGGCGCGGGCGGAATGCGGCCGCTGCTGCAGGTCGCGCTGACCGTGCAGGACACCGCACTGCCGGCGCTGCAACTGCCCGGACTCGCCCTGCAGGCCGAGGAACTCGATATCGCGCTCGCGAAATTCGATCTCGAACTGCGGGTGCTGCCCGGTGAAGGCGATCAGCGGGTGTTCGAATTCGTCTACGCCGCCGAACTTTTCGAGCAGCGGACGGTGGAAACCCTGGCCGACCGGCTGATTCGCGTCTTCGACGCGGTCACCGCCGACCCGCGGGTGCGTATTCGCGAGATCGACGCCCGCACCGACGCCGAACGCGAACTGCTCACTCCGGCCTGGGGTCCCGCGCCGGAACCGCAGTGCAGCCTGGCGGCGTACTTCGCCGCCACCGCGCACCTCAATGCCGACCGCACCTTCCTGCGCTCCGGCGAGGTCGAACTGACCTATCTGGAAGCCGACGTGTACTCGAATCGCCTGGCGCGCGCCCTCATCCGGCGCGGTCTCGGTCCGGGGCACCGGGTGGCGCTGGGGCTGTCGCGGTCGGTGGAATCGGTGCTGTCCATGCTGGCGGTCGCCAAATCCGGGGCGGCGTTCGTGCCGGTCGACCCGAACTATCCGGCCGATCGCGTGCGGCACATGCTCGTCGACTCCGGATCGCGGGTCGGCGTGAGCATGACCGAATACTCCGAACGCCTGCACCAGGCGGCCGGCGACCACAGCATCGAATGGCTGCTGCTCGACGACGCCGAACTCCTCGACGAACTCGAGGTGCTCGACGACGCGCCGCTCACCGACGCCGACCGGCTCACCACACTGTGGACCGCCGACCTCGCCTATGTCATCTACACCTCCGGCTCCACCGGAAAACCCAAGGGCGTGGCGGTCACCCACGGCGGCCTGTCCAATTTCGCCGATGAGGTCCGCGAACGCATGCGCGTGGATCGCGATTCGCGCACCATGCACTTCTCCTCGCCCAGCTTCGACGCCGCCATCTTCGATCTGCTGCTGGCGGTGGGCTCGGGCGCGACCATGGTCATCGTGCCGCCGGACATCTACGGCGGCGACGAACTGGCCGCGCTCATGGACAGCGAACAGATCAGCCACACCTTTATGACCCCGGCCGCGCTGGCCACCATCGACCGGGACACCTGGGCGCTGCCGCACCTGCGGGCCGTCACCGTCGGCGGCGAGGCGTGCGGGCCGGAACTGGTGGCGCGCTGGGCGCCCGGGCGCATGATGTTCAACGGGTACGGGCCCACCGAGACCACCGTCGTCGTCACCATGGCGCCGCTCCTGGTAGGGGAGCCCGTCACCATCGGCACGCTGGTGCGCGGTGCCCGAGCGGTCGTGCTGGACGAGCGGTTGCGGCCGGTGCCGGTCGGCGTGCCGGGCGAGCTGTATGTCGGCGGACAGGGTTCGGCGCGCGGGTATTTCGATCGGCTCGGCCTCACCGCCGCGCGGTTCGTGGCCGACCCGTACGGGCCCGAGGGCTCGCGCATGTACCGCACCGGTGACGTGGTCAAGTGGACGGCGTCCGGGGAGCTGTTCTACCTGGGCCGCAGCGACCATCAGGTGAAGGTGCGCGGCTTCCGCATCGAACTCGGCGAGATCGACGCGGTGCTCACCTCGCATTCGCTGATCCGCTTCGCGCACACCGAGGTTCGCGAGATCGCGGGCACCCCGCGCATCGTGTCCTATGTGCAGCTCACCTCGGCGACAACCACCGGGACCTACCGCGCCATCACCCCGGAGGCCGCGGCCGCCATTGCCGCCGCACCCGCGCCGGCGTTGGGTTCGGAACTGCTCGACAGTGAGGAACTGCGCGAGCACTGCGCGAAACACCTGCCCGCGCACATGGTTCCGAGCAGCTTCACGGTGCTCGACCGGATTCCGCTCACGCCCGTCGGCAAGCTGGACCGGGACGCGCTGCCGCAGCCGCAGGCCGTGGCCGCCATCGTGTCGCGGGACCCGCAGACCGATACCGAGATCCTCGTCGCCGAGGTCATGGGTGATCTGGTGGGCGCGGAATCCCTGGGCGCCGACGACAGCTTCTTCGAGGTCGGTGGAAACTCGCTGCTGGCAACGCAGTTGGTGGCGCGACTGGCGACGGCGACCGGAGTCCGGCTGGAGGTGCGGGCCGTATTCGCCGCGCCGACGGTCGCGGGTCTGGCCGCGTCGCTCGACGCCGGCACCGCCACCGCGGAGCTGCGGCCCGAACCGCGCAAACGCACTCGCCCGCAGCATGTTCCGCTCTCGGCGGCACAGCGGCGACTGTGGTTCCTGGAGAAGTTCAACGCCTCCGGCGACACCGGGGAAGCCTCCGGGGCCTACAACATTCCGGTGGCATTGCGACTGCGCGGCGCCCTGGATGTGCAGGCGCTGCGGGCCGCCCTGCACGCGGTCCAGGTCCGGCACGAAACGCTGCGCACCGTCTTCCCCGAGGTCGACGGTGAGCCGTACCAGTACGTGCTGCCGCCCGAGGACGCCGCGGCCACCATTCCGCTGCGCACCGTCACCGCCGCCGAGGTGGAGACCGAGGTGCGCCGGCTCGCCTCGACCGGATTCGACCTCAGCACAACGGCTCCGCTGCGCGCGGTGCTGCTGCGGCTGACCGACGCCGAGGCCGAGGAGCACATGCTGGTCCTGGTGGTGCACCACATCGCCATGGACGGCTGGTCGCTGCAACCCCTCGCCGCGGATGTGGCCGCCGCCTATCGGGCGCACAGCCGCGGACAGCAGCCGGAATGGCCCGAACTGCCCATCCAGTACGCGGATTACACGCTGTGGCAGCAGGATGTGCTGGGCCGCGAGGACGATCCGGAATCGGTCATCAGCGGTCAGCTCGACTACTGGCGGCGCGCCCTCGACGGGATCCCGGAGCTGCTGGCCGTCCCGGCCGACCGGCCGCGCCCGCCGGTGCCGAGCTATCGCGGCGGCACCGTGGCGTGCGAGCTCGACGCCTTCACCCATCGCGAATTGCAGGTCCTCGCAGCCGAACACGGCGTCACCATGTTCATGGTGCTGCACGCCGCGCTCGTGGCGCTGCTGCACCGGCTCACCGCCGCCGACGATGTCACCGTCGGCACGCCCATCGCCGGGCGCGGACATCCCGCGCTGGACCGCATGATCGGCATGTTCGTGGGAACCCTGGTGTTGCGCACCGGGATCGACGGCAATGCCGCCTTCGGCGACCTGCTGCACGCGGTGCGCGACACCGACCTGGAGGCGTTCGCGCACGCCGACGTGCCGTTCGAGCGGCTCGTCGAGGTGCTCAACCCGGTGCGCTCGCAGGCGCACCACCCCATGTTCCAGGTCATGCTGTCGGTGCAGAACCAGCCGCTGCGGGTGCTCGAGCTTCCCGGGATGCGCATCGAAGGAGAGGACGCGGATCCCGGGATCGCCAAGTTCGATCTGCAGTTCACGCTCACCGAATCCTGGACGGCGACACGGGAACCCGACGGCATCACCGTCGCGGTCAACTACGCCGCCGACCTGTTCGACGAGCGCACCGCACAGCGCCTGGCCGAGCGGTTCGTGCGCCTGCTCGGCGCCGCCGCCGCGAATCCGGCCACGGCCGTGGGTGATCTGGAACTGCTCGACACCGCCGAATGCGCCGAGCTGGCGCCGGTGCGCGGGGCCGAACCGGGGTTGCCCATCACCTTCCCGGAGGTGTTCGAGGCCGCCGCCAACCTCAACCGGCAGGCCATCGCCGTGCGGTCGGGGGAGACCCAGATCTCCTACGACGCGCTCGACCGGTGGACCAACCGGCTGGCGCGCGTGCTCATCAGCTACGGGGTCGGACCGGAAACACTGGTCGCCATGGGCATTCCGCGTTCGGCAGAATCGGTGGCGGTCATGCTGGCCATTGCCAAGGCCGGCGCGGCCTTCGTACCCGTCGACCCGACCTACCCGGAGCAGCGCATCAGCCACATGCTGCTGGATTCCGGTGCGGCCGTGGGCATCACGCTGTCCATGTACCGCGAGCGCATGCCCGACGGGGCCAACTGGACCGTGCTGGACGCGCCGTCGTTCCGGCGGCGGGTGCTCAATACCGCCGATACGCCGATCACCGACGACGAGCGCATCGTGCCGCTGCGCATGGAGAACCCGGCCTACGTGATCTACACGTCCGGCTCCACCGGCATCCCCAAGGGCGTCGTCGTCACGCACGGCGGACTGTCCAACTTCGCCGCCGAGACCGCGCAGCGTTTCGACGTCGGACCCGGCTGCCGCATCCTGCATTTCGCCACACCGAGTTTCGACGCCGCCATGCTCGACATCCTGTTCGCGCTCGGCGGGGCCGCGACGCTCGTCATCACCCCGCCCGGAGTGGTCGGCGGCGACGAACTCGGGAAGGTGTTCCAGGACGAGGGCATCACGCACGCGTTCATCACCACCTCCGCGCTGGGCACCGTCGACCCGACCGGCATCACCGCCATGCGGCACGTGCTGGTCGGCGGCGAGGCGCTGCCGCCGGACCTGGTGACCCGCTGGGCGCCCGGCCGCAAGCTCTACAACGTGTACGGGCCCACCGAAACCACCATCGTGACGGTGATTTCGCAGCCCATGACGCCCGGCGGGCAGATCACCATCGGCGGACCCATCCGCGGTGTCGGCGCGAGCGTGCTCGACGGCCGCCTGCACCCGGCACCGGCGGGAGTCACCGGCGAACTGCATCTGGCCGGTGCAGCCCTGGCCCGCGGCTACCTGCGGCGTCCCGGGCTCACCGCGCAGCGGTTCGTGGCCAACCCCTATGGCAAGCCCGGCGACCGCATGTACCGCACCGGCGACCTGGTGCGCTGGCTCGAAAAGGACGGGCGTGCACGGGATCTCGAATACGTGGGCCGCACCGACCATCAGGTCAAGATTCGCGGCTTCCGCATCGAACTCGGCGAGATCGACGCGGCGCTGTCCCGGCACGCGGCGGTGGAATTCGCCACCACCATCGGGCATCGCACGAGCGCCGGGACCACCGCGCTGGTGTCCTATGTCAAGCCGCGCAACGGTACCGCGCCGACCACGGCGGAGCTGACCGCGCACGTGGCCGAGCTGGTGCCCAATTACATGGTGCCGCAATCGATCATGCTGCTCGACCACGTGCCGCTCTCGCCGGTCGGCAAGCTCGATCGGAAAGCCCTGCCGGAACCGGTGTTCGCGGCCCGCGAGGGCTACCGTCCGCCGTCCACCCCGGTCGAGGAGGCGCTGTGCACGGCCTTCGCGGATGTGCTCGGGGTCGAACAGGTCGGCGCGGACGACGGGTTCTTCGAACTCGGCGGCAACTCGCTGCTCGCCACCAAGGTGGTGGCGCAGCTGCGGGCCGGCGGCATCGACCTGCCGGTGCAGGCCATGTTCGGCGACTCCACCCCGGCCGCCATCGCGAGACGACTCGCCGATGCCAAGGGTGATGCGGGTGCGGCGCTGGCCGCCGCGCTCGGGCCGATCATTCCGCTGCGCTCGGCGCCGGAATCGACGCTGCCGCCGCTGTTCTGCGTGCACCCGGCCATCGGCCTGGCATGGTGCTTCGCCGGACTGCTCTCGCAACTGCCGCACGAACAGCCCGTGTACGGCCTGCAGGCCCCGCACGTGAACGGAGAGGAGAGCCACAACTCCGTCGTCGAAGCCGCGAGAGCGTATGTGGCACAGCTGAAGACAGTGCAACGGCACGGCCCCTACCAGCTCGTCGGCTGGTCGCTGGGCGGGCTCATCGCCTACGAGATGGCCTGCCAGCTGCAGGACGCGGGGGAGGAGGTCGCACTGCTCGGGTTGATGGACAGCTTCCAGCTGTCGGACGAACTGCTCGAGCACGGACTGCCGTCGGTGGCCGATATCGTCGGCGAGTTCGGCAGCGACCTGCTCGGCGGCGACACCGAGATCGACCCGCGCATGAACCTGCAGGAGGCGGCCGAACTGCTGCGCAACCGGCCCGGCCCGTTCGCCGCGCTCACCCTCGAGCACATGCAGCGGCTGTATGTCGGCATGAGCAATGGCGTCATGCTCGCGCACGGCTTCCGCGCCCGCCGCTTCAACGGTGATCTGCTGTTCTTCACCGCCGCCGAGGACGAGATCAACCTCGCGCACCCCGACCGCTGCGCGGCGGCCTGGGAGCCACACGTGAACGGCACCGTGCACGAACAGCTCGTGCGCTGCCGCCACTCGGGCATGACCACGCCCGAATCGCTGTCGGTCATCGGGCCGGTACTGCGAGATCACTTGGCCGCCATCGCTGCTCGCGGTGACCGGAATAGGGGGAAGGAGTCCCGATGAGTCTCGCGGTGGAGGTCGGCGGACTGGTCAAGTACTACGGGAAAGTGCGGGTGCTGGACGGGATCGACCTCGAAATCCCCTCCGGCACAGTCATGGGATTGCTCGGGCCCAATGGCGCGGGCAAGACCACGACGGTGCGCATCGTCACCACCCTGCTACGCCCGAGCTCCGGCACGGTGAAAGTCGCGGGCGTGGATGTGCTGAAGAATCCGGCGCGCGCCCGCACTCGGATCGGACTGTCCGGGCAGTACGCGGCCATCGACGCCAACCTGTCCGGCTTCGAGAATCTGCGCATGGTCGCGCGGCTCTACGGCATGACGCCGAAGAAGGCCGCCGAGCGTGCCGAAGAGCTGCTGTCCGCGCTCGGCCTCACCCATGCGGCCGGGCGGCGGGCGGGCACCTACTCCGGTGGTATGGCGCGCCGCCTCGACCTGGCCGGGGCGCTGGTGTGCCGGCCGCCGGTGGTGGTGCTCGACGAACCCACCACCGGTCTGGACCCGCGCGGGCGGCTCGACATGTGGCGTGTCATCGGCGAATTGGTGGATGACGGCACCACCGTGCTGCTCACCACCCAGTACCTGGAAGAGGCCGACCTGCTGGCCGACCGCATCACCGTCATCGACCGCGGCCGCGTCATCGCGCGCGGCTCGGCGGACGAATTGAAGACCTCCATCGGCGGCGACAAGCTCACCGTCACCCTCGCCGCCGGCCAGGATCCGCAGCCCGCCATGCAGGTGCTGGCGCAGATCGGCATCGGCGAACCCGGCACCGACGCCGGCCACGATCAGATCACCGTTGTCGTCGGCGACGGCACCCGCACCATGGTCGAAGCGCTGCGCCGCCTCGACGACGCCGGCGTCTGCATCGTCGACGCCGAAGTGCACCGCCCCAGCCTCGACGACGTATTCCTTTCCCTCACCGGCAAATCCGCCGAACGCAAGGCCCCCGAACCCGCGCCCGCCGAACTGCAAGAGGAGATCCTGTCGTGACGACCGCCACCGCCGACAACACCGCGGGTCAGTCCGCGGCCGGCCACGGCCGACACAGAGCCGACGGACCCTGGATGGTATTGCCCCGGGTCTTCCGCGACAGCGCCATCGTCGCCTACCGCAACCTGCTCACCATCCTGCGCGTCCCCACCCTGCTGGTCACCGCCACCATCCAGCCCCTCATGTTCGTTTTCCTCTTCGCCTACATCTTCGGCGCCTCCCTCGGCGGCAGCCAGTACCGCGAATTTCTCCTCGCCGGAATCTTCACCCAGACAGTCGCTTTCAATGCCGCCTTCACCACCGTCGGCCTCGCCAACGACCTGCACAAAGGCATCATCGACCGCATGCGCACCCTGCCCATGTCCCGCCTCGCGGTACTCATGGGCCGCACCCTCTCCGACACGGTCGTCAATATCCTGGCCCTCGCCGTCATGGTCGCCTGCGGCTACGTGGTCGGCTGGCGCATCAACGGCTCCATAGCCGACGCCGTCCTGGCCTTCGCAGTAATCCTGCTGTTCGCCTTCGCCATGTCCTGGGTAGGAGCCATCACCGGCCTGATGTCCCCCAGCGTCGAGGTAGCCCAAAGTGCCGGCCTGATCTGGCTTTTCCCCCTGACCTTCATCTCCTCGGCCTTCATCTCCGGCGAAACCCTCCCCGGCCCCCTGCGCACCATCGCCGAATGGAACCCCATCACCGCGGTCTCCGCCGCAGGCCGAAAACTCTTCGACAACGGCGCCCCACCCACCTTCACCCCCGCAGACGGCTGGCCCGCCGAACACTGCGTCGAATACGCCATCTACTGCTCCCTCGCCATACTCGCGGTAGCAGTCCCCCTCGCCCTCCTCCAATACCGAAAAGTAGCCAGCCACTAACCCTTGCATCCCTAGGCTGTCCTCATGGAACCCCATGTGCCGCTGCGCCATTCACCATCCTTCGGCGCAGCGGCACACGCCTATTCCCAGCACCGCCCCACCTACGCGACCGCAGCCGTCCACTGGGCCCTCGAACGGGCCCCCGGCCCCCGAGTCCTCGACCTGGGGGGCCGGCACAGGCAAACTCACCGCCGCCCTCCTCGCCCTCGACCTCGACGTAATCGCCGTCGAACCAGACCCCGCAATGCTCACCGAACTACACCGCACCCTCCCCACCGTGCGTGCTCTCCCCGGCAGCGCCGAAAACATCCCCCTCCCAAACGATTCCATAGACGCCGTCGTCGCCGGCAACGCCCTGCACTGGTTCGACATGGCAACCGCCGGCCCCGAAATCGCCAGAGTCCTAACCCCTCGAGGCACCCTGTCCGGCCTGTGGAACGTCCTCGACACCCGCATCGAATGGGTCGCCGAACTCGAACGAATCAGCGGCCCCGCAGTAATCGGCCCCCGAGACACCATCACCACCTGGCGCGCGGCAACCGCTACCCTCCACCTCCCCGGCACAGCCTCCCCCTCCCACTTCACCACCCCGGAACAGGCGGAGTTCCCCCACAGTCAGCCCCGCACCGCCGCCTCCCTCGTCGCCACCCTGGCAACCCGCGCAGGCGTCCTGGTCATGCCAGAACCCGCACGCCAAGCCACCCTCACCCGCATCCACACCTACCTCTCCACCAGACCCGAAACCGCCACAGGCATATTCGCCCTCCCAATGCAGACCGGCGTACTCCGCACCCGCCTACGGTGAACCCACCCCTGGCTACGCTGGTCAATCCCGACGGCGGTTATCGATGAACCCCAACATCAGCCAGCAGGCTGAGATCCGGTGGTATCGGCCAACTCTGACGTCATCGACGAGCGTGTCCGGCCAGTGGGCGTGTCTATAGAACGCACCGTAATGCCGAATGCAGAACGATACTCGCGGCGTCGCTTAGTCCAAGGGGAGCAGCGCGGTGACCTTGGAGGTGCCGCTCAACACACCTGCCTGCTCGAGGTAGTCGCAGATCGGGTCGACCAGCTCCGCGCCCAGGAACTCCAGGTCGTCACGGGTCAGCCGACGTTGATCGGCCAATTCTCGAATCTGCGTCAGTTGCTTTGTGTCAACGATGACGCCGAAGACTTCGTCGGTATCGATGTCGATGGAGATCTCCTCGGAGAAGTCCGCGAACTGCTTCATTTCGCCGTCGATGGACTTGTCAGCGAGATTCCGCAACCCCATATCGAGACCATCGCTGAGATCGGTTGGGGTGCTGTGCCATTCGCCGTTCTCCCACCATCGAACGAAGCTGATCTGTGTTCCGTCGACAACGCGTGGATCGGCGGTCGCGAGGTGTGTGTTCAACACCCATGTGGGAGCGGCGGCGGTCGGGTCGTAGGCGGTGTCAAGTTCGTGGGATTCGTCCCACCCGAACAGCACCGCGCGGTCATCCGGATAGATGATCAGTTCGAACCAGTTACCTGCCCCGTCTTGTTTGGTGAGACGGCCGCCTCCGATGATCGCGTGGGTGCCGATATCGGGCGCGGCTTCTGTGGGCTCGAAACACTCACGAGCGAACACTGCCAGCAGGACGTCTAGCAAAGCCGCCCTGGCCCACAGAACATCAGGATGTGGCAACAGTAAATCCATGCCCGGCAACGTAACATCGCCGTACGATGAACAGGCGGGGGGCAATGACCGCCTGAATCCACACCGAATTCAGTGCTTTTCGAACAGCAGCCACCGGCAGTCCGGGGCCGACACCGCCCGAAACTCAGGCATGGCGATCGACGTCGGAGGAACTGTGAACCGGCCGTCGCCGCCGAAGGCGTCTTGCCGTGGCTGACATGTCTGCACCATGCGACGATGCTCGCCGTGGATGCCCCGACGCTCGTTGAACACAGGTCACCCTGGGTTGTCGTGACCGCCGCCACCGACCCGTGGGTGGCGAGTGAACTCGCCGCGGTCCATGCGCAGGACGGGATCGAAATTCGCCTGGATGCCCGGGAATTGATGGACCCGGCCGCGTTGTTCCGCGCGTTTGCCACAGACCTGCATTTCCCCCGCTACTTCGGCCACAACTGGGATGCTCTGGCTGACTGCCTCGAGAATCTCCACGGCCCCTGGCACGATGGCCGCGACATCGCGGTCCTGATCGACAACGCCGATCTCCTGCTGACGGTGGAGTATCTGGGCTTGTTCGTCGAGGTGCTCTGCCAAGCGGCATGGCAGGTGAACCTGCGCCTCGACGCGGACGACCAACCGCAAGACGAACCACCCCGGGCCCTGCACTTCGTCCTGCTGCTCAACACGATTCCCGCCGACGCCTTCACAGCCGGACTCGGCAACCGACGCGGCCTGGCGATCACGATCGCAGCCGGGCGGCTCCTGGCCACCTTGTCCGACGACTACTGGCTTTGAAATCGACTGACATATGACGGCCGTCGCCGACCTGGTGTTTTCGGTGAATTGGTGCTGTGGCCGCTCTGGCCGCAACTCGTAGGGAACACACGCTCACACCGCTTCCCGCGCTGACCGAACCGGCCAAGCGCGACTCGGCCGCAAGCGAGACCGACTGCGGCCCAGAGGTATCCGCTTCTGTCGATGGGTGTGAAGTGCGAGCTACCGTGTCTCACTGCTCTGCCGGTCTTCCCTGTACAGATATCCGGACACGCCGAAGCAATCGTCGTTCTCATCACGAACAAGCACCTGCACCGACTCCGGACGTGGCCATGGCAACGATTCGAGATACGAAAGCAGGCCACCCCAGTTGTTCCGATAGAACTGAATTACCCAGGCGTAACACTCATTCGAGCCGTACTGGAATCCCGCTCCCGAGAAGATCGCATCGTCGATCGGGACGAAGCACTTGATCCACGGGCGGGAATCGTCCGGTTCGGTCAGCGGGTCCATGACCTCCTCTGCCCCTCTCGGACCTCCTCTGCCCCTCTCGCGAGGACGATCACTTCAGCGAATCTGCTCACCGGACAACGACCTTCCGAAACACCCACTCGGGGCTGCTGCAGGACCAGATCGCAGCGTGTGTCCGACGCCGCCCGCAGCCATGAGTACTGCAAGGCCGAGGTGCCGAATCCACTGTCGTGCCGGCGATGTCGCACGCGAGAAAGGCAGATTCTATTCAGCTGGAGGCGGCTGTCAGCGGTTCAACGGGTGCGGGATCGGTGGCGTGCGGGATGGTGACGGTGGCGAGGAGGGTGGCGGTGGCGATGACGAAGCAGGCGATCGTGTACCAGAGGTTGCCGATGGGGTCGCCTGCGGTGGTGATTCCGTCTGTCGCACCGAAGAAATCGGGTAGGGCGGTTGCCCAGAGGAGGGCCATCACCAGCAGGTAGAAGGCCGCATAGCCCTGGACCAGGCGGTTGCGGATGCCGGGTGGGGGGATGGTCCCGGCACGCAGAGCGGACCATTGCCGCACCAGGAGTATTGCCGCCACCACCGACAGGGCGAGAAGCTCCGCGCCGTACAGGAATCCGCGGACGACGTCGCTGCCCATTCCGAACAGCGTGGCGGGCAGGGGGAGGACGAAGGTGCCCACCGAGGCCAGCAGTCCGATGAGCACTGTGCGCCAGACCAATTGGAGACCGGTGAAATGCGTTCCGGAATCGACGTGGCGGCCTACGAAGAATTGCACACACCAGGCCAGGGACATCGGCCACAGGGCTGCGAAAACCACGACGCTGGGGAACGGGACCGAATCGAACATCGGCTGATTCAGGGGGTTGGTGACCGACCATTCCCACCAGCGGAGTTGGGGTCCGATCTGGTCGAAGGTCTCGTAGAAGGCGTGGTGGACGAAACCTACGCAGGCCGCGCCGAGGAAGACGCCGTAGCGGCGGAATATGCCCAGCATGCGGACGATTTCGAAGGCGAGCGTGGCCATCAGGGGGTAGATCGCGATGATGTAGAGGGGGAGGCGGCCCCAGAGGAAATCGACCGTGAAGACGTTGTGCGCGAACATCGTGTCGACGTGTTCGGAGATGCCGAAGGCCGAGGGGAAGTACAGGGGCGGTTCGATGATGAACAGGTAGGCGGTCGCGCCGAACCAGAGCACCAGGTTGGTGGGGTCGCCGTGTTTGCGCTGGCGAATGATCGCATAGATCAGCGCCAGCACCGAGCCGAGCACGATCATGAACTCGAGTACCGGCAGGGTCCAGTTCTCGAGGGCTGCCGGGCTGCGGAACTCGACGAGGCCGCCGGTTTCCGCGCACGAAAAGCCCAGTCGCGTAGCGAGTTCGGCGAAGGTGGTGGTACACAGATCGCTCATCGGGTCACCTCCTGCGGACGCGCGTCGGCGGTGTACCAGCGGGTGCAGTCGTAACCGGCGTCGTAGCGCTCGAACCAGCGCCCGGCCAGCTCGGGCAGATCCTCGTGCGCCGGGTCATGATGCGGCATTTGGCTGCGCACGACGCCGCCGAGTGCGGTGAGCTGCGCCCTGAGCTGCAGCCCGTCGAACGCGCGCGGCATCGGCCCCTTGGTCAGGTACGGCGCGAAGTACTGCAGCACCCGCTGCTTGGCACGATGCCGGGCGAACATGGACAGCGCGTCGACCTGCCGATCGGCAAGGGGGACATGGTTGTTGAAGCCGGTACACGCGATCCGGATCACCTTCAGCACGTGCACGAAGATCGACGGCGCCATGCGCATGCGGTAGACCTCGTCTCCCACCAGGGAATTGAAGAGGATCATGGCCGAGCTGCGGTGCTCGACCTCCTCGACGAAATGCCAGATGAACATGGAGGCCACCCGGTCGTCGCCGGGACGGAACAGCGTGTCCTCGTTGTCGAGCATGAGCTTGAACACCGGGGTGAAGGTGGCTTCGAGGTCGGCGGTGTAGGCCAGCCGGTAGTCGTGCGAGGTGGCCTCGGTGAGCAGATCGAATTCGCCGATCACCGCGTCGAGGGTGTTCTGCAGCCCCGGGTACTGCTTGATCAGGGCCTTCACATGCGCGCGGTGCGCGGTCGAATGATGGCCCTCCTGCCGCATGAACGCGATGGCCTCCGCCGCCACCTCCGGATCGGTGAGCGCCGGTTTGAGCTGCATGATCAGCTTCACGATCATCTTCTCGAAGCCGACGGCCAGGAACGACACGGCGTTGGACATGCTCGACCAGGCCGGATTCGCCGGGTTCCACAGGAAGGGGACGTCGGCGTCCTCGAATCCGAAATCCATCTTTCGGGGTTGCAAGTTGGTCACAGGGCGTACCTCGACTCGGCAAGTAGTTCCATCGAAAAGCCGCGCGCACCGGCGCGATGCGACAACCATACACACAAGCGTCTGAATGTATGATGACTTTGCCGGTTTTGCCGTTCCTGCACCCGCGAAGCACTGTGATAACGTCCGCCCGGTGGCACGCAGAAGGGGATGGGGCGGCAGTCCGCCGGCGAATGATCAAGAGGCGCATGGCCGTATCGTCGCCACCGCGGTCGAGCTGATCGGCCGGACCGGCGCGGCGATCAGCATCGCCGATGTGGCCGAGGCGCTCGGCGTCATCCGGCAGACCGTGTACCGCTACTTCCCCAGCGCCGAATCCCTCATGGCCGCAGCGGCCATCGCCTCGGTCGACGGCTTCCTCGACCGCCTGACCGCCCACGTCGCGGGCCTCGGCGATCCGGTCGAAGCCATGACCGAGGGCGTCGTCTACACCCTCGCCGAAGTCCGCCGCACTCCACATCTGGGCATCCTGCTGTCGCGCTCGTACTCCAGCGTCGATCCGGACAGCCTCACCTCCGATCAGGCGAAAGCCTTCGGCATGTCCATGATCCGGCGCTTCGACGTCGACTGGGAACAGCACGGCTACGACGACGCCGCCCTACTGGAACTCGTCGAATACGTCCTGCGCACCATGCACTCGTTCTTCGTCTCCCCGGGCACCCGCACCGAGGATCAACTGCGCGCCTACCTCCACCGCTGGATGGGCAGCGCGATAGCCGCACAACGGGAGTACGCGCGATGATCTGGCCCTTCGACATCGCCGCGTCCGGGCTGACCGACGGGCAGGTGTCGCTTCGCGAATACCGTTGCGCCGATGCGGAAGAACTGTTCGAAGCCTTGCGCGATGACCGCGCCTGGGAGCACATCCCCCGTGAGATCCCGCGCGACGCAGCAGAATTCGACGCGCGAGTGCGGGCCGGGCTGCCTGGGCTCGAACGCGCGGCCTTCACCATCAGGCAGCGCGAGCGGGTGGTCGGCGGCACCTCGATCTTCTACGACCCGGCGACCCCCGGTGGGGTGGAAATCGGTGCCACACAGTTCGATCCGGCGGTGTGGGGGACAGGTGTGAACACCCGCGCCAAACACCTGCTGATGCGCGAGATCTTCGCGCGGGGGGCCGACTGGATCCAATTCCGCACCGACGAGCGCAATGGCCGCTCGGCGGCCGCGATCCGCAAACTCGGGGCGACGGATCTCGGTGTGCGGCAGGACGATCTCGTCCGGCGCGACGGCAGCGTCCGGCGCAGCCGCTGGTTCCGTCTGGACCGTCCCGCGGGCTGATGCTGAGGGTAACGAACGGGTTGATAGTTTTGACCGATGAGCGGAGTGCGTGAGAAAGCCCAAGCCGACAATGCCATCACGGCCGAGGGCATAGGCATACCGCCGTATTTCGTCTCCCTCGAACCCACAGCAGACGGCTTCGACCGTTACCTGGCCACCGAGTCCACCGTGAGCGTCTGGGCTCCCACCATGCAGCACGGCGCACCCCCGTCGGCCCTGCTGGCCCGCGCCATCGAACACTGCGCACCGCGCGCGGGCACCCGCATCGGCCGGCTCACCATGGAGATCCTGGGCCCGATCCCGGTCTCCGAGATCGAGGTTCGCGCCTGGATCGAACGCCCCGGCAAACGCGTCGAAATGGTCGCCGCCGAACTCGCGGCCCGGAAACCGGACGGCACCCGCCGCGTGGTCGCCACCGCCCGCGCCTGGCGCATCGCCACCTCCGACACCGCGGCCGTGGCCCTCACCCAGGACCAGCCGCTGCCCCCGGTCGCCGAGACCTCCGGTTTCGACTCGGGCATCCCCTCCGGCTGGGATGTCGGCTATGTGCGGACCGTGGACCTGCGCGCCATCGACGGACCCGGCCGCCGCGTGTGGGTGCGCTCGCTCACCACCGTGGTCGACGACGAGCCGATGACCCCGCTCGTGCGCGCCCTCGCCGTCGTGGACATCGCGAACGGTGTTGGCGCCCAGCTCGATCCGGCCCACTGGACCTTCCTCAACACCGACCTCACCGTCGACCTGTTCCGCGCCCCGGAAGGCGAATGGATCGGCCTGGACGTGCAGACCTCCATCGGCCCCGACGGCATCGGCCTGTGCTCCACCACCCTGTTCGACGAACAGGGCGCGCTCGGCCGCTCGATGCAAACCCTCGAGGTCCGCCCCCGCGACTGACCCGCACCCGACAACGAACGAGGCCCCCGCACCGAAGTGCGGGGGCCTCGCCCGTCAAGCATCCGTCAGGCGCGCCGGCGGTTCTTGAGCAGCTCCATGCGCTCCTGCAGGAGCTCTTCCAGCTCCTCCTTGCTGCGGCGCTCCAGCAGCATGTCCCAGTGCGTGCGCGGCGGCTTGACCTTCTTGGGCTCCTGGGTGGTGCCCTCGATCAGCACGCCCTCCTGGCCGTTGCGGCACAGCCACGTGGGCGGGATTTCGGCGTCGTCGGCGAAGGGAACATCGAATTCCTCGCCATTGTCGGTCCGGTACCGCGCCACCCGACGCGGCGCCAGGTCGTGGTCGCGGTCGGTCTCGTAGCTCACCGCTCCGAGCCGAGAGCCCCGGAGTACGCGATCTGCCATGAGTGCGGTCCCTTCTCGCCTGTCGGCAACGTTCTTCTGAGTCTGTACGCATGCATGCCAACGCACATGCGCACGCTTCGGTTCCCGTGGGGAGAACCTGGCCATTCTACGCTTTCGGCGGCAACCCATTCGCCCGGCGTGCCCTTCCGCCCGGTCGGCGAGCGGAACCACTAAGGTTCCGGACCATGCAGCGCCGCCTGTCCTCGTGCTCCTGGTGTGGAAGGGAGATCGCCGAATCCGAGATCGGACGCCGTCGGCGGTACTGCCGGCAATCCTGTCGCCAGCGCGCGTACGAACATCGAAACAGCGTGAAGGGCACCGGTATTCCCGAGGACGCCATCGTGCTCAGCGCCCAGGAGGTCGCTGACCTGTCCGATCGCTGGTTCGCGGCCCGCTGCGCGGCCGAGGACGTCGCCACCGCCGTCGCCGAGGGCGCCGACGCCATCGAATTGACCGAACTCACCGCGACATTGGTGAAGCTGACCCGGGACGCGGAGCGGCTGCGCTGAATTCGGCCTGCGTGTCGGCCTGCGCGGCATCGGTGTGTCGCGCATCGGCGAGGCTCGGGACGAGGGCGGCGCGACCCCGCACCGCGTACACGAGCCCGCACCCGGCGGCCACGAACCCGCACACCGCCGCGAGCGCCCACACCGTGACGGCATCCGGTGCGGTGACGGCCTGCCCGCGCAGCGCCTGCCAGAACGTGATGGCCAGCAGTCCGCTGTAACCGAGGGCGAGCACCCAGATCAGATCGGCGCGGGCGCGCTCGGCGCGCAGCCACGGCACCCGGGGCGCGAACCAGGCCAGCGCGACGGCGGCCAGGATCAGGAACTGGATGCCGTGCAGTCCGAGGAAGTGCGCGATCCGCAGATCGCCGCCATGGGCGCTCCAGTGCGTCACCGGCATGCCGTCCACGCCATCGCGCACCGCGGGCCGACCCTCGACGACCGTATGCCCGGCCACCAGTTCGACCGGCCTGCCGTACGCGTCGGTCACCTGCTGCTTACCGGTGAAGCCCATGAAGTATCCGAGCACCATGCCCGCCACCGCGATCCCGAGCCCGGCGTGAATGGCCCGAGACGTCGGCCGATCGGTGATCCGCTGCCACGAAAGCACCAGTGCGATGACCAGATTCGCCACGAACAAGCCGGGCACACCGGACTGGAAGATCTGCTGCCCGATGGTATTGACCGCATCGTCCTGATCATTGAAGTGGCTGAACGTGCCCCGCGCCGCCTGCACCACGATGAACCCGACATCCACGATGGCGGTCAGCGAGAAGATCATTCCCATCCACCAGGTGAGCCGTTTGCCCTTATGCGGGAACGACAGCAGCCACGACAGCGTCCCGGCGTAGAGCGTGAAGGCGATGGCGAACTTCATCGGCTTCAGCCACACCGATTCGTTCAGCAGCATCCGATCGTCGAATGCCATTGCCGCCGAACAGAACACGGCCAGCACGGCCATGAGGATCGCGGTCACGAGCAGCGGCCGGTGCAGCCGCCCGGCGGCGGGGAGATAGGACGCGGTGGTCATGAAAGCGACGCTACGATCGCCGATCCGCGGCACACGTCCCCCGGCGGTGCGGTTCACACGTAGTACCGCGGTAGGGGGTGCGGCCGGATCCCGCACCGCGGTAGGCGTTTCCGGCCCCGGATACACCGCTGCCCCGAGAACCCCTCATCGGTTCCCGGAGCAGACGGCGGATGAATCAGACCGGTGCTGAATCAGATTGGTGATGGATCGATCACTCGACGGCGGCGCCCACATCCATGCCACGGGCGGCGAGCCACGGAATGGGGTCGATCTGCTGGCCGGGCGCGGTGTGCACCTCGTAGTGCAGGTGCGGGCCGGTGGAGTAGCCGCGGCTGCCGACGGTGGCGATGGTGTCGCCCGCGCGCAGCTGCTGGCCCACCTGGACCAGGATGTCCTGCATGTGGCCGTAGACGCCGATGGTGCCGTCGTCCTGCTGCACGCGCACCCACAGGCCGAAGCCCGACGCCGGGCCCGCCTCGATGACGGTACCGTCGGTGACGGCCTTGATCGGCGCGCCGAAGCCGTCGCCGAAGTCGATGCCGGCGTGCATGGCGCCCCAGCGCTGGCCGAAGCCGGAGGTGAGCGGACCGGCCACCGGGCGGACGGTCTTGGGGCGGGCCTGCTCGATGCCGAGGGTGCGCAGGAAGTCGGAGACCTCCGGCGGCACGAACTGCGGGAGCTGGGCTTCCACGGGGGTGAAGGCGGTGAACTTCAGGTCGTTCACCACGGCGGTTGCCGGGAGTTGGCCATTGGAGACACCCGCGGCGTCCTGGTCGGCGGCCGCGAGCACGCTCAGCGAGGCTCCGACGACGGCGGTAACGGCCACTGCACGAGTTGCGGCCGTCCGGTACCGGCGGGCTGCGCGGCTTCGAGATAACGGAACGGTTACGGGCATGCATCGAATGTATGGGGGGTACGTCGCGGTTCTGAAACTCTGTGACCACCGTCACGGTTTAGTAAAAGCCCTGTTGATATGTCACGACTTGGTAACGACACGAGTGTAGTTTCGCAATGACATTGGGGAATGCCGGATTGGCGTGTATTGACCGACCGGATGGTTGGCGAGCAATCTATATAAGTGATCGCTAACGGAGTCAGAGTGCTGAGCGCGCTCGCCGATCCCACTCGACGCGCGGTTTTCGAAGCCCTCCCGCAGGGGCCCAGGTCGGTCGGCGACCTGGCCGCCGCACTCGGCGTCAGTAGTTCAGCAATCTCGCAGCACCTGAAGGTGCTGCGCGAGGCGCGCCTGGTGATGATGCGGCCCGCCGGAAACAAGCGGCTGTACTCCCTGGACCCGCGCGGCCTGGCCGATGCCCGCGACTACCTCGAACAGTTCTGGCCCAGTGCCATCGCGGCTTATTCCGCGGCCCTGTCGAACGCACGCACAGAAGAGATATAAGGACTCAGCCCACGCGCCGGTACGCCTGCTGCCCCCGCCGATCCATACCCGTCCCCGGCCACGGCCGCTTCCGCAACTGCTTGTCTACGGCATTGATCACCTCGGGCACCCCGATCCGTAGCAGCCCCGCGTCGACCGTCAGGCCATCGTGCTCACCGGTCTGCCCGGCCCACAGCACCGCATGCCGGCCCAGCAGGTGCGGCGGCGGCCCGCTGCGACTGGGCGGGGTCGGACCGAACATGAGCACCGTGCGGGTGCCGAAAGCCGTTGCGAGATGGGCGACTCCGGTATCCCCGGACACGACCAGCGCGGCCTCGGCGACCGTGGCGGCCAGCTCGATGAGGTTCTGCTCCCCGGCCAGCACCCGGCTCGGCGACAGCCCGGCCCGGGTGGCCACACCCGTGGCCAGATCGCGTTCGCTCTCATCGCCCGTCAGTACCACTTCACGCCCCTGCACCAGCAGGTGCCGCACGACGGCGGCGAACCGGTCCGGCGGCCAGCGCCGCGCGGGCGAGCCCGCGCCCACGTGCACGACCACGCAGTCGCGATGGCTGGTGGTGGCGACCGGCGGCACCAGGCCGAGATTGCGGCGGTCGGCGGCGATGCCATCGAATTCGAGCAGGTGACACCAGCGGTCCACATCGTGCATCTCGGGCTCCCACTCCGGCCCTGCCAACTCCGGGAAGGCAGGGTGACGGTAGCTGAGAATCCGGGCCGGATTCGTCTTGGCCAGTTGCACAAGGGAATCCGCGCGAGCGCCGTCCAGGTTCACCGCGAGGGCGGGGGCTTCGCCGTCCCAGCGCATGGGCGCCGGATCGACCGTGGGCAGCATTTCGTCGACCGAGGCGATCAGATCGACAATGGGTTTCAGGCGGTGGGGTGCTGCCAGCGCGATGTGATCGCCGGGCCTGGCCCGGCGCAACGCGCGCAGTGCGGGGACCGCGGTGAGCAGATCACCCAGTCCGCGTGCACGCAGCACGAGTACAACCGCCACCTGAGTTCTCCTAGCCGGTAACACTGCCCATAACGGCGTGATCCTCCACGGACAACGAGGAGGACCCTTGAGCTGGACTACCCGAGATATGAGCCCGCAAAACCAGGGACGAACCGGGCAGCAGCGTTGTTCGGTACTACCGACTGTCGTTGTGGCTGGTCGATCCACTACCGTGTGCGCTATGGACTTCGTCTACAACCTCGTGGTCGTGGCGCATCTGCTCGGTATGGCGGCGGTCGTGGGCGGCTATGCCGCATCCCAGCCGCGAGTGTCGGAACTCATGGTGTGGGGCGCGCGCATGCAGCTGCTCACCGGGCTCATCCTGGCGGGTATGGCGTCGGCGATCGATTCGCTCGACAAGGACCCGAACACGACGAAGCTGGCCGTGAAACTCGTGATCGCCGTCGCGGTCGCCGCCTTCGCCGAAATGGGGCGCGCCGACGCCAAGCGCGGCAAGGCGGTGCCGTGGATGACACACGCGGCGGGCGGGCTGGCCATCGTCAACGTGCTCGTGGCCGCGCTCTGGAACTGAGTTTCTCCGTACATACAGCGCGCCGCACCTGAGGACAGGTGCGGCGCGTTTCGCATTCGCGATCAGTGTCCGCTGCGGAACTCCGGCTGCGGTGTCTCGGGGTTGGCGTGGTGGGCAAGGGATTTCGCCATCTCAGAGGCGACCACGGCGTGCCCGGACATGCTGAGGTGAATGAAGTCGCTGCTGAGCCAGTCCGGGCGCAGCCGGGCCTCGTGGGACCAGAATTCGGTGAGGATGGCGTCGTGCCGGGCGGCGACCCGGCGCACGATATCGGCGAAGGCGGCCAGGCGCGGGCGCATCGACACCAGTGGGCCCGTGGCGGCATCGGCGAGGGTGAACATGGAAAGCCGGGCGCCGGTGGCGGTGGCGGCCGTGCACAGCTCGTCGAGATCGCGTTCGACCTGGCCGAGATCGACATCCCGTCGGAACAGGTCATTGCCGCCGCAGGTGACGTGCACCAGGTCCGGGTGGAAGCGATGGAGGTCGGCGAGCTGCTCGGCGGCCACCTCGGTGATGGTCGCGCCCATGCGGCCGGTGGTGTGGTACTCGGCATTCGGATGCGCGGCCAGCAGCCAGCGGCCCAGCCGGTTGTTCCACGACACGGTCTCGTATCCCGGTGTGGGATCACCGACGCCGGCGGCGGTGGAGTCGCCGATCACCGCGAATCGACGCCAGGGTGCCGCGCGCAGCAGGGTGGCGGCCTCCGAATCCTGAAGTACGAGTGAATCGTTCGCTTCGGTGCGGGTGGCGTCGGCGATCTCGTGATGGGTGTCGATGTCGTTGATGGTCACAGGTTCTCCTCGGCTCGGGCGGGAACGGCCGCGAGTACGGCCGCGGCGACCGCGATGGCCGCACAGATCGCGAACAGGGTGTGGAAGGCGGTCAGCCCGTCGGTGGGATGGGCGGCGAAGACGGCGGCGAGAATGGCCACGCCGAGTGCGCCACCGGACTGCCGGGAGGTGAGGTTCATGCCCACTCCGGCAGCGAATCGTTGCGGGGGAAGCGATTTCGCGGCGGTGGTGCCCAGCACGGTGACGATGATGCCGATTCCGCCGCCGCCCAGCAGGCCCGCCGGCAGCCAGGCCGACCACAGGGCGGGTGTCGTGTTCCAGGTATCGGTGCTCATGAACAGGGTCGCCGCGGCGAACATGAGTGCGCCGAGCACGCCCAGCCACCGCTGCCAGGCGTCGGGCGCGCGGCCGGCCAGGACCGCGGTCACCATGGAGGCGATCGCGCCGAAGGTCATGGCGCCCGCCGACTCCAGCACCGAGTACTGCCACACCCGATCCAGCCACAGTGGCCCGGCCAGCAGCCAGGCGAACATGGTCGCGCCGAACACGAAGGATGTGGCATTGACCAGGGCATAGCGGTGGCTGCGCCACAGCCCGACCGCGATGGCCGGACGCGGATGCCGCCGCGAACGCCACAGTGCGACGGCCAGCAGCGCCAGTCCACCGAGCCCGCAAACGAGCGTGCGCCAATCGCCCCAGCCCCACCGCTGGCCCTCGGTCACGGCCGCGACCACCGCGCCGATGCCGAGCGCGGTCGCGACAGTGCCGACCGGATCGGGCAGACCAGCGCCGGGCCGCTCCGCACCGGCCGCGAGCCGCAGCCCGAGCATGATGAGCAGCGCCGCGATGGGCAGATTGATCACGAAAACCGAACGCCAGCCGAACCATTCGACCAACGCGCCACCGATGGCGGGACCGATGGTCGCGGCGAAGCCACCCGCTGCCGTCCAGGCGGCCATGGCCACGCCGATGCGCGCGGGCGGGGTGACGCTCAGCACGAGGCCGAGGCCCGCCGGAATCAGGAAGGCGGCCGTCGCGCCCTGCAGGAAGCGCCCGGCAATGAGCCACTCCGCCCCCGGAGCGACCGCGCACAGCAGCGAGGTCAGCGCGAATCCGGCCAGCGCCGCAAGGAATACGCGTCCGCGCCCGAGCGCGTCGGCCAACTGCCCGGCCGGTGTCAGCAGCGCCGCGAACGCCACCGCGTACCCGCTGACCACCCAGGTGAGCGCGGTCGGCGCGGCGCCCGGGAAGTCCCGCGTGATGGCGGGAAAGGCGATGTTCACCACCGAAAGATCCAGGAAGGCAACGAATGCCGCGCCGCACGCCACGAGCAGCGCACGCCGCGCCGCCCGGGAAGCGGCCGCATCGGTCGCCGCCGCGGATTGTTCGGTCGAGAGGGATTGCGGCGCAGAGCTATTCGCGCCGCTGTGTGCGATGCCAGCGTGCGCATCGCCGCCGGGGTGGGGATCGGGTGGGGTGGGGGAGGGCGCGGGGGTTTGCTGCGCGGAGATCTCGGTCATTGCTGGCTTTCGAGCGAAGGGCTGCACGGGAAGGAAACTGTACGTACGATCGTTCGTATTGTTGAAAAGTACGACCGATCGTGCGTTTATGCAAGGGTTGGTGCCAAGATGGAGAGGTGGCCGAGTCCGTGCAGTCCTCTGAAGAGCAGATTTCCGATCAGCGCCTGCTGAAGGGGGCGCGGGCGCGGGCGAGCATCGCCCGGCACGCCGCCTTCGTCGCCTCGGCGGAGGGGCTCACCGGGTTGAGTCTCGGCAAGCTCGCGACGGATCTGGGGGTGAGCAAGAGTGGTGTCGCGACGCTGTTCGGCACCAAGGAGAATTTGCAGCTGGCCGCCGTGCAGTCGGCGCGTGAGGTGTTCATCGACCATGTCGCGCGCCCGGCCTTCGAAGCCGCCCGGGGGATGCCGCGACTGCGTGCGCTGGTCGGCAACTGGCTCGACTACATCGCCGAACCGGTCATGCCGGGCGGCTGCTTCCGCGTGGCCGGACTCGCCGAGTTCGACAGCCGTCCGGGGCCGGTGCGCGACGCCCTGGCCGCGGATCGCGAGGAGTGGTTCGCGTTGCTGGAGAAGGAGATTCGGCGCGCGCAGGAGCAAGGGCATCTTGTGGGCCGCGACCCGCACGCCCTCGCCTTCCAGCTCGATGCCCTGGTGGCGAGCGCGAACACCGCGGCGCGTCTGGGCGACGAGACCGCCATCCCGACCGCGCGCGCCATCATCGATACTCTGCTCGAGAATGAGTCGTAATCGCCTGGCGCACTGAATATTTCAGCCCGATTCCGCCTCGCCCGCGAATGTGCAAACTTGCACGCGATGCATGAATGCACGCTGGTCACAGTTGGTTTCACGTTGAACGAGGCGCGTACATGATGAGCCCGACGCCCGCCAGGCAGACCAGTGCGCCGAGCACATCCCAGCGGTCGGGCCGGAATCCGTCCATCGCCATGCCCCAGATCAGCGACCCGGCCACGAACACTCCGCCGTACGCCGCGAGGATGCGGCCGAAGTTGGCGTCCGGCTGCAGCGTCGCCACGAACCCGTAGAGCCCGAGCGCGGCCACGCCTGCGCCCATCCACGCCCACCCGCGCTGCTCGCGCACCCCCTGCCAGATCAGCCACGCGCCGCCGATCTCGGCGACGGCGGCCAGTCCGAACAGGATGATCGAGCGCAAGACGGTCATGACCGAAAACCCTACGGACCGGCCGGATCGCCGAGGTGGGCGGTCCGGCCGGTCCACGAGGTCAGCTCATGGGCTCCTCGAACAGCTGCTGTCCGAGATATCGGCCGGGTTGTGGAACACCCGGTGGAATCGCGAAAACAGCCGAACCGACCGGTGTCGTCCACTGATTGAGCGCATCGAATTCCGCCAGTCGCTGCTGCACCGGCAGATACTGCGCATCGACATCCCGCTGATACGCCGCGAACAGCAACCCCGAGTTCGACACCGAGCCAGGGGCCGGCGGGTCGTCGTAGTTGTATCCGCGACGCAGGAACCGCTCGGTGTCGGTGGTGTGATGCGCGCGAGCGATATGCGACGACGGCGGGATCACCGGAATCCCGTACTGATCGACGGCCGCGAAATCCGGATCGTCGAATTCCTTTGTGCCGGTGAGGGGTGCGCCGTCGGACACGCGGCGGCCGACGGTGAGTGCACGCGCGTCATCGTCGAGTTCGTCCCAGGTGTCCATGGCGATGGCGATGCGCCGCAGCACCAGGGAGGTGCCGCCCGCCATCCACCGCCGCCCGGCGCCGTCGTCCCAGACGAGGCGATCGAAATCGCTTGTGCCCGGCGCGATATTGACCGTCCCGTCCACCTGGCCCATGAGATTGCGCATGGTCCGGCCCTTGGGCGCATTGCGGAATCCGCGCTGCACCCACCGCACCGATACCAGCGATTTCACATGCTTGGACAGCACCCGCACCGCGTGCGAGACCGTGGTGGCCTCGTCGGCGCACACCTGTAGCAGCAGGTCGCCGCCGGTGTACGCCTGGTCCAGGCGGTCGATGGCGAACGGCGGCAACTGTTTGAGCCAGTGCGGCCGGGCATGATTCATGCCCGCCTTGGCGAACAGGTCCGGCCCGAACCCGACCGTCACGGTGAGCCGGGCCGGCCGCATGGCCAGCTCCTTCTCGGTGTCGGCGAGCGCGGGCCTGCCCTGGGTGAGGCGGGCGGCGTCATCGGTCCAGATCTTGAGCAGGCCGATCACATCGTCGCGATCCGAGCCCGGCGCCAGATCGAATCCGACGAAGGCCACATGACCTTGCGGCTCGGTATCGATCCCGCCCTGATGCCGCCCGTAGAACGGCACCGTGTCGAGCCCGCTGTCGCGGTCGTGTTCGCGGTGGGTGAGAGTGGCCGCGCCCCAGCCGATTCCGGCCGCCCCGGCGACACCGGCCGCGGCCGCGCCGCCACCGAGCAGTCGCCGCCGGGACAGCCGGGCGGGGTGCGGCTGAGCCTGATCAGCCACCGTGGGCGGGATTCTCGGTCGCGCCGTAGTTCTCGTTGCCGCCCGCGAAGTCGCGCACCTGCGCGGTGACGGTGGTGGTGGAACCGTCCGCGAAGGTCAGGGTGATGGGCGTTTCCGCGCCGGTGCGCAGCGGCTCCTTCAACCCCATGAACATGAGGTGATCGGCCCCCGGGCGCAGCGTGGCCGACCCGTGCGCGGGAATGACGAGGCCACCCTCCTTGGGATGCATGGACTTGTTGCCGGCGGCATCGGCGGTGACCTCGTGGATTTCCACGGTCGCCGAGACCGGGCTGGTGGCGGCCACCAGATTGACGGGCTGGTCGCTCGAATTCTCGAAGACGCCGAAGGCGGCGGACATGCCGCTGTCGGCGGCCTTGATCCACTGATCCTTCATGGTGACGGCGGCGGCCGCATTCGCCGGGGCGGCGGGCGAATTCGAGGAGGAACAGGCCACCGGGAAGACGGCCAGCGACGCGATGGCCGCGGCCGCGCCGAAACGGCGGACCTTCGGGGTGAACGCACGGGTGCGGACGGATGGGGACACGACAGACTCCGATCATCGGATGAGGCAGGTGAGTTCCTCGCACCGGGCGCGTGCGGAAACACGGTCGCGCCGCTCGGCCAGAAGAGGCCGGCGGTGTCGTGGCGGCGGTCTGTTCGGCTGCGGAGGGCTACGCCGGTACGAGGTGAGAGAACGTGGCGGGCGCGAAAGGTGGCCCGCGACGGCCTATTCCGGAGCTGAGGAGGAGTCGGCGCAGGGGTGCGCGATCCCCGGTGTGGGCTCGGCGCGCGGGGTGGACACCCGGCAGGGGCGCCAGGTCCAGCGTCAGAATGAAGCGGCGGACGCTGGTGATGGCGCGTCGCAACCCGGCTTCGGCGGCGCGAATGAGCAGCGCGCCGACCGGGATGGCCACCAGGTGCGCGGCCAGCATGGCCGCGGAAGTCGTGTGATGGTGATGCTCCGGCGACATGGACAGCGCCGTGTGGCCGATGGTCTGGCCGGCGGCCAGCATGCCCATGGTCGACAGCGGCCCGTAGCGCGGCCGGAAGGAGGCGACCAGGACGCCGATCAGACCGCAGGCCACGACGAGCAGGGCGAGCGCCGAACCGTCGGGCGCGGGATTGCCGCCGCCGAGTCCGTGCGCGAAGATCGCGACCGCCCCCGAACCCACGCCGACGGCAGCGCCGCGCAGGCGCGCGGTGTGATCCGTCGGTGAGCGCACCCGAACATGTTACGGCGGGCTGTTTGTCGCCTGCGCGCCGGGCGGGCTCGATCACGGCGCCTTCCAGGCAACCCCCTGTGTCCGCGAACATCGGTTCGACAAACGCACGCCCCGTAACGGGGGCCGGGGGCAGCGCCCCCGATTCTCGGGGGTCCGGGGGCGGAGCGCCTGGGAAAAAGGGAGCCCTCCACAGGATCTTCACAAGCGGTGCGAATGATCTCCACTCCGACCTCATAGGGTCAGCTGCATGGAGTCGAACCAGCAGCGCACCGGACGGCGGATCCTCGTGGTGGAGGACGAGCCCACCATCGCCGAATCCATCGCGGCCCGGCTGCGTGCCGAAGGGTTCGACGTGGACCTGGCGCACGACGGCCCGGCCGCCGTGGCCGCCGCGGAATCCCTGGACCCGGATCTGGTGGTGCTCGATGTGATGCTGCCCGGTTTCGACGGGCTCGAGGTGTGCCGCAGGATTCAGGCCCGGCGGCCGCTGCCGGTGCTCATGCTCACCGCGCGCACCGATGAGACCGACATGCTGGTGGGCCTCGGTGTGGGCGCGGACGACTATCTGACCAAGCCGTTCTCCATGCGGGTGCTGACCGCGCGGGTGCATGCCCTGCTGCGGCGGGTCGAGCGCACCGCCGCGCCGGGGGCGCCCCTGGTCGTCGGGGACCTGCGCATCGATACCGATCAGCGCCGGGTGTGGCGGGGCGGGGCCGAAACCCAGCTCACGCCTTTGGAATTCGATCTGCTCGTGCATCTGGCCAAGCGGCCGCGCACCGTGCTCGCGCGGGAGCGCCTGCTCAGCGAGGTGTGGGGCTGGGCCGACGCCTCCGGCACCCGGGCGGTCGACAGTCATGTGAAGGCGTTGCGCCGCAAGCTCGGAGCGGATCTGATTCGCACCGTGCACGGCGTGGGATACGCGCTGGAGGCGCGATGACGGGCGAACCCGTGCGGCCGGAGCGGGCCGGGCGGGTACGCGGGTGGTGGGGCAGCACTGCGACCACCGTGCATACGGCGGTGAAGCCGTATACGGATCGGCTCGCGGAGTGGCTGCCGCGCCCCCTGGATCGGGTGCGGTTCATCAAGCTGAAGCTGGCCATCCTCATGGTCGGTTCGGGTGCGGTGGCCTTCGGGTTCTTCGCGGTGCGCGTGGGCTGGCTGCCGCCGCGAACCGCCATGGCGGCCACCTTCATCGCCCTGGTGACCTCGCAGTTCCTGGCGCACGGCATGACCCGGCCGCTGCGGGAGATGACCGCCGCCGCCAAACGCATGGCCCAGGGCGACTATTCGCACCGCGTGCGCGCCACCTCCCGCGACGAGGTCGGGCAGCTGGCCGAGGCGTTCAATCAGATGGCCGCCGACCTGGGCGCGGCCGATCAGCAGCGCCGCGAGTTCATCGCCAATGTGTCGCACGAATTGCGCACGCCCATCACCGCTTTGGGTGCGGTGCTGGAGAATCTGGTCGACGGCGTGTCCGAACCCGACCCGGCCACCCTGCGCACCGCCCTGGCCCAGACCGAGCGGCTCAGCGCCCTGGTGTCCGAACTGCTGGCCCTGTCCAGCATCGAGGCGGGCGCGGTCCGCCTCGAGCGCGAGCACATGACTCTGGAACCCCTGTTGAAAGAGGTTGTCGCCGAAGCCGAAGTCATGGCCGCCGCCATCGACCGCCCCGTGCGCTTCACGATCGATCTCCCCGACCCGGCCCTCATCGTGCACGCCGACCGTGCCCGCCTGCACCAGGTCCTGCTGAACCTCCTGGACAATGCCACCCGCCACGGTCCCGCCCACGGCGAGGTCCGCATAGCGGCCTGCACCCTCCGCTCCGAAGTCGTCATCGACGTGCAGGACGAGGGGCCCGGTATTCCACCCGCGGACCGCGCTCGCATCTTCGAACGTTTCACCCGTGGCGGCCGTCAAACCAGTGGTGGCACCGGCCTCGGCCTGGCCATCGCCCGCTGGATCATCGAGTTGCACGGCGGCACCGTCGCGGTCGCCGACCCTGGTTCCCGTATCCGCATCACCCTGCCCATCTGATTCCAGCGTTCCCCAATCGATCCCGGAGTACCGTCCGCTCCCGGGACGGTCCCGCCTACCCACAGGAGGTTCACATGCCCGAAAACCCCACCCCGCCAGACAATTCCGACAACCCACCCGTCGATCCCGGCGACTCGCCCGAATCCGCCGCCCCGGTTGCGTCCGGTGTCGCCGTGGCGGAGCGGCCTGCCGAACCGGCTGATCGGGGTGTGGCGCAGCTCTATCCGGGACAGCTTCCGGCACCGGTGCGGCCGCCTCGGTCGGTGCGCATTCCGTTTCCGCACGGTGGTCCGGCCGCGATCGTGGTGTCCGGAGTGGCTGCGGCCGTGTTGATTCCACGGGACCGTCCGGGCATCGGGTGGCTGCTCGCGGGAGTGGTGGTGGCGATCGCGGTGTACACGGTCGATCGTGCCGCTCGCCGCGCGACTGCGGCGCCCGATGATGCCGCGGCTGCGGTCGGGGAGAACGCAGCGGCGGCACCGGAATCCGAGACCGCCGTCGTACCGGCCGGTCCGGGTGATCGGGTGGTGTGGTGGGAGCGGGTGTGGTGGACGGGATTGGCGTTGGCGCTGTTGAGTGTCGGGGCGTTCCGGGCCGCGGCGTGGTTGTTCGCCCTGTGCGTGCTGGGGGCCGCGGTGGCGGGGTCGCTGGCCGTGGTGGGGCGTCGGTCGGTGTACGGGATGGCCTTCGATGTGCTGGCCGTGCCGTTCACGGCGGCCATTTCGGTGCCGTGGGTGTATCGCGGGCTGGAGCGGGCTCAGCGCCGCAGGGGGGCGTCGGGGTCTCATCGGGTGTGGTGGTCGGTGGCGGTGACCGTCGCCTTGCTGCTGGTGGTGGTGCCCTTGCTGGCCGGGGCGGACGCGGTGTTCGCGCGGATGGTGGCGGCGGTGGTGCCGGAAATGGAGGTGGCGGCACTGTGGCGGTGGGTGTGGGTGTTCGCCACGGCGGGACTGGGGACGGCGGGGGCCCTGTATCTGCTGGCCGGGCCGCCGCGGGTGGCGGTGGACGCGGAATCCGGTGTGACGCGGTTGATTTCACGCCGCTTCACCCGGCTGGAATGGGGGCTGCCGGTGGGGGCGCTGACGCTGGTGTTCGCGGTGTTCGTGGCGACGCAGCTGGCGGTGCTGTTCGGCGGTGACGAGTATGTGCAGCGCACGGCCGAGCTGACCTACGCGGAGTACGCGCGCACCGGGTTCTGGCAGCTGTCGATCGTGAGCATGCTGACGCTGGGCGTGATCTGGCTGGTCTGGCAGGGCGCGGCCAAACGGACCGGGGCCGAACGGCTCTGGTTGCGGATCGCGCTGGGGCTGGTGAGCGCGCTGTCGCTGGTGATCGTGGCGTCGGCGGTGAGCCGCATGTGGATCTACCAGCAGGCGTACGGCTTCACGGTGCTGCGCCTCATGGTCGAGGCGTTCGAGTTGTGGATCGGCTTCGTCTACCTGCTGGTGGCGGCGAGCCTGATGCGCTTGGATCGGCGCTGGCCGGCGCGGGCCGCGCTCGGCGTGGGCCTGGCCACCCTGCTGGCGCTGGCCGTCCTCAACCCGGAAAAGATTGTGGCCGAACGCAATATCGACCGATGGGAGGCGGGAAAGGCGCTCGACACCAGGTATCTGAGCAGGCTGTCCGCCGACGCCCTGCCCGCCGTGGACCGGCTGCCGGAGCGCGAGCGCGCCCAGATCGCCGGGCCGATTCGCGCGGGCCTCGAGCCGGACCCGTGGCAGGGCTGGAACCTCTCCCGCGCCTCGGGCCGCTAGCGCAGCCGGTCGAGCAGCCCGGCGGCGGTGTCGAACATGCCGTTCACCGAGTCGGTCACGTACATGAGGTCGATGAAGAAATCATCGAAACCGGTATCGGCCGCGACCTGTTCGATGGTGTCGGCGATGAGCGCCGGATCGGTGCCCGCGGCCACGTTCACGCGCACGATGGTCCCGATCGCACCCGGATCGCGGCCCGCCGCCTCGGCCGCCTGATCGACCAGGGCCCGCAGCTTCAGCAGCTGCTTGCCCCATCCGGGCGGTCCGGGCACCGGCACCACCGGCAGCCATCCGTCGCCGCGCTGCCCGATGCGCGCCAGCCCGGCCGGGTTGAACGCGCCCAGCCAGATCGGCGGCCGCGGCCGCTGCACCGGCTTCAATTCACTGCGATGCGCGGGCACAGTCACGAATGTGCCTTCGTAGCTGGCCGGATCGGTGGTCCAGATGGCTTCGAGCGCATCGAGGGTCTCGTCCAGCCGGGCCCCGCGATGCGTGAACGGCACCTGCGCGGCCTCGTACTCCTCGGGTGACCAGCCGATTCCGAATCCGGGTACCAGCCGTCCGCCGCTCATCACATCCAGGGTGGTCAGCGACCGGGCCAGCTGCGCGGGCCGATGCAGCGGCGCGACAAGCACATTCGTGCCCAGCCGGACCCGCTCGGTGACCGCCGCGGCCACCCCGAGCAGCAGGAACGGATCCAGCACCGCGTTGAACTCGTCCGGAATGGTGTCCTTGCCCGCATAGCCGATCGTCGGATTCACCGCCGCGAGGAGCCGTTCGCCGACCCAGAGGCTGTCCGCTCCCGCCTTCTCGATCTCGGCCGCGAACCGCGCCACCTGCGCGCCCTGCCGGGCCTGCGAACCGTGCTGGGGGAGAGAGAATCCGATTTTCACCCTATCGGTGATACCAGAAGCGGGAAATCAGTCCCGCAGGCCGGTCAGTTCGGCGCAGGCCCGGTGCAGCCGCCGCGCGGCCTCGTCGTCCCGCGCGGCATGCGAGGGCGCTTTCACCCGATTGCGCTGGAAGTAGCATCCCGACACCGCACCCACATCCGGATCGGAGGCCAGATAGCTGAGCGCCTCGCCGCCGCGTTCGGGCGAGATCATGAACAGCTTCTTGACCGCCGCCATGGCGGGCCGCACGACCCAGGGCGCGGCGTCCCAGATGCCGGTGGCGACCACACCCGGGTGAAAGGCATTGGCGGTCACGCCCGTTCCCGCCAGCCGCCGCGAGAGTTCGCGCACATACAGCACATTGGCGAGTTTGGCGCGCCCGTACGCCGCGGACGGGTTGTAGCCGCGCCGCAGGCTCAGGTCCTCGGTGTCGAGGGTCGCCCCGAAATGCATGACGGACGAGGTGAACAGGATGCGCGCGGGGGAGCTGTGCAGCAGCAGGTCCATGAGCAGTTCGGTGAGCAGGAAGCCGCCGAGGTGATTCACCGCGAAGGTGGCCTCGATGCCGTCGCCGGTTTCGGTGCGGCGCACATGGAATCCGCCCGCATTATTGGCCAGGACATCGAGTCTGCCGTAATGGGCCTGGACTGTCCTGGCCAGTTCGCGGACCGCGCCGAGCGATCCGATGTCGCAGCGCAGCGTATCGACCGCCCCGGCGCCGGCCGCACGCACCAGATCGGCTGCGGTGGAGAGTTTTTCGGGATTGCGTCCGACGAGTACCAGCCGATGCCCCTGCCCGGCCAGCTGCTGCGCGGCGGCCAGACCGATGCCCGATGTGGCCCCCGTGATGAGCATGGTCTTCATGCCAGGCCAGCCTGCCACACCCGGGCCGCGCTGTCCTCCCGCCCGGACCGCGTTCGGTGACCGGTCGAGCGTGAAAACCGCTGTCCCGCATCGGTACAACCACTGTTTCGCGGCAATTCGAATACTGCCGGATATCAGTTCAGGGTGCTGTCCGAATGCACAATGGCGACCGGGAAATTCGGCTCGCCGACCTAGTGACAGCCGGCTGCTGTGCCCGCTACCGTCTGAGACAACAGTGCCCGCATGGTGGCGGGCTGTTTTCGGCAAAGGAGCCGATCATGGCGCATCCACACGATGTCTCGCTGACCTCCGCGCTACCGGCCCCCGGCCCCGCGCTGCCGCCGAACGCGCGGTTCGAGCTCGGTCCCGTCATCCACCCGAAAGTGCGGGTGCGGCGCGGCGTCGGAATCCGGTTGAGCGACGGCACGATTCTCTCCGCGGACATCACCCGCCCCGCCGACCGCCGCGGGCGCGCGATCACCGAACCGCTGCCCACGGTCATCAGCATCACCCCCTACAACAAGACCCTGCTGACCCGCGCCGACCCGCTCATCGATGCCGTCACCGCCGCGGGTCCGTGGGTGTATCGCCTGGTGAAACCATCCGCGCACGGTCGCGCGGGCGGGCGGGAGATGCTGCGCACGCTGGGCGGCGGCCTGCTGGAGTCGATCCGCGCCAATCGGACGCTCATCTCACGCGGCTACGTCCACGTCTCGGTGGACGTGCGCGGCACCGGCACCTCCACCGGACGCCTGCAGGTCATGTCCGAGCGCGAACAGCAGGATCATCTGGAGGTACTGGCCTGGGTGCGCGAACAACCCTGGTGCAATGGCGATCTCGCCATGACCGGCATCTCCTATCTGGCCATCACCGCACTGCTCACCGCCGGGCACCGGCCCGAGGGGCTCAAGGCCGTCTTCGCCATCGTCGGCTCCGAGGACGGCACCAAGGATCTGATCCTCACCGGCGGCATGCAGTCCACGTTCACGCCCGTCTGGCTGGCGGCGGTCAATGGCGGCAAATGGCTGCCGTCGGTGCCGGGACTGCTGAAATCCGGTGCCGCGCTGCGTTATCTGCGGGACCGGCTGGCCAGCCCGCTGACCCGGATCCCCGATGTGGTGGGTGCGATCCTCGACGACGCGCACCCCGAGCACTTCTACAACGCGGACGCGCATGCCCGCCGGCCCCGGCTGGAGAACATCGCCGCCGCCACCTGGATCCAGGCCGGCTGGCACGACGTCTTCGCGCATTCGGTTCCCGGCCTGCACAATCGGCTCGACCTCCCGGCCGGGGCGGCACAGCTGGTGGTGGAGGACAGTTATCACGTCGGGGTGGGCACCGGCTTCGGCAGTCCCGACCATCCGCAGCGGCTCGACGAATTGCAGTGCGCCTTCTTCGATCGCTGGGTCAAGGGCATCGACAACGGTATCGACGAATACGGGCCGGTCACCGTCCGCCAGCTGGGCGGAGACTGGGTGAGCCGGGCGGGCTATCCGCATCCGGCGGCGCGGGTGCGGCGCGAGTTCCTGTCGGCGCAACCCAGCGGGGCGGGCGCGCACGCCGCCGCCGACGGCTCCCTGCACGCCGAACCCGACCGGCATCAGCGTCGAATTCGGTTGCCGCGCAAGCGTCCCCAGCTGGCATCGCAGACCAGCAGCTGGATCAACATGGGCCTGACCACTGCGCTCGGCCGCGACTGGTCCATCGACGACCGCGGGTACGAGGCCGCCGCGGTCACCTTCACCGGTGCGCCGTTGGCCGAGGACCTGGTCATCTCCGGTCCGCTCAGCCTGCGCCTGCGCGTGGTGACCACCGGGACCGACGCCTTCTGGGCGGTCACCGTGTGCGATGTCGCGCCCGACGGCACCTCCTCGGTGATCGCCCGCGGCGCACTGCGTTCCACGCGTCGCGCCGTCGACGAGGCCGCCAGCCGCTACGTGGACGGCCACCTGGTGGCCCCCGAGCACCCGCTGACCGCCGACTCGGTGCTGCCCGTAACCCCCGGTGTCCCACACGATCTCGATATCGACACCACCGCGACCGAGGCCGTCCTGCGCGCCGGGCACCGGCTGCGGGTCGCGGTCACGCGCGGCAGCTGGCCGCGCTATTGGGCGACGCCCGCGGTGGCGCGCCGCCTGAAGGAACAGTCCATCGTCCTGGACCCGCGCCACCCCAGCGCGCTGACCTATCTGGCGACCCCGGCGGCCGCCGGGGCGGCCGAAGATCTGCCCGCGTGAGAGAACTCCTGGCGAAACTCCCTGTGGCGCAAAGAGCCACACCGTAGGGTTGGGAGATGGAGCCGGTACTGGTCACCGGTGCCGCCGGGGGACGTCAAGGATCCACCGGTCGGCACCTCACAGCGCAATTACTCGGGCGCGGGGTTCCCGTCCGCGCCCTCATCCACACCGAGGACGAACGCGCCACCGTGCTGCGGGCCCTGGGCGCGGAGGTCGTGGTCGGCGATCTGCGGGAGATCGCCGTCATTCGCAGCGCCGTGGACGGCGTCCGTTCGGCGTACTTCACCTATCCGGTGATCGACGGATTACTCGATGCCGCAGGCGCGTTCGCCGTCGCCTGCCACGATGCCGGACTCGAGCGGGTGGTCGCGGTCTCGCAGCTCGCGGCCGGTCCGCACGCGCTCACCCCGCGCATGCGCCAGCACTGGGTCGCCGAGCAGATTCTGGATTGGGCCAATATCGGCGCGATCCATCTGCGCGCCGCCGTCTTCTACGAGAACCTGGCCCTGGTCGCCGACACCGGCAATGGCTCGAGCCTGAAACTGCCCATGGGCCCGGCGCACACCCAGCTGCCGCTGATCGCCGCCGCCGATGTGGCCCGCGTGGCCGCCGGTCTGCTGGCCGACCCGACGGTGAAGGCCGACCCGGTGCTGCTGCTCACCGGCGACGTCCAAACCATCGGCGCCGCAGCCCAAACCCTGGGCCGCACCTACCGTGACACCGACCCCGACCGCTGGTACCAGTGGGCGCTCGAGTTCTACGGCACCACCCACGCCGCCGAACATCTCACCAAACTGTGGGAGATCTTCCGCATTCTCGGCGAGGGCACCGGCCTCTACGAGATCACCCCCGCCATCGAGCAATACGGCGGCCACCCGCCGATCTCCCTGGCCGAGTTCGCCCTCCACCGCCCCTCGCACTGACGGTCATTACCCCGCGGGTAATGGTCCGCAGTCATACGCGATTCGTACGATCGACGCATGGCTACCCACACGGCAGGCGACCTGCTCCGGCACTGGCGGGTCGCCCGTCGCCTCAGTCAGCTCGAACTGGCCGGCCGCGCCGAAACCTCCACCCGCCACCTCAGCTTCATCGAAACCGGCCGCGCCACCCCCAGCCGCCAGATGATCCTGCACCTGTCCGACGAGCTGGAAATCCCGCTGCGCGAACGCAACCGGATGCTCCTCGCCGCCGGCTACGCCCCCGTCTACAGCGAACCCGCCCTCGACACCCCCGCGATGGAATCCGTGCGCAATGCCGTCCGCCAAATCCTCACCGGCCACGAACCCCACCCCGCCCTGGCCGTCGACTCCGGCTGGAACATGCTCGACGCCAACGCCGGAATAGCCCTCTTCCTGGAAGGCGTATCGCCCACCCTGCTGACCCAGCCGGTGAACGTCCTGCGCCTCAGCCTCCACCCCGAGGGTCTGGCCCCCCGAATTCTCAACCTCCCCGAATGGCGCGGCCATCTCTTCGAACGCCTCGAACACCAAATCGACGCCACCGGCGCCCCGGACCTGATCGCTCTGCTGAAGGAGTTGCGCGGTTACCCCGGCGGCGAAGAATCCCCGGGCCTGCCCGCCCCCGACCAGGCCGTGGTTCCCCTCCGCGTGCGCCTGAACGGCCACGACCTCGCCTTCATCAGCGTCACAACCGTTTTCGGCACCCCGATGAACGTCACCGTCGCCGAACTGGCCATCGAAGCCTTCTTCCCCGCCGACCCCGTCACCGCCATGTTCCTCCGCGATCGCGTATCGGCTTGAATGAATCCCCATGGACGTGCGAGCACACCTCACCGGGCTCACCGGCGTCGCGGTCGACCAGCTCGAACGCGTAGGGGAGAGTCACGCGTGGACGCTGTATCGAGGTGAATTGCGTGGGCGTTCGGTATTCGTGAAGGCGGCGGACGGCGCCGGGGTGTTCGAGGCCGAGGCGGCGGGGTTGCGGTGGCTGGCGCAGGCAGATGCCGGGCTGGTGCCGGAGGTGGTGGCGGTCGACGATCGCATGCTCGTGTTGCCTTGGCTGACAACGGAACCCGCGTCGACGGTGGCGGCGGAACGGTTCGGGCGGGCGCTCGCGGGGCTGCATGCCGATTCGCCCGGTGTCTACGGTGCACCCTGGGTGGGGAATATTGCCGCTCTGCCGCTGGACAATTCACTGAGCGCGGGGGAGTGGGGGAGTTGGTATGCCGAGCGGCGGATCGCGCCGTATCTCTCCGCTGCCGCACCGCATCTGGGGCGGGACGGGGTGGTGTTGATCGAGCGCGTCATGGATCGGATCGACGAGCTGGCCGGTCCGGCCGAGCCGCCCGCGCGCATTCACGGTGATCTGTGGTCCGGCAATGTGCTGTGGACCGGAGGGCGTGCGGTGCTGGTCGATCCGGCCGCGCACGGAGGTCACCGGGAAACCGATCTGGCCATGCTCGCGCTGTTCGGGGTGCCTCGGCTCGACCGGATCCTGGCCGCCTATCAGGAGGCTCGGCCGTTGGCTTCGGGCTGGCGGCAACGGATTCCACTGCATCAGGTGCATCCGCTGCTGGTGCATGTCGTGCTGTTCGGTGGCTCGTATGCCGGGATGGCGAAGGCCGCTGCGGCGGCTGCGCTCGCGATCTAGGGCGGACGGACATCCGGTGTGTGCATCCGAATCGGCGTAAACATACCTACATGGAAATATGCGCATCTGGGCATGTGAACGCGGCGTGTTGGCGAGAGGCAGCCGGAGAGATGGTGGGCTAGCGTCGCTGGGATGGAACTGGAGCGGATCCATCATGTCGCGATCATTGCCTCGGACTATGCGCGGTCGAAGGCGTTCTATACCGAGGTGCTGGGGCTTCGGGTGATCGCGGAGAACTATCGGGCCGAGAGGCGGTCGTACAAGCTGGATCTGGCATTGCCGGACGGGGGACAGGTGGAGTTGTTCTCGTTCCCGGAGCCGCCGCCGCGACCGTCGCGGCCGGAGGCGGCGGGGTTGCGGCATCTGGCGTTCGTGGTGGCGGATGTGGCGGCGGCGCTGGGGGAGCTGGCGGCGCGGGGCGTTGCCGTCGAGGAGGTGCGGGTGGACGAGTTCACGGGGAAGCGGTTCGGGTTCTTCGCCGATCCGGACGGGTTGCCGCTCGAGCTGTACGAGGCGTGAGGGTCAGTCCGTTGCGGCGATGATGCCGTCGAATTCGATGGGGAGGCTGGACGGTCCGCGCAGGTTGACGTGCATGCGGTACTCGGGCGGATCGGCCACCAGCCGGGGTGAGCGGACGCGCTGCGCGAATTTCGTGATGGCGATGCGGGCTTCGAGCCGGGCCAGCGGTGCGCCGAGGCAGAAGTGGGCTCCGAGACCGAAGGACAGATGACGGTTGTCGCGGGTGGTGTCGAAGCGGCCGGGGTCGGGGAAGACATCGGGATCGCGATTGGCGGCGGCGATGATGGCCATGACAACCTCACCGGCGGCGACCTCGGTGTCGCCGAACCGCATCGGTTCGAGGGCGACGCGGGGCATGAGCTGCACCGGCGGGTCGAAGCGCAGCGATTCCTCGATGACATGCGGTGCGAGCTCGGCGTTTTCGCGCAGTGCGGCCAGGATCTCGGGCCGGCGCAGCAGTGCGAGAACGGTATTGGAGATGAGGTTGACGGTGGTCTCGTGCCCGGCGATGAGCAACAGCCCGCAGGTGGCGATGAGTTCACCGTGGGTGAGTTTGTCGCCCTCGTCCTCGGCGGCGATGAGCTGGGTGAGCAGGTCGGGACCGGGGTCGCGGCGGCGCTGCGCGGTGAGCCGGTCGAAGTAGTCGTCGAGTTCCTCGCGCGCGGTGATCATGTCCGCGAGGTCGACGCCGAATCCGGCCTCGGTGGGCGCGGCCGGATCGAGCAGGCGGGCGAGACTGGCCGAGAGCCGGCGCAGCTGCGGTTCGTCGTCGAGCGGCACCCCGAGCAGTTCGCAGATGACGGTGATGGGCAGCGGATAGCCCAGATCCTCGACGGCGTCGAAGCCGCCGGTGGCGGCGGCGCGGTCCAGGGTCTCGTCGACGAATCGGGCGATGCGCGGCGCGAGCTCGGCCACCACGCGCGGTGTGAACGCCTTCTGCACCAGCCGCCGCAGCCGCGTGTGATCGGGCGCGTCGAGGAACAGGAACGACGGATTGTGCCGGGGTGCAATGAGATTGGTGGGCACGACCGCGCCCGGCGGCGTCAGCGCGAACCGCAGTTTGGGCATGGAGTTCTGCGAGCTGGCCCGCGGATCCCGCAGCACCGTCGTGCAGTCGGCGTGCCGGGTGAGCAGCACGATGGGGCTGTCCGGCAGCCGCAGCGCCCCAGCTGCCCGCATCTTCTCGTACAGCGGGTACGGGTCGGCGCGGACGGAGTGGTCGAAGAGCTGGAGGTAGCTGCCCGCTCCGCTGGATTCGGTGACGGTCATGGCGGCCTCCTGTCCCCCCGGGCGCCCTCCGGCGCGCCGGTGCTCTGGCCTACAGCCTACAAACGCGCAGTCCCGTTGGGCCACAACGATTTGCGAGCGTCCGATGCGGGCCTTTCGATGCCGCGCGGTCGCTCGGTTTGCCGGTCCCATACGATGAACCCCATGACCAAAGTGCTCCTGAAGACCTCCGCCGGGGACATCACCCTGGAACTGGACGAGGCCAAGGCGCCGAAGACCGTCGCGAATTTCGTCGACTACGTCAAGGCGGGCCACTACTCCAACACCGTGTTCCACCGCGTGATCCCGAATTTCATGATTCAGGGTGGCGGGTTCACACCCGAGTTCCAGCAGAAGCCCGCTCCGAACACGGTCGAGAACGAGGCTTCGAACGGTCTCAAGAACGACAAGTACACCATCGCCATGGCGCGCACCTCGGCGCCGCATTCGGCGAGCGCGCAGTTCTTCATCAACACCAGCAACAACGGCTTCCTGAACTACCCGGGCCAGGACGGCTTCGGTTACGCGGTGTTCGGCAAGGTTGTCGAGGGCAATGCCGTCGTCGACGCGATCGAGGGCGTGGCGACCGGCAGCAAGAACGGCCACGGCGATGTGCCGAAGGATCTGGCCGCGGTGACGATCCTGTCCGCCGAGCTGGTCTGAGTCTGCTCCACACACGGCAACGCGCCGGGTTCGACACTGTGTCGATCCCGGCGCGTTCTGCGTTGCGGGCCTCGAGGTTCTAGGCGTCGAGCACGCGCGGTTGCCGATTGGTGACCGGCGGCAGCACCGACCACGGGAAGTTGATCCACCGGTCGGTGCGCTTCCACACGTATTCGCAGTCCACCTCGGAGTGCGGCTTCTGGTAGACGACCGCGCAGCGCACCTCGGCCACATGGTCGGAGCAGTAGTCGCGCACCAGCTTCAACGTCTTGCCGGTGTCGGCGACATCATCGGCGACAAGCACTTTCGCCCCGGTGAGGTCGACGACGCTGGGCACGGGCGGCAGCATGACGGGCATGGCCAGCCGCTGATCGACGCCGGTGTAGAACTCGACGGTCTAACCCTTACCCTGGGTTGACCCGCAAGAACGTGGGTTATCGTGCTACGGGAGCACGTCTATCGCACGTTTTCGAATACCGTCACCCGAGCGGACGGTATTCATGCATGGAGCGCGTCCGTGAAGTCCACGGTCTCACGCACCGTAGGCACGTAGTGCTTCCGGGTAACCCTAGACCCGATAGCGTGCCCGCCCTGCTGCTGCGCGGCCTTGTCCCCGTACTTCTCGGAGATCCGAGTCATGCCCGTCTTGCGGAGGGCCTTCGGGGTAGCCCAGTCCAGTTCGGTGCCCTTCAGGACCCGCACCCACGTTTCCCGGAACATGGTTGCGGAGATGGGGTTGCCCAGCTTGTTCGGGAACACCAGGCCCGTCTTGGGCTTCCCTGCTGCCAACCACCGACGCTTCAGCATGGCCAACGTCGGGGCGGACACCTTCACGGTTCGAACCGATTCGTCTTCCTTCGGCATGGGTTGCCGCCACACCTTCCGCTTGCCGTCTGCGTCCACCTGCACCACCGTGCCCGTAATGGCCACCGTGCCCGCCTCTAGGTCCACGTCTTCCCAGATGACGCCCAAGGCTTCGCCCGGCCTACCGAGCAGGTCATAGGTAAGCCGTGTGATGTCCATGAACCGCTTGTTAGCGGTCGGAGATAGCTCGAAGTACTTGGCCTCAATCTCCCAGAACCGTTGCAGCTGTTCGGGCGTGAACGGCTTGGGCTCTGCCTTGTGCCCGCGTTCGATGGTTTCGGATTCACGGGCAGGGTTGCCGGTGATCGCGTCATCACGGGCAGCCAGCGCGAAGGCTTCAACCAGGATCAGTCGTTGCCGGTACGCCTTCTCTGTCATGTGACGGATCGGGTCTAGATGCCGCTCCACGTGGGACGTGCGCACTTCCCCGATGGGCATGTTGCCCAGCTCCGAGCCCTGGATTTTGACGGTGCCTTTCTTGCCGCCGGGGCGCTTCACTATCTCCGTGTAGAAGGCTGCGATGGACTGGCCACGGTTGCCGTTCGGGTCGGCCTTCTCCCGCTCGTACCAGGACATGCACAGTTCAAGGACTGTGGTCTTGCTGCTGTACTTCTGCCCGTATTCGGGCTTCCTGGTCTTCAGGGCTTTGTCTGCGGCGTCGGCTGCGTCCCGCTTGGCCTTGGCCTCTGAGGTGCGGTACGCCTGCGCGGTGCGTGGCTTGCGTTCCCCGGTGAGCCTGTACCGGCAGATACCGCGCCAATAGTCCTTCTTGCCCTCTGCCTGCCGGGCTTTGTCTATGGAGGCGTGCGCTTCTCCGCGCTTGCCTTCTTCGATGGGTGGCCGGGCCATGTCACCAGTCCTGTGTCTGGCCGGTGGCTCGGTTGCCGTAGGGGGTGTTCATGGCCTTGGCTGCGTCGTGTAGGCGACGGGTGATCTCGGCGGCCAGTTCTTCCCCGGTGTAGTCGGCGAGAGGTGTGCGGGTGTCCTTGTCCTGGGGTTCCTGTTTGTGTGCCATGTTCTAGACGGTAGGTCAGCTGTCCAGTAGCTGGCAAGTAGCCGTGACTCGCTTCACTGCGTCTTCTGTGACTGTTGTTGCCATTGGTGCGTAGTCAAGGGTTTGTGACCGGGCTCTCAGAATCTTCTTTTGCATGGCCTTGACCTGCGCATATCCCCGGCATTGAAGGCGTGGCGCTCGGGGGCAGCGACTCGGGCGGCAATTGTCACGCCACAAGGCTATTTATCCGGCCCCACCTGGGCATATGCCATTCATTCGCAACATGCCGTGTTGTATGAATCTGTCGGCCACTAGCAATAGTGTTTCCCAGGTACCTCGAAGGTACTGGAACGTTGAAAACTCCACAGCAGAGACATTGAAAGAAACGTAAGCACAAGGGCACGCATCCAATTGCGTCTAGCCCTATTTTTTCATGTCCAAAACCGGAATTCCCCGCAACGGATGCCCGGTCAAGCAACAGAACGGAGGCTACGCCCCATGAGCGACAGAAGCAAACTCGCAACCCCCGAGGAATACGCCGAATACCGGGCCACAACCACCCGCACGCTAGCGAACGAACGCTACCTAGGCACAGGCCCCCGATTCATCCGCTACGGCCGTGCCGTGCGCTACAGGTGGGCAGACATTCACGCCTACGAAGAAGCCAACGCATTCACTAGGAGCGACCAGGAGGCGGCCTAGTGAGCAAGTTCGCCATAGTGCCCGTGCACCTGATATCGGCACCGATCGAAGACCGGGACTTTCGAACCCTGGTTGCCCTCCTGTCCTACGCGGACCGTGAAGGCAATTGCGACCCGACCATGCCCCAACTGAGTAAGCGCACCGGCAAGAGCGACCGGACGGCAAAGCGGAGCATTTCACGCCTGAAGGGTGCCGGAGCAATCGAGGTGTCCCGCAGGCCGAACGACTCCAACGCCTACAAGGTGCACCTGGAATCCGGTTGGGCCATCTACGGGATTGGTGGGGCCACCGACGAGCCCGTTACGGCTGGTTGTGCCAAATCGGACAGGCCAACTGTTGACCCATCCGGAAATGGTGAGGCCATATCCGCACAAGCAGGCGTTAGGGAAGACGCTCCGGTTGGGCCACCTGGTGGCCTAACAAAGGAACAGACCAATAAAGAGATACCTAAAGGTATCTCTCCTATACCCACTACAGCCGAAGAGCTTGTGCCTGCCATCCGGCAACTAGCCAAGGACCGGAACCTAACCGAACACCAAGTGCAACGGGACTGGCCAGAGATAGGCAAGTGGTGGGACTCCAACAACGTGCACCAACTGACCGAGCTATATCGAGAGACCGAAGAGCGACCGCTCTACGAGATCAGTGCACCAACCACGTGGAAAGGGGAATGGAGCCAATGACCGAATATCCGAGTGAAGCACTGCGGCAACTGGCCGCAATGGTCGAAGCAATGCCAGACCCCGAACCCCAACCAGTCCGGCCCCTGAAGGACCGAAGAGAACGGGAACTATACCGACTCCTAGACCGATCCATTCCGGACAAGTGGCTAGACAAATGGGATGCAATGACCCTGGTCGGAGTAACCAGCCATCGAACCCTACAAAGGTGGAGGGCCAACTACAGGCTGAAGTCCGGTATCCGTACCGGAGCACGTAAGCGACCCGAACGCGTCTACTCCCGGCGTGGCCTAGCCCGCTGCTACTTCCAAGCCCAAGATGCCGAGCGTGCCACATGGCGTACAGAGGCAGGACCCGGTAGGCCCAGCTACAGGGGGAGGGTGCAGGACCACCTAGGCCAGTACCCCACCGCTACCAGTACCGAGGTAGCTCACGCTCTTGGCATTGATCCGAGTACAGCGCGTAAGCACATGCGAGCAATCGAGGCAGACAAATGTTGAAGCCATGCCTTGAATGCGGGGAGCCTAGTCCCGGTACCTATTGCCCCGACCATAAGCCGGTACGTACCAAGCAGCGGAGCAAGGAGCATGTTCACCAGAACAATGCGAAGTGGAAGAAGCTAAGCCTTTGGGCTCGGACCAATCAACCATGGTGCACCTGGTGTAGTGCTACCGAGGACTTGACCGCTGATCACATCAAGCCGTACGTAACGCACCCTGAGCTTGCGTATAAGCGATCTAATATCCAAGTCCTTTGCAGACCTTGCAATGGTCGTAAAAGTGCGGGAGAGAGGCAACCAGAGGGGTGGGGAGTATCCCCTAGGCCCGTCGAACTTCCTCCCTCTGGCAAGGCAGAGTTTCCCTCACACTACGGGTGTAGTGGTTTGCCATGGCAATAGCAGCAGGCCCTAAGAGGCGAATTACTGCCGAACCGCTCTGCTTCAAAGGATGGCCGACCGATAGAGCCAAGAGGCGTGAACGGTTCATCCGTGAGTACGTGGTTGCACCCAAGGGCGTAGGGGCCAAGGAGCCCCTTAACCTCCGGGACTTCCAGAAGGAAATTGTCCGGGGGGCGTTTGCTCCGGGAGTTCGCACCGCGCTGGTATCCATGCCGCGAGCCAATGGCAAGACCGCTCTTGCTGCTGCCCTGGGTGTGGCCGAGCTATTCGTTGGCCCGGCCTCTGCCGAGGTGCTGGTTGTTGCTTCGGACCAAAGGCAGGCCAATCTAACGCTCAACTTGGCCCGGCGAATGATCGAGCTAAACCCGGAGCTTGCCGACAGGGTGCATGTCTACAAAGACCACCTGCACCTACCAGAGAATGACGCGAAGCTAATCCCGCTACCGGCCGACGAAGCGGCATTGCACGGCTGGGACCCGTCCCTAATGATCGTGGACGAATTGCACGTAGTCACCGAGCAGGTTTGGGAAGCGGTTACGTCGGTGGCCGGTAAGCGTCCCGAGTCGCTGACACTGGCCATTTCCACACCGGGCCATAACCCGGACTCGGTTATGTGGAAGCTGGTCGAGTATGGGCGTGCGGGTGATGATCCGTCGTTCTACTACAAGGAGCACGCTGCCCCCGAAGGCTGCGCGATTGACGACCGGGAAGCGTGGAAGATCGGCAACCCGGCAATGTCGTGCAAGCGTCCGTTCTTGACTGAGGACGGAATGGCTTCGGTCATGCGGACCATGCGTGAACCAAGGTTCCGGCAGTTGCGTCTAGGCCAATGGGTTAAAGGCTCGGACGCTTGGCTGCCTTGGGGGTCCTGGGATGGCCGAGCAGACACGAACAGGCGTCCAGAGGCCGGGGAGCGGGTTGTATTCGGGTTCGATGGTTCGTACTCCGGAGACAGCACGGCACTTATCGGCTGCACCTTGGACGGTCATGTGTGGGTCGAAGGTCTATGGGAGAACACCGGCGATTCTGGTTGGCGGGTGTCCCGCGAGGACGTGACCAATGCCGTGGTGCTCGCATTCAGCAAGTACGACGTTGCCGAGCTTGCCTGTGACCCGTACGGGTGGCACGCAGAGATTGAGCAGTGGCAAAAGCTGTTCGGCGAGAAGCGGGTTATTGAGTGGCCTACCAACCAGGTGCAGCGCATGGCACCGGCCACGGACCGGCTTTATCAGGCAGTCGTTGAGGAGACCGTCACGCACGACGGAGATTCACGACTTGCCGCCCATGTCGCTCATTGCGCGGTAGAGCGAACGTCTATGGGTGATCTGGTTCGGAAGGACCGCCGCAATTCCCCTCGAAAGATTGATGCCGCTGTTGCGGCAATCGTCGCCTATGACCGTGCCGCCTGGCACGCGAAGAAGGCCAAAAAGAAAGTTCGGAGTTTCAATGGATAACCTGATTATCGACCTTATGCAGCGGCTTGATGAGCCGTCCGGCTGGTACGCGGAATTGAACCGCTACTACGAGGGTGAACAGGCGTTGTCGTTCCTGTCGCCGGAGGCCAAGGCCGCCCTGGGCAACCGCTTCGGGCGCATCAACTCGAACATTCCCCGCCTTGCTGTGGAGTCGCTGGCGGAGCGCCTGCGGGTGACTGGCTTCAGTGGCGCGGATGTGTGGCCGGACTGGATTCGCAACGACCTGGATCAGACCTCGCACATGGTCCACCGTGAGGCCCTGCTCTTGGGTCAGTCGTTCGTGTCCGTGTGGGCGAAGGATGGCCGCCCTACCGTGTCCGTGGAATCGGCTTCCCAGGTTGCCGTCCAAACCGATCCGGGAACCCGGCAGGTTACGGCCGCAGTGAAGCGCTGGACGACTCGGACCACGACGGAAGCCACGTTGTACCTGCCGGACCGAATCGTTCATCTCCGGGCCAACCAGACAGGTGCCACGACGCAGGGGTACAAGGTTGTCGGCGAGACGCCTAACCCGATGGGCGTTGTGCCCGTGGTGCCGTTCATGAACACGGACCGACAGTTGATCCTTGGCACCGATGGCCGCGCCCTGGTCGGTGGTGGCCGGTCCGAAATCAAGGACTTGATGCCGTTGTGCGACGCGTTGAACAAGACGCTTGCGGACATGCTCGTTACCTCCGAATACACGGGCCGCCCGCGCCGTTGGGCTACCGGCTTGGAGTTGGAGGAGGACGAAGACGGCAATGCCGTGAACCCGATCCCCGAGGGCAATCGGGCCATGATCTCCGAGGACGACAAGACCAAGTTCGGGCAGTTGGAGCCGGGGGCTATCGATGGATACAAGACCTCTACCCAGGTGATCCTTGGCCAGATCATGGCAGTGTCTGCGCTGCCTGAGCACATGATTGGTGTCTTCTCGAATAACCCGGCCAGTGCGGACGCTATGCGTGCTGCGGAGTCGTCCCTTACCGCTCGCGCTGAGGCCCGGCAGGCGACCTTTGGCCGTTCGTGGGAGCAGGTGGCCCGCCTCATGGTCGCTGCCCGCGATGGGGTTGCCCCGGAGCGCGTGGAAGCTCGGGTGCAGTGGGCGGACCCGGCTACTCGTTCGGAGGCGCAGCAGGCCGACGCGCTTACCAAGTTGGTTGTTGCGAAGGTGCTTCCGCCGTCGTACGCGCTGAAGAAGATGGGTTACGACGACGCCGAGATTATCGAGATCCGGCAGGCGTGGCGCATGGAGGCCCTGGACGGCGCAGGGGTTGACCTGAAGGCGTTGGTGGTTGCCGAGTGAGCTACCGGGACCAGGTGGTGACCCTCAGTGCCGACACGGAACGCAAGGCGCTGGCGCTGTACGCCCGATTCGAAGCGGGGGAGCTATCGCATGACGAGACGGTTGCCCTTCTCGCTCGGTTGATTGCGGGGGCTAATTCGCGTGCTACGGCACTTGCGGACCTGGGCCTAGCTTCGACCCTCATGCAACGGCTCGGTGAGCCTGTGGAGGTGCAAGGGATTGTGCCCCCGGCGGGTGATGCGGACAGGTTGCAGAAGTCGGCAACTACGGCCGTGAAGCTGGGTTCTGTGTCCGTGGGCAGGCTTGCCCTTGCGGAGCCCCTAGAAGCGGCTGTGAACGCCTTTAACCAGGCCATGAAGCAGAACGACCGGGTTACCGGCTGGGTGCGTGAGCTGGAGCCGGGGGCCTGTCAGCTGTGTACGTGGTGGTGGCGTGACGGGCAGGTGTGGCACAAGGACCACGAGATGCCCACCCATAAGGGCTGTACGTGCGTAGCCAATCCGGTTACGCGGTAAATGAATTCGAATCAGAAGGAGTTAAACATGCTGGAAGACAAGACGATTGAGACCCCCGCGGCCCCGCCGGCCTCGGAAGATCCCCAGGTCAACGAAGGGTTTTCCGAAAGCGCGGAGGATACCCAGATTGTGGGTACCCCAGAGCCCGAGCAGGGCGAGGAGCAGGAGCCGGACACCTTCCCCCGCTCCGTGGTCGAGAAGCTGCGAAAGGAGAACGCTTCGTACCGCGACCGCGCCAAGCAGGCCGATGCACTGGCGGAACGCCTTCACGCTGCCCTGGTGACCGGTACCGGCAAGCTTGCCGACCCGACAGACCTGCCGTACGACCCGGAGCACCTGGACAACCCGGAAGCCTTGGACGCTGCCATTGCGGACCTGCTCACCCGGAAGCCTCACCTTGCCTCGCGTAAGCCCGTGGGGGATATCAACCAGGGTGCCCGGCCTTCCGCTTCGGGTGATGTGAACCTTCTGGCCATGATGCGGGGTGGACTGTGAGCTTCCAGCCGATCACCAGTCAAGAGGAGTTCGAAAAGCTCCTACGCAAGCGCATGAACCGGCCGGTGGAGAAGGCCCAGGTTGCTACCGCTACCGCCCTGCTCGAAGCGATCAAGGCGAAGGCCATCCCGGAGACCAGTGTTTCAACCCTGGACTCGTTGGCCCGCTCGTACGCCTTGGTGGTTCACGGCCTCAGCTAAAACGGCACTTCCGGGCTGACGCCTAGCGTTTCTGACAACTGAATCGGGGAGGGTGCAGCCTGGCGCTGCCCCTCCCCTTCTTCTTCGCCCTGGCGGCGAATGGAGTCCCTTCTAGCCCCCGCGAAACCGTGGGGGCTTTTCCATTCAATCCCCTAGGGAGACAAGAACATGACTGCAACTACCTCGAACACCAAGGCCCTCCTGCACGAGCAGGTTGTTAACGTCCTGGTGCAGCCCCTCGAAGCCGAATCCGTCGTGCTGGCCAGTGGCCCCCAGATCAAGGATTCGTCCGAGCCGGTCCGCTTCCCCCGCCTGGTCTCCGGTCCGACCGTGGGTTTCGTCGGCGAAGGCGAGCAGATCCCCAGCGGTGACGTGAAGTTCGATGACGTCAAGATGATGCCTTCGGACCGCAAGTCCCTGAAGATCATCACCAAGTTCACGAACGAAATGGTCCGCCAGTCCGTGCTTGGCCTGAATGCCGCCCTGAAGGCGCGTCTGGTCAAGTCCGTTGCCGACACCCTGGATACCGCGTTTCTGATTGGCGACGGTGCCGACAAGAGCATTACCGGCATCATCAACCAGGCTGAAGTCCAGAAGATGAAGCTGGACCTTACTAGCCCGGATTGCTTCATTGATGCTGTCGCGCTTGCGAATTCGAAGGAAGTTAAGAACCCGAACCGCTGGTTCATCTCGGGTGCCGACTTCGCCACCATCTCGAAGCTGAAGGACAAGCAGGACCGCTACCTCATGGAGCAGGACCTCACCAAGGATTCGACCCCGCGCCTGCGTGGCATCCCGGTGACCGTCACCAACAAGCTCCCGGCCGGTAAGGCCGTGCTGGCGGACATGACTCAGGTGATGGTGGTCCGTGACCTTGCCCCGTCCGTCGTGGTTCTGGACGAGCTGTACGCCGAGACCGACGAGACCGGTATCCGCGTGGTGACCCGCTATGACCTGGGCCTGCTGCACCCCGAGGGCATTGTCGTTCTCGACAAGGATTTCAAGGCCGGTACTAAGTAGTTCTCGAATCGGAGGGGTGCCCACGGGTGCCCCTCCTTTTCCTGTATGAGGAGGTTTGAGAATGGCTGAAAGACCTTACGGGACACCGCAAGAGGGCCTGCCGGAGTACTGGGAGACCGGCGACGGTAGCGCCGACAAGGCGAAGATCAAGGCGTGGTTCAAGTTGTCGGCTCCGTGGAACGGCATTGACGAAGACGGCTACCCGACCGAGGACGTTCCGGGCTTCGTTGTCCGATACGCCGACAAGTCGGCGGTGCTGGTGCACGAAGGCGACAAGGCGGTAGTTCCGTCCATCACCCCGGTGAAAGCGGCCGTGTGGCCTACCGACTCGAAGGCCCTGTACGCCCTGTACTCGGAACTTCTGGACAAGATCGGGTACGACCTGCGGGACGCGAACGCCGCATACGCCACCCTCAACGAAGGGCTTCCCGGACACTGGGAGGGGCACGACGACATCAAGGCGTGGTTCAAGCTGTCCCAGCCGTACGAGATCGAAGACGAGTGGGGGCAGCCGGGGGAGAAGTTCGCGGGCTTCGTTGCCAAATACTTCGAGTCCGGGGCCGAAGGCTGGATTGTGGAGCTGTACGACGAGTCCAGCGACACAAACCTAGGGTTCTTCGCCAAGGCCCCCAACCCGTGGCCTTCCGAGGCTGAGGAGTTGACTCCGGTGTATCGGCGTCTTCTCGCGAAGGTGGGTTACGAGTACCGGACCGAGGACAAGCCGGAGCCGCCGGAGCCCGAACCGGGGGTGTGGGGCAAGAAGCTCGCAGCCCTCATGGGTGACCCGGACATTGCACTGGTTGCCGACGAGTGCGCTTCGGTGGTCATGACCCTTGCGCGGGCCTACACGCGGAACGGGTTCAAGGGCACCGTGCCGGACGATATCCCGGAAGACGTTGTAGCAGTGATCCTTGCGGCCTCCGCGCGCATGGCGGTGAACCCGAGTCAGACCGAGCAATACCAGTCGGCTGGTTCGATGAGTAGCCGTATCGGTGCGGGCTTCCAAGGCTGGTCTCTGGTCGAACAGGCCGTGTTGCATCGGTACCGGAAGCGTGCGCTGTGAGGCCCTTTAAGACGCCGTGGACTGTGGAGGTCATGGCGAGGGGGCAGAACACTGTCACCACGAAGGTGATTGGCTGGAATGCCCCTCAGTCGTTGGTGCCTAAGACCGCAGGCGTTGAGGCTGTAGTTGTAGAGGTTGAAATGTACGTGCCTCCGGGTTTCCCGCCGGTACGCCACGGTGACGAGATCAAGACGCTTGCGGACGGGTTCACGTATCAGGTGATCGGCCTGCCGGAGGACATGGGGTATGGGCCGTTCGGGTTCAAGCCTGGTGCTGTGATCAACCTGAAGCGGTGGTGGGCGTAAGACCGTCCAGAACGAAGGCCCCCGGCCTGTCCCTCGCGGGATGGGTTCGGGGGCCTTTTTGTGTATTCGGGCTATGGCACGTTTCAGGGCACGAATTGAACGGGATTGACCCCGATTCGGAGTGATCTCCGGTGATGAGCACGAAGGGGGTAGATCAGATCTATACCCTTGCCCTGCAATAGAAAACGCCCCCTGACCGGGCATCTAGTCAGGGGGCGTTTCACGCTGCCGTCTCAAACTCGACGTTCATGACGTGCAGGTTCTTCACGTCGAGGGCGTAGCCGAGGGAGCCGGCGACGAAGAGCCCGCCGCGGGCGATGGAGAGGATCAGATCCGGTTCGTAGCCGTCGTCCGCGATGTCCTGGGCCAGGTCCCGGCTCGCGGAGCCGAACAGCTCCCAGGTCAGTTCTTCCCGATCGCTCATCGCTGCTCCGTTTCTGCTCCACTGCCGATCTGGGCATCCTACGAGCAGGTCCCGGGGTCTACGGCTGGTGGGTGGTGATGGTGTACCAGAGCAGTGCGAGGGTGGCGAGCGCGAACAGCGGCACCACGATCAGCGTCTCGACCTTGTTGCCGGTGCGATCGATGATCGGGAATCGTGTTCGCACCTTCAGCGGCCACAGCAGCCGGCAGCCGCGGTCGGTGAGACAGTCGCCGATGAGATGGGCGAGCGCGCCGAGCCCGACACAGAACGGCAGCCACGCGGGTTTGTCGCTGATCCAGTGGTCGATGGCGAAGGTGCCGGCGGTGGCGAGAATGACGACGGTGCCCCACGATTTGATGCCGTCGCCGCTGGGTGCGAGATTGAGCGCCTTGATGGCCAGGGCCAGCAGGAAGAAGCAGAGCGCGATGGTGAAATTGCGGCCGATCCAATGTTCTCCGGCCCAGGTGCCGTAGGTGACGAGCGCGACGAACAGCAGTGAATGCGTTCCGTGCCGGTGGCCGCCGGAGATCATATTGATCAAACGGCAGGCGTAATGCGAAACCGGTCCCAGCACATGGGAAATGGTGCCCTTGGGGTGGTCGGCGTCGGGCAAAAGCGCTGCACCCGCGGTGAGAAAGGTCCCCATGACCAGATCGACCGCCGCGATACTGCCGGATTGCATTGCGGGATAGGTCATCAGGGTGAGCGGTAGCGCCGCCGCGGCGGCCGACCAGGCGAGCGCGCCGCTGGTTGCGTGTGAATGTCCTAGCACTGCGAGAAGATTAGCGGATCTAACAGGTCTACCGTCCGGCCTCCGATGTGAGCTGAGGTACGTTGAGCGGCAGCCGATTCCGCCGGTGACAGGTTACGATGCGCACCTCTCCCAGCATACTGTGCGCCGAAAGCCATTGCAGCTGGCGATCTTTCACTGCTCGACGGCCGTCAACCCGGCCCCCGGTGCCGGTCCTTCAGGCGGTGAAATACGCTCGGATCGATTGCGCTTTCCGCTCAGAGAGGAACGGACATGTCGGTAGCGTCCGCGGTGAAGGATCAGATCCAGCAGGTCGGTGGAGGATTCATGTTCTCCCGGGAGGCCAAGGCCTTCGCCACCAGCACCGGAGTGGAAGGTTTCCTGCCCGGTTACACCCGCGGCCGCGGCGGCGTGCTCGGCGATGTGGACGCCGATGTGGTCACCGCCGCCTTCGGGTTCTTCCCGCCCGCCGCCATCCGCAAAGCCTGGGAGGCCACCGCCGCCACCCCGGCCGCCAAGGGCGCCGAAGGCTATCTGCGTGCCTGCCAGGATTTCGGCCGCCGCAAGCTGGCCGGTTTCGACCAGACCGAGCGCCTGGCCGAACTGCTGCAGGTCGTCGTCGATGCCGCCGACCCCGCCGGCGTGCCGCTGTTCGCGGGCTGGCGCGCGCTGCCCTTGGCCGAGGACGCCCCCGGCCGCGCCCTCCAATTGATCCAGACCCTGCGGGAATTGCGCGGCGGCCTGCACCTCATGGCGGTCCGCTCCAGCGGCCTGGCCCCGCTGCAGGCGGTCCTGATCGCCGGTTCGCCGCTCGCCTCGGGCCCGCAGCAGGCGCGCGGTTACGGCTGGCCGGAACCCTTCGAGGAGATCACCACCGAGCTCAAGGGCCGCTGGGTCCAGGCCGAGACGATCACCGACGATCTCATCACCCCGGCGTTCGCCGCGCTCGCCCCGGCCGCTGCCCAGGAACTGATCAGCCTGTTGACCGCCTGCCACGCAACGGTTTTCGCACCGCGCGCCTAGTCCGAGGCGCAAGATAGCCGGTATCGGACCGAAGAGGGGAGTCGCATGTCGGAGTCGGGTGTGCTGCGGATCGCGCAGTTGAACATGGGGTCGCTGCTGGAACCCGGATGGGAGGAGCGGCGGCACGAGATTCTGGCCTGGTTCGAGCGACTCGACCCGGATGTGGTGTGCCTGCAGGAGGTCTGGGAGAACGTCGACGAACCGGGCACCAATACCGCCGGGTGGCTGGCCGACAATGCGGCCGCCGATCGCTGGCACTGGTGTTTCGGCGGCTTCGAATTTCCCGAGGACGCCTGGCCCGGACGGGATCTGACCGGTCTGCGGTTCGGGTCGGCGATCCTGAGCCGGTGGCCGATCGACAAGCAGGATGTGGTGGAGCTGCCGGTCGATCCCGCGCCCCGCGACACCCACCCGTCCTGGCGGATGCGCGCCGAGCTGCTGTACGCGCACACCGCGGGAGCCGATGTGTTCAGCACGCATCTGGCGCCGCCGCCCGCGCAGGCGTATCACCGGGTGCGGCAGGTGCTGGCCATCGACGAGGCCATCCGGGAACGGCACCTGCCCGGGACGGCACTGCCCCCGATTCTGTGTGGTGATTTCAATGCCAAACCGCAGTCGGACGAGATGCGCTTCCTCAAGGCCAATGCCGTCATCGAGGGCACGAGTACGCATTACGTGGACGCGTGGGAGACCTTGCGGCCCACCGAACCCGGGCTCACCTACGATCCGCTGACCAATCCGCAGGCCCGGTTCCTGAACGTGCCGCCCCAGCGCATCGATTACGTATTCGTCGGCGACATGTTCCTGCGGCCCGAGGGCGCGGGGCGGATTCTCAGTGCCGACTTGGCTTTTCACGAGCCGCTCACCGGCGTGAACGCCAGCGACCACTACGGGCTCGTGGTGGATGTGCGCTGGCCGCAGAAGCCCGCGACGGAATAGCGTTCCGGCCCGGCGCGCGAGGGTGCGCGCCGGGCCGGCAGGTTCCTACGCCGATTTGCGTTGCAGGAATTCGAGACTCACGCGTTCGAACGCCTCCTTGGCCTCCACCATCACCCAGTGCCCGCATTTGGGGAAGGTGTGCAGTTCCGCATGGGGAATGAGCCGCAGCGGCATCATGGCCATATCGGGCGGGCACTGCCGGTCCTCGAGCCCCCAGGTCAGCAGCACCGGGCACTTCACCTTGTGCAGCATGGACCAGTACGGCGGAATATCGGAGTTGGCCAGGAATTTCTGTTGCATGGCAAAGGCTTCCGACCCGTACATGGCCTTCAACACCGCGTGTGAATCGGGCTGGTTCGCCGTCTGCCAGCGCTCCTCGATCAGCTCCTCGGTGATGATCGAGCGGTCGTAGGCCATGCAGTTCAGCCACCGCACCAGCTTCTCGCGGCTCGGATCGTCGGCGAATTCCTGGAGCAGCCGGGTGCCTTCGCTGGGGGTGATGCTGAAGATGCCGGTGCCGACCCCGCCGATGGCGATCACCTTCGCCACCCGGGCCGGATGTTTCACCGCCACATTGACCGCGACCACCCCGCCCATGGAATTGCCGATCATGGGCGCGGAGTCGATGCCCACCGCGTCCATGAACCGGATGACGGAGTCGACCGCGGTGAGCACCGGATGCCCGGCCACCGGGTCGCTGATGCCGAAGCCGGGGAATTCCAGCACGTAGCAGTGGAAGTGCTCGGCGAAAACGCCCAGATTCCGGCGGAAGTTGCGCCACCCGCTGACCCCGATGCCGGAGCCGTGCAACAGCAGCAGCGGCGGCCCGTCCCCGGCCTCGTGGTAGCGCAGCACGCCCTGTTCGGTCGCGACTTCTCTCTTGGTGCCCTCGTATGTCACATCCACGAAAGCCAGAGTAGAACGAGTTCTAGTCAGCTGGCCATGGCCGGTTCCGGACAGCGGCGAAAAGCGCTGTGCGGCAGCGGGTCAGGAGGTGCGGGCGCGCTGCGCCAACTCCACGGTCGCGGCACGCAGTGCGCCGATCGCATCGATGGGGGAGAAGTAGCCGACCCGCGTGACGGCGAACCCGCGCGGGGTGTGCAACCGCAGGTCCAGCCCGTAGCGGTCGGCGCGCTCGCAGGTCGCGGCCGTCGCATCCGGGTAGCCGCCGAAGGCGCGCGCCATATCCAGCAGGGCGTCGGCGTGATCGTCATTGAGGTGCGCGACCGCCCGCGCCGCATTGGGCAGGATCGGATCCGCCACGGCGGCAGCGTAATCCGATGCGCTCGCCGAATCCATCCGCCCGTATCCGCCGACCCAGCGCACCCGCCGCACCCGCAGAATCCACAGGGAGAAATCGCTGTAGTCGATGTAGTACTTGGCTGCCGGCACCGCCGCGAGATGCGCCTCGCGGGCCGCGATCGCCTCATCGCCCTCGGGTCGTTCGACCACACCGGCCAGGGTCACCCGCGCCCCGGCGAGCGGGTCCTGCGGCGGATTCGGTTCCACAATGGCCAGACTCGCGCGCGGATCACCGTCGAGATTGCGTCCGTGCTCGGCCATGCGCGAGACGCACAGCACCGGCTGCCCGTCGAGCAGCCCGTAGGTCACGAACGACGCCCACGGATCGCCGTCACCGGTCAGGCTCGCCAGGATGGCCGTATTGGTCGACGCCGCAACGGTTCTGGCTTCCTCGGCCGCCGAGGGCCGCGCCGGGTTCGCGACGGGTTCGAAGGGCTGGGGAATCGACGGAGCGTCACCCGGGTCACCGTGGTCGAGAGTCATGCTTCGAAGGCTACGCGGCAGCCGCCCGCCTCCGGCAGCGCGCGCCGGAACCCTGGCGGCGCACACTGGAGCCATGGACCCTGTGATCGCTCTGCGCCAGATCGCGTTCTACAAGGACCGTGCCCGCGAGGACGCCCGCCGGGTGATGGCCTACCGCAATGCCGCCGACATCATCGAGCGGCTCGACCAGGCGCAGCGGGAGCAGCTCGGGAAGTCCGGTGATTGGCAGTCGCTGCCCGGCATCGGCCCGAAGACGGCCAAGGTCATTGCCGAAGCCTGGTCCGGCCGCGAGCCCGCGACACTCGTCGAGCTCCGCGAATCCGCCCAGGACCTGGGCGGCGGCGAACTGCGGGCGGCCCTGCGCGGTGATCTGCACGTGCATTCGAACTGGTCCGACGGCTCGGCCCCGATCCCCGAGATGATGGCCGCGGCCAAGGCCCTCGGGCACGAATACTGCGCCCTGACCGACCATTCACCCCGGCTGACGGTCGCGAACGGGCTGTCGCCGGAGCGGCTGCGCGAACAACTCGAGGTCATCGACGGACTTCGCGAGCAGTTCACGCCCATGCGCATTCTCACCGGCATCGAGGTCGACATTCTCGACGACGGCAGCCTCGATCAAGAGCCCGAACTGCTCGAGCGCCTCGATATCGTGGTGGCCAGCGTGCACTCCAAACTGAAAATGGACGCCGCCGCCATGACCGAGCGGATGATCGCCGCGGTCTCGAATCCGCACACCGACGTGCTCGGCCACTGCACCGGCCGCCTCGTCACCGGCGGTCGTGGCACCCGTCCCGAATCCCGGTTCGATGCCGAACGGGTCTTCGCCGCCTGCCGCGACCACAACACCGCGGTCGAGATCAACTCCCGCCCCGAACGCCGCGATCCTCCGACCCGCCTGCTGCGCCTGGCGCTCGACCTCGGCTGCGACTTCGCCATCGACACCGACGCGCACGCGCCCGGGCAACTCGACTTCCTCGGTTACGGCGCACAGCGCGCCCTCGACAACCATGTCCCCGCCGACCGGATCATCAATACCTGGCCCGTGGACAAGCTGCTGGCCTGGACGGCGTCGTAGTCGCTACTGCGGGGCGAGATTTCCGCACCGGTCGAACTGTTTCCCGGCGTCGGTGAAATACGGCCACTGGATGACACCGGAGGTCTTGGGCCCGAAGATGCCGTCCTCGGTGATGGCGTACTTGTGCTGGGCCGCCACCACGGAATTGCGAGTGTCCTTGAGGTACAGGCCCGCCGCGTCGCCGATGGTCGCGGCCTCGCAGCGTTTCAGGGCGTCCTGGAGTGCGCGCACGGCGTCGTTCGCGGGGGAGGGCGTCTCGCCGTTCTGCTGGGCTTCGAAGTCCCGCCAGTGGATGATGCAGATCCGATCACCCTCCTTGCTGGTGGGGACCACGGTGTGCAGGCCGGGTGCGACCGTGATCAGGCGGGTCTGCTCGCAGCGGACGGTGTAGACGGTGACCTTCTTCGAGGGGGTGGTGACGGGGGCCGCGGCGGGTTCCGGAGCGCTGGTGTCGGAACGCAAGAGCGCGAACAGGATTGCCGCGGCCACCACACCGAGCGCGGTGAGCGTCGCGGCGATCCGCGGGCGGGGCCGGGGACTCTCGTGCAGGGCCGCGCGGGCGGCGGCGGCCAATTCCCCACAGCTGGCATACCGTTCACCCGGTTCGGCGGCGGTAGCCCTGGCGGTGACGGCGCGCATGGGCGCGGTCAGCCGGTGCGCGGCGGGTGCGGGGGTGACGCCGGGCAGATGGCCGGTGAGCAACTCGTGCAGCGTGACACCGAGCGCGTGCACATCGGCGCGGGCGTCCACCGGCAGGCCGAGGCGCTGCTCGGGCGGCGCGTACGGTTCGGAATAGGCGCGGAATCCGGTGCGGGTCAAGGTTTCCGCGGTCGCGATGCTGCGGGCGATGCCGAAATCGCCGACCAGCACCCGGTCCAGGCCATTGTCGCCCTCGGCGAGAAAGATATTGGCGGGCTTGATATCCCGGTGGATGACCTGATTCTCGTGCGCGTGATCCAGGGCCTTGGCGGCCTCGGAGACGATGTGCACCGCCCGCGCCGGATCCAGCCCGCCCGGACTCGTCCGCAGCAGGGCCGCCGCGTCCCGGCCGCGCACGAATTGCATGGCCATCCAAGGGATTCCGTCTTCCTCGCCGAAATCGCGCACGGCCACGATATTCGGATGGTCCAGCTGTGCGGCCAGCCGCGCCTCCCGGCGGAACAGGGCGTGATCGTCGCGCCGGTCGCGTCCGGGCCGAAGCACCTTGAGGGCCACCGGAACCGACAGCGTGGGATGCCGCGCCCGGTACACCGTTCCCATTCCGCCTGTGCCGAGCAGACCTTCGATCCGATAGCCGGCGAATCGGGTGCCCGGAACCAGCACCGACATACGACCTCCTCCCCGCGCGGGCTGAGGCGAGGATACCGACCCCGAGCGCGTCACCAGAAGCTCCGCACCCCTCAGCACCGGTTACGTGGAGAACTTTCGATCAGGCGCTGCGCAATCCGCGGGTCGCGCCACTCGGTAACTGGCCGAATTGACCGCCCGCACAGCATGTTCGAGCATCTCGATCAATTCCAGGCCGGCCGCTCCCGCGAAGTCGCGGGTATCCAGATCCCGCAGGATCTGCGCCAGGCGTCCGCGCAGTGCCTTCGCCTCGTCGGGGCCGTGCGCGCCGCGCGCCCCCTGGACGACCGATAGCAGTGACATGGAAAGACCGGCCATTGTCGCGCCCCCCTGGTTGCCAGTCAGCGCCGTTCACGGCGTAATTCCACTGTAGGAGCAGGTGATCAGGGGTGTCGACGCCATTGTGGTCTCGGCCGAATCACCCTTCGCCGATGCGCCACGTGCGGTCGCGGCGGGCGGGTTCGATGGTGCGCAGATCCTCCGGGTTCAGGGCGAAATGGCGTGGCTCGCGCGCGGGTTCGGTGTCGGCGTCCGCCGCCGGCGCCGTGCACCGCGACGCCTCCGCGATGGCGCGCAGGGTGTCAACCAGCAGCTCGGCCAGTTCACCGCCCTCGGTTCCGGTGAAGTGCGCGGCCCGCAGGTTCCGCAGTTCGTTCGCCAGGCGCAGCCGCAGTTGCGCTGCCTCGTGGGTCCCGTACCCGCGCTTGCCGATCAGCTGCGCCGCTGCGCGGAGGGCACGTAAACGCTCTGGGTCGTAACGCATGTCCCGCCTGCCTTCGTCGGCCGATGAGAGCCGGACGAATTCCAGGGTAGGGCGCGCGGACACGCCCGTCCATGAGACCGGTCAGCCGACCCGAATCACTGGTCGAGCGCGTCGATCAGCGTGCTCAGCGACGACTGCAACCCGGCGCGCTGTTCCGGATCCAGATGCTCCATGGCCGCGGCGAACCGCTGGATCCGGGCCGAGGTGAGTCCCGACACCAGATCGTGCGCGGTCAGCGTGGCCGAAAGCAGCTGTGCGCGACCATCTTCGGGATCGGCGTCGCGCTGCACATACCCCGACTTCTCCAGGCTGGTCACGATGCGCGACATGGTCGGTGCGCTGACGCGTTCGATATTCGCCAGATCGCTCAACCGCATCGGCCCCGACCGTGCGAGGCTCGCCAGCGCCGACGCGGCTCCCGGGCTGAGCGATCCCATATCCCCGGAATGCCGCAGCAGGCGGAGCAGCCGTCCGATGCTCAGATACAGATCGGCCGCCTCGGTGAGCTGATCGGTGTCGGCGACACTCGGGTGGTCGCGCAGCGTGGCCTCCTGGGTCAACGGGTCAGATTCCCGCGCGATCGGCTGCCCGCAGCTCGTCGGCCTCGTCGGGGGCGGACCCGCTGCCGGCGAACCACGACGCCACCGCGCCGATCAGCATCATAATCGCGGCGCCGAGGAAGACCACGACCAGCCCGGAGTGGAACGGCCCGGAGATCAGGTGCGGGAAGAACTCCTGCCCGGTGAGGGTCTCGGTGTGCACACCCGGCTGCTCGAGAGTGCCGCTGGCGCCGAGCAATTCCTCGATCGGGTTGTAGCCGAGGAAGGCCGCGAACAGGCTGCCCACCGGCGGCAGCCCCGCCACATGTTCGGACACCTGTGCGGGCACGCCCTGCTCGCGCAGGCCGCTGTCCATGGCATCGGGCAGCGGCCCGGACAGCCCGATGATCATGAGCGAGAAGAACAATCCCATGGACAGCGCCATGCCGCCGTTGAGCAGGGTGGCGCGCATGCCGGAGGCGACGCCGCGCTGCGTGGCGGGCACGCTGTTCATCACCTCGGCGGTATTGGGGGAGGTGAACATGCCCGATCCGAGCCCGTTGAGCAGCACGATGGTGGCGAACACCCAATAGTCGAAGTTGACCGGAATCACCACCAGCAGAACGAAAGTCACGGCGGTGATGAGCATGCCCGCGGTGGCGAACGGGCGCGGGCCGTAGCGATCGGACAGCCAGCCCGAGACCGGGCCCGCCGCCAGGAAGCCGATCGTCAAGGGCAGCAGGTAGATTCCGGCCCACAGGGGAGTGGCCTCGTAGTCGTAGCCGTGCAGCGGCAGCCAAATGCCTTGCAACCACACGATCAACATGAACTGCAGCCCGCCGCGGCCCACCGACGACATGAGCCCCGCGAGATTGCCCAGCCCGAACGCGCGATTGCGGAACAGCCCCAGATCGAACATGGGCCGGGCGACCCGGCTTTCGATCCAGCAGAACAACCCCAGCACGGCGAGCCCGCCGAAGACGGACGTGAGCACCCACGGATTGGTCCACCCGGTAGCCGAATCACCATAGGGCTGAATGCCGTACGTGATGCCGGTGAGCAGCGCGGTCAGCCCGAGCGCGAAGGTCAGCGTCCCCGGCAGGTCCAGCGATCCGGGCGTGCGCTCGCCGAAGTCGTGCAGCGACCGGTACGACCACACCGTCCCGAGAATGCCGAACGGCACGCTCACCCAGAACACGGCCTTCCAATCCCACTCCGAGAGCACCCCGCCGATGACCAGACCCAGGAACGAACCCGCCACCGCCGCAACCTGATTGATGCCCAGCGCGAATCCGCGCCGCTGCACCGGGAACGCGTCGGTGACGATCGCCGCCGAATTCGCCATGAGCATGGCCCCGCCCACGCCCTGGATCACCCGCCACACGATCAGCCACACCGCCCCGCCCCCGTGCGTGAACGGATCCAGCGACAGCGCGACCGCCGACACCGTGAACACCACGAACCCGAGGTTGTAGATCCGCACCCGCCCGAACATGTCCCCGAGCCGCCCGAACAGCACCACCAGCACCGCCGAGGCCAGCAGGAACCCCATGAGCAGCCACAGCAGGTAGCTCACATTCCCCGGCTCCAGCGGATTGAGCCCGATGCCCCGGAAGATGGCCGGCAGCGAGATGATCACGATCGACGAATTGATCGTCACCATGAGCATCCCCAGCGTCGTATTCGACAACGCCACCCACTTGTACCGCGGATGATCACGGTCCACCCGCAACCTCCGCCGAATCGTCTTCACATCACCGGCATCCAGTCCGGTAGTGGGAGCCGTGGCCACCAGTGCCTCCCAAGAATCGAGCAGCAGGAACAGCAGACCAATATAGTTGCATAACGCTAACTAACAAATTGGCCCGGTCCCGGCCACCGGGAAGCCGCGCTCATCTCGACGCTGGTTTGTGCCCGGGTGTCAGGCCGTCGCGCGCAGGATGCGCCGGTATGGCTGGGACCAGGGCGTACGTGGGTGCCGGGCCAGCAGTTTCGCGCTGAAGGCGAGGAACTCGGCGGTGGCGCGCGCGTTGCGCGACAGGTCGGCGGGGGCGAGCCCGGCGTGCGAACGCAGCACCCCGGGCGCGATCCGCGCCAACCGCGTCGGGGCCGCCGCCGCCCGCAATGGGCTGACCTCCTTGTTGAAGATGCGCGCGAAGTCCATGGCCAGCATCTCGTCACGGGCGGCGAGCCCGAAGAGGCTGTCGGCCAGCCCGTCGGGCAGGTGCGGTTCCCCGAGCAGGGAATTGGCCCAGTACATCTGCCAGGCATCGCGGTCGCGCCAACGCCACCAGGCCGCCAGCTGCTCGTCGAGGTTGCCGCCGGGAGCCAGGCCGTCGATCACCCGCTGGGCCAGGTGTTCGGCTTGGCGGAACGCGTCGGACTGCCCTTGCCCGAGCGAGTAGTCCTTGAAATGACCGGCATCACCGACCAATGCCCAGCCGGGGCCGGCCGATTCGCGGAAGTAGCTGTGCCACTTCTGCAATACCCGGATCGGACCGACGCGTGTCGCGCCCTCGACCGCGGCGGCCAACTCCGGAAACAGCCGCAGCCGAGCGTCGAAGCCGCAGTAGCGATCGGCGAGATACTCGCGCGCCTGCCCGGCGGGCGGGGCCACGGTGACGAGGAACTGTCCGTCCAGCGGCAGTCCGAGGAATGCCGTCGACCCCGCTCCGGCCTGCCCGACCGCCCCGAAGAAGAAATCGTGCTCGGGCGCGACGCCTTCATAGAACGACCAGGTCGGCACGCGGCCGCCGGGGCGGGTGAGGTATTCCCCGGCGCCGACCGACCGCGCGACCGTGGAGGAGCGGCCGTCCGCGCCGATCACCACCGCCGCCCGGATTTCCCCTGTCCGGGTCCGCACGCCCCGGGCTCGGCCGTGCTCGACGATCACCGCGTCCACCGCGCAGCCGGTGCGGACCTCGGCGCCGGCGCGGGCGGCGTAGTCGATGAGGATCGCGTCCATGGTCGTGCGGCGCATGCCCAGTACCTGGCCGTATGCCTCCGGGTCGAGATCGACCGTGAACTTCTGGTGCGTGCTGGTGATCGTGGCCCGCCGCACCACATGCGCGCCGGCGGCGAGTACCTCGTCGAGCACCCCGAGCCTGCGCAGCACATCGACCCCGTTGGATTGGAACGCGCACGTCGAGAGCGTTTCGCTGGGAAAACTCGCCTTGTCCAGCACGCACACCCGCAACCCGCGCCGCGCGAGCATGGCACCCAGCGTGGCTCCGGCACAGCGCCCGCCCGCGATCACGACATCGAACTGCGATTCCGACATTGACATCGGCTCCTCCGCGACCGGGCGCGCACCCACGGGGAAGCAGCAGCACGCTCCGTGGTCCACGCCGACCAACAAATGTGTTACAGAGAGTTACATATAAATGCGGAGTGGGCAACCGTCAATGCGCACACCCGGCGATTGCTCGCTTCGAACGTCACACTCAGTTCCGGCCGGAGGTGATGTAGTAGTACATCGGGTCGATCATGGCGATGAGACGCTCGATCTCGTTGTCGGTGAAGCGGTTTCGGCGGCTGATGGTGATCAGCACCAGGTCGTTGATCGCCTCGGCGATGGCCTCGAACTCGCTGCTGGGCGGGGTGGCGGCGGTGCTCGCCGCGCCGCCCTGCGGGTTGGCCCGCCGCAGTTCGAAGCCGGCGTGGGCGGCGAGATCGCGCAGGATGCCGGTCGCACCGCGCGGGCTCGCGGCGGTCGCGGCGTGGTCGTAGAACTGCACGGCGGCTTGCAGCAGCATGGCCGGTTGCGGATCGACGAGTGAGCCGGTGGTGCGGCCGGGCTCCGGGTGCGGTTCGGCGGAGGCGAGGGACCGGGCCTTCGCTTCCAGATAGCGAGCGACCAGGATGTCGCGGATGGTGCCGTACTCGGCGGTGCGGAGTACATCGCTGGCCGGGTCGATGCGGTCGAGCGGGCCGGTGAGCTCGCCCAGCCGCAGCAGCGCCCGGATATTGCCCTCGTGGCGATGGCGTTCCCGGGTGGTCGCGGGGAAACACGCCAGCAGTTCGTCCACGGTGACGTCGGCGTCCGCGCCGAAAATGGCGGCGTAGAGCGCGTGGTGGTCGGGGTGGGTGGCGTAGGCCATTGTCATGCGGCGCAGGCCGACGATGATGTCGGCGAGTTCCGTCGCTCGGAGCGTGTCTTGCGGCTCCCGCGCGGAAACCGGTGTGCGCCCGCATAATTCGATCACCGTGGCGGCGACGCGGTGCAGTGATCGCATTTCGCGCTCGGGGTCCTCCTCGCTCAGCGCGCGGGCGTGGTCGGCGTGGAATCGGGCCAGTTCGCGATGCAGCGGCCAGCCGAGGGCGTCGGCGAAGGCCATCTCGGTTTCCTTCAGCGACCGGATCCGGCTCAGCCCGGTGGGCTCGTAGTCGAGTTTGCGGCACAGTGCCACTTCCGCGGCAGCGGCCGTGCGGGTGCAGCGGATCCCCATCATGCAATCCAGGCGTGCGGTGGCGTCGACGAGCCCGATGCCGCGGCGGGCCCAGTCGCGGGCCGCGATCATCGCGTTCCGGTCGCCGCGACGACGCTGTTGCAGGTGCCGTTCGGCCAGCTCGGCAGCCCAGAACAACATGTCGGACTGCTCATTGCGGGCCGAGGCGTGGTTGAACTGTTCCTCCAGCCGGGCAACGTCGAAATGCCGGGCCGAGAACCGCGCCTCCAGCCGCGTGGCATCGACGCTGTCCCGGCGCGGTCTGTCGGGTCCGGTCGGCGCGGCCAAAGCCGCGATCTGTGCGGGGACCGGCCGGCTGTTGGCGGTCAGGTTCTCCACGACGGCGACCGCGAGCGCCGCCATCGATTTGAAATGCTTCCACATGGTGGCCTTGGGAATCGGGCCCTCGGTGCCATCGCGCCGGATGTACCCCCGTGCGGCGGAACACACCTCGGCCGTTGTCAGCAATTCGATCGGCAGACCCGGCGAGGGCGCGTCGATTCTGTCCAGCATCACGCGCTCGGCCGCGGCGACGATCATCGCCCGGGTGTGTTCCTCGAGCGCGCGCCCGGATCGGGCTTGGTAACTCGGCGTGCTGCGGTGCATTGCTGTAGACGACACCGATGTGAGTCTATTGCAGTGCACATCGTTGTGTACTCGTCTATTCCGGCTAGGGTCGGCTGCTGAAGCGAAATGCGAACAGGAAGAACGTCTTTGAGCACCACCGCGGAAAAGCTTGCCGACCTGCACAAAAGACTCGAGATCGCGAAGGAGCCGGCCGGACAGGCGGGAATATCGAAGCGGGCCGCGAAGGGCATCCCCAGTGCCCGCGAGCGCGTCGAGATGCTGCTGGACCCGGGCACCTTCGTCGAACTCGACGCCCTGGCCAAGCAATCCGGCGCCGACGCGCTCTACGGCGACGGCGTGGTGACGGGCCACGGCCGGATCGACGGCCGACCCGTCGTGGTCATGTCGCATGATCAGACCGTCTACGGCGGCAGCGTCGGTGAGATCTTCGGCCGCAAGGTGGAGAAGGCGATGCAGCTCGCCCAGAAGATGCGCATGCCGTTCATCGGCATCAACGACTCCGGCGGCGCGCGCATTCAGGAGGCCGCGACCTCCCTGGCCTGGTATGCCCGCATGGGCCGCACCCTCGAGCCGCTGTCGGGTTTCGTCCCCCGCATTTCGATCATGCTCGGAAAGTGTGCCGCCGGTTCGGTTTACGCTCCCATCAATACCGATGTCCTGGTCGCGACCAAAGATTCGTACATGTTCGTCACCGGCCCCGAGGTCATCCGCGATGCCACCGGCCAGCACGTCGATATCGACGAGCTCGGCGGCGCCTACAACCAGGCCGAATATGGCAACCTGCACCACGTCGCCGAGGACGAGGCCGCGGCGTATGCGTGGGTGCGCCAATATCTTTCGTACATGCCATCCAGCTGCCTGGACGCGCCGATGCTGGTCAATCCCGGCCTGGAGCCCCAGATCACCGACGCGGACCTGCTACTGGATTCCCTGATCCCCGACTCGGACAACTCGTCCTACGACATGCACGATGTCCTGCTGCACATCTTCGACGACGGCGAGTTCCACGAGGTGGCGGCCCAGCGCGCGAAGAACATCATCATCGGATTCGCCCGTGTGGACGGCAAACCCGTCGGCGTCATCGCCAATCAGCCCCTGGTCATGGCCGGTGCGGTCGACGCCCGCGCCTGCGACAAAGCAGCCCACTTCATCCAGCTGTGCGACGCCTTCAATATCCCGCTCATCTTCGTTGTGGACACCCCCGGTGTCCTCCCCGGCGTAGAAGAGGAGAAGCTGGGCGTCATCAAACGCGGCGGCCGGTTCCTCATCACCCTGGCCAGCGCGACCGTCCCCATCGTGACCATCGTGATCCGCAAAGCCTACGGCGGCGCCTACGCCCTCATGGGCTGCAAACAATTGGGCGCCGACATCAACCTGGCCTGGCCCACCGCCCGCATCGCCGTCATGGGCGCGGAAAGCGCAGTGGGCATCATGGGCCGAAAGCAATTGGCCGCCGCCCCGGAAGACCAGCGCGCGGCCATCCGCCAGCAGATGATCGACTTCTACAACGACACCATGGCAACCCCGTGGATCGCCGCCGAAAGCGGCTACATCGACGCCGTTATCGAACCGAACACCACCCGCCTGGAGATCCGCCGGGCCCTGAACCTCCTGAAGCACAAAGCTATTCCCCCGAACCCTCGCAAACACGCGGTCCTCCCGCTGTAGTCAGGCGGCGAAGACAGCGCGAACAACCGACTCGTCGCCATCGATCTCGACCAGGCCGAGGGCGTCGTCGAGGCTGAGCGCGCCGGCGGCGAGTCCGAGGACCTGCGCGGGGTCGGCGCGGACGGTGGCGTCGAGATCGCGGCCGTCGTGCGGCGCGACCTCGAAACCGGAACGCGCCGAACGGAGTTGGAAGAGCGAGCCGCCGATCTCGAGACCGATCGTCGCTGCGGGCCGAGGCGTGACCCGGGCGTTGAGCAGGGCGGGAACGGCCAGGGCGAGCCACTCCGGGCGGAAGGCGTCGCCCTCGGGACCACGGACCATCAGCGGGGTGGACCAGCGGATCAGGCTCTCGATCGGCTCGCGCAGTTCGGCGCCCCACGGGGTGAGGGCGTACTCGACCACACTGCCCCGGCCGGTCAGCCGCCGTTCGATCACACCCGTGGCCTCGAGTTCGCGCAGCCGGTCGGCGAGCAGGTTGGTGGCTATGCCGGGCAGGCCGTCGAGCAGCTCGCGGTAGCGGGCGGGGGCGAGGAGAAGTTGGCGGATTATGAGCAGGTTCCAGCGGTCGCCGACCACTTCCAGTGATCGGGCGAGCCCGCAGTATTGGCCGTAGCTGCGCATAATGTCCTCGTGCTTGATTTTCTCAACTGTGCGTGAAAGGCTCAAGTGTATCGGAGGGACTAGCCACAAGGGGGCAACCATGGCTGATATCACCGCGCGTGTGCGGCCCGCATGGGTCGACGACGAGCTGTTTCCGTTCGAGAGCCGCTTCATCGAAATCGATGGGCACACTGTGCATTACATCGATGAGGGTGCAGGGCCCACACTCCTGTTCCTGCACGGCAACCCCACCTGGTCGTTCCTCTGGCGCGAGGTGATCGGCGCGCTGCGCGCCGACTTCCGGTGCGTGGCTGTGGATTACCCGGGCTTCGGGTTGTCGACGCCGAAGCCGGGCTACCGGTTCCTGCCCGAGCAGCACGCGGAGGTGATCACCGGTTTCGTCGACGAGCTCGGGCTGCGGAATGTCACGCTGGTCGGTCAGGACTGGGGCGGCCTGATCGGTCTGGCCACCGCGCAGCGACGGCCGGGCGTCTTCGATCGCTTCGTACTGGCCAATACCTGGGCCTGGCCCCTCAACGGCATCCTGCACTTCGAGGCTTTCTCTCGTCTCCTGGGCGGACCCGCCGGACGTTTCCTGGTGCGGCGCTTCAACCTGCTGGTCAATACCTTCATCCCCACCGGCCATCGCCGGCGCAAGCCCACGGCCGCGGAGATGACGCATTACCGCCGGGCGCTGGACACCTCCGAGCGCCGCCAGGCCTCCGCCATGTTCCCCAACCGCGTCCTCGCCAGCCGCGCCTTCTTCGCCGAGATCGAATCCCACCTCCCCGACATCGCCCACCTCCCGACCCTCATCGTGTGGGGCGACGCCGACATCGCCTTCCGCCCCCAGGAACGCGAACGCCTGGAAGCAACCTTCCCCAACCACAAAACCGTGATCGTCAACGGCGCCGGCACCTACGTAGAATCCGACGCACCCGAAGAATTCAGCACCGCCCTCCGCGACTGGATAGCGGCACAGCGCGACGATTCACGCAGTACGGCCGAGGCGGACAGCTAGGCCACTGCGGTGATCCGAGAGGCGATTCCGGCCGCCGCCACCTGTCTGCCCGCGTGCGCCGGTTTCGCCGTCCTCTGTAGTTCATGAAACTTTCTGGCGGGTAGCGGTATTCGGACCTGCCGATTCGATCGTGCCTAGCGTCCGAATACCAGCGCGACATTGTGCCCGCCGAATCCGAACGAGTTGTTGACCGCGTACTCCATGGGCAGTGATCGTGGCGATCCGCTCACCACATCCAGATCGATCGCCGGATCCTGCTTGTCGAGATTCAAAGTCGGCGGGACGATTTGGTCGCGTAAGGCCAGCACTGTGAGGATGGATTCCAGTGCGCCCGCCGCGCCGATGGAATGTCCGAGCGCTGATTTCGGCGCGTACACGGCGGCGTGATTGCCGATGGCGGCATTGATGGCCTTGGCTTCGGCGCTGTCGCCGATGGTGGTGGCGGTGGCATGCGCGTTGACGTGCGCGATCTCGCGTCCGCTCAGCCCGGCGATCTGCAGGGCCCGGCTCATGGCCCGTGCCGCGCCCGTGCCCTCGGGGTCGGGCGCCACCAGGTGGTAGCCGTCGGAGGTGATGGCGGCCCCGAGCAGGTGCGCGAGAACGGTTGCGCCCCGGGCTTTCGCATGTGCGGCGGTTTCGAGTACGAGCAGCGCGCCCGCCTCGCCGAAGACGAAGCCGTCGCGATCGGCGTCGAAGGGCCGGGACGCGCCCTTGGGGTCGTCATTGCGGGTGCTCACCGCCCGCATCATGGCGAAGGCGGCCATGACCACCGGGTCGATGTACCCCTCGACCCCGCCCGCGACCACGATGTCGGCGTCGCCCATGGCGATCATCCGCCACGCGGTCGCAATGGCCTCCGAGCCCGACGCGCACGCCGACACCGGTGTGATCACCCCGGCTCGCGCCCCGATCTCCAACCCCACCACCGCGGCCGGGCCGTTGGGCATCATCATCTGCACGGCCAGCGGCGACACCCGCCGATATCCGGCCGAGGTGAGTGCGTCCTTGGAGTGCACGACCGCGTCGGCCCCGCCCTGCCCGGTGCCGATCGACACGGCCAGCCGCAGCGGATCCACCTGCGGGCTGCCCGCCTCCGTCCACACCCGTCGCCCCAGCACGGTGGCCAATTGCTCGACATAGGCCATGCGCCGCAATTCGACTCGGCTCAACTGGGTTTCGGGCCGCACCCGCAATGGCCCGCCGATGCGCACCGGCAGTTTGTGCTCCTCGACCCAGGGATGATCGAGTAATTCGATACCGGATTCCCCGGCCAGCAATCCGGCCCAGGTGCCCTCGATATCACCGGCCAGGCAGGTGGAGGCCGCCACCGCCGTGACCACCACATCGGGGAATCTGCCATCGATCGCGAACGGATTTCGCACCTGAATCACCCGACTCCCACCGGTTCACCACTCCGGATAAACGATACGGATCGCGGCGGTCGCGGTCGGCGGAATCTGTGGCATAGTCGGATTCGATCTTGCATGAACGTGTGGCATTGTGCGGCCGGCGTGGGAGGGAATGCACGTGAGTTGGGACGGGAGCATTCTGGGTGGCGGTGACACCGCACCCGCCGCGCCGGACCTGCTCGCCGATCTGAACCTCGATCAGGTTTTCACCGCCTCGAGTATCGGCGGGCACGAGGCGGCGCGGCGGCCGCTGCGCGACCGGGCGGAGGTGATCGCGCGCCAGGAAGTGTTCCGGGACCTCGAAGCCGAGGGAATTCGGGCCGCCTTCGATGCCTTCGACGCGGGAATGCGTTCGGTGCGAAAGCATCTGGAGCACGGGCGGCGGCTGCACCAGCCGCGGCAGCGGGATCGGTGGGAGGTGGACGCGCAACTCGTCTACTGCCGTACGCTGCGCGAGATGCGGGCGGCGCTGCGGGAACTGCCCGTGCGCTCGAGCGGGTTGCGCAGGTGGGGGGAGTGGCTGGCGGACCATGTCGACGGCGACCGGTTCCAGGAGCTGGATTCCGCTGCCGGGCAGGTGCGTTCGGCGCTCGACGCGGTGCGTTACACCGTGCACGTGACCGGCCGCCAGGTGGTGATCGACCGGTACGACGGCCGGTCCGACTACGGCAGCGCCGTCGCCGAGGCGTTCGCGCGATTCCGGCCCGGCGGTGATCCGGTCGGCTCCGGTCCGGGCGAGCCCTGGCCGGATATGAACGAGGTCGAGGAACAGGTCATCGCCGCGGTGGCGCAACAGTTTCCGGCCGAGTTCCGGCAGCTCGAACGGCATGCGGCCCGATACCGGGAATTCCTCGACCCGGTCGTCGCACGGTTCGCCGCCGACCTGCGCTTCTACCTGAACTATCTGGGATTCGTCCGGGCTCTCGCCGAACACGGTCTGCCGTACTGCTATCCGGAGGTGACCGACGGTTTCGCGGGGATCAGCGCCGACAGCGCCTATGACGCCGCGCTGGCCTGCACGCTCATACGGCAGCGGAAAACGGTGGTGTGCAATGATTTCCGGTTCGACGACGCCGAACGGGTGCTGGTCGTCACCGGCCCCAATCAGGGCGGCAAGAGCACCTTCGCCCGCACGGTCGGCCAGCTGGTGTATCTGGGCGCGCTCGGTTGCCCGGTGCCCGCGGCCCGCGCACGAATCATGCTGCCGGACAATCTGTTCACCCATTTCGTCCGGGAGGACGATCTCGCCGACCCGTCGGGCGCGCTGGCGCAGGAACTCACCCGCCTGCACGACATTCTCACCCGCGTCACCGATCGCAGCGTGGTCGTCCTCAATGAAAGCCTCAGCACCACAACGGCTGCCGATGCCGCGCGGATCGGCCGGGAGGTGGTGCGCCGCCTCGTCGAGCGCGGCGCCGTGGCGGTGTATGTGACCTTCGTCGAAGAACTCGCCGCCCTCGGCCCCGAGGTGGTGAGCATGGTGGCGGGTGTCGAATCCGGTGACGACCCGGTGCGCACGTTCACGCTGGTCCGCCGCCCACCCGACGGACTGGCCTACACGGCCGTGCTGGCCCGGCGACACGGATTGACCTACACCGCGATTCGGGAGCGCCTGCGATGATCCCCATCGACCTGCTGCAACCACCCGGCTCGCCGGTGCGGGTCGCACGCAATGGTGCCGACCTCACCGAAGACCTGGGGCTGGCCGAGCTCTACGCCGCGATGGCAGCCGGAGACGACTTCATCGCCGGCGTGGTGAAATCCGTTGTCCCCATGAGCCTCACCGACATCGGATCGATCCGGTACCGGCAGCGCATTCTCGCCGACTGCTGCGCCGACCCCGCCATGGCGCGCGCCCTCTACGTCATCGCCACCGAAGCCACCGCCGTGCACCGGTACAAGGGCGGCCTCGGCGTACACCTGCAACCCCTGCAAGCCCTGATCGGCCACCTGCGTCGCCTGCGCCAGACCTGCGAGAAGTACACCGCATCCTGCACCTCGGAGGGCCTGACCCGCTTCCGCGACACGATCACCGGCCAACTGGGTGAGGACTACCTCGCGACCCTCGAAAAGCACACTGCCGCATTGTTCTTCGACAACGGCATGCTGTTCAGCGCCGCCCTCGGCACGGGCAACAAGGCCACCGACGTCATCCTGCACGAACCGCCCGGCCCGGTCCGGCGGTCCCTGTTCTCGCGGCGCAGCGGCTCGGAGTTCGAGGCCACCAGCCACTTCGAGCACAATGTCGACCCGCTGCAACCGGTCATCCGTCCCGCGAAGGCCGCGGTGGCCCAGGTGATCAGTCAGGCCACCGACAGCGTCCAGGACTTCTTCCGCCGGCTGCGCGCCGAACTCGCCTTCTACATCGGTTGTCTCAACCTGCACGAACGGTTCACCGCCTCGGGAACACCGCTGTGCTTTCCCGAACCGGCACCCGTGGGCAGCCCCGCGCTCAGCTGCACCGACCTCCGCGACCCCCTGTTATCCCTGACCTCGGCGAAGGTCGTCGGCAACGACATCGCCGCCCCCGCAGTCACTTTGATCGTCATCACCGGCGCCAACAGCGGTGGCAAGTCCACCGTCCTGCGCAGTCTCGGCACGGCACAGCTTTTGATGCAGGCCGGCATGTTCGTCACCGCCGGATCCTTCACCGCCGACCTCCGCGAGGGCCTGCACACCCATTTCGTCCGCGCCGAGGACGCCACCATGACGCACGGTCGCCTCGACGAGGAACTGCACCGCTTGCGCGCCATCACCGACGCCCTGCCCGCGACCGGAATGCTGCTCTGCAACGAGCCTTTCGCCTCCACCAACGACCGCGATGCCGCCGCCATCGCCGCCCCCATTTTCGCCGCGCTCACCGACGCGGGCGTGAAAGTCGTTGTGGTGACCCACCTCTACGAGTACGCCCGCCACCGCCACGCCGAGCACCATCCCGCCGACCTGTTCCTGCGCGCCGACCGCACGCGCGACGGCCACCGCACCTACACCTTCACCCCGGCCGCTCCCGAGCCGACCAGCCACGGCGACGACATCTTCACGACGATCTTCGGCTATCCCCTCTGACGTTGTCCCGCACGGGATTGCGTCACACCACGGCGACACCGTCCTCCAGATATCGGGTCGTCCCGTCCGTGCGCGCCCGCAGGGCCGCCATGGTCCGCCGCGCCAGCCCCGGCGGGAGCAATCGCGTGACGGCCTGCGCATCACACCACGCCCACCCTCGAAGCTCCTCCGCCCGAACGGTTATCGCCGCCGTCTGCGCACCCTCCAGCACACCTCCGTCGAACACCACCATCACCCCGTCCTCGGGAATGACCCCCGACGGCACCCAATCCACCACCAGCAGCCGTCCCGGCCGCACCGTCAGATCCAACTCCTCCTGAATCTCCCGTACCGCCGCCACATACGGCGACTCCTCCGCCTCGACGACCCCGCCCGGCAACTCCCAGTGATCCTTGTACGTGGGCTCCACCAGCAGCACCCGATCCTGCGCGTCGACGAACAACACTCCGGCACCGATTCGCTTGCGCGGCAGCCGCGCGACATACTCCTCCGGCTCCAACTCCATACCCCCACTATGAGCGTCCCGCCGGAGCCGGGTGCGGGTGATGGCCGAGGCGGCTCGATTGTCGGACCCCAACTCCTAGAATGCGCGCCGTGAGCATCACCCTCGCCGATCTTTCCGGCTACACCGATCGTGACCTCGACGCCGACCTCACCCGCTGGTTTCCCGACGCCGAAGCTGTCGAAATCCCGGCCGAGACTCGTCCCGTCACAGCGTTTCTCGCCCGCCTCGCGCCCGTGGACGCCGCCGCGCTGGCAGCGTTCGACCGCCGCGTGCGGTCGGGCCGGCTGCCGCAGTTCCTCGACATCTTCGACTGGTCCTACGGCTTCGACTTCGCCGGAAACGACTGCACCATCCTCGATTCGGACTACAGCACCGAACTCTCCGACGACGACGTCTACACCATCGGCGCCGACGGCGGCGGCAACCTGTACGCGGTCCTCACCAGTGGGCAAGTGGCCGTGTGGTTTCACGAGGAAGAAGTCCTGGAGGAGGGCACCCGCTTCGACAACCTCGACGTGTTCCTCTGGTCCTACGTCCGCTACCGCGCGGTGCGGGCCGGAAAACTCGCTCTCGCGGACGTGGAAGCCGACTTCCGCGCCCTCGGCCAGGACGGCGCCCTCGAGCCCGAGCTGGGCCTGCTGCACCTGATGAAATAGGCTTTCCGAAGATTCTGCGCGCGCGGTGAATCCTTTCCCGTTCGCGCGCACTCTTATGGTGGTGACAGTTCATCTGAGACGGATGGAAACCGGATGGGCCGGTGAACGGCTCGTCGAAGCGGCACAGCGCGGCGACCGCGATGCGATCGCCGCGGTCGTCCACGGCGCGCACCCGCACGTGCGGCGCTTCGCCCACCACCTGTGCGCCACCGCCGAGGATGCCGAGGACGCCGCCCAGGAAGCGCTGATCATCCTCTACCGCAAGATCGGAACCCTGCGCGCCACCTCCGCGCTCGCCTCCTGGATGTTCCGCATCGTCTGCAACGAATGCCTGCGCCGCGCCCGCAGGCTCCTCGACGCCGTGCCCACCGCCGAGCAGATCGTCTTCGACAGCGCCGACTCCGCCGAAGACGAAGCCCTGCAACGCCTCGACGCGGACCAGCTGACCGCCGCGATAGCCGAACTGCCCGCCGTGCAACGCCGAGTCCTCATCATGCGCGACGTCCTCGGCTACTCCGGCGGCGCGACCGCCGACGCCCTCGGTCTCAGCACCGCGGCCATGAAATCCCAGCTGCACCGCGCCCGCACCGCGATCCGGGCCAGCCTCGTCCCCACCCCCTGACCCGCCCTCTTCTCCCGACCCGAAGGGACCCCCGTCATGCTCACCGCTGGATCTCGCGCGCCCGAAATGGATTTCGACGACACCGCCGGCCGGCCCTGGCGCCTGTCCGACCACCGCGGCAAGCACAGTGTTCTCCTCTACTTCGTGCGCGCCACCACCTGCCCCGTCTGCACTCACCACGTCCGTGACCTCATCGCTCAGCAGGATGCCCTCGCGGCCGACAACATTCGAGTCGTCATCGCGGTTCCTGAAGATCGGGAGACCGCCTCGAACTGGAAAGCCAAGCGCGACATCCCGTTCCCCGTCGTGGTCGGCCGGTCCGCGCGGCCGCACGAGTCGATCGGCTTGACCCGCAAGGTCTTCGGCGCGATGCAGCAGTCCGGCACCGTTCTCGTCGACGCGGAAGGCATCGTTCGCCACGTCCAGGGCTCCACCCTGCCCACCAATGGTTACGACAGGAAAGCCCTCACCGCGGCCATCGACTCGATGCGGGGCCGCGCCATGGCCTGACGGGGGCCGTCTCATCGGAAATTCGGGTGTCGCGATGAGTTTTCGCCCGGCGGCACGTCTGAACTTCCGACAGCGACAATCGACTCACCGGGAGCCGGCCATGGGTGCAATCCAGATAGTGTTGTTCACATCCCTCGACCTCGTCGGACAGGCTCCCGGTGGCCCCGGCGAGGATCCGGAGGGCTTCCCCTTCGGCGGCTGGCAGGCGCCGCTGCTGGACGAGGTCGCCGGGACACAGATCGCCGCCGCCTACGACGGCACCGACGCCCTTCTCCTCGGCCGTCGCACCTACGACATCTTCGCCGACTACTGGCCGCACCAGGAGGGCGGCGAAGACAACCAGTTCGCCACCCTCTTCAACCGAATCCCGAAATACGTGGCCTCCCACGGCAATCCCGACCTCAAATGGGCAGGCTCCACCCAGCTCGCCCCCGACCTCCCCGCCGCGGTGCGCGAAATCCGCGATCGCCACGAGCACATCACGGTCGTAGGCAGCCTCAACCTGGTGCAAACTCTCCTGCACGACAAGCTCTTCGACCACCTCGACCTCTGGGTGCACCCCATCGTCCTGGGCGTGGGCAAGAAACTCTTCGACGGCGGCGAGGTCCCCACCAACCTCACCCTCCTGGCACCCCCGGCCTCATTCCCCAAAGGCACCGTCCACCTCCGCTACGGCCTCGCCGCCGGAATCCCCGCCACCGGCGACATGTCCGCCCCCAACCGCGGCCTGACATCCGACAACTGAACCGCCCGAACCGATCTAGGTGGCGGTCGCCTTCATCCACCGATCCGCCAGTTCGACCACGGCTGGAAGCTTCGCCGTCAGATCGTCGTGGTCACGGAACTCGATGATGCCGCGGCCGGGTGCGAGCCAGCGGATCAGTCCGGAAGGATCGTCGAATTCGAAGGTGGCGGTGTCGGCGTCGCGTTTTTTGGCGCCCAGGTGGAAGATCAGGTCGAGGACGTCCTTTGGCTGCAGGCGCATGGTGATGCGATCGTCGCCATTGATGCAGAAGCTCGGCGCATTCCATTTGATCTGCTCGGTGATCCCCGGGTTCGCCCCGAGAATCGCCTTCCGCAGCTGTTCGATCTCCGGTTTGCGCGGATGTGACGAATCCGCGAGGAACTGTTCGACTTTCCCGGTGCTCGACGTGGCCATATCCACTCCGTCCTGGACGGTCGTTCCGGAATGATCCGCTGTTCAGTCTAGCCATCAGCCCGCCCCGCCGACCCGAAGCGGCCCGCTTGGCGGCACCCGGCCGCGATCGCGGGCAGGATGGGGGGATGGCTGAGCAGGTGAGTGCATGCGCGCATTGCTGATACTGGTTGTCGTCCTGGGAATCGCGCTGATCGTTGGTGACCGGGTGGCGGTGACCATGGCGCAGAACGAGATCGCCCGCCAGATCGCCGCCGAATACCAGCTTCCGAACCAACCGAAGGTCACCATCGACGGTTTTCCCTTCCTGACGCAGGCCGTCGACGGCACCTACCGGGAAGCCGAGATCAGCGTCGGAGACTGGACCGACCAGAACATCTCCGTCCGCAACCTGAATGTCACCCTCACCGACATCACCGCACCCTTGAGCGACCTCCTCCAAAGCCGCACCGAAAACCTGGTCGCCGCGACCGCGACGGCAACAGCCCTGGTCCCCTACGACACCGTGAAGACCTACGCCCCAGCAGAAGTCGAAGCCATCTCCCACGGCCCCGACGGTCTGCACGTCACCGGAACCTTCTCGGTCCAGGGCATCCCGGTCCCCGCCACAGTCGTCGTCACGGTCGCCCCCACCGCTGACGGCATCGAGGTCACCCCCGTCTCGGTCCAACCCGCCACCACCGGCATCACCATCCCCCTGGCCCTCCTCCGAGACTCCCTCACCTTCACCGTCCCCCTCCACCGCCTACCCCTCGGCGCCCAACTGACCGCGATCGAACCGAGCTCCGACGGCCTCGACGTCACCGCCGTAGCCCACGACGTCCGCTTCTCCGACCTGTAACCGGCCACGTCACGCACGGGAGTTCGGCTACTTCATCCCGGCGGCGCGAAAGAGCCGATCGTAGATCTCCCGGATCATCCGCTGCTTGCGCGCGTTGTAGTCCATCACATTGCCGCCGCCGGGAATGGCGGCTCGTTTGGCGTCCTCATAGCGTGCGCGATCTTCGGGGTGGGTGCGCAGCCAGTCGCGAAACATGCGCAGTCGGATGGTTTCCGGGCAGTCGGGGCCGAAGACGTGCAGGTTCACTCGCGGGTCGGCGAGCCGGAGGCATCGATGCTCGTGGAATGACGGTTCTCGGATTGTGAGGTAATAGCCGAGGCGTTCGAGGGAGGGCACGTATACGTCCTCCTGCCGTGGGTCGGCCACGGTGAGAACTATGTCGACGACATCTTTGGCGGCCAATCCCTCGACAGCAGTGGACCCGACATGCTCGATTTCGAGGACCGTCTCGCCGAGCGCTGCACGGATGTCGGCGGCCAAGACCGAAAAGCGTTGTGGCCATTGCGGGTTGTACGGGACGATCGTGATCGTCTCCGGTGGCGGCGGCCCGTTCACCCAGGGGTTCTCGGCAGGGTCCGGCTCGCGGTGCCGGACTATCTCGTTCACACGCCTTCTGTCGGCCACACGAAGCCAGGGTAGTGGCACGCTGGCAGGGTGGGGGTATCGGTTGATTTTCACGTTCGGTGGGGACAACTTCACCAAGGCTGATGATCTCGAGTTGCATCGTTCGCGGGCGCAGGTCGTGAGCAAGGTGGAGGAAGAGGAGTTGACCGTGCTGGTGGTGGGGACGGCTTTGCCGCCAAGATGCGGTACACGCGAACCTGGGCGCACGATGCGGCGTTCGGGTGGCGGGTGATCGCGGCGCACGCTTCGACGGTCGCGTAGCGGTTCGGCGCGGCAGTCACAGGCGCCCAGGGGATGGCGTCTGCGAGCCGGCCGGTTCGATCTGCCTGCCTAGCCGCGGCGCGGTCAGTGTCCCTGCTGGTCGGTGAGGCTCAGTCCTTCTTTCGCCTTCATGCGCCTGTGCTCGAGCAGGATCCAGGTGATGCCCGTGCCGGCCAAGAGGACGGTGGCGATGGCACCCACGAGTGCCCATCCCTCGAATCCGTAGCCGGCGGCGGTCAGGGTCGATGCCAGGGCGATGATGCCCAATGCGCACAGGACTATTCCGGGGATGTTGTAGCCGTCTTCGATGCCCTCGCCTGCGTGACTTCTGGTGGTGCGGCTGTGGTCCGGGAATTCGCTGCGCATGCCTCCCGGCTACCCGCAGGTTCGAGGGGCAAACGCCCAGCTCTCACGCCCCGCCACCGCAGCGGTCGATTGCCGGTGCGATATTCGGACGATGACACCATCGGGCAACCGGCAACGCTATGTCGAGGCGGTAAACACCTATGTCGCTACCCATTTGGTGCGAGCGGATGAATCCAGCCGCGAGGGTGACGCGTCGAGCTGGTTTCGCACCGGCGGTCCCAGTGACGAACTGAACGGCGTGCTGCGGCTCGGCGGTGATCTTCCGTACGAGATCGCGCGGTTGCGTGACCTGTTCGACGGCGTCCCCGCGTCCTGGCATGTCTGGCGGGAGATCGATCCTCCGGAGATCGCGGAACTGCTGGCGCGACACGGTCTGGCGGTGTTCGAAACCGAGCCGCTCATGGTGTTCACGGACAAGGGCTCGCACCTCGCGCTCGGGCAGGGTGAGCTCGCGCGGATCGAGGAAGTCTCCGACGAATCCGGCCTCGCGCAGTGGGCGGCCCTCTGGTCGGGTGTGCCCGGTGCGGCGGCATTGGCGGCGGGTCTGCGTCAGGCCATGCGACTGGGATCGACGCGCTACCTGGTGTGGCGTGAGCATGGGGCAGTGCTCGGCTGCGCCGCGGTCGTGACCAGCGCCGCGGGCGCGTCCATCGAGCACATCGTGACGCGTGCCGATCGCCGCGGGCGGGGGATCGGCACCGCGCTCACCCAGCGCGCCCTCGAGCTGGCCCTCGAATCCGGTTCGGATCACGTGGTACTCACCGCTTCGCCGGACGGAGAACACATCTATCGCCGACTCGGATTCGTCACCGTCGGGCACGTTGACCGTTACGCGTGACGCCTGCGCGCCGCGGCCCTCCTCAGCAGCTTAAGTTACGGACGATTCTCTTAACAAGACTTGATGTGTCCATTGAATGAGTCTCACTGAAACGCGTTCACGGCCCCTTCGTGAGTGTTAAGTTACTGCGCATTCTGGCGAGTTTGGCAGCGCCGGAAGGGCTTGTACTCAATGAGGAGATACGTCATGGACGTAGTCAACAGGCGGAATGCGTTGAAGGCCGGAGCGGTCCTGGGAGCGGTCGGGGCCCTGGCGGTGGGCGGGCCGGCGCGAGCGGAACCGTGGAGTTGGTCACCGGAAGGATCGGTGGCGGGAACCGGAACCGGGGCCGACCCGCTGACGGTGTGGGACCCGGAAGCCGATGAACTGGTGGCCCGGTTGATCGATGCGGGCGAGGTGCCCGCCGTCAATGCGCTTCTGCGGACGTGGACCACCAACGGGCAGGCGCTGCCCGACGGATTGCCCTCGGATCTCCGGGATTTCATCGAATACGCGCGCAGGCTGCCGCAGTGGACGGATCCGGTGAAATTGGACGCCGCGATTCGGTTCAACAAGAAGCGCGGGCTGTACCTGGGAGTGCTGTACGGGTTCGCCAGCGGGATGATGAGCACCGTCATCCCCAAGGAGGCGCGGGCGGTCTACTACTCCCAGGGCGGACAGGATCTGAAGGACCGGATCTCGAAGACGGCCAAGCTCGGCTACGACATCGGCAATGCGAATGCCTATGCCCCCGACGGGGAAATGATCGTCACCTGTGTGAAGACGCGGCTCGTGCACGCGGCGGTACGGCATTTGCTGCCACAGTCCCCGCACTGGGTGCACGCCGCCGAGGAAGACATCCCGATCAGCCAGAACGACATCATGGTCACCTGGCACAGCCTGCCCACCACCGTCATGAAGCATCTGACCGCCTGGAACGTGCCGATTCCGCAGGACGAGTCGGCGGGTTTCCTGCACTCCTGGCAGGTGGCCGCGCACCTGCTCGGTGTGCGCGACGAATACATCCCCAATTCCTGGCCGGAAGCCAATTCCCAAGCGGCACAGGTGCTCGACCCGATCATCGCCGCGACCCCGGAGGGCGCCAAGCTCGCTGATCGCCTCCTCGGGTTGGGCGCCAATATCGACTTCGCCATCCTCAGCAAGCCGATTCTCGGTTCGTTCACCCGCTTTCTGCTCGGCGACGCCCTGGCCGACGGTTTGGCCATTCCGCGCGAGCCGCTCTGGGATCCTCTGCTCCGATTCAGTTGGGGCCCTTTCATTGCCGTGCGGGAGGGGCTGCTCAGCGCCGTCCCCCCGATCGGCGACCCGTACTGGCTGTTCGACGAATTCCTCCGCAAGGCCGCCCTCATCTACCTGGCCGAACTGCGCATGCCGATCAGCATCGAAATCCCCACCATGAACCGGGACATGAGCCGGCAGCCGCGCTGACGCTCATCCGACCGCGACGAACACCACCGAACTTCAAGGAAGACTCATGCGTCCATCGATCGGACTCCTCATGGCGGCGGCGACGGCGGCAGCGCTCACCGGGACCGCGGCGAGCGTGTCTGCTCCCGCGTCCGCGAGCCCGGCCATCGCGCCCGTGGCCGACTCCGAAACTGGTTCGTCCGCAGCCGATTCCGCTTCGGCCGCAGCGCAATCCGCGGTCTACCTGGCCGGCCGCGGCGATGTCATCGGCGTCATCGTGCTGCTGGGCATCACGCCGATTCACATGATCACCGGCGGCATCTGCGACCTGGTCACGTGGTCCGGGTCGTCGGATCCCTGCTCACCCACCCGCTACCCGGCGGTGTCCCACGCGCCGTGATCGGCGGCGGGTGCCCGTGACCGGTCCGGTCAGGCGCAGCCGCCGCTGCGGCGCTCGAGGAGGACGGTGTCGCGCCACTGGCCGTTGAGCTGGGCGATGCGTTCACGCACGCCGACGGTGCGGAATCCGGCCGAGTGGTGCAGGGCGATGCCGGCGCGATTTTCTGGGAAGGTCGAGTGCTGCAGCGTCCACAGCCCGTCCTGGTCGGCGGCGAGGACCTGCGTGCGCAGAAGTGCTTTGCCGACGCCGCGCCCGCGCATGTCCTCGGCGACGTAGATGGAGGTTTCGGCGACGCCGCGATAGTAGTCGTGCTCGGAAACCGGTGTGGCAGCAGCCCATCCGACGATCTCGCCGTCGATCTCGGCCACCCATCGATGCCCGGGTAGCCACGTGCGGTCGAGGACTTCGGCGGCAGGGATCTCGGTGGCGAAGGTGGCGACACCGGTGGCGATGCCCTCGCCGTAGATGCGGCGTACCGCGTCCCAATCGTCGGCGGTCAGGGCGCGGACGGTGACGTCGGAGGGGATGTCGGCGGGGCAGCACGGCTGTGGCGGCAGCACACCCATGACGACGTCGGCGGCGTGCGGCAGGCCGGTGCAGCAGGCGGGGTTGATCGCGACGATGGTGCTGGTGCGGTCCTTGTGAACTCGGACGAATCCGACCTCGGCGAGCTTGCGCACGTGATGAGACACCGTGGGCTGGCCGACCCCGAGCGCCTCGGCGATCTCACCGATGGTGGTCCCGGCGGGCTGGGCGGCGACATGGTGGAGCAGTCGTACTCGGGTGGGGTCGGCCAGGCAGGCGAACCAGCTCGCGTAGGTGGTCGCGTCCGCGATCGGCAGCGCGTCCACGCGGTGATCGGAACGCACGACCGGCATGTCCAGCGATGTCATCCCCCCACTATATCGATATCCATCGATGGTTGCATTTATCGACGTTCATCGATACAGTTCCTCTCATTGAATCGATGAGTATCGATGAAAGGATTCTCCGATGAACGAGTTGCCCGTCGTCGTGGTGGGAGCCGGGCCGATCGGCCTGGCCGCCGCGGCCGAACTGCGCGAACGCGGCCTCACCCCGCTGGTGTTCGAACGCGGCGCAAGCGCCGGCGCCGCGGTGTCGCAGTGGAACCACGTGCGGGTGTTCTCCCGCTGGGGTGAGCTGATCGCCCCCGCCGCCCGCAGACTGCTCGAATCCACCGGCTGGACCGCGCCGCGAGCCGATTCGTACCCGACCGGGCGTGACTGGGCCGTGGACTACCTGGTGCCGCTGGCGAAGGCCCTCGGCGAGGACGTGGTACGGGTCGGGGTCGAAGTCATCGGGGTCTCGCGCCGGGGCCGCGACCGGGTCGTGGACGCCGGCCGCGAGAGCGAACCGTTCACCGTGCGCGTACGCCACACCGACGGCCATGAGGAACGGGTGCTCGCTCGCGCGATCATCGACGCCTCGGGCACCTGGGGCGGCACCAACCCGCTCGGCGGTGACGGTCTACCCGCGCTCGGGGAAACCGCTGCCGCGCACGCGATCTCCTACCGTGTCCCCGATCTCGACGACGAGCAGGTCCGCGCCCGCTATGCCGGTGCGCACACCGTGATCGCGGGCAGCGGGCATTCCGCGCTCACCGCGATCATCGCGCTGGCCGATCTGGCCGAACAGGCGCCCGGCACCCGGATCACCTGGGTCCTGCGGCGGGGAGAGGTCGGCAACACCTTCGGTGGCGGCGACGCCGACCAGCTGCCCGCACGAGGTGCGCTCGGACAGCGCGCGAAGCAGGCACTCGATCAGGGCCTGCTCCAGGTGGTGACCGGATTCCGCACCGCCGCAGTCGAACCAGGGGACGACCGCCGGGTCACACTGGTCTCGGAGGCCGGTGCCCGGATCGAGGACGTGGATCAGGTGGTGACCTTGACCGGATTCCGGCCGCAGCTCGAATGGCTCTCCGAAATCCGCCTCGGTCTGGACCCGGTGCTGCAGGCCCCGGTGCGGCTGGCTCCGCTGATCGACCCGAACGTGCACTCCTGCGGCACCGTCTACCCGCACGGCGTCACAGAACTCGCTCATCCCGAACCCGGCTTCTACCTGGCCGGAATGAAAAGCTACGGCCGCGCCCCGACCTTCCTCGCCCTCACCGGATACGAACAGGTCCGCAGCATCGCCGCCGAACTGGCCGGCGACCACGAATCCGCCACCCGCGTGGAACTGACCCTGCCCGACACCGGCGTGTGCGGCGGCGCGGGAGTCTTCGACGGCCCCGACACCACCGAGGCGACCAACGCGGGCGGTGGCTGTTGCGGAGGCGGCGGCGGTTCGGCTGCACCGCAACTGATCACCCTGGGCACGGCGGCCAACAGCTGCAACTGATCTACCTGATGACGCACCTCGAAACCACGCGGACCGGATCGCTCACCCGATCCGGTCTGCGCCGGGTCCTGGCCGTGCTGTGCCTGACCGAGATCACCAGCTGGGGCATCCTGTTCTACGCCTTCCCCGTTCTCGCGGTCTCCATCAGCGACGACACCGGCTGGTCGCTGCCCACGATCACCGCCGCGTTCTCCCTCGGCCAACTCGCCGCCGCCCTCATCGGCATCCCGGTCGGACGCACCCTCGATCGCGTCGGCCCCCGGACCGTCATGACCCTCGGCTCGGTGTCGAGCGTCGCCGCCGTCCTCGTGCTCGCGACCGCTCCGAACCTGGGCGTGTTCTTCCTCGGCTGGACCCTGGCCGGTGTGGCGATGGGCGCGGTGCTCTATCCGCCCGCGTTCGCCGCGCTCACCCGCTGGTGGGGTGAGGACCGGCTCAAAGCTCTGATGATCCTCACCCTCGCCGCCGGACTCGCCAGCACCGTTTTCGCCCCGCTCACCGCCACACTCGACGCCCACAACGGCTGGCGCACAACCTATCTCGTTCTCGGTGCCATTCTGGCCGCGGTAACGATCCCCGCGCACTGGTTCGGTCTCCACGGACCCTGGCCGCATCCGCCGGCCCCGCCGCACGACGCGTTCGCCGACCATGCCGCAGTTGCCCGCAGCCGCGGCTTCGTCATGCTCGTCATCACGGTGTGCCTGGCCGCGTTCGCCACCTCAGCCGCCGTGTTCAATCTCGTTCCGTTGTTGCAGGAGCGCGGATTCTCCCCGGCGCTCGCTGCATGGGCTCTCGGACTCGGCGGTGCCGGGCAAGTCCTGGGCCGCATCGGCTACCTGCCCCTCGCCGCCCGCAGCACCGTGCTGACCCGCACCCTGGCCATCCTCGCCGCCACCGCATTCGCCACCGCGCTCCTCGGACTCGTGACCGGGGTGACGGTGCTGATCGCGGTCTCCATCGGTGCGGGCCTGGTCCGCGGCATCTTCACCCTCGTCCAAGCCACCGCCATCCCCGACCGTTGGGGCGCAACCCATTACGGACGCCTCAACGGCCTGCTCTCCGCCCCCGTTGTGGTCGTCATGGCACTCGGGCCATGGGCGGGCACCGCACTGTCGGCCTGGACGGGCAGCTACGCCCACGCCTACCTCATCCTCGCTGCCATCGCCGCACTCTCAGTACTCACCGGCACCGCTGCCGGAGTACCCGATCCGCCCTCGGAAAAGACCGACGGGACATAGCGAAGTGCCGATGCCCGTTCGAGCAGGACCGGCTGGATGACGACGTGCCGTACGAGATTCGTTGGCCGAATGCCTTTTCTATGTGACCGATTCCGGCTGGGCGTGAGGCTGCCGCGTCGAAAGAAGTGGGGGCGACGGCTAGTGTGGCGCTGGTGCATTCGATGAATGGGGGATCGGTGATCGAGCAGCGTCGCTTGAGCGGATGGGGGCGGACCGGGGCCACCGTCGCGCGGGTGCTGGCCACGCGGGATGTGGAAGCCGTGGCCAACGCGGTGCGGGAGGCCGGGGCGCGTGGCGTCATCGCGCGGGGGTTGGGGCGTAGCTACGGGGATCCGGCGCAGAACGGGGGCGGACTGGTCGTCGATATGACGCTGTTCGACCGGATTCATACGATCGATCCCGACAGCGGTGTGGTGGATGTCGACGCGGGTGTGAGCCTGGATGAGCTGATGAAGGCCGGGCTGCCGCACGGCTTGTGGGTGCCGGTGCTGCCGGGGACGCGGCAGGTGACGGTCGGCGGGGCCATCGCGTCGGATATTCATGGGAAGAACCATCATTCGCAGGGGAGTTTCGGCAACCACGTGGTGTCGATGGATCTGCTCACCGCCGCTGGGGAGGTGCGGACGCTCACGCCGGAAGGTGTTGGGGCGGAGCTGTTCTGGGCCACCGTCGGCGGGATGGGGTTGACCGGCATCATTGTTCGGGCCCGGGTGCGGATGAAGCACACGGAGACCGCGTATTTCCTCGTCGACAATGATCGGACGAACAATCTCGACGAGACCATGGAGCTGCTGACGGGCGGGTCCGATGACGGGTACGACTATTCGATGTCGGTGCCGGACACCATCAGTACCGGGGCGAAGCTGGGGCGGGCGGCGTTCAGCCGCGGGTCGTTGGCCAAGCGGGACGAGCTGCCGGTGAAGCTGCGCGCCAATCCGCTGAAATTCGATGCGCCGCAGCTGTTCACGGTGCCGGATGTGTTTCCGAACGGGATGGTGAACCGGTATACGACGCGGCTGGCGGGGGAGGCGGCGTATCGGTTCTATCCCAAACACGCGCGGGGACGGATCCAGAATCTGACGCAGTTCTATCATCCGCTGGATCTGCTGGGGGAGTGGAATCGCGGGTACGGGCGGCGCGGGTTCCTGCAGTATCAGTTCTCGATGCCGTACGGGGCCGAGCAGCAGCTGGCCGACGCGGTGCGGGCCATCGCGCACTCGGGGCATCGGTCGTTCTTGAATGTGTTCAAGCGGATGGGGCCGGGCAATGCCGCCCCGCTGTCGTGGCCGCATCCGGGATTCATGCTGTCGCTGGACTTTCCGCTCGCGCCGGGGCTGGGCGAGTTCTGCGCCGAGCTGGACGAGCGGGTGCTGGCGGCCGGTGGGCGGTTGTACTTCGCGAAGGATTCGCGCACGACACCGGAGATGATCCGGGCCATGTATCCGCGACTGGAGGAGTGGCGGCGAGTGCGTGACGCGGTCGATCCGGAGCGCGTCTTCGTCTCCGATCTCGCGCGGCGGTTGCGGCTCGTCGACGACGAATACGCGGGCACCCGCCGCTGACGCCTAGCCCGCGGTGAGCGCGACCTGGCCGGAGTCGACCTGCCAGTATTTGCGGTTGAGCTGCGCTTTGCCGGTTCCGGTGGTGTAGGACAGCGGGATCGAGATATTGCTCTTCAGCACGGCCGACCAGGTTTCGCGCCCGCCGGTGCACTGCAGCACCTGACCCGGCGGGTAGCTCGTCAGCGAGACATTGCCGCTGCCATTGGTGTCCATCTGCGCGGAGACGTCGAGATAGCCGATGCCGCCGTCGCACAGGTAGACCCCGGTGGCCAGCAGGCCGTCGGCCTGGCTCTTGACCACGGAGTCGAGGGTGATGAACTCGCCGTCCGCGGCATTGCCCGCCGGCGTGCCGCACAGTGTGCTCGTCGCGATCGCCGCGGCCGCGACCAGCATGATCCTCTTACCGAACACCGCTACCTCCTGCTGACGTCCCGTCGCGAACCGGCCTCATGGTATCCAAACGGGACCCTCGCAGAGATCGTTTCGGAATGCACGATTCACGAGAACGCGCGGTCGCCGACGCGGCTCGGATCGGTGATGTGCGCCAGGAACAGCCGGGCCGCGGGGGTCGGTGTCCGGGTGGTGACGGCGTGCCACGGCCGGCTGAGCGGCGTGCCGTCGATGGGGATCACGTCGAGATGCCCGTCGGTGACATCGGTTTCGATGGCATCGCTGTGAATCAGTGTGATGCCCAAGCCTTCTCGTGCGGCGGCCAGGGCCGCGCCGTGCGTGCCGAGGGTCAGGGTGGGCGGCCGGATCTGGAGCCGATCGAACAGGGCCAGGGTCGTCTCCCGGGTCCCCGAGCCTTTGCCGCGCAGTAGCCACGTGGCCTCGGAGGGATCGGGCCAGCATCCGGGAGCCCCGACCACCACGAGTTGGCTGGGCCGGCGTGCCCGCGTGACCAGGGTGGTGTCGCGCGGTGGCCGCCCCGCCACCACCAAATCGGTTTCGTGGTGCGCCAATTCGACGAACAGCACATCGCGCGGCTGGATCGACAGCCCCAGTTCGATGTCCGGATATCGGTTGCGGAAGGAGGCCAGCAGTCGCAGCAGCACGTACTCGCCGGCCGTCGCCACCACCCCGATCCGGAGTTTGCCGGTCTCGGCCTCCCGCACCGCCGCATGCGCCTCCTTCATCAATCCGAGGATGCTGCGGCAGTAGTCGGCGTACACCCGCCCGGCTTCGGTGAGCGCGATGCCGCGCCCGGATTTGGCGATCAGCTTGGCGCCCAGTTGCTTCTCGATGTGCGCCACCGCCGCCGAGGCCGCCGCTTCGGTGATGTGCAACTGCGCGGCGGCGCGCCGGATACTGCTGTGCTTGGCAACGGCGAGAAAGGTTTCCATTCGGACCGCACTCACCGTACCCATCTTCAGACGGTAGCAAACTCCACTAAATGATTGAGCGAGACGGAAAATAATCGAATTGTTTGTCGTTAACGCTGCCCTCATCCTGGGAATCGCAAGTGGCCCACCACGGTTCGCAGGAGGAATGATGGCCGGATCTGTCGACGATCAAGATGCCGGACGCGGCCGGTGGGATCCCGGTGTACAGACCTATGCGTCGATGGGATACTACGCGCCCGACTATCAACCCAAGGACACCGATGTGCTCGCCGTGTTCCGGGTGACGCCGCAGAAAGGCGTCGATCCGATCGAGGCGTCGGCGGCGGTGGCGGGCGAATCCTCCACGGCCACCTGGACCGTGGTGTGGACCGACCGGTTGACAGCGCACGACCGCTACCAGGGCAAGTGCTACCGCGTCGACGAGGTGCCGGGCCGGCCGGGGGAGTACTTCGCCTATGTCGCCTACGATCTGGACCTCTTCGAGGAGGGTTCGATCACCAATCTCACCTCCTCGGTGATCGGAAATGTTTTCGGCTTCAAGCCATTACAGGCATTGCGGCTGGAGGATATGCGTATTCCGGTGGCATATGTCAAGACCTTTCAGGGGCCGCCGCACGGAATCGTTATGGAAAGGGAATACCTGAATAAGTACGGCCGCCCGCTCCTCGGTGCGACGGTGAAACCGAAACTCGGTCTTTCCGCGCGCAACTACGGTCGCGTCGTGTACGAAGCCTGCAAGGGCGGACTGGATTTCACCAAGGACGACGAGAACATCAACTCGCAGCCGTTCATGCGCTGGCGCGACCGCTACCTGTACGCCATGGAGGGCGTCAACCGCGCGATCGCCGAAACCGGTGAGCTGAAGGGGCATTACCTCAATGTCACCGCCGCCACCATGGAGGACATGTACGAGCGCGCCGAGTTCGCCAAATCGCTGGGCAGCTGCATCATCATGCAGGACTTGACGGTTGGTTACACCGCCATGCAGTCCATGTCGAAGTGGGCGCGCCGCAATGGCATGCTGCTGCACCTGCATCGCGCCGGGCATTCCACCTACACCCGGCAGAAGACGCACGGCGTGAGCTTCCGCGTGCTGGCCAAGTGGTGCCGGTTGATCGGTGTCGATCACCTGCACGCCGGCACCGTCATCGGCAAGCTCGAGGGCGACCCGCACACGGTCAAGGGCTTCTACGACACGTTGCGCGACAACAATATTCCCGCCAACCCGGTCAACGGCATCTTCTTCGACCAGGACTGGGCGAGCCTGCCCGGCGTCATGCCGGTGGCCTCCGGCGGCATTCACGCCGGGCAGATGCATCAGCTGCTCGATCTCTTCGGCGACGACGTCATCCTGCAATTCGGCGGCGGCACCATCGGCCACCCCATGGGCATCGCCGCGGGCGCCGAAGCCAACCGCGTCGCCCTCGAAGCGGTCGTGAAGGCCCGCAACGAAGGCCGCGACCTGCTCAAGGAGGGCCCCGAGGCGCTGCGCAAGGCCGCCCAGCACTGCAAGCCCCTCGATGCCGCGCTGACCGTGTGGGGTGATGTCACCTTCGACTACACCTCCACCGACGCCCCCGACGCCGTCCCCACGGCCTCCCGCTGAAAGACAGGACACCGCAATGCATCTGCGTCAGGGAACGTTCTCGCATCTGCCGGAGCTCAGCGACGCCGACATCGCCGCCCAGGTGCGCTACGCGCTGCTCAACAACTGGCCGGTCTCCATCGAGTACACCGACGACCCGCACCCGCGCAATGTGTACTGGGAGATGTGGGGCCTGCCGCTGTTCGACCTCGACGAGCCCGACGGGGTGCTCGCCGAGCTCAACGCCTGCCGGGCGACGTTCCCGCGCCACTACATTCGCGTCAACGCCTATGACGCCTCCTACGGCCGCCAGACCACCGCGCTGAGCTTCATCGTGCAGCGGCCGCCCGAAGAACCCGGCTTCCGCCTGGACCGCACCGACACCGACGACCGGCGTCAGCACTACGGCTTCCACCCGTATGCGCTCGACGACCGGCCGGGTGAACGATACGGCCGCTGAACGGCTTTGGATGCGGGAGGATGAGGTGAGCATGGAACACCCCGCGGGTCCGGGCGCCCGGACGCCTGCAACCGGACGTCCCGCCAACGGGTTCCAGATGCATCGGCCCGGGGCCACGAACCCCGGGCTGCTGCCCGGGACGGCCGCTGGTCCCCCACCGGAGGACCAGGCGGCCGACCACCCGCTCGCCGACGACGCGCTGCTGGACCTGTCCACCGATGTGGCGGGCAAGGACGTCGAGGACACCCTGGAACGCCTGGACGCCGAACTCGTCGGTCTGGCCAATGTGAAACGGCGCGTGCGGGAGATCGCCTCGCTGTTGCTCATCGACCGGGCGCGGCAGCGCTTCGGGTTACAGGCCACCCGCCCCACCATGCACATGAGCTTCACCGGCGGCCCCGGCACCGGCAAGACCACGGTCGCCCTGCGCATGGCCGAAATGCTGCACGCCCTGGGTTACATCCGGAAACCCAAGGTGCACACGGTGACTCGCGACGATCTGGTCGGACAGTTCATCGGTCACACCGCGCCGAAAACCAAGGAGGCCCTCGCCAAAGCCGCCGGGGGCGTCCTGTTCATCGACGAGGCGTACTACCTGTTCCGGCCGGAGAACGAACGCGACTACGGGCAGGAGGTCATCGAAATCCTGTTGCAGGAGATGGAGAACGAGCGCAATACGCTGGTGGTGATCTTCGCCGGCTACCCGGATCGCATGGAGACCTTCTTCTCCGCCAATCCGGGCCTGTCCTCCCGCGTCGCGCACCACATCCAATTTCCGGACTACACCCACGAAGAACTCCTGGCCATCGCCGAACTCATGGTGGCGCAGGAGAACTTCCGTTTCGACGAGGCCGCGGCACAGGCGTTTTCGCACTATCTCGAATTGCGCATGGCCCGCCCGCGCTTCGCCAATGCCCGCAGCGTCCGCAATGCCCTGGACCGCTGCCGGCTGCGCCAGGCCAAACGCCTCGTCGAACTGCATCGGCCCGTGAGCCGCCACGACCTGATCACCCTGACGGACAGCGACGTCTACGGCAGCAGTGTGTTCGCGGATGCCCCGAGTGAGGGGGCGCCCCAATGAGGAAATGAGAGGGCAGATGCCCGAAGGACTGAAAACCCTCACCCGCTACACCATCGAATCCGAGCATCGGCATCCCGGATCCTCCGGGGAGTTCTCGGCGCTGCTGAATGTAGTGGTCACGGCGACCAAGATGATCGCCAATCAGGTCACGCGGGGCGCGATCGTGGGCTCGCTCGGGGCGGTCGAGCCCGGGAACCTGCCGATCACCGTGCACCGCAAGATGGATGCCATCGCGCACGACATCATGATCGCCGAGAGCCAGTGGACCGGACCGCTGTCGGCGCTGGTGTCGGAGCAGATGGACGGCTTCCACCTGGTGCCCTCGGAGTACCGGCGCGGAAAGTACCTGCTGGCGTTCGACGCGCTCGACGGGTCCAGCAATATCGACGTGAACCTGCCCGTCGGAACGATCTTCAGTGTGCTGCGCGCCCCGGAGGACGGGCGCGAGCCGACGCGGGAGGACTTCCTGCAGCCGGGGGCGCAGCAGGTGTGCGCGGGGTTCACGCTGTACGGGCCGGCGACCATGCTGGTGCTGACGGTGGGGCAGGGGGTCGACGGGTTCACCCTCGACCGGGAGATCGGGGCCTTCGTGCTCACCCATCCGAAGATGCGTATCCCCGAGGACACCAAGGGATTTGCCATCAATGCCGCCAACGAGCGGTTCTGGGAGCGTCCCGTCCGGCGTTATGTGCACGAATGCCTCGAGGGTGTGGACGGGCCGCGGGGGCGCGACTTCAATATGCGTTGGGTCGCGTCCTTGGTCGCCGACACCTTCCACATACTCACGCGCGGCGGGCTGTACATGTATCCGCGCGACACCCGGCATCCGGAGCGACCGGGCCGGGTTTCCCTGCTGTACGGCGCGAATCCCATTGCCTTCATTGTCGAACAGGCCGGGGGAGCCGCCACCACCGGACACGAGCGGGTGCTGGAGGTGCGGCCGGAGGAGCTGCATCAGAAGATCCCGTTCATTTTCGGTTCCCGCAACGAGGTCGAGCGCATCGAGCGCTATCACCGTGAACCCGAGGAGGGGCCGTCCTTCGACGCCTCGCTGTTCGGTACCCGGTCGCTGTTCCGCCCGGCCCGCTGACTGCAGCGAAAACTGTTGTCCGGCAATCGAAGAGAGGTGCCATGTCGGTCAAACATCCCGTGGTCGCGATCACCGGGTCGTCCGGTGCGGGGACGACCAGCGTCACGCGAACCTTCCAGGAGGTCTTCCGCCGCGAGGGCATCAATGCGGTGATCGTGGAAGGGGATTCGTTCCATCGCTACGACCGCAACGAGATGAAACTGGCCATGGCCGAGGCCGAGCAGAACGGCAATCGCGAGTTCTCGCATTTCGGCCCGGACGCGAATCTGCTCGCCGAGCTCGAGTCGCTGTTCCGGGACTACGGCGAAACCGGGGTCGGCATGGTGCGCAAGTACTTACACAATGACGGCGAGGCCAAGCCGTACGGTCAGCCCTCGGGCACCTTCACCCCGTGGGAGGAACTGCCGCCGGGCAGCGATCTGCTGTTCTACGAGGGCCTGCACGGCGCGGCGGTCTCCGGCGGCATCGATGTCGGCCGGTACACCGACCTGCTGGTGGGCGTGGTGCCGATCGTGAATCTCGAATGGATTCAAAAGGTCCACCGGGACAAGACCGAACGCGGCTACTCCAGCGAAGCCATCATCGACACCATCCTGCGCCGCATGCCCGACTACGTGAACCACATCTGCCCGCAGTTCTCCCGAACCTACGTGAATTTCCAGCGGGTTCCGACCGTCGACACCTCGAATCCCTTCACCGCCAGGACGATTCCCACCGCGGACGAGAGCTTCGTGGTGATCCGCTTCGCCGATCCGAAGGTGATCGACTTCCCGTATCTGCTGTCCATGCTGCACGATTCGTTCATGTCGCGACCCAATTGCATTGTGGTGCCCGGCGGCAAGATGGACCTGGCCATGCAGTTGATCTTCACCCCGTTGATCCTGCGACTCATGGACAAGCGCCCCAAGCGCCTGCGCTGAAACCGCTGTCGCACAAAAGAAATCCGGCGGCAGCACGTGCGTGCCACCGCCGGATCCGGGGGGTGAATCAGAGACCCGCGGGAATGTTCTTCGCCGCGCTCTTGGCCTGGAACGCCGAGATGATCTCCATGATGCCGATGAAGATCAACCACCAGCCCGCCACCAGCGTCAGCGCGACGATGGAGGAGAACGGCGCCGCGATCAGCCAGCCGCCACCGATGATCAGCACGATGCCGAAGAAGATGGCCCAGCCGCGACCCGGCACGCCGTCCGCGGACAGCCCCGTGATGAGCGAGGCGACGCCGCGGAAGATCCAGCTGATGCCGATCCAGATGGCCAGCAGCAGTACTGCCGTGGCCTCACCGTTGTCGCGCCAATCGTGGAAGCACAGGAAACCCAGGATCAGCGACAGGATCGCGCTGACGAACGACAGAATCCGCATGCCCGCGCTGAGGTGCGCGCCGAATGCCGCGATGAGCTGGAATAAGCCGGACACGATCAGATAGATGCCGAAGAGGACGCCCGCCACCAGAATCGTCTTGCCGGGCCACGCGAGAATCAGAATGCCCAGGATCACCGAGAGAACGCCGGTGACCAGGATCCACTGCCACGCACTCTTGGCCAGCGCAGCGACCGGCCCTTCGGGAACTGCCTCTTTGCTGGTTGTCATGTCGGTCAGAATATGGCCAGTTGAATCCACTTTGCGGAACATTTGCCGACGTGTTGTCGGTATGTGATCACCGTCAATTACCCGGTGATCGAGGGGCTAATGCCTCGTCCCGGGCAGGTGCTTCGGCGCGGGCAGGCAGTCCGGGTGCTCGCACGCCCAATCCGGATCCGCCCGCCAGGTGTAGCCCGCCACCAGCGAAGACGCCACCACCGCGGTGTCGAGCATGAACCGGCCCTCGACCACCAGGCTGATCAGGCCGCCGATGAGTGCACCGAGGGCGAACGATCCGTATTGCACCGCGTAGCCGGCCCAGTCTCGGACGTTTCCGCCGCCGGCGAGATGCCGTTCCACGCCCTGCGCGAATTTCACCAGCGTGCCGGTGACGTAGGAGACCGGGATGGAGACCTCGCCGTTCTTCACGAACGAGGTGTTGATCGAGCCCATGCCGAAGGCCACGAACAGGATTGGCGCCAGGCCGATTCCGCGCTCGGCCAGGATGTGATCGGTGATGGCGGCGAAGATCAGGGCGATGGTGGTGAGCACGGTCGCGCCGTGCGGGTGATTGCGCCACAGGTAGCGGCGGCACAGCGAGGCCACGAAAACGCCCATGAGAAAGCAGAGAATGATCGTCGCCGCGCCGATGGCCAGCGCCCAGTCGCTATTGAAACCGCCGAGCACCGCGCGCTCGGTATTGCCCGTCATGAAAGTGACGAAGTAACCGTCGGAATGCGTGTAGGCCGCCGCTCCGATGAAGCCCGCGAGCGTCGACAGCACCGCGGACAGGCGCATTTCCAGTTCCCAGAAGGGTTCCCGGGCCGTCTTCGTTTCCTCGTCTTCGCTGGTCGGACGCATGGGCAACAACATAGCAACCATGTATGAGAGAACGCTTGGCGCGAGCTGGCAAAACCTGCGGTACAGTGCATATGTTAACCGGAATTCACATCCGGTTCGAGGTTCGAAGTGAAGGAGCAACCATGACCTCCGCCGTCATCGTCGACGTGGTGCGCACACCGTCCGGCAAGGGGAAAGCCGGTGGCGGACTGTCGGAAGTGCATCCGGCCACGCTGCTGTCCGGGGTGCTGCAGAACCTGGTCGAGCGCACCGGCATCGACCCGGCCCTCATCGACGATGTGATCGGTGGTTGCGTCACGCAGAGCGGTGAGCAGGCTTTCAATATCTCGCGCACCGCCGCCCTGGCCGCCGGATTCCCCGATTCGGTGCCCGCGACCACCGTGGACCGGCAGTGCGGATCCAGCCAGCAGGCCGCGCACTTCGCCGCACAGGGCGTCCTCGCGGGGGCCTACGACATCGCGATCGCCTGCGGGGTGGAATCCATGTCGCGGGTGCCCATGTTCTCCAACGCGCAGGGCAAGGACGCCAATCGAGGTCCGCTCGCGCACCGGTTCCCGGACGGCCTCATCCAGCAGGGAATCGCCGCCGAAATCATCGCCGCGCGTTGGAAGTTCGATCGCGCGGCGCTGGACGAGTTCTCCGCCCGCTCGCACCGGCTGGCGGCGGAGACAGCCGCGGCGGGTGGTTTCGACAATGAGATCGTGGCCGCCGGAACCATTACCGCCGACGAGACCATCCGGCCGACCACCACCGCCGAGGGGCTGGCGGGGCTGCGGGCGGCGTTCGTGGACGCCGAGTTCAAGGCCCGGTTCCCGGAGATCGAATGGTCCATCACGCCGGGCAATTCGTCGCCGCTCACCGACGGCGCGTCGGCCGCGCTCATCATGAGTGAGGAGAAGGCGAACCAGCTCGGCCTGCGGCCCCGCGCCCGGTTCCACTCCTTCGCCGTCACCGGTGACGACCCGCTGCTCATGCTGACCGCCGTCATCCCCGCCACCCGCAAGGCCCTCGCACGGGTCGGGCTCACCATCGACGATATCGACGCCTACGAGGTGAACGAAGCCTTCGCCCCCGTGCCGCTGGTCTGGGCCCGGGAACTCGGCGCGGACCCGGCCAAGCTCAACCCGCGCGGTGGCGCCATCGCCCTCGGCCACCCGCTCGGCGCGTCCGGCGGCCGCATCCTGGCCACCATGCTCAACCACCTCGAGCAGACCGGCGGCCGCTACGGGCTCATGACCATGTGCGAGGCCGGCGGTCTGGCCAACGCCACCATCATCGAACGACTCTGAGGCGCACGGGCCGAACCGCCGGGATCGCAGGGAGGTCCCGGCGGTTCAGCCCGCGAAGAACAAGCCCGCGCCGTACGCGTCCCGGGCGCGCACGTAGAAACCGTCGGCGATCGGCACCGTGGGGGTGCCGGCGTCCTCCACGAGCTCGCGAGCCTTGTCGGCATCGTCGACCAGCACGGTCATGGCCGCCAGATGCGAGCCCTCGGTGATCGGCTCCTCGGCCAGCACATCGCCCGCCTTGGCGAGCTCGACGAATTCGAGACGGGCGGAACCGGTTTCGAGCATCGTCAGCGGACCTTCGACCTGCGGGGAGCTGCCGGTGATGCGGGCGTACCTGTCCACGATGCCGTCGAATTCGGCTGCGGCGCAGACGATGAGCACCGAACCGAGGCCGCGCGCGCCGTTCGGGTGGGTGAGATAGCGCGGCTGGTGGACGTATTCGCGCGTCAGATGCTGCGCCAGGCCGAGATAGCCCTCGGGCGTGGAGGCCGGATCGAGGTGGACAGCGCGGGCGCGCATGGTGCGCGGCCCCTCGGCGGTCGCCACCTCCCGTTCCAGCTCCAGCACACCGGAGGTGCGCAGGCCCGCAGCGGACAGCGCGCGGTGGGTGGCGTCGGCATCGCCCGTGTCGAGGTTGAGAATGCGGAAGCCCGCACCCATGGATCGGGTGTGCCACGGATCGGGGGCGGAGTCGTCGACGATGCCGAGCAGCTCGATATACGAATCACCGAACAGGGCACACAGATTCGCGGTGCAGCCGGGCACGGGCGGCTGTCCCGGACCGGGGCTGAGCAGGTGCCGCGAGCGCGGGCTGAGGGTGAAACCGAACGACTCGTAGCGGCGCTGCAACCCGTCGAGATCACGGGTGACGATGCCGGTGTGATGAAAACCGTTGATGGACATGCCCGCGATGCTGCTGCCCGGCCCGGCCCCGGTCACCACGGTCCGTCCGCTGCGCCGGAATCCGGCATCGGCCTACCCTGAACCGGTGGAATCGGTCATGCTCAACCCCGTCGACCGGGGCCTGCTGCACGCGCTGCAGATCGACGGCCGCGCGCCCTTCGCCCGCATCGCCGAGGTCCTGGACGTCTCCGACCGCACCGTCGCACGCCGCTACGCCCGGCTGCGCGCGCACGGCCTGCTGCGTGTCACCGGCGTCCCTGACAGTCAGCGCCTCGGCTACTCCGAATGGCTTGTGCGAGTGCGGGTCCGCCCCGGCGCGGCGGCCGGTGTCGCGCAAGCCCTGGCCCGCCGACCGGACACGGCCTGGGTGAGCACGTTGTCCAGTGGTGCGGAACTGGCCGCCATCTTCCGAATCCCGGACGACGGCGCGGCCCCGCTCGACCTGCTCGCCCGGCATCAAGGGATCACGGCGGTGGACGCACAACTGCTGCTGCCCCTGACCACCGATCGATGGCGGGGTCGCACCGCCGCGCTGACCCCGGCCCAAATCGACGCGCTCCGAACCGCATCGGTGGAGCTCACACCGATTTCCCGACTGTCCGGACGCCTCGTATCAGCCCACGCTCCTCGCGTTCTGGCCCTGACCGAACTGGACCGTCGCCTGCTGCCCGTGCTGGCCCTCGAGGGCCGCGCCGGCTACCCGAATCTGTCGCGCGCAGTGGGCTGGTCGGAGTCCGCCGTTCGCCGTCGCTTGGAGGAGTTGCGGCACAATCGAATTCTGCGTTTCGACGTGGAGGTCGCCGCTACCGCGTTCGGGTTCCGGGCGCAGGCCGCGCTGTGGCTGGCCGTCACACCGGCTCGGGTCGCCGCCGTGGCAGCACAGCTGGCCGAGCATCGCGAGACGGCGTTCGTGGGTGCGACAACGGGCGAAACCAATCTGATCGCCATCGTCGTGTGCCACGATGCGCCCGCGCTGTTTCGCTACCTCAACACCACGGTGGCGGCGCTCGACGGGATCGAACGCGTCGAGTCCGCGGTGATCACCGGCATTGCCAAGCGGTCCGCGCCGCCGTGGGAGCACAGTTCGTGATCCCTACCGGGTTCGTCGCGCGCTGTGCGGAATCTGTCGGGGGGCAGTCGTAGGGTGATGTCGGAGTTGGTGACTGGGAGGTGCGATGCGGGTTACGTGGGATCAGGTGTTCGCGTGGCGGATGCGGCGGCAGTTCGTGGAGCCGCGGGCCAAGGCCGATGCGGTCGAAATCGCGCGGCGGCTGTGCGGCGTGCAGTCGCAGGTCGCCTCCGCCGCGGAAACCGCTGTCGCACTGCGCAGCAGCACGGGCGAGCCGGGGGCGGTGGCGGCAGCCTTGGCGGATCGCACGCTGATGAAAACCTGGACCATGCGCGGCACCCTGCACGCTCTCACTCCTGAGCAGGCCGCCGCCGGCGCGTCGCTCATGGGCGCCACCCGCATTTGGGAAAAGGCCGCCTGGACAAAGAATTTCGGGCCGACCCCCGCCGAGATGGACGCCCTGGTCGAGGCTGTCGGCGAGATTCTCGACAGCGCGGTCCTCACTCGCGACGAGCTGGTCACGGCCCTCGTCGCCGAACCCCGTTTCAAGCGCCTCGAGGATGCCCTCCGCAATAGCTGGGGCGGCCTGCTCAAGCCCTTGGCCTGGCGCGGAGCCCTCTGCTACGGCCCCTCCCAGGGCAATACGGTCACCTTCACCAACCCTGCCCATCTCATCCCCGCCTGGCCCGGCATCCCCGACCCGGATGCCGCCGCCCCCGGCTTCATCGCCGACTACCTGGCCGCCTACGGCCCCGCCACCCCCGAAATCTTCGATGCCTGGCTCACCCGCAACAACCACCGCAAGACCGTGGTCCGCCGCTGGTTCGCCGAGCTGGGTGACCGCCTCACCGAGGTGGACGTCGAAGGCCGCCCCGGCTACATCCTCACCGACCACGCCGACGAACTGGCCGCCATCAAACCCAAACCGATTGTGCGCCTACTGGGTTCGTTCGACCAGTACGTCCTGGGCCCCGGCACCGGCGACGCGGCCCTGCTCCCGTCCGCCCACCGCCCGAAGGTCAGCCGCGCGGCCGGTTGGATCTCTCCACTGGTGGTGGTGAACGGCCGCATCGTGGGCACCTGGGAAACCTCGGGTGAAGAGCTCACCGTCACCATGTTCGACAACGCCCCCGCCCCCATGGCGGAATTGGAGCGCGAGGCCCCGCACGTCGCCCGCGCCCTCGGCCAGTCACAACTGAAAGTTCGTACTGCATAGATAAAGTGCCCCCGCGAGGGATCGAACCTCGGACCCACCGCTTAAGAGGCGGTTGCTCTGCCCGCTGAGCTACGAAGGCCGGAGTAGCGGTGGCCGGATTTGAACCGGCGACCTTTGAGGTATCAGCTCACTGCGCCCACCAGGCTGCGCCACACCGCTGTAGAGGTTGCCCCCCTGCGGAAGGTTGAGGAGTCGAACCCCAACGCCATGACGTCCCTCCGGTTTTCAAGACCGGCTGGCCCCCGCGGGCCGGAACCTTCCCTTCCCGCAGTGTCTTTCGTCCTGCGGTGGATCAAGATTCGCAGACCGTGGCGGGGTCCGGCAAACCATTTTCCGGTCCGGCATGTGCGATCACGGCCGGCCGGGGTCCTCGACCAGGCAGGCGATCCCCCGCTCAGCGTGGGGGCGCTGTCACCCTGGTGAATTCGATCACGACTGATGATCGGTCCCATGCAGCTGTGTCCGTCCCTGTGGGTATTCACGCACCGGCAGTGAATCGTGCAGGCGCAGGTTGCCACCGAGCTTGGTTGCCGCGCGGCTCAATCCGGTGGGCAGGGCATTGACGATGCGGGCGGCCTGGACCAGGGCATGCAGGCCGAACGCGGAGGTGGGTACCAGGGTTTTGGCCGCCCGCATGGCGAATTTCCTGCTGCCGCGCACCGATTCGGCCATGGCCCGCTCGTAGGCGGGGAAGGCGATCCTATGGTCGCCACCGGCGACGGCGAGCTCCCCGGCGAGGGTGTGGGCTCCGACGATCGCCAGGCTGGTGCTGCCGCCGACGGCGGGGCCGGGGCAGTAGGCGGCATCGCCCACGAGCGTCACCCGATCGCGGGACCACTGTTCGAGCCGGAGCTGGGTGATGGAGTCGAAGTAGAAGGCCGCGGTGTCATCCAACTCCGCGAGCCAGCTGTCGACCTGCGGGGCCAGTCCGCCGAAGGCTTCGCGGACGAATCGCTTCTGCTGCGCGGGATCCCGATGGTCGTAGTCGAGCGGGCGTTCGGGCCGGAACAGGAACAGTATCCGGGAATCGGTGAGGCACTCGGCCGTGTAGATCCCGGCGACCCGCCCGACCTCCATGTGGGAGGTGAACTCGCCGGGCACCGCCGCCTCGCGCGGGCCGGAGGCCACCGCCAGATAACCGCCGAGGAAATGCTCGGGCACCGCACCGAAAACCAGGTTCCGGACATTCGATCGCAGCCCGTCCGCGCCGACCACGAGATCGAAGTCGCGGGCCGCGCCACTGTCGAAGCGCACGCGGCCCTCGGGTGAGATGGCGGCGATGGAGTCGCCGAACACATACTCCACATCGTTTCGTGTTGCGTCGTAATAGATTTCGCTGAGGTCGTCGCGCATGATCTCGACATGCCGGTCCGTGGCGGCCTGAAAGATCCGGCTCATGTCGAGGCTGATGCTGCGGCGCGGCGCGTGCAGAACCAGGCGCTCGGTTCCGGTGGCGTGCGCCATGATTCGCGGCAGCACGCCCATCTCCTCGGAGATCCGCATGGACGGCCGGAACAGATCGACCGCGTGGCCGCCGGTCTTGCGTAGCGTCGGAGCCTTCTCGACCACGGTGACGGTGAACCCGTACCGGGTCAGCCAGTAGGCCAGCACGGGCCCGGCAATGCTCGCACCGGAGATGAGGATTCGCATGTCGCCCTCCCTCGACCGACCTCATGGTCGCCCCGGCCCGTGGTGGAAGTCAAGGTCGGTGAACGGGATTCGAATGCTCAGCCGCGCAGGATCGCGCAGGTGGTGGTGGCGTGCGCGTAGAGCTTGCCGTCGTGGGTGCCGAGGATGCGGGCTTCCGCGGTGGCGGTGGTGCGGCCGACGTGGATGGCGGTGCCGATGCAGCGCAGGGCCGGGGTGTCGGACTGGACGGCCCGCAGCAGATTGATGTTCAGCTGCATGGTCGTGTACGCGGTGCCTGCGGGAAGTTTGCTCATGACCGCCGAGCCGAGGGCGGAATCGAGGAGGGTGGCCATGAAGCCGCCGTGCACGGTGCCCATGGGATTGAGCAGGTGATCGCCCGGATCGCCTTCGAAGACGACGGTGCCGTCGCCGACCTCGAGGAGCCGGAAACCCAAGGTGCTCATGATCGATGCTGCCGGGAGCTGTCCGTCCACCAGAGCCTGCAGGATCTCGCGGCCGGTCAGGCCCCGGAGGTCGGGCGTCGTCTCCGGCCGGGGCTGCCAGGTGTGGGTGCGGGTCCGCAGGGCGTGCGTCATGGTCATACCGGCAAACGTAAGGCGGATTTCCGACAACTGAAAGAGGCGGATACGACACCTTTGGTATGGTTTCCGACATGAAGGTGACGGTGCTGGTCGCGGACGGCGTCTTCGACTCCGGGGTGTCGGCGGTGCTCGACGTGCTGCACTCCGCCAATGCGCTGAGTCGCCAAATGGACAGTCCACCAGCCGGTTTCGAGATCCATACGGTAGGCGTGCAGCAGACCGTCCGCACCGGATTGGGGCATCGGATCGATGCCGAACCGCCGCGCGCGGCACGCGATGCCGACATGGTGGTGTTGCCCGCCCTGGCCGAACGCGACCCTTCGCGCCTGCTCGGCAAGGTCGCCTCGCCGCGGCTGCGCCCCATCCGGGAGCTGCTGGCCGAAGCTCGCGCCCGGCAGATTCCGCTCGCGTCCTCCTGCACCGGCACCTTCCTGCTGGCCGAATCCGGTGTGCTCGACGGCTTGCGGGCCACCACCAGCTGGTGGCTGTCGCCGGTCTTCCGTGACCGCTACCCGAAGGTCGATCTCGACGAATCCCGCATGGTCACCAGCTGCGACGGCGTCACCACGGCCGGCGCGGCCTTCAGTCATCTGGATCTGGCGCTGGCCATTGTGGCCGTGCAGAGTCCCGCGCTGGCCGATCTGGTGCGCAGCTATCTCGTCATCGACGATCGCGCGGCGCAGTCCGCGTACGCCATCCCGAGCGCGCTCACCCGATACGACCCGCTGGTCTCGCGCTTCGAGCAGTGGGTGCGCGACCGGCTCGACGATTCGGTGAGCATTGCCGCGGCCGCCCACGACCTCGGGGTCAGCGAACGCACCCTGCAACGCACGGTGGTCCGCACGCTGGGCTGCACCCCGATTCGACTGGTGCAGAACCTGCGTGTGGAGCAGGCCACCCACCTGCTGCGCACCACCGACATGTCGCTGACGGCGGTCGCACGGACCGTCGGCTACGAGAGTCCCAGCGCCCTGCGGATTCTGCTGCGCGACCGGGTCGGCACCACGGTGCGGGAGCTGCGCCGGCACAGCTGATCCTCCTTTCGGAGGACCGAATTCTCAGGGGGCCCTTCAGGGTTGGCCCGGATGTGCCCTGGCGGGGTCGCTTCCTACGGTCGATGCATGCGAATCGTGCCGGCGGTACTCATCGTGATGGCAGTGCTCGGGTCCACCGGCTGCTCGGTGGTGGAGATGGGCGGGCAGCCGCAGGTCCTGGGACCCACCGACGTCGTCTCGCCGGATCGGGTGGACCGGGTGCGCGCGGATATCGACGAGGTGGTGCGGTCCGGAACCGCGGGGATGATCGCCACCCTGACCGAGAACGGGCAGACCGTCACCCTCACCTCCGGGGTATCCGATATCCGCACCGGTGCGCCGATCCCCATGACGCCGCAGCAGGTTCGGGTCGGCAGCATTGCCAAGACCTTCGTCGCGACCATCGTGGTGCAGCTGGCCGCCGAGGACAGGATTCGCCTCGACGAGCCGATCGACACCTATCTGCCGGGGCAGATCACCGGTGACGGCGTGGACGGGCGGCAGATCACCGTGCGGCAGCTGCTCCAACATCGCAGTGGCCTACCGGAATTCAGCAGCGACCCCGAGATCGACGAATACCGCGCGGGGGTGGAGGGGGCCACGATGACCCCGGCCCAGGAGCTGCGGATCGCGCTGCGGCATCCCGCGCAGTTCGCGCCCGGCACCCGGTTCGTCTACACCAACACCAACTACCTCGTGGCGGCCATGCTCATCGAGAAGGTCACGGGCCGAGCGTATTCCGATGTGTTACGGGAGCGCATCACCGACGTTCTGGCCTTGCCGGACACCTATCTGCCGTCGGCCGGTGAGCTCGATATCCGCGGCCCGCACCCGCAGTCGTACGCGACCATCGACGGTGTCCGTACCGATGTCACACGCATCGAACCGTCCGTGCCGTGGGCGGCGGGTGCGCTGGTGTCCACCGGCGCCGATCTCAATCACTTCTATATGTCGCTGCTCGCCGGAAAGCTGGTGTCCGGCAATTATTTACAGCAGATGGTCGCCGGTGATTCCGCGATGGAGGGCACCTCGTTCAAGTACGGCCTCGGCCTCGGTTCGGCCGAGCTGTCCTGCGGCGCACAGTACTTCGGCCACACCGGCGGCATTGTCGGATACCTGACGATCTCGGGTGCGACCCCGCAGGGCCGTGCGGTGACGATCACCTTCACCGAACCGCCCGGAACCCAGCCCGACACGGTGGCCCTGCTCGAGCATGCGCTGTGCTGACCGTCACAGTTTCCGGAACGCACCCTTGTCTACTATCGGCTGTAGTAGACAAGGGTGGGACGAAAGGGGTTGGGGCAGTGCCATACACACAGTGCTGCGTGGTCGGCGGCGGTCCGGCGGGGATGATGGCGGGCCTGCTGCTCGCCCGTGCCGGGGTCGAAGTCATCGTGCTCGAGAAGCGCGGCGACTTCCTGCGTGACTTCCGCGGCGACACTGTGCATCCCTCCACCCTGCGGCTGCTCGAGGAACTCGGGCTGGTCCCGCGGCGGGACTTCCTGGACCTGGTGGCCGGGGCGGCTGCCGCCGAACCGAGCTTCACGCTGTGCATGTCCACCGAATTCACCGGCCTGACAACGGAATCCGGCCGCATCACCGGGGTCGAGCATCGCGATCGCGACGGCGACCTCGAAACTCTTTCCGCGGACCTGATTCTCGCGTGCGACGGCCGGGACTCCGCCGCGCGGACGGCGGCCGGCCTGTGCCACGACCTGCTCGCTGCCCCCATGGGCCGGTTGCCCGTCTGCTACACCGACGGACTCCTCTGTCTCGGCGATGCCGCGCACGCCATGCCCCCGGCCGGTGGCGCCGGGCTCGATCTCGCCATCCAGGACGCGGTGGCCGCGGCCCGCCTGCTCGCCGAACCGCTGCGTGCGGGCACCCTGTGCACCGCCGATCTCGCGCAAGTGCAACGGCGATAGCCTGTGCGCATGCGGACGGAGCGGGAGCAGCGGCTGATCGACACGGTGGCGTGGGTGCGCATTGAGGGCGGGCGCATCCTGTGCGCGCGCCCGCGCGGCAAGGACGTCTTCTATATCCCGGGCGGGAAACGCGAAGGCGCCGAGACCGATCTGGAAACGCTGCTGCGCGAGATCGACGAGGAGTTGACCGTCGCGCTGCTGCCGGACACCGTCACGCATGTCGGCACCTACGAGGCCGCCATCCCGGATGCCCTGGTGCGCATGGCCTGCTACACCGCCGACTACACCGGCACCCTCGCGGCGAGCTCCGAGATCGACGAGATCGCCTGGTTCACCTACGCCGACCGCCCGCAGGTGCCGCCCGTCGACCAGCTGCTCTTCGATGATCTCCGGCAAGCGGGTCTGATCAGCTATTAGAACAAGTTGTTGACAGCTTCCGGTCACCGTGTCTCGGACTACTGGTCTGAATGTAGAACATGTTCTACTGTGATGGGCATAACGTTCCCCATCAGGACATAGGAGTCCACCACCCATGCGTACCGAGATCTGCGATCGGCTGGGCATCGACGTCCCCATCTTCGCGTTCACACACTGCCGCGACGTGGCGGCCGCGGTCAGCAATGCCGGCGGTCTGGGCGTACTCGGCGCGGTCGGCTTCACCGCTGAACAGCTCGAGGTGGAGCTGACCTGGCTCGACGAGCACGTCACCGGCGTCTACGGCGTGGACCTGGTCATCCCCTCCAAGTACGAGGGCAAGGGCGTCGACGGGCTGTCGCCGGAGGAGCTGGAAGCCAAACTGGGCGAACTGGTTCCGCAGGGACACCGGGATTTCGCGGAGCAGATCCTCACCGACCACGGCGTGCCGCACCTGCCGCCGGAGGAGCACCACAACCAGCTGCTCGGCTGGACGGCCACCACCGTCGCGCCGCAGATCGAGGTCATTCTCAAGCACCCCAAGGCCAAGCTGGTCGCGAACGCGCTGGGCACCCCGCCCGATGACGTGATCAAGCAGATCCAGGACTCCGGCCGCCTGATCGGCGCGCTGTGCGGCTCGGTCAAGCACGCGCTCAACCACAAGAACGCCGGACTCGACTTCGTCGTCATGCAGGGCACCGAGGGTGGCGGCCACTGCGGCGAGGTCTCCTCGATGGTGTTGTGGCCGCAGGTGATCGACGCCATCGGCGATATGCCCGCGCTGGCCGCCGGCGGTATCGGCAATGGCCGTCAGGTCGCGGCCGCCATGGCCATGGGTGCGGCGGGCGCGTGGACCGGCTCGTTGTGGCTGACGGTCGAGGAGGCCAATGTGCCGCCCGCGCAGATGCAGACCTACATCGACGCCACCAGCCACGACACCGTGCGCTCGCGCTCGTGGACCGGCAAGCCGTGCCGCATGCTCAAGAACGACTGGACCGAAGCCTGGGAACAGGCCGACACCCCCAACCCGCTGCCCATGCCGCTGCAGATGATGGTGGCGCTGGACGGTGTCAAGCGCGGGCACCGGTACCCGGAGGCCGCCAAGGACGTGAACTTCAATCCGGTCGGTCAGGTCGTCGGCATGATGAACAAGGTCGAGCGTTCGGCCGACGTCGTGCAGCGACTGATCACCGAATACCTCGAGTCCTGCGAGCGCTTGAACAAGCTCAACAACGCGTAACCCGAGCACCCGGGATCGCCGCGTCGCCGCATGGTCGGCGGCGCGGCGATTTTGTTGGTCGACGGTCCGGGTGCCGGCGGTCCGGGCGCGTTACGGTGGGAGCGTGCCGAAGGTCCAGCGGATTCTGCGGGCCGCGTATTACGCGGTCGCGGCGCTGCCGGTTGCCTTCGCACCCACGGGAGTTCGGGCGCGGGTGACCCGGCGGGTGTTCCAGCGGCCGTTCGCGCTGGCCGCACCCGGGATCGGGCGGACCACCGCGCATACGCTGCTCGCCGCCGCGGTGGGGCTGGTGGCCTGGTTGGTCGTATTCCTGGCGACGATCGCGTTCGTTCGCGGTGTCGCCTATCCGCTGTTCGGTGCTGACGGGTACGAACATTCCTGGGGCGGGCCCACATTGGCCGGGGCGTGGGCGGTGCACGCCGCGCTGGGTGTCGGTCTGCTGCCGGTGTGGACCGTGCTGCTCGCGGGCATCGGCCTGCTGCAACTGCGGCTCGTTCACCGAGTGCTCGGCCGGAGCGGACCGTGGTGGCCCGTTCCGATCGCGGTCGCGCTATTCCTGGGCGGCGTAGTGTTTTTCATAGCGTGGTTGCATCAGATCTGAGCGCGTCCTACGGCGTGTCGAACGTGTCGCGCCGAAATCATCTGCGATTCCGCTGTTCTCGATCTTGACGAGCCGCACTATGGAGGTAGCGTCACGTTCGCGGACAGCCCCGAGAAGTGCGGGCGGCGTGTGAGCCCGGTCTCCGAACCGACGGTGTGGCTTGCTGTTTCGGGTAGTGGATTGCGACGGTGGTCGGGATATGTTGCAGAAGAAGCAGTCACGCACCCGGAAGCTCGTCGCAGCACTGGTGTCGATCCTCGTCGCCGTGGCCGTGGCGGTCGTCGTCGCCTACCTCGAAAAGGGGTCCGATACCGGACAGGGCGCGCCCACCGCGCCCGACAGGGTCCCGGTGTCGAGCAAGGACGTCACCGACATGCTCGCGAAACTGGCTGTCGCACAGGAAGCGCCGATGACCGGCTACAGCCGGGAGAAGTTCCCGCACTGGGACACCAACAAGGCCGAGCACGGTTTCGGCGATCAGTTCACGCAGTACGCCAAGTGCACGACGCGCGAGGTGATGATGCTGCGCGACGCCACCGGCGCGGTGACGCTGGACGCCAAAACCTGTGAGCTGAAGGTCGGTTCCGGCGGCGGCTGGCGAGATCAGTACGGAGTCCTGGACAAGAAGACCGGGAAACTCAAGGAGTACAAGTTCATTACCGACCCCTCGGGGGTGGACGCCGAGCACATCGTCCCGCTGGCCGAGGCGTGGCGCTCGGGCGCGGACAAGAAGGACGAGGCCACGCGGCGCGGCATCGCCAACGACGCCATCAACCTGGTGGCCTCGGATCCGACGGCCAATCGCTCCAAGGGTGATCAGGACGCGGCGAACTATCTGCCGCCCGGAAAGTTCCGGTGTGCCTATGTCTATCGCTACATCAACATCAAACTAAAGTATGGATTGACCGTCGATTCCGCTGAACAGGCTGCGCTGCGCACCGCCGTGGACACCTGTGTTCGTGAAGGAGGGTTCGGATAATCGAGATCATCGCGATCTATGCCGACGCCGCCGTCATGACCGAAGAAGAGGGAACGGTGTCCGGGGAGCTCGATGTCGCCGTCGACGAGACGGGCAAGGGCCTGGTTCGCTACCGGGGCACCGAAGTCTGGTACACCATCGGCAATCTCGAAGGTGAGCCGCCGCGCGTGTGGGAGACGGCCACCGAGCTCGCGGACGCGGTGGAAGCCGAGGCCGGGGTGCGGGATGCCGTCGGCAATGTGATCCCGTTCGAGGCGTGAGGCTCGTTCAGGCGCCCGGCCGCCGGTGAATTGCCCGGCGGCCGTGGTCGACCCGATCCGCGGTCGTTCAGCCGCGGGTGGGGGCGTGCAGCGCCTCGGCGCGCTGCTTGACACCTGCGGTCATGCCGCCGAAGCCGCGGCGCAGGGCGGAGCCGAGCAGCCCGCCGACGATCGGGGCGACCGGGCCCTCGAGCTGGAAGTGCGATTCATACCGTGTGCGCCCGTCGCCGAGATCGGTGATCGTGTGCGAGCGGTGGCTGCGCAGCAGGCCCAGCGGCGCGGGCTTCATGCTGTAGCTGAATTCGTGGCCGGGTGTGCAGGATCGGATGTACTCGCGCTGTGCGCGCGGCGTGGACCCGATGAGCACCACCTGCATGTCGATCGGCGTGCCCGGTTCCAGGGTGGTCGCGCACGCGGGGACGAAGGGGTTCCACTCGCCGTACTTGTCCACGTCGGTGAGAACCTGCCACACCAGTTCGGCGGGGGCGTCGATGTCCACGGTGATGTCGATGACGAAGGCCATGCGAGCACAATACTGAAACGAGTTCTACTGTCGCATCCTCGTGATCTGTCGGTCATCTAAAACGAACGACCGTTCTTGACAATGGGTGTAGTCGAGGTGAACACTCGAAGCTAAGCGGAGGTCGCACCTCCTATTCATGAGTCGAAGTTGCTTCTGTAAGGCAGATTTTCGATGACTGTCATCACCACACAGCAGCCCGGCGTCGTGTCGCTGCGTGATCGGCGCGCCCACGACCCCGCCCTCACCGGCGCCAAAGCCGCATCGCTGGCGCGAGCCGCCGGACAGGGACTGCCCGTTCTCGACGGATTCGTGCTCACCACCGCCTGGCCCGGACGCGGCGATCCACCCGAAATCGCTTGGCGCAGACTGTCGAAGGGCGGTGCGCGGGCGCTGGTCGTGCGCTCGTCCTCGGTGGCCGAGGACAGCGCCGAACATTCCATGGCCGGCATGTTCACCTCGGTGCTCGATGTCCGGGGGTGGGAGCAGTTCCGGGCGGCGGTCGCCGAAGTGCGCGCTTCGGCGGCGAGCGTCGCGGACTCCGGATCGGGGGAGCCCGGCGCCGCGATGGCGGTGCTCGTGCAGCCATTCCTCCGAGCCGCCTGGGGCGGAGTGCTTTTCACCGCCGACCCGGTGAGCGGGCGACGCGACCGCATGGTCCTCACCGCGGTGCGCGGCGGACCCGATGTGGTGGTCGGCGGCATGGACGCGGGATGGACGGCGAGCGTGACCCGCGGCGGCCGGATCGGCGAGGTGCTCGCCACCGACGGCCCGATGCTGCCGAACAGCCTGCGGCGCATGGTGGTTCGCCTGGCCGTGCGCGCCGAGCGGGTCTTCGGCGGACCCCTCGATATCGAATGGGCCATCGACGCCAACGGGAATCCCATTCTGCTGCAGGCGCGTCCGATCACCGCGATCCACGGACCCGGCGAGGGCGTGATCCTCGGGCCCGGACCGCTGGCTGAAACCTTCCCGGATCCGCTGCGCCCGCTGGAACAGGATCTGTGGCTCACACCGCTCGACGACGGCTTGCGGGTGGCCCTCGATCTCGCCGGTTCCGCCTCCGCCCGCCGCCTGCGCGGGGCACCCGTGGCGCGCGCGGTCTCCGGCATCGCCGTCGCGGATCTGCAAGCGCTGGGCGTGGTTCCGCAGCGTGGGGGAGTGCTGCGCTGGATCGATCCTCGCCCCGGTGCCCGAAAGCTCGGGGCCGCGGTGCGGGTCGGCCGGCTCGCGGCCGCCCTGCCCGAACTCGGCCGCCGCGTCTGCGAACGCGTCGACACCGATCTGGCCGAGGTCCCGCCCCTGCACGAACTCCGCAATGACAACCTCCTGGACCTGTTGCAGCACACCCGAACCGCCCTCACCAGCCTGCACGGCTACGAGGCGCTGGCGGGCATGCTCGGCACCGACCGGCGCCCGGCCCCCACCGGGGCGGCCATGGCGCTGATCGCCCTGGCCGATGCCCAGGCCGCAGGACTGTCCGCCGAACAGCCGGTCGAGGAATACCCGGTGCTGCTGGCCCTGACCCCGCCCCGCATCGGCGGCCCGCTCGGCTCAGTGCTCCCGGACTCGCTCGAAAACACCAGGCCCGCACCGGCTCCCCGTGAACGCGAGGTCGAGCTGGGCGAGCGCTCCGTCCCCTCTGTGCATGAAAATGCCTTCACCGCAATGGGTTCGGCGGGGGACCGCAACGGTGCCGGCGAGTTCGACGCCGGAGGCTTCGGTGAGCTGTCACTGATCCGGGAGGCGCTGCGGCTGCGGGTGCGCTGGGTGCAGGAGCTGGGTGCGCGGGCGGCCGTGGAACTCGGGCGCCGGTTGAGCCTGGCGGGCCTGCTCGCCGATCCGGCGGCGGTCGCGCTGCTGTCGCTCGGCGAGTTGCGCGCCGCTGTCACACGGCGGCGAGTGCCCGCCGATCTGTCCGATCGCGCTGCGCCCGAGCAGGTTTCGGTACCCGATCGGTTCCGTCTGAGCGCGGACGGAGTCCCCGTGCCGGTGCGCCGATCCACCGGGTCGGCCACGCACGGCGTCGGCGCGGGCGGTGGCAGCGGACGCGGCGTCGTCCACATGGGTGACCGTCCGCCCGCCGGATCGGTGCTGGTGGTTCGTCATCTGGATCCGCGCCTGGCGACCGTCGTGCCCCGGCTGGCCGGGCTCATCGCTGAAACCGGCAGTCCGCTCAGCCATGTCGCCATTCTGGCCCGGGAGCATCGAGTGCCGGTGATCGTCGGCTACGCCGATGCCACGCGGCGGCTGCCGGACGGTGCGCTGGTCGAACTCGACGGGCGCACCGGAGAGGTGCGGGTGCTGCCCGGCAATGAAGGAGGGCTGTCATGATCGCACGGCGCATCGGGGTGCTGCTCGCACTCGGCACGGTAATTGCCACGGGTGCGTACGTTTTCGTGTACCTGTACCGCTGGGAGTGGAATCGCGCCATCCTGTCGGCGACGGTGTTCATCGCGGCGGAGGTGGCGCTGGTCGCCATGCTGCTCACCAATCGGCTGCGCGATGTGCAGAACCGCCTGGACGGCAATCCGGATCGGCAGCGCACCGCACGCATCGTCCAGGCCGCCTCGCCGCCGCCCCGCGTCACCTTCGGCTGGCTCGCGGGCAGACCGGATCGGCTCGGAGTGTTCGTGCCGGTGCTGCTGGCCGGGGGAGTGCTGCTGACCGGCCTCGCCTGGGTGGTCGAGCGGATCGCCCGCGTGACAGCCGGACCCGCCGTGGACCGGCGCATCATCACCGGCCTGGATCGATTGCAGTTGCCGCCCAACGGTTTTCTCGCCCCGATCGGCGACGGCACCCGGCTGTTGCGCGGACCCCTGGTGCGGTAGACCATGACCCGCGTGCGTGCCGTCCTGTTGACGGCGGTGCTCGCCGCTGTCCTCGTCGGCGGCATCATCGGGCTGTCCGGCTCCATGAAGTTCCACACCGACCGCGGTGATCCCGGCAGTCGCACCGTCGTCACCTTCGACGCGGACGCTCGCACCGCCCGCGCCGAGGACCCCGCGCTCACCCTGTGGAAGGAATGCCACAGTCACGTCAACCACGTCCGAATCGTCTCGGGGCCAATCGAATCCGCCGGCAGCTGGACAGTGGTGGTCGAGCCCGCCCTCGGCATCCACACCGAGCGCCGCCTCGTCGGCTGCCTGCGCGACCTGACCGCCGACGGCATCACCGGACGCGACGTCGACACCCACCGCACGAACGGATGACCTCGGCCCTCGGGTATTCCCTGAGCCCGATGTCGTTCCGGCGGAGGATGCCCGACCCGCCGGCGCACACCTATCGTTCGAGCATGACGCAGCCGAATGCGGTGCCGCGCCTGGTGGAACTCGACGCTCTGCGCGGATTCGCCCTCGGCGGAATACTTCTCGTGAACATCGTCCCCATGTCCGGCCTCGGCGGCGACGGCGGCGGCTTCGCCCTCGGCCTGATGGAGGCGGTGTTCCACAACAAGTTCTACGTCCTGTTCTCCTTCCTGTTCGGCTACTCGCTGACCATGCAGTTCCGCTCCGCCCAGCGTGACGGCGCCAACGCCCGCGCCCGCACCGTCCGCCGCTGTCTGGCGCTCATCGCCATCGGCCTGGTGCACATCGTCTTCTTCTGGATCGGCGACGTCCTGTTCGGCTACGGCGTCATCGGCTTGATCCTGTTGCTGCTGAGCCGTTTACGGCCCAAGGCCGCACTGTGGGTGGCAGGTGTGCTGTACGCGATCGGCGTCGCGGCCATCTCCATCCTGAGCCTGCTGGAATCCTCCGATTCCGGCCCCTCCGCCGTCGACACCACGCGCGGAGTCGAAGCCCTGCGGGCCGGCTGGGGCACCGCCGCGAGCTGGCGGTGGGACCTGTTCACCGACAACTTCCTGTTCTTCCTCCTCTACGGCCTGGTCAATATCCTGCCCCTGTTCCTGCTGGGCATGGCCGCGGGCAAGGCCCGCGTGCTCGAGGACCCCGCCCGCTACCTGCCGGTGCTGCCGCGCATCCAATGGATCGGATTCGGCATAGGCGCACCGGTTTCCATAGCCGTCGCCGCAACCCACTGGCTCCCCCTGGCCGGACCGCTGACCCTCAGCGCACCCCTGCTCTCCGCCGCCTACGCGGCCACCCTGCTGCGCGTCATCCACGCCAGACCGCGGGTAGCCGACATCTTCGCGCCTGCAGGCACAATCGCCGCCACCACCTACCTGACCCAGTCCCTCGTCACCGCAATCCTGTTCACCGGCTACGGTTTCGCCCTCGCCGGCCATCTCTCCGCAGCGGCCGCCCTGACCGTGGCCCTGGCCATCTACGCCCTCCAACTCCTTGCCGCCCGCCACTGGACCCGCCACCACCGCTACGGCCCCATCGAATGGCTCCTCCGCGCAGCCACCTACGGCCCCAACCACTTCCGCCGCCCCTCCACTACGGTCGTCTCATGACCCCGGCCGAACGCTTCCCGCGCCTCTACGCCCCCGCCCGCTGGGAGTGGGGCGGCCTGGACGTCCAGTTCTCCACCGACCTCCCACCCGACCACCTGATCACCAACATCCACGTCATCAGCTTCGTGGGCGACCGCATAGTCCTGTGCCGCGACGACCGCGACATCTGGATCGTCCCCGGTGGCACTCGCGAAGCCGGAGAATCGGTGCAGGACTGCATAGTCCGCGAACTGTCCGAAGAAGCAGGCGCCACCCTGGCCGGCCCCGCCACCTGGATCGGCGCCCACCACGCCATCAGCGACCACCCGGCTCCCTACCAGCCCTGGCAACCCCACCCCCGCAAAGCCTGGCTCTGGTGCACGGCCGAGGTAGCCCTCACCGGCACCCCCACGAATCCGCAAGGCGCCGAGCAAATCCTGGAGGTCCGCGCCTTCGCCCTCGACGAGGCGCTCCGGTTCGCCGAGACGGACGGCCCGCACATGCCCGAACTGCTCACCTTCGCAACGGAACTCCACTTCCGGAGTTAGTTCGGGGAAAGGGCGCGGTAAGGACGTGCACGCATGCTCTTCTCATCGAACTCCACCGGGAAGTTCGATGACAGAAGGAGCAGATCATGGAGATCGTCATCTTCGCCATTGCCAAGGCCATCGGCTTCGCGGTGTCCACACTCGTCGAGGAGGTGCTCGAGGACTTTCTCGACTGACGTCGGGTTCGAATCATGGTCCCGTGACCGAAACAAGCTGTGCGGGACCATGATTCTCGGCTAGAGTTCGGCCAGAGCTAGTCGGCAGGTAGGTGTTGTGGGGACTGGGCTGAGGCCGGGGGACCGGTTCGCCGGACATACGATCATGGGAGTGCTCGGAGTCGGCGGAATGGGGACGGTGTACCTCGCGGAGCATCCGCGGCTGCCGAAACGGTTGGCGCTCAAGCTGCTTCATCCCGCACTGACCGACAAACCCGTTACCCGGGCTCGATTCGAGTCCGAGGCAGAACATGCGGCCAAACTTCATCACCCGAACATTATCGAGGTCTACGACCGCGGGGATTCCGGTGCACAGCTGTGGATTTCGATGCAGTACATCGACGGATTCGACGCCGCCACGGTCGTCGCGCGTAGCGGCGCGCTACGACCGGACCACGCCGTCCACATCGCGGCGGAGGTGGGACGCGCACTGGACTTCGCGCACAGCGGCGGAGTCTTGCACCGAGATGTGAAGCCCGCCAACATCATGCTCGAACGGACGGGCACCGATCGGCCCGGGCGGGTGCTGCTCGGTGATTTCGGAATCTCGAAGGCGCTGGCGCAGACAACAGAGGTGACGGCGCGCGGTGAGCTGGTCGCGAGCCTGCACTACGCAGCACCGGAACAGTTCGAGGACGACGAACTCGACCCGCGCTGTGATGTCTACGCATTGGGATGCACGCTGTTCGAATTCCTCACCGGACGGGTGCCGTATCCGGGGCAGACCGTTTCCCAAGTGTGGCACGGCCATGCGCTGAAACCGATCCCGCAGGCGAGCCGGGTGCGCTCGAACCTGCCGGTGGCGCTGGACGATGTGTTCGCCAGGGCGCTGGCCAAGGATCGGCGGGACCGCTACCGAAGCTGCGGGGAATTGGCCGCCGCGGCCATCCATGCGCTGCAGCCCCCACGAATACCGGTTCAACGCGCGCTGCCGGTGACGCCGACCGCGCCGCTGCCGCACCCCGGTTCGATACCGCCCGACTCGGGGCGACCCGGGCGACGACGGACTGCTCAGGCGGCCAAGCTGTTCGGCCTCGGTATGGTCATGGTGCTGGTGACGGTGTCGGGGTGGCTCGTGTACGACAGGTGGTTGCGGGCGGCACCGCGGGACGCGGTCCACGGTGTCCGAGAGTGTATGCAGGCGCACAACTGGCGGTTGCGGGAGACCAAGAGCCCGGAGCACAGTGGCGCGGATCAGGACGGGCACAAGGTCACCTATACCCTTGGCGGGGTCATGATCGCGCACTTCGGCCAAGACGGCAGCGGGCAGTTCGAGTACGACAGTTTTCAGATCGTCACCTCGTACACGCCGTCGGACTGGGCACCGATCACCGACAGCAAACACGGGATCGTACGGTTCGAGTACAAGCTCAGCGTCAAGGACGCCGGCGCCCAGCCCTACGTCTCGTACTCGAATGTCAACGGGGAATTGGTGAAAAAGTCTGAGGGCGAGGGAATCTCAACCACTACTGCGACGGTTTCCCCGGATCTGTTCGGAAGGAATGTGACGTGCACGGACACCGAGCTGGTCCTGGACGCGCCCGAGCGTGCGTCGATAGGGGACGGTGAAGCTCGGATAGACACCTTCGAGCCCGCGTCCTGATGTCCGCGTTCGACGCCGCCGCACTGTCGGCTACTGGCAGCTCAGCCGCCGACCTGCGCTTGCTCGGGGCGGTGGAACTGTACGCGGGCGGCCGCCCGATCGCCCTCGGTGGTCGGCAGGCGTGTGCCGTGCTCGCCCTGCTGGCACTGAACCGCGGCCACACCGTCACCACCGAACGCCTCGTGGAAGAGATCTGGGAGGGGGACGCGCCACAGTCCGCCACCGCGCGACTGCATGTGCTGATGTCGAAAATGCGGGCGAGGCTGCGCGAGCAGGCGGTCGATCGCGCTGTGCGGGTGTCCACCGTCGGAGCCGGCTATCGACTCGACATCGACAGTGCCCATTGCGATCTCGGCCGATTCGACAGCGCCCGCACCGCCGCCGCGGCGGCTCAGGCGGCGGGCCGGCACTCCGATGCCGCACGCCTGTTCCGTGCCGCGCTCGACGAATGGAGTGGTCCGGCCCTGGCCGATCTCGCGGGCTTCCGATTCGCCCAGCACGCGGCCACCCGGCTCGAGGAGGAGCGCTGGGCGTGCCGGGTAGGCAGAATCGATGCCGACATCGCGTGTGGCGCGACCGCTGCGCTGATCGGCGAACTGACCATGCTGACCCGGGAGAAGCCCTATGAGGAAGGCACCTGGGCACAATTGGCGACCGCGCTGACCCTCGCGGACCGGCAGGCCGACGCCCTGGAGTCGCTGCGGCGGGCCTTCGCGATCCTCCGGGAGGAGGGGATCAACCCCAGTCCGGGACTCGTCGAATTGCAGCGAAAGATACTCACGCAGGAAAAGCTCACTGCCGCACCGACGGCCGCGGCGGAACCGCGGCTGGCGGCGAGCACCCTGGCCCGGGATCCCGCCGCGTCCGGAGGCAGGCTGCGACTGTTCAACGGGCGCGTTGTTGTCATAACGGAGTCCGGGCTGCGCATCGGGCGCATGTCCGACAACGACGTCGTGCTCGATGACCCGGACGCGAGCCGATACCACGCCGCGATTGCTATCAACAAGGCGGGCATCGTGATTCACGATCTGCAATCCACCAACGGTGTGCACGTCAACGGTCAGCAGATCGACCAGGCAACACTCCTCAACCCGGGCGACGTCATCCGAATCGGTTCCACCACCATGGATTTCTTTCAACCGGATTGACCTCTCGGTGGAAAGCCCGAGGTAAGCCCAGGGAAAGGTGATGTGGCCATCCTGATCTCATGAGCGCATCGATGTGGGTTTCCGTCGTCGGAATCAGCCTGACCATTCTGATTTCCGTGACCGGGCTGGTGCTCCAGCGTCGCGTCCGTCAGCGTTACGACGCAAAGATCATGGCCGACCTGGTGATCGAGATCCAGCGGAAGCTCAGCGCGGCCGCCGAATCGGCGCGCCAGCTGGCCTCCGGCCGAGTCGACCGCGCCGCGCTCGCCGCCGCCGGCTCTCACGGCTATGAACTCACCGGCCTGGTCGGTCGCGCACGAGATCTGTTGCGCGCCGGTCACACCTGCACCTGGTGGCAGAACCTGGTCCTGGCACGAGCCCTGACCGAATTGTGGAGTCCCGAAGCCGCCCGCACCTTCTGGGCCGGTGTCATAGACCCCGAACAACCGACCGGCATGCGCGTGCACTGTCACCTGGAACGGGCCCGCTTCCATTTCAACTGCGGCGGCGACCATCTCGACGCCGGGCGTGCCGACTACGCCGCCGCACTGCGCCTGGTCTCGACCACTACCACCGACGAAGCCTTCGACCAGGCCATCCAGCTCGATCTCGACCGCGCCACAGCCGAACTCGTCGCAGGCAGCCACACCCATGCCGTCCAAGCGGCCGCCGACGCCTGTATCGCTCTGCGCCAACTGAATTCGGCCTGGCGTCGCGCCCGCGCCGCCTCCGCCCTCCTGCACTTCCTCACCGACCTCCCCCCATTCGTCGATCCGCGTCCCTTCCGCAGCGACATCAGCGCCACTCTCACCGCCCGCGGCATCGACCCCCACACCCTCACCCCCGAACTGGCCTGGATCCTGAGCCCACCCTTCCAACCCCCCAACCGCCCCCTCCGATAATGCATGGTGACCAGGCGATTTGGTTCCCGACTCCGCCCTGTGCAAAGCTATAACCACTCCGACGCGGGGTGGAGCAGCTCGGTAGCTCGCTGGGCTCATAACCCAGAGGTCGCAGGTTCAAATCCTGTCCCCGCTACTGCGAAAGGCGGTCCTGGCCAATAGGTTTCGGGGCCGCCTTTCAATATTTGTCGAGGTTGATGGCATCACAGTTGGCATCACGCCGAAACGCTCATATCGGTCACCGCTCGAAACACTCCGAAACACCTGCTACCAGGTGTTTTCCATAGGATGGAGCGGGATGGATGGGACTGTGATCGTTGGGTTGCCAGCCCTGTGATCGCACGGTCTTGTCAGCGTCGTGTGGGAATCCGTTAGCTCGAGGTCTGCTATCGGCGAGAGCGGCTGTGACAGTTCGAATCTGTGGGGTGGCACATGCGGCATCTACAACCAGCTGCACCCGCCGTGAACTGTGGATTTCTGCCGAGTTGCCGGTAGCCCGTCGGATTTGTCGACGGTCACCGTGGTGAGCTGTGCGGCCAAACTGCTGGGTGGTATCCCGGCGGGAGGCGCAGGCATTCGGCCCAGAACTGCTCGCGTTCCGCCATGGCCGACGGCACGCGGTGATCCCACCCGTTCGGTTCGGTGAATCGGCGGGCGGGATCGGACGTGAGCCCGCCTGCGTCAAGCGATTTGGACGGGTTCGCGCTCCGGCGTGGCGACGGCGGCATCATGGACGTAGTCGGCCAGTGGTGCGACCTTGGCGTTGCGCATCAGTTCGCGCCAGCCGGTCACCTTCAGGAACGCCATGCGGCCCTGCGAGTTGATGTAGTAGGTGCTGCGTCCTTTGTGGACCACATTGAAGTAGTACTCGATGTGGCGCATCCGGCGCAGCGTGGTGCGGTGGTTGCGGTCGTGGACCTCGGGATCGACCTCGATGCGAGTGTGCCCGACGGCTTTCGCGGCGTTGATGGTCGCCGCGATGCTTTCGGTCATCGCTTCGGCGGTCACATGTGGCACCACGCCAAAGGAATACGGCCCCGCCAACATCCAGCGGTTCGGCACATTGGGCACGCACATGCCCTGATATGCCTGCACGCCGTTCTCGGCGAAGAACTCGCCCATGTCGAACCCGTTGCGCCCGACGACAGTACCCGGGGCGTAGTACTCCGGGTCGGCGAAACTGTCGTGTCCGGTCGCCAGCACGATCATGTCCAACTCGTGCTCCACCCCGTCGGAGGTCTGGATGCCCTTGGCGGTGATCCGCTCGATGGGCGTGGTGACCAGGTCGACGTTGTCGCGGTTGAAGGCTCGGTGGTAGCGGTTGGAGACCGTTGGGCGCTTGGTGATGACGCCGTGGGGTGGTTGCAGGGCCTGTCGGGTGGCCGGGTCGTCGACCGTCAGATTCAGCCACGCCCGGTGCGCGAACCGCGCGGCGGCGTCCATCCGCGGGAACAGTACTCGGACAAGAGAGTCGGGCGCGTGGAGCAGGGGGATGATCACGAAGTCCAGGGCTACCACGGTGACGGCGTAGTAGTACGCCTTGGCGGCCGTCTTCGACGCCATCACCTGGGATATCGCGGCCGGAATGGGGAAGTCGGGCTTGGGGAAGGCGAAGATCGGGGTGCGCTGGTACACCTCGAGGCTGGCGACGTCGGGTGCGATGGCGGGGATGAGCTGCACGCCGGTGGCGCCGGTGCCGATTACCGCCACCCGTTTACCCGTGTAGTCAAAGGAGGTGTCCCAGTGGGCGGACTCCTGGATCTTGCCGGCGAAGTCCTCGATCCCGGGAATGTGCGGGTCCCTCATCTGCGGGAACTGGCCGACCGCCGTGATGACGTACCGTGCGGTTATGACGTCGCCGGACTCGGTGTGCAGTCGCCAGAAGTGGTTCTCGTCGTCCCACACGTGGCGCACCACATTGGTGTTGAACCGCAGGTTGGGACGCATGCCGTACTCGTCGATCACCCGCAGGACGTTGTCCTTGACCTCCTGCCCAGGGGCGAACACCCGTGACCACGCCTTGTTGCGGGAAAACGCGAAGTCGAACACCACCGCGGGGGTGTCGACGCCGACGCCGGGGTAGCAGTTGTTGTGCCAGGTTCCGCCTGCGTCGGTGGAACGGTCGATGATCACGAAGTCGCGCAACCCGGCTTGGCTCAACTTCGCGCCGGCCGTGACGCCGCACGGTCCGGCGCCGATGATCGCGATTTCGTGATCCGGGCTGGGTTTGCTCATGAGGGTTCCTCTGCCTGTCTATTCATCCGCACCAAAGATCTCGATACAACTGTCTCGGACAGTCTGCCTCGTAGTCAAGCAGATTCGGGAACCAACTGGAGCTTTCCGCACTTACTGTCCTAGACGGCGGATGCCTCTATGGTTCTCGCGGCCATCCGGTCAAACTGTCTGAGTCACCTATTGCTCGCGGGGGTCGCCGGTCGTACCGTCTTATTAGGTGAACCGTCGACCGGGAAATACCCGGGATGCGCTCACCACCTGTCGAGGAGACGACATGGTCACAGTCAACGGAGTCGACGACCGCCCGGCTCCCACCCCGGATGTGTTGCCCAGGAGTCGATTTCAGGGCAATCATGAATATCCGCTGCCGCCCACGCCGGTGCTCGGCGGCATACCCCTGGGCACCCAGGTGCGGATGGCCATCACCGCGATCAGACTCGGCCTGTCCGGTACCGCCTGGGTGGGGCTCACCGATTCCGACGAGGTCACCGCGGAATTGCGGGAGTACGGCGAGATCTACCGGACCAATCCCGGCGTGCCCAGATTCATGATTCCGCTGGCGCGTCCGGTCATGCCGGGGGCCAGCGGCGAGATCGTGGTGATCAACAGCCCGCGCATGGTCCGTGAGGCGTACACCCAACCCAAGGGCTACATCGACTTCGAGGCGGGCAAGGACCCCTGGCTGCGCTTCGGCCTGGGCATGAATACCCCGTTCCTGCTCGACGGCGAGTCGCACCGCACGGTGCGCCGGGCCCTCACGCCCGAGCTCACCCAAAAGCAGGTGGAGACCTACCGGGCCATGAGCGTCGAAGTGCTGGACCGCCATATCGACGAGCTGCCCTTGCATCGGAAGGTCTCGATGCAGAAGTTCTTCTACCGCTTCACCCAGGAGATCGTGCTACGTGTCGTCTTCGGCATGGCGGATCCGCGCGAGATCGACGAATACCGTTCCGCGCTGAACCGATTCGTCCGCCTGGGCATGGATTCCATCGGCCGTTGGGTGACCGCGACCGCGATCGGCATTGTGCTCGACAACTATCGTCGGCACAGCGACATCCTGCCACCCGTCGCACGCGCGCCCAAGGTGCGCCTGGACCGGCTCATCGAAGCCAAGATGGCGCAGTTCCGTGCCCATCCCAGTGACGACTGCATCGCGGGCAGGCTGATGAAGGCGACCGCCGGCGATCCGTTCTGGACCGACGCGGTGCTACTCGACTACTTGCGCACGCTCCTGCTTGCCGGGCACGAAACCTCGGTCACCGCATACAGTTTCACGCTGGACCTGCTGTTGCACCATCCGGAGGAGGCCGCGAAGGTGACCGCGGAGGCGCGCGCGGCCACGACCGATCGCTACGCGCAGGCCGCGAACAATGAAGGGCTGCGGCTGCGTTCACCCATCTGGGGGTTGCCGATCATCCCGCGCCGCGACATCGTGGTCGGCGGCTACCGGGTCAAGCAGGGCACGTTCCTGTTCACCATGCCGTCAGCGCTGCACAGCGACCCGGACGCGTATCCCGAGCCACGCGAGTTCAAGCCTGAACGGTTCCTCGACAAGGCTCCCGACCGGTTCGGCTTCATGTCCTTCAGCGCGAACCAGCATCGCTGCCCGGGCATCAACTTCTACATGATCGAAGCGAATATCGTGTTGCACCGGCTGTTCGGGCGGCTCGACATGCGGCCCGCGCGCAGCAAGCCCGAACGCAGCCATCTGGCGTTGACCGCCTTCACCCGGCCCGCACACGGGGCCAAGGTGATCGTGGAGAATCGCAGGCCCGCGCAGACCGTGCCCATCTTCAAGATCAGCGATGCGGATCGTGTGCGCGCCGCCACCATGCGCGCTCCGGTACCCGAGGACTTCCCGCGCGACGCCTCACCCCAGGTGACCGAACCCGCCTTGCCGAGCGGCGCACCCGACACGGTGCGGGTGTGTCCGTTCGCCGAAGGCAATGGGAAGGGGTAGGGCAAAAAGGATCGCCGAACGTATCCGGCCCATCGCTGAAAGGCAGTGGGTCGGACATGTTCTTGCGGCGATGCGTTCAGGCGGCAGTCCAGCGCGCGGCGTCGGTGGCGGCCAGGATCGACCGGTTGAACGCGCTGAAGGCGCGTACCGCGGCCCGGGCGTCCGGCAGTATGTCGTGGCCGTTCTGGAATTCGTGGAATCCCCTGTCCCACACCTGGATCAGGCACGGCACGCCCGCATCCGCACAGCGCTGCGCTATTTCGTCCACATCCGACATCAGCACCTCGGTGGAACCGATCTGGATGAAAACCGGTGGCATGCCGGTGAAGTCGTGGTTCACCGGCGACCACGCCGGATCCAGCTTGCCGTCCACGGCATAGGCCCACAGCGGTGGAATCGCGTAGGACTCGCCCGACAGCAGCGCGTCGGTGGCGTTGTTGGGGTGCGCGATCTTGGCGGTGGCGTCGAAATTGGCCCACGGGCTCATGGCCGCGATGGCGCCGGGCGTCGGCAGCCCGCGATCACGCGCGGTCAGTGCGGTCGCGAAAGCCAGTCCGCCACCGGCGGAATCGCCGCCCACGATGATCCGCTCGGCGGGGAATCCCTGGTCCAGCAGGTGCGTGTAGGCGGTGACGCAGTCCTCGACGGTCTCGGTGATGTGCGCGGCGGGAATCATCCGGTAATCCACATTGAAGACCGGCATGTCGCTTTCGCGCGCGACCCGCGACACCAGCCGGCGGTGGGTGTTCAACCCGCAGGCGATGAGTCCGCCGCCGTGCATCCACAGCAGCGCCGAATCTCGGTGTCGCAGCGGTGCGGGCATGCTGCGATGCCACACCCATTCGGCGCGAAACTTCTCGAACCGCACCATTTGTCGCCTAGTGCCCCGCCTGGCGGGGAGCACCCGCGCGGGCGGATCGGCCAAGTGCGACACCCAGAAGATCTCGGCGCGTCCGTTGACCGCCGGGATCTTGGAAAGGCCTACCAGCGCGTCGATGCCGCGCCGGGCGGTGTGGCGTACCACCCCGTGCACCGTTCGCTGCAGAGGGCCTGCGCGGTTGGCGAGTTGGACCGTCACAGTGGACGGGACGTTATCGGTGAGCCGATCGTGGGTGCTGTCTGATCCGGTCATCGGTGATCCTCCGCATTCTTCAGCGCGTCGGGGTATGGCTGTGGACGAACAGGCCGATTTCGCGCATGGCCACGCGGGCGTCCGGCAGGACGTCGGCGGCCAGTTGGAAATCGTGAATGCCGCACTCCCAGATCTGTAGTCGGCATTCGATTCCGGCCGCGGCGCAGCGGCGGGCGATCCGCTCGTTGTCCGACAGCAAGGCCTCGGTGGCGCCGACCTGTAGGAAAACTGGTGGCATGCCTGTGAATTCGCGGTCTACCGCGGACCAGTGTGGATCGAAGGTGCCGTTGTGGGCGAAGGAGAAACCAGGCACCGCCAGCCAGTGGCCCAGCAGTAGAGGGTCGCGGTAGGCGTTGGGTTCGGCCAGGGCGGCGGTGAGATTCAGGTCCACCCACGCCGAGATGCCGATGACCCCGGCCGGCATCGGCAGCCCGGCGTCGCGGGCGTTGAGCGCGGTCGCGAGGCTCAGCCCGCCGCCCGCCGAATCGCCTGCCAGGAACACGCGATCGGGTGGGAAGCCCGCGTCCAGCACATATCGATACGCGGTCATCACGTCGGCCTGACTGGCGGTGACGTGGTGCGGGAGCTGCCGGTAATCGAGGTTGAGCACCGGCAGGCCGGTTTCGCGGCTGAGTCGTGCGACGTGACGGCGGTGGGTATTGAGCCCCGCACCGATGAAACCACCGCCGTGGCTGTAGATGATGGCCCCGCCTGCCGGGTCGTCGGGTCCGGCAATGTCGTTGTGCCACACCCATTCCGCGCGGAAGGTGTCGAAACGCCGGGGGCGGGTCCGGGTGCCGCGCGCGGGGCGCAGCACCATGGCCAGCGGGTCCAACCGGGTGCTGACCGGCACCAGCAGCAGGCGCGCCAGGCGAGCGGGTTTGGCGACGGCGACCAGTACTGCGATCGGCAGCAGCGGTCGGGTGGCCGTTCCCAGCACGCGGTGCGCGATGCGGGCGCGAATGCTCGCCGAGCGCACCTCCACGGTCACGCATTCGGCCGTCGACAAGGCGGTGGCGGTCACGGCTGCAACTCCTTCACGAACGCCGGCGAGGGTTCCGGACCCAGGACCATCTCCTTGACGCTGCCGGGAATCCGGTCGACCAATGGACGCGCGACGCGCAAGGCCAGATCGAGCCGGTGGCCATCGGCAACCACACCCGAAAGACCCCGCACCATACCCGGCGACACCCGGGACGCGGCGTACAGCGCCCAGGACTCCGGCCGGACCGGCACCACGGCCAGGTTGTAGCGGACGGCCCGATGTATCGCGTTGGCAATATGATTCGGCCCGAAGCCGAGTTTGGGGCCGAGGGTCGCGACCAAGTCGGACACCCTGGACCGGATCGCGTCGAACTCGGAAATCTCGTGGTTGTTCCGTAATTCGGTGTGGCCCACGATATTCGTCGCCACCGCGCCCGGGCAGATGGCGCTGACCCCGATATCGTGCGGGGACAGTTCGATGCGCAGCGACTCCGACAGCATCCGCACGGCCGCCTTCGACACGCAGTACGACGCCAGCGGTCCGCACGGCCCATACGCGGCGCACGAGGCCACATTGACGATGTGACCCCGCCGGCCGGACGCTGCCATCTCCCGGCCGAAGACACGGCAGCCGTGGATGACCCCCCACAGGTCGACGTCGATCACCTTGCGCCAATCTTCGAGGCTCTGGTCCAGGAACCGGCCCACAATGGCCAGCCCCGCATTGTTGACCACCACGTCGGGAACTCCGACGCTGCCGCGCAGGGTGACGGCGAGGGCCTCCCATGCCTCCGCGTCGGTCACGTCGAGCCGGAAGGTGTGCGCGTTCCCGCCCGCGGCGGTGATCAGCGCCGTGGTTTCGCGCGCGGTGCCGAGATCGATATCGGTGACCACGACGGTGGCACCGGCGGCGGCGAACTTGCGTGCCGTGGCCCGCCCTATCCCACTGCCCGCGCCCGTGACCAGCACGAGGCGCGGTTGCCGAATTCCTCGCAGCAGCATGGTTTTCCCCGATCAGACGTACCAGTGCGCCGCGCGCAGCCGTCGGTAGAGCCCGCCGTAGAATCGGTTGTGGCGTTCCCGGAAGGCTTTGATTCTGGTGTCGGACACCCCCACCCGGGCGGCTGCCACCAGCACGATGTGGTCGCGGATCCCGAAGTGAGTCTTCTCCACCCCGGTCAGCGCCGCGTCGGCGATGTGATGCAGGGTGTCGGCCACCCGCCAGATCTGCGGGATGGGAAAGGGACGGCGATCCATCCAGGCCGCGAGGTCGTGCCGGAATTGCGGTTTCACCACGGTGTGTTCTCCTCGTTCGGTGGCGGCGTCAGCCGACGTCGCCGGGACGGACAGTGCTCTCGCCCGCGAGGACGCGGCGATGGAACGCGCCGATATCCGCGATGGCGCGTCGGGCGTCCGGCAGCACATCGGAACCGGCCTGGTGGATGTGGATCGCTCGATCCCACAGCTGCAAGGTGAGTGGGACGCCTGCCTCGGCGTATCGTCGCGCCAGCTGTTCGGCGTCGGCCAGCACGCATTCCTTGGACCCGGTCTGGATCAAAGCCGGTGGCATACCGGTGAATTCGTGGTTGACCGCCGATAGCGCCGGATCCACCACACCGTTCTCGGCGAACCCCATCCGGGCCACGGCCTCGTAACCGATCGGTGGGATCAGCGGGTCGAGCGGTCCGTTCGGATGGGTATTGCGGTAGCTCCAATCGAGGTCGGCCCAGGGCGCGATGCCGGTGATCCCACCGGGCATGGGCAGGCCGCGCTCCCGCGTCGCGATGGCCAATCGGAAGGCCACGCCGCCACCGGCCGAATCACCGGCGAGGATGATCTTCTCCGGCCGGAATCCCATGCCGAGCAGGTAGCGGTAGGACTCCACCGCGTCGTCGATGATGTCGGTGTAGCTCGCTTGCGGCAGCTGCCGATAGTCGACGCTCAGCGCGGGCAGCCCGCTGGCTTTGGCGATCTTGGCGACCAGGCGGCGGTGAGTTCGCAAGCGGCACACGATGAATCCGCCGCCGTGGAAATACAGGATGGCCCCGTTCTGGCGCTCGACCGGGTCGGGTACGCGCCGATCCCACAACCATTCCGCGCCGAACTTCTCGAACGACACGCTGCGGCGGCGGGTGCCGCGCGGCGGAATCAGCACGGCCGCAGGCGCATCGGTGTAGCTGGTGACCGCGAAGACCCGTTTGTCGTGCACGACATTGACGCCCAGCCACCCCAGCGCGCCCAGGGCGGGATGTGCGGTGCGCAGGGCGACGTTGTAGACGAGCCGGGTTCGCCAGTCGGCGTCATTGGCGAGCTCCACTTTCACACTGGACGTGGGTGTGGTGGGCAGGAAGGCAGTGGACACGGTTCTCCTCCCGAGACCGATCAATCGAAATCAGATGGGCTGGATACGAACGGCGCGACCGAACTCCACGGCCGCCGCGGTGAGCGTGGCCGGATGCGCGGCCACGGTGAGGTCGAGCGCCCGGATCACCCGTTCCGGCACCAGCCGAATCGCGAGCCGGTACACCATCAGCGCCCGGGTCGGACTGGCCTGCCCGCACACCCAGCGCGTCAGGTTCGGCGCGGCGCGCCACACGAAGTAGGCGAGCCAGGATTCCGGGCGCACCGGCAGCACGGCCCGATTGCCGCGCACCGCTCGCACGATGCCTTTGGCGATCACGTCCGGTCCCAGGCCCAGACGGGGACCGTAGGTGATGACCAGCTCGGTAACCAATCGCTGTGCACGGGTGAAGGTTTCGTTATCGACGCCGATATCGGCGGTCAGTTCCCCATCGAGCAGATGGGTGGCCGCCACGCCCGGGCACACCGCCGACACACCGACTCCGTGGGGTGCGAGTTCGCCGCGCAGGCACTGCGAGAACATCAGCACCGCCGCTTTGGACATGTTGTAGCCCGTGGTGAGCGGCATCGGCACGAAGGCCATCCCGGAGGAGATATTGACGATGTGACCGCGTTTCGCCCCCACCATCAGCGGCGCGAGATGCCGGCATCCGGTCACCACGCCGTCGAGGTTCACCGCCAGCTGCTTGTCCCAGATCTTTGGGGGTTGATCCAGGAAGCCGCCCGCCACGCCTATGCCCGCATTGTTCACCAGAACATCCGGAATACCATGTGCCAGAAGGACTTCCGACAGCATCTGAGCCCAGGAGTCGTCGTCGGTGACGTCGAGTCGATAGGACGCGGCCTGCCCGCCGGCGGTGGTGATCAACCGCGCTGTCTCCGCGGCGGTATCCGGATCGATATCGGTGGCCAGCACCACCGCGCCGCGCTGGGAGAAGCGCAGCGCGGTGGCGCGGCCGATCCCGCTTCCGGCACCGGTGATCAGCACCAATTCCGGGCGGGCGACTCGGGCTCTCATGCCTCGCTCCCCACGACGGGTCGGCGGATGGCCGACAGCACCGGTGCGGCCAGCGACACCACGAAGTTCAATCGGTCCGGGGTGGCCTGCGCGAGGGTGAATCCGGTCAGGGCCGGCGAGAGCCGATAGCAGGCTTGGATCAACCAGGTTTCCGGGCGCACCGGCAGCACGCCGATATCGCGCCGGGTCGCGCGCACGATGCCGCGGGCGATCACGTCGGGCCCGAAGCCCAGCAGTGGACCGAACGTCGTAACCAGCGCTTGGGCGGTGTCGGTCGCCACGTGCTGCCGGTCGGCGTCACCGTCGAAGGCGGTGGTCACGACCTCGGCATTGGCGACGATATTGGTGGCCACCGCGCCGGGACACACACAGCTGACCCCGACGCCGTGCGCCGCCAGTTCACCGCGCAGACTCTCGGAGAACATGCGCACCGCCACCTTGGAGGTGGCGTAGGAGGACCAGAACGGTGCGGGCATCCAGGACGCGCCCGAGGCGACGTTGACGATCTGGCCGCGTTTCTCGGTCACCATCAACGGCGCGAACGTGCGGCAGCCGTAGACGACTCCGTTCAGGTTGACCGCGAGTTGGTCGTCCCACATCTGCCGGGTTTGGTCCAAAAACGGTGCGATCAGCCCGTATCCGGCATTGTTGACCAGCACGTCGGGCACGCCGTGTCGTTCGAAGACCTGGTAGGCCAGCTGTTGCCACGCTGTTTCGTTGGCGACATCGAGTCGGTAGGAGGCTGCGCGACCTCCGGCGGCGGCGATGAGCTCCGCCGTTTCCGTCGCGGTCTCGGTGTTGATATCGGTGACGATCACCGTCGCTCCCCGGCGGGCGAAGCGCAGGGCGGTGGCGCGCCCGATGCCGCTGCCCGCCCCGGTGATCAGTACCATGCGTGGATTTCGAATGCCTCGGGCCACGTCCCACCTCTTCCTATTGCGGTCGGCCGCATGTGATTCCGAGCGACTCGATGCCCGAAATCGTATACTGTCTGAGACGATGATGGGAAGAACTTCCCGTTCGCAACCCATCCGCCTTGACAGAATCTTCAACTGTCCTAGACAGTTAGCTCGAGAAGAGATGAGGATCGGATTCCATGGCACTACCGCCTCCCAGTCCGAACACCCGGGTCGTCGTCACCGGCGGGGCCTCCGGTATCGGCAAAGAAATCGCACGGAACCTCGCACAACACGGCTACGACCTGGTGCTGGTCGACATCCAGCAATCGGTCAAGGAGACCGGTGAGGAACTCCGTGCCAAAGGTGTCGAGTCCGAGGAGTTCCTGCTCGACCTGACCGATCGCGACGCCCGTCAAGAATTCATCGACCAGGTGCTGGAGCGCCCCTACGACATCGTGGGCCTGTGCAATGTGGCGGGCCTGATCTCCGCAGGCCGGTTCGAAGACCTTCCGCTACAACGTGAACGAGTACTGGTCGATGTCAGCGTCAGTGCGCTGCATCACCTGACCGGCGCGTTCCTGCCGGGCATGCGTGCTCGTCGTGCGGGCGCGATCCTGAACGTCTCCTCGCCGGTCGGCATCCTGCCGCTGCCGTACAACGCCTCCTACTCCGCGGCGAAGTCGTTCAGCATGTTCTTCTCCTACGCGCTGCATCAGGAGTTGAAGAAGTCCGGGGTGTCGGTCACCACCCTCATGCCGGGGCCGACCAAAACCAATCTGCTGTACGGCATTTCGGAGACCCGCTTCATGCCGGACTGGGCGTGGCGGCTGCCGGTGTTCTTCGACGCCGCCCCCACCGCGCGTCGCGGCGTGAACGGCATGCTGCGCGGTTCACGCATGGTCGCGGCCGGCGCCTACCCGTGGGCGGCCGTCGCGCTGGGGCGATTCGTGCCGCTGTGGCTGGTGCTGGGACCGATCCGGCTGGCCGGGCAACTCGGTTTCCCCGCGCGGGAGGAGACCACGGGCAGGCGCATCCGTGCGGTGGCCGACAAGGTCGGCACACGCATCGGCGGCAAGCGATATGCCGTGGTCCCCGAACCCGCTCCGGTTCAGGTCGAAGCGGCTACGCGATGAGAACGGCGGTCGTCACAGGTGCCGCGTCCGGCATCGGAATGGGTTATGCCACAGCTCTTGTCGAGCAGGGCTATTTCGTCTTGGTCACCGATATCGACGACGCCAAGGCCGAACAGGTGGCCACCCGGCTCACCGCGCTCGGCCCCGGCTGGGCCGAGGCCGCCTATCTGGACGTGTCCAGCGCGGATGCGGTCGCCGCCGCCGTGTACGGGGTGAAGGATCGTTTCGGTCGGTTGGACCTGATGTTCAACAATGCCGGACTGTTCATCGGCGGACCGGTCGAGGAACTCACCGTCGGGCACTGGCAGAAGGCCATCGACGTCATGATCGCCGGTGTCGCCTACGGTGTGGACGCCGCGTACAAGATCATGGTGGAGCAGGGTTTCGGCGGCATCGTGAACACCGCCTCCATGGCGGGTTTCACCCCGTTCTCCTACCTGGGTCCTTACAACACGGCGAAATTCGCCGTTGTCGGCATGACCATGTCGCTGCGCGGTGAGGCCGCCGCACACGGCATCCACGTCACCGCGGTGTGCCCGATCGCCATCCACACCGACATCGTGCTCGGCGCAAACGCCGGACTGGACAACAAGACGACCGAAATCGATTACGTCGCAGCGCTTTACCGACGGTTCGGGCATCTCGGGCACCTGCTGCCGAACTTCATCCTGCAGGACCCGGTGGTGCACGGGCGCAAGGTGCTGCGGGCGGTGCAACGCAACCGCGCCTTCGTGATTCAGCCGGCCTATGGCCGCCTGCTCTGGTGGCTGTGCCGCGCCGCGCCGACCCTGACACCGGCCGTCGGCCATGCCGCGACGCGTGGCGCGAATATCGTGCGCGGTCCCGTCAACCACGCCTGGGGCCGGTTGCCCGGCTGGATCCGCGACGCCTGAGCGCATTCCCACCACTCGAAAGCAGAGATATGACAGTCAAGACAGCCATCGTCACCGGTGCCGCCTCCGGCATCGGCATGGGCTATGCCGCCGCCCTGGTGGAGAAGGGCTATTTCGTCCTGGTCACCGATGTGAACGAGGTCGGAGCCAAGCAGGTTGCCGCCCACCTCACCTCGAAGGGGCCGGGGACCGCGGAGGCGGCCTTCCTCGATGTGCGCGACGGTGACGCCATCCGCGCCACCGTGCAGGGTGTGAAGGACCGCTTCGGGCGGCTCGATCTGATGTTCAACAATGCGGGCATGTTCGTCGGCGGGCCGGTCGAGGATCTCACACCCGAGCATTGGGACCGGGCCATCGACGTGATGATCCGCGGCGTCGCCTACGGTGTGGACGCCGCGTACAAGATCATGGTGGAGCAGGGTTTCGGCGGCATCGTGAACACCGCCTCCATGGCGGGGCTGGCGACGATCGGCTACATGGGTCCTTACAACATGGCCAAGCACGCCGTGGTCGGCATGAGCAACGCGCTGCACGGTGAGGCCAAGAAGCACGGCGTGCACGTCACGTGCGTGTGCCCGATCGCCATCAACACCAATATCCTGCTCGGCATCAATGACGGTCTGGGCGAATGGCGTGGCGGCGACGGGCTCGGCGCGTTCTACCGCCGGTTCGGACGGTTCGGCAAGTTCGTGCCGAACTTCATCTTGATGGATCCGGTAGTGCACGGCCGCAAGGTGCTCTTGGCCGTCCAACGCAACAAGGCGATCATCATCAAGCCCGCCTACGGCAAGGCCGTCTGGGTGCTGGCCCGCATCGGCCCGCGACTGCCCTATCTGGCAGGCGATGTCGGTACGCGCGTGCTCGCGAAGGTGGAACCGGTCTTCGTCCGCGCGGCCGAATCCCTGGATCCCGCCCCCAAGGCGTGATGAGGCCGCGCTGATCCGAGGAGGAGCGGGATGCCGAATGCGGTCGAGTCCGCCTCGAACCGGTAGCGCCGCAAGACATCGCACTGGCGCGGCGCACGGCTGCTGAACGTGGTCTGCTATCCGCTCTTCACCGCGACCGGCGGCCCATGCGGACCCGGACCGCCATCGGCCGGGAACGCACGTCACTGTTGCGGCGTCTCGCGATCTGTTCCGCCGGAAGCTATTTCGCCTTGTGGGCCGTCGCCGCGCCCGGCCGGCCGGGTCGCCGCCCATCGTCGTTCTGGATCCCATCAGAGAGTAAGAGGGGGAGAAGTGCGATGACGCACCCCGATGCTGTCCCGCGGCTGCGGCCGGGCACGAGTCCGACCGGTTCCCGTCCGCATGATGCCCGGTTCGATATCGGCCCCAAGCGTTTTCGCCGGGTGTGGGTCGAACGCGGCGTGCCGATCCGGCTGGCGGACGGGACGGTGCTGTCCGCCGACATCACCCGCCCGGCGCACCGAGTCGGCGTGCCGGTCACCGATCTGCTGCCCGCGATCGTGACGTTCACCCCGTACAACAAGACGCTGCTCACCCGGGTAGCACCGTTACTCGGGCTGGCTCAGGCCGCGGGGCCGTTGCTCACCCGCGTGGTGCCGCCCTCGCCCGGTGGGCGGGCGACGCGACGCGAGCTGTTGCGGACGCTCGGCGGCGGCGCGATCGATCTGCTGCGCGCCAACCGGGTGCTGGTATCGCGCGGCTACGTTCACGTGCACATCGATGTGCGCGGCACCGGCAGTTCCACCGGTGTGCTGCAAATCCAGTCCGAGCGTGAGCAATTGGATTCAGTGGAGGCGCTGCGCTGGGTGCGCGAGCAGCCTTGGTGCGACGGCGATATCGGTCTGTACGGCATCTCGTATTCGGCTATTTCGGCGCTGCACGCGGCGGCGCGTCGTCCCGAGGGTGTAAAGGCCGTGTTCGCCATGGTCGGTTCCACCGATCCGGGCAATGATCTGCTCATGACCGGTGGCGCGCATACCGGTTTCATGATCGCCTGGCTGGCGGTGGTCAATGCGGCCAAGTGGGTGCCCACGGTGCCGGGACTGGTCGCGTCCGGAGCGGCGGGTAGCTATCTGCGTGACCGTCTCGCCAGCCCGCTGACCCGTTTCGCCGATGTGGTCGGGCTGGCGACACGCGACGAGCACCCGATGAACTTCGCCGATACCGACGTGACCGAGGCGGTGGTCGCGGTGGACAGGATCACCGCTCCGACCTGGATTCACAGCGGATGGCACGACATCTTCGATCGGGGCAATACGCGCGCCTTCGAGCAACTCCGATTGTCCGGTGGCGCAAAGCAACTCGTCATGGACGACACATTCCACATCACCTCCGGATCCGGTTTCGGCGCACCGGGAAACCCGCAGCGGCTCAACGAATTGCACTGTGCGTTCTTCGACCGCTGGATCAAGGGGATCGATAACGGTATCGACGAGTACGGCCCGGTTACTGTGCGGCAGTTGGGAAGTGGCGACTGGGTGCGACGTGACCGATTCCCGCATCCGGAGGTCTCGGTGCAGAAGTGGTACCTGTGCGCCGTACCCAGCGGCGTGGCCGAGCATGTCGCGATCGACGGCTCGCTGGTCGATATCCCCGCCCGTAAGCGCGCGCACCTCGACCTGCCCGATCGCAGACCGGGATTCGCCTCCCAGACCACCACCAGCACCCTCATGGGCGTGCCCGCGCTCCTGGGCAGGTCGTGGATCGTCGACGACCGCTCCGCCGAGCGTGCCGCCGTGGTCTTCACCGGCGCGCCGCTGCCGGCCGATCTGTTGCTCTCCGGAACCATGAACCTGCACCTGCGGGTGCTGGCGACCGGCACCGAAGCCTTCTGGGTGGTCACGGTCTGCGATGTCGCCCCTGACGGCAGTTCCGCGGTGATCAGCCGCGGGGCCCTGCGCTCGTCGCGTCGCGCTCTCGACCCGGTGGCCAGTACCTGGCTCGACGGCGAACTGGTCGGGGCCGAACATCCGCGCACCCGCGAGTCCATCCTCCCGGTGCTTCCCGATGAACCTCATGAGCTGGACATCCACCTCAATGCCACCGAGGCCGTCCTGCGCGCCGGTCACCGGCTGCGGGTGGCGGTCGCCCGCCGCAGCTGGCCGCGCTACCAGATCACCCCCGCGATGTCCCGAAACATCAAGGGCCAGGCCATCATTCTGGATCCGAAGCAGCCCAGCTGGCTCGCCTGCCAGGCCGTATACCCGGAGTGAGATCGAGGGGTGGATCGCCTCGCCGGAGTTCTTCCGCGAGGCGATCCACAATCAGGGGATCAGCCTCGTTTGCCGACGGTGATGACGTCGGGCACCCAGCGGCTGTACCAGGGCCGCGTCACCGCGCGTTGCTCGACGATCTCGAAACCCGCGTCCTGGAAGACCTTTCGGATCTCAGCCGAGGTCGGTGCGTGCGCAGGCATGAGTCGGCGTGCGCTCGAACGCTGGATGGGCCGGGCCCAGCGGGCGTCGGTGGCCGGGGTGCAGACCACCGCCACGCCGCCGGGCCGCAACACGCGGTGGAATTCGCGCAGCGCTCGCGCCTGATCGAAGAAGTGGAACGCGGTGGTGGTGGTCACCGCGTCCACCGAGGCATCGGGCAGGCTCAATTGTTCGGCGGGCTCGTTGCGCCAGCGCACCGCGGGGTTGCGCCGGCGCGCCTTGGCCAGCATGCCGGGCGACATGTCGATGCCCCAGACGGTGTCCAGGTCACGGGCCAGCCGGGAGGTGAGAATCCCGGTACCACAACCGATATCGGCCACCGTGCGCGCGCCTGCGGCCTCCAGGGCGCGGACCACGTCGTCCTGCGGCGGCCGGTACAGATACCACTGCAAGATGGGCAGGTCGTAGCCCAGCGACGCCACCGAGAAGAACGCGGCGACAAGGGAATTGAGGCCACGGCGGGAGGCGGGGGCGACGGCGGTCACGCGGTCACCTCGGCCGCCGCGGCGGCCTTGCCGTTGCTGCCGGCCTTGGCCGCGGGCACGGCGGCCAGTTGTTCGTAGCGGTAGTCGTCGAGCGGGAACTGCCGCAGCCCCCGGCTCGCCTCGAAGAAGCCCGACGGGCGCAGATAGGTGGTGTCGCCCTGCGAGTTTCGGTAGTAGGTGTTGGTGCCGCCATTGAGGTCGGCCAGGTAGTAGCGCAGGATCTCGCTGTTGCGGTGGATCGTGCGGTGGTATTCGTCGGCGACGTCCTTGCGGATCTCCAGCAGAGTCGCACCGCGACGGCGACATTCGGTGATGGCGCGCACCGCGTGGTCGGCGGACATCTCCACGAAGTCGTGCCAGCCCGATCCGGTCCAGCAGTAGGGGCCGACCAGCATGAACCGGTTCGGCAGTCCCGCCACGGTGACCCCCTGGTACGCCTGCAGTCCCTCGGCCCGGTAGAACTCGCCGAGGTCGAAACCGTTGCGCCCCACGATGGTTCCCGTCACGTAGGTCTCCGGATCGGAGAACACGTCGTAGCCGGTGGCCAGCACGATGGCGTCGAAGTCGCGTTCGACACCGTCGCGGGTACGGATGCCGGTCGCGGTGACGGTCTCGATCGAGTCGGTGACCAGGTCCACATTGGTGCGGTTGAAGGTGGTCAGGTAGTAGGTATTGGCGGTGGGTCGCTTGGTGATCGGGCCGAAATCGGGAGTCAGTGCGGCCGCCGCGACCGGATCCTTGACCAGCAGCCGCACGTATCGGCCGTACGCCTTGATGATCGTTTTGTCGAAGGCCCGCAGGAAGGGCTTGACCAGGTTCGGTGGGGTGCTGACCAGAAATCGGCCCGCCATATCGACCACGACGAGGATCGCCTGATGGATCAGCGGCAGCACGCCCGGCACCCCCAGCAGGGCTTTGAGCGCGCGGGGAGTGCGGAAGTCGGGCTTGGGCATGGACCACACCGGGGTGCGCTGGAATACGGTCATCGCGCCGACCCGATCAGCGATGGCCGGGATGATCTGCACGGCCGACGCTCCCGTGCCGATGACCGCGACCCGCTTGCCGGTGAGGTCGTAGTCGTGGTCCCAGGCGGTGGGCCGCTGAAGTTTGCCCGTATACGTCTCCACTCCAGGGATGGCGTCCGCCTTCGGGCGCACGAATGCGCCGACCGCGCTGATGACGTGGCGCGCGGTGATCACCTGTCCGGTGCTGGTGTGCAAGCGCCACAGGTGGTTGGCGTCGTCGAATTCCTCGCGTTGGACATTCACGCCGAATCGCGCGTGCGGGTACAGCCCGTATTTGCGTGCGACGTCGGTGTGGTAGTGCTTGACCTCGGGGCCGTAGGGGAAGAACCGCTCCCAGTCGGTGCGTCGGTCGAACGAGAATTGGTATGCGGGCCAAGGGATGTCGACCGACAGTCCGGGGTAGGTATTCTCGTGCCAGCTGCCGCCGAAGTCGGTGTCGCGCTCGAGGATCACGAAGTCGTCGATGCCCGCCGCGGCGAGTTTGACGCCCGCAGCGATACCCCCGGGGCCCGCCCCGATGATCGCGACCTCATGATCGGGGTGGATTCGTTTCGTTGTGGTCGTGTGTGATCTGGTCACTGCCGCCCCGCTTCTCGTGGGTGTCGGTGGCCGCCTGCGGCCATCTGTCTGAGACAGTATAGAAAGCCGAGGCGACAACAGCACCTGTTCGCTGGGAAGATCGGGCATTTCGCCTTAGACACGCCGCAACGACACGCCGTTTCCCGCAGCCGTGCGGGCCCGCGCCCGGGCTCGGATGGCCTCGAATTCCGGCAGCCGCTCGATGGCGATGTCCCCGGCTGGGATCGTCGCCCCGAGTTGGGCCAGCACCGCGACCATGGACAGCAGGGTCCGGCTGTAGGACCACAGCGCCGGCGGCATCGCCAGGTGCCGGTGCACGTTGTCCAGGCGCGGACTCAGTCCCTCGCCGATCCGGGCGCGCAGCCATTCGGTACTGAACTCGGCGGTCGGCTCCAGCGCCATCCGCACGAAAGGGTCCAGCACCCGGGTGAATTCGGCGATGTCGACGTCCTGTCCCGGGGGGATGAATCCGTAGTCGCGCAACAGCGCGTCGAATTCGTCCGCGCTGCCGTTGAGTGCGGCCTCGAGGGCGGGGGCAATCATGTCGTCGAATCCTGGCGGTTGGGGCGTGCACGCGCCGAAGTCGATCACCCCGAGCCGCCCGTCGGGCAGGATCACGAAATTGCCTGGATGTGGGTCGCAGTAGATCAGGCCGGTGCGTGCCGGGCTGAGCATGCAGAACCGAAATATGCTGGCCCCGACACGGTCTCGGGTCTCGGACGGCATTCCGTGCAGGAGCGCCGTGGTGAGCAGCTCGCCGTCCAGCCACTCGGTCACCAGGACTCCCGCGCGCTGCTCGACCACCCTGGGTATCGCGAATTCCGGATCGTCCGTGTACTTTTCGGCGGCTATCCGCTGGTTCTCGGCTTCACGGCGATAGTCCAGTTCGATTCGGATGCCTTCGCAGAGTTCGCCCACGAGGCCGTCCAGATCCATGCTGGGCAGCATGACGCCCGCGACGAATGCCAGGTGCCGCACCTGCCGCAGATCCGATTCGATGGCCTCGGCCACGCCGGGGTACTGGATCTTGACCGCGACCGGTGTCCCGTCACGCCAAATCGCCCGGTGCACTTGGCCGATGGAGGCCGCCATGGGGCGCCGGTCGTCGAATTCGAGGAAGGCGTCGCGCCAATCCGGGCCGAGGTACTGGGTCATGGCCGCGTGCACCGCACCGGGCAGCATGGGTGGCGCCGCAAATTGCAGGTTGGCCAGCGCTTCCCGGTAGGGCCCGGCGATCTCGTACGGTAGACCGCCGGGGTAGAGGGCCAGAATCTGGCCCAGCTTGGCCGCGCATCCGCGCAGATTGCCGAGCACCTCGAAGATGTGCCGGGCGGTCCGCTCCCGAATCTCGGCGTACACGGTCTCCGCGGGGGCACCGTGGAGAAGTTTGCCCAGACCCGCCGCGTGCCGACCCGCGTAGGCGATCGGCAGGGCGGCCAGCCGCACGGTGCGGGCAGCCGGATGGGCGGGTGGGTGGCCAGACGGATCCGCTGGTCGGGAACCGAACTTCCGCGACCGTCGAGTGCCGCCAAGCCAATCCGTCATTCAGTCCTCACCCCGCGACATGCCGCACCGCACGGTCCTACCGTACGCTGTCCTAGACAGTAGCGACACATCGTCGTCGGAGAAGGGCATGAGGTGAGCAGCCAGGTCGGAGCATCGGAGGTGGCCGATGAACTGGGCCGGCGTATCGCGGCCGGGCGGTACCAACCGGGCGCGCTGATGCCGTCGGTGCGCAAGCTCGCCGAGGAGTTCGAGATCAGCAAGGCTACCGCGCAAGTGGCGCTGAGCAGGCTCGAGGCCGCCCGGTTCGTCGTCGCCGAACGCGCCCGCGGCTTCGTCGTGCAGGATGTTCACTCGCACGGTGGTTTCGACGTGTACGGCATACTGTTCCGGCTGTCGATGAGCGATCCGGAGCAGGCGGTGGCTACCTTCACCGATATCGTCGACATGGAGCGCTCGGTGCTCTTCGACGTCATCGGCGCGTACGCGCAACTGCCCGAACGCGTGAGCACCGATCGGCTCACCCCCGTGGTGAACGCGATGGAGGAGTTGGCCCAGCGGGACGACGTCGATCTCGCCGAGTTCCTCGCCCGGGAATTCGATCTGCTGCGCCGAATGGCGCTCGCCGCAGGGCAATCGGCAGTTCTGGCATTGCTCAATTCACTGGCCGAGCTGATCGGTGGTGTCCCCGAGGCCGTCGATGCGTATTTCGTGGCCGACCCGTCCGGGCACGTGCTGTTCTGGCGAGCCATCGTCAATGCGCTCAGCCGTCCCGATCTGCCCCACGAAGCCGAGTACGCCCTGGTCGGGGATCTGCTCGCGCTCTATCATCAGCGGGTCGTCACCCGATTCGGCACTCTGGTCGCGCCCACGCATCCTCGCGTCGCCCCCGCCGAATCCGCTTGAATCTTACTGTTCACGAGGGAACGGGCATGCCCGAACCTTGTCGGGCGCGTGAGTGACCAGGGCGGCGGGCTCGGTCGCCTGCGGGGATGCGCGAGGAAGGGGCAGTCCGGCGCGGTCGATCCGTACACTCGAGGCGTCCGAAGATGCGGTGTAGCAAGATGTTCGCCTCGATCATGTAGAAGTTGGTGCCCGGGCAGCGGTGCTTGGTGGCACCGACTGGTGGCCTGGGTTTCTCGGGATTCTGCGGGGTGTAGTAAGCATTTGGTCACGCCGATCCATGCCCCGATTGCGAAGAGGCCCCTGTGAGTAGTGCTCACCGACCGGAATCCGAGGAGTTCGGACCGGATGTGGGTGATCGCGGGATTTCGATCGAATCAGGGTGACTGCTTTAGATGAGCCTCCGATTCTGACCTCGGCCGCTGCTGGGCTTCGCCACTTGCGCTTTGAGATGCCGCGCCGGTTGTTCCTGATCGTTCAGGTCTTGGTGCTCATCTGCTCGAAATACTCGACCGCGCCTCATCTTCGAAGGCACTGTGGTGTACAGGAACTGGTTTTCGATGCACTGCGCGGATCGGCTACGACGACTCGGTTGCCTCCTGCGCTTTCGCTTCGTACATTACGGAATCGGCGCGCTGCAGGAGGTCGTTGTGTGTTGCGGGGTGGGCCGAAGCTCTCGACGGTGTGGTCATGGAAGGCGATGCCGATGCTGACGGTGATCGGGATGGTTCGGTCGGTAGCGATGCCGTGCCGGAAGAGGTCGGCTTGGTCTCGTGCCGAGGTGGCGGAACGGAAGCCGACCACCGCGAATTCCTCACCGCCGGTTCGGGATACGATCAGTTCGGGGTCGGGGTCGGGGTCGGGGTCGGGGTCGGGGTCGGCGTGGGTGTGGAGTAGGTTCGCGGTCCGGATGGGGATTTCGTCACCCATCGAATGGCCGTAGCGAGCGTTGATGCCCTCGAACCGGTCGAGGTCGATGATCATGACGCAGAGCGGGATCTCGTCTGCGGCACCGAACACGCATCCCGGTCGGAAGGCGGCTTCGGGCAGGATCGTGCGAGCCAAGAAACGCGCGACGGCGATCTTGCCGCGATAGAGCGCGTCCTCGGCGCACACGCTGAGCGATATGTGTCGCTAGGACGACCAGGTGAGCAGGATTCTCCTGTCGCCCGCAGGTCGACGAACGGATGTCTGCAGACGGCGAAATCACTGGCTGCGGCAGCAAATTTGACATCAAATTTGGCATCACGACAGGGCGCGACCCGGCGGACGGGGTGGGACCAGCCGGACACTGTAGACGATTGAAAACCCGCTGTCCTGCACGAATGGGATGCTGCGGTACCCGAAAATACGTCCTGGACTGTTTCCCGTTGGCTCATAACCCAGAGGTCGCAGGTTCAAATCCTGTCCCCGCTACTAGGGAAAACGGCCCCGGAACCACTGGTTCCGGGGCCGTTTTTCGTTGGATTGGCAACGTCAGCCAAACGAAGTGTCATCCGTCGCGGGACGTCCCATGCTGTTCGTGGTGGTCGTCAGGCCAGGTCGGTTGCTCCCAGGTCCGTGCTCGACGACTGATATCACGCCTCCCCCCGAAGAACAGGATCTGGTTGCATGCGCCCCGTCGACCCGGTCCTGTCGGCTGCTGGGCCACGTTCAGGGCGTATCCGGCGTGATCGGCTTGCGGTTCAATCGTGTTGTGGGCGTGAGGTAGTCGCCGCCCGGCTTTCAGACATGGGGAACCACGGCGAACTTCTTGATCTGCTCGACCCGCGCCACGGTGGCGTTGGCGCGGTGTTGTACCGGCGGCCGTCGGCGTCGAGTTCACCGATGTCTTCGGTGTGCAGCCAGCGGTCGGCGTCGCTGGCCATCATGGGGCCGCGCGCGAGCACCTCGTCCGGATGTGCGGTGACCGTGCGCTGGAAGGGGCTCGCACATGGTGCGCGGTTCGGGTCGCGGATGATTCGGCATAGAAAGACCCTCCGCTGCTGTGGCGTTCGGTGTGGAGGGGAATCCGTGCTTGTTCAGAAGCCGAGCCGGCGGCGAATGTCTCGGGCCATGATCACGTTCATGACGCGGAGGAAGCCGCGCAGCCGTACCCGCGTGTACGGGAACCAGATCAGTTCGCGTCGCATCGGCGGAAAGCGGGGTTCGGTGATGGCTTGGGCGCGAGTGTATTTGCGGAGGCCGTTCGCGCCGCCGAAGCGGGCTCCGATGCCGGATGCCTTCCAGCCACCGTGTGGGACGGTGGGGGACATCAGGTTGTAGAAGACGTCGTTGATGTTGACGGCGCCGACTTCGATTCGGCGGGCCAGGGCCAAACCTCGCGCGGTGTCGCCGGTCCACACCGTGGCCGACAGTCCGTATTCGCTGTCGTTGGCCAGACGCACCGCCTCGTCGGCGTCGGCGACCTCGAGGGGCGGCCCCCGGTGAGTGCGCAGGCACCGGCCGAAACCGCCTCGGACACATGCCTTTCCACAATGTCACGCTGAGCCCGGGTGGCCATCGCGCCGATGTCGTAGCGGAAGTCGTGGCCGCCGCCGATGCGCAGTCGCCGCACCTCCGCGGTCAGCTTGGTCACGAACTCGTCGTGGACGGCGGCCTCCACGTAGACGCGTTCCACCGAGATGCACGCCTGACCGGCGTTGAACAGCCCGCCCCACGCGATGCCCGCCGCGGCGCGGTCGATATCGGCGTCGGCGAGCACGATGGCCGGGTCTTTGCCGCCCAATTCGAGTGAGTAGTGGATCAGCCGGTCGACGGCACGATGCGCGATCAGCTTGCCGGTCCGGGTGGAGCCGGTGAACTGCACGTAGTCGACGGTGTCCACCAGGGCCGCGCCCGTCGCACCGCGGCCGGTGACGACGTCGAAGACCGGGGGAGCGCCGATCTCACGCCAGCCGCGCAGCATGAACAACGCGGTCAGCGGGGTGAACTCGGAGGGCTCGAGCAGTACCGCCGCCCCCGCGAGCAGGGCGGGCAGCGCATCGAAACCCGGTGTCAGCAAAGGGAAGTTCCAGGGCGTGATGACGCCCACCACCGGGTAGGGGTGGTATTCCACGCGGTAGCGCTTGGGCACGGCGAGGGCGTTGGCGGCCCCGGGCGACTCCGGCGCGAGGAACTTCGCGGCATTTGCCGCGTAGTAGTTGAGCACGCCGGTCACCATCGGCAACTCCATGAGCGCCTCGGCGCGGGTCTTGCCCGACTCGGATTGAATGACGTCGGCGAGTTCCTCGGCGTGGTCGAGCAGCCAATCCCGGTATCTGCCAAGCCATTCCGCACGTCGTTTGGGTCCGGAGTCCGCCCAGGCGGGCTGGTGGTCGCGCAATGCGCGCACGGCCGCGGCGACGTCGGCGGCCGACCGGTCCGGCACGGTGCGCACCAGTGACCCGTCGATCGGCGAGCGCACCTCGATAACCGTTGTAGCGGCGTCGTTCTCGACGGCCGTCATCATTTCTCACCCGTCAGTCGCCGGTGGTAGGCAGCGCGCAATTGGTGGTCGGGTGTGGTGAAGACATCGCCCCAGCCGAGCGCGTTCACGGCGGCGTAGCGGAGCCTGCCGGGCAGCAGTTGGGTTGACTTCAGCAGCAGGCCAAGGGAACTCGGTACCGTGATGGTGCGCGCGTCCGCCCGCACGGCGGCCACGATCCCGGCGGCCACGTCCTCCGGTTCGCGCATCGAGAGTTTGCGCGCCCAACGCGGCACCTCGGTCCCGGAAGCCAACTCGGTATTGATGAATCCCGGCAGCACCATGGTGACGCCGATGCCTCGGGAATGCTGTTCCCGCCACAGTGACTCGGTGAACCCGATGACGAAATGCTTGGTGCCGCAATAGGTCGCCAGCCCCGGTTCACCGGTCGCCCCGGCCAGGGAGGCGATGTTCACCAGGTTTCCTCGTCCGCGCGCGGTGAAGCGCTGCATGGCCAGCCGAGAACCGGTGGTCACGCCGCGGACGTTGATGTCGATCTGCCGGTCCGTCATCTCCGGTGTCTCGTCCACGAACTCGCCGATCGGCATGATGCCGGCATTGTTGACCAGCACATCCAGCGCGCCCAGGTGGCGTTCGGTCGCGTCGAGGAACTCGGCGAACGAGTCGCTGTCGGTGACATCCAACGGCAACCCGATGATCTCGCCGGCGGTCGCGCTGTTCAGTTCGGTCGCCGTGCGCGCGGCGAGCGCGGCGTCGATATCGCCGATGGCCACCTTGGCTCCGGCGCGCGCGAATGCCTCCGCCGTCGCGCGGCCGATGCCCCGGGCGCCGCCGGTGACCGCCACCACCCGGCCGGGCAGCGAGAGTCCGCTCATATCCGTTCAATTCCTTCCGTGTGCACGCCCCGTGTGCACGCCCCGTGTGCACGCCCCGTGTGCACGCCACGCTGCGTGCGGCAGCCGATCCGCCCGTCGCCGGGCATGCGCTCAGTCTGGTCACCACGGGCCGCGGCGCGCTTGTGACGGCGGCCCAGATCTCGGGGCGCGTGCTGGGCGGGCGACACAAACACGCCCGCCTCACCCGGGAATGCCCGTGTCCGGCACCTACGGCCGACTGTGGGATCCTTCCCAGCGGGGGCACCACGACACCGAAGGGAGGGCCGTGCACCGTCGGGATCTCGATGCCGAAGCGACGGCGTGGATATCAGCGTTCGCCGAGTCGCTGCTCGAGCCCGAACGCCTGGCCGCGTTCACCGACCGCATGGACGACGAGATCGCCGCCGACCTTCCCGCCGTCGCCGACGACGCCGCCCTGCGTCGCGACCTGCACGCCAGCACCCGCGACGCGCTGCGCGGCTACTTCCGCAACCTGCTCACCGAGGATCCCCGCGACATCCCCATCCCGCCCGCGAGTCGCGACCTGTTCCGAGCTTTGGCGCAGCGCGGGCACGAGCTACCGGTACTCCTGCGGATCTTCCCGGCGGGTCAGCGCGTCGCCTGGCAGGCGGTCATGGACGCGGTGTTCGATCCCGCCGTCGATGCCGCATTGCGGCAGCCGATTCTGAATCGGCTGTGGAACCACGTGAATCGCGTAACCGGAGCGTGGACCGAACAGGCGGTGTCCGCGTATTTCGAGGAGATCCAGCAGCGCCTCCAGGGTGCGCTGGCGCGGCGAGTCGATACCGTGCACGCCCTGCTCCGTGGCGAGAACCTCGATCCCGAGACCGCGACGCTGCGGTTGGGCCACAACCTGCACGGCGAGCAGACCGGCCTGGTGCTGTGGTCCTCGGACCTGCTGGACGAGGCCGCCGCCATGCCCGCCCTCGAGACCTTCGCTCGCGAAATCGCCACGGCCGCAGGGACAACGCGCCCCCTCACCCTGCCCTGCGGCCCCCGTACCCTGTGGGTCTGGCTGGTCACCTCCCCGGTCACCGACCTGCGCGGCGCACTGACCGACGTAGCCCGCAATCATCCCGGACTTCGCGCCGCGACCGGCGTCCCCGCCGCCGGCCCCACCGGCTTCCGCACCAGTCACAGCGAAGCGGTCGCCGCCCAGACCCTGGCCATCGACACCGGAACCACCACCCAGGTCACCGACTACCGCGACGTAGAGCTGGTCATCTGCCTGGCCTCCAATCCGACGGCCATGCGGTCCATGGTGACCCGCGAACTGGCAGGTCTGTCCGGAAACGACAGCGCCGCACGCCGTTTGCGGGAAACCGTCCTCGCCTACCTCGAGCATGGCAGCAGCGCCCGCGCCGCCGAGGCCCTCGATGTCCACAAGAACACCGTCCTGTACCGCCTGCAACAAGCCGAAGACCTGCTCGGACACCCCATCGACGACCGCAAACTCCACCTGGAGATCGCCCTCCGCCTCGCCGCCGTCTACGGTGACGCGCTGCTCGATGCCCGGTCGGGGTAGCGGATTCGGATTGTCGTGCACGGCGGTGTTCGAAAGAGGGCAGGCCATAGCAGGGGGGAATGAGTGAACGGCCTGCCCTCGGTCAGCGGGCTACTTGGTGCCGCCGGCGGAGCCCGTGAAGAGCTTGTGGATCAGGGCGACAAGGGCAGTTTCGAGGACGCTGGATGCGGAACCCATCAGTGATTCTCCTTTGAATTGTTTCTTCGGTTGTGAGCCACTTGCTCACGACGAGCAACGCTACGAGGCGTGAATCAGGAACTGAAATCACGATTTTCGGATAGTTCGAAAGAGATGATTGTTGATCGCGGACCCTGACCGTGGAGAAGATCGTCGAGCAGCTCGTGAGCTCGATTGACAAGGCGGCCTTGTGAATCGTGTGAGAAATAGTGTTTCAGTTCTCTTTCGGTGCGCCCTAGCGTTTGTCGTCGTGAGCAATTGCTCGAATTCCACATCGGCTCACCGGTAATCAGTTCCGTATTCTCCGGAACTGTTGGAAGGAATCATGATCAGGACCCCGAAATTGGCCGCCGGCATTGTGGCGGCCACACTGGTGCTGTCGGGGGCGGATATCGTCCTCGGCGCGGCGACCGCCGCGGCGGATACGACGTCCTGCACGCAACAGCAGCACGTGGACCACAATCCAGGATTCAGCAGCTTCTGGATCACCCACACCTACGACAAATCCATCGATGTGACGACCGCGGCGGCCGGCACGCTCATCACCTACAAGATCGTGGTCGGCACCACCAGCATCGGCAATCCGTACGTCAACTCCATCACCGACTATCCGCCACCGGGATTCGGCAAGCCGGTCAAGGCCGTGGTCACCGCCTACCACTTCGGCCAGGGGCAGCAGTCCGCCGAGGTGACGCCCGGGCCCAACAATGGTGGCTGGAGCGTCACCAGCACCGGCTGGTTCGTCAATTCGGGTAACCCGGTCACAGCCGAATTCACCTATCGCGTACCCGATTCCGTGCAGAACGGCCAGCAGATCCGCAGCGGCGGAATCGGTGTCGGCGGCACCGTCGGCGTCGGCTCCGACCAGCCGGGCATGGGCGTGTGCTTCACCGGCCGCGGCGCGAATCCGGGTGAGGCGCTCCTGGGCAGCATGGACCAGGGCGGCCTCGGATCCTCGCAGAACCAGCTCAGCTCGACCGGTTCGCTCACCGACATCATTTCCGGTGTGCTGAAGAACCTGATCGGCAGTTGAGACTCCTGGGCCGTGGCGTGGTGCGCGGCCGGCCACGGCCCAGGACCCATTCACCGCTCTTTCCGAGGAGTCAGCCTTGTCGTCCAGGCGGAATTATCCGGCGTTGGTTGCGTCCTATCTCGCCGCCGCGGCCCTGCTCTGGATCGCACCCGGTGTTCTCACCGATTCGCACGCCGAACCCGTTGGCCCCCATGTCGATCGGATCGATCGCGCGGGGCAGCGGCAGCAGGTGGTCCACGTGTACTCGGCTGCGATGGGGCGCACGATTCCGCTCCAGGTGCTCACCGCCGCCGACCCGACCGTACCGCGCCCGACGCTGTATTTGCTGAACGGAGCCAGCGGCGGCACCGATATCACCAACTGGTACAACCAGACCGATATTGTCGCGTTCTTCTGGAACAAGAATGTGAACGTGGTGACTCCGGTCGGCGGTGAATTCTCCTACTACACCGATTGGCAGCGTGACGATCCGGCGCTGGGGCGCAATCGCTGGGAAACGTTCCTGACCCGGGAACTGCCGCCGGTCCTCGACGCGGCCTTGCACGCCTCGGGCGTCAATGCCATTGCGGGAGTGTCCATGTCGGCCACCTCAGCGCTCAATCTCGCCGCCGCAGCGCCGGAGCTGTACACCGGGGTCGCCGCCTACAGCGGGTGCGCCTCCACTTCGGATCCTGCCGGACGCACCTACATTCGGCTGGTGCTGGGTCGCGGCGACGCCGACCCGGAGAACATGTGGGGCCCCGACGACGACCCGGCCTGGCGTTCGCACGACAGCGTGCTGCAGGCAGAACGGCTGCGGGGCAAGGCGATCTATCTCTCCAGCGGCAGCGGATTGCCCGGCCCCGCCGAGGCGCTGCCCGGGCAGCCGAGCGTCGCGCAGCTCATCGGCAAGGCGAATCAGCTGGTGCTGGGCGGGCTGATCGAGGCCGCCACCAACTCCTGCACCCATGCGCTCGCCGAACGCCTGGCCGCGCTGAACATCCCCGCGCAGGTCGAATTCCGTAGCGCAGGCACCCATACCTGGGCGTACTGGCAGGAGGACCTGCACAAATCCTGGCCGTTGCTGGCCGCCGCGCTGGGCGTGGACTAGTCGGCGGACGCACCTGCCGCCGGCACCGATCTCGATGCAGGAGAACATGAAATGACAATCGCCGACGGCGCCCGCCGGATCCGGTGGGTGACGCGGTTGCTGGCAGTGCTGGTGGCCGCGGCCGGATGTGTGCTGACCGCTCCCGTACCCTCGGCCGCTGCCGACACCCTGTCACCGTTGCACGTCGACGGATCCCGGTTCGTGGACGCCCACGGGCGGGTCGTCCTATTGCACGGCGTCAACAGCGTGAACAAGGAACCGCCCTACTTCGGACCGGGCACCACGCTCACCGCCCAGGACGCGGAGCTGTTGTCCCGGCACGGATTCAACACGGTGCGGTTGGGGGTCAACTTCGACGGGCTCATGCCCACGCGCGGCGTCGTCGACACCGCCTACCTGGACCGCGTGGCCGGTGTCGTGGATACCTTGGCGCAGTACGGGATCCACACCGTGCTCGACAATCATCAGGACGGGCTGTCGAAGATCTGGGGCGGCAACGGTTTTCCGGAATGGGCGATCCGCGCGCGGCCCGCGGCGGAGGAGAACAATCCCGGGTTTCCGCTGTTCTACCTCATGCCCAGCATGAACGAGGGCTGGGACGAGGTCTGGGACAACACCTACGGTGTGCTCGACTACCTCGGGCAGGCGCTGGGCGCGCTGGCGGGCGCGATGAAAGGGCATCCGGGTGCGCTGGGCATCGAACTGCTCAACGAGCCCTGGCCCGGCTCGGCCTTCCTGTCGTGTTTCCCCAACGGCTGCCGTGGATTCGACAGGAAGTACCAGGCGGCGCTGCAGCTGTTGACCGATGCGGTACGCGCCCAGAACGGCGATCTGACGGTGTTCTGGGAGCCGAACGTCACCTGGAACGAGACCATGCCCAGCAATCTGGGCAAGAATCCGCCGATCAGCGGACCCGGTATCGCCTTCGCGCCGCACGACTACTGCATTCCCAGCCAGCTGGCCATCTACAGTGGCCTGCCCGCTTTCCTGCGCGGCCTGTGCCCGCTGCAGCAGGGCAAGTCCTGGGGCAATATCGACGCGTTCGCCCAGCGCACCGGAATCCCCACGCTGGTCACCGAATTCGGCGACGGCGATCCGACAGTGCTCGCGAATACCCTTGTCAATGCCGACGACCGGTTCATCGGCTGGCACTACTGGCAATATGGCGGGGGCGTGTCCGATCCGTTCCTCGGTGACGCCGGCCGCCGGCTCGTGCGCACCTACCCACAGGCCACTTCGGGCACGCCGGGACGCATGATCTTCGATCCGGACACCGGTGACTTCGCCTACCGCTACACCCCGCGCCCCACCGGCAAGCCGACCGAGATCTATGTCTCGGATCTGCACTACCCCAACGGTTATCGGGTCCGTGTCGACGGCGGCACGGTGACCTCGTCCGCCGATGCGCGCGTGCTGACCGTCGAAGCGAGTGGTTCGAGCCCGGTCACGGTGTACGTCAACAGTCCCGGTTCCGCGGGCGCGACCGTCCCCGACGGTCCGGTCGGCACCGGCTCCGCGTCCGGCTCGGGCGGAACCGGCTCAGGCTCCTAGCCTCCGCCCGAATACCCACCGCATGCACATTTCGAATGCGACAGCCAGTGTCGGGCGCTTCAAGCGCCGGGGCTCTCAACGGGTGTCGTATCGCAGGACTTCCAGGGCGAGGTCGCGGGCGGTGTCCAATTCGCTGTCGTCGCCGAACAATTCACGGCGGACGTTGCCGGCTGTGAGCAGGGCGTCGAATTTGAAGGCGGTCGCGGCGGGGTTGGCGGATCCGGCTGCGGTGAATTCGGCTTCGAGCAGTTGGAGCCACTCGCGCTTCAGTCTTCGTACCGCGTCCGCCACCGGCCCGTCGCGGTGGCCGTATTCGACCGAGGTGGCCGATACGAAGCATCCGCCGGGGAAGACGCCTGCCTTCAGGTAGGCGATCCATGAGTCGACGAGTGCGCGTAGCCGGGGTTCGCCCGGTTCGCGATCCCATGTGGGGGCGATGACGGTCTCGCGGTAGATGCGCCTGGCTTCGGCGACCGCCGCGACCTGGATTGCTTCCCGATTGGGGAAGACGGTCAGGATTCCGCTCTTGCTCAATCCGGTTGCGGTAGCGAGCGCACCCACGGTGATCGCGTCGAGGCCGTGTGTGGTCGCGATCTCGGCGGCCTTGCGCGCGGCCGTGCGCCGCGTCGCGTCACCTCGGGCGCGCCGGCCGTCGGTCGGGGGTCCAGCGATCATTCGGCGATTTTATACGACCGACTGGACGTAAATGCCGGGCCTCCACTACGGTCGAGCATGATTACGACCGAACGATCGCATAGTCAGGAGTTCGATATGCCAGGCCAACCGCCGTCGGTGGCAGCGAGTGACAAGCAGGTGACCGAGCCGGTCCTGGAGGACGGCATCGAGATCGATGCTCCGATCGACCGAGTCTGGGCACTCGTCAAAGATGTTCGCCGGATGCCGGATTGGAGTCCGCAGGTGCGCTCGACCAGGCTCCGCAGCGGCTACCTGGAGATCGCATCGGGCGCGCAGTTCACCAGCCTCAACAGCGAGGCCGGTCTGGACTGGACGACACACGGTGAAATCGTGCGCTGCACGGCTGAGCGGGAACTCGCCTTCCGCATCGAGGAGAACTGGGTGATCTGGTCGTTCCTGCTGGAGCGGACCGAATCGGGTGGCACCCGGCTCACGCAGCGGCGCGAGACGCCGGACGGAATATCGCCGCTGTCGAAGAAACTCACCGAAACGTATCTGGGTGGGTACGAGGCGTTCACCGCGAGCATGCGGGCGGGCATGCGCCAGACCTTGGAGAACATCAAGGCCGAGGCCGAGCGCGGTGGTTCGATCTGACGGCACGCACGGCGTGTTTGTCTCGCGATACCAAATGCCACGCGCGGTTTCGTGACCTGCGCACAATCGCGTACTGACATCTCGGGCGAGCGTCCGGCGATTGTAGGGTGGAGGCAGAACACCACCACGCGAGTGGCGGTTGGCTGGTCGACGAAGACAGGCGAGGTGGTCCCGATGGCTCGGAACCGTGACGATGACATGGGGGATTCGTCCGTACGCGGAACCTCCGAACCCGAATTCGCCGCAGCGGTGGCCGCGTTCGAGAATCTCTTCGCCGGCGGGCGCGGCGGCGGGGCGCTGGCCGTATATCACCGGGGGCGTCGCGTGGTGGACGTGTGGACCGGCACAGCCGATGCCGCGGGCACCCGGCCGTGGCGGGAAAACACTGCGGCCGTGACGTATTCGACATCCAAGGGCATCACCGCCGCCGTGGTCCACACCCTGGCCGCGCGTGGTCTGATCGACTACCACGCGCCCGTCGCCGAATACTGGCCGGAGTTCGGCGCGCGGCAAGCGGAAGATCACCGTTGCCGAACTGCTGAGCCACCGTGCCGGGCTGGCCGAAATCGGTTCGCTGGCCGGGAATCTGGACGAATTGCTCGATCATCACCTGATGGAGGAGCGACTGGCCGCCGCCCGCCCCGACCCGCTGCGCATGCTGCCCGCCTACCATGCGATCAGCTTCGGCTGGCTGGCAGCGGGTTTGGCGCGCGCGGTCACCGGAAAAGGGATGGCCGAGCTGTATCGAACGCAACTGGCGGAGCCGCTGGGCATCACCGGCCTGCACCTCGGCGCCCCGCCCGCCGCGGCGGACACCGAGGTCGCCGAATCCTTCGGTTCGGCAACACCTTTCGGGCTACGCAATGCCGACCAGCTGCTGCGGACCGCCTCGCGCACACCTGTGGTCCCCGGCACCGGTTTCATCCGCTCCGTCTACACCTCCGGCGTAGCGACGATGGCACTCGGCCCGGAGCCGGCCCTGCTGCGCAGTGAAATGCCCGGTGCGAACGGCGTTTTCACCGCCCGTGCGGTCGCCGGGGTCTACGATGCCCTCGCCACCGGAACCCGCCTGTTCTCACGCCGCCGCATCGACGCGATCCTGCGCCTGCAGACCCCGCTGCCCGACCGGAACCTGTTGCTGCCGATGGGCTGGCGCCTGGGCTACCACTCGTTCCCCATCCCCGGCGCGCCCAAGGGGTTCGGACACATCGGATTCGTCGGTTCGGGCGGCTGGGCCGACCTCGACAGCGGCCTCGCCGTCGGCTTCGTCCACAACTGGCTCCCCGAGGCGCTGCGCCTGCCCCGTGACCAGTTCGTCCTCACCCGGCTGCTCACCCCGATAGTCCGTGCGGCCCGCGCACGACAAGACCGCATCCCGTCGCAACTGCGGCCCACGGCCTGATCCCGCTTACCGGGCGCATCACCGGCGCCGCTGCCCGCGACTGTTTGCTGGAGATACGCTGTTGGCATGAAGCCGCCTGCGGTCACCCTCGAGAACTACGGCGCCGTGTACGACTACTACCGCGATCACCGGCAGAACCTGCTGAAGGCGAAGGCGGCGTACTGGTTGCTCGGGCGTCGCTTCGCGCCGCGGGTGGGCTTCGCGGCAGGAGCGCGGAAAGGGCTGCGGGACTTCATTTCCGAGGGTCGGCCACTGGTCATCGCCATCAATCACCTCTCGGAGCAGGATCCCTACACGGTGAGCGGGGCGGCGTGGCGCAGTCCGTTGCGGCCCGTCATCGGGCACACCAGGGTGCTGGCCAAACATGAGGTGTTCGCCGATCCCGCGCTCCGGAACACCCTCGACATGATGGGCGGCATGCCGGTATTTCGCAGCAAGGATCATGAGAGCCTCTCGGTGAAGGCCGCGTCGGAGCGGTTGATCGACACCTGCGCGGTGGTGCTGGCGCGTGGCGATAGCGTCGCCCTGTTCCCCGAGGGCACCTGCAACTATGTCGACCACACGCGGGTGCTCGATCTCGGCGGTGGTATCGGGCACATCGTCTGTCGCGCTCGCGAACTCGGCGCGAACCCGGTGCTGGTCAGCCTCGGACTCAGCTATGGCCCCCGGCCGGATCCCGCCGCCGAACTGAGCAAGGCCGATGTCCACTCGGCCAGCTTCTACTTCCGGACGCCGGTCGGCGAACTACCGTCCCAACCCGCCGACATCATGGACGTGGTGCGCGATGAACTGCAGGCCGCGCTCGACGGCGCGGTCGCGAGCTACTGAGCGAAGCGGCGGGTGGCGATGGGTGCGGTGGCGTCAGTCGAATTCGGTGTTGTCCATTGCGGATACGAGGCGGGTGAGGGCGGCTGCGAAATTCTCGATCTGGTCGGATCCCACGGCCGATTCGATGAGTGTGTTCAGTTCCGTCCGGGCCGTACCCAGTTGTGTCATCGCGTCTTTGCCCGCTTGCGTCGGCCATAGTTCCCAGGCGCGCGCGTCCGTGCGGCTGGCCCTGCGTTCGACCAAGCCCGCCGCGGCCAATCGGTTCGCCATGGCGGTGATCGCCGATTCGCGTTGGCGGAGCAGGCTTGCCACTGTGCGCTGGCTGCATCCGGGGTCGCGCACGATCACCGACAGGGCCGCGGCTTGCGCTGTCGTAATGCCTCCCGCCGCTTGGAACAGCTCGTCCGCCAGGCCGCGCAGCGCGGTCGCCGCTGTCTGCAGCTGAAAGTAGACGCGCTGGCTTTGTGCGGGAGATCTGTTGGGGGAATTCATGATTGCCGATACTACACTAGTGAAGTACTGTGCCGGATATGACTCGCACCATCGATGCCTGGGCACAACATCCCAATGCGCGGTTCGTGGCACAGCCGTGGCTTTCCACCCTGCTCCGCTGGACTCGGCAGACAATGAGTGAACCGCCGCCGGTGTCCGCCACCCTGGCCGCAATGGACGAGGCGGGGGTCGATCAGGCGCTGCTGTGCAGCTGGTTCGGTCCGAACGGCCCGCTGATCGACAATGACGAAACCGCCGCGCATGTGCGGGCCCATCCGGATCGGTTCGTCGGCGTCGCTTCCGTCGATCTGCGCTATCCGGTGCAGGCGGTGCGCGAATTACGGCGCGCGGTAAACGATCTCGGCATGGTGGCGTTGCGCGTCGTGCCGTGGCTGTGGAATCTGCCGCCGGACGATCGACGCTACTATCCGCTGCTCGCGGAGTGCGTCGAGCTGAATATTCCGTTCTGCACGCAGATCGGGCATACCGGTCCGCTGTGTCCGTCCGAGCCGGGGCGGCCGATTCCCTATCTGGACACCGTCCTACTGGAATTTCCCGACTTGGTCGTGGTGGGAGGTCACGTCGGCTATCCCTGGATCGACGAGGTGCTCTCGCTGGCGATGAAGTATCCGAACTTCTACGTCGACACCTCGGCCTACGCGGTGCATCGGCTGCCGCAGGGCTTGGTCGACTATCTGCGGGGTCCCGGCCGGACCCGCGTATTGTTCGGCACCAACTGGCCGATGCTGTCGGCCGAACGCTGCCTGCGGAAACTCGACGAGTTGCACCTCGACGACGAAACGCGCGCCTTGTTCCTCGGTGGGAACGCGGCGCGCGTCTTCGGGCTGTGAATCAGAGGATGTAGGGGAAGGCGGTCAGGTCGTTGGCGGCGATTCCCGCGCCCGTTCCCGCGCCGATGACCCCGCCGGTGCCCGCGCCCGCCGTTGCACCCAGCCCGGTGCCGATCACGCCGCCGACGACAGCGCCGATCAGAGCGCCCGGGACCGAGCCGATCAGTCCGCCCGCGACCGCGCCCACGCCGATCCCGACTACGCCGCCGCCGACCCCGCCGAGGACCGCGCCGGCCGCGGTGCCGATGCCGCCGCCGATCACCGCGCCATTGTCCTGGGGCGTGTAGAGGGCAACCGGCTGTACCGCCGATTCGGTGATCGGCTGCGACACAGCGGGTTCAGCGGTCGGACCCTCCGGCAGGTAGTACGCGATCGGCTGTACCGCCGGTGCCGGAGCGCTCGCGGCGATCGGAGTGGAATCGGACTGTGCGACAAGGGATTGCACGGTCACGGGCGCGGGCGCCGGTTGAGCCGAGGCGGTCCCCGTGGCGCCGGCCACCATCAGTGCGGACGGCACCGTCACGGCGACGGTCCGGAGTGCGGCTGAGCTCTGCGATTCTCGCCGGTGGCGGCCTGCGCTGGTCAACGGTGTCCTCTTTCCCGAAAGTTCGATCATCGAACTCTAATGAAACTGCCGGCGAACACTGTCCGCACGTGCGGACTCTCACCTGGAGAGCGATCGGCTATCGCTGGTCGGGGCTGGGTTTTTGGGGGCGATGCTACCGCACCGTGAATCGTGCTTCAGCATAATCGATGCCCTGAGATTCATGGGATTGAGGCAAACGCGTAGCGGGACATACGTTCTCGTGCACCAAGCGAGCGTTCGCTTGGATGTTCAGCGAATGAGAATCACATGAAGACAAGAGTTCTGCTCGCAGCCGCGGCAACCATCGCCTCGACCGGAGTATCGGTGTTTGTCGGCACACCCGCCGCCCACGCTCAGCAAGCGTGCGGCTGGACGGTCGACACCTCGAGCAAACAGCCGTCCAACGCGGTGATGGATGGCCCCTACAGCAGCTACAACCTCTACGACGGAAACTCCACGAGCTGCTCCAAGAAGCCCGGAAGCACCACGCCCGAGGGCTCATCCATCAAGGTCTTCTGCACCGAATGGAACAACTCCGGCAACCTGTGGGTGTACGTCCAAAACCAATCAGGTGTCCGAGGCTGGACTTCCCGATCCAACATCGGCTCCTGGTGGCCTTCGGTTTCCAACTGCTCCTGATCGCGGGCGAGCGTGGGTCGCCACCCCCCTACGCCTGGATCGTGGCGAGGATATCCACGGTTCGGGTGGCGTCCCACGGCGTCATCCGCTGCGACCGGCTGGTCGAATACGCGGTGGCCGGGGCTGCCCGCATGGTGCAGCAGCTTTGCCGAAGTTCTATGCCTGCAACGTAACCCGCGCGGGACACAGTCATCCGGACGGCGTTCCGAGTCGCGCGGCGAAGGCGATGAGATCGGGTGTCGGATGTGGTCCGATCCTCAGTAGGTCGCGGACACAGGTGTGGACGATAGGGTCGGCGGAGACCTGTTCGGGCGTGATCGACCAGGCGTCCTCGAGTGCGGCCAGGGCCTGGGGCACCTTTCGCCGTTGTGTCCAGGCGCGCGCGAGGTCGATGGCCAGGCGGCCGCGGCGTTCACTGGCCAAGTGCACCGCGTCGATGCCTTCCGCGAGTCTGATCGCCGTTCCCGCATCGCCCAATTCGACTGCGGCGGCGACCTCGTGCAGTCGGACATTCGTCGGACCGAATTCGGTGTTGTAGTCGTTTCGGTCCGCGCCGAGACGCGCGGCGGCATGAGCTGCTTCATCCAGGTAGGTTCGTGCGTCCGCTGCGCGGTCGGTGCGCGCGGCGATCATGGCCAATTGCAGGGTCAGCGCACCCCAGATGCTCAATGCTTCCGGAATGTCTTGCTCTGCAAGTGATTCCATGGCAGCCCTGGCGGTGGTAGCAGCGTGCGCGGCCTGTTCGAACCGCTGTGCGCCCTGGAAGACGAGGGTGAGGCGGAATGCTCCTTCGGCCATCAGTAGGGGGTTGTGAGCTCGGGTCGCGGCGTTGATGGCGCGGTCTGCGGCTACCCATGCCGAATCGAACTGTTGGAGTTTGGTGAGTGCTGCCGAACAGGCGTGGTAGCTGCGTGCCAGCATGACGAAGACATCGGAGGGATCGTCCGTGGACAGCGCTGCCACCTCCAACCTCGGCAGTAATGATTCGAGCAGGGAAACCAGCTCGTCGTACCGAGATTCGTGTGCCAGCAGCCACGCGCGTTCGGTTTCGGCGCGCAGCGTTGTGCCCGAGGACGTTTGTGGGTCTGCGGCCAGCGCGGTGAGGGCGAAATTTTCGCTCAACAGCAATCGCAGTGGAACGGCCTCCGGCGGAGCTTGATCCGCGGCGACCGCAGGCGCGCCAGGTGCCAATTCTCCGATCGGAATATCGAGCACCTGCGCAATGCGTTCCAGCACATCGAGACGCGGAACCTTCCGCAATCCGCGTTCGACTTGGGAAATCCACGCTTCGGAGCGGTCGACGAGCGGCGCGAATTCCTTCTGCGACAATCCGTTTCGCGTTCGATACTGGGCGATCTTGCGCCCCAGTTCGAGCGCTTCAGCGTCCGGCATCGGCAGGGATTCCCTTGCTGTCCGCGGGGGTGAGGAACTCGACGCGGGTGTCGATCACGAGAAGTTCCCGCTGTGAAAGGAATTGGAGGGTGTGCGGCTGGCGTTCGTGCTCCTCGAACGCCTCGCGATCGCGATAGACCTCGTAGAAGATCCGCGCCAGCGGTTCGCCGTCGACCTCGTGAGTCGCGTACACCAAGGTTCCGGGCTCGAAATCCGCTATTCCCCTGACTGTTTCGGCGACCAAGGTGTCGAACGCCTGGGCGCTCGCGGTGTCCTTCAGCTCGAACCGTACAACCAGCGCGTACATCGAAAGCTCCTTTGAGCGGTCCCATCACTGCCTGCGCCTGATCGTACGGTCCGCGTACGACCGCGCAGCCGATCCCGCATGATCCACACTTCGATGTTCGCCGCTGTTGTTACTTCCTTGTGCTTGGTGGCTTTCCTCGCTCGATACGCGGGTCTACATCGTGTGGGTCCGGTAACCGGCCGTCACTCGGGCCGTGATGAGTTCACAGTTGCCGCCATTCGTCGGCGGTTGATCGACGAGTGCTCGCCGGATTCTGCGGTCCTGCAGATGGATTCGTGGTTGTCCGCCTGGTCGCACAGCGTTCCCGACGCTCCGCTCACCGTGGCTCAGGCACACGACACGATGCAGATGCACCGCCCGTGCAGCATCGAGAGCTGCGAGCGAAAGCGTGCGGCCTACTGGGTGCTGGTGGAGCATGGCCGAATTCGGCCCGACAGCCGCGTGGAACGGGCAACAGGACGATGAGCTGGGTCAACGATTGCTGCGACGATTCATACGTTGAAGGCGTGCGACGTGCAGAGGGCATCTTGATCATTCACGCCTCCTGCGAACCCCCGTGCCCGAGAGTGCGCGCCGCGAAGGTCTTTCTCGCGCAAGTACGCGAGGAAGCGGCTGAAGGGACGGGAGAGTGATGCGCTCTGGCTTGACCGCCGGTGAGGGAGCATGACTCTGTGCGATGGCTGCCCGGTGTACGGAATTCGCGTCGTCCGGAACGGGCCTCTGCCTGTTCAGACCTTTCGGATGCGATCGATACCGTGTTGAGGCTCTACGACGAATCCGAGTGGAAGAACACGATCGTGGTCCACGGTAGCGCTGTTTACTACCCGCGGGTTCCGGGCCGGCCCGCGCGAGACCTTCTGCCCGATGGTGGTGCGGCGGTGACCGACTGGGGGAACTTCACAGCACGGTTGACGTTGATGTTGACCGCCATGTGCGACAGCGACTGGATCGTGTTGGAAGCCGACGGGGGCCGATTCGCGCGGTTCGGTGTCGGCTTCAGCCGTGACATCCTGTGCGAGATCGCAAGCAACGATGACCTCGACGAGAGATACCGGATGTCCTCTGACGATGAGGCGGCGATGGGGAAATTGGGGTGGAAGGCAGGCAAATACTCCTGGGAGCTCTACCTTCAGCCTCCGATCGCCGAAGATCAGTTCCGCAAGGTTGCGGGAGCGACGGCCTCCGCCTTGCGAGATGTGCTCAAAGTGCAGGAGCCGCAAGAGCTCTCACTCGAGATAGGTAGCCAGAATTTCGGAGAGACCCCGGACGTCTCCGCGATGGGACTTCGAGTTCGTCAATAGTCGACTGGTGACGAGCCGATAGCACCATTGCTCGCCGGGGCGGCTACCGCGGACATCTCGTCGGCTGGGCACACCAGAAGCTGGTGTCAACCCTGGAAATCGTCCGCCGCCGCGAACCGCTCACCGGATTCGTCGTGCTACGGCGCCGTTGGGGCGATTGTTCACGAGCACTCAGCTTGAGCTTAGAACGCCGATCGGCCGATACTGCGTCAACGAACGACGGATAGCGGCATTTCAGTGATGGTTGCCAGTGGTAGCAAATCCGGCGATCTGCCGACTCTCGCGGATCGGCCCAGTGAGCCGCTCGGATGTCAACGGAGCCAAGGAACTCCATGCTGAAGACAGTGCGCCGATCAGGCATTCCAGACGATCGAATTGTTGTCGGCGGGGTCTGCCACCATGACCGATATGGCGACAACCGACCCCCTGACATCATTTCGGTGGCTCGACGCATCCGAGAGCCGAGCGGAGCCGCTGGGCGAGATCTTCAGCGTCGGGTTCTTCCACGACCTGGACCCGTCGGAGGTGGTGCGCCGCTTCAGCAAAGGCAACGACTCCGGCCAGGGCTCGGACTTCGAAGGGCTCAACCACAGGGTGGCCGAGTTCCTCGCCAAGACTGGCGGCGTGCACGGCGGCGGTCACGTGGGCGTGTTTCGGGCCGGTGCATGGAGTGTGGCCATCGAACCGGTCGGGTGGTGGATGACCGACCGCACGGCGCTGGCCGAGTTATCGCGAGGCTGTTCGGTCCTGGCGATCACCATCCACGGCTACGCCGAGCACAGCCTCGAGTACGCGGTCGACGGGACGATCGTGACCGGCCATCGACTGGAGCACCCGCATGACCGTTGGGGCTGCGACCCTGACCGGCTCAACGACTACATGCGCGAGCTGAGCATGGATCTGGAGCCGGACCTGACCGACAATGACCATATTTCTGACCCCGAGGACGACGAGAGCGACTACGACCCCTGGGACATCAGCTACAGCAGCCCCGTGCCGAGAGCCTTCGCCCTGGCGGCAAAGGTCACCGGAGTGTCGTTCACGGCAGACATGCTGGACCAGCCCATGCTCATCGGCCCCACCGACTACCGATGGACGCCTCCCGATCACACTGCCGCTTGACCCCGCGCGCTTGCTGATGCGACCGCTGAAGTCGTAGAACGCATCTCGGTCCGCTCGACATCCACGGACAATGACCGTCGGATGAGGGCGCTACGCGGCATGTGCGGATGTCTGCAATGGCAGGTAGAACTTCCTCGTGAACGCCGTGAGTGAACATGACTACCACGCCCTCGACCTTCACCTGCGGCGATTCTGGCCGGACCGCGAGTTCGAGGACTTCCAATGGGCCGCCGGGCCGATCGGACAGGTTCTGCCCAGATTCCGGGTACGCCGACTGGCACCGTCCAACCCCGACCAGGGCTGGACCTACGTATCGATCGGGGCGTTCGAGATCCATGCCGGACAGCGTGTGGAGTTCGTCATCGAGTCCCCGGTGGAATCGCCCGCGCATGTCGAGTCGCTCGCGGTCATCGCCCATCATCATGCGACAACAGCGCATCCACTGCACCTGGGGCGTTTGATCAACCTGGGACGACCTTGGCTGCGGGAATCCCTGGCCGAGGGGTTCATGGTCAACCTTCCGTACCCGTGGGGGCCAGAGCTCGAATGGTGCGGACTCGCGAATGGTGAACGGGTACAGCTGCTCTGGCTGGTACCCATCACCCCTGCTGAATTCCGGTACGCCGAAACCGAGGGAACCCCAGCGCTCGAAGATCTCTTCGAGGCGCACGCGGTGCACGTCACGGACGCCGGTCGACCATCGATCCGCTGAACACGGGCTGGCCGATACCGGAGGTGCTGCGTCACAGTCGTTCTGGCCCGACTGGCGGTCCGCCGCGGCCTCTTCAAGCGGCCCGATCAGCGGCATTTCAGGACGTTGGCCAGGCATCGAAGCCGGTACCCTCCCAACTCCCGCGTAACATCTGGTCATCATGAATGGTCGGGATATCGTCGCTACAGGTTCATGGCTGTATGACAATCTCATCGCCACACCGGTGTTCGTCGTCCGTCTCGACCACGACTTCTGGTACGAGCTGGGCAAGGAAGACGGCACGCTCGACGCGGACGAAGAACCGCTTCTCGATCCGACCGGGCACGCCTACTACGTCTCCTTCAAAGCCCTGCGCGACGAGGCGCCGTTCTGGCCTGACTCCGGACCGCACCATTCGGTTGAGGAGGCACGAAAAGCGGCTGAATCCAGGGTGCCCTGTCCGATCATTTGGCAATCCAGCGAACCGCTTCTCCCGCCGCCTGACACACGTCGCAGCCCGCCCTGACATCGGCATTACAGGATGGGCGGCCGCCATCGCCATGATCGACCTGCGTCGAGAATCTGGAACACGTTCGTTGAGAACCCATGTGCCCGGCCGTCCTGCCACACGATGTCTGCGGAGATCGCCCCGCGGGCTCAGAGGTTGAATCTCGAGCTCAGAGCAGGGGCATCAGTGCCGGGGGTTGCCAGGTGCCGTCGAGGGCTTCTGGCTTCGGGGCGTAGATGCGCATGGTGAGGGTGAATTGGCCTTGGGTGGGGATGGGGAGCCAGTTGCCTTGGGGGACAGACGCGTCGGGGGCGGTGGGTTGGATGGCGAGGTCGATCGAACCGTCGGGGTTGGGGTGGACTGTGGTGGAGCCTACGGCGTAGGTGGCGGCTTCGTTGGGGACGAGGTAGCCGCCGCTGGTGTAGGCGGTGATGGACCAGAAGGCGTTGTTGGGTGGGGTTTGGCCGGCGGGGAAGTGAAGACGGTAGCGGAGGGTGGGGGTGGCCACGCCGAGGGTGTTGAGGTAGATGGCGTCTCGGGGGAGGTTGGCGCCGAGGCCGGTGTGGGCTATGGCGGCGCGGGAGAGGTAGTCGGTGCCGTAGACGCCTATGACTTCTGGTGTGAACCAGCGGTTTTCGGCGCCGGTGAGGATGCTGCTGTAGAAGCTTGTGGTGATCTGGCGTTTGGCCAGTTCGGCGGCGAGGTCGAGCAGGGCTCGGGGTGCGGTGGCGGTGTAGCGGCCGGGGGTGATGCCGAGGGTGGCGAAACGTGCAAGGGCGGGGGCGTCTTCGGCGGCGGGCGGGTTGTCGGCCATGATCGTGCAGAGGCGCTGGAAATAGGTGGGGGCGTCCATGGCTGCGACGATGTCCGGGGGTTTGGTTGCGCCGCCGAGTTGTTGCATGCCCGTGATGGTCGCGCCGGGGCCTGCGGAACTCCAGGTGCTCAGCGGGCTCAGGCGCAGCTGCTGCTGTATCTCGTTGACGGCGGGGATGTCTCCTGCGCCTTTGGACTGGATGCGGCCGATGAGCCAGGCGGTATCGGTGGCGACCGGCAGGGGAGTGATACCTGCGGGCAGGCTGCCGTTCCAGGTCGGGCCGGTGACCGCGTAGGTGTAGGGGGCGCTGGTGGTGCGCGGGTCGATGCTGCTCGGGTCCTGGAAACTGTTGGTCCACATGTCGAGCACCTGCATCAGCCAGTAGCGGTCCGGCATGGCCGGAACACTCAGCAGCACAGGCTCTTTGCGCAGATCGAGCCAGGCCAGCGAGTACAGCGTGTCGAGGTTGGGGCGGACCACGTAGGTGCTGTCGGGGGTGGGCAGAGCGGTGGCGTGGGCGATGGTGTTGACCGGCAGGTGCGCGGCCGCGGCCTCGCGGGAGGCGTCCATCAGCACCAGGGGATAGCCGAAGATGTAGGCCTGCACGGCGGTTGCCAGCACGTCGGTGTCGGCACTCGCGTGCCCGGCCCGCACGCTCAGCCCGGAACCGGCGAGGGCGGCCGCGCCGAGTGCGAGCATCGAACGTCGGGAAATCGGCCGCCGGCCGGTCATCTCGGATCCTCTCGGTGAACCTGCGCGCCGAATGATGGCACAAGATCGACCAAGGCCGCACTGCGAAGCCCGGCGGATCCCGGTGAATGGGCCGCACGTGGGCTGAGGGGATCGAGGCGGCGCGTGGAAGTAGGGCAGCGCGCGGCTCGGTGCTATTCCTCGCAGGCGGCTTCCTGGCCGGTGGCATCCAACCCGAGCATTGCCAGCAGGTATTTGCAGTCCTCGGCGTCCAGGGCGTGACTGGCTACGGTGATGGCCGCCGAGGCGTTCTGCCGAGCGCAGGCGGCCTTCTCGGCGGCGCGTGCCGCGGTGAATTCGCTCTGTTCGGGCGCGAGAGTGGTGTGCGGTGTGGAGGTCATCGGAAGCCTTCCCGGGGATACGGCGGGTTGCCGTATCCGAATGGCTCGGGTCAACTCCGTCTACTGGCACCCTACGGGGTGTGCCGCGCTGCTGAGCAACATCACCCGGATGCTTCAGACATCCAGGCTGTCGTCGGGGAGAACGGTGGGGACGATCGGGAGGACGATGGGGCCGCCGACCGGTGGGACGTGGGGGATGAGTTCGCCGGATTCGGCGAGGATCAGCAGGTTGGGGAGCGTGTAGGGTTCCGCGGCGGTCATGGAGACCTGATAGCCGAGGTCGGCGAGGCTGGCCACGGTGACGGCGCTGATGGGGTTGCCGGGGGCGGCGATGAAGCCGGACATGAGTTCGTTGCGGAAGACGGTTTCGCGCCAGTGGCCCCCGGCTGTGCCTGGGCCGCCGGTGTTTTCGACGGGGACGGGTTTGAGGTCGGCGTCGGGGCCGAGCAGGGTGCGGTATTCGGCCATGGCGGCGGGACCGGTGAAGGTGGGGTTGGTGGTGCCGGCGTCGCGGAGCAGGCCCTTGCGGGTCCAGATGGTGCCGATGCCGAGGACGTGCCCCATCTCGTGGGTGATCACGTCGCCGAGGGTGCCATTGTCCTGCATGGCGGCGAGGTCGGCGGTGTCGAAGGACATGATGCCCTTGGCCGGAAGATGCGCGGCGGCGCCGGCGGCGGCCGGGCGCAGGTGGGTGGGGCCGGCCTGGCCGAGAATCTGTCCGGCGCCGTCGATTTCGGCGCCCTGCGCGAGAATGAGCACATCGTCGACGACCTCGCCGTCGACGACCACACTGGGCAGATCGCCGACGATGACGCGCACCCAGCGGTCCGCCGCCGCTTTGAACGCGTCCTTCTGCGGTTCGGTCAAGCCGCCCAGGAACCGGACGGTAATGGTGAACGGTGTGGTCTCCACGCGACCCTCGAGGCGGCTCAAACCTGCCTTGGCCTCGTAGGTTTCGTAGTGGGTCATGATGGCGCTCCCCTGAATCGATGTGTCAGCCGGTGCGGTCCAACTGCTGCCGGATGGCCTGGGCCACCGCCGGGTGCGCGAGGTACTCGGCGATGTCGTGCGCGCGGTCCTTCGGATTCTCCACGGCGAACTCCGTGAGTGGGGAACCCCAGGCCCGGCGCAGCGGGCAACCGATCGCGATCGGATCGCCCGCATACCAAGTATTGACCCAGTCGACGACCCGGGTGGGCCGGACGGGTCCTCCCACCAGGAGCTTCTTATAGACGGCATCGAGGCCGAGCGGGCTGCCGGCGGTGACGAGCATGGACACCTTCAGCTCACCGGGCAGCCGGGTCAGCAGATCCATGGCGACCACCGTGCCGAGGCTGTGACTGACCAGCACGAGATTCCCTGCGGCAGGGACGGTTTGGAGCACGGTGTCGAGGACGGCCCGGCGGGTCCTCTCATCGTCGAGGTAGTCCGCGACATCCTTGAAGATCCTGGCGATGAGGAGGCTGTCCAGTCCGCTGCGCGCCGCGAGCCAGGACAGCTGATCGTGCAGTGAACCGATCACGCCGCTGCCGATCTCCCGCAGGCCCTCGGATTCCATTGGGGTGGAGGACAATTGGTCTGGCATACCGGCGTGCTGTGCGGCTTCGGCGACGATCCGCTCATAGAGTGCGGTCGTCTCGCCGAGGGTTTCAGGGGCCGCCGAGCGCTCGGCGAGAACATCGCCGTAGAACGGGAAGTGGACGTCGGCGGAATCCACCGGCCCGAATCCGGCGAGCGTGAGGCCCTTGTTCAACCCCGCCGTCCACGTGCGCCGCAACACCACGGGATCACGGCCCGCCTGACCGCGGCCGTGCAGGAACAACAGTTTGTTGGTGCCGCCGAAGGCCGCCGGTCGCGCGATGAGCCCGCGCGGCACCGCCTCCGGCGCGCGCATCGCCACCGGAGCGGGCGGCGGTGCTGCCGGAACAACCGCTTCCGTGGTCCGCCACGCGGCGGCCCCGAGCTCGGCCAGCAATGCGCGCTGCGCATCGTCCAGCCGTTGGGCGGCAAGGTGTTTCAGGATCACGCTGATCCGCACGCCCTCGTTCGCGATCCACTCGACCGTGTCGTCGCTGTCGCCCGGCAGCCACGGCCGGCCGTCCTTGCGCACCGGATTGCCCTGCGCGTCGGTCCTCGGCACCCCGGAATGGTGCAGCGCCACCACTTCCCACTGATCATTGAACACCGGCGACCCCGAACTCCCACGCTCGGTATCGGTCGAGTAGTGCAGGAAATCGTCGAGTTGCAGATCGAGCCGATTCTCCCGAATCGAGATCTCCTTGAGCCGCCCCATCGGATGCCCCACGATATTCATCGATTCGCCGACGACGATCTTCCCCTGCTGTGCGATGAGCCGATTCCACCATCCGACCACCGAACCGGCCGTCGCCCCATTCGCATTCGGCGTGACGAGCACCAGCGTGAAATCCAGATGCGCGTCGGTGAGGAACAGTGTGTCCGGATCGAGGCGGAAACGAGCCGACGCGCCCGGCACATTCTCCACCGTCATCTCGGCCCCGAATTCGATCACCGCCGCCCGCGCGGTATCCCGGTCCGGCAGCACATGATTATTGGTCAGCAACAATCGCGGCGACACCAATGACCCGGTCCCATCCGGAATTTCGCGCCCGTTCTGCAGCAGCGAAATCCGCGCGACCGCGGTGGCCGCCCGCACCCCACGCGGCAGAAAACTGGCCGCCTGCAACTGCGTCGCCGCCCCGATGATGCGCTCCAGCGCGGCGATCCGCCCCAGCGGCTTCTGTCTGCCCAACTCGACCAGCGCCTCCGCCGGCACCTGCCCCTGCGCCAGCAGCCGATCCGCCCGAGCCGTGATCTGCTCGGCACTGTCGACGACCGCGCTCCCCGTACTCCTGCGCTGCTCCTCGACCGCCCGCCGCTCGGCCTCGCTCTCCGCGTACCGCCGCCCCGCCCGCTCCGCCTGACTACGCCGCGCCGCGTCGAGCTCCCCAATGTTCATCACACACCCCGCCCTGCTTTCGAGCTACCTGGAACTCAATCCTCCGCGCGGCATCGCCGCTGGTCACGAGTAGTCCTCTACTCGTAATAGGAAGGAGCGCGGTCCGTGAGGCGGGCAGTGTGTTCCGGCGACGGCCCGGGCGGTATCGGCTGAGCCGCTACCGGGCCTGAGGCTCGGCCTCCGAAGTCCCAGGGGCCGACGGGTTTACATCGTTAATGAAAATCATTATCGTTAGCCCGTCAGTCAGTGCGAGGAGGCCGAGTGGGACATCTGCTGATGATCGAGAGTTGGGTCGGATCGATGAGTACCCTGCTGCCGCAGGCGATCCGGGAGCGTGGCGATCAGTTCAGCTTCTTGACCCGTGACCTGGGGCACTACCTGAAGTCGACGCCGGCGGGCGGGCATCCGCTGTTGGGGGCGGCGAATATTCTTGCGGCTGAGACCAACGACGAGGCGGGGCTGCTGGAGCGGGTGCGGCGATTGCACGCGGCGCTGGAGTTCGACGGGGTGGTGTCCTCGTGTGACTACTACCTGCCTGCGGTGGCGGCCGTGGCGGCGGAACTGGGGCTGCCGGGGTCGGGGCGGGCGGCCGTGGCGGCAGCCTGCGACAAGGCGAGTACGCGCCGGATCTGTAGTGCCGCAGGGGTTCCCGGGCCCGAGTTCGGGATCGCCGCGGATCCGGACGAGCTGCTGGGGCTGGCGGAGCGGATCGGGTATCCGGTGGTGGTCAAGCCGGTCGATCTGTGCGGCGGGATGTTCGTGCGGCGGGTGGACGACGGCGAGGAACTGCGGGCGGCCGTCGCCGAGATCGCCGCGTTCCCGGTGAATGCGCGCGGCCAGGAGCGTGCCGCCGCGGTGCTGGTGGAGCAGTGTCTGGACGGGCCCGAATTCAGTGTGGAGACAGTCACTTTCGACGGCCGGACCACGGTCATCGGCATCACCGACAAGCAGGTGATCGGGGAGCCGTGGTTCATCGAGGCCGGGCACATGTTCCCGGCGGCGCTGGAACCCGAGGTCGAAGCCGGGATCGCCGAGGTGGCGCGTGCGGCGATCGGCGCACTGGGGCTGGACAATACGGTGGCGCACACCGAGATCAAGCTGACCGCGGACGGGCCGCGGCTGGTCGAGGTGAATCCGCGGCCGGCGGGCAATCGCATCACCGAGCTCGTACGGCGGGTGACGGGAATCGATCTGGCGGCGGTGTGCGCGGAGGTGGCCCTGGGCCGGAAACCGGATCTGAGCCGGAAGGAAACCGGAATCGGCAGCGCCGCAATCGCTTTCCTGGTTCCAGAGCGCACCGGTGTGCTCGGTGCGATCACCGGCGCCGAGGAGTGGGCGAACGACGAACGCGTCGTGGACTACGACCTGGCGGCCCCCGGCAAGCAGGTCATCGCGGCGCGGAACAACAACGGATACCTCGCCCATGTGCTGGTAGTCGAGGAAAAACCCGATGCCGCCGGAGATTCCGCGCGCACCCTGATCGATTCTCTGCGCGTCGCCTACGACGAAGCCGGTGCCGCCCGATGATCGACGGCGGCATCGCGCAACGCACCGATCCAGGCTCGCTCGACGAGCTGATCGCCTGGACCCGCGCCGGGAAACTCGGCCTCGAACCTGCCGCCGTCACGACGGCCGCAGCCTTCCTCACCCTGCACAGCACCCGGCATGCGGGCCGGAATCAGCAGTACCGCAATGAGATTCTGAGCATCCGGGTCGGCGCCGCCGTAGGCTCCTGCGCCTTCGAGCCCGACGATCGAGCCGATCACGCGAGCGCGGTCGACGAGTGTGTGGGCGTGAGCATCGCCGAGCTGCTCGAGCATCGGCTGCGCACGGTCCGGATCGCCGCGCTGGATGCCTACCTCATGCACGCCCACCCGCATCCCGAGGCCGGGGGCAGGCGGGCCGCGCCGGTGCTCGTGCGCGGGGAGTCCTCGCTGGCGAAGTCGCAGACCCGCGCCAGCGGGGTGATCGATCTGCTGCCGGCCGGGACGCGGACGGTGCTGGTGATCGGTGTGGTGAATTCGCTACTGGCACAACTGCGCAGCCGCGAGGTCGACTACATCCCGTGCGACCTGGCCGGTGGCGTCACCGAATGGGGTGAACCGGTGCACACCTCCTCCTCGGAGGTCTCGCGACCCTACGACGCGCTGCTGGTCACCGGCATGTGCCTGGGTAATGACAGCTTCGACGAGTTGCTGAAACATGCTCGGCGCCAGCGCATCCCGATGGTCATGTTCGCGCAGACCGGCAGCGCGGTACTCCCGTGGTTCCTGGGCGAGACCGGTCTGGTCGCCGTGGCGGCCGAACCATACCCGTTCTTCTCCCTCGACGGCGGACCGAGCACCCACTTCCACTATCGCGGTCGGGAGTTGGCTTGCGGCACATAGGATCACCCGCCGAGACCGGCCTGCTGAGTCTCATCGGCGACACGCCCCTGGCCTGGATACCGGTCGACGCGGACGGCACCGGCTTCTGGGCCAAACTGGAGTCGGCCGGCGTCGGGGGAATGAAGGCCCGCGCGGCGGTGTCGCTGCTGGCCGGGGCGGCCGCGCGCGGCGAACTGGCGCCGGGCGCTCCGGTGGTCGAATCCACCAGCGGCACACTGGGAATGGGTCTGGCCCTGGCCGCGCGCGCCCTCGGGCATCCGGTGATCCTGGTCGTGGACGACGAGCTGGAACCGGATATGCGCGCCCTGTTCACCGCCTACGGCATCCGCCTGGAGGTGGTCGAGCGTGCGCATCCGACCGGTGGCTGGCAGCAGGCGCGCCTGGACCGGCTGGCCGACGTGCTCGCCACCACGCCCGGCGCGTACTGGCCCGATCAGTACAACAATCCCGACAATGCCGCGGGCTACGCGGATATGGCCCGTGAGATCCTCGCGCAGGCCGACCGGATCGACGTGCTGGTGGCGACGGTCGGCTCGGGCGGGCACTGCGCGGGCCTGACCCGGGAACTGCGCCGCCACTGGCCGGATCTGCGCGTGATCGGCGTGGACTCGGTCGGTTCGCGGATCTTCGGCCAACCGGCGCGGCAACGCATCATGCGCGGACTGGGCAGCAGCATCCTGCCCCGCAATGTGGCCTATCCCGACTACGACGAAGTGCACTGGGTGGGACCGGTCGAAGCGGTCGCCTCCTGCCGCGCGGTGGCGGCGCGCACCTGCCTGGCGGGCGGCTGGAGCACCGGCGCGGCGGCCCTGGTCGCCGGCTGGGTGGCCCGGACCGAGCCCGGCGCGCAGGTGCTCACCGTGTTCCCGGACGGCCCGCACCGCTATCTGCGCACCATCTATGACGACGAATGGTGCACGGCGCGAGGACTGTTGGGCACTGCGGCGGCAGCGCCGATCGAGCTCGCCACTCCGGACGAAAGCGAGGTCAGCGGATGGGCGCGCTGCCGGGTGGTGCGCGATCCGGCCGGGACGCGGGTGTCGCTGTGAAGCTGCATCATCGCGTGACTCGGCTGACCCTGACCGAGCCGCTGCGAATTTCGCGCGCCGCCATGAGCGCCCGGGACGCGGTGTGGGTGACCCTGTCGCACAAGGGAATCGACGGATGCGGCGAAGTGGTGACGAGTCCCCGGCTCGGACTGGACGTCGCGGCCATCGAAAACGCGCTCGCCGAGGCCGCGCAGTGGCTCGGAGCTGGGAGCCATCCCGCAACGTTGCGAAAACGCCTGCCGGAACTGCGAACCCGGCTGCGGCATGCGCTCCCCGTGGTCGCCGCCGTCGACTCCGCCGTGCACGATTGGCTCGCGCTCGACGCCGGGCTCCCGCTGTGCGAGTTACTCGGCATGCCCGCCTGGGAGCGGGTGCCCACGGCCTACACGATCGGCATCGTGCCGCCACCGGATGCGGCGCGGACCGCGAAACAGTTGGCGGACAAAGGTTTCGCCACCATCAAGGTGAAGCTCGGCGCCGCCGATCCCGCCGCCGACATCGCCCGGGTCGGCGCGATCCGCGAGGCCGCGCCGGAGGTCGAGTTGTTGCTCGATCCCAACGGAGCCTGGGATGCCGGCACCGCCGTCGCGGTGCTCACCCGCCTGGCCGGCTTCGGCATCGCGGCCGTGGAACAGCCGGTACCGGCCGGGCATCCGGAACAGCTTGCGGCCGTGGCCGAGTCGGTGCCGATCCCGGTCATCGCGGACGAGGACGCCGGCAGTCGCGCCGATCTGGACGCCCTGCCCGCCGGCCTCGGCGGCATCAATATCAAGCTCGCCGAATGCGGCGGACTGGACGCGGCACTGTCGATGATCGAATGGGCGCGGGCGGCGGATGTGGCCGTCATGCTCGGCTGTCAGGTCTCGACCTCGCTCAGCATCGCCGCCGCAGCCCATCTCAGCGGTGCGGCGCGCTGGCTCGATCTGGACGGGCACCTGCTGCTCACCGACGATCCCTGGCCGGGCCTGGGCGGTGCCGACGGATGGCTGCGGCACCCCGTCCACGCCGGGCTGGGAGTCCGCTATCGGGGAGCGCTGTGAATACCCTGCGCCTGTTCCGGTCGTTCCCGCTGTCGGTGCGCCTGCTGCTGGTGAACCAGCTCGCCGGCAACACCGGCTTCTACATGCTGATGCCCTTCCTCGCGGGCTACCTGCTGACCGATCTGCGGCTGTCGGCGACGGTGGTCGGCGTCGTGCTCGGCGTGCGCAATCTCAGCCAGCAGGGCCTGTTCCTGGTCGGCGGCGCGATCTCCGACCGGCTCGGCGCGCGCGGCGTGATCATTGTGGGCGCGGCCATCCGCGCCCTCGGGTTCGCGCTGTTCGCGGTCGGTGGATCGCTGGCGGTGGTGCTGCTCGCCTCGGTGCTGACCGGATTCGCCGGAGCGCTGTTCAATCCGGCCGTGCGCGCCTACATCGCCCGCGACAGCGCCGAGCGCGCCGCGTCGGCCTTCGCCCTGTTCAACGTGTTCGGCAATGTGGGCTCCGCGCTGGGACCGCTGGCCGGAACGGTGCTGGTGGCCATGGGATTCCAGCTCACCGCCGCGGCGTCCGCCGCGATCTTCGCCGCGCTCACCCTGGCCCAGCTCGCCCTGCTGCCCGCCCGGCCGGTGCCGCGCGCCGCCCACGGCGTCGGACGGGATCTGCTGAATCTGTTCTCACACCGCGTGTTCTGGGGTTTCGCCCTCGCCCTCGCCGGGATGTTCGCCCTGCAGGCGCAGTCCTACTTCACCCTGACCCTGCAGGCGCAGGAGGTGGCCGGGGCGCACGGTACAGCCGCGGTGGCGTCGCTGTTCCTCGTGGATACCGTGGTGATCCTGTTGCTGCAGGTGCGCCTCACCCAGCGTTTCGCACGCGGCGAGCGCGGGCCCGCCATGGCCCTCGGGATGGCGGTCATGGGTTGTGCCTTCGTGATTCCGCCGCTGGTGAGTCCCGTCCTGGACGCGTCCGGCGGGGGAGTGCTCGCGGTCGCCGTACGCCTGCTGCCGATTCTCGCGGCGGTGGTGGTGCTCACCGTGGGCGTGATGATCGTGCAGCCCTTCGTGAACGAGCTCATCGCCGTGTTCGGCGGCGAACGGCTCACCGGAACCTATTTCGGCGCTTTCTATCTCGTGTCCGGCGTGCTGACGGTGTGCCTGACCGCGGTGGCGGGCGCGGCCGTGGAGTACGGTGGCGGCCCGCTGTCCTGGTGCCCCGCGGCCCTGTGTGCGGGTACCGGATTCCTGTCCGCGGGCGCGGTCACAGTGCTGTACCGCACCGGCCGCCTCCCGCGGGCGACCGCCGAAACACCCACCGGGACAACAGTCTCCGCCGCAGCGGCGCAGCCGGCCCCCGATACCGAAAGTCGAGACCCACGATGACCCGCCCGACCGAGGGCCCGGTGCTCGCCACCGAAAACCTGCTCACCGACAATCCCGCGCTCTACGAGCGCACCTTCCCCGACTCCGGTGACCGCAATGCCCGCTTCGTCCACGACCTGGTCACCGAGTTCAGCACCGGGAACGGCCCCGTGCCGCGCCTGCTGGATGTCGGCTCCGGCACCGGCCGCGACGCCGCCCGCCTGGCCGGCCTCGGCTACGCGGTGTCGGCCGTGGACATCTCACCGCGCATGGTCGCCTACGCCCAGGCGAAGTATCCCGGGATCGAATTCGAGGTCGGCGACGCTCGCGAGCTCGTGGTCGCCACGCCGGTGGACGTGGTCACCTGTCTGGGAAGCACACTGCTGCACCTGCATTCGAGCGCCGATATCGCCGCCGCGCTGACCCGCTTCGCACGGTGCCTGCGCCCCGGCGGCCTGCTCGTGCTCGAAATGCGCAATGGCGCGTTCCTGCTCACCGATCGCGGCCGGCGGGAACTGCTCGACGAGATATCGTTGCGCGAGATCGACTGGGAGGGCGTGACTTACACCTCGCGCACGGCCCTGTCGCTGGACCTGCCCGCTCAGCTGCTGCGCCGCAGGCGCGAATGGAGCTGGCCCGGAGGCGATCCCGTCGCCCAGGAGACGGCCTGGCGGCTGCTGTTCCCCGAAGAACTGCGATACCTGTTGCACTGCAGCGGCTTCGAAGTGCTCGCGCTGTTCGACGAGCCCGGCCCGCTCACCGAACCCGGCTGGCCCGGCCACGGCACCCGATCGACCGCCCTGACCGGTGATCGCCTGCACGTGGTGGCCCGCCGCATCGCGCGAGCCGAGGATCGGTGACCGGCCTCGCGCGCATCGGGGTGGGCAGCGCCTTCGGCAGCTGCGGTGAACTGCTCCAGGGCGTGACGGCGGTCGATCGGCGCGACTTCCTGGTCACCCTGCCGATCCGGCAGGGTTCGGTCGCCGTCTTCGAACCCGGCGCTCCCGACGGGGATCTCGAGGTCATCCCGCCGCACAAGACCAAATCCCGCGCCCTCGCCGCCCGCATGCTCGATCGGCGCGGCGGCCGGCTCACCCTCATCAGCGAACTCGCCGAGGGCAAGGGCCTGGCCAGCTCCACGGCCGACCTGGTCGCGACCGCCCGCGCCATCGCCGACGCCGAGGGCCGCGCCATCGCGGCCGCCGAGATCGAAGACCTGCTGCGCGGCATCGAACCCTCCGACGGCGTCATGTATCCGGGGTCGGTGGCCTTCTACCACCGCGAGGTACGCCTGTTCGCCCGCCTGCCCGCCCTGCCGCCGCTGACCATCGTGGTCGCCGACGAGGGCGGGCAACTCGACACCGTCGAATTCAACCGCCGCGACAAACCCTTCACCGCCGCCGACCGCCGCGAATACACCCGCCTGCTGGCCGATCTCACCGATGCCCTGGCCCGCCGCGACCCGCGCCGCATCGGCGAGGTCGCCACCCGCAGCGCCATCATGAACTCGGTCCTGCGCGAACGCCCGCATCTGGACCTGGCCCGCCGCGCCGCACGGCAGATGGGCGCGCTCGGGGTGTTGATCGCGCACAGCGGCACCACCACCGGCATCCTGCTCGCCGACGACGATCCCGACTACGCCGGCAAACTGGCCGAGGCCCACCGCATCTCGGCGGAGTACGGCACCTCGGTGAGCGTGCACCGCACCTGGCGGCCGGGTCCGCCCGACTGGCACGCCGCTCGGATGACGCAGTGACGCAACGGATCTGGAACTGTGCCGCCCGAGTTACTCGATCTGAGAAATCATATTGTTTCATTTGGACACCGTATGGTTCAAACCGGTACTGTCCGAACCTATGAGCGACGGTCTGGAGCTAGCTGATCTTGGTCCTGTCAATGAGGCGAATCGCTGACAGCGCGATCCCCACTACGAGCATGACCCGAAGCGCGCAACGCCGAACGTTGACCGCGGTGCAACGACATACCGCACAGTTGCATCCGTTCTCCCTGTCCGAGTTCAGCCGGATCCTGTTCGAGGCCAGCGGGACTCCGGTCCGGATCGCCTCCAGCACCACATTGCCGCCGTCGGTCGCGGGCCGGTGGGTGCGGACCGACGGCGGAGACCTCATCGAGTACGACGCGGCGCTGCCGACGATCGCCCGCATCAATACCGTGCTGCACGAGGCCGGTCATATCCTGCACGGCCACACCGCCGTCGAGCTCCGGATGGACACCGGCCTGGCGCTGTGCTCGGTGATCGGCCCCCGGGCCCTGGCGAACTTCGCCCGCGGACGCTACCGCTCATCGTTCGATCTGGGCGTCGAACGCGAAGCCGAAGCCTTCGCCCGTCGCACCCTGCGCACCATCCTGTGGAGCGACGGCGGCACCAGCGAGAGCGCCAAAGTGCTGACCGCCCTTGGCTTTCCACGCACCCGGATCGAGTAGCGCATGGTGCAGTTCAGTGCCATGGTGGCGAGCCTGCTGTTCGCGGGCGTGCTGGCGGCGCTGTGGCAGCTGCCGCCGCAGGGCGCGCAGGGGCGCCGCGCGCCGATCGCCGTGCTGGGGCTGATCTGTCTCAGCTACCTGCTGATCACGCCGACCTCGGAAGCGCTGCTGGCGGCCGTGTGCGTCAACTCCGCGTACCTGCTGAGTCATCTGAGCGTATTGTCCGCACTGGCCCTGTCCACCCTGTACTGGGCGCACTATCTCGCGGCCGACCCGCCGCCGCGCCGGCGCGCACTGGCGACCCGGGTGGCGTACGGCGCCGTCGTCGTCGCCCTGGTCGGTCTGTTCGCCGCCGCGCCGCAGCAACCGCACGGGGTCGGGTACGGCCGCGAATTCGACGACAGTCCGCATATGCGGATCTACTGGGTTCTGCAGGCGGCCATGGTGATTCACGCCGTGTTCCCCCTGGCCCGCGCCGCCGCCCGCGCGTATCGGCAGGAACCGTCGTGGCGGCGCGTGCTGCTGGGCGTGCTGGCGGGGATGACCGTGGTGTTCGTCGTGTACGAGCTCTGGGTGATCGTCGTGGTCCTGGTGTGGCCCGCCATGCCGCCACCCTGGGCGCAGATCGTCACCACGGTGCTGCAGGTGGCGGTCGGCGTGCTGCTGGTCGCGGGAACCTTCGGCCCGGTCGTCTCGGGCGCGTTCCACAGCACCCGCGTCGCGCTGTCCTATCTCGAACAGCTTGCGCCCCTGCACCACTGGCTGATGCAGCGCTACCCGCACATTCGCTTCCGGACGCGCCCGAGCCTGCGCGCCGAAACGCGCGTCACCGAGATGCTGATCGAGATCAGCGACGGACTGCGGCTGCTGCAGCGCGACGAACCGGTGGTGGCGGCCTTCCACGGGCTGGATCACGACACCATCCGCGCCGTGGAGTACGACCGGACCCACCATGCCGCCTATGAATTGGCGGCGGCGGTCCTGTTCCGCTCCCGGACCGTCACTGCCGAGGTTCGGGCAGATCCGGAGGGTCGGCTGGCAGGCCCTCCTGCACACGCAGGAACTTGAGGTAGTCGATCAGCGAGGCCAGCGACTGCTTGGACAGGTCCATGGCGCGGAAGGCCAGCGCTTCGATGCCGGGCGCGGTGGCCAGGCGCAGATACTCGATCTCCTCGCGCCCGCGCTGCCAGGCTTCGTCGTCGGTGAAGAACCGGATGTCGACGTCGAAGGCGGCGGCCAGGCCGGCGGCGTGTTTGAGGGAGGGATTCTGTTTCAGGCCCGAACGCAGCTGGGAGACATAGACTGCCGAGATCGGGTATCCGAGATCGTTTGCACGACGGGCGATCTCGTCGGCGGTGTAGCGAACGCCCTGGGCGTTGGGCATCGTTCGGAACAGATACTCGAGTCGTTCGGAGAAGGCTGCTCCCTCACCCATGTCAAGCCACCACTTTCCCCTTCTCGGCTTTCGATCATGCTACAGCATCGGGGGATTCGCCTCTCCGGAGGGCTCGATCAGCGGGTTCCAATAGCAGCGTCCACCGAATTGTGACCCGACTCACACTTCGCCGGTTGAGATCGAATATGCCACAGAATCGTGATTATGCTGTGGCATATCCGCAGGGCGGTGGATGGGATGAGATAGTCAATGAAAATTGTTGGGGCACTGAGCATCAAGGGCGCAGCGGCCTGGTTGCCGGACACGACGCAGACCGCCGACGAGGCGATCGCGGCCGGACTGCTCACCGCGGAATACGCGAAACGCATTGGAATCGAAGCGGTTACCGTTGCCGAGGACACGATGGGCGCGCCGGATATGGCGGTGCTGGCGGGACGGCGAGCGATCGAGGACGCGAATATCGATCCCGCGCTCATCGGCCTGGTCACCCACTCCTGGCTGTTCTATCAGGGGCACGATCTCTGGTCGCCCGCGCACTATGTCGCGGATGGCGTCGGAGCATCGTCGGCGACCGCGTTCGGGATTCATCAGATGTCGAACGGCGGACCGACCGCGGTCCAGCTCGGCGCCATCAACCTGATGGCCGACCCCGATGCGCACTACACCCTGGCCACCAGCGGTGACCGCTTCTGCCTGCCGGCGATCAATCGGTGGGGAGTCGACAGCGATTGCGCGCTCGGTGACGGAGGCGGAGCCCTGGTGCTGGGGCGCAGCGACGGTGAGACCGACAGATTGCGACTGCTGTCGGTGGGCACCGCCACCGCACCGGAATTCGAGGGTCTGTGCCGCGGTGACGACGTCTGGTCGCCGCATCCGCTGTGGCATCGCATGCCGATCGACGGAACACGGCTGAAGACGGCGTTCTGCGCATCGATCGATGTCGAGCAATTCGTGCTCGCGGTCCGCAAGAAGCTCGTGGAATCGGTGCAGCAGGCGCTCGATCACGCGGGCATCGAGAACGGCGATCCGCGCATTCGAATCGCCGTGGTGCCGCGCATCGGACGGGGACTGCTGGAACGAGCCTTCCAGCCGGCACTGCGGGACACGGTGCGGGCCGAGATCGTGCATCTCGGCGGCAGGACCGGGCACCTGGGCGCCGGTGATCTCTTCGCGAACATCACCGACATCATCGAGCTGAACCTGCTCGAACCCGGTGAGATCGCGATCATCGCCAGCAGCGGCGGAAGTTGTTCGTGGTCATGCGTCGTGGTCCAGCAGCCCGCCGGCTGACGCTCGGGCTGCTCGCGATCGCACTGCTGGGATTCACCCTTCGATCCGTATTCGGAAGTGCCGCGGCGGTACTTCCCGAAATAATGCGCGACTACCGGCTCGGCACCGTGGCGGCAGCGCTGCTGACCACGGGACCGGTCCTGTGTTTCGGACTGTTCGGCGCACTGACGCTCCGCCTGGTCCGCCACCGGCCGGTGCCCGCCGTGCTGGCCGGTTGTCTGCTGGTCGTCGCCGCGGGCACCGCGTTGCGCGGGATACCGGCGTGGGAAGCGCTGGTGTTCGGGACATTGCTCGCCGGGGCGGGCATCGCCATGGCGAATGTCCTGGGGCCGGTGGTGATTCGGATGCTCTTCCCGCATCGGCTCGGGGTCGTGACGGGTGTGCTGACCGCACTGGTGAGCGCCAGTGCCGGGATCGCCTCCGGCGTCACGGTTCCGCTCGATCGCCACGTCCTGCACAGCTGGCGAATGACTTTGCTGGCGTGGGCCGGGCCGGCGGTGATCGCAGCCGCCGCACTGGCCGCGGTGGCCGTACTGCACTCCCGAATCCATGGCGGCGGCGGGACACCCGGAAGTGAGAGAGCGTCATGGGATACCGAGCTACGGAGATCGCCGACCGCGTGGGCGATCACCGGTTTCATGGGAATTCAATCCCTGCTGGCGTATTCGATCATCTCCTGGCTGCCGACGCTGTACCGCGAGCGCGGGATCGCGGCGGAGCAGGCGGGGCTGGTCTCGACCGCGGTGAGCGTTGCCGGCATCGGCACGGCGCTGGTCGTACCGGCGCTGGCCACGCGCCTGCGAGCGCAGAGCGGGGCGGCTCTCGCGATGGTGGCGCTGTCGGTCATCGGCTTGACCGGAGTCCTGGTCGGCGGCGCGCACGGCGCGCTGGTGTGGGCCGTGCTGCTCGGGCTGGGGCAGGGCGGGCAACTGTCGCTGGCGCTGACGCTGATCAATCTGCGTGCCGCGTCGGCGGTTCGAGCGACCGGGCTCTCGGCCATGGCGCAATCCATCGGCTATCTCATCGCGGCCGCCGGGCCGGTGCTGACCGGAGCGCTGCGCGCGGCGACCGGGTCGTGGTCGGTCCCGGTGGCCGTGCTGTTGCTCCTCATGGTCCCGCTCGCGGTGTGCGGATATATCGCCGGAAAGCCCAGAGAAGGTTCGAGAACATGGAATCCATTGCGATTGTCGGCTGCGGCGCCGCGGGGGTAGCGCTGCTGGCGAATATGTCCCGCCTCGGGTGGGGCAATACGGGCCGGATACTGCTCATCGATCCGCGGCTGCCGGGGTCGGGCATCGCCTTCGATCACGACGAGGAATACCTGCTGTGCAATACCAGCGTCGGTGTCAACAGCATCTTTCCGGACGACCCGGACCACCATTTGCGTTGGCTGCGTTCGGATCTGGTGCACGCGCCGCGATGGGGAACGGACCGGGCGGCGGTCACCGCGGATTCCTATGTTCCGCGCGGGTTGTTTCTCGCCTACCTGTCCGCGCAGTTTCGCCGCGCGCTGGATGACTGTGCGGCGCGGGGGATTCTGGTCGATCACCTGCCCGACAGCGCCCTGCGGATCACGCGCGAGGGTGGTCGCGTGGTCGTCGCCACCGATGCGGGAGACCGGTTTCCGGTCGATCGCGCGGTGGTGTGCACCGGATTGCGAACCTCCGACCAGACCACACGGCGCTGCCTGGCTTCGGCGGGAATGATGTGGCCGGCCTATCAGACGTCGCGGAACCTCGAACGGCTCGGCAAGGCGAGCCGGATCGCCGTGCTCGGCATGGGCCAGAGCGCCATCGACTCGGCACGCCTGGTGCGAGAACACAATTCCGACGGCGAGATCGTCATGCTGTCCCGCTCGGCGCGATTCCCGGCGGTGCGCTCGGAAATGGTCGAACGGCCCAGCGAGAGCCTCACCGCCGCAGCGGTTCTGGAACCCTCGGCCCGGGATCGGCCGGGCAGCGTGCAACGGTGGCGGCGACTGCTCCGTGCGGAACTGTACCGCCAGGACGGCGCGGCGCCACTGTTCCCGGCCAGGCAGACCGATCCGATCCGGCAACTGGCCGTGGATCTCGAGCATTCCCGCTCGGGTAGTCGCGCATGGCAGCGGATCGACCGTCATGCGGTCACCGTAGCCAACTCGGTGTGGTCCGCGGTGCCGCAGCCGCAGCGAGAGCCGTTGCGGCGCTGGTACATCCAGCATGTCCGCCGGTATGTCTCGGCGGTGCCGGAGACCGTCGCGCAGGAACTGCTGGCCGCCGCCGCACAGGGGGAGCTGCGCTGTGCGCGCACGCTGGGCGAGCCGGAATTCGGGGCACGCGGTGTATCGATCGACTCCGACGTCGGCGCGATCGTCGCCGATGTGGCGATCGACGCGACCGGACTGACCGCGGTCGATCGCATATCCCGCACGCTGACACCCGCCGCGGTCCGGCCCGGGGACGAGTCCGCGATCCACTACCTGGGACCGGCGAGCGGAGACGCCCTCGCGATACCCAACTACTTCAATGCCGCCGCGCGGCAAGCAGTCGCGCTCGCCTCATCACTGACCGCGCAGGTCACAAGGAACTGAGTCAGATGTCGCCACTGATAGCAATCGTCGACGGATACTCCACCGGCCGATACCTCGCACCGCAGATCCACCGTTTCGGCGGGTCGACCGTACACGTGCCCAGCAGCCCCGAGCCGCCCAAGATTCTCGAGCGGACCCGAGACGCGCACGGCGCGAACAAATCCCTGCCGTACGCCGCCGCCGACTCCATGGCGGCGCACCTGCGCGAGCTCGGGGTGGAGCGGGTCATCGCCGGCGCCGAATCCGGGGTGCTCTTCGCGGACGAGCTCTGTCGGCGGCTCGGAATCGACTGGAACACAACGGAATCGAGCCGGGCGCGGCGCGACAAGTACGAGATGATCGAACAGCTGCGCCGCTGCGGGTTGCGGGTGGTCGGGCAGGTGCGTTCCGCGGATGCCGAGGAGATCCACCGCTGGGCGCAGGCACAGCGGCAGTGGCCGATCGTGATCAAACCGGTCATGTCGACCTCGTCCGAGGACGTGTTCTTCTGCCGCGATATCGCCCAGATTCGCGAGGCGACGGACACGATTGTCGGCAAACGGAACTTCCTGGATGTGCTCAATGTCGATGTGCTCGCCCAGACCTATCTGGACGGGCCGATCTATGTCGTCAACAGTGTCAGCCACGGTGGCACGCACACCACCAGCGATGTCTGGCAGTTCGACTTCGAACGGACGCCGGGCAAGGGCATTCGCATGCTCCAGCACACCCTGCTGTCGCGCTCGTTCGAGAAATTCGACGAACTCGTCGCGTACAACAATGCCGCGCTGACCGCGCTCGGAATCCACAACGGCCCTTCGCACACCGAGCTGAAACTGACCGAGCACGGGCCCAGCATGATCGAGACCGGAGCCCGCCTCATGGGCGCCACCATCGAGGACGAGCCGTTCAAACGGTCACTGCCGTACACGCAGGTGGAACTGACCGCCATGGCGCTGTGCGCGCCGGAGGAATTCGCGAAACTGTCGGGCAGTGTGCAGCAACCGCGCACCGGCCTGGCCATCGTGTGGGTGCATTTCGACACCGAGGGCCGAATCACCGGCGACGCCGGGCTGTCTCAGCTCGCCGGCATCTCCTCCCTCGCCGGCTGCTACGGGCTGCCGGCGATCGGCGATCAGGTCGGCCGCTCGCAGGACACCACCGGCCGCGGCGGATTCATCTACCTGCAGTCGGACAACGAGCTCGATCTGCATCGCGACAGCCGGCGGGTGTGCCGGCTGGTGCGCGAGCAATCGCTGTTCGATCTCGACACCCGAAAGGCGAACTGATGTTGCGCGCCACCACGCTGTTCATGTCCGCCGACGTGGACACCGTTCCCCTGGCCAGGACCTACCGGTACGCCCGCGCGGTGGACCGCACCTGCACGCTCGCGCGGGCGTATCTGGACGACGGCCGGCACCGCGGCCGCGGCGAGGGGTCGCCGTTCGAGAGCTTCTTCGTCAGCGACTCCTCGTCCACCACGCGAGAGCTCTTGCGCGCCAAGGACTTCGTCAATGCCGGCGGATCGGTCGACACGGCCATCTTCCGGATGAACGACAAGCCGGCCCGCAATGCTCTCGAGGCCGCCTGGCTCGACTTGCGCGCCGAGCGCGAGCAGATCACCGTCGCCGAGCTGCTCGGGATCCCCGCACCGCCCGCGCTGACCGTCATGACCACCGTCGCGATGGGCGATCTCGACACTGTCGCAGCGGATTTGGCGCAGACCCGGGATCATCCGCTGCTCAAACTCAAACTCGGGGCCGACGACGACGCGGACCGTCTGGAACTGGTGCGGGCGCATCGCCCCGACGCGCGCCTGACGGTGGATGTCAATGGCGGTTGGACGGCAGCGCGATTCGCCGAACTGCTCCCGGCACTGGTGGCCGCCGAGGTCGAAATGGTCGAGCAGCCACTGGCCGCGGCGCAGGAGCATCTGCTGCCGTCGATCCAGTCGCCGATCCCGGTCGTGGCCGACGAATCCTTTTCCGACGGTTCGGATTTCGAACGGGTGCGCCGCTACTACGACGGGGTGAACATCAAGCTGGACAAGTGCGGGGGCCTCACCGCCGCGCTGTCGTGCATCGAGGTCGCCAAGGATCTCGGGCTGCGGGTCATGGTGGGGTGCCTGCCCGCGTCGTCGCTGTCGACCGCGGTCGGGATGCATGCCGCGCAGTTCGCCGAATGGATCGATCTCGACAACCACCTGTGGATGGACGAGGACGTGCAGCCGGCCATCGGCTACCGCAACGGCACCCTGGCGCCGCCCACACCGGAACTGTGGGGCTGAGCGGCCGTGAAAAAATCTGTCGCACAACCTCATACGACCGTGAGACCGGTCCTGGTCGATGCGCACAACGATCTGCTGATGCTCGTCGTCAAACGCCCGCGCGAGCGCTGGGGCAGCTACTTCCGGGAAAACTGGCTGCCGCAACTGCGCCGCGGCGGAGTCACCGTCCAGGTGCTGTCGGTCTATGTCGACCACAAGCTCTACGCCGAGTCCGCACTGCGCGAAACGCTGCGCATGATCGAAGCGGCGCATGTGATCGCCGAGCAGAACTCCGATCAGGTCCGGCTGTGCACCACGCGCGCGGAGGTCGACGCGGCGCAGCACAGCGGTCGTATCGCGCTGTTGCTCGCCATCGAGGGGTGCGGTCCGCTGGCTCCCGACCTGGCCCTGCTGGGACAGGTCCATCGCCTCGGCGTCCGGATGGTCTCGCTGGTTCACATGGGACGCAACGCTTTCGCCGACGCCAGCGACGAGCCCGCCTCGAACGCGGGGCTGAGCGCGCTGGGCGTGGAGGCCCTGCGGGAGATCGAAGCGCTGGGCATGCTCTTCGACATCTCCCACCTCAACGAGCGCGGCGTGGACGATGTGCTCGAGCTGTCGACGCAACCGGTCATCGCCAGCCATTCGGCCGCGCACGCGCTGCGCCCGCATCACCGCAATCTCACCGATGCGCAATTGCGCGCGGTGTCGGCCGCGGGAGGCGTGGTGTGCGTCAACTACATGGCTTCTTTCGTCGCGATGCGGAACGCCACCGTCGCCGACCTCGCCGACCAGGTCGACCACGTGACCGCGATCGCCGGAATCGACCATGTCGGAATAGGCCCGGATTTCGTCGCCGAGGTGTTCGCCGAAATCGCACCCGCCACCGTCGGTCCGGGATTCGACGATTTCGACCCGATCGAAACCATTGCCGGGCTCGAGGGGCCCGCCGGGCTGCCGCTGCTGGAAGCCGAACTGCGGCGGCGCGGCTGGGCCGAGGAATCGATCGGCAAATTCAACGGAGCGAATGTGCTCCGCCTGATCGCTCAGGTATGTGGCTAGCCACTCGTACCGGAGACCGAATGACAAGTGAGAGTGAAGGATCGGAATGTCCACAATCGATACGCAACGGTCGGCGGAATCGCCGACCGCGCCGAGTCGCTGGCTGCTGCCCATCATCTTGGGCGGCACCATGCTCAATATTCTCGATACCTTCGTCGTCAATGTGGCGCTGCCGACGCTGAGTTCGACCCTGCACGCCGGTACCGCCGCGCTGGAATTGGTGATCGCCGGGTATATCGTCGCGTTCGCGTGCCTGCTGGTCATCGGCGGTCGCCTCGGTGACATCTTCGGGCGTCGCCGGGTATTCATCATCGGCATGGCCGGTTTCGTCGTGGCCTCCACGGTGTGTGGCGTGGCGACCTCGGTGGAGGTGCTGATCGCGGCGCGGGTCGCACAGGGCGCGGCCGGAGCGCTGATGGTGCCGCAGACCCTGTCCATGATCCAGGTGCTGTATCACGGGGAATCACGACAGAAGGTGCTCGGCCTGTTCGGCATGGCCAATGGCATTTCCGCGGCGGTCGGCCAGATACTGGGTGGGCTGCTGATTTCCGCGGATATCTTCGGGCTGTCGTGGCGATTCGCCTTCCTGATCAATATTCCGTTCGGCATCGCCGGCGTGCTGGCGGCCCGGAAGGTTCTTCCCGAGACGCGCGCGCCGCAGGCGACGACGATCGACGGTGCCGGCGCTGCGCTGCTGGGGGGCGCAATGGTGCTGCTGTTGATCCCGCTGACCGTTGGGCGCGAACAGGATTGGCCGGCCTGGTGCTGGGTGCTGCTGGCCGCGTCGGTGGCGGTGATCGGGCTGTTCATCGTGGTCGAACGCCGCATCGAGGGACGGGGCGACATGCCGTTGCTGCCCATGTCGCTCATGCGGGTGAAAGGGGTGAACCGCGGGCTGCTGGTGTGTTTCGCGATCTTCGCGGCCTCCGGCGCGCTGCTGCTCACGTTGACCGTGGCGTTGCAGTACGGCCTGCACTACAGCCCGGTGAAGGCCGGATTGACGCTCGGCCCGTACACGGTGGCGCTGCTGGTCGGCGCGCTGGTCTCGCGGCATCTGGTGGCGAAGTTCGGGCGGACGGCCCTGTTCGCGGGCGGTGCTCTCGTGACCGCCGCATGCCTGGTGATGGCGGTGCAGATGAACACCGGCTTCGAATCGCTGACGCCGCTGAGCATCGCGCCGGTGCAGGCCGTCATCGGATTCGGCCAGGCGCTGTTGATGATTCCGCTGCTGGGCATCGTGCTGGCCGAGGTGCCCGTCGCGGCGACCGGCGCCGCCAGTGGCGCGTGGTCCACGACCAAGGAGGTCGCGGTGGCGTTCGGTGTGGCCGGCGTGGGGGCGCTGTTCTTCACCGTGGCCGCGGATCACGGCTTCGGCCCGGCCACGGCGGTGGCCGCGATCGCCGAGGCGGTGCTGGCCGCGATTGCCGCGGTCGCGGTGCTGACGCTGCCGGTGCCTGCCGCCGCTGCCTGATTCGTTTACCGCTACTGCCGCGAAAGCGGTGCGGCAGTAGCGGGGCGTACCTCGAATTCAATTGGTTCACTGGAAATTAGGGGATGATCCCTGGTGTACGACGCAATCGCGGTTGTCGGGCTGTCCTGCCGGGTCCCCGGAGTCGATTCACCGTCCGCTCTCTGGCAGCTCGTGTGCGAGGGCGGATCCACTGTCGGTGAAATACCGCGTGCCAGATACGGATTGCTCGGCGCCGCCTACGACGTGGACGAACCCATTGTCGGATCGTTCTTCTCCGAACCGCATGCGTTCGACCATGAATTCTTCGAACTGCCGGCGGCCGAAGCCGCGATCATGGATCCGCATCAGCGGCTGATGCTGGAGCTGGCGTGGGAGGCGATCGAGGACGCGCGGGTCAAACCGTCCGTCTTGCGGGGGACTCGGACCGGCGTCTATGTGGGCGCGAGCAGCAGTGATTTCGCCGCGGTCATGGCCAGAATCGAGCGCGAGGCCGCCGATCCGACCATGCTGACGGGGCTCAACCGGGGCATCATCGCGAATCGAGTGTCGTTCGCGCTGGGCCTGAATGGTCCCAGTTTCACCGTTGATTCGGGTCAGTCGTCGTCACTGCTCGCGGTGCATCTGGCCGGCGAGAGCATCCGGTCGGGGGAGTGCGATATCGCCCTGGCCGGTGGCGTCCATCTGAATCTGGCGCATGACTCGACGACGGCCATGAAGTACGCCGGGGTGCTGTCGCCGGACGGGAAATGCTTCACCTTCGATGCACGCGCGAATGGCATCGTGCGAGGTGAAGGCGGCGGATTCGTCATGCTCAAGGCCCTCGACCAGGCGCTGGCCGACGGCGACCACATCTATGCGGTGCTGCCCGGCAGCGCCGTCAACAATGACGGGGCCTCCCCGCTGCTGACCGAGCCCGCCGCCGATTCCCAGGCGAGCGTCATCCGGGACGCACTCCGGCGCGCGGGTGTCGAACCGGAAACGATCGGCTTGATCGAATTGCACGGCACCGGAACTCGTGTCGGTGATCCGGTGGAAGCTCGAGCGCTGGGAGCGGTTTTCGGGCCGGGACGGCCGGCGGGCCAGCCTGTCGCGGTCGGTTCGGTCAAGACGAATATCGGGCACTGTGAGGGTGCGGCGGGCATTCTGGGTTTGATCAAGACGGTGCTGGCTGTCGAACACGGGGTGCTTCCGCCCAGTATCAACTTCGAGAACCCCAATCCGGCAATCGATTTCGAGCGATACGGGCTTGCGGTCCAGACGCGGCGCGCAGCCTGGGAGACCCGTGGCGGTCCTCGCATCGCCGGTGTCAGCAGCTTCGGGATCGGCGGAACGAACTGCCATGTGCTCGTCGCCGAGGCGTCACCGCGGGCGGCTGTCCCCGAAGCGGGCGGCGAACCCGAATTACCGTGCGTGCCCTTGCTTTTGAGCGCCAAATCGATGGCGTCGCTGCGCGGGCAGGCCGCACGATTGACGAGCATGCTCGACGAATGCCCGGACTTGTCGATGTCCGCGCTGGCTGGTTCTCTCGTCGATACCAGGGAAACCTTCGCGTTTCGTGCCGCGATATCGAGCCCGACCCGCGATGGGGTCCGCGCGGGTCTCGCGGAGATCGCCGCGGGCGTCCCGGGGGAGCACTCGGACATCGGCCGCGCCGTCGAATCCCCCAGGGGCACAGTCTTCGTCTTCCCCGGGCAGGGCGGGCAGTGGCTGGGCATGGGGGAGGCCCTCCTCGCGGAGAGCCCGGTGTTCCGGGCCGAGATCGAGGACTGCGACCGCGCCGTCCGAAGCCGGTTCGGCTGGTCGATCGCCGAGGTACTGCGGCGGGCCGACGGCGCGGCAGACCCGGAGCGCATCAGCGTCGTACAACCGGTCCTGTTCGCGGTGATGGCCGGCCTCGCCCGGCTGTGGGCGTCCTGGGGTGTGAAACCCGCAGCCGTCGTAGGGCATTCGCAAGGAGAGGTGGCCGCCGCGTATATCGCCGGATGCCTGACCCTCGACGATGCGATGGCCGTCATCTGCGTCCGCTCACGGTTGATGGAGACCGTCGAAACCGAGGGCGGCATGCTCTCGGTGCAGGCGCCGGTCGAGACGGTGCGGGGTGTGGCCGCGGACCTCGTCGCGGGTGTCTCCGTCGCGGCCGCCAACAGCCCGAGCGCTGTCGTTCTCAGTGGCGACCGGCAACGCCTGTCCGCCATCGCGGCGACGCTCGAGGCTGCCGGAATCCGTGCCCGCTGGATTGCTGTGTCGCGGGCATCGCACAGTGATCATGTTGCGGGCCTGGCCGATCCGATGCTGGCCGAGCTCGGCGGCATCGCCCCGACGGCGGGCGATATCCCGATGTACTCGACGGTGGACCCCGGCTGGATTCCGGGCGACCGGCTGACCGCCGAATACTGGTATCGGAATCTGCGCGAACAGGTGCGATTCCAGCAGGCCGTGGAGGACCTCGTTCGATCCGGGTATCGGCACTTCCTCGAGGTGAGTCCGCACCCGGTGCTGATCTCGAGCATCTCGGAGACCGTGACGTTTCGGCACGAACGAGCCGGTGTCACCGGCACTTTGGCGCGCGACCAGGGCGACCTCGGACGCCTGACCGCATCCGCCGTACGGTTCCACCTGCAAGGCGGACAGGTGGACTGGCCGGCCGGTCCCCTGCGGAATGCTCCCCGGCACCGAGTCCGGCTGCCGTCGTACGCCTTTCAGCATCAGGCACTGTGGCCCTCGGCGGCGGGGCTTCCCGATTCGTCCATCCCGCCGGCCCACGACGTCAGCGCGCAGCGCGTCGAAGATGTTCTGCTCTCCCAGATCTCAGCACTGGTCGGCGCAGCGAAATCACCGCTGGTGCACCTCGATGCGAAGTTCGGCGATATCGGCGTCAGCTCGGCCATGTCCGTCGAGCTCGCCACCCGGCTGAATTCGATTCTCGGAACCAGGGTTTCGAGCACCGTCGTCTTCGACTATCCCACCCCCGCGGCCTTGGCCGAACACCTGCGGGCGGGCGGCCCGGCGGACGGCGCCGCCCCGGACCCATCAACCCAGAGCTTAGGAACTTCCATGAGTAGCGACAAGATGCTGGAGAATCTGCGGTGGGTCACCGCGGAGCTGCAGAAGGCGCGACGCGAGAACCGCGAGCTGGAATCGGCCGCCGCCGAGCCGGTCGCCATTGTGGGCATGGGGTGCCGATTCCCGGGGGGTGTGGGTTCCCCGGAGGAGCTGTGGGACCTCGTCGCCGGAGCGCGGGACGTGATCGGCGACTTCCCGCACGACCGCGGCTGGGACCTGGACGGCCTGTTCGACCCCGACCCCGAGGCCACCGGCAAGTCCTACACGCGGTCGGGCGGATTCCTGTACGACGCGGCGGATTTCGATGCCGGGTTCTTCGGCATCAGTCCGCGCGAGAGCTTGGCCATGGATCCACAGCAGCGGCTGTTGCTGGAGGTGTCGTGGGAGGCCCTGGAGAGGGCGGGGATCGACCCGAAATCATTGCGGGGCAGCGACACCGGCGTCTACACCGGTCTGATGGCCGGATACGGCTACCACTCGACCGGCGTGGGGGACGTCGAGGGCTATCGGCTCACCGGAGGCGCGGCCAGCGCGGGATCGGGCCGGGTGTCCTACGCGCTGGGCCTGGAAGGCCCCGCGGTGACGGTGGATACCGCGTGCTCCTCGTCGCTGGTGGCCCTGCATCAGGCGGTGGCCGCGGTGCGCTCGGGGGAGTGCGGGCTGGCGCTGGTCGCCGGAGTCACGGTGATGTCGACCCCCGCGGTGTTCGTGGAATTCTCCCGGCAGCGTGGACTCTCGGCCGACGGCCGGTGCAAGTCGTTCGCGGCGTCCGCCGATGGCACCGGCTGGGCGGAGGGCGTCGGCGTGCTGGTGGTCGAACGACTGTCCGCGGCGGTGCGGCGCGGACACCGGGTGCTGGCCGTGGTCCGGGGCTCGGCCGTGAATCAGGATGGCGCGTCGAACGGTTTCACCGCACCGAACGGTCCCGCGCAGCAGCGGGTCATCCGGCAGGCGCTGGCGAACGCGCGACTCGCGGCGAGCGACGTCGACGTGGTCGAAGCGCACGGAACCGGGACCAGACTCGGCGATCCCATCGAGGCGCAGGCCCTGCTGGCCACCTACGGTCAGGACCGGGGCGCGGGCGGACCGCTGCTGCTGGGGTCGCTGAAGTCGAATATCGGTCACACCCAGGCGGCCGCCGGTGTCGCCGGTGTGATCAAGATGGTGCTGGCCATGCGGCACGGCGTGGCGCCCAAGACCTTGCACATCGACGCGCCCACACCACACGTGGATTGGTCGGCCGGGGCGGTCGAGCTGCTCGCCGAGCAGCGGGCGTGGCCGGAGACCGGACGGCTGCGGCGGGCGGCGGTGTCGAGTTTCGGGGTGAGCGGCACCAATGCGCATGTGATCCTCGAGCAGGCCCCCGCCCCGGACCCGGTGGAGGCGGAGACCTCGAATCCGGCCAGCGGTTCGGTGCCGTGGGTGCTGTCCGCGCGGAGCCGGGAAGCCTTGGCGGCGCAGGCACACGCGCTGTCGCGATTCGCCGCCGCGAACCCGTCCGCGGATGTGGCGGCGGTGGCGTCGGCGCTGCTGCGGACCAGGTCGCGATTCGAGCATCGCGCGGTGGTGATCGGCACGAACCTGGACGAACTCGTCTCGGGCGTGGCGGCGGTGGCAGATTCACGGTCGGCGCCCGGAGTCGTCGAGGGGGTGGCCGGAAACGGCAAGACCGTCTTCGTGTTTCCGGGGCAGGGCGCGCAGTGGCTCGGCATGGGACGCGAATTGCTCGACACCGCACCGGTATTCGCCCAGGCGATCGGCGACTGCGAACAGGCGTTCGCGCCGCTGGTGGATTGGTCGCTGTCGCAGGTGCTGCGGGAGGCCCCGGGCGCGCCACCGCTGGATCGCGTCGATGTGGTGCAGCCGGTGCTGTTCGCGGTGATGGTGTCGCTGGCGCGGCTGTGGCAGTCGATGGGCGTGGAACCCGCTGCGGTGGTGGGGCATTCGCAGGGCGAGATCGCCGCGGCCCACATTGCCGGTGGCCTGTCGCTGCAGGACGCGGCCCGGGTGGTGGTGTGCCGCAGCAGGCTGGTGCTGCGGGAGCTGGCCGGCGGTGGCGGCATGGCCACGGTGTCGCTGCCCGTGGACGCGGTCCGCGCCCGACTGGCGGACGCGGACCCCGGACTGGGGGTCGCCGCGGTCAATGGCCCGGGGTCGGTGGTGGTGTCCGGTGCGGCCGGTGCGCTGGACGGGTTCCTGCGCGCCTGCGAGAGCGACGGCGTGCAAGTGCGCAGGATCGCGGTGGACTATGCCTCGCACTCGCCGATGGTGGAGGTGCTGCGCGAGACGCTGCTGAGCGAACTCGCCGATATCGCGCCGCGCTCCGCGAACATCCCGTTCTACTCCACGGTGACCGCCGCACAAGCTGATACCAAGGACCTGGACGCCGCCTACTGGTACGCGAACCTGCGCGAGACGGTCCGCCTGGAGCAGACCACGCGACTGTTGCTGGAGACCGGGCACAGCGTGTTCATCGAGGTGAGCCCGCATCCGGTGCTGACCATCGGACTGCAGGGCACCTGTGAGGAAGCCGGTGACCGGGGCGCGGAGGCGGTGATCGTCGGATCCTTGCGCCGTGATCACGGCACGCTGACGGATTTCTCGGCCGCGCTGGCGCGAGTGTTCGTCTCCGGTGGTGCGGTGGAGTGGTCGCGGACGCTGCCGGAGCGTGGTGCTCACAGCGTGGATCTGCCCACGTATGCCTTTCAGCGGCAGCGGTATTGGCTCGAACCCGACATCGCCGGCGGCGACGTGACCGGCTTCGGGCTCGATGACGCCGCGCATCCGCTGCTGAGCGCGGTGGTCGAACTGCCCGAGCACGACGGCTGGGTGTTCACCGGCCGATTGTCGCTGCGCACCCACCCCTGGCTGGCCGACCACACGGTGGCCGGGGTGGCGCTGCTGCCCGGCACCGCCTTCGTGGAACTGGCCGTGCGGGCCGCCGGCGAAATCGGCTGCGGCGGTGTGCGCGAGCTCACCCTGCTGTCGCCCCTGGTATTGCCCGAGCACGGCGCGGTATCACTGCAGGTTCGGGTGTCGGCCGCCGATGAGACCGGGGCCCACACGATTTCGATCATGTCGCGGGATGAGTCCGGAACCCGGGTACTGCACGGACAGGGCACACTGGCGACGGTCCCGGTGACGTCCGAACCCGCGGTCCCCTGGCCACCCGCCGACGCCACCGCCATCGATCTCGACGGTGTGTACGACCGGCTCTCGGATCTGGGCTATGGCTACGGCCCGGTCTTCCGGGGCCTGCGCGCGGCGTTCCGCCGCGGCGCGGAAGTCTTCGTCGACGCGGTCCTGCCCGAACCCGCACCCGCCGGCGAGTACGGGATCCACCCGGCCCTGCTGGATGTGGTGTTGCACGCGGTCTTCCTGGGCGAGTTCGCCGAGGGCCTGGTGCTGCCGTTCGCCTGGAGCGGGGTGTCGCTGCGACAGGCCGGTGCCGGGGCGGTGCGGGCTCGGATCGCCTCGACCGGCCCCGGCGCCGTCTCGGTGGAGGTCGTCGACACCGCTGGGCGGCCGGTGTTCGCGGCCGAGTCGCTGACCATGCGTGCGATGTCGGCGCAGGAGCTGTCGAGCGCCAATCGCGACGGACTGTTCCGCGTCGAGTGGTCGCCGGTCGCGGCCGAACCGCTGCCGGTGTCGACCGGGTCGTGGGCCGAGCTCGACCCCGAACGGACGATGCCCGACATCGTCGTTCTCGACTGCGGCGCCGGGGCAGCCGACGCGGTCCGCGACCTGCTCGCCGAGGTGCTGTCCGCTGTGCGGCAATGGCTTTCGCAGGACCGCTATCGATCCTCGACCCTGCTGGTGCGCACCCGCGGCGCGGTCGCGCTCGCCGGGGAGGACCTCACCTCGCCCGCGGGCGCGGCGGTGTGGGGGCTGGTGCGTTCGGCGCAGGCGGAGGACCCGGGCCGGATCGTGCTGGCCGATGCCGAGGGGGAGTTCGACGCCGCCGCCGTGCTGGCTTCGGGCGAACCGCAGGTGGTGGTGCGGGCGGGCACGCTGCATGCCGCCCGGCTCCGGCGCGTCACCGCCTCGGCGCGGTCCTCGACGGCCCTGTCGGCCGCGGACACCGTCGTGATCACCGGTGGCACCGGCACAGTGGGTGCGCTGCTGGCGCGTCACCTGATCGTCGAGCACGGGGTACGGCAATTGGTCCTGACCAGCCGCCGGGGACCCGAGGCGCCGGGTGCGCGAGAGCTGGTCGCCGAGCTGACCGAACTGGGCGCGTCCGTGACCGTGGTGGCCGCCGATCTCGCCGATCGCGCGGCCGTCGGTGAGCTGTTCGCACACATCGGAATCGACCGGACGCTGGCGGTGATTCACGCCGCCGGCGTCCTCGACGACGGCGTGATCGGATCATTGACCCCGCAGCGCCTCGACACGGTGCTGGCACCGAAAGTCGATGCCGCGCTGCATCTGCACGAAGCCACGCTCGGGCGCCCGGTGTCGGCGTTCGTGCTGTTCTCCTCGGCCGCAGGCGTTTTCGGGACTCCCGGGCAGGCGAACTACGCGGCCGCCAACGCCTTCCTCGACGCCTTCGCGGTGTACCGGCGTGGCATCGGGCTGCCGGCGCAATCCCTGGCGTGGGGTCTGTGGGCCCAATCCAGTGGCATGACAGGACATCTCGGCACGGCCGACGCCGCCCGCCTGGCCCGGGGCGGGCTGGCGCCGATGTCATCGGAGCAAGCGCTCGAGCTGTTCGATCTGGCCCTGGCCGAGGGCGGGGCGAACACGCTGACCGCCCGCCTGGACCTCGGCGCCCTGCGCGCTCAGGCCGATTCGGCCGGTGTGCCGGCGCTACTGCGCAGCCTGATTTCCACAGGCGGCACACGGGTTTCGCGGAGTGCCGGGCCCGTCGAGGCAGATGTGGCGCAACGCCTGGCAGGGCTGCCCGAATCCGAACAGCGGCAGGTGATCAGCGCGCTGGTGCGCCAGCAGATCGCCGCCGTCCTCGGGCACAGCGATGTCGCCACCGTCGACGGCGAGCAGAACTTCCGCGATCTCGGCTTCGATTCGCTCACCGCGGTCGAGGTGCGCAACCGCCTCAAAATCGTGACGGGACTGACGCTTTCGGCCACCCTCCTTTTCGACTATCCGACCCCCGCGGCGCTCGCCGAGCACCTGCGGGTGGCCGTCCTGGCGAAGGCCGATACGCAGGGCGTCGACGGCGCGCTCAGGGAAATGGAGCGGTACTTCGACGCCGCACCGACCGATGAATCCGCCCGAACCATGGTCAAACGGCTGGAAGACCTCCTGCTCCGCTATCGAGACGCGACGACCGACAGCACCGCCGCGGTGGGCGAGATGGATGTCGAATCGGCGTCGGAGGACGAGTTGCTGGAATTCATCAACACAGAGCTGAGGAATGTCCATGAGTAACGAGAAGATGCTGGAGAACCTGCGGTGGGTGACCGCGGAGTTGCAGAAGACCCGCCGTGACCATCGAGAGCTGGAATCGGCTGCGTCCGAACCGATTGCGATCGTGGGGATGGGATGCCGCTTTCCGGGCGGGGTCACCTCGCCCGAGCAGCTGTGGGAGCTGGTCGCCGACGCGCGGGACGTGATCGGCGAGTTCCCGGGCGATCGCGGCTGGGACGTGGACGGGCTGTACGATCCGGACCCGGCCGCTGCCGGGCGGACCTACACGCGGTCGGGCGGATTCCTGTACGACGCAGCCGAATTCGACGCCGGATTCTTCGGGATCAGCCCGCGCGAAGCCCTCGCGATGGATCCGCAGCAGCGGCTGCTGCTGGAGGTCTCGTGGGAGGCGCTCGAGCGGGCCGGGATCGACCCGAAATCGTTGCGGGGCAGCGATACCGGTGTCTACACCGGCGTCATGTACCACGACTACGCGGGCCGCATGCGGGAGGTGCCGCGCGAGGTCGAGGGCTACCTCGGTTTCGGCAGCGCCGGCAGCGTCGCCTCCGGGCGCGTGTCCTATGTGCTGGGGCTGGAAGGGCCCGCGGTGTCGGTGGACACCGCGTGCTCATCGTCGCTGGTGGCCCTGCATCAGGCGGTGTCCGCGCTCCGGTCGGGGGAGTGCGGGCTCGCGCTGGTCGCCGGTGTGACGGTGATGTCGACACCGGTGAACTTCGTGGAATTCTCCCGGCAGCGCGGGCTTTCGGCCGATGGCCGGTGCCGGGCGTTCGCCGCGTCCGCGGACGGGACCGGATGGGCCGAGGGCGCGGGCGTGCTGGTGGTGACCCGGCTGTCCGAGGCGCTGCGGCGTGGCCACGAGGTGCTGGCGGTGGTGCGCGGGTCGGCGGTGAACCAGGACGGCGCGTCCAACGGACTGTCCGCGCCCAACGGTCCCTCGCAGCAGCGCGTGATTCGGCGGGCACTGGCGAACGCGCGCGTGTCGCCCGCCGAGGTCGACGTGGTCGAGGCGCACGGAACCGGCACCACGCTGGGTGATCCGATCGAGGCGCAGGCCCTGCTGGCCACCTACGGCCAGGACCGGCGTTCGCCGCTGCTGCTGGGCTCGCTCAAGTCGAATATCGGTCATACCCAGGCGGCGGCGGGAGTGGCCGGTGTGATCAAGATGGTCATGGCCCTGCGGCACGGGGTGGTGCCACCGACCCTGCATGTCGATGAGCCGACGCCGCACGTGGATTGGACGGCGGGTGCTGTCGAGCTGGTGACCGAGGCAGTGCCGTGGCCGGAGGTGGATCGGCCGCGGCGGGCGGCGGTGTCGAGTTTCGGTGTGAGCGGGACCAATGCGCATGTGGTGCTCGAACAAGCGCCGGTGGTCGAGGCGGCTGCTGCGGTGTCATCGGCTCCGCTCGACATGCCGGTTCCATGGGTGCTGTCCGCGCGCAGCCGGGACGCACTGGCAGGGCAGGCGCGCGCCCTGGCGCGGTTCATTGCCGACCACCCGTCGGTGGATGTGTTCGATGTGGCTGCCGCACTGGTGGATACGCGTTCGCGGTTCGAACATCGCGCGGTGGTGACGGCTGCCGATCGGGACGGGCTCGTCTCGGGTCTTCAGGCCGTAGCCGGTGCGGAGCCGGCGTCCGGTGTGGCCGAAGGGGTGGCCGGAGCCGGTGGGACGGCGTTCGTGTTCCCGGGGCAGGGCGCGCAGTGGCTCGGCATGGGACGCGAACTCTACGAGGCATTTCCGGAGTTCGCTAGCGAATTGGACAGGGTCGCAGCGGCATTGGACACGCGACTGGGCTGCTCACTCCGGTCGATCATGTGGGGTGACGACGAAACACTCTTGAACAGAACCGGTTTCACGCAGGCGGCACTGTTCGCCGTGGAGGTCGCACTCTTCCGGCTGCTGGCCGGCTGGGGTGTGCATCCAGACTTCGTTGCCGGGCACTCGATCGGTGAACTGGCCGCCGCGTATGTCTCGGGCGTGTGGTCGCTCGAGGACGCCGCCACACTCGTGGCCGCGCGCGGCCGTCTCATGGACGCCCTGCCGGCGGGCGGTGTGATGGCGGCAGTGCAGGTCGGCGAAGCGGAGGTGCTGGCGCTGCTGACCGACGACTGCGGGGTGGCCGCCGTCAACGGACCGGATTCGGTGGTCGTGTCCGGTGCCGGGGAAGCGATCGCGAAGATCGTCGAGACACTGCGGGCGCAGGGGCGGCGGACGAAACAATTGACCGTGTCGCATGCGTTCCACTCGCCGCTCATGACGCCCATGCTGGACGAATTCGCCACTGTCGCACAGGGTATCGCCTACGCCGAGCCGCGCATTCCGATCGTGTCCACCCGCACCGGCGCCCTCGCGGACGAGTCGCTGCGCACGCCCGCACACTGGGTCGACCATGTGCGTGACACGGTGCGGTTCGCGGACGGCATCGAATCGCTGGGCGCGCTGGGCGTGACCCGCTTCGTCGAGCTGGGTCCGGCGGGCGGTCTGTCCGCGCTGATCGAACAGGCCGTGAATCGACAGGATCTGGTGACGGTGTCCGCCCTGCGGCCGGGGCACAGCGAATCGGCCACCGTGCTCGCGACCCTCGCCCAAATCGAGGTGTCCGGCGGTGGCGTGGACTGGCCATCGGTGCTGCGGGGTCGTGGCGGCCGCCGGGTGGACCTGCCGACCTATGCGTTTCAGCGGCAGCGGTACTGGCTCGAAACCGACACCGCCGCAGGTGATGCGGCGAGTCTCGGCCTCGGAGACGCCAGACATCCGCTGCTGGGTGCGGTGGTGGAGCTGGCCGAGGACGAGGGCTGGGTGTTCACCGGGCGCGTGTCCCTGCGGACCCATCCCTGGCTGGCCGATCACGCCGTGGACGGTGCGGTGTTGTTGCCCGGCAGCGCATTCGCCGAACTGGCATTGCGAGCCGCACGAGAGGTCGGGTGCGGCGGAGTGCGTGAGCTGACGCTGGTCGCACCATTGGTGATACCCGAGCACGGCGGCGTTTCGCTACAGGTACGTGTCTCCGCTGCCGATACTGCTGGGGCACACGCCATCTCGATCACCTCGCGCACGGGCGACGCGCCCCGCGTCCTGCACGGGCAGGGCACGCTGGCTCTGATACCGGTGTCGCACGAATCGTCGGTGAACGAGCTGCCCGCCGGCGCGAGCGAGGTCGATGTGGCCGACGGCTACCGCCGGCTCGCGGACAACAAGATCGACTACGGCCCTGCGTTCCGTGGCGTTCGAGCCGCATGGCGGGTGGGGGAGGAGGTCTTCGCGGAAGTACAGCTGCCCGACGTGGTCCTAGGGGAGGCAAGCGGTTTCGCTGTTCATCCCGCGCTGCTGGATGCCGCGATTCACTCCCTGGCGATCGGCGACCGCCCGGGAGGCGAGATCGGCCTCCCGTACTCCTGGAGTGACCTGAGCCTGCGCACCACCGGGCCGTCCGCCGTGCGCGTCCACGGCCGCAAGGCCGGCGCGGACTCGTGGACTCTCGCACTCAGCGACCTCGACGGACGCGTGGTCGGCACGGTCGGGAATCTCATGACTCGGGCCGGCGGTCCCACAACGGATTCGCTGTACACCCTCGACTGGCGGGAACTGGATGCACAGCCCGGCGAAGACCTGGCGAGTGAATGGGTCGTCGACGGCACCGACCTTTACGCCGTGCTCGACAGAGCGGATATCTTCTGCCGGTTCTCCGTGGAGAGTGTCGCGGAGATCGCCGGCGACAGTGATTCGGGAACGCGGGTCGTCCGAACCGTCAGATCAAAGCGTCACGCGAACGGGACAGCCGGCTCCGCATTCGAGATCTCCTGCCGCGTCCTGGATTTGGTGCAGGAATGGAATTCGGTCGCACGGCCGAACCGGTCCCGGCTGATAATCCTCACCGAAAACGCGGTATCGGTGAACGGTTCCGAGGAACTCGACCTCGCGGCCGCCGCAGTCTGGGGCCTGGTGCGGTCCGCGCAAACCGAACATCCCGATTCAATGGTGCTCGTAGACACCGACGGAAACTATGACTCGCTCAGAGCGCTCGTCGACGCCGTGGCTTGCGGGGAATCACAGATCGCCATCCGCGATGGACGCGCGTACGCGCCGCGACTGATCAACGCGCAGCCCTCCCTCACCGAATTCGACGGTTTCGCCGGCACCGTGCTGATCACCGGCGGCACCGGCGCACTGGGCGCTGCCGTCGCCCGCCATCTGGTCGAGAAATACCGGACGCCGAGCCTGCTGCTCGTAAGCCGTGCCGGACTCACGGCTCCCGGCGCAATCGATCTGAAGCGGGAACTACTGGCGGCCGGTGCCACAGCGGTCGAGGTCGTGGCCTGCGATATCGCGGACCGTGGCGCGGTGCGCGCGCTGCTCGACACCATTCCCGCGGCATATCCCCTGCAGGGAATAGTGCATGCGGCAGGCGTACTGGCCGACAGCGCGATCGAATCGATGTCCGCCGCCGATATCGCAACCGTGTTCCGCCCCAAGGTCGACGCCGCCATGAACCTCTTCGAATCAACCGCCGACTACGACCTGTCGGCCTTCGTCCTGTTCTCCTCGATCGCCGGCGTTCTCGGTGGCGCAGGACAGGCGAATTACGCAGCCGCCAATGCATTCCTGGACGGCCTGGCCGAATACGGGCAGATGCGTGGCCGCAAGGTCACCTCCCTGGCGTGGGGGCTGTGGAAGCAATCCGGCGGCATGACAGGACATCTGCGCGAGAGCGACCTGCTGCGCATGAAACGGCTTGGAATCGAGGCTCTGACCGAAGCCGAGGGACTGCACCTGTTCGACCTGGCCTTGCGCTCCGACGACGCCACCCTGGCCCCGGTGCGGCTCTCGAAGCGAAACCTGGTGTCTGCCAAGACGAACCGCGCTGACACCGAGCAAACCTTCGCCGCCGAGATCCGCGGCCACAGCGGCGAAGAACGCGAGCGCGCCCTCCTGGACGTGGTCCTGGATTCCGTCTCGGGCGTACTCGGCTACCGCCCCGAGGAAGTCGATACGGAGCGAAACATCCACTTCAGCGAGCTCGGCCTGGATTCTCTCACCGCCATCGAATTCCGCAACAGATTGAAAATCGTCACCGGCCTCACCCTCCCCTCGACCCTGATCTTCGATTACCCCACTGTCGCGGAACTGGCCGCACATCTCGGCGAACAGCTTGAAGGAACGGTGAATTCATGAATCCCAGCATCGACAGGCTGATCGACCCGGAGTCCTTCACCGAATTCTCCGCCGACACGATCGCCGCGGACGCCGCCGCGTGCGAAAGCGCGGGCGCGGGCGGCTTCTGGTCCGTCGAACGACTGCACGACCCCTTCCTGCCCCTCGCCTACGCCGCGGCCGCGACGACAACCATCGCCCTCGGCACCTCCGTCACAGTCGCCCTGTCCCGCAGCCCGATGACCCTCGCCTACGCCGCCCACGACCTGCAAGCCCTGACCAAGGGCCGCTTCATCCTCGGCCTGGGCCCCCAGCACCAGAGCCACGTCGCCAACCGCTTCTCGATGCCCTCCGACCGGCCACTGGGACGGATGCGCGAGTACGTCGGGGCGCTGCGAGCGATCTGGAAGAGCTGGAACACCCACCGCCCCCTCAACTTTCGCGGCCAGTTCTACACGCACACCCTCATGCCGCCCTACGTCAGCCCACCCCCCAACCCCTACGGCCCACCCCGCATCTTCCTGGCCGCGGTCGGCCCCAAAATGGCCGAACTCGCCGGCGAAATCGCCGATGGCGTTATCGCCCCGCCCTTTTCAACCGTCAAACACCTGACCGAGGTCCTGCTCCCCGCCGTCGAACGCGGCCTGACCAGATCCGGCAGAACCCGCGCCGACTTCACGATCATGTGCCTGCCCATGACCATCGTCGGCGACTCACCCCTCGAACAGGAAACAGCGGCAGCCAGCGCCCGCCTGCAACTGGCCTTCCACAGCAGCCCCGCCGACGCCCGCGCCCTCTTCGACCTCCACGGCCTCGCCCACCTCGGCGACCAAGTCACCGAAATCTTCCTCTCCGGCGCCCCCGACCAGCCCCAACGCATGCAACGCCTGATCACCGACGAAATCCTCGACCTGTTCACCCTCACCGGCCGCCACGACGACATACTCGGCAAAACCCGAACCCGCTTCGCGCACATAGCCGACCGAATAGCACCCGTCCTCTACACAGCCGAACCACACCACGGCCAAGCCCTGACCACAGCCCTCCGCGCCACCACCCGCACCCCGTAATCCCCCGCCCCACCACCCGTTTTGGCGTATACCCCCCTCCCCGTGTAGCGTTCTCTGTACCGACGCGGGGTGGAGCAGCTCGGTAGCTCGCTGGGCTCATAACCCAGAGGTCGCAGGTTCAAATCCTGTCCCCGCTACTAGGAAAACGGCCCGGAACCTACTGGTTCCGGGCCGTTTTCGCGTTGGTTTGGCATCACGTTTGGCATCATTAGCCAAACTCAGTTTCATGGATGCGGTGCCGTCGCAGGGGTTTCGCGGCGTCTCGGCATGTAGCTGCCGGCGCGGGCGGCGGCGTCTTCGTCCATGCCGGGCACGACGTGCTGGTGGGTCTTCATGGTGAAGGCGACGTCGGCGTGCCCGGCGCGCTGGCTGACCACCTTCGGGCTGACCCCGGCCATCGGCGAGGCTGTGATGTAGGTGTGGCGGAGGTCGTAGAAGCGGATCTCGGGGAGTCCGGCGCGGGCGGCGAGCCGCTTGAAGCGTTCCCGGATCGAATCGGGGTGCACGGGGCGGCCAGCCGAACCCTACCTGCAAGCAGACTGCTTCAATGTGAGCTATATCACACCAGTACCCGACTGCTCGAACCGCCAGCCGCCCACATTCTCAGGGGCTCGACACCGGCGGCTACCTATGCAGAGTGATGCTCATCATATTTGAAACGTATGCACTTCACATATGCATGGGGGTCCGTACGGTACCGAGCGGGGTGGGAACTCATGGCCAACGCTGACATCTGCGCGCTGCGGCTTCACGTAGACCTGCTCTACCTGCGGAACAACGCGTTCCACCATACGAAGAGAGATTTCATCACGTGAAGAAGACCTGGTTGGCGCTGCCGCTCGCCGCACTGTCCATACTTGCCGCAGCCGCGGTCCCCGCGGCCGCCGATCCTGCTGAGGCCAAGCCGAAGGTGTCCGTCGGTCGGGCAGAAAACGGTCGTGCCATCAAGGACATCTATGTCGTCGCGGTGAAGGACGGGGTGGATATCGACAAGGTGCTGTCGAACGCGAAGATCAAGGAAACCAAGGTCGTATCACCCGGGCTGAATTCCTTCAGCGCGAAGCTTTCGAAGCATCAGGTCGAAGCGCTGCAAGAGGATTCGGGGGTTGAAGTGATCCTCGAGGACCGATGGATAGTAACCAGCTCGGCGACGGGTATGGAGAACTGGCACCTTCCGGCCGACGAACCGGCTCCCGGGTGGGCGGCCGATCGAATCAACCAGGCGGCGCTGCCCCTGGACAACAGCTACACCACGACCGCCACCGGCGCCGGCGTCACGGCCTACGTCATCGACGGTGGCATCGACATCACTCACCCAGACTTCGGCGGGCGAGCCTCCGAGGGCATCACCGACATCATCACCGAGCCGCAAACCGCCGCTTGTGGGGGCTTCCAGCACGGCACCGGTGTCGCAGGCGTGCTGGGCGGCACCAAGTACGGCGTGGCCAAGCAGGCCAAGTTGGTCTCCCTCCGCATAACCGGCTGCGACGGGAGGTCCACCATGACAAACGTGCACAAGGCCCTGAACTGGGTGTTGGGGCATGCCCAGAAGCCCGCTGTGGTGAACCTATCGTTCAATGTCGACGGACCTGGCAACATATTCGACCAATGGGAGTCTCTGGTGCTGCGCGGGTTGGTCAACAACCTTGCGGAAAATGGCATGTTCATCACGAATTCCACAAGCAATCGCGGAAATGACGCATGCCTTGCCTACCCCGCCGAGGCGGCGGGAGTGGTTGCGGTCGCACATACGGATAAGAACGACCACGCTGCCGACAGCTCGGACTGGGGACCCTGCATCCAACTCTATGCACCCGGCGAGTGGGTCCCCATGCCGATGGCTGGTGGCGGCTTCGCGATCGGTAGGGGTTCGTCCTTCGCCGCGCCGATGGTCTCCGGCGTCGGGGCCCTGTACAAGTCCACCTACGGCGACGCCCACCACACGGTGATCACCAACTGGATCAAGGACAAATCCACCAAGGACGTGGTGCTGCCCAAGCTCAACGGCAACGCTACCCCGAACACGGTGAACCGCCTCCTCAACACCGGCGGCCTGTAACCGTCAAGGCGAACCGCCCGCGAGACACCGCCCGCTCAACGACAGGTTGATCGACGGTCCGCGGAAAGCTCCCGGAAGCACGAATAACAGTGCGCCGCAACCAACCTCGGTCGCGGTGCACTGCTGTATCACCCGGAGAAATGTTCAACCTCTGTCGCATCGGCGATCCCGCCACCGCCGAACCCGCCGAGCACAAGCCGAGGATCACCGTAGATAAGGCTGAACGCGGTCGTGGCGTCCCCAACGTCCATCTCGTCGCGGTGAAAGACGGCGCGAATATCGACGGGGTGCTGTCGAACGCGAAAATCAAGGAAACCACCGTGAAGTCGGCCGTCCTGAATCTCCCCCGGGTTCGTGCTCACTCTCTTTACTGCATGCATGCGGGCGAGTGCCCACGACGCGCAGCTGCGTGAGTTGATCACGAGCGGTATGACGAGGATCGCCGACCGCGTGGCGCTGCTGCTGGCCGCCGATCCGGTTGCGGCACCGACGGTTTCCGCGCCCTCCACCACCCTGCGGGCGCCCATCGGTATGACGATCGCCACCGGGCAGCATGCCGATCTGCTGCTGGGGGAGGGCGAGAGCAGGGACCGGTCGCTACAAGCGCTGGCGGGGATTTGGCGGCATGCGCTGTGGCAGGCTTCGTGATCGGCCGGTGCGGTCACGCACCGCCCGGCTCGCCCGATTGCGGCGGCGCTGAGCCCCTGTCAGGGCCGACTGCTCGCTACTTCTCGACGCGATACCGATCCCCAAATCCGCCGTGTTTGGCAACGGATTTGGCAACCGAACACGGCGGAATCCAGCGAAAGGGGTGGAACGATAAGGACAAACCGGTACGGGCGACACCCCGCTGACCGGCACAGATGGGATTCTGCGGTACCCGCCGACCCGCATGGGAACGTGTCCTCATGAGCTCATAACCCAGAGGTCGCAGGTTCAAATCCTGTCCCCGCTACTAGGGAAACGGCCCCGGAACCACTGGTTCCGGGGCCGTTTTCATTGCCTTCTATTGTTCGAGGGCTGTCAGGGTGGCGGTGTCCAGGGCGAGCCGGGACCGCCATCGCGAAGAGCATGCCCATCGGGTACCGGTGAGTCGTGCCGTTCGAGGGCATCGGAGACCGGCAGGGGCGGGAGAGTTGTTGCGGGCACGGGCACTCCGAGAATCTGGCGTGAGAACCCTCATCGATTCCCGAAAGTGCCTGTGCCCACCCGCATCTGGTGCGGATTGTCGCGCAATAGCATCAGTGCGGGTCTGTGGAGGTCGGGTGAGAACGCCGTGACCCGCCCGGTTCAGCCGGGCGGCGTTTCGACCTGAACTGCCAGACCGCTACGCATGGCAAGCCGGAACGGACACCGACTGCATATTCGATTTGGAGATCCATCCACGGTTTCGGAATGCGGTCTCGACAGAGTGCCAATCATTATTTGAGTTGTTTGCCAGGTGGCAAATCACGTGGAGCATCTGCCCTTTCGATACCGTTGTTCCGGTGGGATCGCATACTGGCCTCTCACCTCCGCGTAGGTTACGGGATTCTTGTCCGGAAAATAATTGCACCTGGTTTCCGCGTTCGCGACGGGCGCCCTGCCGCTGGCGCCAGCGCTCCGAAGAGGGTGGCGGGGTCGTGGGTGCTACTCGCGTTGGGGATCGCGGCGGTGCTGACGTATTGCATTGCCACAGCATCGGCACGGTTGGTGGCGGCGTCTCCGGTGTTGGGTGGGACGTATGGGTACGGGCGAAAGGCTATGTCCACCGCGCCCAGCCGCGGCACATCGTGCGACGGCACGCGTGAATTCTGTGACATGGGATCCGATCGGGAAAATGAGTCGGGCGGTTGTTGTTTCGTGCGAGCGTCCCGTGCAGCCGATGAATCGTGCTGGGGCCGAAGGTCCCTGGTCCTCGGGGACGTTGGACTCGTGTGGTCCCCGTAGCCGTGGTGGAAACTTCCAGTCGCCGGATAACCGGCAGACCTGTCCGCGACGAACCACTACAAGGTTGACCGTTACCCCTGCCAACCAGAGTGGCCCGTCCACCCCGCAAATGCGTCGCGGACAGGTCTTTTCGCCATCGGCCTGGGAAGTTCTCGCACCTTCGACGAATGGAATGCAGTCATGCGAACAGCGCGAGATATCACTGGTCGTGGCGACCCCGTGCTTCACCGAGATCGCGGCCATGGACCTGGAATCACACCTCCCCCGGATCGCGAGTTTCTGGGCACGAGCACTGCTTCGGCATGCGGAGCCGACCGCTGCTCGGGCCAAGATCCAAGGGGAGCGCATCGCACGCGCGATGCTTCGCCGCTTGACCGGCACGGGTGAAATCCACGGAACGGGGCCGGGTTTCGTTCCGCTCGCCGCCGTGCGGCTGCGGTCGCGTCAGAATTGAGCGGACGCGTTCGGAGGCGGTGCGGCGGCCCTTTCCGTCTCGCGCAGTAGGGGCGAAAGTCCTTTCATCCGAGGACTATTCGGGAAGGAACTTCCAGCGTTTCCGCAGCTGTGACCGTATACCCTCGTGCGCCATGGTGTTCAGACTGCGAGCCGTTTCGTCCGATACGGCAGCCCGTGGTATGTCGATCCGCGAGTATCAGTACCAGACCCTGTCCGAAGTCGTAGATGCCTTGCGCCCCTTCGGTATCGCGCTGGATCCGGAACGGCTTCTCGCACAATCTGCGGATGGTAGATGGCAAATGGCTGTGGACAGCGAGAATGGACGGGCGACCCTCACTGTTTTCCTACCCGCCGATTAGACGATCCCGGTTGACATCAAGAAATTGCGGGGTCCAGCCGAATCGGTTGTGACCCCGCCGGAGACATAGACGCCCTCTACGGGCTGGTGCGCGCGGGCGTCGACTTCGTCGTCGACCCCGAGGATCTGGAACTCGACCCGGCCCCGCAGGCCGAACTCGACGATCCCGAGGCGGAGCCGTCGCTGCAACTCGAATACAGGTTCTCGGCGACCTTCAGCCGACGAATGAGGTCCTTGGTCCCGTCGCCTCGGGTCCCATGCCTCTGATCCGGGTCGCCGTTCGCTCAGCAGGCTTGCGGGCATGGGTTCGAGGGTGCGGCGTATTGCCGCGGTGTATGCGACGGGGCAGGGGACGACGGGGGAGAGCGCCGAATTCATCGGCAAGGCACGAAACCGCGAGTGTCTGACCGCATGACGGTCACCGAGGACATACTCCCGCTCGAGGAACCGTCGGTCGTCGGCGATGCCGTGCCCTTGGGGGCGACCGAGCTGTTCTTCTCCACCACCGACCACCACGGCGTTATCCGCCTCGGCAATTCGGTCTTCGCACGAGTCTCCGGCTACGCACTCGACGAACTCGTGGGCGCGCCGCACAATCTGGTGCGCCACCCGGATATGCCTGCCGGGGTCTTCGAGCTGATCTGGGAGCGGCTGCGCGCGAACCGGCCGGTGGGAGGGTTCGTCGAGAATCGTGCCAAGGACGGCTCGGCCTATTGGGTATTCGCCACCATGAGCCCGCTGCACGATGGCTACCTCTCGGTCCGAATCGCCTCGCGCAGTGTGTATTTCGAGCGGATCGCGGCGGTTTACGCGCATGCGCGCGCCGTCGAGGACCTGGCCGCAGCCGCCGGTGTCGGGCGCCGCGAACGGGCGGTGTGCGGGCGGGTGGCCGTCGAAGAAGCCTTGCGCCACCAGGGTTTCGCCTCCTACGACGAGTTCATGGCGACGGCGTTGCCAGCCGAGATATCGGTGCGGGCGGACTCGGTTCGCGAGGCTTTCGCGCGATCGGACTCGCAAGGACCGGTCGGGCAGACACTCTCGGCCGCGCTCGCACTGGACGCGGAGTTCGCTCCTCTGGTCGGGCGGCTGGCCGACTACCAACTGCTGTGCGAGCGGCTGACGGTCGCCGCCCAACGGGTGATCGAGATCGCCTGCCGCCTGGGCATATCCGTCGAGGCCGCACGGGAAGCCTCTCGGCCCGTGGCCGACACCGCACCGGTCCTGGCGAATGTCGCTCGCGTCATGGGCGATCCGATGCGGGACGCGGTGACGGCGCTGCGCAGCCTGCCGACAGCACTGGATCGGTTGCGCACCGACGTGCTGCGACTGCGCTTCCGGATCTCGCTGGCCGTACTGCACAACACCACGGTCGCCGCGTTCGCGGCCGAGGTGATCGACGGCACCGCACCGCCGCAGTCGCTGCAGGCGGTGCCACTGCTGTGCGATGCGGCGGCCTTGGGGTTGGCGGAAATGGCCGAGCAGGTTCACCGCCTCAACGGCGAACTGGCGGCGGTCGCGGCCGTCACCGAACAAGCCGCCGCCGCCCTCGACCGCTTCCGCCGATTCCTGGGGCAATGGCGGATCCTCGTGCTGCGGTACAAGGCCGGGCCGCTGATCGCGGACCAGCTCGCACTCATCGACGCCGAAATCGTGGCGAGCGCGGACTGGATGTCGCTCCTGCATGAGCTCGGGGCCGAATTCCGCAGTGCCACAGTGGTGATCGACACCGACAGGCTGCGACACCAGTGGACGGTGATCAAGCACACGGCCCGCTGACAGCGACCGTGCCGAGAGAGCCGGCCCGAGCAACCGAATCGCAGAGCAGCGCGATCGGCAGCTCGGCCTTCGCCTATTGTCCGGCTCATCACGCCATGCTGACGGTGATGCACCACTTGGTAGGCAACAGCTCGCGGATCGGTGGTGATGGCCAGACCCGTCCGGGCTGCCCGCGCCCGTACCGGTACCGCCAACGGACCCGAATCGGTGACCTCGTAGTTGAGCGTCCTTCAGTTGCGGACGCCGTCGGAGAACAGCTCTCCCGTGCTGACGACCACGAGGGTTGGTGCCGCGCATTCGGGACACGACCGTGACCCGGGTGCGAGTGCGGAAGTACGGCACAACAGGCCGCAATCGAAACATCGCAGTATCCGGCCGCGTAGCCGGTAGATCGGTGTGACCCGCAGTGCACTCACCTCCATATTTGTTTTCTAATATTAGCAAGTATGATATCGCCGGGGAGCGGTGGGATCCTGCGGGGAGGGTGGGCCCGATGTGAGCCCCGGAGCTGCCTATTGTTGGGGCGGGGTGCGTCCGGTGCGTTTCGTCGCCCACCCGACCCTTTTCAGACCGGCATCGCAGAGTTCGAGCAGCCTGCGACGTTCCTCGTCGGAACACTGGGCGGCGAGGACTTCGCTGCGTAGCGCGGCCAGTTCATCCGCAAGGGTTCCCGGATCGCCCAGTGCCAGGGCCTGCCTGGCATCGAGGAGCGCTTGGCGGACTCGGCGTTCCAAGTCGTTCATCACCAACCACCTTCTGCGTGGATATGGGACAACAAAGCCAATGGGTGCGCGGGGCGGACGCGAGACCGCGAGCCACCGAATTGATGGTAAGTCGTCGCACTCTCGTTCGAGTGCGAATCCGGTTGTGCGGCTGAAGATTTGGAAAGTGGAAGTGAGTGGCCCGGGAGGGCTGGCGCGTGCCGGCTGGCGTCGTCGAAACGCGACGCCGATGCTGCGTGTGCCGACACGCCGTGTGACGCGCCCCCTGTCCCGCATCGGTCCCGGTCGCCTTCGGCGAACGTGGCGGTCGGTTCTTATTGTATGTGGTTTCTGCATTGCATTGTTTCGCAATCAGTAGAACACACGCCGAGTTTCTGCTACATCTTGTCGCGTGAGTGACGTACTCGCGGGTTCTCGCACTGTCCCGGCGCGGTGGTGACGCGCCATGGGCTGGCTGCGCACGATCTTGCGGACGGGCAGGGTGGCCGACGCGGCGCCCCCGGGTCCGGCGCGCGCGAATGTGCCTGCGCCGCTGCGGGGTTCGCTGCAATTGCGGCATGTCGACGCGGGTTCCTGCAACGGATGCGAGATCGAGATCTCCGGGGCGTTCGGGCCGGTGTACGACGCGGAACGCTATGGTGCGAGGCTGGTGGCCTCCCCGCGGCACGCGGACGGATTGCTGGTGACCGGGGTCGTGACCCGGAACATGGCCGAAGCGCTTCGTCGCACGCACGCCGCCACGCCTGGGCCCAAGGTCGTGATCGCTTGTGGCGACTGTGCTTTGAACCGTGGCGTGTTCGCCGAAGCCTACGGGGTCGCGGGGGCGGTCGGTGAGATCGTGGACGTCGATATCGAGGTTCCCGGGTGTCCGCCGGCGCCGGAGGCGATCGTGGCGGCGCTGCGGTCGGTGACCGGGCGGTGACCGCCACGATCACGACGACGAGGGCGGGGGACCCGGCCGTACCCCCGGGGCACGAGCCGGTCGGCTCGGTGGTGTCCGGCGTCGTGACGAGCGCGCTGGGTGTGTGCGGTGTGGCGGTGGGAATCGCCGGGCTGCTGGGTCCGGCGCGGTCATTGAGTGTCGGGTGGTTGTTGCCGCTGGCGGGGGTGTATCTGCAGTTGGATCGGCTCGCCGGGTTCTTCTTGGCCCTCACCGGCGCGGTCGCTGTGCCTGTTGGCGTGTACGTGATCGGTTACGCGCGCCGCGAACGGCTGAGCCGGTTGTCGCTGGCGGTGCTGCCGGTGTTCGTGGCGGCGATGCTGCTGGTGCCCGTGGCCGGGGCGGTGACGACGTTCCTGCTGGCGTGGGAGTCGATGGCGCTGGCCTCGCTGGTGTTGGTGTTCACCGAGCACGGGCGGGCGGTCACCCGGCGGGCCGGCGTGTTCTACGCGGTGATGACGCAGCTGGGTTTCGTCGCGATCCTGGCAGGTCTGCTGGTGGCGTCGGCAGCAGTGGGCGGGACGGATCGTTTCGACGCGCTCGCGGGTGTTCCGGACAGTGCCCGTGCCGCGGTCTTCGTGCTCACCGTGGCCGGGTTCGGGTCGAAAGCGGGGTTGGTGCCGTTGCATGCGTGGCTGCCGCGGGCGCACCCGGAGGCTCCCACCCCGGTGTCGGCGCTGATGAGTGCGGCCATGACGAATCTCGGGATCTACGGGATCGTGCGCTTCGAGCTGCAACTGCTGGGTCCGGGACCACGGTGGTGGGGGGTGGTGCTGCTGGCGCTCGGCGCGGTGACGGCCATCTACGGCGTGCTGCAGGCATCGGTGCAGTCCGATCTCAAACGGCTGCTGGCGTTCTCGACTGTCGAGAACATGGGTTTGATCACGCTCGCGTTGGGGGCCGCGACGCTGTTCGCAGCCGCGGGGGCGGGTGCCGCGGCCACGGTGGCCATGGCGGCGGCGATGCTGCATCTGATCGCGCACGCGGCGTTCAAATGCCTCGGATTCCTGGGTGCGGGTGCGGTTTTGGTCGCGACCGGGTTGCGGGATCTTGATCGGCTCGGCGGACTGGCCCGGCGGATGCCCGCGACCACGACCCTGTTCGGGATCGCGGCCCTCGGGGCGTCCGGATTGCCGCTGGGCGCGGGCTTCGTCAGCGAATGGCTCCTCGTACAAGCGCTGATTCACCCAGGTACACAGAATGATTCGGTGGTGGCGTTGGCCGCGCCGCTGGCCGTCGGCGCGGTCGCGCTGACCGCCGGGCTGGGCGTGGCTGCCATGGTCAAGGCGTTCGGCATCGGATTTCTGGCCCGCCCACGCTCACCACGGGCCGCTGCCGCGCGAGAGGCGCCGGCGTCCATGGTGGGGGGAATGGCGGTCGCGGCGGCCGCATGTGTGGTGCTGTCCGTGGTGCCGGCGGCGGTCGGTCCTGCTGTCGGCCGCGTCGTCGGCGCGTTACCAGCCTCGGCCGGAACCGAATTCACCGGATTGGCCTGGACGATCCGCCTACCCGGGCTCGCGGGCAGCATCGCTCCCGGTGCTGTCGCGGCCGCGGTGGCCGCAGCCGCCGTGGCCGTCGCGGCCCTGCTGAAGTGGCGCGCCCGCAGCAATCCCGCGCCCGAGACGCTGCCGTTGTGGGCGTGTGGCGCGGGCCGGACGTCCGCGCGAATGCAGTACACGGCAACCTCTTTCGCCGAACCGTTGCAACGGGTCTTCGACGACGTGCTGCGCCCGGACACCGATATCGAGATCACCCACGTGGCCGAATCCCGGTATCTGGTCGAGCGGGTCTCCTACCGCACGCGGATCACCGACGCGGTCGAAGATCGGCTGTACCGTCCCGTGATTCGGGTCATTCGGTGGGCGGCACTCGCGCTGTCCCGTGCCCACACCGGCAATGTGCACCTGTACCTCGCCTATGGCGCGGCCGGGGTGCTGATCGTGTTGCTGGTGGCGCGGTGACCGGGCTCGCGTACGTGGCCGGCGCGGCCCAGATCAGTGGTGTGATGGCCGGTGCGCCGTTGGTGGTGGGTGTGATGCGGCAGGTCCGAGCACGTGCGGAGGGCCGCGCGGGGGCCGGGATCGGACAGCCGTGGCGGGACCTGCGCAAGCAGTTGCGCAAGCAGTCGATCACCCCGGTCGCCACCACGCTCGTCTTCGTGGCCGCGCCACTGGTGTTGGCGGCGACGACGCTGGTGATCGCCGCCGTCGCTCCGCTCGTCGCGACCGGCTCGCCGCTGGACGCGGCGGCCGATCTGTTCACGGTGGTCGGCCTGTTGTTGGTCGGCACCGTGGCGCTGGCGCTGGGCGGGATCGACACCGGTACCGCGTTCGGCGGTATGGGGGCCAGCCGGGAGACGGTCATCGCGGCGCTGGTCGAGCCGACCATTCTGTTGTCGGTGTTCGCGCTGTCGATTCCCGGCGGTTCATCGAATCTCGGTGCGTTGGTGAGCAATACCCTCGATCATCCGGGGCAGGTGCTGTCGCTGAGCGCGGTACTGGCCGCGGCGGCACTGGTGATCGTGATCATCGCCGAGACGGGACGGCTCCCGGTGGACAACCCGGCCACCCACCTGGAACTGACGATGGTGCACGAGGCCATGGTGCTCGAATACGCCGGGCCCCGGCTGGCGTTGATCGAATGGGCCTCGGCCATGCGGCTGACCGTGCTGCTGGCGTTGTTGGTGAACCTGTTCGTGCCGTGGGGAATCGCGGGCAGCGCGCCGAGCGCGGCCGAGGTGGTGATCGGCGTGGGCGCGATCGCGGCGAAGGTGTTCGTGCTGGCGACGCTGCTGGCGTTCGGGGAGGTGTTCCTGGCCAAGCTGCGCTTGTTCCGGGTGCCCGAACTGCTGGCGGGCTCGTTTCTGCTGGCGCTGCTGGCGGTGACCGCCGCGAGCTTCTTCACTTCCCGAGGCGGTTCATGACTCACTCTGACCCGACACCCCTGAGCTGTCGCTCGTCGCTTGCCGCGGAGGCGTCCGCCGGTCGGGGGCGGCCATGACCGAGGCCGGATATGCGGGTGTGCTCGACTTCGCCGCGGGCGCACTGGTACTCGCGGCGGTGTTCGTGGTGTGGCGACGCGATCTGCGGGCGATCGCGGGGCTGCTCGCGGTGCAAGGCGCCGCGTTGGCGGTGATCCCGCTCGTGCAGGGCGCTCATCATGGCGACGGTCTGCTGCTGGGGGTCGGTGCGGCCGTGCTCGTGCTGCGCGCGGGCGCGCTGCCCTGGTTGCTGGCCCGAGCGATCGGTGCCGAACGCTGGGAGTATCGCGAAGCGACGCCGCTGGTGAACACCGCCTCGTCGCTGTTGATCGCGGCCGGGTTGACGATCGCGGCGTTCGGGGTCACCCGCCCTCTGGTGAATCTGGAGCCGACGCCCGAAACCGCCGCTGTCCCGGCCGCGTTCGCGGTGATCCTGATCGCGTTGTTCGTCATGGCCACCCGCCGCCACGCACTCTCGCAGGCGGCCGGATTCCTCATGCTGGACAACGGGATCGCCGCTACCGCGTTCCTGCTCACCGCCGGTGTGCCGGTGATCGTCGAGCTGGGCGCCTCCCTGGACGTGTTCTTCGCGATCGCGATCATCGGCATCCTCACCGGCCGCCTGCGCCGTGCCTTCGGCGGCGCCGACCTCGACCAGTTGCAGGAGCTGCACGACTGATGACAGCCCTGATCCTTACCGCGATACTCGCGCCGCTCGGCGCGGCGGTGACCGGCGCGGTCGCCGGATGGCGGCGTGGCACAGCGATATTCACCACCGCGACCGCGATCGCCATCCTCGGATGCGCGGCGGCGCTGGGCGTCGGTCTGCACGATCGCGTCCACGTGCTGGCCGGTGGGTTGCTGCGGGTGGACGCCCTGTCGGTGAGCATGCTCGTCGTGATCGGTGTCGTCGGCACCCTCGCCACCTGCGCGGGCATCGGCTATCTCGATGCCGAACTCGCGCACGGCCACATCGACGCGCGCGGCGCTCGCACCTACGCCACGTTGGTGCCCGCGTTCCTCGCCGCGATGGTGCTCGCGGTGTGCGCCAACAATATCGGCGTGGTCTGGGTCGGGATCGAAGCCACCACGGTGGTCACCGCGTTCCTGGTCGGGCACCGCGGCACCCGGACCGCCCTGGAGGCCACCTGGAAGTACGTCATCATCTGCTCGGTGGGCATCGCCGTCGCATTTCTGGGCACCGTGCTGCTGTACTTCGCCGCCCGCCACGCCGGAGCATCCGCCGAACAGGCGTTAGACCTGGATGTGCTGCTCGCGCACGCACACGGTCTCGATCCGAATGTCACGCGCTTGGCCGGGGGATTGCTGTTGATCGGCTACGGCGCCAAGGCCGGACTGGTCCCGTTCCACACGTGGCTGGCCGACGCGCACAGCCAGGCGCCTGCACCGGTGTCGGCATTGATGAGCGGGGTGCTGCTGGCGGTCGCGGTGTCGGTGGTGCTGCGGATCAAGCCGATCGTCGACGCCGCGACCGGCGCCGGATATCTGCGGACCGGGCTGCTGATCGTCGGCCTGGCGACGCTGCTGATCGCCGCGGCCATGCTGACCGTCACCCGCGACCTCAAACGGATGCTGGCCTATTCCTCCATGGAGAACATGGGTTTGATCGCGGTCGCCGCCGCAGCGGGGACCCGCCTCGCGATCGCGGCACTGCTGCTGCACGTGCTCGCCCACGGCATCGGCAAGACCGTCCTGTTCTTGTCCACCGGTCCGCTGCAGGCCGCGCACCGATCCACCGCCCTCGCCGCGATCAGGGGCGTCGCCTCCCGGTCCCGAGTGATCGGCGTCGCCTTCGGCGCGGGCACCGTCGTGCTGCTGGGATTGCCGCCGTTCGCGATGTTCGCCAGCGAAGTGGCCATCGCACGATCGCTGGCCGACGCGCGCCTGGCGTGGGCGCTGATTCTCGCGCTGCTGTTGATCGCCGTCGCCTTCGCCGCGCTGGTCCGCAATGCCGGGCGCATCCTGCTCGGCGCCGCCCCCGACGCCCCCGCCATTGTCGTGCCGGTCACGATCACGGTGGCTTTGGTTGCGGGAGTGACGGTTTCGATCGCATTGGGCATCACCGCCGGACCGTTCACCGACCTGTTCACCACGGCCGCCGAGCAAATGAGCCCACGATGACCGCTGTCCGGCGTCGCAGCCTGGTCACGACCGACGACCTCACCGACACCGCGGAAGAACTCCTCGGCGACGGATACCGGCTCGCCCTGGTCGCCGCACACGACGAGGACCCGATGCTGCGGGTGGTGTATCTGTTCCTGGCCGGACGACCCGACCGCAGGGTGGAGCTCGAATGCCTGCTGCCGGTGCGTGATCCGGTGCTGCCGTCGATGGCGTACATGTCCTTTCCCGCCGGGCGGTTCGAGCGGGAAATGATGGATCTGTTCGGAATTCGCCTCCTCGGCCACCCCCGGCCGCGGCCGTTGGTGCGGCATGCGCACTGGCCCTCGGACTGGCATCCGATGCGCGCCGGCGCGGGCGCGATCCCCGATTTCCAGGGAGCGGGGGAGTTGCGATTCCTCACCGTCGCCGGGGACGGGGTCTACGAGATCCCGGTCGGCCCGGTGCACGCGGGCCTCATCGAGCCCGGGCATTTCCGGTTCTCGGTCGTCGGGGAGACCGTCGTCCAGCTCAAGGCACGGCTGTGGTACGTGCATCGAGGCATCGAGCGGCTCTTCCAGGGCCGCCCGGTCACCGGTGCCGTGGAGTTGGCCGAGCGGATCAGCGGCGACACGTCCGTGGCGCACGCGCTGGCCCACAGTCTGGCGGTCGAGGACGCGTGCGGGCTGATCGTGCCGGGCGAGGTACACCGCTTGCGCGCCATGCTCGTCGAGCTCGAGCGGCTCTACAACCACGCCGCCGATCTCGGCGCGCTCGCCAACGACGTCGGATTCGGGTTGGCCAATGCCCACGCCCAGCGGATCCGGGAAGACCTGCTGCGCATGAATGCCGCCGTCACCGGGCATCGGCTGCTGCGCGGCGCGATCCGGCCCGGCGGCGTCGTGGTGCGTGCGCTGCCCGACCCGGCACGATTGACGGCCCTCGCCGCGGACCTCGCCGAGGTCGCGGAGCTGACCCTGCGCAATGCGGTGATCTACGACCGCTTCGCCGGGACCGGCGTCCTGAGCGCCGACGATGCGCGTGCGCTCGGCTGCCTCGGCGGTCCGGCCCGTGCCAGTGGTCTGGTCACCGACGCGCGTCTGGACCATCCCACCATCGACCTGCCGGTCACCGAGATCGCTGCCGCGAGCGGTGACGTGCTGGCCCGCTACACCGTACGCCGCGACGAATTCGCCGCCGCCGCAACGCTGATCGCCGACCTCGTGACGAACCACCATGGCCCCCTGCGATTCACGGCCGAGCCGCGGGAGATTCGCGCGGGCTGCGGGGTGGGGATCGTGGAAGGCTGGCGCGGCACCATCGTGCATCGCGTCGAGGCCGACCACCTCGGCCGATTGACCCGCGCCAAGATCGTCGACCCGTCGTGGTTCAACTGGCCCGCCCTGCCGGTCGCCATGACCGAGACGATCGTCCCCGATTTCCCGCTGGTCAACAAGAGTTTCAACCTCTCCTACGCGGGCAACGACCTGTGATCACCACCCGCAGCGGTGCAGGGTGATTGCGCTGTTTGCTAAACTCTGCAATCAACGGGTGGTGATCGGGAGAGACGCCGCGATCGGCGAGAGGAGTGGCAGGCATGCCAGGACTGCAGCAGCCGCTCTATCAGATGAAGGCCGACTTCTTCAAAACCTTGGGTCACCCGGTGCGCATCCGAGTGTTGGAACTACTCAGTGAGCGCGAGCGCGCTGTGTCGGAGATGCTGACCGAGATCGGGGTCGAGCCGGCCAATCTCTCACAGCAATTGTCGATCCTGCGCCGAGCGGGCTTGGTCACCGGCCGCCGCGAAGGACTCTCGGTGACCTACGAACTCACCTCTTCCGAAGTCGCCGAGCTGCTCGCCACGGCGCGAACCATCCTCACCGGCGTCGTTGCGGGCCAGGTCGAAGCCCTGGAACAGCCCGCGTAACCGAGCGTGCACACACCCTCCGGGGTGGGTGTGTGCGTGATCACTGATTGCAGTATTTCTAAACTCATAACCTAGCTGTTTCGTGAAGGAGAACCGCCGTGACCAACCAGTCCACCACTGCCAGCGGGACCGTTGCGGCCCTGACCCAGCACGAGGGCATCCTCGCCTGGGTGGCCGAGGTCGCCGAGCTCACCGCACCGGAACAGATCGTGTTCTGCGACGGCTCCCGCGCGGAGTGGGACCGGCTGACCGGCATCCTCGTGGACAAGGGCACGTTCGTGCCGCTGGCACAGAAGCCGAACTCCTTCTGGTGTGTCTCCGATCCCGATGACGTCGCGCGCGTCGAGGACCGGACCTTCATCTGCTCCGAGCGCAAAGAAGACGCCGGGCCGACCAACAACTGGGTCGATCCGGTCGATATGCGCACGGTCATGACCGAGCACTACCGCGGGTCCATGGCCGGGCGCACCATGTACGTGATCGCTTTCTGCATGGGACCTCTCGACGCCGAGGACCCGAAATTCGGTGTACAGGTGACCGATTCGGAATACGTCGCGGTGTCGATGCAGATCATGACTCGCTCCGGTACGCCGGTGTGGGAAAAGCTCGGCGAGGGAACGGAGTTCGTGAAATGCCTGCACTCGGTGGGGATGCCCCTGTCCGATGGACACGCCGATGTGGCGTGGCCGTGCGACAGGACGAAATACATCGCGCACTTCCCGGAATCGCGCACGATCTGGAGCTACGGGTCCGGCTACGGCGGCAACGCGCTGCTGGGCAAGAAGTGCTTCGCGCTGCGCATCGCCTCGGTGATCGGGCGCGACGAGGGCTGGCTGGCCGAACACATGCTCATCCTGAAACTGACCTCGCCTGAGGGGAAGACGCACTACATCGCGGCGGCGTTCCCCTCCTCGTGCGGCAAGACCAACCTGGCCATGCTCGAACCCGCACTCCCGGGCTGGAAGGCCGAGACCGTCGGCGACGACATCGCGTGGATGCGCTTCGGCGCCGACGGCCGGCTCTACGCGGTCAACCCGGAAGCCGGATTCTTCGGTGTGGCACCGGGAACCGGCGCGAAGACCAATCCGAACGCCATCGCCACCATCGAGCGCGGCAACTCCATCTTCACCAATGTCGCCCGCACCGACGACGGCGACATCTGGTGGGAGGGCTCGAGCGACGAGGCGCCCGCTCATCTGATCGATTGGCACGGCAACGACTGGACTCCGGCATCGGGAACCCCTGCCGCGCACCCGAATTCCCGCTACTGCACCCCGATCGAGCAGTGCCCGTCGGTCGCGCCGGAGTGGAACGATCCGGCGGGCGTGCCGATCTCGGCGATCTTCTTCGGCGGACGCCGTGCCTCCACGATCCCACTGGTCACCGAGACCTTCGATTGGGCGCACGGGGTGTTCACCGCCTCGGTGCTGTCCTCGGAGACCACCGCCGCGGCCGCGGGCAAGGTCGGCGTGGTCCGCCGCGACCCGATGGCGATGCTGCCGTTCCTGGGCTACCACGTCGGCGACTACTTCGCCCACTGGCTATCCCTGGCCGAACGCGAGGGCGCACAGCTGCCGAAGATCTTCCAGGTCAACTGGTTCCGCCGCAGCGCCGACGGGAAGTTCCTGTGGCCCGGCTTCGGTGACAACGTCCGCGTGCTGAAGTGGGCTCTCGAGCGCCTCGACGGCACCGCGCCCGCCGCACCCACCCCCGTCGGCTGGGTGCCGACGCCCGAATCGCTGGATCTGGACGGGCTCGGCGAGGCCGAACGCGCATTGGCCGTCGCCGCGCTCGAAGTAGACCTCGACGAATGGGCTACCGAGATCGCTTCCATTGACGACTGGTACGCCACCATCGGCGGCAACCGGCTGCCCGAGCAGCTCCGCGAGCAGCTCGCTGCCCTGAAAACCCGGCTCGCCCAGGCGCGTTCGGGCAGCAACGCCGACGGAGCCCGCTGATCGTGCGGGCGCTGTTACCGGCCTGGTCGGACTGGCGGCCCGCGCTGCGATCCCCGGGTGCGGACCTGCTGTCCGGGTTGATCGTCGCGCTGGTGGCGCTGCCGCTGGCGCTGGGCTTCGGCATCAGCTCCGGTCTCGGCGCGGCCGCCGGTATCGCGACGGCGATCGTGGCCGCGGTGTTCGGCGGCTCCCGTTTCCGGTTTCTGCTCGAACTCGCCGAAGTGTCCGATGTGCACGTGGTCATTCTGCGCATGTCTCACATCACCGCCCTCGACACCACCGGCGCGCTGGTTCTCGAGGACGCCATCGGCAAGCTCGAACATCGTGGCATCGCCGTGCTCATGTCCGGTCTGCGCGCCGACCATCGTCGTCGCCTCGCTGCGATCGGAGCCCTGCCGGTCGGGGGCGAAGGCAGCATCTTCGCCCATACACCCGAGGCCATCGCCCATGCTCGCGCCTGCCTCCCCGACCCCGTGAAAGCGATCAGCCGATGACCGAACGCACGACACCGACACTCGCACAACGCATCCGCTACATTTGCGGCGGCGTGCTGCCACCGCAGATGTCGGCGTGGGTGATCAACGACCTCACCGGCCCCGGCGCGGTCCGCCGCTACATGCTGCGGATTCTGATCCCGATCATTCCGCCGCTGTGTCTATTCCTGCTCATCCCCGGACCGCTGTGGATGGGACTGGCCATGATGGCGCTGCTGTATCTGCCGCTGATTTACTTCACCGCGGCCCTGATGTACGTGTTCCGCCGCGCCCGCCTCGTCAAACACGGCCTGGATCCGGCGCTCGCCGATGCGCGTGAACGCGAAAACAGCGCAGCCGTACGGGAAGCCTACGAGCGGCGGCACGGTCGGGCCTGAAGCCGCAGCGGGAACGGATTCCGTTGCCATTGCATATGACTGCTGGCTTTCTGAGATAGAAATCCCACGTCCGCTCACACCTCTGAGAGTGAGGGCCTCTACAGTGACCACCCACCTCGACTCCGGTCACGGGAACGACGCGGCTCAGCGTCGCAACCCGGACCCGAGACGCTTCGGAACCGCAGTGGTGGCGGTGTGGGGCGGCCGGGGCAATCGAACAAACCGCTCGTGTTGGACCGCGATGGAAGACTACGCGGCGCTGCTGACCGACCGTACAGTCCTGCCCGCCACGACCACCCCCTACACGACATGTCGCCCGTCCTCGGTGGCGGCGCGAATCAAGAAACTACCCCCACAGACCGTCGCCGTCTTCCTGATGGGACTCAACGCCACGGAATCCGCTGCCGTGCAGTCGATCACGGCCGCGACCGGTGCGCGCCCAGTGGTCTCCGAAACCGACGCGCTCACCGCCGCAGTGGCCGCCGCAGCGGTAACAGCACTGCGCGCGAAGCGAATTCCGCCCCGGCAAGGCCGGTTGGCGGTGATCGGCGCGGATCGGGCGCCGCTGCTGGAATCGGTGCTGTACGAGTGCGGGGCCGCCCACGTCACCGCCATCCACAGCGAAATGCTGCTGGGGCCCGCTATTCGCAAGCTGATGGTCGTCCACGACATCATGGTCGACCTCACCGGCCGGGACTCGATGTGGGCAGTCCCCACCCGGACCGTCGCGGTCCCCGCCGACCCGTTCGGATTCGCCGCGCTCGCACTGCCCGGACTGCTCAGCGCACTCTGCGGCCACGGCGCATCCTCCGTCACGATCCACGCCCTCGCCGCGGCCGCACGGGCGCTCGCACTCATCACGCCCGTCGATCGGGCGCTACCCGATGGTCGCGATCATCGGCTGGTCCCCGTGGTGGCGCGGCAGGTGAGCCGGGTCTTGGGCGCACCTGCCGCAGGACGACCGCAATCCCGGCCGTGATTGTGCGGCGCTGGTACATCGACGACCGTGACGTAATCACGGTCGTCATGTGGCATCACCCGCCTGGACCGACGAACCCGATTCGCATATGAGGAAGCCGGCACCCGTATCGGTCGCACCGTCTTACCTGTGTCACCGCGCCTGTGTGGGATGGGCGCGGTGACACCGGCATCGGGGCGTGCGGCCTCGCCTTTGGTCGCGGAGGTGAAACGCCGAAAGGCCGGGGACGGTCGCTACGTTTGGCATCCCTTCGAACCCAACGGGGATTTCGAGCGGACATGGTGGTACGAGCCTCGCTTCGAAGGTGACTCGTTCGAGTTTCTCTCGTTCCGCCTCGGCGCAACCGAGGTGGCGCGAGTCGCTCTCGGCGACGACACCACGCTCTGCCGCTGCGCTGGTCCAGCACTGTGGACCGAGGCCACTCTCGAAGTCCAGTTCCTCGAGGTGGCCGTTCCCCATCGTCGCCAGGGGATCGGCGCTCGTGTCGTCGAGCTACTCGTCCAGTCGTATCCGGATTCTCAGTTGGTGGTCTTCGGTGACGGCGTCGAACGGTTCTGGTCTTCGATCGGCTGGCGCCGCTGCTGCCGGCATCGCGGGAGGGGCGAGTGTCATCCGATGTTCGCGGCACCACCGCCGCAGGATCGAATTCGGTAGCGGCCCAAGGTCTCCGGTGCTCGTATCCGCCGTGCAGCGCGACGAGCTCGCCGGACCGGTCCCAGCCCCGGCGCGGCGACTACCGGCCGAAGGTTGCGATGATGTGTGTGCGTGCCAGGGCGTGGCCGAACAGGTTGAAGCCCAGGACACCCGGTGTCGCGTGTGCGGGCAGCACGAGGCTCTCGACATCGACTGCGTGAACGGTGAAGTAGTACCGATGGTTGCCATGCCCCGGAGGTGGTGCCGCACCGACATAGCCGGTAATGAGGCCATCGTTGACCAGCGCAATCGCACCAACCGGCAGAGAGCCGCCTTCGCTGCCCGCGCCCGTGGCCAGCGAGGTGACCGTGACCGGGATATCGAACACCGCCCAATGCCAGAATCCCGATGCCGTCGGCGCATCCGGGTCGTAGCAGGTGACTGCGAAGCTCTTGGTCTCGGCCGGAAAATCGGACCAAGACAACTGCGGGGAGATGTCCTTGCCGCCCGCACCGAAAATCCCGCTGACCTGATCGAGCCCCAGCGACTGTCCGTCGATGATATCGGCGGAGGTCAGCCGGAAGGCGGGCAACTTCGGGAGCGGTCCGTACGGATCATAGGAATGGTCGGGCATCGTGTCGTCCTCGCTCATATCAGCAGTGCTCCAACGGGTGGCTGTGCCGAACTCGACTCATTGCTGCCAAGCAGCCGTCCACGGGGATAGGACGGCAGATCCTCCGAGCGTGCTCGGAGCATCGACCCGTCTGGATGGCCATGACCAGCCACAGCACGGCGTCGATTCACACCGATGTCCAAGGCAATCGCCGCGTCGTCAGCGAAACCTCTATCGCGACAATAGATTACACGGCTAGCGTGGAACACGGAGGAGCGCGTTGATGATCGCGATAGTACGTGTGGCAAGTGCGTCCGATCCCAGGCGTGCGGCAGGCGCTCCGGCCGGGCGATTGTCAGGGATCATCAGTAACAAAGGAGTCGTCACGAGCTCTCCAGTCCGCGGTGGGCGAGAGCTGCGGCTTCGCCTCGGGTTTCCACCTCGAGCTTTTTCAGGACCCGGGTCACGTGAAATTTGATGGTGTTCTCGCTGACGCCGAGGTCGGCGGCGATCACCCTGTTGCGTTTTCCTTCGACCAAGCGGGCGAGCACTTCTCGTTCCCGCGAGTTGAGGCGTGCCAGTCGATCGCGACCGGGCTGCTCGGGACTCCTGGTCGCGTAGTTCGATACGCAATGATGTGTCGCTGCGAGTCCATGCGACGCGCAGGCGAGTCAGCGTGGGCTGCGCCGCGAAAGCCAGTGCGGCAGTACGGGTCATGGCGATCGCGGCCTGCGCGATCTCACTCGGAAGTGGACGTCCGTCCTTCTCCGGGGTCACGAATTCGATGCGGGTGTGGCAGTGGCGTAGTGCTGAGCGCAGCTCGCGGCGGCTGCGTGCGAACGCCGACGAGGCGGATTCCTCGGCCAGTTCGCGCTCGGCGTCCTGGGTGGCGCGCAGCGCTAGCAGCGCTTCCGCCGCGGCGTCGGACGCCGCCGAACGGGCGCGTGCGTCGTCGAGGGTGCTCGATCTGAGCGGTGCGAGGATCGCCTGCAGCCCTGCCTGATGTGTCGCGGTCAGTTCGGCGGTCGTTCTCGCCCGTTCGATCGACGCTGCCCGCGATTCCGCGAGATAGTCGGGGCCGGCCTGCACGACCTGCTGGCGGATCGAGGTCGCGACGATTCCGAAGGCGGCAGCCAAATCGGCCGCACCAGGGAAGGTGCCGTCGGACGCCCGCGGAAGCAGGACGAGCAATGTCCCACCGGGATCGCGCACCGTCTGCACAACCGTCGGAATTCCAGCGATCGCGGCCGTCCGCTCGGCCCACCCGCCAGGTTCGAGGCTTCGTTTGATCTCGTCGAGTTCGGTGATGGTGACCCGATCCACGACTTCCGGTGGGCCGGCGACCTTGCGCGGCCGGCCCGTGCACTCCCGGGTGAAGATGATCAGCGCGGTGTGCGGCCAGCGGTCGGCGACAAGGCGGGAGAATCGCCGAGCGATGTCGGGCAGCGGGCCGTCGATTACCTTGCGGAGCGCCCTCAGCTCGCTCGCCGAGCTGTCCGGGGGCGCAAGTTGCGGGTCGAGCATCTGCCCGACTGTACTGCGCGATCAGTGGCGGAAAGCCAGCGGGCGCTCTGCTTTTCGCGCTCATTCGTCCGGGTGGTTCTACTATCCGATCGGGTAGGCGAACGCCGTGGTCGGCGTGGTTAGTGTCGGTCGGCATGCGTCCGAACGCATGATTCACCGATCCGATGCAGAGGGAACCGACACTGATGCCACAGCATGTGCAAGGCGTTATCGCCAGATCCAAGGGCGCACCCGTTGAGATCACGCAGATCGTCATCCCTGATCCCGGGCCCGGTGAGGTGGTGGTCGCCGTCGCCGCCTGCGGGGTGTGCCATACCGACCTGACCTACCGCGAGGGCGGCATCAACGACGAGTTCCCGTTCCTGCTCGGTCACGAGGCGGCGGGCACCGTCGAAAGTGTCGGTCCGGGAGTCACTTCCGTCGCCCCCGGCGATTTCGTGGTGCTGAACTGGCGGGCGGTGTGCGGCCGGTGCCGCGCCTGCAAACGCGGACGCCCGCAATACTGCTTCAGCACGTTCAACGCCGAGCAGAAGATGACCCTGATCGACGGGACCGAGCTCACTCCGGCGCTGGGCATCGGTGCGTTCGCCGAGAAGACTCTGGTGCACTCCGGTCAGTGCACCAAGGTGGATCCGGCCGCTGATCCGGCCGTGGTGGGATTGCTGGGTTGCGGCGTCATGGCCGGTCTGGGAGCGGCGATGAATACCGGTGAGGTCGGCCGGGGTGATGCTGTCGCTGTCATCGGATGCGGCGGAGTCGGCGACGCCGCCATCGTGGGCGCCCGCTTGGCCGGCGCCACCAAGATCATCGCAGTGGATCGCGACCGCCGAAAGCTGGCGTGGGCCGAGGATCTCGGTGCGACGCATACCGTCGATGTCTCCGAAACCGATGTGGTACAGGCGATTCAGGAGATCACCGGCGGATTCGGAGCCGACGTCGTCATCGACGCGGTCGGCCGTCCCGAGACCTGGAAGCAGGCTTTCTACGCCCGCGATCTGGCCGGGACGGTGGTGCTCGTCGGTGTTCCGACGCCCGAGCTGAGGCTGGAGATGCCCATGCTGGACTTCTTCTCCCATGGCGGCGCGCTGAAGTCCTCCTGGTACGGAGATTGCTTGCCGGAGCGCGACTTCCCGATGCTGGTCGAGCTCTACCGGCAGGGTCGGCTGCCGCTGGCCGAGTTCGTCACCGAGCGGATCGAGCTCGGCGCGGTCGAGCAGGCATTCCTCACGATGCACGCCGGTGAGGTGCTGCGTTCGGTCGTCGTGCTGTGAGCGGCGAGAACGGACGGGGCCTCGAGGTCAGGTCTAGGCGGCCGAGTTGTCGAGGGGTTCGTCGAGTGCGGGTAGGGGGCGCCGACAGATCTCACGAGCTTCCTCGGGCGGGAGGCCGAACATGCGCAGGAGATCCTCGGCTACCTGATCGGCAGCCTCGGCATCGTCACGTTCCGGATGAGCGTGGAGCAGCTGCCCGAGGCAGATGGCGGCGCCGGCGACGACGGTCATGGCCAGCTCCGGGTCTCGAACGTCGAAACGCCCGGCGCCGGCCGCGGCCTCGATGTCACGCCGTGCGCGGGGTGCGAGACCCCTGTCCGAGCTCGCGAGGTTGAACCCGTCATTGAGAATGACCTTGCTGAGGGTGGGATGCCTGCGGTGCAGGCGGCCGGTGAGGCGAAAGCTCTGCGCGAAGACCTGGGCCGGATCTTCCACGCCGTCGCACAACAGGTCCAGGAGTGCGCCGTGGTGGTCGAGCGCCTCCTCGACGGCGGTGTGGAACAGTTCCTCGCGGCTCTGGAAGTGGTTGTAGAACGAGCCCATTCCGACGTCGGCGGCCTGGGTGATCTCGAGGATCGGCACGTTGAGCTTGCCCTCGGCCAGCAGGGACTGCGCCGCGCCGACCAGTGCGGCACGGGTCCGCGCCTTGCGGCGTTCGAGGCGGTTGGGTTCCGAACCGTTGCCTGCGGTCATCGATGCACCTCTCCTGGCGTACTTGCTCGTCATCATACATTTCGGCTCAATTTTGACGGAATCGTCAAAATCTATTGACTGACGCCTCTCTCGTAAGTGACGATATCGTCACCATAGAGAAGGGGGTGGTCGATGAACGGCCATCACGATGCGCACACCGGATTGCACAGCGAACACGGCGCGCTGGCGGGCGAGCACCCCGGACGGGCGCGCAATCCCGTGATCAAGGTGCTCGATCTGGCCTGGCTGGAGTTCGAGAAGCCCGATCTGGACGCGGCGGAAACCTTCGCCCACGCCTTCGGCTTCGCGACCGCGAGGCGGACGGCCGGCGAGGTACAACTCCGCGGAACCGACCCGGGCTCGCCCTGCGTACTCATCCGTCGTGGCGCGCGTTCGCGTTTCGTCGGTCCGGCCTTCCACGCCGCCGATTCCGCCGACCTGCTGCGTCTCGCGGAAGCGACCGGCACGCGAGCCGTGGCACTGCCGGAGTCGTTGGGCGGGTTGACCGTTGATCTCGCGGACCCGAGCCGCCTGCGCGTACGGGTCGTCGCCGACACCCACGAACTGGAGGCCCTGCCCACCCAGCGGCCGCACCTGCTCAATGCCGGGCACGAGGTGTCGCGCGTCAACGCCACCCAGCGGCCACCCCGGGTACCGGCGCGCGTGCAGCGACTCGGTCACGTGGTGGTCCAGACGACGAGGTATCGGGAGACTCTCGATTGGTATCTGGAGAACCTGGGTCTGATCGTCAGCGACTTCCTCTATTACCCGGGCCAGCGGGACCGCGGTCCGGTCATGAGCTTCATCCGCTGCGACCGCGGTTCGGTGCCCGCGGATCACCACACACTGGCGCTGACCCTTGGGCCGTCGAACCGCTATGTGCACTCGGCATATCAGGTCGCCGACATCGACGCGCTCGCGGCCGGTGGTGAATACCTGCGTGAGCAGGGCTATCGCCGATCGTGGGGGATAGGGCGGCACATTCAGGGCAGTCAGATCTTCGACTACTGGCGCGATCCCGACGGGTTCCTGGTCGAGCACTTCAGCGACGGCGACATGTTCGACTGCACCCTCGAGCCGGGCTGGACACCGATGAGCGCGTCCGGTCTGGCGCAGTGGGGTCCGCCCGCGACCAAGGACTTCCTCGGCGTCCAGCCCGGTCTCGACGCGTTGCGCGAACTGCGCTCGACCCTCGACGCGCTGCGCGAGGACAACGAATTCGATCTCCGCCGCCTGCGCGGCCTGTGGAAAGTGGCCAACTCATGAGCACATCCGTCCTCCGCACCGCCGACGCCTGGTGGGTGCGAACACCAGCGGGCGCGGCTCGCATCGACACGGTCGCGCCGACCACCCGGGAGTTGCTGGCCGACCGCGCGGCCATCGTCGCAGCAGCCGCCAGCTCGGAAATTGTTCCGGTGGAAAGCCTTTCGCTGATCTCCCCGGTGACGGCACCATGCCGTGTCGTGGCGCAGATGACGAATTTCGCCTCCCACGTGAAGGACTCGGGTATGGACCCCGAGACGGTTCCGTTGACCTTCTTCCGCAAGGCATCCGGATCGATCAGCGGACCCTGCGACGACATCGTGCGCCCCGCACATGTGCGGCTGCTCGATTACGAAGTGGAGATCGGCCTCGTCTTCGGCCGCGACATGCCGGTGGGCTCGCAGGTCACGGCGGAGAATCTGGCCGACTTCGTCGCGGGTTTGGTGGTGACGAACGATATTTCGGCGCGCGACGTGCAATTGCCGAAAACCCAGTTCTACGAGGGGAAGTCGTACCCCACCTTCACTCCGGTCGGACCGGAGCTGGTGCTGCTGGACGCCGATGAACTGAAGCGGTTCGAGGACCTGCGGCTGCGACTGTGGGTCAACGGTCAACTGCGGCAGGACATGACGGTCGCGGACATGATCTATCGGCCGGTGCAGACCCTGCGGGAGCTGACTCGTTTTCAGCGGATGGATGCCGGGGACCTGCTGCTGACCGGCACACCCGTCGGCACCGCCATCAGCGCGCCACCGAAGGTGGCGGAAATCATCGGCTCGCTGCTGCCGCCGAAGGTCAAGTGGAAGCTGTTCTTCCAGGGCCAGGCCAAGAATCCGAAGTATCTGAAGGACGGCGACGTGGTCGAGGCGGCGATCGGAACCGACGACGGCGCCATCGACCTGGGCCGTCAGCACACCATCGTGAGGTACGCCCGATGACCGACCGATCGATGATCGCGACCTCGACCGAGGAACTGCTCTGGCCCCGCTATGCCGGTCCGCAAGACCTCACGGCCATCGAAGCCGTCCCGTTGGCGGCACGCGGGCTACCCGAAACCACCTACGACCTGCTGACCCGCGCGGCGGCACGGTGGCCCGGACGGACCGCGGTGACCGTGCTGCCGGACGCCGAGCATTGGCGAGAGCCGTTGCGGCGCACCTACTCCGAACTGCTGGACGACGTCCACCGATATGCCGATCTGCTGCACGAGTTGGGCGTGCGCCGCACCGACGCGGTCGCGCTCATCGCGCCCAACTGTGCGCAATTGATCCCCGCCACCCTCGCCGCGCAGCTGGCGGGCATCGCCGCGCCGATCAACGGCGGTCTGTCACCGCACCATATCGCCGAGCTGCTGCGCCGTTCGGGAGCCCGAGTCCTGATCTGCGCCGGCCCGGAACTGGCACCCGATATCTGGACCACGGCAAGCGAATTGGCCACCGAGGGGCTCCTGGATGCCTTGCTGGTCCTGCGCCCGACAGCCGCCCCAGGTCCCGCTCCGCTCTTGCCCACGATCGGGGATCTGCTGATCGGATACCTCGACACCCTTGCCGCCCAAAGGGATTCGACCGGGTTCCGCGGCGAGCCGCCGGCGGCCACGGATCTGGCGGCGCTGTTCCACACCGGCGGGACGACCGGCGTGCCGAAGCTGGCGGCGCACCGTCACTCCGGTGAGGTCGCCAACGCATGGATGATCGCGGCCAACTCCCTGCTCGACGAGGAGTCGGCGATCTTCGCCGCGCTGCCGCTGTTCCACGTCAACGCTTTGGTCGTCACCCTGCTCGCACCGCTTTTCCGCGGCCAGCCGGTGGTGTGGGCCGGTCCGCTGGGCTACCGGGACTTCGCGTTGTATCCGCAGTTCTGGAATATCGTGGCGCACTATCGGATTGCCGCGATGAGCGCGGTGCCGACGGTGTACGCGGTGCTGGCGCAATGTCGTGTCGATGCCGACATCTCGAGTCTGCGCTATGCGATGGTCGGAGCCTCGCCTCTGCCACCCGCGGTGCGCGAGAACTTCCAGCGCCATACCGGAGTGACGCTGGTGGAGGGGTACGGCCTCACCGAAGCCACCTGCGCGACCGCGCGCAGCTTCCCCGAAGTGCCACGACCCGGCGCGGTCGGGCAGCGCATGCCCTATCAGCAAGTCGCGGTTGTCCGCACCGCCGAGGACGGCCCGTGGCAGCGGCTGCCCGTGGGGGAGACCGGCGTGCTGGTGGTCAACGGGCCCACGGTCTTCGCCGGGTACGTGACCGGCCATGACGAACACGGCCACCATCTGGACGGACTGGGCACCGTGGTCGACGGCTGGCTCAGCACCGGAGATCTGGCTCACCTCGACGCGGAGGGCTTCATTCATTTGCACGGTCGCGCAAAGGATCTCATCATCCGGGGCGGGCACAATATCGATCCGGCGACCATCGAGGACGCGTTGCTGAGCCACCCACAGGTCAGCGCGGCCGCAGCGGTCGGCAGACCGGACGCGCACGCCGGTGAGGTGCCGGTCGCCTACGTCGTCACCACCGGAACCGATGTCACCGAGGAGGAATTGGCGGCGTGGGCCGCCGAGCGCGTACACGAACGCGCGGCCGCGCCCAAAACGGTCACGATCCTCGACTCGTTGCCTGTCACCGACGTCGGCAAACCCTACAAGCTGGGGCTGCGCGCCGACGCGACCCGCCGTGAGCTGCTCGACGCGCTCGCCACGATGCCCGGCGTCGCCGGCATCAGCGCCGTGGTCGACGACGGGACGATCGTCGCCACCATCACGGTCGCTCCCGATAGCGACCGGACCACGGTCGAGGCGACGCTCGGCCGCTACGCAATCGACTGGAAACTCGAGGTACAGCAATGAAAGTCGCGTCGATGGTGCTCGCGGGCCTGCTCGCGGCGGAATTCGCGTCCTTCGGGGCGGGCAAGCTGCTGGCGCTCGCTTCGATGCGCAAGCGTGCCGAACAACTCGGGTATTCGACAGCCGCTTATCGCGGGATCGGTGCGCTCGAGGTCGCCGCGGCCGGCGGCGTGCTGCTGGGGCTCGCCTACCCGGTGATCGGCGTGGCGGCCGGGGGCGGGCTGGTGCTGTTGATGGCCGGTGCGATCGCCTCCCACCTCCGAAACCATGATGGCCCAAAGGAAATCGCGCCCGCTGCGGTTTCCGCGGTGGTTTCGGCGGTGTATGTCGCCACGCTGGTGGGTGCGTCCTGGTGAGCGCGCCGACTGTTCCGGTCGTGATCGTCGGTGCGGGCCCGGCAGGGCTCACCACGGCCACGCTGCTGGCGCAGTACGGCGTTCGATCGCTGGTCCTGGATCGGTGGGAAGGCGTCTACCCGCAGCCGAGGGCCGTCCACCTCGACGGTGAGATCCGGCGACTCATCGACCGTCTCGGCATCGGTGCGGAATTCGACGCGATCTCGCGGCCCGCGTCAGGGCTGCGCCTGGTCGACCCGAATCGCCGGGTACTCGCGCAGTTCGATCGCGACCTGTCCGGAGGGCGCAACGGATTCCCCGAGGCGAATCTGTTCGATCAACCGGAGCTGGAAGCGCTCCTGCGCGCCAACCTGGACCTCTATCCGGCCGTCACACTGCGCGGAAACACCGAAGTCGTCGCCGTGACCGACGAACTCGACTGTGTCCGAGTGGAATTCACCGATCGGTCCACCGGTGCCGTGGAATCGGTTCGGGCGGACTATGTTCTGGGCTGCGACGGCGCGAACAGCCTGGTGCGCACCGCCATCGGCGCGCGCATGCGGGATCTGCGATTCGAGCAGCGCTGGCTCGTCGTCGACATCGCCACGACGATCGAGCCCGGGCACTGGGACGGTGTGCACCAGGTCTGCGACCCCAGAAGGGCGGCGACCTATATGCGCATCGGTCGGACCCGCTACCGGTGGGAATTCCGCTTGCATCCCACCGAAACGGTGGCGGACTACCGAGACCTTTCCATGCTCTGGCCGCTGCTGTCGCCATGGCTCGACGGAACCGACTGCGAGAGTGTCGAATTGGTGCGGGTCGCGGAGTACACATTCCGCGCGCAGCTGGCCGATCGATGGCGCCGCGGACGGGTGTTCCTGCTCGGCGATGCCGCTCACCTGACGCCCCCTTTCATCGGACAAGGCATGGGCGCGGGCATGCGGGATGCGGCGAATCTCAGCTGGAAGCTCGCCGGGGTGCTGCACGGCCACCTGCCCGACAATCTGCTCGATACCTACGAAGCCGAACGAAAGCCCCACGCGCGCGCCATGATCCGGCTCGCCAAGCTCACCGGAATGACGATGACCGAGGGCGGTGAAATCGGCAACCGGCTGCGCCGCCTCATCGCGCCGAGGCTACAGCGGATACCCGGCCTCACCCGGATGGTCGCCAGTGGCGAGTCCCCGCCGCTTCATCGCTCAGCGCTCGTCCTCGCGCCGCCGCTTCGCCGAAGCCTGTCCGGGCGGCTGGTCCCCAATGGCCTCCTACCTGACAAGCGGCGGGTCGACGACCTCATCGCGGGTCGCTACGCCGTTGTCACCCTTGCCGATCCGTCGCCGGGGGACCGGATGATCGTGGAACAACGCGGCGGCGTCGTGCTGCGCCCCGGCCCGCACACGGAGCTCTACCGCTGGTTGCGGCGCGCGGGCCCGACCGCAGTCCTGGTTCGACCGGACGGCAGCGTGCAGAGCTGCGGACGAAATCCGTCGGCGCTGTGCGCATCGGTATCGAGGTTCACGCCGAGTGCGCGGTCGGCACGTGCCGATCCGGCATTGCCTGACGGCACCTGACATCGAAAGCCTGCGCGACGCGCTGCACGTTCGGAGATCCCATGCCCCTTGTTTTTCGAGCGAGCCTTGGCGCCTGCTTCACGGTCGCGACGGTGCTGACCGCCGGATGCGCTTCGCCGCCGAATCTGTTGCCGAAGACTCATATCACCGCCGATTTCCGCAGCATCGCGGGTGTGTTCGAGGGCAATCCGGTCACTGTGCTCGGACTCGAGGTGGGGACGGTGGACAAGGTCATTCCACGCGGCACCTTCGTCGAGGTTCATCTGAGCGTCGACCGTAGTGTGCAGATTCCCAAAGATGTTACGGCGGTGTTGATTTCGCCGTCGCTCATTACCGATCGGCATATCGAGTTGACGCCGCGCTACGTCGGTGGGGAGACGCTGCCCGATGACGGGCACCTCACCGTGGACTCGACCCGGACTCCGGTCGAGTTGGACACGCTGCTCGAGACCATCGACGACTTCGCGGCAGCGCTGAAACCCGCGGTGGGCGATGCGGCGGGTCCGCTGTCGGGCCGCGTGCTCTATCCCCTCCTGAACGGGCAAGGTGAGAAGCTTCGTGACACGCTCGCGGCCTTGGCAGGTGCGTTGAATACCGGCACGGCCAACAAGGATGCCATCGCCTCGATCATCATCAAGCTCAACGAACTCACCACCATGCTGGCCGACAACGATCAATCGGTGCGCGACTTCAGTGACCAGGTCACCCAGATGAGCGCGCTGCTCGCCGAGCAAGGCCCCGGCTTACAGGCCACGCTGGACCAGCTCAACGGGCTGCTGTCCAACACCAGTGGTGCTCTGGGGGCCTATCAGAATCAGTTGGCGGGCAGCCTGTCCGGGCTTGCGGCGGTCACGGCGCAGCTGCGCGCCAACGCGGCGGGCATCACCGAAATAGTCGACGTCGCCCCGCTGCTGCTCCAGAATCTCGACCGCTCGGTGAACCGGTCCGATGGGTTTCTCCGCACCCACCTCCTGCTGGGTGTGTCTTTGTCCGGGGAGATGGTCAGCCTGTTCTGCGAGCGGATTCAGATGCGTGCGGACGGATGCCGCACGGGACGAATCGAAGACTTCGGCCCGGACTTCGGCTTGACGGCGGCGCTACTGGGTCTCACCGCATGAGACGGCTGCCGCCCACCGGTGCGACGCGACGAGGGTGGCAGCAGGTTGTGAGGAAATGTTCAGAAACTATTGACTGAGGACTTCCTCGTAAGTGACGATATATTCAGAAAGTGGGTTCCCGCCCCGGGCGGCGGCCCCGATCTCTCCAGGAGTTCCGATGCGTAAGCACGCCGATGTGCCCACCTACGAGCCGGACATGTATTCGCCGCAGGCGATTCGTGACACCTATCCGCACTACGAACGGTTGCGGGCGCTCGGCCCGGTGGTGTGGCTCGCCCGCCAGAAGGCCTACGCACTGCCGCGGTACGCCGAATGCAAGCAGGTCCTGCTCGATGACGCCACCTTCATCTCCGGCGCCGGCGTCGGCCTGAACCCGATCACCAACCGGCTCTCGCGCGGAACCACTTTGAACAGCGATGGCGACGATCACGCCCGTCGTCGCGGGCTGCTGTCCCCACATCTGAGTCCGCGAGCGCTCCGCACCATGCGTGAAGCCGTCGACGAGCAGGCGGACGCGGTCGTCGCAGCCGCAACCGCGAAAGGTCGTATCGACGGTGTCGAGCTGGCGACCGCGCTCCCGATGTCGATCGTGCCCGATCTGATCGGCTGGCCACACGAAGGCCGCGAGAACCTTTTACGTTGGGCGGGAGCAACTTTCGACGCGCTCGGACCCATCAACCAGCAATCGGTGCGATCCGCGCCTTCGGGCATCGAGATGATGCGATTCGCCCGGCGGCTCGCCCGCGATCGCGCCATTCTGCCCGGCGGCGCGGGTCAAGACGTATTGCGAGCCGGTGACGAGGGCACGATCCCGCGCTCCGGGTGTCCAGCCATGCTGATCGACTACTTGGCGCCGTCCCTGGACACCACGATCAGCGCGATCGCGAGTGCGTTGTATCTGCTGGCCGCCCATCCCGAGCAATGGCGGCTGCTGAAATCGGACCCGTCGCTGATCCCCAACACGGTGAACGAGGTCGTCCGATACGAATCTCCGGTCCGTGCGTTCTCGCGCAAAGCGGTCCGTGATGTCGAGATCGCCGGAACGCTGATCGAGGAGGGTGCGCGGGTGGTGGTCATCTACGGTTCGGCCAATCGTGACCCACTCGAATGGGAGTCGCCCGACACCTTCGACATTCGCCGCGACGCCACCCGCCAACTCGGATTCGGCCACGGCACCCATGGTTGCGCGGGCCAAGGGCTGGCGCGCTTGGAGACCCAAGCCATGCTGCGCGCGCTGGTCGATCGTGTGGACCGCATCGAGGTGGCCGGTGAGCCCGAATGGGTGATGAACAACATCATCCACCGTTACGCGCGTTTGCCGCTGCAACTTTTTCCCGCCTGAAGGAGGGCACTCTGATGAAAATCAGCATCGACTACGACCGCTGTGAGGGACACGGGCTGTGCGCCGAACAAGCACCGGCGGTGTTCAGTCTCGACGACGACGCCGAACTGATCTATCACTTCGACGGCGGCGAAGTGCCCGGCGACCAGGTCGCCGCCGCGCACGCGGCCATCGTTTCCTGCCCGGTCGCAGCCCTGCGGGCATCGTCGTGAGCGAGCGCCACACCGTGGTCGTCGGTGAATCCATCGCCGGTGTCACCGCGGTCCGCGAATTGCGGGCGCTCGGTCACCGCGGAGCGATCACCCTCATCGGGGCGGACCCGCACGGCTCCTATGCGCGGCCGCCGCTGTCCAAGGCGGTGCTCGAGGATTCGAGCGCCGACGCCACCCTCGGCTACCCGCTCGATGATCTCGGCGTCACCAGCGTGCGTTCGGCTGCGGTGGCCGCCGATTTCGACCGGCGCACCGTCGTAACCGCTGATGGCGACATCATTTCCTACGATGCGCTGATCATCGCAAGCGGTGCCGAAGCCCGTCGCATCGCCGCCCCGGGGCAACGTGGCGAACTGGTGCTGCGGACGCTCGATGACGCGCGCACCCTGCGCCCACGGCTCGACACCGCCACCTCGGTGATCGTTGTCGGCGCGGGATTCCTCGGGATGGAAGTCGCCAGTGCCTGCGTCACGCGCGGCATTCCCGTCACGGTGATCGACGTCGACCCGCCCCTGCAAGCCGTCCTCGGTTCGTACCTGAGCGGCGTAATCAGTTCGCGCGCCGAAGAACACGGCGTTCGAATAGTGCGGACAACAGAATTCGTCACCCTCGTCGGTGATCCCGTCAACGGTGTGGCCCTTCCGGGTGGCGAGGTATTGACAGCTGACTTGGTGGTCACCTGCGCCGGAGAAATCCCGAACACCTCTTGGCTGGCCGGCACCGGTTTGGCTGATCGCAACGGCATCGGCATCGACGACGCGTGCACAACCGCAGCCCCTGACGTCTATGCCGCTGGCGACGTCGCCTATCTGCGCGCGGCGAACAAACGTGCCCCGTTCTGGTCCAACGCCGTTGCGCAAGCCAGGGTCGCCGCCGCTTCGGCGCTGGGGCTACCGGCGGCCGCAGCCGCGAGCGACAACTATTTCTGGACCGAAATCCTCGGCATCGCCATCAAGGTCGTCGGGCCATTGCCGGTGATCGGCGCTCCAACCAGCCTCGAGGGAAACCCCGCCGACGGATCTGCGCTGCTCATCTGGCGCCATGGTGCGGGTGGGGCAACGGTCGTCGCCTACGGAATCCGCAAATCCATAGCCGGTCTGCGCTCGCTGGCCGACGCACCGAGCTGTTCACCGCAGACCTAGGTCGAACCACGAGAGTGCGGAACATCCCCGGCGGAGTTTCTCCGTCACTCCCCGGTGTCGACAGGATCGCTGTGCTTCCTTGTCAGCCCCTTGAGGTCGTAGGTGCGAGTACCCAGGGTCCCGGCGAGGACGCCGACGATAAGCGCGATCACGGCGGCCGTTACGCCACGTGTCAGCCCCGAATCCCAGGTGGCTCCGAAATACAGGATCGAACGCGTACCCAGATAGATCTGGTGCATGGGCTCGAACGAGCTGAGGAAGCGGACGAAGGGGGGCATGGCCTCCGGCGGTGTCGTACCCCCGGAGCTGGGGATCGACAGCACGATGAAGAGGAAGAGGTTGACCACCATGCCGAGATTGCCCAGCAGGGCCAGGATCGCCTGAGCGACCACCGCGACGGCTGTAATGCTCAGAACGCTGAACAGCCACAGCTCCCATGGATGGTCCAGCGGCATGCCGATCCAGTCCGCGATCCCCAGATAGACACTGCTGACGAGCACCGCGACACCCGTCATGATTCCCCACTTCACAGCCAGGGTGGCCAGGCGGCTGTGACCCGAGCGCCGCTCCATGCGGTAGAGCGGACCGATCTCCGACGGAGTGAAACCGAGCTGGGCGTCGACGAGACTGGTCGCAATCATGGACCCCGTGAACCCGGCCAGCACCAGCAGAAGCGCGTAGTAGAAGGCCGAGAGGCCGGCGCCGGTCCCGTCCGGAACCTCCTTGAACGGCGTGACATGCACCAGCATCGGTTCGGACAGAACGATGCGTGCTGTTCCCGTGACGGACTGGCTGCCGGATGCCGCCTGGTCCCCAGCCTGTGTCGCAGTGGCGAGCAGCTGCTGGCCCACGGTTTGGTTCGCCTCGGCCAGCACCCCGGACGCGAAGGAATCGACGATGGACGCGCCGTAACTGTTCGCGAAGGGATTGGTGTACACGGTGACCGCGGGTTGTGGTGCGGCCGCACCGGTCACTGCGCTCTCCGTGAGTGCCACCAGCTTCTGGCTCAGGTCCGAGGGCAGAACGATCGCACCATAGAGCTTCCCCTTGTCCATGTCCTCCTTCGCTGCGGCAAGGCTGACGAAGCGAAGGTCGAACTTGTCCGCATCGACCTCCTTGCGCAGGTTGTCGGAGATCTGTTCGCCGACGTTGAGGTGCTGTCCCGATGGGTCGGTGGCTCCGGTATCGGCGTTGACAACCGCTACGGGAAAGTCGTTCAGGTCTTGGGAGGAGTTGACCGTTCCTCCCAGATACAACGCTGCCAGGGCGGCCATAACCACGGTCACGATGACTGCCGGGGTCAGCCACAACCGCGGCCCCGGCCTGCTTCCTGCGAGCTTGATTTCGTTCGGCATGGTGTGCACATTCCTCCGGTGACCATTTTGGTTACTTGGTGACCAGTATGGTTACCGCTTGGGGCGAAGTCAACTGCGCTCACCTGCGATTACAAGTGGTGGAGCGCCTCAATCACCCGTGCCGACATCGCCGTCGCCCCGGTGGCCCAATGCGCCGAGGCCCGCCGCGATCACCACATCGGTACGCTCGGTCCACCTCGCCTCACGGTTCGCCATCATCGTGACGGTCACGGCGCCGATCGCGGACACCACCCGCACATGCCGTCCCTCATCGGTCCAGACATCGGGATCGAAGGCTTCCATCAGAGTGCGCTGTGCCCCGGAGAGGCGCTGCATGATCTCGGGTTCGCGCGTCAGCCAGAAGGCGCCGACGATGAGCGCGCCGGTCCCTGGCCACTCCTCGATCAGTTCGACCAGTGCGCCGAGCAGGGCGGCGTCCCGCTCGACCCCGACCGCGAGGCCCGCACCCGCGGCTGCCACTCGTGCGGCATGTTCCTCCGCGCGAGACACCACGGCGTCCTGGATCCGCTCCTTCGAGCCGAAGCGCTTCAGCACGGCCGCCTTGGAGTAGCCGGCGCCGTCGGCGATCGCCTGCACGGTCCCCTGGGCGAACCCGTGCTGCGCAAACACGAAGGCCGCCACGTCGATCAACGCGTGATCGATCTCTTCGCTGGTGGGTCTCACGGTCGGCTTCATGACCAGAGGTTACCGTTTTGGTCAGCTACTGACCGAAACGGTCATGCTCGCAGCCTTCGACCGCTACGGGTGCCCGTGTGCGGCGGTATTGACAGCCATCTGTAATAAAGGTAACACTGTTGCCGATAATATTCATACGGCTGATCCGTGTGGCGTCGGTCTCCTGTGCGCGGTTTCGTGGTCGATCCCGGCGGACTTCGAAGCGGCGCTGCCGTTGGTGCCGGGGAGTGCAGAAGGGAAGCGGCGATGACATCGGAAGCGCAGCTGCTGCTGCGGGGCGGGATCGTCCTCACGATGGACGACGAGATCGGCGACTTCGACAAGGCCGACGTGCTGATCGACAATGGCGAGATTGTCGCGGTGGGCCGTGACTTGCACAGTGCGGCAAAGGTTGTCGATTGCGCGGGAAAGATCGTCATCCCCGGGTTCGTCAACTCGCATCATCACATGTTCCAGACGGCGTTGCGATCGTTCTGGTCCGACGCACTGGAGCTCGACTACTTCCTGCAGTCCCGAACGGGTGAGGATGCTCTGTTCCATCAGTACACCCCCGAGGATGTGTACTGGGGCGAATACGGTGGCGCCCTGGAGTGCCTCGCGGCAGGCACCACGACGGTTGTCGACACCTCACAGTGCTCCTACACCCCCGAGCACACCGATGCCGCGCTCGATGCCATCCGTCGAGCCGGAATCCGCTGCATGTTCAGCTTCTCGCCGGCGTTCGGTGATCATGAACCCGCGCCGACCTACGCCCACCCCGACGATATCCATCGGTTGTGCGGTGCCTACGACCCCTCTGATGCGGCCGGGCTGGTCCGGCTGGCACTCGGCTATCACGTCGACGAGGACCTCTTCCAGCTGGCGAAAGACCTCGAGCTGCCCGTCTTCGCCCATGTCAATGATGTCAGCTGGGGCCGGGTGCTCGAACAGTTCGAGGCCGAGGGCCTGCTGGGACCGTGGATCACCTACATCCATTGCCTCGGGCTGGAAGATACTGCGTGGAAGGCGATTCGGCGGTCCGGTGGCCGAGTATCGGTGTCCGTCAGCGCGGAACTTTCGCTCGGGATGGGGGTGCCCGCACTCCAGGCGGCGGTTGATCACCAGGTGCCGGTAAGCCTCGGAACCGATACGGTCAGTACGGCGCCGGCCGACTTCTTCTCGCAGATGCGGGCCGCTTTTCTGCTACAGCGTCACACCGCCATGGACGCTGCCCGGCGCGGAAGGCCCGAAACCGCCGCTCCGCTCTCGACGCGTGACATCCTGCGTATCGCCACGGTCGGTGGCGCCAGGGCCGCTCATCTGGACCACCTGGTGGGAACCCTGACTCCCGGTAAGCGGGCCGATATCGCAATCCTGAACGCGCGCACGCTCAATGCGAGTCCGGTGAATCACGCGGCGGGTGCGATCGTCCAGTTGATGGACACCGGCAATGTCGACACGGTTCTGGTCGACGGGCGCATCGTCAAGCAGGGCGGGCGGATGCTCCACGCCGACATCGATGATGTGCTTTCGCATCTCGACCGGTCTGCGGCCGGCCTGCTCGAGCGGGCCGGCAAAGACGGCATCCTGCTCACCGGCTGTCGATCGTACTGAGCCGATCGCGGATTCGTCTCCCGTTGACGGCGCGGCCGTCAACGGGAGATCGCCATCAGGCGCTGAGCGCGCCCATTTTGGCCAGTGACTTGTCCAGTGCGCCCACGATGGACTTCGCGAACACTCCGCCCATCGGGCCGTCGATCATGCCCCCGTTGATCCTGGCGACCACATCGACTCCGGTGGTCGCACCCTGTGCGCGCAACCGGATATCGAGCGCGAGTGTTACTGCGGCACGGGTGGTTCCGCTCAAAGCGATCGAGCGGAACCGGTCGACCTCATCGAAGGTCCAGTCGATGGTTATCGGCATGTTCATCACGGTGGCCGCGGCGGTCGCGGTGACGCCCGTTTCGAGGGCTTCCGGGACGTCGGTCTTCCATGATTTGTGGATGACGAGCCATTCGCCCCATCGCAGTGGATTGCCGATGACCTTCCAGATCTCGTCGGGTTGCGCGTGCAAGGTGGCGCTGGTTTCGACGGTACGCAATTGACTCTCCTACCCGTACCTGGAGTTTTGATTTCGGTAACAGTGTAGCCGAAATCACGGGGGTTGGAGAGTGTGAACGCTGGGCCGTCTGGTTGGTCAGGTGGTCGAGCCTGCTTCGCGCAGCGGTGTCAATCCGGCGACGAGCAGCCGGAGCCCATGGCGGAATTCCTCCGCCAGCGTCTGCGAGGGCAGGGTATCGGCGACGGCGACCGTCGCCGGGAATCGCACCGGGTCGAGGTGGTGATACAACGCCGAAAGTGATGCGGCCTCGGCCTCTTCGGTCGGGTCCTCGGTGCGCAACTGCGCGGCGAAGCCGAGGGTGTATCGCGCGAGTATGGCGTATGAGCGTGCGGCGGCGGCCGGTGGGAAGCCGTTGCCGAGCAGTACGGACAGGAAATGCTCGCGCAGGGCGAGGGCATTGGGCCCCACCGGGATTTGCTCGATCAGCAGCGGCGCGATGCCACGGTGGCGGCTCATCGCGTCGAACATCGCCTCCGCGGCGTCGATGCACGCGCTCTGCCAATCGTCATCGGCGATCGACTCGTCGAGGGCGATCTCTCCGAAGACCCGGTCGACGACATGGGCGACGAGCTCGGCGCGGTCGGTGACGGCGCGGTAGAGCACGGCGGTGCTGGTGTCGAGCCGCTGCGCCAGGGACCGCATCGTCAATGCGCTGGGACCCTCTTCATCGGCAATGGCCAGGGCTGTGGCGATGATGCGGTCGAAGGGCACTCGGGGCCGGCCGGGTGAGCGACGAGTCGCCGGCTTGCCGGTCTCACGTTCCGCGGTACTCATGGCATCAGTGTTCAGGATCGGTGGGCTGAGCACCCGATCAGGGTATATCGGTAACAATGTAACCGAAACTATTGACGCGTCCGAGCTATAACGGCAACAATGTAGCCATTATGAGGAATGGTGCTGAACTCGACAGCGGAAGTGATCCTGATTCCCGGTTCGTGACTGTCGATGGACTACGGATCCACTACCAGCGGACCGGGACCGGCCCGCCGCTACTGCTGCTGCACGGCAGCGGATCTTCCCTGCAGAGCTGGGATCGCGTCACCTCGGCCCTTTCGGGCGCCTGCGACGTGATCAGGCCGGATCTGCCGGGGTTCGGGCTGACCGGACCCCGCCCGGATCGGGACTACCGGGTGCAGACCTATGCGAAAACCGTTGCGTTGCTGCTCGATACCCTGGGTGTCGGCGCCGTCACGGTGGTGGGTAACTCGCTCGGGGGAAACATCGGGTGGAACCTCGCGCTCGACTATCCGGACAAGGTCGATCGTCTGGTTCTGATCAATGCGACGGGGTATCCCGGCAAGTCGCTACCGCTGGCATTCCGCTTGGCGCGTTCGATGGTGGGCCGAGTCGTGTTGCGGCGCCTGGCTTCCCGCTCTGCCACCGAACGGAACCTGCGTTCGCTCGTCGGTGCGAATCAGGCCGTCGTCGACGACGCGATGGTAGACCGGGTCCACGCGATGATGAAGCGGCCGGGCAACCAGCAGGCCTTCATCGACTTCGCCAATATCGATCAGCTCGACCGCACCGGCGAATTGCCCAAGATCGCGGTTCCGACGCTCGTATTACGCAGCGCATCGATCGACGGCCAGTATTTCGCCCGGGACATCCCGGGCAGCCGCGAACTGCTGCACGCCGACGGCGGTCATCTGCTGCCCGAGGAAGACCCGCAGTGGGTGGCAGATGTTGTGCGCCGCTTCATATTCGAGGATCAGGAGCAGTAGTGAGATATTTCGTCGCGGCCCGAGAAGACCGCACGCTCGACACAAGCGCTCGCGCCGCACTGCGCGGCGAATTCCTGCAGTGCCGAGACGGCATCACGCACTACGAGTTGACCGGACCTCCGGGCGGTGAGCTGGTCGTCCTGGTCGGCGGGCTGACCATTCCGCTGTTCTACTGGGATCGGTTCGCGGCCCAGCTGCACGCACGTGGCTTCCGCACCCTGTCCTACAGCGGCTACGGCCGCGGCTACTCCGACCGGGTGGAAGCGACCTACGACGAAGCCTTGTTCCTGCGCCAGCTCACCGATCTGATCGAGGGGCTCGGACTGCGCGACGAACCACATCACCTGCTGGGCACCTCGATGGGTGCCTTGGTCGCCATGGCGCACGCCGAGCAGCACCAGCACCGCATCGGCAGCCTGACCTTGGTCGGCCCCGCGGGTCTGGCGACGAAGCCCCCGGCGGGCACGGCACTACTGCGCCGGGAGCGCTTGGCGACCCTGGTCGCCAAGCGTCTCGGTGGCCGCCTGCTCGAGGGCCACCTGTCACACAACGTCCTGGACCCCGAACAAGGCAGGGAACTGACCGCGATGGTCAGTGAGTGCTATCGGTACGAGGGATCGCTCTACTCGTTCTTCGCCACGATCGCCGACTTCCCGCTCACCGCGCGCCGCGACCTGTACCGCCGGACGAGCCATTCGCCTGTCCCCACGATGCTGGTGTGGGGCGACGAGGACCGGGTCACTCCGATAAAGGATTTCGACGAGGTCTGCACCTTGCTCGCGCCCGACTTGGCGCACGTCATCACCCACTGCGGACACATGGCCAGCTACGAGCAGCCCGAGCTCGTCGCTCAGCACTTCGCCTCGTTTGTGGAAAAGACCGAACGAAAGGTAGTCCAGTGAGCGCCGAATCGATCGACGTGCTGGTCGTCGGAGCAGGCCCGACCGGCACGGCCCTCGCCGTCGATCTGGTACGACGCGGACTGGCGGTGCGGATAATCGACAAGGGCGCAACGGGATTCGATGGTTCCCGAGCCAAAGGCGTCCAGCCCCGGACCTTGGAGGTGCTCGAGGATCTCGGGGCGCTGCCGGACGTCCTCGCCGGGGGCGCGACCTACCCGCCGCTGGGGATCCACGCCGGCCCACTGACAATCCCGTGGGCGATGAATCCGCGCCGTCGAGCCACCTCCGATGTGCCCTATCCCAATACGTGGCTGATACCCCAGCACCGCACCGACGGCGCGTTGCGCGCACGACTTCAGGAGCTCGGAGGAGTGGTCGAATTCGACTGCGCACTCACAAGTTTCGAGCAGACCCCGGAGAAGGTCACCGCGACGGTATCCACTCCCGATGGCGTGCGCCGGATCGAATGCCGCTATCTGGTCGGCGCCGACGGCGGGTCGAGCGCGGTGCGCAAGGCGGCGGAAGTCGGATTCGAGGGCAAGACAGACGAATCCGATCGAATGATCATCGCCGACGCGACGGTCGAGGGCTTGTCGCGCAATCGCTGGCATGTCTGGCCGCGGCTGGGCGGCCGGTTCGTCGGAGCCTGCCCCCTGCCGAATTCCGATCAGTTCCAATGGATGATCCGACTGGATCCCGACGAGGAACCGTCGCTCGAACTCGACGACCTCAATGCCCGTATTCGCGCGCACACCGGTGACAAACGCATAAGCCTGACCCAGGTTTCCTGGAAGTCGGTGTTCCGCCCCAATATTCGCCTCGCCGACCGCTATCGCGCGGGGCGGGTGTTCCTCGCGGGGGACGCCGCGCACGTCCACACCCCCGCCGGTGCACAAGGACTCAACACCGGTATCCAGGACGCCTACAACCTCGGGTGGAAACTCGCGCAGGTGCTCGCGGGCGCCCCCGACACGCTGCTGGACACCTACGAGGCCGAACGTCGTCCGATCGCGGCGCGCGTCCTGGGGTTGTCGACGAAGAAGTACGAGGGCTTGTCGCGACTGGATCCCTCCAGCATCAAACGCGGAGACGACGAGCGTCAGCTCGGTGTGAACTATCGCGGCGGTCCGCTGGCCGCGAACGCGGCCGGACGGACACGCACACTGCGGGTAGGCGATCGAGTACCGGACGCCGTTCTCACCGACCAGGCCGGACACCGGCGGCGACTGTTCGAACATACTGCGGGATCGCATTTCACGGCGATCGCCTATGGCTCCGAAGCCGGTGCCGACCTGGCCGCCATATCCTGGCCGGCCACCGGCGCGCCCCTGCTGCGTCTGTTCGTGGATGCTCGAGCCGCCACCGAGCGCGATATCGTGCTCGACGACATGGGTGGTGGGTTCGCCAAGGCCTTCGGTCTCAGTTCTCCCACACTGCTGTTGATCCGCCCGGACGGATATCTCGCCGCCGTCGCGACCGAGAATCGAGTCGATGCGATCGACGCGATTGCCGCAGGCATGCTCCCGGCGAGCAAGCCCACCACTCTCGTATGACCAACTCCCGCAACGTCCGCCGCCCAGATCGTCACCGGAGCGGGAGAGGATCCGAACTCCTCGATCGCTGTCGGCCTGCGGTGGGCAGCGGCATTGGCGGCGCTGCGTGTCTGGCAACGTGATCCGCCGTCACACGGAGTTGCTGGATTCCTTTGCACACCAATTGCTTACGATCCTCGGTCGTCCGGCCGAGGAGTAGTTCGCCGGAGCTCAGCAACGGAGCGAACCCGCCGGCAGTTCGTCGCCGGCGGTCAAGGGAAGTTCGATCGACCCCAGCAGGTCTCGGTACCGCGTGACCAGGTCCGTAGGTTCGCGACGGCTGTAGGCGACAATCTCCCGGAAGACGCCGGGGCCGATCCGTCGGGTGTGATGAGCCCATCCACCCGGCACGGCGTTGGCCGGCGTCACCGCGACCCCTGTGCCTTCGACCGCGAACGACAGCGCCGCCGCGACCTGTCCGGTGCGAGCGACCGCGCGAGGGGTGAAATCCATTACGGCGGAGAGCCAATCGACGATCTCGCTCATACCTTGTTCCGCCTCGTAGAGCACCCAGTCGGCCGTTGCCATCTCGCGTGGGTCCACGGGGGAGTGCTGACGGTAATCGCCGGGACCCACCAGCACCATTTCCTCGTAGCCGAGCGACACCACGGGACCGTCCCATTCGGATGGTCGAGGGCCGATGGACAGATCGCCTTGCCCGCCACGGGTCGCGGCTTCGAGCTCGCGCCGATGGGAGAAGTCGTGCAGCCTCAGCATGATCGTGGGGTACAGGGTGTGCCAGCGGGCGGCGCTGAGCGGCAGCACCCCCGAGGCCACCGACCTGACCGTGAGCACATGAACATCGCCGAGCCGGTTTTCGGAGACTTGCCGGACGGCATCGACGGCGTCGCGCGCCGCGTCGAGCACCTGGCGTGCGTGCGGTAGCAGTACGCGACCGGCAGGGGTGAGGGAAAGCCCGTGCCGCCCCCGTTCGAGTAGCTCGACGCCGAGTTCTCGCTCCAGGGCACGCATTTGCTGCGACAAGGAGGGTTGTGACAGATACAGCTGCGCCGCGGCCGCACTGAAGGATCCGGCATCCCAGATCGTGACCAGATATTCGAGCTGACGCAGCTGCACCGTCGCAGATTCCTCACGGCCGAGGTGGTTGGTTCACTTGACGAGTTCGACCCGGGGGTCGTGGCGGGACAGCCGCGCGAGCAGGTAGTCGATCTCCGCGCGAGTGGTGTCGGTCAGGACGGGCCGGGGGCTGCGCTGGGCATCGCTGGCAAGCAGGCCACGGCGTTTCATGATGTATTTCCGCACCGCCAAGCCGATCACCGGCTGTTGCTCGTAGCGTAGCAGCGGCAGATGCGCGTCGAACAGGTCGTGCGCGGAGTCGCGATTCGCGGCCGTGGCTTCGACGATGTCGACGAGCAGTTCCGGGAAGCAGTAGCCGGTCATGGCGCCGTCGGCCCCGCGTTCGATCTCGAAATCCAGGAAGAGTCCACCGTTGCCACACAAGATCGACAACCGTGGCAGCAGGCCGTCGCCTTCGAGCCGGCGCAGGGTGCTGATCTTCTCCAGGCCCGGCCAGTCCTCGTGCTTGAGCATCACGCAGTTCGGCACCGCGACAGCGATTCTCGCGATGACCGACGGGGTCATCACCACCGAGAAGGACAGCGGGTAGTCCTGGATGACGAACGGGACCGCATCGCCGATCATGTGGACGGCGCCCTCGTAGTACTGCACGATCTGGTCGTCGGTGCGCAGGGTATTCGGCGGCGCGATCATGACTCCCGCCGCTCCGGCGTCCATGACTTCGGTGGTCAGTGCGGCCATTGCCGCGTAGCCACTGGCCGAGACGCCGACGACGATGGGCAGCGAGGTTCGTTCCAGCACATGGCGAACGATGCGAGTCGACTCCTGGTGCGCCAGTTTCGGCGCTTCCCCGAGCTGACCCAGCAATGTCAGTCCGGCGACGCCGACCGATTCATAGAAGTCCACCAGGCGGCTGAGGGAATCGAAGTCGACGGCGCCGTCCTCGTCGAAGGGGGTCGGTGCGATGGCGAACACGCCGGCGGTCTCGCGGGTTATGAGCGTCACGGGTCGGTAACTCCTTCTAGCACCTGGGTTTTCGGTTCAAACACTGGCGATGAGGCCGCCGTCGACCCGCACCACCGTGCCGGTGATGTAGGCGGCGGGCACGCCGGCCAGGAACGCGATCGCGGCGGCATACTCGGACGGCTCCCCGTAGCGGCCCACCGGGATCGCCGCCGTGCTCGCGGCGCGCACCTGGTCGATGTCGATCCCGTCGCGTTCGGCCTTGGCCCGGTCGAGGTATTCGGTTCGCGCGGTGCCGATTCGGCCGGGGATGACCACGTTCGCGGTGATGCCGTCCGCGGCTACCTCCCGGGCCAGGGTCTTGGACCAGCCCAGCAGGCTGCTGCGCAGCGTGTTCGACAGACCGAGATTGGGGATCGGCGCGATGACGCCCGAGCTGGTGCTCGTGATCACTCGGCCCCAGCCGCGGGCTCGCATGCCCGGAAGCACGGCGTCGGTGATGGCGATGACCGACAGCACCATCGACAGGAACTGTTCGGCCCAGGTGCCGGTCGGCTGGTGGGTGACCGGCGAAGGCGCGGGACCGCCGGTGTTGTTGATCAGGATGTCCACCGGGCCGAGACTGCGCTCGATGGCGGCGACTCTGTCATCGATGAGGTGCAGATCGGCGATGTTCCATTCGAAAGCCTCGGCGCGGCCGCCTCGATCGACTATCGCCTCGGCCCTTGTCTCGGCGGCCCGCTTGTCGATGTCCGCCACCGCGACCGCCGCTCCCTCTGCCGCAAGGGTTTCCGCGATGGCGCCGCCCAGCCCGCCGCCACCGCCCAGCACCAAGGCAATGCGACCAGAAATACCAAGATCCATCGATTCTCCCTTACCGATATTTCGGTTCGTGCGCAAAAATTGCATCGTAATTGAGTGCGACGCTAACACGCACGAAGCTTTGCCGGTCATATCAATTTCCATTGGGGCGTATAGGGATCGGTTATACGTGCAGGTAGGTTGCGGTGAGTTAATGGGTGTGGCATGAGTCGTTGCCCGAATCATGTTTGGGTGGAGTCGATTTCATGAATACAGTCGGGAGGAATTGTCTCCTTGTATTCGAAAGGGCTGTGCGCGGATGAATGTTCCGGAAACAATGGTGGCGGCGGTGCTGGGGGAGCCCGGAGTGATCGAGACGGTGAGAAAGCCGGTGCCCGAGATCGGCCCCGATGACGTACTCGTACGGGTTCATCGAGCCTCGTTGTGCGGAACGGACGTGAAGATTCTGAGCCGCAAGTTCTTCGGTGGCGTCGGCCCGGAGCCGGGTACGTTCATCCCCGGCCACGAGTACAGCGGTGTCGTTGCCGCCGTCGGCTCCAGTGTCGACGAGTTCGTGGTGGGGGACCGTGTCGTGACCGAGGCGCACCGGGGCTGCATGCGGTGCGCGAACTGTCTGTCCGGCGGCTATACCAACTGCCTCAACTACGGAGTCGCTGCGAAAGGCCATCGCGTACAAGGGATGACGGTCCAGGGTGGCTTCGCGGAGTACGTATCCAACCACGTCTCCACGCTGACCTTGCTGCCCGAGACCGTCGACTTCGACAGCGCGGTCGTTCTCACCACCGCGGGGACCGTTATGCACGCCTTCCAACGGCTGGGTGTCCTCGCCGTCGGAACCAATATCGCGGTGATCGGTCCCGGCCCGATCGGGTTGCTGGCGGTGCAGGTCGCCCGGGAACTCGGGGCTGCCCGTGTTTCGCTCATCGGCACTCGCGAAGGCCGGCTGGCGCTGGGCAAACAATACGGTGCCGACCAGGTGGTGAACTCTCGTGAATGTGATCCGGTCGCGGCGGTGCGCGCGGCCACCGGGGGTCGCGGGGCCGACATCGTTCTCGAGTGCTCGGGAGCCGGGCCGGCGGTCGATACGGCCCTGCACATGGCCACGCGCGGCGGGAAGGTGGTGCTGGTCGGCTTCTTCGGTCAGCCGGTGACCGCTGATCTCAATCACGCGGTCATGAACGGCATCACCCTCGCGACGGTGCGTGGGGAGGGCGCGGGTTCGGTCGCGCGTGCGGTGTCGTTGGCGGGCTCGGGACGCCTGAACACCGATTCCCTTGTTACTCACCGTTTCCCGCTGACCGATATCGCGGCGGCTTTCGACGCCTACACGCGGCGTGCCGACAATGCCATCAAGGTGATGCTCGATGTCACCGACTGACGAAGCCGCCGTCGCGGCGGCGATGGGGAAAGCGGCTGAGTCGTGGCTGAACTCGCTGACGGTCGACCAGAGGTCGGCTGCCCAGTACGCCTCGCCCCTGGTCGCCGAATCCGATCGCGAACGGCTGCGCTGGTTCTACACGCCCACCGACCACGGCGGTCTGGCATTGCGCGAGCAAATCCCACGCCAACAGAGTCTCGCCATGCAATTGGTGGCGACCGGCCTGTCGGAAGGCGGCTACGCCACCGTCGCCACCGTCATGGGCTTGGAACACATCCTCGACAGGGTGGAGGGGTGGCACGTCACGTGGGGGCGTCAACGCGGGCGCGACCCAGAGTTGTACTGGCTCCGAGTATTCGGTCACCCCAGCGATACCGTCTGGGCCTGGCGGCTCGGCGGGCATCATGTGTCGCTGAACAACCTCATCGTCGAGGGCAGGCTCGTCGCCACCACGCCCTGCTTCATCGGCGCCGATCCCGCGACGACGACCCTGCTGGGCACTTCGCTGCGGCCGCTCGCCGGCCTCGAGGAGGTGGCGCGCCGGCTGGTGCGATCCCTCGACTCCGACCAGCTGGGCCGGGCATTGCTCCACCCTTCGGCCATCTCGGACATCGTGTCGGGCAACCGGCCGTGCCTCGCTGACGGCGACGCCATGATGCACATGCAGGACCTCTGGCGCGGGCAGTTCGCTGATCCCGCATTGACCGACCTGGTCGACCAGATCGACCGCCGGGCCGAGCAGGCCAGCGGCTACGGCGAAGCCGATCACGCTCGCCTCGCCTACTCCACCATTCCCAAGGGACTCTGCGCCCAGGCCCTCGACACCGAGCAGCGCGGCTGGTTACGCGACTTGATCGGCTTGTATACGGGACGAGCACCGCAACCGCTCGCCGACCGGGAAACCGACCACTATGCCTACGACGCGATCCTCGACACGGTCCACTTCGCATGGGCCGGCAGCCTCGAGCGCGGCGACCCGCACTACTACCGCGTACAGGGCCCGAGGCTGCTCCTCGAATACGACAACACCCAGCGCAACGCCAACCATGCGCACTCGGTGTGGCGAGATCCCTTGGCAGACTTCGGGTTCGATGCGCTAGCGGCGCATCGACGGCGCTCCGTGCATTAGCCGAACTGCTGATCGACGCGCTGCACATACCACCGCCGACCGTCTCGAAGGTTCAGGCGGGACGGGCCCGAACCGCCTGACAATTGGACCGGGGCCGGATATGGCCGATTCCTGTGGCTGGCGAACGTGGGAATGCAGGTCATCGACGCAGTTGCCCGAAGAAGGCCCGAATGTCGTCGACGAACAGGTCGGGGACTTCGAAGGCGGGGAAGTGGCCGCCCTCGGTGTGGTCGCGGAAGAAGGCGACACTGTCGCCGGCGCCGAGGACCTTGCGCACGAAAGCGTCGCTGTAGAACAAGGATTGGCCCTGAGGGACCGGGGAGGTCCCGCCCCAGCCGGTGTGCTCGGCGTGGGCCATCTCCCAGTAGAAGTCGGCTGCCGCGGGGCCGGTGCGGGTGAACCAGTACAGGCTCGCGGTGATCAGAATGTTCTCGCGGCTGATCGGGGTCGCGGGATTGGCCCACTCCACGAATTTCTCTGCGATCCAGGCCAGTTGCAGGATCGGGGAATCGGCCAGACCCGCCGACAGGGCGTTGGGTTGGGTCGAGTGCAGCACCCGATAGCCCTTCATCTGCGCCCAACTGTGTTGTGCCGCTTCGAGTTGCTTGCGTTCGTCGGCGTCGAGGCCCTCGGGCGTCGGGAGGTCTTCGCCGACCATGCCGAGCTGGAGCCGGTCGCCGTGGGTGTGCGCGCCGATCACCCGCTCGGGCAGCAGCGCCGCCATCCGGCCGGTGACACCCGCGCCGATATCACCGCCCTCGACACCGAACCGGTCATATCCCAGCCGGGTCATCAATTCGCCGAAGGCCAGCGCGGTCCGGTCGAGGTTCCAGCCGCGCGCCGAGAGCGGACTCGAGAACACGAACCCGGGCAGCGACGGAATCACCAGGTGGAAGGCGTCCGCCGGGTCGCCGCCGTGCGCACGCGGGTCGGTCAGTGGCCCGCTGGCGGCGACGAACTCCACGAATGAGGTCGGGTAGCTGTGGTTGAGCAGCAGCGGGGTGGCGTCGGGTTCGGGTGAGCGCAGATGCAGGAAGTGGATGGTTTGCCCGTCGATCTCGGTCACGAAGTGCGGCAGCGTGTTGAGCGCGGCTTCGTGTGCGCGCCAATCGAATCCGTCGGCCCAATAGGAGGCCAGCTCGCGCAGGTAGCCCGGCGTGATGCCGTGGTCCCACTGCGAATCCGCACCGGGCACCGGGTACGGCGAGCGGGTGCGGGCGAGTCGTTCACGCAGATCATCGAGCTCGGCCTGCGGGATCTGGATCCGGAAGGGAATGATGTCAGCGTTCATGCACGCAATCTATGGGCAATCTAGGTCAGTCTCCGCCCTATTTTCTGCCCTGGGTGGGTGTGTCGTCACCACGGCCTCAGGTGTGCTCGATCGGGCTGTGACGGGCCTCGAGGGTGTCGAGGACCCGCAGCACATTGCCGCCCAGCAGGAGCTGAACGGTCTCCGGTTCGAGGCCGCGGCGCAGCAGCGCGTCGGTGAGGTGAGGCAGTTGTGCGGGGCTTTCCAATCCGCGCGCTGGTCGGATGAATCCGTCCCAATCCGAGCCCAGGGCCACACATTCCCGGCCGCCGACATTGATGGCGTGGACCAGGTGCTCGACGACGGCGTCGAGTTCGCCTCCGAGATAGGCCGGTGAAAAGATGATCCCGACCACTCCGCCGGTGGCTGCCACGGCCCGGATCTGTTCGTCGTCGAGGTTGCGCCAGGATGGCCTCACTCCGGCTACCCCGGTGTGCGAGACGATGACGGGACCGCGTGCACGGGCGAGCGCGTCGAAGAATCCGCGCCTGTTGACGTGGGCGAGGTCGACCAGAACGCCGAGTTCTTCGCAGGCTTCGACCACCTCACACCCGAAGGGGGTGAGGCCGCGGTTGGGGTTGCGGCCGATTCCCATTGCGGGATAGCTGATTTCGGTGCGGCTGAAATGGCTCAGGCCCAGATATCGCACCCCTCGGCGTGCGAAGGCGACGAGGTTGTCGAGATCGCCTTGCAGGGCTTGCCCTCCCTCGATTCCGAGCAGTCCCACGCTGATACCGGCGGCGTGCGCATCACGGATGGCGGCGGCGGTGACGGCGAGACGGAATTCGTGTGGATGCGTGCGGGCCAATGCCGTGACCGCGTCGATTTGCCGGTGCACGTCGGCTGCCGCCGTCTTGCGCGGGTATGGGGCCGTCCACATCCCGAACCACTGTGCGGTGAGGCCGCCTGCGCGCATACGCGGCAGATCCACGTGTCCGGCAAAGCGATTGAGCGGCCAGGGCGGCTGGTGTCGTCTCGTGAAGTCGTAGCCTCGTGAGATGAGTTTGGGTGTGTCGGCGTGCAGGTCGACCACGATGGCCGCGTCGTGAACCTGCCGTGCTTCGTCCGATATCGGCATGGCACTCCTCAATGGTGATGGTGGCTTTCGGGGCGGGGAGCTGATTCGCCGCCGGGGGTGAGCCCGGTCGGGTTCCGGCCCAAGTGATTTCGGTTGGCGCTCGCTGAAATCGCGGTGCCGTGGATGATCGTCATGCTTGCCCGGCAGGGGTATAGCGAGGAACTCCCGCCGTGGATAGATGTAACTATTGGTTACATCTGTATGCCCCGAGGTGTTGGCCCGGCGCGCGGGGAGTCAGCCCGCGGTGGCGTCGCGGAAGCCCATGCCGTTCATTACCGTCGTGACGTGGGCGTCGAACAGAACATCGGTGTCGGACACCAGGTTTCGCAGGCTTCCGAAGATCTCGGCGGAAATGAATCCGAGGATCGAGGACCAGGCGTTGAGAATGATGCCGGGCACCGGGCTGTCGGGCAGTTCGGTGCCGTCGAGCATGGCCGTGAGCAGGGGCCCGGCGGCGAGTGCTGGGACAGCCGTCGCGGCGGGATCGGCGTCACCGCCGGCGATGGCCGCGAGATAGGCGGAGGCGACCGAGGCCATGATGCGCCCGGCGGCGGGGCCCGTATCTTCCGGTTGCGCTTGATAACCCGGGATCGGGGTGCCATTGGTCAGGGCGTAGTCGGCGGGGTGGTCCAGGGCCCACCGCCGGGTCGCGTGACAGATGGCCCGCCATTGATCCGGCGGAAGCAGGCCGGGGGTCTGCGACGCGTCGGCGATCGCATCGGCCAGGGAGTTGTAGGCGTCCACGCACAGCGCGGTGACGAGTGCGGACTGGGTGTCGAAGTAGCGGAAGATCGCTGCGGGGGACATGCGCATCGACCGCGCGATTCCGCGCAGCGTGAGGCCGCCGGTGCCGTTTTCGGCGAGTTGTTCACGGGCCAAGGATTTGATCTCGGCGATGGTTTCCGCGCGACGCTCCGCGCGTCTGGTCGCTCCACCCGTTGCCTTCCCGACCACCGGCTGCCTCCCGTCGTAGGCCACCAACCTAGCACTTTGTGATCAGTGCTTACGTAGTGATCGAGATGGCCGCGTGGGAGATCTCAGAGAGCGCTGCCGTTGCCTCCCAGCAGGAGGGTAATCGGTTGAACTCCGGTGCTCGCCAAGACCTGTCCGTCCCGGACCAGAGTCATTTCACCGCTGCCCTGGCCGGGTAGAGCCACCGGAAGGTTGATGCCCGGGGTCAGGGTTCCCGTGGTTGCGAAGTACTGCAGCTTGCCATCGCAGGGCACGACGGGAGGAGGCGGCATGTGCAGTGGCAGCGGAGGTGTGACAGGGCCGACGGCCGCGCTTTGGCTACTGCCGGGGACGGCATTGGCGCCGAGCAGGAGGGCGAAACTGGCATTGAATTCGACGGCGGCGGTGCCACCACCGTTACAGCGTGCGCTGCCGGAGACGCCTATCGCGTTCAGGTAGCCGGTGAGGTTGGTTGGGCCCCAGATTTGGTCCGGTAGGTCCGCGTGGGCGGAGATCGGGAGGAGCGTGGATGCCAGTAGGGCCGGTATCGCGCTCGCCATTGCCAGACCTGTCATGCGAAAGCAGCTTCTGTCGAACATCTCGCAACCTCTCGAAGGTCGAAGGTGATGATCCTGGAAAACTACGATCCTGCCGGGGCGACAACATGCCGCTGATGTCGAAAACATCGAGCCCTGAACCTGATTCGCGGATCAGGGCGCGATGGTGTCGTCAGTTGTAGGAGCAGAGCCATTCGGTGCCGTAGTGCTCGGCGTTGGAGCCGTCGAGGTGCACCCAGCGGCCGCCGCCGTCGTTGCCGCAGGCCGCGCCTTCGACGGGGGTGTTACAGGGTTGCGGCGGTGGCAAAGAGCCGTTTCATGACTTCCCCCTTCTGTCCGGCGCGGGCCGAGGTCCGTCGGCCAAGTGTGATCACTGATCGCAAAGGGAACAACGATTGCAAGCGTCTCATACCTAGCGAATATTTGGCAACCATCAAAGTTGGCGTCACGACCGGGCGGGACCCACGGGTCGCTGTAGTCGAGTGGTGTGCTGATCGGCCAGTTCGGGGCGACCGTGGTAGTCGGTCGACGATCGCCGAGGACTTTCGGCACTCCGCCAGCGCCGATGAGGGTGCCCGGCGGTGTTGCTGAGCAGTTCTTCGAGCTTGGTGACGGCCCTGTCCATGTTCGCTCGGGTGGCGGAACGGAGTTGGTTGGTTCTGAATTGCCGGAGTATCGGTCCGTTGAGGACCACGCGCAGGGCGATGTCGCTCGATGTGGCGTCGATCGGCTGGATGTGTGCTCCGTAGGAGAATGTCAGCAATTCCGGTACCGCGGAACTGAATTGGAAGGCCGACGGTGGTGTCCATTCGGTGATGGTCCAGCGGATGAGGTGGTCGGCGCCGAAGATGAGGACCTGCTCGGTGAGGGGCAGTCCGCGTCGGGGGCGGGCCGGGGGAGTTCGCCATTCGCCGTGGCACGGCAGCCATTCGTGGGTGCGGGACAGATCGGAGATCACGGCCCACGCGGCGGCGCTCGGTAGGGGTACGCGGCGGGATGCGGTGGTGGACCAGTTCATCGGGCACTCCGTTGTATCGGGTACAGCCTGAACGGCTTTCGAGCACAATCGGGTGTGTGTCGACGTTGTCGTCGCCGCGCAGTGCCCGGAACATCAATTGGTGACGTTCCGTCACCAATTGACGCTTCCGGGGCGTGGTTTTGTCAAGATGGGCAGATGGCTGCTTCTCAGACCTGGGGCGGGTCCAGTGCCCAGGCGCGGCGCTCGGCCCGCCGCGCGCGGTTGATCGATGCCGCGATCGACGTCTGGTCCGAAGCAGGGTGGGGCGCAGTCAGTTTGCGCAGCGTCTGTGCGCGGGCGGGCCTGAACGACCGCTATTTTCGCGAGAGTTTCACCGATCGGGATGCGCTGTTGGCCGCGGCATGGGATCAGGTGCGTGAGGAAACCACCACCGCCCTGGCCGCGATCCTGGCGAACCTGGCGGCCGAGCCGCCACTGGCGGTGCTGCAGCAGGCGATCGAGCAGATGGTCGTGAACGTCGCCGACGACCCGCGGCGCGCACCGGTGCTCTTCGGTGACCACGCCGGCTGCGCGATTCTCGAACGCCGTCGTCACCAGCTGATCCTCGGCGCGACGGAGGTGCTCGCCGCGGGCATGGAACCGCATCTGCGCGAGGACCGCAATCTCGAGCAGTTCCGCGGATCCGTCCTCATGGCCGTCGGCGGTTTCGTCGAGCTGACCACCGCGTGGCGCGTCGGCGCCGTCGAAATCGATGCCGCCGGAATCATCGCTCAAACAACACATTTCGGCTCCGTGCTGGCGGACTACTACCTCACACCCGGCCGCTGATCGCGCGCATCATCAAGGCCATGGCCGCGACGCAGACGATCGCGGCGACGAGGAAGCCGGAACCCGCCGCCGAACGGGCCGAGCAGGTCCGAAGGCATCAATATCGACTGCTGAAGTCACTTTCGCGGACCGACCGCACGCCGCATCCTGGGCGTCAGGAGGTATTACGGTGTCCGACAAGCGAACTGCCGGTCCGGCGGTGGCAGTGTATCCGGTCGCGCCGGACGCGGTGCCCGACCCGGCACTGCGCTGCCGCGAGCTGACCCGGCGATTCGGTGAGGTGGTGGCGGTGGATCGCCTGTCCTTCGAGATCGCGCCCGGGGAAACCTATGGTCTGCTCGGCCCGAACGGAGCCGGGAAGACCACCGTGATCTCCATGGTCGCCGGAATCCTCGCCGCCGACGCGGGCGACATCACCGTGGCCGGGCGGCCCATGACACCGCGCGCCGTCGCGGTGAAATCGGATATCGGTTACGTGCCACAGGAATTGGCGCTGTACCCGGACCTGTCGGCCCGCGAGAACCTGGCCTTCTTCGCTGGACTGTACGGGATGTCGCGCCGCGAGATCCGGACACGGACCGCGCAGGTGCTGGAGACCGTCGGGCTCGCCGACCGCGCCGACGCGGCCGTGTCGACCCTGTCCGGCGGAATGAAACGCCGGTTGAACATCGCGGCCGGCCTGTTGCACCGGCCCCGGCTGCTCATCCTCGACGAACCCACCGTCGGAGTGGATCCACAGAGCCGCAACGCGATTCTCGCCGGCGTCACGGCACTGTCCGGCGAAGGCATGTCCGTTCTCTACACCACGCACTATATGGAGGAGGCCGAACGGCTCTGTGATCGCGTCGGCATCCTCGACGGCGGCCGCATGATCGCCGAAGGCACCCCGCGTGAATTGACCCGCCTGGTCGGCGAACACGATCTGGTGCGGTTGGCCGTGGCCGGCGTCCCGGGGCGCGCGGTCGACGCGCTCGGCCGCGAGCCCACCGTCGTGCGGGCCGTCGCCACGGGCACGGGCATCGACCTGTTCGTCGATGACGCGCGCACCGCCTTGCCGGGCCTGCTGGCCGTGGCGGCGGACGCGGGCGCTGCGGTGCGTTCGGTCACTGTGCACGAGCCCGACCTGGAAGCGGTCTTCCTGCATCTCACCGGAAAAACCCTGCGGGACTGAGGAGTTCACAATGCGGGTGGTCTGGTATCTGCTCGGCAAGGATGTGCGGCAGCGGCTGCGGGATCGGTCGGCCATCATGCTCGCGCTCGTCCTGCCGCTGGCACTGGCCGGGATATTCGACCTGATCACCGGATCGGCGGCGACACCGGGCCCGTTCGCCTACGCTGTCGCCGATCTGGACCGGCGGCCGGCGGCGACGGCCTTCACCGACATGCTGTCGCGGCTGGAGACCGACGGGGTGCTCACCGTGCGCCGCGTCGATTCGGTCGCCGAAGCCGAACGCCTGGCCACGGACGGTGAGATCGACGCCGCCTTCGTGCTGCCCGCCGGCTTCGGCGGCGCGGTGGGCGCGGGCGAACCCACCGGCATCGAGGTGATCGGCCACGCGGACGCACCCACCGGGGCGGCCGTGGCCCGAGCCCTGGCCGAGGCGTATACGACTGAGCTGCAATCGATTCGGATCGCGATCGGCGTCGCGGCCGGGCAGCGACCGCCGACCCCGCAGGAGGCGGCGGAGGCCGCGCTGCGCGTATCGGCCACCGCGGCTCCGGCCGCGCTCGCCGACACCACCTCGGCCACCAGGGTGCTCGACGCCACCACCTATTCGGCGGTCGCCATGGCGGTGTTCTTCCTCTTCTTCACCGTGCAGTTCGGGGTCACCTCGCTGCTGGACGAACGGGCGGACGGGACGCTGCCGCGGTTGCTGGCCGCGCCGATCTCGCGAGGCGCCATCCTGATCGGAAAACTGGCCACCAGCGTGGTCCTCGGCATGGTCAGCATGGCGGTGCTGGTGGTGGCGACGACCCTGCTGCTGGGCGCGCACTGGGGTGACGGGATCGGTGTGGCGGCACTGGTTTTCGCCGGGGTGCTGTGCGCCACGGCCATTACCGCCGTCGTGGCCTCCTACGCGCGTACCGCCGATGCGGCGGGCAGTGCCGGCGCGGTGGTCGCGGTGCTGCTGGGCTTGCTCGGCGGGGTGTTCTTCCCGATCGCTCAGGTCGGCGGGCCCCTGGTCACCCTGAGCCTGATGTCGCCGCACGCCTGGCTGCTGCGCGGATTCGGTGACCTGGCCGGCGGTGAGCGCTGGGATGTGCTGCCGTCGGTGCTGGCGCTGTCGGCGTTCGCGGTGATCGCGGGCGGGTTCGCGGCCGTGCGACTGGGGCGGGAGCTGCAACCGTGAAACTCACCGCGTCCCTTGCCATCGCGAGCACCGATCTGCGCCGCACCTTCCGGCAGCGCAGCAACTACTTCTTCGTGTTCGCTTTCCCGATGCTGCTCATTCTCGTGCTCGGCCTGGCCTACGGCGGGGGATACGAACCGCGAGTCGGGCTGGTCGTGGCCGGCTCCGGGCCGTACTCGCAGCGTCTGGCGGAGCGGATCACCGCCGCCGACGGCATCGGCGTCCTGCGCGCGGACACCGAAGCCGAGGCCGTGACGAGGGTCGAACGTGGCGAACTCGAAGCGGCGGTGATCATTCCGTCCGATTACGACGCCGCGGTGAGCTCGACCGGCGATACGGCCGCAGTGCGCTATATCGCGCGGCCCGGTCCGGCGGGTCAGCAGGTCAAGGCGGTGGTGTCCGCGGCGGCCGGTCACGAGTCGGGCCTGCTGCGTGCCGCCCGCTTCGCGGTGGCCGAAACCGGGGCCGATTTCGGCACGGCGGTCGACGCGGCGGACACCACCGCCCGGCAACTGCCGGACGTCACTGTCACCGCCCGCTCCGCGGGCACGGCCGTACGCCCGGAAGGACTGGGGCGCTTCGATGTCGGCGCCTCCCAGGAGTTGCTGCTGTTCGTCTTCGTCACCTCGCTGACCACCGCCACCGCGCTGATCGACACCCGCCGCCTCGGGGTCGGCCGCCGCATACTGGCCACCGCCAACCCGGCCTGGGTGATCGTCTTCGGTTCCGCGCTGGGCCGTTTCGGCGTCGCGGTCGTCCAGGGCGTATTCATCGTGCTGGGCTCCGCCGTGATCTTCGGTGTGCACTGGGGCGAGCCGGTGGCCGCGACGGCCCTCATGCTGGCGTTCTCCCTCACCGCCGCCGCGGCCGGGATGCTGCTGGGCGTGCTGTCGCGCACCGTGCAGCAGTCGGTCGCCATCGGCCTGCTGCTCGGGCTCGGTGTGGCCGCCCTCGGCGGCGCCATGATGCCCCTCGAATTCTTCGGTCCCGCACTACGAGTCGCCGCCCACCTGACCCCGCACGCCTGGGCGCTGGACGGTTACGCCGACCTCGTCCGCCGCGGCGGCGGTATCACCGACATCCTCCCCGAGCTCGGCGCACTGCTGCTGATGGCGCTGGCCCTGTTCACCCTGTCCGCCCGTCGGCTGCGCCGCTCCTTCGGCGGCTGATCTCCCGGAAGGCACTGGTGCACAGCCTATTCGACGCCCGATTCCGGTTCGAGGGCGCCGGCGCCGCAGCCCGGAGAACGAGGCCGCGACCGGGCGGCCGGGTATCCGAGGCGAGTGACTTTGGTCAGTGTGCTGGTGGCCGGATTCCACTGCCGCGCAGCGATGCCGACGGCGCAGACTCGGCACATCGCGGTTGCCGTCGATCCTATTTCTCCGAGTTCGGCCTGGATTCGAGGGCGTGGTCGCGGATCTTGCGCAGGGCGTGTTCGAGGTTGGTGCGCTCGGTGGGGGTGAGGGGGTGCATGAGCGTGCGCTCGATGATGGCCAGGTGGCCGGGGATGACGGTGGCGTTCTTGGCGGCGCCGGCGGGGGTGAGGTGGGCCAGGACGACGCGGCGGTCGGTGGGGTCGGTGACGCGTTCGACGAGGCCGCGTTTGTCGAGGCGGTCGATGAGGCGGGTCATGCCGCCCGAGGTGAGTCCGGTTTGCGTGACCAGGTCGGTGATTCGGAGTTTGCTGCCGGGGGAGCGGCCGAGGCGGAGTAGGACGTCGAACTCGGCGACGGATAGGTCGTGGGCGCGTTCCTGGGCGGAGATCTCCCGCATCACTTCGGTGTAAGCCTCCACGAACAGGCCCATGAGAGTGATTTTCGGGTCGCTGAGCAGGTCGGATGCGTCCATGTGTGAACACTATCACTTGTCGGTACCAGTCAGTATCTGTACCGTCAGTGTCTGACTAGTCAGATAACTGCAAGCTTGCTCGATCCCTATCGAGAGGACGAGTGCAATGGACGGTTACACAGTCGACAGGAATGTGCCGTGGCCGGTGCCGATCTGGGACGCCGACAAGGTGCGGATGGTCGCGCAGGATCTCGGGTCCGGGGCGTACGCGGTGGTGGCCGATACGGCCGATGAGCAGACGGCGCTGGGGATTCCGCAGGCCACCTCGGGTGGATTCATTGTCGGCGCGGACGCGGTGCTGGTGATCGAATCCATGATGACCGCCGAGCTGGCGCGGCAGGTGCTGGATCTGGTGGCCGCGGCCACCGACAGGCCGATCCGGTTCGTGGGCATCACCTCCGATCATGGAGACCACTTCTTCGGCAACTACGTCATGCCGGAGAACGCGCGAATCATTCAGCACGAGAACGCGTTTCGAGCCATCGAGGAAACGGGCATCGAGCCGCGCAAGCAGGCGCAGATCGGCTGGTTCGATCTGGGCAAGGGGATCGAGGAGGTGCGTTATCGGCCGGCGGATCTGCTGGTGCCGCCGGGCGGCAAGCTCACCGTCAATCTCGGTGGCGGCAAGTTCGTCGATGTGCTCGACCTCGGGCAGGGGCAGACACCGGGTGACCTGTGGTACCACGATCCGCAGGCCGGGGCGATCTATGCGGGCAATGCGTTCATCAGTGAAAAACCCGCCATCCCTTGGCTTCTCGACGGTGTGGCGGAGCGTCCGGCGCGCACGCTGCGCAAGATCTTCGACTGGCTGCCCGAGGGCACCCGCATCGTGCCCGGCCACGGCCGGGTCACCGACAAGGAGGGCATGCGGTTCTTCGTCGAGTACACCGAGCAGCTGGTCGAACGCGTGCAGGCTGCCGTCGCTCGGGGTCTGAGCCTGGAGGAAACCAAGCAGGCCGTGCCCATGACCGAGTTCGACGTCGGCTACCCGCTGTTTCAGTGGCTGCACTTCGACGTCAATATCCCCTGCGCGTACACCGAAGCCCGGTCGGCCTGACGGAACGGAGAAGTCAATGGCGACAATCGGTTTCGTCGGACTGGGTGATATGGGATCACGCATGGTCCCGCACTTGCTGCGGGCGGGGCACTCCGTCCGGGTCTACGACCTGGTGCCGGAGCGGATGGCCGACCTGGTTGCGCAGGGAGCGATCGGATCGGCCGATCCCGCCGACGCGGCGCGCGACGCCGACCTGGTGATCAGCGCGGTCATGTCCGCCGACATCCCGGCCGCGCACCTGGGGCCGAACGGCATCCTGTCCGCGCTACGTCCGGGCGCGGTGCTGGCTGTGCTGTCGACCACCACTCCCGCTGCGCTGCAACTGATCTCGACTGCCATGCCGAACGGCACCCACCTCGCGGACGCCACCCTCGTCGGTGGCGTGCGGTACGCGGCCGAAGCTGCGCTCACCATCCTGCTCGGGGGTGGCGACGAGGCGGTCACGGTGGCCGAGCCGATCCTCGCCGAATTCGGTGAAGTGGTCCGCGTCGGCCCGCTCGGCGCGGGCGTGGCCTGCAAACTCATCACCAATGTGGTGGTGATGGCCGCCGAAGCCGGCCTGCGCGAGGCCCTCGACCTGGCCGATTTCTTGGAAGCCGACTACACCACGGTGATCAACTTGCTCGCTCGCGGCCCGATGGCCGCGGTGGTGAACCGGGCGCTGGATCGCGAAAACCCCAGGGCCCTGCGTGATTCCGCAGAAGACTTCGACACCCTGCTGGAAGCGGGCGGCGAAGATCTGCTGCCGATCTCCGCGGCCGGGCGACGCCGCCTGTGGGCCGCAGCCGAGGGCGATCCCGACCCGGTGTTCTACGACCTGACCACCCACCGGACCGCGCTGCCGCGCTTCCGGCTCATCGAAGGAGCTCGCCGATGACCGTCGCCGATATCGACCCCGACGCCCTGCGCGCCACCGCCGACGCCGTCCGCCACGATCCGGTCAAGGGCCGCTTCACCTTCCGGGTGGACGGTGACTGGTACGGCGGTTTCCGGCTGCGCTCCCAGGTCGGCGCGCTCACCCACGCCGGTGAACTCGACACCGGCCGCGCCGGGCGCTTCACCCTGGCCGCCGACGAGCCCGCCGAGGTGCTCGGCACCGATACCGCCGTCTCCCCGGTGGAATACGTGCTGCAGGCGCTGGCGGGCTGCTACACCGTGACCTTGGCGAGCAATGCCGCCCTGCGCGGAATCGCCCTGCACGGAGTGCATCTGGATCTGGAAGCCGACCTCGACCTGGCCGGATTCCTGGCGGTGGACCCGAACGCCCGGCCGGGCATCGGCGTCATCCGCGTCGCGGTGGCGCTCGACGCCCCGGACTCGACCGACGCCGAGCTGGACGAGCTCGTGGAGGTGCTGCAACGACGGTCGGTCATCCGCGACACCCTGGTGAATCCCGTTGCGGTGGAAACGGTGTGGCGGCGCGGCTGATCGCGGGTCGGGCGCGGCGCGTGCCGCTGCGGTCGCTGCGGCCGGTGCGGCCGGTGGTGACGAGCTGGACGGACGGCGGTTCAGCTGCCGGGCTACCGGCCGATCGACGCGAACGGGATGCCGAAGACCGCGCGCCGCTTGTCGTACTCGGTCAGCGTCCACATCCGTCGGTCCTGCGGCCGGTAGGTCAGATCTTCGGGGCCACCCAGCCGGATCTTGGTGTACCGCTTCGTTTTTCCGAGCTCGGCGCGATGGATCCAGCCGGGTTTGCGGTCGAATTCGCTGGTGGTCAGCACGAATTCGCCGTCATGGGTGATCGCCCCGTTGATATTGGCGCGCGATGTCACGAACGCCGCGCTGGAGCGCACCGACGTGCCGGAGGACTCCAGCGTGTCGTTCTCGCGTAGGTTCCAGCGCACGATGCGGGCCTCGGCCGGGCGCGTCGAGGACACGCCGTCGCGGTCCTTCTGGTATTCGGCGGTGACGAGGGTGTTCGGTGAGGTGGTGCGGTCGAGGCTGACGCACGAGACGCGCAGCGGCTGGGTGACCAGCGGGGGCCGGTAGTAGCCGAGCTGCGGAATCGCGAACCGGTAGTCCGCGGCGAATGCCTTCTTGCCCTTCATCCCGATCACCCGCTGCGTGGGATCGGGTTCGGTGCGCCAGATGTGGTGCAGGTCGAAAACGCGAATCGCGTTGGTGTCGGCGACATACAGCTTGTAGCCGATCCACGCGAGACCGCCGGCGTGCGACACCGCCGCGTGAAAGCCGCCCTCGCGGTCGGGGACGACCAGCAGGACATGCCGGTACTCGGGTTTGTCGGGGTTGTCGTAGTTGACGAAGGTCACGCGGCTGCCGCGATTCACGCCGTGATGACCCTTGTCGTCGTACCAGCTCGCGGCGATGATTCGATGCTCGCCGAACGTGCCGTCGGCGTCCGCGTCCCAGGATCCGGTGAGCCCCTGCGGAATCCACGTCGTCCCGCGGCTGTCCTGCTTGTTCCACAGGAATCCGATCGAGTCGCTCGTCGGCAGGTTGCGTGAGGTCGGCCGGGCGCTGTGGTTGACCTCGGCCATCACCTCCGCCATGGGTGCGTGATTCGCCGTGGGGATCTTGTCGGCCAGCTCGGCGACGTGTTCGGTGAAGGCGTCCACGCGGTCGTCGAGGGTGAAACTGGTGAAGGACGAGTCGATTTCGGTCGGCTGGAACTTCGCGGCATCCGTGGACAGCAGCCGGGACACGAGCCCGGCGCCAGGAATGGGCATGGGGAACTCCTTGCGAGGAAGTGATCACCCTGCAGGGCCGGTCCTGGCTAGCCGTCTCCCAGTATACCGAGAGGCGGCCGCTCAGCTCAGTTCTGTTCTTGTCCAACGCCTCTCACCGGCGATGGGTCTCATACATCCGTAGGCCGACGGCGAGCGCGGTGGCGGCGCTGACGGCGCCGGCCGCCCACACCGCCGCGTGCAGGCCGAGCAGATCGGCGACGATGCCGCCGAGAATCGCGCCGACGGCGTAGCCGAGGTCGCGCCAGACGCGGTAGACGCCGACGGCGCGGCCGCGCCAGATCGGATGGGCCACATCGCCGATCACCGCGAGCAGGGTCGGGTAGACCATGGCCGTGCCCGCGCCGAGCAGGATGGTGCCCGCCGCCCAGCCGGGAAAGCTGTGGGAGGCGGCGATCAGAGCCAGGGCGGCGGCTTGGACGGCCATGCCGGTGGTGATGAGGTGTTTGCGGCCGATGCGGTCCGACAGCGCTCCGGTGACCAATTGTCCTGCGCCCCAGACTCCGGGGTAGAGCGCGAACAGCAGCCCGATCTGGCCGATGTCGAGGTCGGCGGTGGCGAACAGGAGCGGGAACAGCCCCCACGACAGACCGAAGTTGAGGTTGTTCACCAGACCGGCGAGGCTGGCCGAGGACAGGGCGGGTTCCGCGACGCTGGTTTGCACGGCGATCTGGCGGTCGGTCAGCCCGGCATGCAGATGGTCGTGCAGTCCGTCGGCGCGCGGGGTGTGCCGGGTCGCCTCGAGCTGTGCGTGGCCCCGGGTCTCGTGCACGAAGATTCCGGAAATCGCCAGGGCCAGTGCGGTATAGGCGAGGCCGAGCAGGAACGGCGCGGGGCGCAGCCCGTAGTGTTCGGCGAGGAAGCCGGCGAGCAGTGAGCTGATCGCGACGGCTCCGTAGCCGGCGGCCTCGTTGAGTCCCATGGCCAGGCCGCGGCGTGCGGGTCCGACCAGGTCGATCTTCATGACCACGGTGGTCGACCAGGTGAGGCCCTGATTGATGCCCAGCAGCATGTTCGCGGCCACCACCCACCACCAGTTCGGCGCGGCGATGAGCAGCAACGGCACGGGCACGGCGAACAGCCAGCCGGCCAGCAGCACCGGTTTGCGGCCGTAGCGGTCGGAGAAGGTCCCGGCGAAGTAGTTGGCGATGGCCTTGGTGATTCCGAAGGCCGCCACGTAGGTGAAGATGACGGTGTAACCGGTGAGGCCGAAACCGGATTCGGCGAGTAGCGGCAGGACGGTCTGCTGCTGGCCGACCATGCCGCCGACCAGTGCGTTGACCGCCACGAGCAAGGCGAACTGAGAGGCGTTCTCCCGCAATCCCAATACCGGGGTGCGCATAGTGCCGCGCAGGCTCATGATCCGGCCCGCAGTTCCTGCCCGATGGCGCGCGTGTAGTCGCCCGCGCCACCATCGAGGACCTGAATTCCGGTGCGGCCGTGGTGTTCCAGGATGCTCGCGGCGGTCATGGCGCGCTCGCCGTGGCCGCACATGACCAGCACGGGGCCGGCGGGCAGCTCGATCAGCTGCTCGGTGAGTGCGCCGAGTTCGATATTGCGCGCGCCGGGGACGTGTCCGGTGGTGAACTCGCCGTGCTGGCGGACGTCCAGCACGATGCGCGCCGACTGCGGCGAGAGCTGTGCGGCGGCAGCAGGATTCACCAGGGTGGTGCCGGTCGGCCGTGGCCAGGACGGCATTCCGCCGGACAGCTCGCCCGCGAGGGCGTCGAAGCCGACTTTGGCTGCCTCCCAGACGATGTCGCCGGCGTCCTGGCCGGCGCCGCGGACGATGACGACGGGCCGGTTCGGATCCGCCAGCCAGCCGAGCCAGGTCGCGAACACCGGGCGCAGCGTGATCGACAGCGCACCGGGTATGTGCCCGGCGGCGAAGTCGGCGGCGGTTCGCACGTCCACCACCTGGGCTCCGTCGGACATCAGTGCGGTGACCTCGGCGGCGGTGAGCGGGGCGAGGGCCGGTGTGGCGCCGAGTACGGCCGGGCCCCTGTGATTGACCTCCGCCAAGCGCAGAAAATAGTCCGGGAAGGTGCCCATCGAGGCGAGTAGCGCGGCGACGAAGGCGTCCTCGGTCTCGAGTTGGAGCAGCGGGTTGGTGGCGCGCTCCTGTCCGATGGTGCTCACCCGTTCCCCGCCGGCCGCCGACGAGCAGAACGAGCCCGCACCGTGCGTCGGCCACACCGGTGTCTCATCGGGCAGCTCCATGAGCCGCCGCAGCGAATGAAACTGCGCCCGCGCCAAGGGAATCGTCTGATCGGGGCGCACCAGGTCGGTGCGTCCGGCGGTGCCCACCATCAGCGATCCGCCGGTGAATACGCCCAGCAGCCGATCCTGGTCCAGCAGCAGATAGGACAGGTGCTCGGGGGAGTGTCCGGGCGTGGCCAGGGCTTGCAGGGAGAGCGCGCCGAGGGCGAGCGTATCCCCGTCGCTGAGTCCGGTGACGTCGAATCCGCGCGGCCCGACCTCGGGCGCGATGACCTGTGCGCCTTCGGTTTCCGCCAGTTCGCGCACGCCGGAGATGAAGTCCGCGTGCATGTGCGTCTCGACGGCGTAGGCGATCCGCAGCCCGCGCCGGCGCGCTTGCTCGCGCACCTGCCGCAGATCGCGTTCGGGGTCGAGCACCAGGGCCCGGCCGTCACCCAGGTCCAGTAGATAGGTCGAGTTCCCCAGCCCCTCGTCGATGACGGGAACGAGGGTGAAGTCGGTCGGCATCGCGGCACTCCTGAGTAGACCTTATTCCATAAAAGTGTGGAATATTGAGGTACCCTATTCCATGGTTCCCTGGAAGAGCAAGGTAGAGGCTGTCGCGAAGAGCGCGATAGGCTTTCCCCGGACGATGGGAGAAGTCGATGGGCGGTGACAAGCGCGCACGAAAGGCGGCGCTGTACGAGGCGTTCGCGGCCAGCGGCAAGGCCCTGGCCAATGGCAAACGACTGGAATTGCTGGACCTGCTGGCCCAGGGCGAGCGCACCGTGGAAGCCCTCGCGGCAGCCGCCGGATTGAATCTGACGACCGCTTCGGCGCATCTGCAGACGCTCAAGCACGCCGGGTTCGTCACCGCTCGCCGGGACGGCGTGCGCATCCACTATCGCCTCGCCGGGGAGGACGTCGCACAGCTTTTCGCCTTGCTGCGCAAGGTCGCCGAAACACATCAGGAGTCCGTGACGCCGGCCCGCGAACGCTATCTCGGCTCCGGTGACGGCCGGGAGATGACCCGCGAGGATCTGCTCGCCCGCGCCGCCGCCGATGAGGTCCTCGTCCTGGATGTGCGCCCCGCCCCGGAGTTCGCGGCCGGGCATATTCCGGGCGCGGTGAGCATCCCCGTCGAGGAGCTGGCCGAGCGGATCGACGAACTGCCTGCCGACACCGAGATCGTCGTGTACTGCCGCGGCGAATACTGCGTGCTGGCCTATGACGCGGTCCGGTTGCTCACCGAGCGTGGTCGCCGCGCGATCCGCCTGCACGACGGCATGCTCGAATGGCGGCTGGCGGATCTGCCTGTCGACGCAGCCGTCTCGATGTAGTCATTTCGTATTGCCCCGAGGCGGTTCAGTGGTCGCAGCAGGCGCACTCGTGCTCGAGCGTCGTGCCGGCGGCGCCGAGAACGGCTGGAGACGGGCAGCAGGGGTCGCCGCGCCACGCGTTCATGCCTTCTTTGACAGCGATACCGGCAATGACGAGCGCGGCGATCGGGTCGGCCCACGACCAGCCGAACATGCTGTTGAACAGCAGCCCGGCCAGCAGCACCGCCGACAGGTAGGTGCACAGCAGGGTCTGCTTGGAATCGGCGACAGCGGAAGCGGATCCGAGTTCACGTCCGGCGCGGCGCTGCGCCCACGACAGCACGGGCATCACCGCCAGACTGGCCGCGGCCAAGGCGATCCCGATCGGCGAATGCCGCGCTTCACCGCCGCCGAGCAGGCCGCGCACGGAATCGACGGTGACGTAGGCGGCCAGCGCGAAGAAGGAGAACGCGATCATCCGCAGCGCGGCCTTCTCCCGTTGCTCGGGATCACGGCCGGCGAACTGCCACGCGACCGCTGCCGCGGAGGACACTTCGATCACCGAGTCCAGGCCGAACCCGATCAGCGCGGTGGAAGAAACACGGGCGCCCTCGCTGAGCGCGATGATCGCCTCGATGACGTTGTAGGTGATGGTTGCCGCGACCAACCATCGAATCCGCCGCGCCAGCAGCGCTTTTCGCTGTGGCGTGACCGCTGCGGACAGTGACGGCACACTCGATGACCGCGACATCAGCAGCACCCCTGCGAGGAGTCCGGGCAGCACGCCGGATCCACGGCCAGCACCAGCCCGGTCAGATCATCGAGGGCCCGCCCGATCCGGGCATCGGCCAGCTCGTAGCGCGAGCGCCGGCCCTCGGGCACCGCCACCACCAGCCCGCAACCGCGCAGGCACGCAAGATGATTCGACAGGATCTGCCGCGAGACGCCGATCTGCTCGGCGAGATCCGACGGGTAACCCGGGGCATGTCGCAGGCTCAGCAGAATCTGAGTGCGAGTCGGGTCCGAGAGGGCATGGCCGAAGCGGGCCAGTGCGTCACGGTGCAGCAAGGTGTCCACACCGTGACGGTACATCAGAAACTGTATTCAGAGAATTCTGTACCGTTCGGCGAATCCGTTCCGAGAATGTGTCGAATCCGGCCGTCCGCCGTTCGTCTCGAAGGTGAAGCTCGGGTATCCCGCCCGCTGCTCCGACATCGAGGAGAGGAAACCATGAAGTACGTACTGATGTTCGTCGAGACCGAGGAGTTCGCCCAGGAGCTCGCGGCGATGAACGACGACGACCGGCAGGCTGCTTACGGAGCCGTGCACCGGTGGTTCGCGGAGAACGCGGCGAAGGTCACCCATCATCGGAAACTGGCCGATGCGGGCACCGCGACCACCATGCGGCTCTCCGGCGGCGACGCGGTGATCACCGACGGGCCCTTCGTCGAGGGCAAAGAAGTCGTATCCGGGTACGCCGAAGTCGATGTCGCCGACCTCGATGAGGCGATGACGCTGGCGCGCAGCTGGCCGGGCTGCCCGCTGGTCGAGATCCGGCCGGCCATGTGATGGATGTTCACGCCGAGCTGGCCCGTACTGTCCGCGACCATGCGGGCCGGCTCACCGCGTGCCTGATGCGCGTCCTCGGTGATTTCGCCGCCGCCGAGGACGTCATGCAGGACGCGATCGAAGCCGCCTTGCAGCGCTGGCCCGTCGAAGGCATTCCGGAGCATCCCGACGCGTGGCTGCTGACGGTCGCCCGTCGCCGCGGTCTGGATGTGCTGCGACGGCAGAATGTGTACCGGGACAAGCTCGCTCAGCTCGACTGGCCGGTGCGATCGGATCCCGACGACCGCCTCAAACTCATCTTCACCTGCTGTCACCCGGCGCTGCCCCGGCAAGCCCAGGTGGCCTTGACGCTACGCACTGTCTGCGGCTTCACCACCGCCCAGATCGCATCGGCGTTCCTCACCACCGAAGCCGCCATCGCCCAGCGCGTCACCCGCGCCAAACGCAAGATCACCCAGGCCGGAATCCCGTACTGCATCCCCACCGAACCGGAGTTGCCCGAGCGCCTGGCCCAGGTGCTCGCCGTTATCTACCTGCTGTTCAACGAGGGCTACCTCACCAGCGGCGGTGCGCACGCCCACGCCCGGCACCTGACCGACGACGCCGAATACCTCGCCGAAACATTGGCCTGGCTCATGCCCAGGGAACCCGAGGTGCTCGGGCTGCTCGCCCTCATCCGGCTGCATCAAGCCCGCGTCGCAGCCCGCTTCGACGCCGCGGGCTCGCTGATCCTGCTTCCGGATCAGGACCGCTCCCGATGGAACCGCGAGGCGATCACCGACGCCACCCGACTGCTGGAACGCGCTGCGGCACAACACCGTCCGGGCCCGTACCAGCTCCAAGCCGCGATCGTCGCCTGCCATGCCGAAGCCCCCGCCTGGAAGGACACCGACTGGCCGCAAATCCTCATCCTCTACGACCTGCTCCTGGACCTCGCCCCCACGCCCATCATCCGATTGAACCGCGTCACCGCCTTCCGCTACGTGTTCGGCGCGGAGGCCGCCCTGCGCGAAATCGACGCACTGGTCCCGGAACTCGACGACCACTATCTGCTCCACGCCACCCGCGCCGAACTCCTGCGCGCACTCGGAAGGAACCCGGAAGCGCACACCGCCGATCGGCGTGCGCTGGCGCTCACCGCCAATGCCGCGCAACAGGATCTGCTGGGCGAACGCATGGCGGGACCGATCCAGTGACGACCGTCGTGGCAGAGTGACGCTTGCGGCGTGCCGGCGATCCGTGATTTCAGCTCTCCGAGTCGCCGGTTCCGGCCAGTTCCTCCGAGCGCTGGTTCAATCTGCCGAACGGCACGTGCACCGATGGTGCGTATTTGCTCGTCCCGGTCAGATGGGCTTGCTGGTCGTCGAAGAAGATGTGGGGCCGCAATACCTGCATGATGCGGCCCTTTTCGATGCCGCCGAGGAAGAATGCGTTGTCCACCTGGACTTTCCATTGGCCCAGGCTTCGAATCATCCGCTCGTGGGAGGGGGCGTTGCGGGCCGTCACGATGGAGATGGACAGGCGGCGGCGGTAACCGGGCGTCGTGTCGTGGCGCCGGCGTTCGACCTGCTGAATCCGTGACAGCGCCTTGAGGAAGGGCAGCAGCAATCCGTCGGGATGCGCCTGGGCGACCTGTGCCGATTCGCTGGCGTGGAAGGCGACGATGTCCTTGCTCTGGTAGATCTGCTCGGCGGTGTCGTCGGTCAGCACCCCATCGAAATCGAACGCGATGCGCAGCTCCTCCCCGGCGTCGTTCGCGGCGGTCGAGTCGAGTACGAATCCCGCCGGGTGACCCGCGTCGACCGCGGCGCGGACGGCCTTGTCGTCCGCGGACAGGTACAGCGAAATATTCAGTGCCGGAATGAATTCGTACGGCGACGACCCGGCGGTGAAGATGGCCCGCGTGATTCCCAGCCCATGGTGGGCGACCGACCGCATCACCCGCAGGCCCGTATCCGGATCATTGCGCGACATGATCACCACCTCGACCAAGGGGTCGGATGGGCTGGGCGACAGATCGTTCAGCAGCAGGATTCGCCGGATGAACTCGAAAGCGACCCCCGGCGCGAGCGGGTCGTCGAGATGCTCCTCCTGATACCGCCGGTAGACAGTCTCCCCGGACGTCCGGAATATCGCATCGGCTTCCCGCAGGTCGAACAGGGCACTCGAGGCGACGCCGATGACGAGCCGATTATCGAGACTGTAAGCCACACCAGCATTGTGGCATCGGCCAAGAACTCGGGCGAGCGAGGATCGCGGGCCCGGAATACGGTGATCCGGGGTCGTTTTCGTGTGTTGGCCGTATTTCGCGCCGAAGGCCGACTAGCCTGTTCGAGTACATCGACAGCCCGATCGGGGGAGCGAAGTGGTATTCGGATGGACGGAGATTTCCCTCTGGAGCAGCCACACACGTCCCGGGTCTACGACTACTTCCTCGGCGGCAAGGACAACTACGAGGTCGATCGGCAGGCCGCGGAGGAAATACTGAAGGCGTGGCCCGATATTCGGACCGCCGCCCGGGTCAACCGGCAGTTCATGCAGCGCAGCACCCGCTTCCTGGCCGAGGCGGGGATTCGGCAGTTCCTCGATATCGGCACCGGGATCCCGACCGAGCCGAACCTGCATCAGATCGCGCGGGAGGTCGCGCCGGAATCCCGTGTCGTCTATGTGGACAACGATCCGGTGGTGCTGGCGCACGCCCGCGCGCTCATGCCGAGCAGTGCGTCCGGGGCGATGACCTATATCGATGGCGATGTCACCGTACCGAGTTCGGTGCTGCTGGCGCCGGAGCTGACCGAGACCCTCGATCTGAGCGAGCCGGTCGGATTGAGCATGATCGCGCTACTACATTTCGTCGAAGACGATGTTCCGCAGATCATTTCGACGTTCCTGGATGCGCTCGCACCGGGTTCCCATCTCGTGATCTGCACCATTACCGCCGATTTCGCGCCGGAGCAGGTGCAGGCCGCGCAGGATGTGTACCGGGTCCGCAAGCTTCCCGCTCAGGTCCGCACCTACGACGAAGTCAGCCGCTGGTTCGACGGCTTGGAGCTCGTCGAACCCGGCGTCGTGCCGCCGCATCGCTGGCGGCTCGGTGACGCCGCCGAATTCGGGCCGTCGTTCGACGCCAAGGTCTCCTGCTGGTGCGGCGTTGCGCGCAAACCCTGATCGCGTTCAGCCGTAGAGCTGCACGAAACGGTCCATCGACCGTTCGATATCCCCGCGCAAGGCTCGCGCCACCGCCGAGCCGATGGGTCCGAACAGTGGCGCACCGCCGAGTTCGAAGTCGGCGGTGACCTTCGACCCGGCCGCGGTCGGCGATACCCGCAGCTCGATCCCGAACTTGGTGCCGCCTATCCCGGAACCATTGAGCACCAGCCGGTTCGGCGGCTCCGCCGCCTTGACCGTCCAGGTGACGCGATTGCGGAAACCCTTGACGGTGGCGACACCGACCAGTCGCGTTCCCGGCGTGAGCCCCTCGGGCACCGGCCCCCGCCAGCCCTCGTGCAGGGTCAGCCACTTATCCAGTTCGGGCAGGTCGGAGGCATGCGACCAGGCCCGGTCGGGCGGGATCGGAACGTCTACGGAAACCTTGAGCTTGGCCACGCGCACGATGCTATCTGTTACATGTCGTAGCCCTTAACTCGGGCGCTCCCCGGGGTTTCGGCGAAGCCGCCGAGGGTGGGGGCGCGGCACCGTACAATCCGGTCGAATCGCAGATACTCTCGCTCCGCTCGATATGCCAGTGTTGACGACCGCATGGTGCCGAATCAGGAGGATTTCTGTTTTGCAGCGCGAACGTGCACGAAAGTTGGTGGATTCACCCAGGTTTCAGAAATTCATTGTCGCGATAATTCTAGTCAATGCCGTCTCGCTAGGGGCGGAAACCTCCGACTATCTGATGTCCGTTGCGGGCGGGCTGATTTCGTTCGTGGATTCCGTCGCACTGCTGATCTTCGTCATCGAAATGCTGTTGAAGCTCTACGCATATCGCCTCGGATACTTCCGGGACCCTTGGAACTGCTTCGATTTCGCGGTGGTGGGTGTGGCGCTGTTGCCCGCGTCGGGCGGCCTGTCGGTATTGCGCGCCTTCCGTATTCTCCGTGCCCTGCGCCTGGTCTCCGCCACGCCGAGCATGCGCAAGGTCGTGACGAATCTCCTTGCGGCCCTTCCCGGTATGGGATCGATCCTGGGCCTGCTGGCCCTCGTGCTCTATGTCGCGGCCGTCATGGCCACCAAACTGTTCGGCGGCGTGACGCCCGAATATTTCGGCAGCCTCGGCACTTCCATGTGGACGCTCTTTCAAATCATGACCGGCGAAGCGTGGCCGGACATCGCGCGCACGGTCATGGACGAGAAACCGCTCGCCTGGATTTTCTTCCTCGGCTACATCCTGATCTCCACATTCGTCGTCCTCAATCTGTTCCTCGCCGTCATGGTGAGCGCCGCGGACGATGTGCGCGAAGACGAGAATCGCGAACGCCACGAACAGGAGACCTCGGACGAGAATGCCGCCTACACGGCGATTCTCACCGAACTGACGGCGCTGCGCGCGGAAGTCCGTGCCCTGCAGCCCGCCGCCCACTCGCTGACCAATGGCCACAACGGCACGCGCACCACGGTCATCTACAGCGGAAACCACCGCCCCGATCCGCACCGGCAACTGAGCGACGCCGAGATCACCCAGGCGGTTCTGCTCTACCGCGGCGGCGAATCGATCACGAGCATCGCCGATCGTCTCGGCGCGACCACCGCGACGGTCCGCGCCGGCCTGCAACGCCGGGGTATCCGCCGGCACTGAGATCGCCCGCTGGTCGCGGCTTCGCTGGGTACTCGACTCACATGACGAGCACACCGGAACCCCCGCACACCCCGCCTCCCACCCGGCCGGCTGCACCGCCGGTGCAGCCGACAGCGCCGGTGCGGCCGCCCGCCGCCAAGCCCGAATCCCCGGCCCGTCCCCGAACTCCCATCAAGCACACCAGAACCGGTCGTGTCTGGCTCATCCTCGCCTCGGGCGCGGTGGTGCTGATCATCCTGCTGATCTTCATCCTGCAGAACACGCAGCGAGTGGTGATCTCGTTCCTCGGCTGGGATTTCGAGTGGCCCCTCGGCGTGGCCCTGCTGTTCGCGGCCATCGCCGGAGTTCTCCTCATGGCGCTGGCCGGCGGGGCTCGCATCTGGCAGCTCCGCCGAGCGGCCGGGTCTCGTTAGGGGATTGTGGTGCCGCCGATTAGGGGATTGAGCAGTCGTCCAGTCGGCAATGCCCCCAAGTTGGCGAGGATTTCAAAATGGGGGATGAATCGGGCTAACGGGCGGTCATCGGACACCGACGGAGGGGATGTCGAACCAGATCTTCGGGAAGCGAATACACAGTGTCGTCAAGGACATTCACGGCTGCGGCGGTCGTCGCGATCGCCGTCGCGCTCAGCGCCTCATCGGCGGCTGCGGACCCCACCACGACCACCGCGCCCGCACCGGGCGTCGGATTGGGTGTGGATGTGGGCGTCGGCACCGGGGGAGTCACGGTAGGCGTCGATGTGCAGGGCGGAGCCGGCGCCAATGCCGGCGCGTCGGCACCGCCGACCACCACGGCCCCGGGGGCGAATACCGGTGGGGGAGTACAGCTCGGCGGCGGCGTCGAGGGCGGCGTGCAGGTCGGCGGCGGCGTGCAGGTGGGCGGCGAAGCCAATGGCGGTGCGCAGGCCGGAGGTGGCGTGCAGGCCGGTGGGGAGGGAACCACCGGCGGGCAGGTCGGCGGCGGCGTCGAGCTCGGTGGAAACACCGGCGGTGGCGTGGAAATCGGCGTCGGCTCGCAGGTCGACGGCAATGCCAACGGCGGCGTCCAGGTCGGTGTCGGTTCCCAGATCGACGGTAGTGCGAACGGCGGCGCGCAGGTCGGCGTCGGTTCGCAGGTCGGTGGCAATGCCAATGGCGGCGTACAGGTTGGTGTCGGTTCGCAGGTCGGTGGCAATGCCAACGGTGGCGTCCAGGTTGGTGTCGGTTCGCAGGTCGGTGGCAATGCCACTGGCGGCGCGCTCGGCGGGGTCGATCTGGTGCTCGCCGGAGCCGCGGCAGCCGGCGCGGACACCGTGTACGGCATGGCGATTCCCGTGACCGCGAGCACCGGCATCCCCGGCGGCCCGGCGGTCACCGACCGTATTCCGGAGGGCGGCTACGTGATTCCGCGCGGCGCCCCCGAAACCGGCGCGGGCGGGATGGCCCCCCAGGTGAGCGCACAGCGGTGAGCACGGGCCGAAACACCATGAGCACGAAGCGAACCCGCCGAACCCTGTTCGGCGCCCTCGCCGCCACCCTGGCGATCACCTCGGCACTGCTGTCGGGCTGCGCCGCGGACGACTCCCCGGCCTCGAACGCCGGGGCGACCACGACCGCTGTCGTCACGGCCCCGGAGATCAGCCGATCGACCCCGACCGCCTTCACGATCAGCTCGATCAAAGCCTCGGGTTCGCTGATCTCCCTGGGCCTCAATGCCGACGGAACCGTCCAGGTCCCCGCCGACTACAAGCAGGCGGGCTGGTACCAGCGGGGGCCCGCCCCCGGTGAGCAGGGTTCCGCGGTCATCCTCGGGCACGTCGACTCCTACCAGGGGGAAGGGATCTTCTTCTCGCTCAAGAAGGTCAAGCCCGGCGACATGATCGACGTGACCCGAGCGGACGGCAAAACCGCCCACTTCAAGGTCACCGACGTCCGCATGTACAAGAAATCCGAGTTCCCCGACCAGCTGGTCTACGGCCCCCGCGGTGGTGCGACGCTCCAGTTGGTGACCTGCGGAGGAGATTTCGACCAGAACGCCAAGAGCTACCTCTCCAACGTGGTCGTCTTCTCCTCTCTCGATTCGGTGACCTAGGGTCAGACCTTCTTCACGACACTCGATTTCAGCTGCATCGCGCCGAAACCGTCGATCTTGCAATCGATGTCGTGATCACCGACGCCGTCCACCAGGCGGATATTGCGGACCTTGGTGCCCGCCTTGATGCCGGTGGGGCTGCCTTTGACCTTGAGGTTCTTGATGACGGTGACGGTGTCTCCGTCGGCGAGCACATTGCCGACGGAGTCGGTGATCACCGTCTCGGCGGGCCCGTCGGCGTCGGAGGTCGCGGACCACTCGTGGGCGCACTCGGGGCAGACCAGCAGTGCGCCCATCTCGTAGGTGTATTCACTGGTGCAGGACGGGCACGGGGGCAGCGCGGTCATCGACGACTCCTTCGCGACGGGTGGATGGTTACGTGTTTGCGGCGGTGAGGAATTCGATGATGGTGCGATTGACTTCCTCGGGGCGTTCGAGGTAGCCGTAGTGGCCGCAGCGCTCGATCTCGACGTAGCGGGCGTTCGGGATCGCCGCGGCGACCTCGCGTCCGAAAGCCGGCGGGGTCATCTTGTCGTCGGTGAAGCCCACGACCAGACTGGGAACCTTGATGTTCGCGTAGGCCGGCAAGCGGTTCTGTGAGCGATCCATGCCCAGCTGTGCGCGCACGCCGGGGGCGGGACGCGAACCCGCGCTGTACTCGAAGATGTCGAGCCATTCCTGGGCGCGGGCCGGATCCTCGACGGTGTGCGGTGACAGGTTGAGCATGGCCTTGATCGCGGCCGCGTACTCCGGCGGCAGCTGAATGCCCTTGTCGTACAGCGCCTGTTCGCCGGCGTTGTACATCTGCGCGAGCGGGTGCGCGCGGCCGACCGCGCCCAGCATGATCGCCTTGCCCAGCAGATCGGGGCGTGCGAGCGCGAGCTCCTGCACGACCCGCGCGCCCATCGAGTGGCCCACCACGTGCGCGGGCCCGCCGCCGAGGTGTTCGATCAGCGCCGCGGTGTCGGCGGCGAGATCGTCCAGGGTCATGCCGCCGACGGACTCATCCGAGGGCGCGATGCCGCGATTGTCGAAGGTAGCCACCCGGAATCCGGCCTTGACCAGCGCCGGAACCTGGTAGGTGCGCCAGACCCGTCCCGGGCTGCCGCTTCCCATGACCAGCACGACGAGCGGACCGTTCCCGGTGACCTCGTAGCTGATTCCGATCCCGTTGAGGGTGGCGATCGGCATGTTCCTTCTTTCTTCGCGTGTTCGACTGTGCCGCACACAGTAGATGAGGGCCGTCGGACCCGATTCATCTGGTTGCTAAACTGTGCAATCAGCGGTGTAGTTTGCCTGGACAGAGTCGGTACGAGGAGAAGGAGGGGCGCAATGCCTGGAATGCAGCGTCCGCTCTATCAAATGAAGGCCGACTTCTTCAAGACTCTCGGCCATCCCGTGCGCATCCGGGTGTTGGAGCTGCTCAGTGAACGTGAGCACGCCGTCTCGGAGATGCTCGACGAGGTCGGGGTGGAGGCCGCGAATCTCTCGCAGCAGCTGTCGATTCTGCGTCGCGCGGGCCTGGTCTCGGCGCGGCGTGAAGGGCTCTCGGTGACCTACGAGCTGACCTCGCCGCAGGTGGCGGAACTGCTCGCCACCGCGCGCGCTATCTTGACCGGAGTCGTCGCCGGGCAGGCCGAAGCGCTGACCAGCCCCGCCTGACCCCCATTCCATCCGCCATGGGGGGTCGCTTGACCTCGCTGATTGCAGCCTTTCTAAACTTAATACCTAGTAGTCTTCGTGAAGGAGAAACCTGCTGTGACCGATAGCCTCACCGCCGCGCCCGCACCCACCGACCACGAGGGCCTGCTGTCCTGGGTCGCCGAGATCGCCGAACTCACCGCGCCCGAGGCGATCGTGTTCTGTGACGGCTCCCGTGCGGAGTGGGATCGTTTGACCGAGGGGCTGGTCGCCAAGGGCACCTTCGTGCCGTTGCGGGGCAAGCCGAACTCCTTCTGGTGCGCCTCGGATCCCGAGGACGTGGCGCGGGTGGAGGACCGCACCTACATCTGCTCGGAGAACCAGGCCGACGCCGGGCCGACCAACAACTGGGTGGATCCGGTCGACATGCGCACGGTCATGACCGAGCACTACCGGGGCTCGATGGCCGGGCGGACCATGTACGTGATCGCCTTCTGCATGGGGCCTCTGGACGCGGCCGACCCGAAATTCGGTGTGCAGATCACCGATTCGGAGTACGTGGCGGTGTCGATGCAGATCATGACGCGGTCCGGCGCACCCGTGTGGGAAAAGCTCACCGAAGGCACGGAATTCGTGAAGTGCCTGCACTCGGTGGGTGCGCCGCTGGCCACCGGGCAGCAGGATGTGGCCTGGCCGTGCGACAAGACCAAGTACATCTCGCACTTCCCGGAGCGCCGCGAGATCTGGTCCTACGGTTCGGGTTACGGTGGCAACGCCCTGCTGGGCAAGAAGTGCTTCGCGCTGCGCATCGCCTCGGTGCTGGGCCGGGACGAAGGCTGGCTGGCCGAGCACATGCTCATCCTGAAACTGACGTCGCCGCAGGACAAGACGCACTACATCGCGGCCGCGTTCCCGTCCTCGTGCGGCAAGACGAACCTGGCCATGCTCGAGCCGGCGCTGCCGGGCTGGAAGGCCGAGACGGTGGGCGACGATATCGCCTGGTTGCGTTTCGGCGCCGACGGGCGGCTGTACGCGGTGAACCCGGAGGCCGGATTCTTCGGTGTGGCGCCGGGAACCGGCGCCAAGACCAATCCGAACGCCATCGCCACCATCGCGGCGGGCAACTCCATCTTCACCAATACCGCGCTCACCGATGACAAGGACGTCTGGTGGGAGGGGCTCACCGAGCAGCCGCCCGCGCATCTGATCGACTGGCGCGGCCAGGACTGGACGCCCTCCTCGGAAACCCCTGCCGCGCACCCGAATTCGCGTTACTGCACCCCGATCGACCAGTGCCCCTCGGTGGCGCCGGAGTGGAACGATCCGCGGGGCGTGCCGATTTCGGCGATCTTCTTCGGCGGGCGGCGTGCCTCCACCATTCCGCTGGTCGCCGAATCCTTCGACTGGGCGCACGGGGTGTTCACCGCGTCGGTGCTGTCCTCGGAGACCACGGCGGCGGCCACGGGCGCGGTGGGCGTGGTGCGCCGCGACCCGATGGCCATGCTGCCCTTCCTCGGCTATCACGTCGGCGACTACTTCGCGCACTGGCTGTCCATGGCCGAGCGGGAGGGCGCCCAGCTGCCGAAGATCTTCCAGGTCAACTGGTTCCGGCGCAGTGCGGACGGCAAGTTCCTGTGGCCGGGATTCGGGGACAATGTCCGGGTGCTGAAGTGGGCCCTGGATCGTCTGGACGGCTCGGCGGAAGCGATCGAGACCCCGATCGGCTACGTGCCGACCGCCGAGGCGCTCGACCTCGATGGGCTCGGCTCCGGATATCGGGATCTCGCCTCTGCCGCACTGGCTTTCGATGTCGACGAGTGGGTGCGCGAGATCGCCTCCATTGACGACTGGTATGCCACCATCGGCGGCAACCGGCTGCCCGAGGCGCTGCGCGAGCAGCTCGCCGCCTTGAAATTGCGTCTGGCCCAGGCGCTCTGAGGATGCGAGCGCTGCTGCCGGTCTGGTCGGACTGGCGTCCGGCCCTGCGCGCCCCGGGCGCGGATCTGCTATCGGGTCTGATCGTCGCGCTGGTCGCCCTGCCGCTGGCGCTGGGGTTCGGCATCTCCTCCGGCCTCGGCGCGGCGGCGGGCTTGGCGACCGCCGTGATCGCGGGCGCGGTGGCGGCGATCTTCGGCGGCTCGCGCTTTCAGGTGTCCGGGCCGACGGGTGCGATGACCGTCGTGCTCGTACCGATCTTCCACCAGCATGGATCGGGCGGGGTGCTGGCCGTGGGGCTGATGGCCGGCCTCGCGCTGGTGGTGCTCGCGGTCGCCGGGGTGGGCAGGGCGGTTCGATACATGCCCGCCCCGGTGATCGAGGGTTTCACCGCGGGAATCGCGGTGGTCATTGCGTTGCAACAGTTCCCGTCGGCGCTCGGGATCGCCGATGCGGAGGGCGAGAAGGTGTGGCAGGTCGCCTTCGACGCGGTGCGCCAATATGTTTCGGATCCCGATGCGCTGCCGGTGGCGACCGCGCTGCTCGTGGCGGCGGTCCTGCTCATCGGTGGCCGGTATCTGCCGCGGCTGCCCTTCGCGCTCGTCGCGGTCGCCGTGGCCACGATGGTGGCGGTGGCGTTCGGCCTGCCGCTGGCCAGCATCGGCGCGATTCCGGCCGGATTGCAGGCTCCGACACTGGAATTCGTTCATCTCGGTGAGCTGGGTGGATTGGTCGCGCCCGCGCTGGCCGTCGCGGCGCTGGCGGCCCTGGAATCGCTGCTGTCGGCCACCGCCGCCGACGCCATGGCGGTGGGCACCCGCCACAATCCCGACCGTGAGCTGTTCGGGCAGGGTTTGGCGAATATCGCCGCACCGATGTTCGGCGGCGTCCCCGCGACGGGAGCCATCGCCCGCACGGCGGTGAACGTCCGCTCCGGCGCGCGCACCCGGCTGGCCGCGCTCACGCACGCACTGGTGCTGGCCGCGATCATCTACCTGGCCGCGCCGCTGGTCGCCCATATTCCCTTGGCGGCCTTGGCCGGAGTACTGCTGGCCACCACGGTGCGCATGGTCGAGACGGCCTCCCTCGCCGCGATCGCGCGTGCGTCGCGGGGCGACGCCGCCATCATGGGCATCACCTTCCTGGTGACGGTCGCCCTGGATCTGGTCACCGCGGTCGCTGTCGGCGTCGGCATCGCCGTCGTGCTCGCCCTGCGCGCGGTGGCGAAAGAAGCTCGCCTGCACCAGATTCCACTCGACGACGCCGACCATCTGGCCGAGGAGCACCAGCTGCTCGACGAGCACATCGTCGCCTACCGCCTGGACGGCCCGCTGTTCTTCGCCGCCGCTCACCGCTTCCTGCTGGAGTTGGCGGAGGTCTCGAATGTGCACGTCGTCATCCTCCGCATGTCCCACATCACCGCCCTCGACACCACCGGCGCGCTGGTTCTCAAGGACGCCATCAGCAAACTCGAACACCGGCACATCGTCGTGCTCATGTCCGGTCTGCGCGAGGACCACCGCCGTCGGCTCGAAGCGGTCGGGGCGCTCCCGGCAGGTGGTTCCGCTCACCTGCTCACCCATACCCCCGATGCCATCACTCGCGCGCGTGAGCTGGTGCCCGCCCTCTCGGGCAGTCCGCTGGGCCGCGCCTGATCCATTCCGATCCGCGAATCCCGTTCCCCCGCAGGGAGGTCACCGATGGTCACTCCGAACAGCATTCGATCCTGCACGCGCAGACCGCATGTGGCGACACCGTCGACACCCCGTTCGCCCGACTCCGACCGCCGTCGCCGAATGCAGCCGATCGTGGATCTGGAACGCGCGATCTGCGCGCTGGAACTGCCACGCCTCGGTCACTCCCTCGTCTCCGATCACGCTGTGACGCAGGTGCTCGACTCGACCACGCTGGCCGTCGTCATGCACTGCGGCCACAATGTCGCGATCGTCGAAGAGGCGATACGGGAACAGCATCTCGCGATCAAGGGCATCGATATCGACCGCGACATGCTGGTGGTGTCGATCTGAGGGTGCGCGGTGCGACGACGGAAAACCTGTTGGCGGGCTCCGGCGGTCACTGCTACCGTTCCACCCGCCGTGCCAGAGGACGAGGAGGTGATACCCGTGAACGCAGTATCGACATGGGTGCTCCCCTCCGGGGTCACGGTCGGGCGGTAGGTCGTCCGGGAGCGCCGTTCCACAGCACTCCCGAAAGGCACGATCGTGCACTTCATTACCGAACAGCGCCTCGACCACAACATTCTCGAGCGGGAATTCACCGTCGGCGAGATTCCCGGCATCCTGTGGACGCCCGCCTCCGCGTCCGAGCAGTTGCCGTTGATCCTGGTCAGCCCGCCTCCCCTCGGACTGCGCAGAATGTACCCGCGACTGCTGGCCAGGGTCCGCCATTCCGCGGCGGAAGGCTACGCCGTGGCCACCATCGAACTCCCGTGGTGCGGTGACCGTCCCCGTTCCGCCGCAGCCGATCAGACCCGCGCCGACCTGCGCCGCGCGCTGGCCGCAGGCGGCCCGATCGCCGACGATCTCATCGACCGCCTCATCCTCCCGCTGGTCGACCAGGCGGTCCCGGAATGGCAGACCACCCTCGACGCCCTCCTCACGCTGCCCGAAATCACCGGCCCGGTGGGCTATTCAGGCGGTGTGATCTCCATCGGCACCCGCCTGGCAGCAGTCGACCCGCGCATCGCCGCCGCGGTCCTGTTCGCCGGCAGCTTCGTCCCCCGCACCATCCTCGAAGAGGCCCGCCACGTCACCATCCCCCTTCATGTCCTACTCCAATGGGACGACGAAGGAAACGACCGCCACCGCTCCCTGGCCCTCTTCGACGCCTTCGCCTCCAAGACGAAAACCTTGCACGCCAATATGGGCGGCCACACCGGCGTCCCCCAGTACGCCGGCGAGGAAGCAAGCCGCTTCTTCAACCGGCACCTGAAGTAGGCGACAAATAGCGCCGACGCCGAAAGAACCACGGGCAGCGCCGATCTGAGAACCTCCAACGTTCGCAGTGATGGCCCTGTTCCGTGGCGGCGTTGTCCCGCTGCTTACAGTGCAGGCATGATGCGTGATCTGGATCCCTCCACTGTTGTCGTGCATGCCGGGCGGCCCGCTCGGGTCGCGGATGCGCCGATGGGTGGGTCGCCGGTGTTCACCTCGACCTATGTGGCGGGTGGGGAGGTGGGTTATGGGCGCTTCGGGAATGAGGCGTGGGCGGCGTTCGAGGAGACGCTGGGCGCTTTGGAGGGTGGACGGTGTTTGAGCTTCGCCTCGGGGATGGCGGCTGCTGCCGCGGTCTGTGATCTGGTGCCGGTCGGGGGTCGGGTTGTCGCGCCGCAGCATGCCTACAACGGGGTGCTGGCGCTGCTGGATCAGCAGGTGGCCGCGGGACGGCTCAGCCTCGACCGGGTGAGTGTTGTCGATACCGCGGCGGTCTCGGCCGCGGTCGCCGGTGCGGATCTGTTGTGGCTCGAGTCGCCGACGAATCCGGCGATGGAGGTTGCGGATCTTCCAGCGCTCGCGGCGGCGGGGCGTCGCGCGGGTGCCACGGTGGTCGTGGACAACACGTTTGCCACGCCGCTGCTCCAGCAGCCGCTGTCCATGGGCGCCGACATCGTGGTGCACTCTGCGACGAAGTTCATCGCGGGTCATTCGGATGTGGTGCTCGGTGCTGTCGTCACCAAGACGGATGAGCATTGGTCGGCCCTGGAGTTGCGCCGGAGAAGTCAAGGCGCGATACCGGGCCCGATGGAGGCTTGGCTGGCGTTGCGCGGATTCCGCACGCTCGCACTGCGACTGGAGCGCGCCCAGTCGAACGCCGCGTTCCTGGCGGCGCGACTGCTCGAGCACCCGCGGGTGAGCCGAGTTCGTTACCCCGGGCTGCCTGAGGACCCGGGCCACGCCCGAGCAGCCGCTCAGATGTCCGGTTTCGGCGCCATTCTCGCCTTCGAACTCGGCGGCGACGCGGACGGCGCCCAGCACGTGTGCGAGAGCACCAACCTCTGGGTCCACGCCACCAGCCTCGGCGGCGTCGAGTCCACGCTCGAACGCCGCCGTCGCTGGCCCATCGAAGTCCCGACCATCCCCACGGACCTCATCCGCCTGTCGGTCGGCATCGAACACCCGGATGACCTGTGGGCCGACTTGGCGCAGGCCCTGAAGTCCTAGCAGTTTCATGACCGCGGCGGCCGTGCAATCCGCAGCGGCTGCGGGAGGCCGGGTGGTTGCCCGCGACTCCCACACCGGCGGCCCCGCTATGGGGGAGGCGGTTGTTCGCGCCATTGCTCGCTTCGCGCAATCGGATTCGGGTTGGATCGGCTGGGTTCGTCAGGGCGGGGGATGGGCCAGGTCCAGCCGTTTTGGTGGTGGATGAGGAGGAGTTGGCGGCGGGCGTTGCAGGAGGCGGGGGAGGGGATGGGGGAGTCGCCGGGGGTGCAGTTGCGGTGGCGCCAGAGGAGGGATTTCACCGTGAGGGGGCTGAGGTGGACGGTGGCGGGGATGCGGTAGTGCGTGAGTTTGGAATACATTTCGTCACCGGGCTCGGTGTCGCCCGTGCCGGCGGTGGGCGGCGGGTGGCCGATGCCTTGGCGCGGGCGGGATTTGGGAACGGTCGGCGGATACACCCCACACGATGGTGGCGACCATGACGGTCATGGCGGCGAGGATCAGAAGCAACTGGAATACGGCTGACAGCATGGGAATCCCCTTGAAATGTAGGCAGTTCCGGCTGGATGGATTGCCGTCGCGGTGACTCGGCCGATGGTCTCGCTGGCGAGATCCAGTACACACCCCGAGCAGTGTTCGTGAACAGCTCACGGTGTGCTGCGCACGAATTATGATGGGTGCACACCATGAACGTGCTCACTGCGAACGCTTTCAGATAGCGAGGCAAACGAAATGGCTGGGACTACGGTCTCGCGCAGAGCATTTGGAAAGTTCTTGCTCGAAATGCGAGAGAAGTCGGGGAAGTCGCCACTTTCGGCAGGGCTGTGCATCGAGGTCTCACGGATGACCATTCGGAGGCTGGAAGACGGGGAGCTCACGAAGATCACCACGCCGCAGCTCGAGAAGTTGCTCGAGTTCTATGGCGCGGAGCCGGAGAGCCGCAGGGAGGCTCTGGAGCTGTGGGGTGAAGTCCGAGATCAGGCGAAAGTGGCCAGGTTGCACGGTAATTCGAAGGGGTACTGGCACGGGTACGCCGATCAGTACGCGTCGCATCTGCCGCACTTGCTGCGGTTGGAGGCGTCCGCCGATCACATCACGACTCACCAGTTGGTACTGGTGCCCGGACTGTTGCAGACGGCCGGATACCGGCGTGCGATCGCACGGATCGACGATCCCGAAATGACCGTCGTCAATCAGGAACGCAGGATCGAGTTGAGCGAGCGCCGCCAAACCAAGCTCAACGAAGAGGGGTTCGTGTTCGAGGCACTTCTCTCCGAGGCCGTATTGCGTCATCTTCCCGGCGGCGAGACCGTGATGGCCGAGCAGCTTCGGTGGTTGTGCGCAGTGGGAGAACGCGACAACATCAGCATTCGGCTGATTCCTTTCGCAGTTGGTTCCCACCGGGGCCTGACCATTCTCAGCTTCACCCTGCTGTCCTTCCCCCGTCGCGCCAAAGGACCGATCGAACCGCCCGTTGTCTATCTCGAACGGCCGTTGGGCGGTGGGGATTACAACGATCGCCACGAAGTGGTCGAGAAGTACCAGAAAGCGATCTCCTCCTTGCGAGAGGTAGCTTTGGATGAGGCCGACACACGAAACATGTTGGCGCGATTGGCGAAGGAGTGCGCGCCGTGACCCACGATGCGCCCACGGGCGAATGGTTCAAGTCGAGTTGGAGTGAGGCATCCAACGCTTGCGTCGAAGTGAGGTTCGACGAGGGCTCGGTGCGGGTCCGCGATTCGAAGCGCCCTGGCGGGCCTGAGCTGCGCTTCGACTCGCACGCGTGGGATTCGTTCCTGGCCAGTGGCGTGTGGAGGCGTTGAGCTAGGCGACTATTCGGAAGTTATCGGTTGGCGGGAGCCTGGGTGGGTTTACGGGTTACAGTCGCACCGCGCTGGATGAGGTGGTCCAGAGGGAGGACTTGGCCGTGTCGGGAATTGGTGATGCCACCGAACAGTCGGAGCCGCCGGAAGTCGGGGTAGGCGGGGAGGCGTTGCCGCCGACGCTGGATCGGGTTGTGGCGGAGCATGGTCCGTTGCCGGAAGCGGTGGTGCGGGCGATGGGGGTGCGGCTGGCGGAGGGGCTGGCCGCCATGCATGCGCTGGGGCGGGTGTTCGGGGATCTGCGGCCGGAGACGGTGTTGATGTATCCGGACGGGGCTCGGCTGGGGACGGCACGGCCGCCGGTAGACGGGACGGTGGGGTCTGCCGGTGATGTGTATGCGCTTGCGGGGGTGCTGGTTTTCGCGGTGACGGGGCGGAGTCCGTTCCGGGAGAACGGGCTCGAGGCCGTGCCCGCGGGGCTGCGGGCGGTGTTGACGGGCTGCCTATCCGATGATCCGAGCGGTCGGCCGAAGGCGGGGGAGTTGGCGGCGACGCTGGCGGATGGGCCGGTGAGCGAGCAGCCTGTGGGAGGCGCGCCGCAGCCCGGGGGCGGGCAGATGACGCAGAACGGCCCCGATTCCGCGACCGCTTGGATACCGCCCGATCCCGCGACCACACCGATTCCGCCGGACGCGGCGACGACGCCGGTGCGGCCGGATCACGATCCCGGGCAGTCGAATTCGTCGAGCCGGTTGCCGTGGATCATCGCGGCAGCGTGCGGGTTGCTGGTCGTGGTCATTCTGGCTGTGGTCGGGGTTGTCGCCGCGACCCGTGACGACGGTGACAGCACCGCGGGCGGTGGCGCGAGCACCACGGGCAGTGCCGGTGCGGCCCCGAAATACACTGCGGCCGGTCTCGGCGACGCCTGCGCACTGCTCGATATGCCCGCCGTCGAGAAGGTGATCGGCAAGCAGTCCGGCACCCCGATGGGGGACATGATCGAACTGCCGTCGGTCGCGGATTCGCTCGAGTGCAGCACCATGAACGAGCACGGGTTCATCCTGCTGCACATCGAGGTGTCGGATCAGATCGACATGGTGCACAAGCTGTGGGACATGCATCGGGCCTCCGGGCTCGGTTCCACCGGGTCCGGGGTTACCGCGCAGGCGGTGACCGGGCTCGGTGAGGACGCGTATCTGGTTGTGCACGAACCGAACAAGGGCGACAGCATGCAGATCGGCTGCATGCTCGGATTCCTGCAGTCGAATGTGGTGGCCATCGTCGACGTGTATCTGTCCGAGGACGACGGCAGCACGCGCGAGAAGCTGGGGGCGCTGTGCCGCCATCAGGCGGACACCGTGCTCGGGAGACTGAAGTGAGTTCGATGCGGGGCAGGCTGCCGTGGGCGGTGGCGGCGGTGAGCGTGCTGGTGCTCGCCGCGGTGGTGGTTTTCGCGGTGGTGGTGCTGTCGGGCGGCGACGATAAGAACGACGCCGGGAAGACCACGGTGGGCAATGGGACCACCTTCGAACCCGGCAGTCATGACCCGAGGCAGGCGGGCAAATACAAGCCCGGCAAGGTCGAGAACGCCTGTAACGCAGTCGATCTGGCGGCCATCGTGGCGATGGGCTACCCGGCCGCCGGCAAGCCGCTGCACGAGGAGACCAATTCCGGCGGCGTCGGCGGCAGCCTGGAATGCCGCGCCGATTTCGAGAATGCGAGCTTCTCCGCGCAGGCCAATTACGACTGGGGCGGTGACAGCGGCATTTTCGAAGAGTCGAAGGCCAACGAAATCGCGAATCCTTCCGCGAATACGACTGCGGCCGCGATCTCCGGGCTGGGTGAGTCCGCGTACTACATGCTCGAGGACGCCAGCTCCGGCACGCGCACGGATATCGAGGCGACGGTGCATGCCAAGGACGACAATCTCGTCGTAGTCACCATTTTGCGGGTCTCCGGCTACGACATCCACGCCAACCGCGACGAGGTGCGCCAGGCCGCCGAGGCGCAGGCGCGCCTGATGCTGGAGCGGCTGCGGTGACCACCGACGCGGTGGAGGCGATCGGCCCGTACCGGGTGATCGGACGCCTCGGATCCGGCGGAATGGGTGATGTGCTGCTCGGCCGCTCACCGGGCGGGCGGCAGGTCGCCATCAAGGTCGTGCATCGGCATCTGGCCCGCGACAACGAGTTTCGGGCCCGGTTCGCGCGCGAGATCCAGGCCGCCCGCGCCGTCGGCGGCTTCTACACCGCGGCCGTCGTCGACGCCGATTGGGAAGCGCCGCAACCGTGGTTCGCCACCGAATACATTGCGGGACTGTCGTTGAAGCAGCTCGTCACCGACTTCGGCCCGCTGCCGGAATCCTCGGTGGAGGAGCTGGCGGCCGGAATCGTCGAGGCGCTGGCGGCCATTCACGCGGCGGGCGTCACGCACCGGGATCTCACCCCAGGAAATGTGCTGCTCACCGAATCCGGTCCGCGCGTCATCGATTTCGGCATCGCCAAGCTGGTGGCGGAGACCCAGCAGGTCACCGCGACCGGCGCGCTCATCGGCACGCCCGGCTACATGTCGCCGGAGCATGTCCTCGGCGGCGACGTAGGTCCCGCCGGAGATGTGTTCTCCCTCGGTTCGGTGCTCACTCTGGCCGCCACCGGGCACGGACCGTTCGAGGACAAGACCACGGCGATGGTGCTGAGCCGGGTGGCCTACTCCGCGCCGAACCTGACCGGACTGCGGGAAGGGCGGCTGTACCGAATCATCCTGGCCTGCTTGGACAAAGACGCCGAAGCGCGCCCCGGGACGGCGGCGCTGCTGGAGGCGCTGCGCGACCACCGCGCGGGCCCGTCGAATCACTGGCTGCCGCAACCGATGATGCAGGCACTCGCCACCCCGCCGCCCGTCGAACCGGTTGGGCGGGAACGAAAGACGAGCCGCCGCGCGATCCTGACCGCTGCCGCCGTCGGTGTGACGGCCTTGGCGGGAGCCGCCGTCGCCACCAAGCTCATCGCCGACCGCTCGGACGTGAAAGAGGCTGCCGCGGAGCGTAAGCCGGGCGGCACCCTGCTGTGGAAGGCCGACATCGGGACCTTCGTCGACAAGACGTACTCGCCGGAGCCGCCCGCGGTGGACGGCACGTCGGTCTACGCCGGGAGCATCGATGGTTCGGTGTACGCGGTCGATATCGCCACCGGCGCGATCCGCTGGAAAGGCGTTATGCAGCAGCAGCTCTCGCACGGACCGGTGTACGCCGACGGCAGGGTGTTCGCGACCAATTCCGCGCGCGGGATCTTCGCCTTCGACGCCGCGACGGGCGCCGAGCTGTGGGAGAACTCGGAGATCAGCAGCGCCATCGCCGCCTCTGGCGGCTTGGTGTTCGGCTCGGTGTCCTCCACCCGTGAGAACGGGATCGTCGCCTTCGATGTCGCGACGGGGGCGCGGCGGTGGACGGCGCTCGCCGACGCGAAGGTCGATGTGGTGCCGATCTACGCCGCGGACGGTGCCGTGGTCACGGTGACCGGCGCACACGAGGTGTGCCTGCTGGACGCCGCCACGGGCGCGGTGCGCTGGCAGATGAGCGACCCGAAAGACGAGATCTACGGTCTGAGCACCCCGGTGATTTCCGGTGGCGCGGTGTACGTTTCGAGTTCGAACGTCTTCCGCGCGCTGGATGTGGCGACCGGTGCGGAGAAGTGGCGGTTTCGCTTCGGCGGTTCGTCGACGGTGGTGCGCGGCGACACGGTGTTCGTCCAGGGCGACTCTCGCGCCTACGCCTTCGATGCCGCCGACGGCACGGTGCGCTGGCTGTATCGCACCGACGACACCCTGTCGCGCACCCTCGCGGTGGGTGAGGACTCCGTGTATTGCATTGCGGCCAAACAGGTGCTGGCCCTCGATATCGCGTCCGGTGAACAGCGGTGGGCCTACGGCACCCCCGATACGCTCGGCGCCGTCACCTTCGGCTCCGGCGCGATCTACGTCGGCGGCAACGACCGCAACCTCTACGCGATCAGCGCATGAACACGCCACCGCCGATTCATCCTCTCGCCGTGGATGATCCGCGCACCATCGGCCGATACTGTCTGCTGGGCAGGCTGGGCGCGGGCGGTATGGGCGAGGTCTTCCTCGGCCTGTCCCCGGGCCGCCGTCTGGTCGCGGTGAAGGTGGTGCACGCCCACCTGGCCCGCGATCGCGAGTTCCGGCAGCGCTTCGCCCGCGAGGTGCAGGCCGCCCGCTCGGTCGGCGGATTCCACGCACCCACGGTGGTGGACGCCGACGTCTCCGGCCCGATGCCGTGGAGCGCAACCGAATACATTCCCGCCCCGGCCCTGGACGAAGTGGTGGCGAGATTCGGTCCGCTCCCGGTGGAATCGGTGTGGGAGCTCGCGCGCGGAATGGCCGAGGCCCTGCAGGCGATCCACGCCGCCGGCGTCGTCCACCGTGACCTGAAACCCTCGAATGTGCTGATCGCCCCCGACGGCCCCCGGGTGATCGACTTCGGCATCGCCCAATCGCTGGGTGACGGCCAGACGGTCACCATCACCGGGGGAGTGATCGGCACACCCGGATTCATGTCGCCCGAACAGGCGCGCGGCGATTTCGTCGGGCCCGCCGGTGACATCTTCTCCCTCGGATCGGTGTTGATCTTCGCCGCATCCGGTCGCGGCCCGTTCGGTGACGGCGATGCGGTCGCGCTGCTCATGCGGGTCGCGAACGGTGCCCCGGACCTGTCCGGTGCGCCCCCTGGGACGCTGGGAGACCTTGTCGCCCAATGCCTGTCACCGAACCCGGCACAGCGCCCACGGCCGATCGACCTGCTCACGGTCCTGAACCGCTCCCACCTGCCCGCGCCGCGCGGCTGGCTGCCGACCGCCGTCGCGGACGGCACCCAGGCGTATTCGCGAATCATCGCCGATGTCACCCGGCACGCCGAGGTCACCATTCCCGATGCCGGGCCCCGGCGGACCCGACCGGCCGTGCTCGTCCTCGCGCTGCTGGCGGTGATCATGATCGCCGTGGCGGGCGGGCTCGCGTACACGGTGCTGCGTGACACCGGCAATGCCGGCACCGCGGGCACTCCCGCTGGCCCGTCGACCACGAATCCTGTTCGTGCGGTGCGGATTCCGGTCCAGCTCAGCCCGGCGGAGGTGTCGCTGTCGGCCGACGGCTCGCAGCTGTTCGTCGTCGGCGTGAGCGGCGGTGTCCAGTTCATCGACACCAAGACCAACACCTCGCTGCGGACCGTGAAGTTCGATACGGCCATGTTCGAGGACAATGCCGCGGTATCGCCCGATGGACGTCGCATCTACCAACCTGTCGCCGCGCGGAAGATCATCCAGATCCTCGACGCGGAATCCGGCGCCGAAGTCGGTGAACTGGGGCCGGTCGAATCACCCCGCCATCCGGACGTCTCGCTCGACAGCAAGTACGTCTACGCCCCGGACGGCAACGGCCTCACCGTATTCGACGCGGAGAAGAAAACCCCTGTGGGAGAACGTATCCCGATCGCGCAATCGCCTCGGAAGGTCTGGCCGCTGCAGGACGGGAGCAAGTGGATCATCGCCGAATACAGCCTGATGAATCAACGCAAGAACGACATCTCGATCTATCATACCGCCAGCAGCACGGTCACCACCATCGACGTCGGCGTACGCACCAGGGGCCTGGGCGTCTCCGCCGACGGCACCCGGGCCGTCGTCACCACCTGGACCGCCAATACCGCCATCATCCTCGATCTGGTGACCGAAACAGTCACCGGCACAGTCGATCTGGGCACCGGCGGCACCGGTGCGGCGCTCTCCGCCGACGGCTCCCGGGCCTACGTGGCCAGTGGGGACACCGCCACCATCTCGGTCATCGACACCGCCACAGCGGCGATCGTCGACACCATCCGCGTCGACCAGGACCCTCAGGGCCTGGTCATGTCGCCCGACAATCGCCTCTATGTGGCCAACACCAGCTCCGGCACCGTCTCCGTCATCGATCTCGGATGACGCGGATGCCCGCGCTCACGCCCCCACCAGCAGCACGTCGGTGGCGGACTTTCGGTATTGGCCCGGGGCGGTGCCGTATTCGCGTTTGAAGGCTTTGGCGAAGGCGTATTCGGAGCTGTAGCCGGTGTGGCGGGCGATGGTGGACAGCGGGGAGTCGGTGTCGCGCAGCAGGCGGGCGGCGATGATCATGCGCCAGCGGGTGAGGTAGGCCAGCGGTGGCTCGCCCACGAGGGTGGTGAAGCGGCGGGCGAAGGCGGCGCGGCTGAGGCCGGCGCGGGCGCCGAGGGATTCGACGGTCCAGGGGTGGGCGGGGGCCTCGTGGATGGCGCGCAAGGCGGCCGACACGTCGGGGTCGGCGAAAGCCGCTGCCCAGCCGGACATTTCGTGCGAGGCGGTGTCGGCTATCCAAGCCCGGAGGAGGTAGAGGAGCAGGAGTTCCAGGAGCGGGGGCACTGCGGCGTCGCTGCCGGGGCGATTATCGGTGAGTTCGTCGGCGAGCAGGTCCACGGTGGCGCGGACGGAGGGGTGATTGCCGAGGCGGGCGGGGATGTGCAGCACCTCGGGGAGTTCGGCCAGCATCGGGTGGGTGCGGTCGGTCGCCAGTTGATAGGAGCCGCAGAGCAGGGTGGCGGCGGCGCCGGGGCCTTCGACGAAACGTACGTCGGACGGGCCTGCCGTCTCGGTGACCGGGGAGTCCAGCTGATCCAGGAGGTCGTGTGCCACGCCGCGCGGCATGAACGCCACATCGCCGACGCCCAGCGCGATCGGGTCGGCGCCGGGCCTGGTGAGCCAGCACGAGCCCTGCAGGACGACGTGAAAGCCGGCGCTCTCGATACGGGGGTACGCGCGGCCCCACGGGGCGTGCCGCACGAACATCCCGGAGGCGGGGCTGCCGGTGCGCGCGGTGGCCAGTACCTCGCTGAGAACATCCATGCCGCGAAGGATACTCATTCGAGACGAATGGGATATGAGGCGGCGAGGCGGGGTGGTTCGCTGTCTGTCAACCGAGATTAGTTATCTCACAGGCGGTGGTGACACGCGAATGCCGGACGGAATAGTGGATTGCGCGGTCGTTCCACCATCCCAACTCCTCGAGGAGCCTGTGTGTCTGCTGGTCGTATCCGTTCCCTCGCCCCCAGTGAGCAGATCTTCGCCATGGCGGGCGCCTATATCGGCTACTCCGTGCGCGTGCGCGGAGAGCTGGATATCGCCGCGCTGACAACGGCGTTCGCGCTGCTACGGCGACGGTACCCGGTGCTGGCGGCGGTGCTGGAACCGGAGGGCGGCGGGCATGCGATCGTGGCCCGGCCCGGACCGCTGCCGGGGGTCGTGGTCACCACGGGCGAGATCGGCGCGCCGATGTCCGGCGTGTGCGCCGATCAGACCCGGGCGCTGTCGGGATTGCATGTGGCGCTCGACGGGGAGCGGGCCGCGGTCACGCTGTTCACCCATCACAGCATTGCCGATGGCTATCACTCGTTCGCGCTGCTGGCGGATCTGTGGTCGCTCTACACGGATACGGTGGGCGGCAATCCGGTGGACGCCATCGTGTGGGACTATCCGCAGTCGCTGGAGCAGATGCTCGCCGAGCGCGGGATCGTCAAGGCGGACAACGGCATTGCGGCCGAACCCGTCGAACAGGGCGCCGCGGGCGAGACACCCGCACCCGTGATCCCGGGTCCCGCCGTCGCCGATCGCGTATTCACCAGCGCCGCAGCACGATTCCGGTTGTCCGCCGACGCCACCGCGGCGCTGCTCGCCTACGCGCGCAGCCACGAGACGACCCTCAACGGTGTGGTGTCCGCCGCGATCATGCGGGTGGAGTCCGAACTGCGGGGAATCGCTCCGGAGCGAATCAAATACAGCTATCCGGTCAACCTGCGCACCCGGGTGGAGCCGATCGTGCCGGATCAGGCCGCCACCGACCCGCTGGGGTTCGCGGAGTTCGTTCCTTCCGGCGACCTCACCGACCTGGCCGCCCTCGCCCGCGCGGTCACGGACGCGCTGCGAAAAGGCTTGGACAGCCAGGAGATACATCAGGCCGGACTGTCGTTCTTCGACAATATGTCCGCGGCGATCGCACGCCTCATGCAGCTGCCGGAGGACGAGCGTCCCATCGCGGTGGTCTCCACCAACTGGGGCCTCGTACCCCCGCTGCGGTCGCCCGCCGGGCTCGAATTCGACGACTTCCGCAGCGTCATGAACGAGCCGCCCTTCGATCCGGACGCACCGATCGGCCCGCCCGGCACCTGGATCCTGTCGTCGTTCCAAGATCGCCTGGCCATCGAGCTGCGCGGTCCCTTCGACGCCGAGACGGCCCAGAAACGCGTCGCCGCAGTGGAATCCGTGCTGCTCACCCTGGATTAGCGGGATCTTCGCCACGGGCTCGCCCGTGAAACCCGGGGCTTGTCCGGGAACATCCGCGATGGTGTCGTGGTCTACGCGGTGCGGACGGGAGAGGTCCGCACCGCGCGATGACGGCGGAGAGGGATGTTCGTGGAGGACCTGGAGCAGGCGGTGCGCCATCGCGCGGAGTTGACGAAGGAGCTGCTGACCTACTTCGGGTCCATGGCGGAGATCGAATTGTCGCCCGACGACGATATTTTCGCGCTCGGACTGGTGAATTCGCTGCGCGCGCTGGAGATCGTCGTCCACATCGAGAACACCTACGGCATCGCCGTCGAGGTCGACGATCTCGAGCTGGACAATTTCCGGAGCGCCGCACGCGCGGCCGCGTTCGTCGAACGCAAGCGGGGCGGTGTCAGCCACTCGTGATCGCAGTCGACGAGCTCGTAGCGGCCGCGGCATCGGAGGGGGCGCGGTGGGACCACGACGGCCTGCCCGACGAGATGATCACGCTCGCCGCCGCGAAGGGCGTACTCGGTGCGGACCGGCCCGCGACATTCGGTGGCGCGGGACTGGATTCGCGCGAACTCGGGGAATTGGCCGCGACGCTCGGGCACGCGTGCACCAGCTTGCGGTCGTTGCTGACAGTGCACGGAATGGTTGCCGCGGCGGTGGACCGATGGGGTACGGCCGCACAGCGGCGGCAGTGGCTGCCCCGGCTCGCCACCGGGGAACTCGTCGGGGCGCTGGCGGCGACCGAGGCCGGGGCCGGAACCGAACTGTCCGCTGTCGCCACGACTTTCGCGCCGGACGGGAATGACGTCCTGGTCTCCGGCACCAAGCTGTGGGTGACCTTCGGCCAGCGGGCGGATGTGTTCCTCGTGCTCGGCAGGGAGCCACGCGGACTGTGCGCCGCCCTGGTGGACCGCGACCGTCCCGGCGTGACCGTGGCCCCGGCCGAAAGCGGGCTGGGCCTGCGCGGCACGCGTTTGGCGACCATCGGTTTCGACCGCGTGCGCATCCCCGCCACCCAGTTGATCGCACCGCCGGGATTCGGGCTCTCCCATGTCATCGGCACCGCACTGGATCACGGCCGCTACACCGTGGCCTGGGGCTGCGTCGGGCTCGCCCGCGCGTGCCTGGACGACGCGGCCGCCCATGCCGCGGCCCGCGTCCAGGGTGACACCGCCCTGTCCGGCCATCAGCTGGTCCGCGCCGCGCTTGGCCGCAGCTGGGCGGAAGTCGAAGGCGCACAAGCACTCTGCGCACGTGCGGCCGACACCCGCGGTGCCGGATCGCCCGAGGCGCTGATCGCCACCATCGCCGCCAAATACGCCGCGGCCGGTGTCGCCGCCACGGTGAGCGAACGCGCCGTGCAGATACTCGGCGCGGCCGGGTGCGCACCGGACAGCCGGATCGGGCGGTTCTATCGCGACGCCAAAGTCATGCAAATCATCGAGGGAGCACAGGAGGTCGCCGAGGTGACCATGGGAGAGCACGTTTTGCGAGGTGCGCGGTGAGCGAACGCGTACTCCTGGGTCCGGTCGCCACCTGGTTCCCGGACACCACCGCCGAAGTCGCCACCCTGGCGGAACTGGACGCCCTCCCCGCGAATCGACGGGAACACGCCCTGGCCCTGGGCATCGACACGGTGCGCACCGCCGACACCATGGCCGAGGTCGACCTGGCCGCCGAGGCGGCGCTGCGGGCACTGGACGAGGCCGGGCTCGCTGCCACCGATCTGGACGCGTTGGTCCTGGTGACCGGCCGGGCACCGCAGTACCTGCTGGCCTCGGAAGCGACCCGGCTGCAACACCGGCTGGGCGCGAGCCGCGCCTTCACCACGGCGGCCGGGGATCTGGGCTGTGTATCCGTCTCCGCCGCAATGACTCTCGCCGCGAGCCTGCTGCGCGGTGATCCGCACTGCCGCACCGTCCTGCTGGTCACAGCGGCGAAGACGCCCACCCGCACCAGGTATCGCGCACCCATGACCCTGCTCGGCGACGGCGCGGCGGCCGTGCTGATGACGACCTCCGGCCCCGGCCGCTGGGAGTTCGTCGACCAGATCGTCCGCAGCGAGGGCAAATACGCGGATCTGTTCCGCATCGACTACCGCGATGTCGGCTCGCAGGACTGGATCGAAGCGTGCGCGGACGAAGCCACCTACTCGTTCCGGCTCGCGGTCGAGAGCAAGAAGCGCTTCGACGCCATCATTCCGGAACTGCTGCGACGGAACGGAATTCGGGACGATCAGGTGGGTCCGATGCTCATGCAGAATCTTTCGGCGGGCGCGTTCGCCTTCTGGGAGGAAGCCCTCGACCGCCCCGTCGACAAGGCTTGCCGAAGCAATCTGGCCGCCTACGGCCATCTCGGTTCGATGGACATGCTGCTCAATCTCGAGTCGGTCGCCGCCACCCGCGCGAGTGGCGAATACGCGCTCCTGTTGAACAGCAGCCCGGTCGCCGCCTGGAGCGCCGGCCTGCTACGGAGGATCTGATGGCGACGACAGTGAAATGCCTGGTCTGGGACCTCGACGACACGGTGTGGCCGGGCGTGGTCCTGGAATCCGACGGCGGTGCGCCGAAACCCGAAGCCCTGCACGCGATCCGGACCCTGGACGAGCGCGGCATCCTGCACGCCGTGGCGAGCCGCGGCGAACCGGCCGCCGCCACAGCGCATCTGCGCGCGCACGATATCGAGGACATGTTCTCGGCCATCGAGATCAGCTGGGGCCCGAAGTCGGAAGCCGTCCGGCGGATCGCCGAAGCCCTGAACATCGGCCACGACACCATTGCCTTCGTCGACAACGACCCGGTCGAGCTGGCCGAGGTGGCCGCCGCCCTCCCGGAGGTTCGCTGCTATCCGGCCGACCGGATCGCCGAACTCCCCGGCCTGCCCGAATTCACGCCCGCCACAGCGACATCCGAGGCCCGCGGACGCCGATCGCTGTACCGGGCGGAGCGCGAGCGGCAAGCCTCCCAGGCCGAATTCGCCGGCTCGGACGCGGATTTCCTGGCCTCCCTCGATCTGGTCATGACCGTGCGCGAGGCCGGCGAGGCGGATCTGCTGCGCGCGCACGAGCTGACCGAGCGCACCCACCAGCTCAACACCACCGGTGTCACCTTCGATCTCGGCGAACTGCGCGCCCTGTGCGCCTCCCCCGATCACGAGGTGCTGGTCGCCTCCCTGACCGACCGCTTCGGCGGCTACGGCACGATCGGGCTGGCGGTGACCGAACGACGCGGCCCCGATGCGGTGCTGCTCCTGCTGCTCATGTCCTGCCGCGTCATGTCCCGTGGCGTCGGCACGGCGCTCATCGCCGAGGTGGTGCGCCGCGCACACGACGCGGGCCTGCGTCCGGCGGCGGAATTCGTTGCCACCCCGCTGAATCGGGTCATGCTGGTGACGCTGCGCTTCGCGGGGTTCGAGGTGGTCGACACCGACGGGGAGCGCATCCTGCTCGCCTGTTCGGTCCCGCCCGAGCACATCAGCGGCACCGGTCACGTCGAGGTGGTCCGGTGAACCACACCGATCTGCTGAGCGGGCTGCTGCACCAGTTCGAGCGGGTGCCCGAGCGCACCGCGGTCGTAGTGGGGGAGCGGTCCCTCACTTACGGCGAACTCGACACCGCGACACTGGCTCTCGCGCGTCGCCTGCTCGCGGCCGGGGTGCGACCCGGCCAGACGGTCGTCATCTTCCAGCAGCAGAACCTGGACAGCGTGATCGGCATGCTCGCGGCCCTGCGCGCCGCCGCGGCCTGGAGCATCATCGAACCCGGGCACGGCGGCGAGCAGTCCCTGGCCGCGGTGCTCGAGACGCTGGACTGCGGCGCGGTGATCATCGACGGTGGTGATCCGCTCACGCCGGGCAGCGCGGCGGCGGCCCTGGCCGACGCGACGGGCGGCCCCGCACTGATCGACATTGCCGCACAGGCGAATCCGCCTGAGCTCGCGCTGCCCGCCGCACCGCCCCTGCGGGCCCCGGCCTACGCGATCACCACCTCCGGCTCCACCGGCGTCCCGAAGGCCGTGGTCGTCTCCCGCGCGAACCTGGCCACCCTCATCGGTTCCCGCAACTACGCCTACACCGACGGTGAACTGGTCACCTTCTCGGCCATGCGGCTCATCTGGGACGGCTCCCTCATGGGTTTCGCCTGGGCGCTCGCGGTCGGCGGCACCAGCGTGCTGCCCGAGGCCCGGATGCTGCGCGATGTCGAGGCCGTCGCCGAACTCGCTGGCCGCCACCAGGTTTCGCATCTGGTCGCGACACCGTCGTTCTATCGGCTGCTGCTGCCGCGACTGGCCGGGCTGCGGCCCACCCTGCGCCGCGTGACCCTGGGCGGTGAGGCGGTCTCGGTGCGCCTGGTGGAGGAACACCGTGAGGTGCTGCCCGCCGTGGCCCTGCACAATGAGTACGGCCCGACCGAAGCGACGGTCACCTGCATCCTGCACGTCGTCGCGGACACCCCGCGACAGATCGTGCCCATCGGCAAGCCGACCGAGGGCACCACCGCCCACATCCTGGACGACACACTGCGGCCGGTCCGGCGCGGCACCCGCGGTGACCTGTATCTGGGCGGCGAGCAGATCGCCGACGGCTATGCGGCCCGGCCGGGCCTGACCGCGCTGCGATTCGTGGCCGATCCCTTCGCCACCGTGCCGGGCGCGCGCATGTATCGCACCGGCGACCTGGCCCGCATGGACGCCCACGGCGACATCGAATTCCACGGCCGCGCCGACAGTCAGGTGAAGGTGCGCGGCGTGCGCATCGAACGCGGCGCGGTGGAGGCGGTGCTGGAAGATCACCCCGCCGTGCGCGAGGCGGTGGTGCTGCCCGTCACCGATGTCGACGACACCGTGTACCTGGCCGCGTTCTGGGTGCCGATGGACGGCGGGACGGTCACGCCCGCGCCCAGCGTGCTGGCCGAGTTCTGCGGCGAACGGCTGGTGCCCGAGGCGGTTCCGGCGCGGTTCGTCACCCTCGACGCACTGCCGATCGCGGCGGGCAGCAGCAAACTGGACGAAGCCGCGCTGCGTGCGCTGCTGACCACAGCCACTGTGCGGCAGCCGATCTCGCGCGACGACTGGTCGGATCCGGAACGTGAAGTCGGCGACATCTGGTCCCAGGTGCTGCTGCACGACGAGTTCGACCGCGAGGACCGCTTCCTCGACGTGGGCGGCAACTCCCATCGCGTGGTCGCCCTGCACATGCGCCTGGAGGCGCGCTGGCCGGGAGCCATCTCGGTGGGCCTGCTGTTCGACCTGGACACCGTGGCCGCGCAGGCCGCCGCGCTGCCCGCCGACCCGGCGCACCCCGCCGAATCCGCGGACAGCGCGCAGAGCATCCCCCTGGCATTCGAGGTGTGAAGGACATCGTGACCGCACCAGCACTACGCGACGACGACATCGCCGTCATCGGCATCGGCGCGCGCTTTCCCGACGCGGCGAACCTGGACGAGTTCCGCGAGAACCTCGCCGCCGGACGGGATTCCATCGGGCCCATGCCGGAGTCCCGGGCCGAGGCCACCGCCCTCGATCGGCGGCTGGACTACCTGCCCATGGGGCATCTCACCGATATCCACAGTTTCGACTACGCCTTCTTCGGACTGTCCAAACGCGAAGCGTCGCTGATGGATCCGCAGCAGCGGATCGCCCTCGAACTGGCGCACCGGGCGATCGAGGACGCCGGATACGCGCCGGCGACCCTGCGCGCGGCGACCACCGCGGTGGTGTTCAGCGCACCCATGCCCACCTATCACGCCATGGCGGTGGATCCGGGGCCGCTGGCCATGCTGGGCAATCTGCCCTTCGGCGTACCAGCGCGCATCGCGCACCTGCTGGGACTGGACGGGCCGTGCTACGCCATCGACAGCGGCTGCAATGCCTCGCTCGTCGCCGTGCATCACGCCTGCCGCGAATTGCGCGGCGGTGACGCGGATTACGCGGTGGCCGGGGGAGTCAGCGTGCGCGCCAACGGTTCTCCGGCGTGGGCGATGAACACCATGACCGAGATCGCCTCACCCGGCAGTCAGGTCCGCGCCTTCGATGCCGACGCCGACGGGACGGTGCCCGGTGAGGGCGGTGCGGTGCTGCTGCTCACGACGGTGGCGCGGGCGCGTGCCGACCGCGCGCCGGTGTATGCCGTCATCCGGGGTACGGCGGTGCTGCACAACGGGCATTCTGCGGTCACCATCAGTACCCCCAGCGCCGCGGCGCAGGCGAAGGTCATCGCGCGGGCCTGGCGCAATGCGGGGGCGGACCCTCGCCAGGCCGGATATCTCGAGGCGCACGGGTCCGCGACCCGGCTCGGCGACGCCGTCGAGCTCGAGGGGCTGCGCGCCGCGTTCGCCGGGCGCGGTGCGGCCCTGCCCATCGGGTCGGTGAAGACCAATATCGGGCATCTGGATCACGCCGCCGGCGTCGCGGGCCTGGTGAAGGCGGTGCTGTCGGTGTCGGACGGAATGCTGTACCCCTCACTGCATTTCGAACGTCCCACCGGCGACCTCGACCTGGCGGCCGCCGGTATCGAGGTGGTGACTCGCGGGCGTGCGTGGGACAGCGACGGCCCGCGCCTGGCGGGTGTGAGTTCGTACAGTCTGGGCGGGGCCAATGCCCACGCCGTCGTGCAGCAGGCGACCGCGCGTCGCGGCCTGGTGCGGGTGGCGGGCGAGCCCCGTCTGATCGGCCTGTCGGCGCGAACCCCGGCCGCGCTCGCGCAACTGTGCCGTGAGCTCGCCGGGAATGTGCGGGGGCGCGCACTCGATATCGCCGATGCCGCATTCACGCTCAATCGGGGCCGGGCGCACTTCGGTCACCGTGTCGCGGTGGTCGCCACCAGCGCGGCGGACCTTGCCGAGGTGCTCGAAAAGCGCATTGCCGGAATCGATCCGGATCGCAAACGGTCCGAGGCTCCGCGCGTGGCGCTGTTGCTCTCACCCGGCTCGCCGGACGCATCCGAGACCGTCACCCCGGCAATGTTCTCCTCCAGCATGATTCCCGCCGATCAGATTCGGCTGACCCTGCCCGAGCAATTGCCCGCGACCGGGCGCACCGCGCAGGTGCTGCGGGAGCAGATCGCGATCCATGACCGATTGCGGGCCTGCGGAATCACATTCGCCGCCATCCTCAGTGCGGGGGCGTCGAAATACGCGGCCCGCTACCTGCTCGGCGCTACGGCGCGCGTCGACGCCCGCGAACTGGCCGACGCGGCGGCGAATCCGACCATGGATCGGTCCCGGCTGCTCGCTGCGGCGCAGACGCTGCTGGCCGACGGTCCCGTGGTGTTCGTGGATCCGACCGAGGGCGGCGCGCTGGGGCGGGCGCTCGCCGAGGATCTCGCGGGCCGGGCGGACGCGCAGATCCTCGCCGTCGCCCCGGAATCATGTGCCGCGCTGGAACTTCTGGGGCAGCTGTACGAGTGCGGCGTCGAAATCGACTGGGCGCAGGTCCATGGCGAGGAAGGCGCGCGCGTGCGGCTGCCGGGCCATCCGCTGCTCGGTACCCGGTGCTGGGTCGAGCTGCCCGGCTCACATCGGTCCGCCGAGCCCGCGGCACCGGTGCCACCCGCCGTGTCCGAACAACCGGCCGTCACGATGCCCGCCGATGCGACCGCCTGGCTCAGCGGTGTCCTGCGCGATCTGCTGCACTCGGAGACCGACATCGGCCCGGACGACGACTATTTCGATGTCGGCGGCAATTCGATCATCGCCGTGCAGCTGGTCGAGCGGGTGGAGGAGGCGTTCGGCTTCCGGCCGAAACTCCTCGATGTCTACGAGCGGCCCACCGTCGCCGAATTCGCCGCACTGCTGCGCGAGCGGGCCCGCCCCGCGGCCCCGCAGACGCATCCGGCGGCCCGTGGCCTGCCACCCATTACGCGCACCGATGAGCTCGTCATGTCGCCCGGCCAGGAACGCATGTGGTTCCACCACCAGCTCGTGCCGGACACCACGCTCTACAACTATCCGGTCGTCAATGTCCTGCGCGGGCCCATCGACGTCGACGCGGTGAAGGGCACCTTCGAGGACTTCGCCGAACGTCATGAACCCCTGCGCTACAACCTGATCGAGGAGAACGGGCTCCCGGCGGTGCGGGTGCGGCCCGCGCTCGGCGAGTTCTTCCGGATCGTCGACGTGTCGGGGAAATCCGATGCGATGGCCATTGCGCGCGAGCTCATCCAGGAGAACGCGGTCCGGCCCTTCGATCTCGCCCGCGACCCGATGTTGCGCGTCCTGGTGGTGACGCTGAGCCCGGAAACGCATGTGCTGCAGGTGGTGTGCCACCACTGCGTCACCGACGGCCAGACGCCGGGCATCCTGGCCCGCGAGATTCCGGTGCTCTATGCCGCCCGGCAGCAGGGGCGCACCGCCGAGCTGGAACCGCTGCCGATCCGGTACCGCGACTACGCGCGCTGGCATCGGGAACTGCTCGGCTCGGGCGCGCTCGACCACGAGCTCGACTACTGGGTGCACGTGCTGCGTGATGCCCCGAAACTGCGGCTGCCCACCGACTTTCCGCGTCCGGCGCGCAAGACCTTCGCCGGTGAGCTGGAACCGTTCACGGTGCCCGCGAGCCTGCTGGCCGCGGCCCGGCGGGTGGCCAAGCGGGAATCGGTGTCGCTGTTCGTGGTCATGCTGGCGGCGTTCTATGTGCTGCTCGCACGGCGCAGCGGGCAGCGGGATCTGGTGATCGGCACGCCGACCACCGGTCGCACGCGACGCGAGCTGGAGGGGCTGATCGGGTTCTTCAACAGCACCGTCGCCCTGCGCGCCAACCTCTCCGGTCCCGCCACCCTGGCCGATGTGCTCGAGCGGGTGCGCGGAATCGTGCTGGGCGCGTTGGAGAATCAGGAGATTCCGTTCGAGCGGGTCGTGCACGCGCTCGACGATCAGCGCGATCTGTCCCGCACGCCGCTGTTCGATGTGCTGTACGTGCATCAGGACCTCACCAGCACCGGGGCCGCCAATCCGCTCAGCGGCGGGGAAACCGAGTTCTTCGACCTCGAACACTCGATTCAGAACGCGTTCGGCGGATTGCCGCCCGGCACCGCGAAATTCGATCTCAGCCTGATCACCTACGACCGCAGCGACGATCACGACATGCTGGCGTGTTTCGAGTACAGCACGGAGCTGTTCACGCAGCGCACCGCGGCGGGGTTCGCGGCGGCGTATCTGCAGATCCTCACCGAGGTCGTGGAATCGGCTCCGGATCGATCGATCGACGAACTGGTGCTTGCCGCGCCCGCGATCCCGGCGGTAGTGGAAGAGCCTGCGGCACTGGATATTCCGACCGACCGCCCGCGCGGATCGGGTTCGGCTGTGTACACGCCGGGAACCGTGCGGGAGCGGGTCGATTCCGCCCCCGGGGATGCCGAGCTGCTCGCCGCGTGGGTGGCACTGCTGAGCTGGTACTCCGCCTCCGATGCGGTGACGGTGGGCTTGGCGAGCGGTGCGGCCCGTCTGGATCTTTCCGACGAACCCACCGGAGCCGAGCTGTTCCAGCGAAGCGCTGGGGCGCTGGGTGAATCGGCCGGACCCGCCGGTCCGGGGGCCATTCGATTCGGTGACACCTCATCCAGCACAACGGAACTGGCTCTCCGCCGGGCCGCAACGGACCGCTCGGTGCTGGAACTCGTGTACGCCACAGAGCTTTTCGACGAAACGACCGCACAGCAGATGCTCACGGATCTGATCCTGCTGCTGCGCGGCCTGCGGGAGACACCCGATGAGCCGGTACCCGATATCGCGGTGCGCAGCATCGCCGACGCGGAGGTGACGCGATGAGCGGAATCGTGGCAGTGCTCGGCGCGGGCACCATGGGTGCGGGCATCGCCCAGTGCCTGGCCCAGGCCGGGCGCGAGGTCATTGTGGTCGAACCCGATCCGGCCGCCGTCGAGCGCGCGCGGCGCGGGCTCGACGAGGCGGTGCGCCTGGCACTGCTGCTGGGCCGTGGTGATCGCCGCACCGCCCTCGACGCCGCCCGCCGGGTGCGCTGGACCGACCACCTCGACGAACTCGGCCCGGTCGAGTTCGTCATCGAGTGCGCGGTCGAACAGATCGAATTGAAAGAGAAGCTCTTCGCCGAACTGGACCGGATCTGCCCGGCCGAGACCGTCCTCGCCACCATCACCTCGGCCATTCCGATCGCCCGGCTGGCCGCCGTCACCGGCCGCCCGGACCGGGTGCTCGGACTGCACTTCATGAACCCGGCCCCGCTGACCGACGCGGTGGAAGTCGTACGCGGCGCAGCGACGTCACCCGACACCATGACGCGCGCCACCGAGCTGCTCACCGCCCTCGGCAAGGAAGCCATCGTCGTCGGCGACCGGCCCGGGTTCGTCCTGAACCGGGTGCTCATGCTGAGCATCGCCGAGGCCGCCGCCCTGCTCGACGCCGGCGAATCCGCCGCCACCGTCGACGCCCTCTTCGAACGCTGCCTCGGCCACCGGATGGGCCCGCTGCGCACCGCCGACCTCATCGGCCTGGACAACGTCGCCGACACCCTCGAGGTGTTGCGGCGCGAAACCGGCGCGGCCCACTACCGCATTCCGCCCGCCCTCGCGACCCTCGTCGCCGCAGGACATTTCGGCCGCAAGACCGGACAAGGATTCCATGACTATCGTTGAGCCCACCCCCGCCGCGACCGCCGGCCTACGGGTGCCGAGCGACGCCGAACGTGCCGCCCTCGCCGCCGGTGACCATTACGTCGACCTGTATGTCGAGCTGACCGGAACCGTGGACGCGACGAGCCTGCGCCGGGCGATCGACACCGCCCTGGCGGAATGCCCGGTGCTGCACAGCGTGTTTCGCCGGGCCGGTGGTGCGATTCAGGTGAGCGAGACGGCCGTCGCGCCGACCGCTGTGCATATCGTCGAAACGGCCGAACCCGAGGAGTTTCTCGGCGCATGGCTGGCGGACGAGCGTGCGCGACCGATGGACAGCGGGCAAGGGCCGCTGTACCGGCAGGCCGTATTCCAGTTCGGGAATGGCCGGATCGGCTGGTATCAGCGCTATCACCGGCTGATCAACGATCAGGCGGGCATGCTCGCGATCGTGGCCCGCGTGCGTGACCTCCTCGACGGCACGCCCGCGCAGCCCGGCCCGAACCTGCCCTTCGGTTCCACCTCGGACCGCCTGGACCACGAACACCGCTACCGTGAATCGGGCGCATGGGCCGCTGATCGCGCCTACTGGGAGCAGAGCCTCGCCGAGGCCGCCCGGCCGGAAACGCTGCCGTCGCCAGTAGTGGCCGCGACCGGTGTTCCCGCCGTGAGTGATTCGGTGCACGGGGTGGCGACCGGCCGTGCTGCCGAGCCCCTGTGGGTTCGGGTTGAGGGCACCAGCGAGCTCGCCCGGATCGCGCGCGTCTGCGGCGGCGGCGCGCCCGCGGTCGTGCTCGCCGCCATGGCCGTCTACGGGTCGCGACTGCTGCGCGCGGGCGAATGTGCCGTCGCCTTCGACACCGGGGAAACCGTTGTGCCGATGCGGATCACCGTCCCCGCTCAGGCGAGCTTCGACACCGTCGCGAAGCAGGTGGGCCGCGCGCTGCGCACGGCGCGGCGGCACCGGTACATCCCCGATATCGATGAGCCCTGGGCGGATTCGCCCGTCCATGGTCAGTGGCCCCTCACCGTACGCATGCTCGGCGGCGCGGCGGTCGACCGCATCGGCACCGCGGCGGTCTCCGAAAGCTGCGGGGCCGGAGCAGGATTCACGGTCGGCGTCGATGATCGCGCGGTCGGCGGATGGCGCATCGCGGTCGCCGGGGCGCACCGCTCGCATCGGGACCGGCTGGTGGGGCTGCTGGAACGACTCGCCCGCACCCCGCACACACCCCTGGCGCACCTCGATATCGCCGCGCCGGGCGAGATCGAACAACTGGCGGGCGAACGCTCCGCAGCCGCGACCGCGACCCTCGCAGAGCTGTTCGCGGAGCAGGCCTCCCGTTCGCCGGAAGCGACGGCGCTCGTCGGACCCGGCCTCCACATGACCTATGCGGATCTGCACGGCGAGGCGAATCGTCTGGCGCGCAGTCTGATCGGGCTCGGCGTCGGACCGGAACGGCCGGTGGCGCTGGCTTTCGGACCGTCCGCCGAGCAGATTGTCGCGATCCATGCGGTGCTCGCGGCGGGCGGCGCGTATCTGCCGCTGGATCCGGAGCATCCGCGGGAGCGTCAGGCCCGGGTGCTCGATATCGCGCGGCCGGTGTGTGTGCTCAGCACGCGGCGTGCCGGATTCGAGGCGGACGGCGTCCCGGTGATCTACGTGGACGAGCTCGACCTGTCCGGTGCATCGGCCGCCCCGATCGGCGATGCCGAACGGCTCGCGCCGCTGCGACCGGAAAACCTGGCGTACGTGCTGTTCACGTCCGGCTCCACCGGGCAGCCGAAGGGCGTGGCGGTGACCCATGCCGCCGTGTGCACGCATCTGGCGTGGATGCAGCACCTGCACGGGCTCGACGACTCCGATACGGTGGTGCGCAAGACCGCGCTGACCTTCGATGTGTCGGCCTGGGAAGTGCTGTGGCCGTTCACAACCGGGGCGCGCCTGGTCATCGACGGCACCGGCACGCAGGGGGATGCCGGTGAGCTGGCGCGCGCGATGAGCGAGCACGGTGTCACCACCGTGCAGTTCACGCCCTCCACGCTCGGGGCGTATCGGCGTGCGGTGGCTGCGCCGCTGCCGTCGAGTGTGCGCCGCCTGCTGCTCGCCGGTGAGGCGGTGACGCCCGCGCTCGCGGCCGCATTGCCCACTGTCGCGGCGGACGCCCGCCACGACAATCTCTACGGTCCTACCGAGGCGACCGTCGCCGTCACCCGGCACGCGATCGACGGGAGCGGCACTGCCCCGGTGCCGATCGGCGCACCCGCCTGGGAGGTGCGCGCCCATGTGCTCGACGCCTGCCTCCGGCCCGTCCCCGCGGGCCTGCCGGGCGAGCTCTACCTCGGCGGCGCGACCCTGGCGCGCGGCTATGTGCGCCGCCCCGCGCTCACCGCCGCACGCTTCATCGCCGATCCGTTCGGCCCCGCCGGGCAGCGGCTCTACCGCACCGGCGATATCGTCCGTTCGACCGGTCACGGCGAACTGGAATTCCTGGGCCGCAGCGATTTCCAGGTGAAGCTGCGCGGCATCCGCATCGAACTCGGCGAACTCGAATCGGTGCTGGCCGCCGAGGAATCCGTCGCGCAAGCGATCGCGGTCGTCCACGACGGCAGCGCCAGCGCGGCAGGTGGTGCTCGATTGGTCGCCTATGTCACCGCAGCTGCCGGACACACCATCGATACGGTCGCGCTGGATGAGCGGCTGCGGGCGGTGCTGCCCAGGCATCTGGTGCCCGCCACGATCATCGCGCTGCCCGAATTGCCGGTGAATCGTTCGGGCAAGGTGGATCGAAAGGCCTTGCCCGCACCGGAATTCGCGCCGGTGGCCTTCCGTGCGCCGCGCTCCGAAACCGAGACCGCGCTGGCCGCCGCGTTCGCGGAGGTGCTGGGGCGCGACGGCATCGGGGTGGACGAGTCCTTCTTCGCGCTCGGCGGAGACAGCATCATGTCCATCCTGCTGGTGTCGCGGGCCCGCGCGCGCGGCATCGCGGTGACCGCGCAGCAGGTGTACGAGCACCGCACCGTCGCCCGACTGGCCGCCATCGCGGAAACGGCAGGCGGAGAAGAGATTCCGCCACTCGTCGAGCTGCCGGGCGGTGGGGTCGGGGAGTTGCCGCTGACTCCGGTCATCCGATTCCTGGTCGAACGCGGCGGGACCTTCGACCGCTTCTGCCAGTCGATGACGCTCGACCTGCCCGCCGGGATCGACCGCGGCGCACTGGTTTCCACCATTTCCGCGGTGGTGGACCACCACGACATGCTCCGTTCGCGGCTGTACCGCGACGACTCCGGTGAATGGCACGTCCAGGTGTCTGCGCCGGGCAGCGTCGACGTGGACGCCCTCATCGATCAGGTCGTTCACGACGCCGACCTCGACGGCGAGGAGCTGCGTGCGCTCGCCGCGGTCGAACTGAACGCGGCCGTCGACAGGATCGACCCGTCCACCGGATCGGTCCTGCGATTCGTCTGGCTGAGACCGGACTCCGGCGACGCCTCCGGGATGCTCGTCATCGCCGCGCACCACATTGCCGTCGACGGGGTCTCCTGGCGAATTCTGTTGCCCGACTTCATTGCCGCGTGGGCGGCGGTCGCGGCGGGGAACACGCCGCAGCTGCCGGCCGTCGGAACCTCCATGCGGCGCTGGGCGCACGCGCTGGTCGACACCGCGCACAGCGACACCCTCACCACCGAACTGCCGATCTGGCGGGAGATCGTCGAGGGCCCGGACCCCTGGTTCGGTGCGCGGTCCTTCGACCCGCAGCGGGATATGGCCGCCGACGTGGCACACCGCACCGTCGAACTCGACGAAGCCGACACCGCCGCCATTCTCACCGCCATTCCCGACCGCTATCGGGCCCGCGTCGCCGACGCACTGCTGACGGCGCTCGCACTCGCGGTGGCGCGCTGGCGGTCGCGGCGCGCCGAGCCCGAACGATCAGTGCTGCTGCGGCTGGAAGGCCATGGGCGCGAACAAGATGCTGTGCGCGGGACGGAACTGTCACGCACGGTCGGCTGGTTCACCTCCATCGTTCCGGCGCGGCTGGATCTGACCGGGGTCGACCTCGTGGACGCCTTCGCCGGCGGACCGGCCATGGGCGTCGCCATCAAGGCCGTCAAGGAACAGCTGCGGGCCACGCCGCACAATGGTTTCGGCTACGGCCTGCTGCGCTACCTGAATCAGGACACGGCCGCCGCCTTGCCGCCGGGTGAGCCGGGGCAGATCTCGTTCAACTACTTCGGGCACATCACGGGCCTGGATATTCCGGACGAGCTGGCGGGCATCGGCTTCCTGCCCTCCACCGAATTCGGCATGCTGGCCATCCGACCCGACGCCCGGCGCGGCGCGCTGGGCGCCGTCGAGGTGGACTCCATCGTCCTCGGCCACCGGCTCGTCACCAGCTTCGGTTACGCACGTGGCATATTCGGCGAGACCGCGGGCGCGGAACTCGTCGGCCTGTGGCGAGAGGCGCTGCACGCGGTCGCGGAGCACGCGCGCGCTCCGCACACGCACGGCGGCCACACGCCGTCCGACTTCCCGCTCGTCACCGTCACCCAGGGCGATATCGACGGGTGGGAGCGGCGGTATCCGACGCTGAGCGATATCTGGCCGGTGACGCCGCTCCAAGCCGGGATGATCTTCCACGCCCTGTTCGATCCGGGCGCGATCGACGTGTACACCGTGCAACTGGTGCTGAGCCTCGAAGGCGAGATCGACGCGGCGCGATTGCGCGACGCCGCCGCGGCCGTGCTGGAACGGCATCCCAACCTGCGGGCCGCCTTCGCCGTCGATGCGACCGGCGCGCCCGTCCAGATCATTACCGGCGCGGCGGAATTGCCGTGGCGCGAAGTGGTTTCGATCGACACGGCGGGCGAATACGATCGCCTGCTCGCCGCCGAACGCACGACGCCGTTCGACCTCGCCGCGCCGCCGCTGCTGCGCTTCCTGCTGCTGCGCCTCGGTGACGGCCCGGCGCAGTTCGTGGTCACCTGCCATCACCTGCTGCTCGACGGCTGGTCCATTCCGCTGCTGCTGCGCGAGATCATGGCCGGGTACGCCGGATTCACAGCTGCCGCGCCACGGCCCTACCGGCACTATGTGGAATGGCTCGGCCAGCAGGATAGTTCGGTCTCGCGACAGGCGTGGGCGCAGGCGCTGGCCGGGCTGGACGAGCCGACCCTGCTCGCGGACGCCACCGAAGCGCACGCGCCCGATACGCTCCCGCTGGAGCGGGATTTCGCACTGGACGAGGCACAGACGCGGGCGGTGGCCCGGCTGGCGGCCGAGTTCGAGGTGACGATCAATACCGTCGTGCAGGCCGCGTGGGCAATCCTGTTGGCGCACAGCACCGATCGCAGCGATATCGTCTTCGGCACCACGGTGTCGGGCCGGCCCGCCGACCTCGCGGGCGTCGAGGACATGGTGGGGTTGTTCATCAACACGATCCCGGTGCGGATCAGGCTGGACGCGGGGGAGTCGGTGGGCGCACTGCTGCGCCGGGTGCAGCGCGAGCAGTTCGAGCTGACCGCGCATCACCATCTCGGGCTGCCCGATATCGGCGCACAGGCCGGGCTCGATGCGCGGAGTCTGTTCGACACGCTGCTGGTCGTCGAGTCGTACCCCGTCGATGCGGCGAAACTGCGGGCCGACGCGCTGGCCTACGCCGGTCTGACCATCGACCTGCTGCGGTCGCGGGAGGCGACCCACTACGCGCTGACCCTGACCGTCCGGCACACCGATCGGCTGCACATCCAGACCGGATGGCGACCCGATCTGGTCGACGAGGCGAGCGTGGTGCGGCTGGGCGAGCAATTGACGCGGATCCTGGCGGCGCTGGCCGCGAATCCGAATACCGCTGTCGCCGAGATCGATTCGCTCGGTGACGTGGAACGCGGGCAGGTGCTGCGGGAGTGGCAGCGGGACTCGGTGCGGGTGCCGGAGGCATCCCTGGTGGACCTGTTCCGGGCGCAGGCGATCGCGTGCGGCGAGGCCGTCGCGGTGCGCTTCGGGGACAGCGCGCTGACCTACCGTGAACTCGACGCCGCCTCCGACGCGGTGGCACAGATGCTGGCCGAGTGGGGTGTCGGTGCCGAATCGCTGGTTGCCGTGGGTATTTCGCGCTCCACGGAACTGATCGCGGCACTGCTCGGTGTGCTGAAGTCCGGAGCGGGCTATGTCCCGCTCGACCTGGAGAACCCGCTGTCACGGCTGGAATACCTGCTGGCCGAGACGAATCCGGTCTGCGTGCTCACCACCGCCGCGGACCGGGCCGCACTGCCGCAGACCGGCATACCGCGCCTGCTGGTCGGCGACGCCCACAGCCGTTCCAGCCATGCGTGGGGCAGCGCCGAGAGCTCCGGAGCTCCAAGCGAGAACGACCGGGCCGCAGCCGATCTCCCTCCCGCCGGTCCGAGTGCGCACAGTCGCGCCTACGTGCTCTACACGTCAGGCTCCACAGGTCGGCCCAAGGGCGTGAGCGTCACGCACCGCAATGTCGTTGCCATGCTGGCCGCCACCCGCGCGATGCTGGAGACCGATTCCTCGGACGTGTGGACGATGTTCCACTCGTACGCCTTCGACTTCTCGGTCTGGGAAATGTGGGGCGCGCTCACCAGCGGCGGCACGCTCGTGGTCGTGGACGCCACGCTGACGCGCGCGCCCGCGGAATTCGCCGAGCTGCTGGCACACGAGGGCGTCACCGTGCTGAGCCAGACCCCGGCGGCCTTCGGTGCGCTGCTCGACGCGGGCCTCCGCCGGGCCGATGTGCCGGCACTGCGACATGTGGTCCTCGGCGGCGAGGCCGTGGACCCGCGCCGCCTGCGGCCGTGGTTCGACGCCGATCCCACCGGGGAAACGCGGATCTCGAACCTGTACGGCATTACCGAGGCGACCGTGCACGCCACACAGGTGACACTGGACCGCACCCATGCCGGATCCACCGGCGCGAGCCTCATCGGCCGAGGTCTGCCGGGAATGACGGTGCGCGTACTGGATTCGCGGCTGCGACCGTCCGCCGTCGGCGTCCGTGGCGAGCTGTACCTGACCGGACCGCAGCTCGCCCAGGGCTATCACGGTCGACCGGCAACCACGGCAGAGCGCTATGTGGCCGATCCGTACGGCGCGCCGGGCACCCGCATGTACCGCACCGGCGATCTCGCGCGCTGGAACTCCGAGGGGCAGCTCGAATACCTCGGCCGCGCCGACCAGCAGGTCAAGATTCGCGGGTACCGCATCGAGCCGGGCGAAATCGAGGCCGCCTTGCGCGAGCACGAGTCGGTGGCGCGGGCGGCCGTCGTGGCCCGGGCCGCCGAGTCTGGGGCGATGCGCCTCATCGCCTACGTGGTCCCGGCCTCGCTCGGCGACCCCGCGAGCGAGGTGTCGGCGGTGCTGGAAATGCATATCGCGCAACGCGTCCCGTCCTACATGCGACCGGCCGCCATCGTGGTCCTCGATGCGCTGCCACTCACCAGGAATGGCAAGCTGGACCTGGCCGCACTGCCGAATCCGGTGCTCGTGCCGCGCTCGAGCAGCGCGCCGCGCACACCCGCCGAACAGCTGGTGGCGGAGCTGTTCGCCGAGGTGCTCGGCGTGGCGGGGCCGGGCGTGGACGACTCGTTCTTCGCGCTCGGCGGCGACAGCATCATCTCGATTCAGCTCGCCTCCCGGGCCCGGGCGCGGGGACTGCACGTCACGCCCCGCGAGGTGTTCGAGCAGCGCACCGTGGCCGGAATCGCCGCTGTGGCACGGGTATCGGACAGTGCGGACGAGACGGCGCGGCTCCTGCCGGAGCTGCCCGGCGGCGGGATCGGCGATATGCCGCTCACCCCCGTGGTTCGCTGGCTGACCGAACGGGGCGGAGGTTTCCGCCGGGTCAACCAGAGCCTGACCGTCGAATTGCCCGCCGGCACCGAGTACGACGCCCTCGTCTCCGCCGTCGCCGCACTGCTCGACCGGCACGATATGTTGCGCGGCAAGCTGTTCCGCGACGACGTCGAGGAGTGGCGATTCGAGACCACGCCGCCGGACGGGCTCGATGCATCGAAGCTGCTGCGCCGCAGCACATTCGAGGATGCTCTCGATGCTGATGCCATTCAGGGCCTCGCCGCCGCGGAGCTCGATGCCGCACTGGACCGTCTCGACCCGGCCGCCGGCGTGCTGGTGCAGTTCGTCTGGCTCGAGGCCGAGCGGGGGAGCGTGCCGGGCCGTTTACTGATCTGCGCCCACCACCTCGCCGTGGACGGCGTGTCGTGGCGCATTCTGCTGCCCGACCTGTTCACCGCACTCACCGCAGCGGCGAACGGCACAGCGCCGCAACTGGATCCGGTAGGAACCTCCATGCGCCGCTGGGCCCATGCACTGGTGGACGCCGCGCACTCGCGTGCGCGCACGGCCGAGCTCGCCGGCTGGCGGCAGATCTGTGCGACGCCGGACCCGCTGCTGGGGCTGCGGGCGTTCGATCCGGCCATCGATACCAGCGCGCGGCTCGCCACCGTGGAAGTCGCCGTGGACGAGGCGCTCACCGACGCGCTCGTACGCATGATTCCCGCGCGCTTCCACGCGGGCGTCGACGAGGTGCTCATCGCCGCGCTGGCCGTGGCGCTCGCGGTGTGGCGCGCCGATCGCGGTGTGGACGCACCGGTTTCGCTGCTGCGCTTGGAGGGCCACGGCCGCGAGGAGCAGCTGGCGCCCGGCGCGGATCTGTCCCGCACGGTGGGGTGGTTCACCTCGCTCTACCCGGTGCGCATCGACCTGTCCGAGCTCGATATCCGTGCGGCGCTGGGTGGTACGGACGCGGCCGGTTCGGTGCTCAAGGCGACCAAGGAACAGTTGCGCGCCATCCCCGATCACGGCATCGGCTTCGGGTTGCTGCGCTACCTGAATCCCGATACCGCCGAACAGCTTCCCGAGCAGATGCCCGGTCAGATCGCCTTCAACTACCTCGGGCGAATCGACGGTCGGGGTGCCGGAGTGCTCGCGACACCCGAGGCCCGGCCGGACGCGGACCTGCCCGCGGCCGCCACACTCGAGGTGAACGCCGTCGTGACAGGTTGCCGGCTGCGCGCCGGATTCGCCTATCCCACCACGCTTCTCGACGAGGCGGCGGTAACGGAGCTGGCCCAGCTGTGGGTGACCGCGCTCGGCGCGTTCGCCCGGCACGCGCGCAGTGCGCACGCCGGCGGGCACACGCCCTCGGACTTCCCGCTCGTGCGGGTCAGCGGTGACGACATCACCGGCTGGGAACGGGATTACGGCCGCCTCACCGATGTGTGGCCGTTGGCCCCACTGCAGTCGGGCCTGTTCTTCCACGCCACCGTCGCCACTGCGGCCCAGGCCGCCGTCGCCGACGTCTACAACGTGCAGACGGTGGTGCGGCTGGGCGGGACGATCGACCGCGCTCGGCTGCGCCAGGCCGGGCAGCGCATCCTCGAACGCCACGCGAACCTGCGTGCCGCCTTCGTGTACGCCGCCGACGGCACACCCTGTCAGGTGGTACCCGAGTCGGCCGAACTGCCCTGGCGCGAAGTGACACTCGCCGAAGCCGGCGAGCTGACGGACCTCGTGACGCAAGAGCGCGCCCGCCGATTCGACCCGGCCCGCCCGCCGCTCATGCGCTTCACCCTGGCCAACCTCGGCGAGGCCGGGTGCGTGCTGCTCGTGACCTACCATCACATCCTGCTCGACGGCTGGTCGGTGCCGCTGATCCTGCGAGATCTGATGGCGCTCTACGGTTCCGGCGCACCACTGCCCGCCCCGAGCGGATCCTTCCGCGACTACCTCGCCTGGAATCACACCCGCGACGCGGCCGCCGCCACCCGGGCCTGGCGTCGAGCCCTGGACGGCGTGCACGAACGGACCCTGGTCGCACCGGACACCCGCACCCGGCAAAGCACGGTCACCACAGCGGATCACCGGTGGTCCCTCGACCGGGACACCACCGCGGCGCTCGGCGCGACCGCCATCGAACTCGGCGTCACCCTCAACACCGTGGTGCAGGTCGCGTGGGCAATCCTGCTGGGCCGCAAGCTCGGACGCGGCGACGTGGTGTTCGGCGCGACCGTATCGGGCCGCCCGCCCGCCCTGCCCGGGGTGGAATCCATTGTGGGACTGTTCATCAACACCGTCCCGGTGCGCGTGCGCTTCGGCCCGGACCTGCCCGTGGCCGAGCTGCTGCGCACCGTGCAGGCCGAACAGGCGGAAATGATCGAGCACCACCAGCTCGGGCTGACCGACATCCACGCCGCCGCCGGACTGCGCGATCTGCTGTTCGACACGGTGCTGGCCTTCGAGTCCTATCCGCTGGACGCCGAGCAGCTCAGCGCCGCGGCCGCCGCGCTGGACGGCGTCACCGGCGCGGGTCTGGAGATCACCGACGCCGCGCACTATCCGCTGTCGGTCACCGTCGATCCCGGCGCGGAGCTGGCGGTCCGAATCGGCTATCTGCGTGAGGTTTTCGACGAGACCCACGTGGCCGAGATCTGCGCGACCATGCGCGCGCTGCTCACCGCCATCGCCCGCCATCCCTACGCGACCATCGAGGAGCTGGCGTGACCGCGCGCCTGCCGCTGACACGCGCACAGCAACACGTCTGGGTCGCACAGCAACTCGACGACACCGGGCAACGGCTGATCGTCGGCGGATACGTGCACATTCACGGCGCCCTCGACGAGGAGGTGTTCGAGCGGGCACTGCGGATCGTCGTCGCCGGCGCGGAGACCCTGCGGGTGCGGTTCGACACCGAGACCGACGGCTCGGTCGTGCAGGTGGTCGAAGAGCTGCGGGATTGGCCACTGGGGCGCAAGAGTTTCCGCGGAGCGGCGGACCCGCACGGCGCGGCGCTGCGGTTCATGGAGGCGGCCCTCGAACAGCCGATCGACCTGGGACGGGCGCCGCTGTTCGCGCACCAGCTGCTCGATCTCGGCGCCGCGGGGACGGTGTGGTTCATCCGCTCGCATCACGTGGTGCTCGACGGGGCGTCCTCGGCGGCGTTCATTCGGCGGGTGGCCGACACCTACAGTGCGCTGCTCGACGGACGATCGGTCTCGGAAACCGTGTTCGACCGGGCGGCGGACCTGGTCGCGACGGACGAAAAGTTCCGCAGGTCGGCGCGATTCGCCGCGGACCGGGAGTTCTGGACGCAGCGGCTGGCGACCGAGCATCCCTATGATCCGCCCCAATTCGCCGGTGCGCCGACGGCCGCCGACGGCAATCGGTTTCTGCGGCACGCGGGTGTGCTCGGCGAAACCGAGTGGAAGGCTCTGCGGGTCCGCGCGGAGGCCGCCGGGACGCCGTGGCCGGTGTGGATGTTCGCGGCCATCGCCGTGCTGCTGCACGCGGATTCGGGCGCGCGCACGGTCACCCTCGGACTTGCCGTGCCCGCCAAGCGTTCCCGGCATGCGCTGGGCATGACGGCGAATATCCTGCCCCTGCGCATGACCGTCGACCCCGCCGCCACGGTCGGGGAACTGCTCGCCGCCGTGCGGGCCGAATCCCTGATCATCCTGCGGCACCAGGGTTTCCAGTATGGCGAGATGCTCGCCGAACTGGGGGAGAGCGGACTGACGGGCGGCATTCTCGGGCCCACCGTCAATGTGATGCCCATGCAGAAGGATCTGCGCTTCGGCGTCGAATCCGCGACGCTGCGGCATATCGCGGCCGGGCGCTCCGACAATCTGAACATCAGCCTCTACGACAATGGCGAACCCACGCTGTCGGTGACGCTGGAATCGAATACGCTGCGATACTCCGACCGTGATCTCGCGGCGCACCACGACCGGCTCACGGCGACGATCGCCGCCTTGGCCGCCGCGCCGGAGGATCTTCCGCTGGGGCGGTTGCGGTTCGCGCCCGACCCGGTAGCCCCGGCCGCCGGCACGGGCTCGTCCGACACGCTCGTCGATCTCTTCGAGCGCATGGTGGCCGCGCATGGGCAGGCCACCGCCGTCGTGCACGGGGGCGAATCGCTCAGTTACGCCGAACTGGATGCACGGGCCGCCAGGCTGGCTCGGATTCTGGCCGGGTCGCGGGTCGGCCCCGGCGACTTCGTCGGGCTCGCGCTGCCGCGTTCGGTGGACCTGATCGTCGCCATTCTCGCGGTGCTGCGGACGGGTGCGGCCTATGTGCCGCTCGATCCGAGCTATCCACACTGGCGGTTGCGCGCGATCCTCGAGGATGCGGCGCCGGCGCTGACCCTCGTCGGCGCGGGCGTCGAGCTTCCAGAGGTGGATTTTCCCGTCCTGCGCATCGGCGACCCGGTGCAGGTCGTCCCGGCCGAGCCCGCCGGACGGCCCGGAGCGCGATTCCCGGCGTATGTCATTCACACCTCCGGGACCACCGGCCGCCCGAAAGGTGTGGTCGTCACGCACGCGAATGTGGTCCGGCTGCTCACCGCGACCCAGCCCCGGTTCGAGTTCGGTGCGGACGATGTCTGGACGCTGTTCCACTCCACCGCTTTCGACTTCTCGGTGTGGGAGATCTGGGGTGCGCTGGGGTACGGCGGCACGCTCGTCATCGTCGACGCCGAGACCGCGCGGTCACCGCGTGAGTTCGTCGAACTGCTGGCGGCGCAACGGGTTACGGTGCTCAATCAGACGCCGTCCGCCTTCGGCATGCTGGTCGACGCGGACGCGCGACGGCCCGCCGACAGCGCGCGCCTCGCGCTGCGCCACGTGATATTCGGCGGTGAACCGGTGGAGCCGTGGCGGCTGGCCGAGTGGTGGTCGCGGCACGACCCCCGCGGGACGCGCCTGACGAACATGTACGGCATCACCGAGACGACGGTGTTCACCACCGGAACACCACTGTCGGAGACGGTCTCGCCCGGCGATATCGGCACGGCCATACCGGATCTGGCGGTCTATATCCTCGACGCCGCATTGCGCCCGGCCGCGCCCGGGGTGCCGGGCGAGCTGTACGTCGCCGGGCCTGGCGTCGCAGCCGGGTATCTGCGCCAACCCGGCCGTACCGCAGCACGATTCACCGCCGACCCCTTCGGTGCGGCGGGCACGGTGATGTATCGCAGCGGCGATGTGGCGCGCTGGACCGGCTCCGGGACACTCGAATACCTGGGTCGGGCGGACCGGCAGGTGAAGATTCGCGGCTACCGAATCGAGCCGGGAGAAATCGAGGCCGCGCTGTGCGCAATCCCGGCGGTGCGGGCCGCCGTGGTGCTGACGGTGGAACAGCGGACCGGTCATCGTCGCCTGGCTGCCTTCGTGGTCGGCGCGGACGCCGGCGGGAACGGCGTCGATGTCGGTGCGGTGCGGGCCTCGGTTGCCGAACTGCTTCCCGCGCACGCTGTTCCGTCGACAATCCTGGCCGTCGATGCCTTGCCGACCACACCCAATGGCAAGGTCGACGAGCGCAGGCTGCGCGCCTTCGCCACCAACGGCGGAACGCCCACAGCCGGCGCCCTTCCGCGCACCGATGCCGAGGCCCGGCTGCACGCCGTATTCGCGGAAGTGCTCGGACACAACAGCTTCGGTGTCGATGACGGATTCTTCGCGGTCGGTGGCGACAGCATTCTCGCCATTCGACTGGCGGATCGCGCTCGCGCCGCCGGATTCGCCCTCACTCCGCGAGATGTGTTCGAACAGCAGAGCATCCGGGCACTGGTCCACACGGCGGGAACGCTACCTGTGGCAGCTCCGCGCGTGACGGCCATGCCACCGGCCACCCGCGACGGCCGGATAGTGCTGCCCGCGACGGCCTTGCAGGCGGGGTTGCTGTTCCACTCGATCTATCAGGACGGGGCGGGCGAGGATCCCTACCTCGTGCAGGCCGTGCTGACCCTGGACGGTCCGATCGATGCACAGCGGTTGGGCGCGGCCCTGCGCGCGGTGCTCGCCCGGCACCCGCACCTGCTGGGCCGGTTCGTCGTCGACCGCGACGCCCCGGAATACGAGGTCCGCACCGATATCGAATTGCCGTGGCGAGTGGTCGAACTCGATGGCCGGTCCGATGCCGTGCCGATGGCGGGGCAGGACGACGCCAGGCCGCTGGTCGAGCCGGACGTTCTCGCGCGAGTGCGCGCCGAGGACGCGCGCATGACTCCGCTCGAAGCGCCGCTGCTGCGGGTCGCTTTCGTTCGCACCGCGCCGCAGTCCGCCACGCTCGTGGTGACACATCACCATGCGCTGCTCGATGGCTGGTCGCTGGGCATCCTGCTGCGCGAACTGCTGCTGTCGTATCGCGGCTGCGAATTGCCCGCTGTCACACCGTTCACCGCATTCCTGGACCGGTCGGCGGCACAGGATCGTGCGCGTGCCCGGACGGCCTGGGCACAGGCGCTGGCCGGGGTCGAACCGAGCAAGGTGGCGCGCGCGGAGCGGGGGCGGTGGCGGCGGCCGGCCGAACACCGGTTCGCGCTGCCCGCGCCCCTGGTGACCGCGCTGCGCGAACGGGCGGGGGCGCACGGGCTCACCCTCAATACGATGGTTCAGGCGCTGTGGGCGCTGGTCGTGGCCAATCTGACCGGCAGCGAGGACGTCGTATTCGGCATCACCGTATCCGGGCGCGACAGTGGGGACCTCGACGCCGCCGTCGGACTGCTCATGAACACCGTCCCGCTGCGGGTACGCGTGCGGCCTGCCGAAACGGCGCTCGAGCTCGCCGTCCGGATCCAGCGCGAGCGGGTCGCGCTCATGGAGCACGATCACCTCGGGCTGTCCGAGATCGTGGCGGCGGCAGGGGTTCCCGACCTGTTCGACACCTCGCTGGTGTTCGAGAACTTTCCGCTCGATTCGGCGCTGCTCGATGATCCGGGCGCGGAGTTCCGGGTCAGCGACGTGGATGTGCTCGGCGGAACGCACTTTCCGCTCACGGTCATCGTGGTGCCCGGAGCGGGCGAACTGACCTTCCGGCTCGGTGCGCAGCTCGACCACATCGATTCGCTCGGCGATATCGACGAACTGTGGTCACGCATCCTCACCGCGGCGGCGGCGCTCACGACACCACGGCACGCCCCGATCGGACAGCTCGATCTGCTGCCGCCCGCCCGTCGTGCCGAGCTGGTGAACGCCGGGCGCGGTGTGCAGACAACCATCGAAAACGGCGCTCTCGCCGCGTGTTTCGAATCGACCGTGCGCGATCACGCGGACTCGATCGCACTCTGGTGTGACGGCGTCGAGCTCACCTACGCCGAGCTGAACGGCCGCGCCAACCAGGTCGCCCGCTGGCTGCGCACCCGCGGTGCGGGACCGGGAGTGCCGGTCGGCCTCGCGCTGCCGCGCTCGGTCGACCTCGTGGTCGACTTCCTCGCCGTGGCCAAGCTGGGCGCACTCTGCGTACCCCTGAGCGATCGCTACCCGCCCGCGCATGTGCGGCGGCTGCTGGAATTCACCGGGACCACGCTGGTTCTGCACGAACTCGACGGTGCGGCAGCGGATTTCGATGACAGCAACCTCGACGTACATGTCGCCGCCGATGCGGTCGCGACGCTGATGTTCACCTCCGGCTCGACCGGCGCGTCCAAGGGCGTGGAGATCACCCACCGCAATATCGTGGCCCGCGCCCGCGACCGGATCGGCCACAGCGACGGCCATCGGCGCATGCTCATGCACCTGCCGCACAACTGGGACATGGTGGTCTGGGAGTTGTGGTTGCCTCTGCTCACCGGCCGCACGACCGTTCTGGCTCGCCCGGGCGTGCTCGATGTCCACGACTACACCGAGGTGCTGCGGGCGGGCCGGGTCACCTCGATCATGCTGCCGGCGGGGCTGTTTCATCTTCTCGCCGAACAGATTCCGGACGATCTCGCCGGCTTGCGGATGATCGCCTCCGCCGGTGATGTGCTGCCACCGCGTGCCGCCGCCACCGTGCGACGCGGTGCGCACCCGCCGGTGGTGACCAATTCGTACGGTCCCGTCGAGGCGACCAGTTACGCACTGACCTTCGCGATTCCCGGTGACATGCCGGCGGATCGGCCGGTTCCGGTCGGGCGTCCGGCCGACAATACGCGGGTCGCGGTCCTGGACGCGGCGCTGCGGCCGGTTCCGGTCGGGGTGGCGGGGGAGATCTACCTGTCGGGCGCGGGGCTGGCCAACGGCTACCATCGCGACCCGGCCCGGACCGCGGAACGTTTCGTACCCGACCCGTTCGGACCACCAGGCGACCGCATGTACCGCACCGGCGATCTGGGCCGCTGGGATGGCGACGGCCTGCTGCACTTCCTCGGCCGCGCCGACCGGCAGTTGAAGGTCAATGGTTTCCGCGTCGAACCCGGTGAGGTCGAAGCCGCGATTCGCCGGGAACCCGGTATCAGCGCGGTGATCGTCACCGCGCGGCGGGTCGCCAGCGGGCAATCGCTGCTCGCCCACGTCGTCGGCGAACAGATCGACACCGCCGCCCTGCGCACCCGCCTGACCGCCACATTGCCCTCCTATCTCGTGCCTTCCGCGATCGTGGTCATGAGTGCCTTGCCATTGACCCCCATGGGCAAGATCGACGTCGCGGCGCTGCCCGTTCCCGAGGCCGGTGACCGGATACCGGCGCGAACACCCCGGCAGCAGCTCATCGCGGCGGCCTTCGCGGAAGCCCTGGGCCGCACCGATATCGGCATCACCGACGACTTCTTCGCGCTCGGCGGCAATTCGCTGTCCGCCATCCGTGTCGTCGCTGCCCTGCGGTCGCGCCTCGAGGTCGCGGTGTCCCTGCGGGACCTGTTCGAGTCGCCGACGATCGCCGCACTGGAACAGGCCCTGGATCTGCGTGCGCCCGGGAAGGGCTCACATCATCTCGGGCATCTCCCGAACAACCTTGCCGCCGTGCGGCGTACGGACCCGATCCCGCTCGCGCCCGCCCAGCAGCGGCTGTGGACGGTGAACTACCTCAGCGGCAATCGGGCCGACTATCTGATGGCCACCGGCCTCGAACTGCACGGCCGGCTCGACACCGGCGCTCTGGAAGCGGCCGTCACCGATGTGGTCGAACGACACGAAATCCTGCGCACCGTACTGCCCTATGGGACCGAGGGCCCGATCCAGCGCATCCTGCCGGTCGAGTCCGCACGCCCCGACTTCCGCACGGTGCAGGTGTCCCCTGATGAAAGCCTCCACCAGGCAATCGATTCCGAGCTGCTGCGCGGATTCGATCTCACCTCCGAACCGCCCCTGCGTATCCGGCTCTACCGCGCGGCCCCCGGCCATCACATCCTGCTCGGCATCCTCCACCACGTCGCCGGGGACGGTGAATCCCTCGCCGTGCTCCAGCAGGACCTGTTCACCGCCTACCAGGCCCGCGCCGCCGGTGGCCGACCCGAATGGCCCGCCCCGGCCACACAGTTCGCCGACTACACGCTCTGGCTGCGCCAACTGTTCAACCCCGACGGCACCCCCGGCCCCGTCCTCGAAAAGCAAGCCCACTACTGGCGCACCGTCCTCGCGGGCATGCCCGTGAACCCGGTGCTCCCCACCGACCATCCCCGATCGGAGCGCCGCGAAAACCGCGCCGCCGCAATCCCGATCGACATCGCCCCCGCCACCCACCGCGCCCTCACCGAGGCCGCCCGCACCCACGGCGTCACCACCTACATGCTCGTCCACACCGCCCTGGCCCTCGCCCTCCAGCAGCACGGCGCAGGCCCCGACCTCCCCATCGGCGTGGCCCTGAGCTCCCGCGACGCCGAGGGCCTGCACAACCTGGTGGGCTGCGCGGTGGACACCGCCATCGTCCGTGTGGACCTGTCCGCCGACCCCTCCCACGCCGCGCTCATCCAGCAGGTCCGCGAACGCCTCCTGGGCGCCTACGAGCACAAGGAATTCCCGTTCGACAGCCTCGTGAACCTGCTGAACCCACCCCGTTCCCGCACCCACCACCCCCTGTTCCAGGTCATGGTCACCTACCAGCGCGGCATCCGAACAACCACCCCCACAGCCGATCTGACCATCACCCACCACCCGGTCCCGGTCCGCCGCACCCCCTGGGAACTACTCCTCGACCTCCGCGAGACCCACACCCCCGACGGCGACTGCGCCGGCATCCACGGCGAGATGGTCTACGCCGCAGAACTGTTCGACCCCGGCACCGTCGCCGCCATAGTCACCTCGATGACCGCCGCGATTCGCGCGATCTGCGCGGACTCGACGGCCCCCGGCGCTAGCGGCTCGATCGGTTGAAGGTGATGATCGAGTTCTGTTCTCCTGCGGCGACATACAGTCGATGGGACGAGGGATCGACGGACAGCCCGAGCACGTCCGCGTTGCCCGCGGACAAGGTCTCGGCGAACGTGGCGGTCGTGGCGTCCAGAACGTGAATCTCGCCGATCCGGTCGGTGGAGCCCGATATCCCCTTCGCGGTAGCGAATACGTGGTGCGTCACCGGATCGACCGCAATCGCATAGGGCTGGCTGGGTAATGTGACCGTCGCAGTGACGCGATTCGCTGTCGTATCGAGCACAGCGATCGATTTCGACGACGCGATGACGACGTAGAGACTGAGGGTGCCCGGATCGTATGCGAGCCGCGAGGTTTGGGCACCCATCGGGAGGGTTGCGGTGACCGCGTCGGTCGACGCGTCTATGACCAGAATCGAATGTCCGCTGCTGACGAATACCAGGTTGCGCTCGGCGTCGACGACGATATCCGAGGCGCTCCAGCGGATCGAAATCCTCTCGAGCACCCGGTTGCTGGACATCTCGACCTTTGCGACATAGGGCTTGCCGAATTCGGTGGCCACATAGAGGATTCCGTTCTTGCTGTCGACAGCCAATGCCTCCGGCAGGGTGTCGCGGGACGGGTCTCCAGCCACGAGCTTCGCTCGGACTTTCCCGGTGGCGGTATCGATCACATGGACCGGATGATTCGTTTCATTGGTGGTGACGTAGATGGTCTTCCCGTCCGGCGTACCCACTATCCGTCGAGCGTCCTTGCCGGCGTGGAAGGTTGCGACACCGCGGTTGGTCCCGGTGTCGATCGCAGTGATGGAACCGTCGAGGGAATTGCAGGCGTACACCTTCGCGCCACCTGGCGCGACCCATACATCCGTGGGGTTCTTCCCGACCGTGACGGCCGCCGAAAACGGTCCGGACAGTGTTCGTGCAGTCGTGGTCGAACTACGCGCCGTGGTGGATTCGGCGGTCACATAGCGTGCGGCGGAGGCCCCCGTGATGGGTCCCGTGTCGTGCTGTGAGCCGCAGCCGGTTGTCAGCGCAACCGACGCGAGGACTATGAGGCAGCACAGTCGCTGGATCATCAGTTGCCCCGCTCGACGGTGACCGCATCACCGTGTGCTCCGCCCGCGGCCGGGGAAGAACCACCCGCCTGCTTTCGCTGAACCTCTGCCGACAGGGTCAATGTTGCGAAGGAGAAATCCACGTTCAGAGGCACGGTGAAAGTCAGGGTGCGCGTCGCCTCGTCGACTTGCAGTGCTGACGTGGCTGATTCAGAGCATGAACTCCGTTCGTTCCGGATGTCGAAGGCGAATCCGTCCGACGACTCCCAGACTTGTTCGTCGTACTGATTCGTACAACGCCAACCGTATACGAAATAGCTCTTCGATGTTCCGGTGCCGATGTGGACCACGACGAGTGAATCGTCGACTATCAGTTGCTCGCCGGCAGTTACGGTGAGAACCAATTCCTCACGCCGGTAGCGGCCGCACAGTTTGGTCACCGTGGATTCCGACCACTCCCGGCATGTGGTCTGCGCGGGCGCTGGATCCGGTGTCATCAGTTCCTGGTACTTGGTGCGCAGCCGTTCCAACTCGTCCGAGCGGATCGCCTGGATCTCGTACAGCGCATCGAGTTGCTTCGACATGCGCTGGACGCAAGCCATATTCCGCACATTCGCGACCTGGAAATCTCCCTTTCCGGAGGTTGTCAGCATGGCGATGGTGCCGACGTCGAGCGCGTGGCTGGAGTTGTCGTGCAGGAAGGAGATGCGCGCGGCGAAGACGAACGGCTTGGCGCTGGAGATGTTCTGCTCCTCCGGACCTATCCCGAGCGCCATCCTGTCGATGGTGCCCGGCTTCACCTCGAATCTCATGGCGCGTGTAACGGAGAACGGAACCGCTGGAAGTACTTTGGGAAGCTTGACCGAGTAACTCGCCGATACCACTCCGGGTCCCGCTCCACCGTTGGCGCAATCCTCGAATTCCTGTGCGAACAGAACTTCTATCGTTGCGCCCGTGATCAGGGCGGGTGCGTTGCCATTGTTCTTCAATGTGATGTCGACGACCGTGGTGTCGATCGCATTCTGCTTGTGCTCGAGCTGGCCGGTGCCGATGTTGTAGACGTCGGCATCCAGTTTGCTCGGCTCGGTGATCTCGACCGCGCCGATCTCCAGCCCCACGTGCGGACCCTCCGGCCAGAGCAGCATGGTGGAGGTGAAGAGTCCGAAGACGGTGATCAGTATCCCGGCGATGAGCAGCGCCCGGGTTTGCGGATCCCGCCATAGATTGAAGACTTTGCCGTGATCGCCGATGTACACACCCTGGGAGTTGTGTATCTCGAACGCGGTGTGCTCGGGCGTCCCGAATTGATTGCTCACAGTGGGCCGCTCAGAGCCGTTCGAGTTCGTAGAGGCGAGTTCCCTTGGAGTCGTACACGACTGCGTGGTCGGTGTCGGGGAACTCGATCGTGTAGGTGCTGCGGTTGGGGGATTGGGTGACGACCAGGGTGTAGCGGCCCTGCGCATTGGGTTTTTCGGATATGACACAGGTCATCGGGCCGCCGATGTCGAGGATTGTGCCTTGGGCGTAGTAGAAGCCGTCGCACTGGCCGCCGCTGGTGGTGAAAGTTTTGGTGCCTGTGTTGTCGGAGGGCGTCCAGGAGCCGGTGATGGTGGAGGAGTCGGGGGTGGTGCGTGTGCCCTTGGTGGTCTGGTCGATGGCGCCCACCGGGTTCGGGTTCCCATGGCTCACGGTGGGATCTGTTGTGGCAGTAGTGACTTCGCCGAAGGTCAGGCCATTCAGCTTGGCTGCGAGGAGACCGGCCGCGGCAAGGATGATGATCACGATGAGCAGGAACCGGCCGGGGTGGTCCTTGGCATAGTTGACGATCTTCGATGTGTTCGTGATGGTCAGGTCGCCGGCGACCTGCGCTCCGGCCGCGTTCACTCCAGCGAACTGGTCTGTCTTCGAACGAGATACCGAGGTGGGCTGGGGCTCGGTGGCCTCGTGTAGCTCGGCGGCGAAATCGGGGTTCGCAGCGGCTGCTCGGTCGAGGGCGCGTCGGGCTGAGGCGCGGGCTTGCGGCGTAACCGTGCCCGCTCGGGCCTCGGCGATCAGGCGCACGATCGCGGGGTCGCGTCCCAGTTCCCGATCGACGATCCCCCCGACGCGATCGATGGCCACGTCGAGTGCGGCCCCGGTGAGGGGGCCGATCTTCTTCCGGGCACGGTTCGCGTGGGGAACCGCCCAGGCGACGAGCAGGCCGATGACGAACTCCACGTGTCACCTGTCGCTTTCATCGTCATCGTCGGATCGGAATCCGGATAGCGTGGGATTCGGCCGGTTCCGCTTGTATCGGCCGTCGACCCAGAAGCTGAGGCTGCCCCAGATCATGAGGCCACCGAGGGCGACTGCGATCAGAATGATCAAGGCATCCATCGGAATTCACGCCCCCCGTTCGGCGATAACTACCTGAGCTTGCGGATCCTCGGCGAGGATTGCCGCGCGGACCTCGTTCATGAACTTGCGATAGACGCTGTATCCGTTCATGGTTTTGGGGGAGAGCGGGATGAACATATACGACTGCTGGGTGGTTTTGTAGGTGTCTATGCAGCTGCGACCGTTTGCGCCGGTGGGGGTGTCGGTGATGGCGACATGGAAGGTGATCAGCTCGTAGAAACCGGCCATGCTCCGTACGGAGAAGTTGGTCCGGCCGCGGTCGGCGCCTTCGAAACGCACCGCGCCGACGCCGATCGTTTTGGTGTTGTCACCGACAGTCTTCGTGATTTCAGCGAATCGATCTGCCGAGAGGCGTGTGGTGATGGAGAAATGGGAATCCGCGTATTTGTGCGTGCGGGACATGGGAACTCCAAGAATGTGTCAATCGTAAGCTCGTCCAGCCGCTGCCCCGAGAAGCGGTGCGGGAGACTCTACGCGCTTTCGATGAATTGTGTTGTGTTACCCGCCGGTTCGAGTTGTTCAGTCCCGACCGGCCCGGACTTTCTCTGTTATTGTCTGCCAATAGCAGACCGACCAGCTTTGATTCTCGCGGTCACCGTTTGAACGGAAGCAGAACTCCCGCACGGTTTCCCGGGCGAATATCCGTTGCGGCATGGCGCACGAAGTGTTCGATCTGCTTTCCTGCTTCGATTCCACGCCGCCGCCGCTCGTCGGCATCGCCGGCGTGGTGAATCAGGTCGATCTGCTCGACGACCGAGGTGGCGATCGTGCGCAATCCGGGATCGTCGGTGAGTATGTGCAGCCGCGACAACACCTCGAAAAGCGTCGCACGGCAGCGGTGCGCCTCGGCGACCGCCGCCTTTGCCTCGGCGCTGCCAGGTGAGTCGGTCTGCAACTGCCATCGCGTCAGCTCACTGAGCCGGTAGTGGATCGCTGCTCCGGTGAAGCGACCGTACGCGTCGAGTCGCTCCTGACGGTCGCGTTCGGCCCCTTGCCGCGCAGTCGCGCGGTCCGCGATGGAACGCTGTATGCAGAACGTCAGCAGGGAGCCGAGCAGCGTCGCCACCACCCCTATCGCCGAGGTCCACAGCGCGATCATGAGGCGGGCCCGGGAACTGCGTACATTCGTTTCTCCTCTCGGTCCGTCGGAACCTTCGGGAGCCGGCGTGAACAGGTCGACCGACCCCTCGAACCCGAGCGAATCCAATGGACACACTGCGGATTTCACGATCGAGCTGCACCGTGTACGGCCGTGGGATCGAGGTGCGGGTTCCCCGGAATTCGACGGAGTCCGGGGTCGCTCGGGGCGTATCCTGCTTCTCGAAACCTCGGCTCGACACGTTCGTTTCGACTTCCGGATCCATGAGACAGTCCGGAGCGGCCGGTGCGACCGGTACTCGGGCAGGTCCGGACAACGTCGTACACCTCGGAGTCGTTGAACCCGGCTACCGTGGCGACGGGACGGAGGGAGGTGGCATTGAGCCGAGAAGATATGCACGGCCTCGCATCACCGGATCCGCGTCGCATCAGCACGCGGCGTGAGTTCGGCCGGGAGCTGACGCTCGCCCGCCGCCGCAGCGGGCAGACCGTGCGACAGGTCGCCAATCGGGTGAAGTTGCCGACCAGCACCCTCGGCGGATACTTCGCCGGTACGCACCTTCCGGCGCTGCAGCCCGCGAACCAGCTCGTGAATCTGCTCGCGGCACTCGGTATCGACCGGGCCGAGGATGTACGGCGATGGGGCGAGGCATACTGGCGCGTTCGCGAAGGGTCCATGGCTGGAACAGCTCTCGACGACCCCGCGAATCCGGCGCGGCTGCTGGTGTCCACGCGCGCGCCGGTGGACCGGCTCGCAGTGGAGCCTCGCCTGCGCGGCCGCGAAGAGCTCGTCCGGCAACTCGACGACCGCGTCAGCGGTGCGGAGGGCGCGGCGCAGCTGCCCGCTGTGCACGTGTTGCAGGGACTGAGCGGTTGCGGGAAAAGCATGGTCGCCATAACCGTCGCTCATCACGCCGCGTCCGCGGGCATCCCCACCTACTGGATACCCGGGGAGAATCAGGCCACCTTCGCGGCCGGAATGCACGCTCTGACAGTCCAACTCGGTGCGTCGGGCTATCTGACGGAGGGCGGCAGTCCGCCCGACACCATCTGGCGCTGCCTGGACGATCTGTCCCATCGCTGGTTGCTGGTGCTCGACAATGTCGACGATCCGCAGCAGGTGCTGGCACTGCCGGGTACCCGGATCGGCGACGGCACCGGCTGGCTGCGGCCCATCGACGGAGGGCGTGGCACCGTCCTCGTGACAACCCGCGATGGCGACCAAGCGGTTTGGGGAAGTCCGCCACCACCGTGGATGACGATCCATCGGTTGGGCGGCCTGTCCGCAGCGGACGGCGCCGAGGTGCTGGCCGAACTCTCCGCTGCCGGTGGCCCCGAGGATGCCGCCGAACTGTCCGACCGGTTGGGCGGGCTGCCACTGGCGCTGATGCTGGCCGGCCGGTACCTGGCCGAATCGCACGCGATCCCGGAGGGCCTGGGCGCGAACGCCCTGCCGCGCACCTACCGGGAATACCGAGACGCTCTGCGGGAGAGCGGTTATCGCGATCTGATGCCCGCCCACGGGCGCGGCGACGAGCGCCTGATGATCGGGCGCAGCTGGCGCCTTTCGCTGGATCTATTGTCCCGGCGCGGTGTGCCCCGGGCGAGTGCCTTGCTGGGCACGCTGGCGTGCTTCGGTACCGAACCCATTCCGTACAGCGACCTGCTCGTCGCCGAATCGCTCGCGGGTACACCACTTTTCGAGGGAATCACCGCCCGCGGCGTCTGGCAGGCGCTGCGCGCGCTCGAAGACCTCGGCCTGATCACCATCAACGCCTCCGGCGATTGCGACGAGCACGCCTCCGATTCACTGGCGCTTCATCCGCTGGTGCGAGATATGGCCCGCCAGGATGCCGTCTCGGGACGACCGGCCGTCGCATACCTCGAGACCAGCACGACCCTGCTGCGTTCGGCATTGCGCAACGCACATCCGAAATCGCCTGCGGCATGGCACAAATGGCGTTCGCTCCTGAGCCACTGCACCGCACCGCTGGATCTGCTCGCCGTGCTTCCGACGGCCACATCGCCGGTGCGAGCGGCGCTCGAATTGGGCGGTGACGCGGCACAGTTCCTCCGTGCCCGGGGACTGCGCGAGCAGTCGGAGGCAACCTTTGCGGTCGTGCTGCGGTTGTGTGCGGAACGGCTCACCGACACCGATCCGCTGCGGTTGGACATCGAGCACAATTTCGCACGACTGCGCTACGACCAGAGCCGGTACGCAGAGGCCGAGCAGCTCTACCGAGCGGTGCTCGCGCGGCGGCGTGCGCGCCTCGGGCCGAGACATGCCGACACTTTGACCACCCAGCACTATCTCGCCCGCACGCTGCGCCGGTTGCGGAGATTCGACGAAGCGCGACAACTACTGAACGAGACCTACCAGGCGCGGTTGACCATATTGGGCGGGCTGCACCCCGACACCCTGACCAGCCGTCAGGGAATCGCCGATCTGTTGCGCGCGGAAGGCCACGGTGCGCAGGCGGAGTCGTTGTACGCGGAGGTGCTGGCGGCCCGGGCCGAGGTGCTCGGCCCGGAGCATCCCGCCACCCTGTCGACTCGTCAGTACCACGCGGAATTACTGCATGCGCACGGTGAGATCGCCGAGGCCGAGGCGGAACTGCGCCGGCTCTGGTCGGCGAATCAGCGGGTGCGCGGTGTGGATCATCCGCGCACGATCGCCGTGGGTTCCGCACTCGTCGATGTGCTGCGGGACACCGGCCGACCGGGAGATGCGGTCGAGGTGGCCGTGATCGTCGCGGTGGCCGCGCGGCGGCTCTTCGGTGCGATGCACCCCACGACCCAGGCGGTGCGTCAGAGCCTGGCCCTCATCGAATCGGAAATCGCCGATATGGCAGGCGAATCCGATGATTCCCCGGCTCCACCCCCAATTCACCGATCGGAGGCCACATGACGGAGCGGTACGGCGTTCTCGACCCGGAGCTGTATCAGGGTCTGGATCGTGAGGTCGCCGAGGTGCTGGCCGATTGGGCCGAATTACACACCCGTCATTACAAACTGGCACGCTGGCTGGTCAATGGCCGGAGCCTGCAGCCGGTGGCCGTGGTGCGCGAGACCGACGGTCACACCGGCAGGTCTACCATGCTCGTACTGAAAGTGATGTCTCCACAAGGTGATTCGCTGCAATCGCTGGAGTACGCCAGGCACCGCAAGGCGCAACGCAGCCAGTCGGCGTTCGCCGGTGAGCATCTGAGCACCTACTTTCACGACGCAGTGCCGGCGCCGTCCGGCCGCTGGATCACGTTCCAGCGGATCGCGGCCAACAGTCTGGCCAACACGGAGGTGTTGACCGTCCTGCTGCGTCGGATGCTGAAACTGGAGGATGCGACGGATCTGCCCGAGTACCACGAAATTGCCTGTACACCAGAGGTCTTCGCCGGTGCGTGCCGTGCGGTCGTCGGTGGCGTGCTCGGCGGGCTGGCGGGGCATCCGATGATTCCGCCGGGGGTGGAATGGAGCCTCGGCACATTCTTCCACCGCCATCTGTTCGACCAATTGGAGCCGGACGGCCGACTCGGAGCGTGGGCGCGTGAGTATCAGGCGGACCGGATCCGTTTCGCCGACGAACCCGGACTGCTGCCGAACCCGTTCGCCGTGGCCCAGGGGCGATTGCTCGCCGACATTGTGATCGGGCCGCTGCTCGGGCGCAGCCACGGTGACCTCCATACCGACAACGCGCTGATCCGGGTTCGGCCCCGCATGGTCGCCGAGGACTACTTCCTCATCGATACCGCGCTCTACGAGGATGACGGGCCACTCACCCGGGACCCCGTGCATCTGCTGCTGTACATCATCGCGCGATCCATGGAAGCCATTGCCCCGGTACAGCAGGGTGCGCTGATCGACTTGATCCTCGACCCGATCGACGGCCCCGCCCATCTGGTGCCAGGCTGGCTGTCCACGCTCATTCAGGGCATCGACGCCGAGACTCGGGCCTGGGTGGAGGAATCCGGGTTGGAGCAGGACTGGCGCGAGCAAACCTGTCTGTCGCTGGCCGCCTGCGCGATGCTGTTCCTCGGGCGAACCTCCACCCGAGAGATCGACAAGCCGTGGTTCTTACGGCTCGCGGCGCGAGCGGTCGCGAAGTTCGCCGCGGCCCGTCGTGTGCCGATCGTCGGATCGAATGGCGGGCAGGTCACGGACGTGCGGTCGCCGATTGTGCCGCAATCCGCCACCGGAATCGGTCAGGACCCCGCACCCGTGCCCGCCGCCGCATCGCGGCAGGAGGACGAGAGCAGGTCCGCTCGGCGGAAGAAGAGGGGGACGACCTTCAACATCCGCTTGAAGGGTGCGCAGGGTGTGCAGATCGGCGACAACGGCACGCAGGAGAACAGGTGGTGAAACACTACTGCGGTTGGACCACGATCGTGAGCCTGCCCATCGACGTGTTCTCCGGTGTGAGCACCCCGTCGAAACGAAACTTCAGGACCGATCCCCAGGTGATCATCGCCAGGGTTCCGTCGTAACGTGTTTCGCTGGAATAGCTTTCGCCATTGACGGCTCCGGAATTGCGGCAGACCATGGTCACCGGTTCACCGAACCGATCCGGCAGCGTGCAATCCCAGGAGAAGTACGATCCGGCCACTATCTCGTCCTTGTGGAAGGCGAAACCGGCCGATGTCCGCTGCATGGTGCCGGTGACGCTGGATTCGCCATAGCTGGAATCGCTCTGAACGATCCACGAACCGGAGAGATCGAGGGCGGCGGGCGCGGCGGTCGGCGGCGGTGGCTTCGAAACCGTGGTGGTCGCGGGTGTGGTCGGCTGCGGCGCCGCTGCCGCCGGTGTGGTGGTGCTCGGCCAGTCCGTGTGGTCGATGTCGCTCTCGCCGGTCGTCCCGACAGGTCGATCGAACGGACGCCCGGTCACGGTGTCTATCAACGTGATTCGAATCAGTGATGAGGTTCCCGGCGAGATCGCCCCGACGTGCTTGACATCGAAACCCGGCCATGCCGCACCGGTGAGCTTCGGTGCGTGCGGCAGTGCGGTGGCCAAGGTCAGCGGAGATCCGCTGAGACTGCGGAACCGCGGCACGCCGTGATCGTCCACCAGGACCGCGGTACCCGCCTGCAGGATCGATTGATGCGCCACCGGGCGGCCTTCCACCAGTGCGTAATTCGTGATCCGAACATCGATTCGCAGCAGCACCGGTGTCAGCTCCCTCAGGTACTGCACCAGCTCCGGCCCGGCGAGGCGTTTGCCCTGCGACCATGAGAAGGTCGTGTCGGAGGCGAAAACCGCTGCGGCGCTGCTCGCTTCATCCGGATGCGTGCCGTAGAACGCGATCAGCTCGTCCCGCTCGGTCAGCGCTCGATCCCGGGGCGCGCTGTACACGCCCGGCAGATCTCCGGAATACGGCTTGGCAGCGGCGGATCCGGCGGTGCCCGGCAGATCGGCCACGGGTTGTGTGCCGTCCGGGTGGTACACCGCAGGGGGCGTCGGCATGAACGGGTTGGCGCCCTGCTGGTCGCTCGGCTCCAGCAGAACCTCTGGCGGGCCTAGAGATTCGCTATTGGACCTCAGTGCGATGGCGGTCGCGAACACGCTCGAGGCGGTCAGCAGGATCACAACGAGAGTGGCGAAGAACCCAAGGCGGGTGAGGCGCAGGTGCGCGGTGTCATCGCGGTGGAACAGGTTGAACTGGATCCCGGCGCCGACCAGGATGCCCTCGGAGCGCTCGACATCGGTCGTGTAGGCGGACCCCGGTTCGGGTCCCTGACGGTCGGGTTTCTCGCTCACCTGGATGTCCTGGTTCTTTGCGAATCCTCTAGGGCTGTGGGGAGACGATCAGCGCGCCGGGCCGGGCGAGCTGGCGCATAGCACCCGGGGCCGACCCCACGCATTGGTCGCGTCCTGCAGACGCCGGGTGTCCAAGAGTGTCAGGCGGATCACTCCGGTGATGTCCACCGGCACCTCGACCGCCGGGTCGTTCGGGCCGACTTCGGTGGAGAAGAGCTCGCGATCGTCGCCGATCACGACGAACCGGCCGGTGCCGCCGCCCGATGAGTCGGTGTTCTTGCCTACCCAGGCCTCGAACCTGGTGCACTGTCCGCCGATCGCCCACACTGCCTTGTCGTTCTGGTCGGTCGCGCTGGACTGGTAGCTGCCGATAATGCTCGCCGGGTACGAGGAGGCGCCGATCCGCACCGGATCGACGGCATTGAATCCGTTGTTCCAGATGACGGCGCGCAACTTCGTCAGGTCGTACCAGATCGGCTGGGCGGCCCGTGGCGTGGTGGTCGTGCTGGACGAGACCGGGACGGTCGAGGTGCTGGTCGGCAGGCCACCCGTAATCGGCAGGGAGGGTAGGTTTTTCGCCGCATCGGCGGATTCCCCGTCGCGGGTCACCCACAGTGTCGCGGCCACACCCGCGACGACCAACACCAGCACCACGGCGACGATGCCCACTGTCCTGCCCGTGTCATGCTTTTTGTCCGTGTCGTGGAAATGATTGATCTGCGTACCGTTGTCGCCGAGTTGCAGCCCCTTGCCGCGATCCGCCTGCACCCGGTACTTCCGCTTCCCCGCCTTCTCCGCAGGCCCGTCCTGGTCGGGATACATGCTCACTTCGACGCCCACTCATCTGTCGGCCGACAAGGATTCGATCGGTATCGCAGGGTGCGGGAAGGTCCGCCACCGCTCAGGATTATGGACCCCGCAAGGTCGTCCCGGGACCGAAATCTGGCGCTGTGAACGGATATACGGCGTCCGATGTTGTCCGGGATGCCTCCGACGACCGTGAATCGGGCAAAACCAAGCGCAGGTGCCATACTCCAGTGGCTAGTTTGGCTGTTCGAACACAACGAAGGAGTGGTCATGGGTGGGTTTACTGTGGCGGAGGCCAAGGCGGTATTCGCGAAGGTCGATGCCAACAGTGACGGCTACATCACCCTCGAGGAGTACGTGCACGCCGTCGAGGCCTTCGGTTTCTCGACCGAGAGCGCCGAGAAAGCCGCCAAGTCGATCCTGGAGAAGGCCGACCTGAACGGCGACAAGAAGATCAGCCTCGAGGAATTCCTGACCCTCGTCAGCTGATTCAGCGGAGGAACAGCGGGAACCGCGCGGGCAGGCCGGCCAGTTCGGCCTGCCCCGCAGCGGAAGGCCCCGCCGCCATGGCCGATCCGGCAGGATTCGAACCTGCGACCTCCTGGGCTTCAACCAAGCGCTCTGACCGACTGAGCTACAGACCGTCGATCCGCCGAGGGCGGAGCCGAAACTCCGCCCTCGGCGGAACATAGTGGCGGTGGTCGGATTCGAACCGACGACCCGTGGATTATGAGCCCACTGCGCTTCCTGACTGCGCCACACCGCTATGTGAGGGAATTCCTCGCGGAAGACAGAGAACTCGAATCCCAAGCCGAATGGCTCAACTCCGTTAGCAACAGGTTCCGGCCCCCGGCCGGTTTGTCTTCCCTGGTGGAGGTTTCTCACCTCCGCTCCCGCTGCTCCGTGGAACGCTGCGGTGCACCAACATTCGCAGGCGAAGGGGGCGGGATGCAACCGAATATTTCGGCGTCGGCCCGGATGTCAGATTCGGGACGTCCGCCATTGCTGTGCGGGACGTTGGGCATCACTGTTCCGATGACTCGGTCGCGGCCCGATTCGGCTGCGTAGCTTTGCTCGTACCGCTGGCCGAGGAGTCGGCGGAAAGGCTCGACCTCTGCCGAGGAGTCCGCGATGCGCCGAGTACGTATGATGCTGTCCGCCGCCCTTGTATCTGTCGCTGTCGCAGGCGGTCTCGCGGTTGGGACCGGGCCCGCCTCCGCTGCCTCGGTGACGATCTATCCCAATATTGCTGACACCAACTGTGGTTTCGGCGGATGGGTGTGGGCCGTGCAGATCGCCGCCATTCCGGGCAATTCGAAGAACTGGACGTCGGGACGCTGGGTCGCACTCCAGGTCCCCGGCGGACAATACATTCGCATCGTCGCCAATGTGAACTGCGCTTACTGGTGGAACAGGAAGGGCGGAACATACAAGGTGGTGCAGGGGAGCATCGCGTCAGCCAAGGCCAATACGTCGTACTGGTTCTGACGCCGTCGGCTGGTCGACCGCCTGGGTGCGTGGGCGGGCTGGTCAGACCAGGTTCAGGGTGTCGAGGAGACGGCTGGCGAGGGCTGTGTCTCCGGTGAGCTCGAGATTGTGGTCGCGCCACGGGCTGCGGGTGGTTGCCCAGCTGGGAAAGTCGATGGCGCTGCCGGTTATTCGGGCGGAGGCGCCCTCGGCGTCGCCGTGCCGGACCGAGAGGCGGCCCTGGCCTGCCGGCTGTATGCGCCACGTGCCGCCGCCTGGGCCGATGAGAGTGAGGGCCACGGGGGTGTCGAGCCAGGCCAATGTCCGGGCCTGGGATTGCTCGAGTAGAGCCATCAGCCAGCCCAAGATCGCGGCCATGCGGGTCTCGTCGGTGGCGGGTGCCGGTCGGCCGAGGGCGGGGGCGATGTCGTGGCGGAGGTGGGTGTGCAGGTCGAAGGTGAAGAGTGCGGGGAGGATTCGGGCGGGGTAGGTGCCGAGTTCGCCGATGCGCAGGGGGATGTGGTTGAGGGCGGGTGCGGAGGTCACGGACATGGCGGCGGTGCCCACCCGCGTCCAGCGGGAGAAGCCGGAGAGCACGCGCTGCGGGGAATGGGAGCGGGCGGCGGCGACCGACCGCTCGTTGAGCTGCTCGACGTCGCCGGTCGTCATGAAGCGAAGGGCGGCCGGGGTGACCAGCGCTCGGGTTTCCGCGGCCATATGGGCGACAACGTCTTTCACGGTCCATCCGGCCGCCCGGCTCGGGGTGTGCCATTCGGCCTCGGTGAGGTCGGCGCAGAAGTCGAGCACGGCCTGGCGCTCGCGGCGCAGGGCGTCCAAGTCGGGTGCGGGCATGCTCCTCATTCCAGTGGGCGAGCCGGTGTACGTCAACGGCGGACTTCACGCTCCGAACAGCTCAGTTGCGCAGGGTGTTCAGGATCTGTGCGGCCTGATGGTTTGCGCCCAGCTGGTTGGGATGGAACGGGACGGCGGGGCCGTGCGGGGCGGTGGAGTAGGGGACCAGGCCCTCCACCCAGCGGACGCCGTCGGGGCGGCAGGCGTCGTGGTCGCGGCTGCCGGTGTAGGTGTCGACGAACTCGACCTCGGTGGTGGCGGCGACGCGGGCGAGCATGGAGTTGAGCTCGATGAGCTTGTGGCCCAGCCAGTTCGCGTCCTCCGCGGTGATGGGAATCTGCGGGTAACAGCTGCGGCCGGGGGAGATTCCGGCCAGATAGTCGACGAGCAGGATGCGGGCTCGCGGTGCGCGGGAACGGATTCCGGCGATGGCGGCCACCACCTTCGGCTCGGCGGCGCGGATATTGGCGGACATGCGGTCGCCGCCGTCGGCGGCGGTGCGCACCGGGGTACAGCCGGAAACGGTGGGGGAGGTGGTGACGCATTTGGGGACTATTCCGGCCAAACCCGCGTCATTGCCGCCTATTTCGAGGGTCACCAGATCGGTATCGGCGGTGAGGCGATCGAATTGCGGGGGATTGGAGGTGCCCTCGGGCAGAAGTTGTGGCTCGGTGAGATCGGAGGTGGTGGCCGACGCGCATGTGGCATCACGGAATTGCGGGACCGCCAATGCGGCGGCGACCTGTTTGGCATAGGAATCAGCGCTCTGGACACAGCCGAGCGGCACGAATTCGGTGGTGATCTGACTGAAGGTCGCACCCGCCGCCCACGAATCACCCAGGGCCACATACTCGCGGAACCGTTGCTGCGAACTCCCCGCCGGGGTTGCTCCGGCGGGGGAGTTCAGCGTCACCGCCGCGGCGGCGCAGGCCATGACAAGGCACGTCGTTGTGCGCATCGAATTCTCCAGAGGTAGACGAACGTCCAGCCGAGCCGTGGTCGTGGCCTCGGAATTTCGATGCCCAATAGAGCACACGCACCCGCCGTAATCGTGGATCGACACGATCTTGGCGGGTGCGCGGCCGCGGAACGGGTCAGGCGGTTGCCGGGAGGATGTAGCGGCGACAGAGCGCGGTCCACGCGTAGTTGCCGTGCACCCAGCGCTCGAAGCTGCGCGCGACCTTGCGCTCGGCCGGACTCAGATCGGTCATGGCCACCAGCAGGGCGATCTCCTCGGCCTGCTGTTCGAGCAGCTGGGTGTAGAGCGCGACGATATCCTTCAGGGCGACGGACAAACTCGTCTCATTGCGCAGCACCGTGACGAAATTCAGGGAATCGTCTTCCTTGACGACGGAGTAGAGATCGTTGACTATTGCGCACAGCACCGCGCTGGTATGGCGGACTTCGCGGAACAGCCGAATATGCGGGGAGGCGATTTCACCCCACGCGAGTTCGATCAGATCGAAGGGCGGGAATAGCCCGATACTCAAGGTGCGTAGGTATAGGTATGCCTCCGGTGACGGGACGAGATCCGTTTGGCGATAAGGCATTTCGAAAAGGCAGCCGTGGAAGAACAGTCGCATACTGGTGGCGAACCGGTCCAGCCACGCCTCACTGGCCAGCCGCGCGCACTCCGCGCGAAAATCGCTGAGCGCCAGCAGATATGGGTTGTCGTCCGGCGGAGTGCCGCCGCGCAGCACCTGTTCGCACGCGTCGAACATTTCGATCGCCGCGCTGGGATCGGCGCCCTCGCCGTATAAGTCGTCGAAAAGGAACATCCAGCCGATGAGCTTCGCGGCGAGCTCGACCACCTGGATGGGCGCGCCCGGGAGCGCGTAGGCGGCGCAACTCCAACAGCAGGTTTTCTCGAAATGCCCGCCCCCGTCTATCCCATGGCGATGAGCCCACTGCAGCACCCGTTTGCGAAGGTGGTCCATGTGGGGGCTCGGGAAGACTTGCTCATGCGGCAACAACTCGACGGCCGCCATGATTTCCTGCATCTGGATTTGTGACTTCATCGGACTTCCTCACTGGCCTTCCTGTCCTGTGCGAGAGCGTACGTACACGCGCCGCGACCAGGACTCATTTCGCGCAGGCGTGCACCGTCACCTGCGTGTGCGGCAAGTGGGGATCGAGAACGTCGATGTCATGACGCCTCCACGAATCGGCGGAATCTCTCGGTGCGTTCGAAGCGAGGTGAAGCAGCACTCAGAGCAACGCCCCGAGCTGCCGGACCACCCCTTCTGCGTCGACCGCAGAGAGATCTATTGTCCCTCAGGAACGTTCATGCGTGGAAGCAGCCGGGAGCTATCGAAGAGGTAACGACCGCTGTCCCTGTTCGCTGAGTGGCTGCCGGAGCGCGAGATTTCGCCGTGACCAGTGAAACAGCCTCGGAGGCAGTAGGATTCGGACCGTTTGCCGATGCGGTAGGGTAACGGTCGGGTCTCGCGGGAAGCCGATCATGGCTTGCGGTCAGCGTTTTCGGGATTCGGTCGCCAGTTGGTCACGGAATTGGCCTGGGGTCTGGCCGGTTTCCTCCCGGAACGCCCGGTAGAAGTGACGATCCGTGCTGAATCCGGCCGCGGCGGCAATGGCGGCCAGGGAGCGGGCCGGGTCGGCGCGCAGCAGCCGGCGGGCATGCTCGATGCGAACACGGCGAACGATCTCGGCCGGGCCGCCGAAACCCTCGCACACCCGGAACAGGGTGCGCCGGGAGATGTGGCAGGCGCGCGCGATCTCGTCGACGGTGAGATCGGGATCGGTGGAGCGGCTGCGGATGTAAGCGAACACCTGGCGGCGGGTATACGCCGAGTCCGAGGGGGCCGGGGTGGTGTTGCCGGCGGCCAGCAGCAGACCCGAGGCCATCATGGCGGCCGAATCCGTGCCGAAGACGGTAATGGCCCGATCGACTTCCTCCGGCGGCAGGGCGGCCAGCCCGCGGAAGAAATCGGCGACAATGCCGACCGCGCCGGTGGTGGGAACCGCTGTGGCAATGGGCAATCGGTCCCTATTCAAACCGCAGTGATCCAGGATCAATTGCAGCGGTGCGCGAACCAGCGTGGAGACGCAATTGTCGGTGGTGTGGCTCTCGAGCGGCCGGCCGCTGTCGAAGAATGAGATGGTGCCGGGCGTGCATGCGGCGGTGCGGCCGTCCTGCTCGGTCCAATTCGTGCCCTCCGCAACGATATTCACCAGCAGGAATTCGCCGGTGGATCGTTCGACCATGCGCTGGGTGCGTAGTGCGCGCTGCGCGCTGGCCTGCATGTGGGAGACGGCGAAACCGTCGAATTGTGTTGTGGTGACCCGGCCGTACCAGTGGTTGTGGTGCAGCGGCTGGATCAGTGAGGGCGCGACGGCATCCGACATCAGCCCCTCCCACTGTTCGAAGGCCTGGCGCGGCGTAACGGTCGAGGAGGAAGAGATCTCGACGGTGCCGTAATTGGCATTCTGCACGCCGCAATCCTCTCATCGATCAATCGCCGAGCAATCGGATTTCGGGCGACCTCCGGCGTGAAATCCCGAGCTGGACCGATTCAGTCGATTCGCCGGAGTCAAAGGCGGTGCGGCGCAGCGGACCCCGGCCGCGGTGCGGCCGGGGCCGGGGCCTCGCCCACCGTCATCGAGACCCGTTGGTACTCAGCTGGATTGCAGATGTGATCGTGCACACCGCAGATGGCGAATCGCAGACGGACGTCCCATATGCCCGTTACGCTGAGTTGATTCTCACTGGCGGCCCGGCCGCCGCCGGCCATGGAGCAGCAGCTCATGAATGAACACGAACTGCGACAGCTGGAGATCCCCCTCCCGTTCGCCCCCCAGCGCCATCCGATGAGCGATGCCGCCCAACACCGCGCTGGCGTGTGGGCGCGCCGCCACGGACTGCTCGAAACCGACACCGACGCAGCGCGATTCGATGCGCTGGGCTATGGTCGTTTCGCCGCCCACTGGTGCCCCACCGCCAACTTCTCCGACCTGGTCCTCATGGCCGAATGGATCACCCTCTTCTTCTTTTTCGACGATCTGCAGGATCAGGCCATCGCCACCGGCAACGGGGGCGAGTATGACGATCTGCGCCACGACGCCACCCGGATCATCCGCGGCCGCGCGGCCGCGCCGACCGATCACCCCGTCCTGACGGCGCTTTCGGAACTGTGCGTACGCACCTCTGCGCGCAACTCCGCGGCGTGGGCCCGCCGATTCGCCCTCGACCTCGAGATCTGGTTGCTGGGCCACGCCCGCGAGAACGCCTTCCGCCGCGCCGCCCGCACCCCCGGCCCCGACGAATACCCGCGCCTGCGCCGCGACGCCTGCACCGTCCTGCCCACCGTCGACCTGGCCGAAATCATCGAGCACACCGAGATTCCCGACGCCCTCTACTTCGGCCCCAGCTACCAGCAGATCATCGCCACCACCGCCGACATCATGTGCTGGATCAACGACCTGCACTCCCTGGCCCGCGAACTCGACGCCGAAGACCCCATCAACATGGTCACCGTCCTGCGTCACCACCGCGCCCTCACCCTCGCCGAAGCCGTCGACGAAGTCCGCCACGCCATCGACGCCCGCATCCGCGACCACCAATCCGCCATCACCACCCTCACCACCGAAATGGACGCCCTCCACCTCTCCGCCCACACCCGCCACGGCATCCTCCGCTGCGTCCGCGACTGCGGCTCCGCGATCGCCGGCATGGAATCCTGGGACCGCACGGACACAGTCCGTTTCGCGGCGGATCACAGCTACCCCGTACCCTCGAAATCCCAACCGGTATCAGGGCATTCGACGTGACGAACACGATGGCCCCCGGGTTTCGCCACGAGGATCAGATTCGGGAGCTGGCCGGGCTCGGCATCGCCGCCTCGGTGTTCAGCCGTCACATCTATGTCTGGGGTGACCGGCACCGAGAGATTTTCCTGGGCCCGGAGCGCGCCGCCCGCCTACACCAGCGAGGCCGCCGCGGCAGCGATCTGTCCGGCATCCGCTGTGAACAGACCTGGGTCGGTGGCGTGCGGCGGTGGCAGTCCGGCTAGCCCGCCGGTTGGCCCGGTTCCAGGTCTGCGACGCCGTCGAAGCGGAGGGGGTGGGAGAGGTCGGTGGGGGCGCCGGCGGCGGTGGGGGCGAGGACGAAGCCGACGTGGTCGCCGAAGTCGGTGCGCTGGACCACCTCGCCGGTGAACCAGGCCGCGGCGCCGTGCAGGATCGGTAGGCCGTGGGCGCCCGGGTGCCAGTCGCAGTGCTCGAATTTGTCCAGGTCCGTGCCGGTTTCGGAGCCGAAGAGCTGGGCGAGGGGCAGGCCGTCCTGGTCGAGAAGGTGGACTGCGAGGTGGGTGGCCGCGGCGGCGACGGTGAAGGTGTAGTTGTTGGTGGACAGGCCCACCAGGAAGCGGCGGGGTTCGATGCTGACCTGGGCCGCGAAGCCGACCAGGCAGCCGGCGCGCTGGTCGCCCGCGACCGCGGTCACGATCCACACCGGGGCGTCGGCACGAGCGACGATCGTGTCGAATGCGCGGAGCAGATCCTCGGCCATGGCAGTGAGATTACTGGTCGAGGGCTATGCGGTCCTGTTCGGCCAGGATGGTGACGGCGTGTGCGGCCTCGGTGCGGGTGACATAGCGGCCGCGTGCGTCGGCGGCCTCGGGATCAGGCGTTTCCAGCCACAGCAGCGGGTCGCCGCCGGCCGGATCGGTGCGCCAGATCATGTGCAGGCAGCCGCCCGAGCGGCCTTCGAACACCACGAAATGGCCGGGGACGGCATCCATTTCGTGCACCCACAGCAGCGCGGAATCCAGTGTGTGCGGCCAGGATCGGTCGTCGGCGCGATAGCGGTTGCGGAGCCGGAGTTCGAGCATGGGGGTGGCGGGGCGGAGGGCGGCCTCGGCCAGGTCGGCGGGGTCGAATCGGCCGGTGTGGAAGAGCGGGCCGAACAACGCCCATCCGGCGTCGCGGGGGATGTCGACCGGGTGGACCCGCTCGTCGCCGGGGAGCCGCAGGGTGCCGATCACTCGATCGAACCGGCGGCGCAGCCGGAACCGCTGGCCGAAGACGCCCTCCACGGTGATCTCCTGCGGGCCGTGCAGCGCCTCCGGCAGATCCCGGTCGAACACGTCCTGCGCGATGGTCGACGCGGGCCTGGTCATATTCCTGGCTCTGCGATTGGCCCGGTAGCGGCCGCCGGGACTGTCGTCGACCCGCTGCACCCGCGCCGCCGGCACCGGCAAGCGATCCCAGTCGCGGTGGTCGAGGCCCAGGACCTTGCCGAAGACCCGGCCGCGGGCCCGGCCCTCGATATCGTCGCCGTCGGCCAGTTCGGAGCTGTGCACCGGCACCACCTGGAGCGCGCAGTCGGCGAATTCCGGTCTGGTGGCGAAGAATCCGGTGTGGCCGGGGCCGAACAACGCCGCGCGGTCCAACCGCACGCCCGCTACCCCGAGCGGCCGAAGGTGCACGCCCGCACCGAGATCCGGCATATCCATCAGCTCGTCCACGGCTTCGAGCAGGGCCGCCGCGATATCCTCCCGGTAGCCGGATCGCGCGAGCATGGCCAGCACCCGGCCATGGCGAATGTGATAGACGACCGTCGTCGTCTCACGAAGAGTGAAGGTTTCGATCCACACCTCGTGCCGCCCGATCCGGCCCGGGGCGAAGGGCACATTCGGGCGGTCACGCTGGATGAGCTCGGCGAGAGCGGGGGACTGAGCCATGGGGCCGACAGTAGCGCCGGCAATGTCAGCCGGTGTAGGTGCGGTAGCGGAGATTGGCCTGTGCGCGGCCGAGCAGTCCGGCGGTGTGCATGACCCACAGGCCGACCGGAACCTGCTTGCGGGTCAAGGGATTCAGGGGATTGCAGGCGATGGCGATGAGCAGTGAGCTCAGCGCGGCGGCCGCCGGGATGCGCGGGCAACCAGCGGCCCGATGCTTGATGCAGGTGCGAGCGAATCCGTAACCGTAGCCACGGGATTGACGCCACGCGGCACGGAAATTGCCGCGCAGGCGGTAGGCGATCAGGGCGTCGGGCGCGTGTGCGAAGGACATGCCCGCCAATTGCAGCCGCCAGCTGATGTCCACATCGTCGCCGACGGTCAGGTCCTCGTCGTAACCGCCGAGCTTCTCGAAGGCGGAGCGCCAGAAAGCGGTGTTATTGCCATTGGCGAACGGAAGCCAGTGTGTGCGAAAGCCTTCCGCGGCAGTCGGCACCGGCCGCCAGATCGGGGCGGTGCGATCGTTGAGCGAGTCGGATTCGATGGCCCCGCCCACGGCGTCGACCTCGGCGGCCACCTCGACCAGCGCGCTGAGCCAGTGCTCGTACACCCGATCGTCCTGGTCGACGAAGACCAGGAAGTCGCCGTCGGCGATCGCCGCCCCCCGATTGCGGGCATATGGCGCACCCTGTTTCGCGGAACTGTCGAGGTAGCGAAGCCGCAGTTCAGCCCGCTGCGGATGATTCGAGATATGCTCGGCCAGACCGTCTCCGGACCCGTTGTCGCTGACGATCACCTCGAACGCGCCGGAATAGTCCTGCCGCGCCAGCCCATCCAGCTGCACATCGAGATCCGGCAGCCCGTTGTAGACCGGAATGATGATGGAAACCAGCTCGGGCACACGCTGCGCCGAGGTCGGATCGGTCATGGAGGAGCCCCCGCTCATCTGGGAAACGCTTGTCGCGGAGCGCTTCCCGACCCCTCGGTGCGGCGCTCACCGGCAGCACAGTACCCCGGATGAGGGCAGACCGCAGAGTACGAGCGCTCAAGCCGCCAGGGTGGCGGACAACCAGCCGAGCGCGGCATACGGTTCGGGCACATCCACCACGAGCCGGGTGTAATCGCCACCGGACAAATCGATCTGGATCGCGTGCTCGTCGAACCGGGTGTCCCAGAACTCCTTACGCCCCTTGCCCCGGAACACGCCCGCGGCGATCACACCCGGGAAGAATGTGCCCGGCGCGCGCACCCACGGTGGCCGCAGATCCACCGGCGCGATCGAAACCCGGCGGACGTCGCGGAGGTCGAAGGTCACCTGCTCGCGCAGCGCGAGCACCCGATGCGCACCGCTCACATGCACCGTCACCGTCGTTCCCGTGACCTCGAACTCGACCATTCCGCACCTCACGCTCGCCTCGTCACCCCCGTCCCCTCCCACCCTGCCGCGCGGATCTGGCCGCAGCCTGAGGGATTCCTGGGGGTTCTCTTAAGTCACGGCCGGCGGCGCAGCAGCACGCCGCGAATGAAGGCGGCCTGCCCGGAATGCTGGATATCGTCGTCGGCCACGCTGATCAGGCGCACGCCCAGGCTGACCGGCGGATCCCAGCGGGTGTCCACGATCCGGGGCAGATCGGCATCGGTCAGGCCGGAGACATAGGCGATGGTCTGCGCGTGCACCGCGTCGTAGTAGCCGAGCAGGAGTTCGGCGGAGGCGTCCGCGAGCTGGGCGACGTCATCGGGAGTCTGGGCGTATCCGGTGGCGGCCTCGTCGAAGGGCAGATCGAAACGTTTGGACCAGCCCGCCGCGGTCCATACTTGGGGGAGGTCGGCCACGTCGGCGATGTGGTCGTCCTGCACCCGGGTCAGATGCCAGATGAGCCAGGCGATGGAATTGGCCTCGGGGTCGAGGCGGGCGGCCAGTTCATTCTGTGCGAGGCCCTCGACGGCGCCGTGCACATTCTGGCGCACTCGGTCGAAGGCGTCGATCAGCAGGTCTGCACTCGTCATGACGTGCTGGAACCGGTAGTGCGAGTGCGGTATTCCCGTGCGGCGGATTCCCGCGCACGAGGCATGTCGGGCCAGGTTCGGCTGCTTGCCGGTGCGTTGCTGGTTTAGAGTGCGCAACAGCTTCACGAAGAGAACGAGCGTGCACAGACCCGAATGGATGTGATGCGTGATCGGTGAAATTCTGCGTGTGAGGACGACTTCGACCGACGGCGAGCCCGCGCGCGCGAGCGGGGACGCCGGAAAGTCCGAGGTGAGCACCACCGTGCTGACCGCATTCGGCATCGCGGCGGTGGTGGTGGTGATCTGGCATATCTACGCGCTGCCGATCGGAAATCCCTACTACGGGTTGTTCAACTGCAATCTGGACCTCGCGGTGTACCGCGCCGGGGGCGAAGCGCTGCTGCATCGGTCGGGGCTGTACGACGGCCCGGTCATCTGGGAAATGGAATTCACCTATACACCGTTCGCCGCAATGGTTTTCGCGCCGCTGGCCCTGGTGTCACGGGCGACGGCCAATATTCTCTGGTGGTCGGCCACCTTCGCCGCGCTCGTCGCGATCATCGCATTGAGCCTGCGGAATCTCGGCTATGCCATGACCCGGAAGACGCTGCTGTTCAGTGTGTTCTTCGCACTGGTGACGACCGCCTTCGAGCCCGTGCGCACAACGATTTGGCTCGGGCAGATCAATGTCTTCCTGGTGCTGCTGGTGGTGTGGGATCTGACCCGTCGCAGTTCACGCCTCCGGGGTGTCGGCGTGGGCCTGGCGGCCGGAATCAAACTCACGCCCGCGTTCTTTCTCGCCTATCTGGCGCTCACCCGGCAGTGGCGAACCTGTGCGACCGCGACGGCGATGCTGGCCACCACCATCCTGCTGGGATTTCTCGTCGTTCCCGGCGATGCCCTGAGTTACTGGGGGCAGCAGATCACCAGCGCCGGGCGGGTCGGCCCCGTCGACTCGGCGGGAAATCAGTCGCTCAATGGTTTTCTCGCGCAAATGATGCGGTTCTACGAAGCCACCGGCTATTTGCGGGTCGAGCACGGCATGCTCATGTATCTGCCGCCCACGTGGATGTGGCTGGCGCTGGCCGTCCCGGTGGCGATACTCGGGCTGGCCGCGGCGCGAGTGGCGCACCGGCGTGGTCAGGAACTGCTGGCGATCTCCGTCACCGGAATGACTTCGGCTGCGGTGTCACCGTTTTCGTGGGGGCATCACTGGGTGTGGTTCCTGCCGCTGCTGGTCGTGGTGTTCCACCACGTGCGCACCTCCACGGCCGCGCCGCTGTACCGATACCTGCCGATCGCGGTGATCGTGCCGTTCTTCTGCTGGTGGTGGAACTATCCGGAGGAGGCGCCGTTCGCCGAATCGGCGTATCCGATCGGTATCGGATTGTTCATGCTGCCGCGCAATATCCCCGCCTGGTGGTCGCATCTCGCGGTCCCGGTTTATGCGAGCTGTTATCTGCTCGCCTTGTTCGCCACGGTGGCCGTGATTCTCACGCGGGAAAGCGCGCGCCGATGGTGACTGCACTGGGCGCCGTCGCGGCTCCGGAGCTGAAGCGCGAACCCGTGGTGGCGAATGCGGTTCTGGTCGTCAGCGGTCTGCTGGCCTGCGCCGTGGTGGGCTGGCATATCTTCGCGATTCCGATCGGGACGCCGTATTACGGGCTGTTCAACAATCACGTCGACCTGACGGTGTATCGCGCCGGCGGAGAGGCGATCGCCCACCGCGCCGGACTGTACGACGGGGCCGTCGTCTTCGGAATGCAGTTCACCTATACGCCTTTCGCCGCGCTGGTCTTCGTGCCGTTGACGTGGGTGGGCCTGCACACGGCGAATCTGCTGTGGTGGACGGCGATTTTCGCGGCACTGGTGGCCATTGTGGCAGTGAGCCTGCGCAGCCTGGGATATCGCGCTACGCCGCGCACGGCATTGTTCGCGTTCTTCCTCGCCGTGGCGAGCACGGCCCTGGAACCCGTGCGGACGACGATCTGGCTGGGCCAGGTCAATGTATTCATCGTGCTGCTGGTGCTGTGGGATCTGACGCGGCCGAATTCCAAGGGCCGGGGCATCGGCGTCGGAATCGCGGCGGGTATCAAGCTGACTCCGATACTCTTTCTCGCCTACCTCGCGGTGACGCGGCAATGGCGCACCTGCGCGACCGCCGCCGCCACCTTGGCGGGCACGGTGGCACTCGGATTCGTCATCATCCCCGGAGACGCCTGGGGGTATTGGGCGAACCAGTTCACCAATTCCAGTCGCATCGGTGCTGTCGATTCGCCGGGCAATCAATCCATCAACGGCGCGATTGCCCAACTGCTGCGGCTCTTCCACGTCGATCGGTACCTGCACACCGGGCCGGGGCTGTATCTCTACGTGCCGCCGACGTGGCTGTGGCTGGCTGTCGCGGTGCCGATCGCGGTCGGAGGTCTGGCCGCCGGCGCCCTCGCCTACCGTCGCGGGCAACAGGTGCTGGCCATCAGCGTCGTCGGCATGACCTCGGCCGCGGTGTCACCCTTCGCCTGGGGACATCACTGGGTGTGGTTCGTCCCCTTGCTGGTAGTTCTCCTGCACCACGCGCTCGATGACCGGTCCTGGTGGTCCGGGCTCGCGGCCGGAGCGCTTGCGGCTGTGGCCTTCTGCTGGTGGTGGAGCTTCACCGACCGGGAGCCCCTCGAAGGCGCGCCGTACCCCATCGGCCTGGGGCTGTTCATGATGCCGCGAGACGACCCGGCGTGGTGGTCGAATATCGTGGTCCCGTTTTACGCGGTCTGTTTTCCGCTCGTTCTCCTTGTCACGATCGGCTTCATCCTGTTCCACTCGCATGGATCGGAGTAGCAGTGTCGCTGTCTGTCGTTCCCGATGCGCCCGAGGCGCCGGTCCTCGTGACCGCCGAGTTGCCGCAGGTCATGGCGCGGGCGCCACAGCCCGCCGCGCGCCGTACGCGGCTGCCGCGGACCGTATTCCTGACCGGCGTCGCGGTGACCGCGGCCCTGTTCGCGGCCGGCGCCTGGGAGCACCGGTGGATCGCCGACGACGGGCTGATCGTGCTGCGCACGGTGCGAAACCTGTTGGCGGGCAACGGCCCGGTCTTCAATGTGGACGAACGGGTGGAGACCAATACCAGTGCGGCGTGGACGTATCTGGTGTGGTTCTTCAGCTGGCTCACCCAGGCGCGGCTGGAGTACGTGGTGCTCGGCCTCACGCTGACGCTGTCGGTGACGGCGGTGGTGGTCGGTATGCTGGGATCGGCGCGACTGTGGGGCGGCCCGGCGGGCCGATTGCTGCTGCCCGCCGGCGCACTGGTCTACATCGCGCTGCCGCCCGCACGTGACTATGCCAGCTCGGGGCTGGAGTCCGGTCTGGTCATCTGCTGGCTGGCGGTGCTGTGGTACTTCATGATTCGCTGGGCGCAGGCCGGGGCCGTGCGGCCCGCAGGCTATTTCGGGCTGGTCTTCCTCGCCGGTCTCGCGCCGCTCATCCGGCCCGAGATCACCCTGGTAGGGGCGCTCGCGCTGCTCGTGCTGGTCTTCGCTCCGGTGCCGGAAACGTCCCTGCGCCCCTGGGTGTTTCGGCTGCTGACCGTGGCGGTCGCCGGGCTCGTGCCGATCGGCTATCAGATCTGGCGGATGGGCTACTACGGGCTGCCCTATCCGAATACGGCCGTCTCCAAGGACGCCGGAGGGGCGAAATGGCAGCAGGGTTTCACCTATCTCGGCGACTTCGTCGGCCCGTACCACCTGTGGCTCCCGCTGCTGATTCTCGCGGTGTCGGCTTTCGTCATCGTTCGGCCGCAGCGCCTTTCGACACCGGCGCTGCGTAGTCCTGCCATGGTCGTTCTGGTCATGCTCGTCAGTGGAGTGGCGCTGACGGTGTACGAACTCCGCGTCGGCGGCGATTTCATGCACGGCCGCATGCTGCTGCCCCAGCTGTTCTGCCTGCTGCTGCCCGTCATGGTGCTGCCTGTGCGGCTGTCCGGAAACGCGGCGCACGGGAATCGGGTGCGCTGGCTGGTACCTGCCGGTGTCGTGATCACCGCCGCGTGGGCGCTGTGGGCGTGCGGTACCTGTGCCGTCCAAACCGGAACCAGCGTAGGCGCTTCCGGCATTGTCGACGAGCGCATCTACTACGTGCTCGGCACTGGGCACGACCATCCCATCCGCGCCGAGGACTACCTCGACTACGCCCGTATGCGTCCCATGCTCCGCCATATCGGCGAAACCCCCGACGGTGCACTACTGCTGAACCTGCCCTCACAGATGGTCTGGCATATCGTCCCGCCGCCGCTGCCCGTCCCCGAAGGCGGTGCGGGACATACCGTCTTCTTCCTCAACCTCGGCATGACGAGCATGAACGTCCCGCTGGACGTGCGCGTCGTCGACCAGATGGGATTGGCGTATCCGCTTGCGGCACACACCGATCGGCTCGAGAACGGCCGCATCGGCCACGACAAGAACCTCGCCCCCGGCTGGGTGGTGGTCGACGCCGAAATGGTGGACCGGCAGCCCTGGATCCCGCTGCACATCGACGAGCGCTACGTGATTCGCGCGCGAGCGGCCCTGAGCTGCCCCGCCACCCAGGACCTGCTCGCCTCCACCCGCGCGCCGCTCACCTTCACCCGATTCCGGCACAATATCCAGCAGGCCTTCGGCTTCGCGAGCTACCGGACCAACCGCAACCCCTCCTACGAACTCCAGCGCTGCGGGCTCGAGGATCCCATCCAGCCGGTCGCGCCGCGCTGACTGGGTGATGCCGGTGCCGGCCTCCCCGCCTGCGGTCAGGCGGGGATCTCCATGCCCTGGGCCAGCAGCGGCCACGAATCGTAAAGGGCCTTTTCCCAATACGGCCAGTAGTGGGTGCCGACGGGCGTGAATTCGAAGGTCGCGGGGATGGCGAGGGAATCCAGTGTGGTCTTCAGATTCGCCGTGCACCCGTTGACGGCCGCCTCGATGATCACACCGAGCGTGAGGTTGAGCGCGCCGGAAGCCCCGGGAGCGCTGTTCAAGTAGTACTGGACGTCCTCCGCGACCGGGACGCCGCTGCCGCTGGACACGTAGAGCAATGTGCCGCGCAGCTTTTCGGCATTGATGACCGGGTCGTTGGCGGTCCAGGCCGGATCGCCGTCCGGGCCGTACATGTTCCGAGTGTCGCCGCCGGCACGGTTCTCGACGACCAGCTTGATGAACGCGCGACCGACCGGGTCGGCGATCTGAGCGCAACCGCTGTAGGCGGCAACGGCTTTCCAGAGGCCGGGCTTGGCCTCGGCGAGCTGGAGGACCGAGGTGCCGGAGGTCGACAGACCGGTCAGCGCATTGCGGCCGGACGAATCGAGGGTGTCGTCCAGCAGCGGCGGAAGCTCCTCGGTGAAGAAGGTCTTCCATTTGTGCACGCCCAGCACCGGATCGGGGTTGCGCCAATCGGTGTAGTAGCTGCCGTAACCACCGATCGGCTGCACCACATTGACCTGCTTGTCGGCCAGAAAATCCAGTGCCTTCGTCTGCGCGGTCCAGCTCGCGTCGCTCAGACCGGCGTCCAGGCCATTGAGCATCCACAGGTTCGGGGCGGGCCGGGATTCGTCGACCGGGCGCTGCACATCGACGGTGATCTCGGTGCCCATGGCCGCCGAATACACCTTCAGATGCCAGGTGCGGCCGTCCTTGACGATCGACGAGACGTGCGAAGGTTTCTGAGGATCGGCCGTCGAGACACCACCGAGCAGCGTCATGGACAGGGCGGCAGACAGGGCGACCACTGTGGTGCGCAGCGCGGTGAGCTTCACGCCTGCCTATGTCCTTAGCGAAAGCAAAAGCGTTACATTCGGTGTCCTTCGGCTTGTCACACGACCGCAAAACGATCATTCGGGTCACTGCAATACTGCTGCGCCATGCTGGCCCGCATGGACCGCTATCCCACGCGCACACCAGAACCGGTCCCGCATATCGAGCGCACCGACCCCACGGTGTGGGGGACCGTCGAATCGGAGGCCCTGGCGGGCTTCGAGACCGATGGGTACGCGGTGCTCGACGCACTGCTGGACCCCATGGAGGTCGCCGACTTCAGCGCCGAGATGCACCGGCTCACACAGGAACCGGAACTGTGGCTCGACGACCGGCTCATTGCCGAGAAGGGCTCGCGGCGGGTGCGTTCCATCTTCGAGGTGCACAAGCTCAATGCGGCCGTCGCCGATCTGGTGCGGGAGAGCCGGGTCGCCGGACTCGCCCGGCAGATCCTCGGCTCGGAGGTGTACATCCATCAGAGCCGGGTGAACTACATGCCCGGATTCGAAGGCGCGGGGTTCTATTGGCACTCCGACTTCGAGACCTGGCATGCGGAGGACGGGATGCCGGCGCCGCGCGCGGTCAGCCTGTCGATCGCGCTGACCGACAATCATCCGTACAACGGCAGCCTGATGGTGATGCCCGGTTCGCACAACACCTTCGTGCCCTGCCAGGGCGCTACACCCGACGACCACTATCGGGAATCGTTGCGGGAACAGCAGATCGGCGTGCCGCGCCGCAGCGACATCACCGAGCTGGCCAATAAGCACGGCCTCGCGCAATTCACCGGCGCGGCCGGATCGGCGCTGCTGTTCGACTCGAACATCATGCACGGCTCCGCCAACAACATCACGCCGTTCCCGCGCTCGAACATCTTCCTGGTGTTCAACAGTGTGGAGAACACCCTGGTCGCGCCCTATGCGGCCGCCGCGCCGCGCCCGACCTACATCGGCAGCCGGGACTTCACGCCGATTCGCTGATCCGTGGCTCGGTAGCATGGGGCGATGCGGGCCGGTGGGCACGAGGGCGACACGGCGGGCGTGTGGGAGATCGCGCGCCCGCCCCGGCGAGCGAGCGGGATCGCCATGGCCGGATTCCGCGATCTGAGCGCGAATCCGGTGGCGCAGTGGGTGATTCCGCATCCGTCTGTCACCGTGGTGCTGCCCTTCGGGAGTGGAACGCTCGTTGTGGCGGACGCCGCCGGACGGCAGCAGCGGGGGAGTCTGGTCGCCGCACTGGGACCGTGCGCAATTCGGATGCGGGGCAACGGTATCGAGTGTGTCGAGGTGCGGATGTCGCCGGTGGTGGCGCACACCGTGCTGGGTTTTCCGCTCGCGGCACTGGGCCGGGGGATCGTATCGGTGGACGAGCTGTGGGGACGCGAAGGCACGCGCACCGCGCAGCGGCTCGGTGAAACCGGCTCGTGGGCAGAGCGTTTCGCGCTGGTGGACACGTTGCTGGCGCGACGACGCGCAGCGGGCCCGGTCGTGGACCCGGAGGTGGAGTGGACCTGGCAGCGGCTCGTGGGCAGCCACGGCCTGGTCAAGGTGGAGGCGCTCGCGGACGAGGTGGGCTGGAGCCGGAAACGGCTCTGGTCCAGGTTCCGGCAGCAGCTCGGCGTACCACCCAAGCATGCCGCGAAACTGGTGCGCTTCGACCGTGCCGTCCGTCGTCTGGCCGTGTGCGGCAATGTGTCTCGCGTCGCCGTCGAGAGCGGGTACTTCGATCAGGCGCACTTTCATCGTGAAGTCCTCGCCTTGACCGGGATGACACCCGCGCGGCTGTCCGGCTCTCCGGGACTGGCCGATCACGACCCGGTGTAGCCCCGGGAACATTCGTACAAGAGACGCCGCCGCGTCGTCGGCGAAGGTGGGTTCGCGAGAGCCCGAACCTTCACAAGGAGACGACATGGAACTGCGCGGTGCGAGAGTGCTGTTGACGGGAGCCAGCGGCGGAATCGGGCAGGCCCTGGCGCTCGAACTGGCGGCCCGCGGCGGCGAGATGGTGCTCACCGGGCGGCGCACCGAGGTGCTGGAACCCTTGGCGGACAAGGTCGGTGGCCGGGCGCTTGCGGCCGACCTGAATTCACGCCGCGACATCGAGGCGATGCTCGCGGCGGCGGGCGAGATCGACATCGTGGTCGCCAATGCGGCGCTGTCGGCGACGGGTCTGCTCGACGACTATTCGCTCGACGAGATCGATCGCGCCCTCGACGTCAACCTGCGCGCGCCCATCCTCATGGCCAAGCTCGCCACCGATCGCATGGCCGCGCGCGGTCGCGGACACCTGGTCTTCATCTCCTCGCTGGCCGGGAAGACCGCGTCGGCGCAGTCCTCGCTCTACAACGCCACCAAATTCGGGATGCGCGGGTTCGCGCTGGCCCTGCGGGAGGACATGCGGCCGCACGGGGTCGGGGTATCGGCGCTGTACCCCGGCTACATTCGCGACGCCGGGCTGTTCGCGGACTCCGGAGCCACGCTGCCGCGCGGTGTGGGCACCAGATCGCCGCAGGATGTGGCGCGCGCGTGCGTGCGCGCCATCGAACGCGATCGCGGGGAGGTGGTGGTGGCCCCGTGGAATCTGCGGGTGATCGCGGCGCTCGGCGGCCTGGCGCCGGGCCTGGTAGCGGCCGTGCAGCGGCGGCTGGGTGCGGACACGACCACCGCGCAGTTGGCCGCCGCGCATCGGCACCGGCGCTGACATCATGCGGATGCGCCTAGGCTGGCAGGCGAACCGACAGGGAAAGGCGAGCCATGAGCCCGGTGGAGTCCTTCGCGCAACTGGCCGCGCATCTGACCGCCGAGCGGCGCACTCACATCTGGAAACGATTGTGCGACAACCAGATCGCGTGGCTGACCACGGTGCGCCCGGACGGCCGGCCGGACACCGTCGCGGTCTGGTACCACCTGCTCGACGATGGCGACATCATCGTCTACAGCGAGCCGAAGAAGATCAAACTGCGCAATATCGCCGACAATCCGCACGTCACACTGGTCCTCGACGAGACCGATCTGGGGCGCGACGTCATCCGGCTGGAGGGGACGGCACGCTTCGACGCGAGTGTGCCGCCGCTGGACGAACTGCCCGGGTACGTGGCCAAATACGCCGAGCGGATCGCCGTATTGTTCGGCACGCCACGGGCATTCGCGGAAATGTTCGCCGAGCCGATTCGCATCGCGCCGACGCGGCTGCGCTCCATCGACAGCGATATCTGAGCCGCACGGGTCCTCTAGGCTGACGACATGGCAAAGCGATCGTTATGGGCCAGGGATGGGCTGTATATCGATGTGTCCCTGCGTGATTCGGGTGAGCTGGCCTTCGACGCGCAGCATCTGCGCAATGGCGGCGAGTACGAGTACGCCCTGACCGTGCCGCCCGACCAGGTGCCCCTCGTCCTCGCCGCGCTGGGCGGTGCGGCCGGAGACGATGTGCTCGCCCTGCTGCAGGCCAATGCCGAAACCATTGTGCGGCGGGGCGAGAAGAGCTGGCTCGAAAGTATCGGCGTCACACCGGGATTCTGGTCGCACGGCGACTGGTGGGATCTGTTCGACGACTGACCGGCCGGCTCAACTCCTGGTGACGAAGCGGGGCAGCTGTGGTGTGGCCTCGCCGGGATGCTTGGCATTGAAGCCGTCGCCGATGGCGCGCAACTTCCAATCACCGCCCACCCGCCACACCTCGGCCATGGCCATGGCGGTGAAACGCATTCCGCCCGTGAGGCTGAAGCGCGCCAGCTCCGCACCGGTGGTGTCGTCCACCAGACGGCAGTAGGCATTGCTCACCTGCTCGAAGGTCTGGCCCTCGTAGGAGGTGACGACGAACAGCAGCGAGGTGATGTGGGCGGGCACCCGGGTGAGGTCGACATTGATCACCTCGTCGTCACCCTCACCCTCGCCGGTCCGATTGTCGCCCTGATGCCGGATCGACCCGTCCTTGGACTGCAATTGGTTGTAGTAGCAGGCGTCGATGAGGGTCTGGCCCGCGAACAATGCCACCCACGCATCGAGATCGATCTCCACCGCGCGCCTGCCGAACAGACCACCCCGGGTGACCGGATCCCAGCCCAGCCCCATGCGAATTCGAGTGAGCGCCACGCCGCCGTCCTTGCGCAGCGTGACCTTCTGGCCCTTGCCCAGATCGACGCGGCGGCCCTTGCTCAGGCTCACCTCGCCGGTCTGCGGCGGCTGTGGGGCGCGCGGCGGGGCGGGCGCGGGCTGCTGATAGCTCGGCGGCGGCTGAGTGGGATAGGCCGGAGTGGTCGGCGGGTACATGGGCGTGGTCGGTGGATAGGACGGCGTCACGGGCGGGGTCGGTGGGTAGGGCGGCGGCGTCGGTGGATAGGACGGTGTGACCGGTGGCGGCGGGTTGTATGCCGGTGCGGGACGGGGTGATTCGTCGACGCTGACCCCGTGATCGGTGACCAGCGCCGCGAAACCGCCCGCGTACCCCTGCCCGACCGCGCGCACCTTCCAGGCGTTCTGCCGCCGGTACACCTCGACGGCGATCACGATCGATTCGGTGCTCAACCCGTCGATCCGATACTCGTACAACCGATTACCGTGCGCATCGCTCACCACCGCGACCGGCGGGGCGATCCGCCCGAAGGTCGCACCCGCCTGATCCAGGGTGATCACCGCACGGATCTGCTCGATATCGCGGGGCACCTGCCCCAGCGAGATCGCCAGTGCCGCAGGCTGACCCGCCCCCGCAGCCTGCAATCGCACACCCGGACCGCTGGGCTGATTGAAGAATACGAAATCCGCGTCCGTGCGCACCCGCCCCTGCGCGGTCACCAGCAGCGCGGACAGGTCCGCCGGCGCGCCCACCTGCACCGACACCACCACATCACTGGCATTCAGCGGCCCGTTCTGGCCCTTCACGAGATTCACCGACGCCTCCCCTTCGCTCACAGGTGCTGCCCTGCCACTGTAAGAGCTCGAGCGCCGGTCCGGGTGCGCACCCGCGCTTGTTCACCGGGTCGTGAGCAACTCGATCAGCGCCGTGATGCTCTGCTCGGTCCGGCCCTCGGCCACCGCCCGGTTCAGCAGCTCGTGCATCGGTGCGTGCCACGACGTGTCGACACCGGAGGCGGCCGCCTGCCGCTGCTCCTGGGCGATGGCGGCGTGGAAGAGACCGATCGAGGATCCGAGCCGGGTGTAGTCGCGGGTGTCGATCTCCTCGGCCAGCACTGGGAGCAGGGAGATCACCATCTCGAGCCACTTGGCCGAGTAGGGCACCATCGAGTGGGCGGGCAGACCACGCGAGGCCAGCAGCGCCGCGCCCTCGAAGAATCCGAGCAGCACGGGCAGCAGCGTTGCGCCGACAGCGGATTCGTAGAGTGCCGCCAGATCCGGCTCCTCGCCCAGGTGGACCAGGTCGCCGCCGAGGACGCCCAGCAGGCCGATGTTCTCGTCGAAGATCGCGCGGTCGCCACCGAAATACAGCAGCGTGTCCGGCTTTCCGATGGCCGCCGGGACATTCTTGATCGCACCGCCCAGGTACCGTGCCCCGTGCCCGCTCGCCCACGCCGCGAATTCGGCTGCGTCGGACGGTGTTCCGGAGTTCAGCGTGATGAGGGTGCGGCCGGACAGCGCGGCGGCGGCCGGTTCCAGGGCGGCCCGGGTCGCCTCGAACGTGGTGAGCACGGCGATGATCACCGGACCTGCCGCGACAGCGGCGGCGATATCGAGTTTCCGGTCCGCTCCGGCGCGCATCAGGGGCGCCGCCCGCTCCGGGGTCCGGTTCCACACCGTCGTCGGATGTCCCGCCGCCAGAAAGGCTTCCGCGACCGCCCGGCCCATCGACCCGGTGCCCAGCACCGTCACTGGGGCGCGTTCTTTCCCGGTCATCTTCGCTCCGATCTGCCGTGTTCCCAGGTCGTGACCTGACGTGCACCGAGTGTCGAATCGCCGCGGGCGGGCGGCAAGTACGCACTTTCACTGGCAGTTACGAACTTTCGGGTAAGCGGCGAGCGTGCGGACCCGGGCCGGTGCGACGGTATGACCGGCGTCACTGTTCGGGATGCGAGAGTTGCTGGGAGCGGGGTAGGTTCGTGCGCAGGAATCGCCGATGTCCTTTGGCGTCGGCGATTGTCCTGTGTTCCATATGCTTTCAGGGGAAGGACAGTGGGGGTGGCTGTAATCAAAACAATTCGCCCGCTCGCGCCGAGCGAGATCGTCTACGCCACGGCGACGGTGTGCATCGCGTATTCGGTGCTCGCCACGGGCGAGCTGGATATCGAGCGGCTGACGCGGGCCTTCGCGCAGGTGCGGGCTCGCAATCCCATTCTCGACGCGCACCTGGTGGTGCGTGACGACGCGGCGGTCGACTTCGCCGCGGCCGAGGGGGCGCAGGCGCGGGTGATCGTCACCGACGGTGACCCGGAGCTGGTGTTGACCGGGGCGCAGATCGATCAGGCGCGTGAGGTCAGCGCGCTGCTGGTGGTGCGGGGTGAGAACGCCGCACGCGTGACGCTGCTGATCCACCACGCCATCGCCGACGGGCATCACTCGCTGACGCTGTTCGAGCAACTGTGGTCCGCCTACACCGATTCCGCCGCCTTCGAGGCCGCGCACCCGGAGTCCGGCGACTACCCGAAATCGCTCGAGGAACTGCTGAACGAGCAGCCGCAGGAACCCGCGCCCTATCCGCTGCCCGCCGATGTGCCGCGCATCGGCACACTGCCCATGGAGGCCGTGCGCTGCCGGCTCAGCGCTGCCGCCACCACCGCGCTGCTCGAGTACGCGCGCCGCGAGCAGCTGACCGTCAATGCGCTGCTGTCGGCGGCAATCCTGTTGACCGAGACCAAATTCCGCAATGTCGCGCTGCCGGAGCTGCACTACATTTTCGCGGTCGACCTGCGCGACCGCATCGAGCCGCCGGTCGCGGCGACGGCGTCGAACAACTTCTTCGGCTACGCCGAATATCATGCGGAGACCGACGAAACCGACCTGACCGCGGTCGCCCGCGCCGTCACCGCCGCGTTCCAGAGCGAACTGGCGGCCGGCGCCATCCTCGAGAAGGCGCGCACCGGATACAACCCCAACCTGGTGGCCAAAGGCATTGTGCGATCCTCCAACTGGGGTCGCATCCCGGCGTTCGTTACGCCGGAAGGGTTGTCGCTCAGTGACTTCCGGGGCGGGATGACGGTGAACCCACCGGCCGTCGCGCCCCCGCCGGACGCGCCCGAACTGGCTCCCGGCGAGTACTTCATCGCCACCTACCAGGGCGAGCTGACCATCAACTTCGTTCCACTGCCGTGGCTGGACGAGGCGGACAAGCAGGGGCGCGCCGACATGCTGGAGAAGCTGCTCGGCGAATTCGCCTGAGTGGCAGGGTGAATCCGGCCTGAGCGCACACTATCGGCGAGTTTTCTGCCAAATGGCGGAAAGACGGTCGAAAGTGTGCGCTCAGGCCGGGCACCCCACTATTCCCCCGTAGCCTGCTTCGCCAGCATCCGCACGGCGCGCTCGACCCGATCGGTGTCGCCGGTGACCCACCAGTCCTGGATCAGGCCGCGCATGCCGGAGGTGAGCACGGTGGCGGCGGCCTCCGGGTCCTCGATGCCGGGGTCGATGCGTGCCAGGGCCTCCGACAGGGCGGTGACCACGGCCTTGACGGCCGACACGGCGTAGTCGTGGAATGGGCTGCCGGGAACTGTCGCGGCGGCCAGAACCTGAAGCAGCACACGCAGACTGGTCGGACCGCCGGTAGTGGTGTTGAGGGCGAAGGATTGCTCGAGGCGGATTCGCAGGGTCTGCGCATCGTCGACATCACCGAACAGTGCGGGAATATCGGGCCGCTGTGTTTCCAGCGCCGAGATGAGCATCTGCTCCTTCGTTCCGAAGTAATGGATCAGCATGCGCGAGCTCGTGCCGAGGTACTCCGCCAGTGGCCGCAGCGAAAGCTCTGCCAGGCCGTGCTCGGCGATATAGGTGATGACACCGGCCAGTAGTTCGGCGCGGCGGGCATGGTCGACAGGTCGGGGCACAGGTTGACTGTAGCGGTTGCTACAGGTATCCATGTTCTCATGGGTGTAACGACTGGTACAGAAACTCGGGGCGGTGTCGTCGTGACGGGGATGGCGGCCACCACCTGCCTGGGCGCGGACCTGGATACGACCTGGACTCGGCTGCTGGCCGGAGACAGTGGAATCGCCGCGCTGACAGACGATTTCGTGGCCGAATACGACCTGCCGGTGCGCATCGGCGGCCGGTTGACGGCCGCGCCGGGGGAGCAGCTGACCCGGATCGAGCAGCGGCGGATGTCGTTCGTGCAGCAGCTGGCGGTGGTGCTGGCCCGGCAGGTGTGGCAGGAGGCGGGCGCGCCCGAGGTCGATCCGGAGCGGCTGGCGGTCGCGGTGGGCACCGGGCTCGGCGGCGGTGAGGCGCTGGTGCACGCGGTGGATGTCATGCGGGCCGGGGGCTACCGCAAGGTGCCGCCCATGACGGTGCCCATGGTCATGCCCAATGGTCCGGCCGCCACCGTCGGCTTGGAGCTGGGTGCGAAAGGCGGTGTGTACGCGCCGGTTTCGGCCTGCGCCTCGGGTTCGGAAGCCATCGCGCACGCGTGGCGGCTGATCGCCACCGGTGAAGCCGATGTGGTGGTGTGCGGCGGGGTCGAAGGCCATATCGACGCGGTGCCGATCGCCAGCTTCGCCATGATGCGGGCCACGAGCACGCGCAATGACGAACCACAGCGCGCCGCACGGCCTTTCGACCGGGACCGCGATGGCTTCGTCTTCGGTGAGGCGGGCGCCCTGCTCGTCCTCGAATCCGAGGCGCATGCCCGCGCGCGGGGGGCGACCGTGCACGGCCGGGTACTCGGTGCGGGCATCACCTCCGACGGGTACCACATCACCGGCACCGCACCCGACGGCGGCGGCGCGGCCCGCGCCATGCGCAAAGCCATTGCGGCAGCGGGCTTGTCGGCCACCGACATCGCGCATGTGAACGCACACGCCGCCGGCACCCCGATCGGTGACGCCTCCGAGGCCCGCGCGATCATGGCCGTCAGCCCCGAAGCCTCGGTCTACGCACCGAAATCCGCCCTCGGCCATTCCATCGGAGCGGTCGGCGCGCTCGAGGCGATCCTCACGCTGCGCACGCTGAGCGAGCAGATCGTCCCGCCCACACTGAATTTCGAGAATCCGGACGCCGACGTCACCCTCGACGTGGTCGCCGACAAGCCGCGGCATCAGATCCTGGACTACGCGATCAGCAACTCGTTCGGCTTCGGCGGCCACAATGTGTCCCTCACCCTGGGCAAAGCCTGAATCCGTTCGCGCCCAGCGCCTTACGGCAAGATATCGGTCTGCACCCGGGGATCGAGCTTGCGCAGGGTCTCGGGCCGGTCGGTGAGGCACGGCCAGTCCCGGCTCACCGCCTCGATGGTGGCGTGCCCGGCGGGAATCAGCGCATCCGCGTCCGGCCGATCGGCCAATGCCGCGCCGAGATGATCACTCGCCGGTCGATCCAGCGGCTGGATGACCGTATTCGGCAGGTCCAGCAGCACCGAGAGAATGTCGAGCCGCCCCGGCGCGATCAACGCCCGCGCCGCCGCCAGCGCGGTGGCCGGAATGATGATGGTGTGCCCGGCGTCGGCGGTCGCCCACACCACCGACTGGACGTAGGCGACGCGATGCGCCCACGCCGTCAAGGCGGCCGTATCGAAGACGACGCCGCCGAGGGTGCCGCCGGGGGCGGTCATGCCGCGCCGGCGTGGTCGCCGGGCGTGTCCTCCTCCGATAACGGGGGCAGGCCCTGCACGGCCCGAGCCCGATTGATCAGATCCAGGGGCGGCCGCCCGCCGAAGACCTGCTCGATCCTTGCCAGGGATTCGGCCCGATCCACGCGAGCCTTCACCGATTCGACGACGAACGAGGAGATGGACTCGATCCGGCCCTTGCTGCGCCAGTCGTCCAGGGTCGCGGCGATCTCCTCCGGCACCGACACGGTGATCTTGCGGGTGCGACGTTCTCTCGCCATATCGGAATGATAACGGATTCGGATTCCGGAGATCTCAAACCTGCCGGTCACGCGGCGATCCGGGTTCGATACGGTGGGCGTGCGCCCGCAATCGCGGACCGCACCTCCAGCCAGCCAGAGGATACGACGTAGATGGATGAAAGTTCGATCGCGTGGGACGACGGTGCACTCGTCACCATCGACCAGCGGCTGCTGCCGCATGAGCTGCGAGAGCTGCGGATCACGACGGTCGATCAGGTCATCGACGCCATCCAGAGCCTGGCCATTCGCGGCGCGCCGGCCATCGGCGTGTCGGGCGCGTTCGGTGTGGTGATCGCGGCGCTGGCCGCCACCGTCGACGGGGTCGTGGACACCGAGCAGGTGCGGGCCGAGGCGGCGCGCATCGCCGATGCCCGCCCGACCGCGGTGAATCTGGCCTGGGGTGTGCGGCGCACGCTGAACCGGCTGGCCGAGGGCACGCAGGCCATGCTCGACGAAGCGCTCGAAATGCTGGCCGAGGACGGCCGGGTCAATCTGGCCGCCGCCACGCATGCCGCCGATCTGATCCAGAAGCTGTGCGGGGACCGGCCTTTGCGGCTGCTCACGCACTGCAATACCGGGCGGCTCGCGACCACCGCGGTCGGCACCGCCATCGGCGCGCTGCGGGTGCTGCACGAGCGCGGTGCGCTGGCCGAGGTCATCGTGGACGAGACGCGGCCGCTCTTGCAGGGGGCGCGGCTGACCGCGTGGGAGATGGCCGAGGCGGGGATTCCGCATCGGCTCACCATCGATTCGGCGGCGGCGTGGGCCATGGCCACCGAAGAGGTGGACGCGGTGATCGTGGGCGCGGACCGCATCACCGCGGACGGGTCGGTCGCGAACAAGATCGGCACCTACATGCTGGCGCTGGCGGCGCGGTATCACGGGATTCCGTTCATCGTGGTCGCGCCGGAATCCACACGCGACATCTCCACCGCCACCGGTCGCGACATCGTGGTCGAGCAGCGCGCCAGTGCCGAGGTCACCGGATTCGGTGGGGTGCGAACGGCTCCCGAGGGCACCGCGACCTTCAATCCCGCCTTCGATGTCACGCCGCCGGAGCTGGTGACCGCGGTGGTCACCGAATTCGGGGTGCTGGAAGCGCCGGGGGAGGCGCGCACGGCAGCCGATGCCGCCACGCATCGGGTGTATCGGCAGCCTCCGGCCCAAGCGCAGGGCGCGGGTCGCGCCGTCGCTCCCGCTGCCGTGAAAGCCATTGTGCTGACCGATGTTCCGGTCGACACGCGGCAGGCGGGCGGCGAGATCGCGGCCATTGCGCGCGACCTCTACGCCAAGGGCTGGATGCCGGGCACCGCGGGCAATATCTCGGTGCGGCAGGACGATTCGGCCGTCATCACCGCCAGCGGGCTGTCCAAGGGCGAGCTCACCGACACCGATATGGTGACCGTGCGCGTCGCCGATTCGACCCCGATCGACGAGAACGGCAAGCGGCCCTCGGCGGAAACCACCATCCACACCGCCGTGTACCGCACCCGCGACAATGCCGCCGTGGTGCACGTCCATCCACCCCACGCGACAACGGTTTCCATCGATGCGGCCGGTGCCGACACGCAGACCGTGCGTTTCTCGGGCTACGAACTCATCAAGGGCCTGGGCGGAATTCGCCCGGACGCCATCGACATTCCGATCTTCCCGAACCACGCCGACGTGCCGCGCATCGGTGAGGACATCGAGAAGTACCTGACCGAGCACCCCGACGCCCCACCCGTGCTCTTCATCGCGGGCCACGGCATCACCGCCTGGGGCGCGAGCTTGGCGCAGGCGCGCGATCGCGCCGAATGTCTCGAAGCCATGTGCGAATTGGCAAACTTGACCGGGCACCGCGAAATTCCGGTGCGCGAGAAGTAGTTCCGAGGAGAACGACAATGACACTGCTGCAGATCATGTCCGACAAGGACGCCGCCGACGTCACCCTGCGCACCGAGGACGACGCCGTCATCGCCGCCGAACTGGCCAAGCGCGGCATCACCTTCGAGCGCTGGCCGCTGCTGGAGAACCTCACCGGCGCCACCTCCACCGAGGACCTGCTCGCCGAATACGCCTCGCGCATCGATGCACTCAATGCCGACGGCCGCTACAAGTTCATCGACGTGGCCCGCATCCACCCCGACGAATCCGACCCGGAGTGGCCCGCCAAGGCCACCGCCGCGCGCACCAAGTTCCTCGACGAGCACCGCCACGCCGAGGACGAGGTCCGCTTCTTCGCCGCCGGCCAGGGCTGCTTCTACCTGCACCTGGGCGACGAGGTGCTCGCAACCGTCTGCACCGCGGGCGATCTCGTCTCCGTCCCGGCCGGCACCCTGCACTGGTTCGACATGGGCACCCGCCCCGAATTCGTGGCCGTCCGCTTCTTCGAAGAGGAAGACGGCTGGATCGGCGACTTCACCGGCGACAAGATCTCGGGCGGCTTCCCCACCCTCGATGAACTCGTGGGCGCATGATCACCACCATCGTCCTCGACATCGAGGGAACCACCAGCCCGACGAGCTCGGTCCGCGAGGAACTCTACGGCTACACCCGCACCCGCCTGCCCGGCTGGCTGGCCGAAAACCAGGGCGGCGCAGCCGATCCCATCCTCGCCGCCACCCGCATCCAGGCCGACCGCCCCGACGCGGACGCGGCCGAGGTGGCGCGGATCCTCATCGACTGGCTCAACACCGATGTGAAATCCGAACCCCTGAAGGCGGCCCAGGGCATCATCTGCGCCGAGGGCTTCCGCAACGGGTCGCTGTTCGGTGAGTTCTTCGAGGACGTCGCGCCCGCCCTGCGGGCCTGGCGTGCCTCGGGGCATGAGCTCTACATCTACTCGTCGGGTTCGGTCCGCAATCAGAAGGACTGGTTCGAATTCGCCCGCGGCGGAGATCTTTCCCCGCTCATCAGCGGCCACTTCGACCTCTCCACGGCCGGGCCCAAGCGCGAGGCCTCGTCGTACGAGAAGATCGCCGGGGCCATCGGCGTCGCGCCCGAGCACATTCTCTTCCTCTCGGATCACCCGGACGAACTGGATGCCGCCGTGGCCGCCGGCTGGTCCGCCATCGGCGTCTCCCGCCCCGGCGAGCCCAACCCACCCCGCGAACCCCACCGCTACATCAGCGATTTCGGAGACCTCGACCTCCCCTGACAGCGGTGACCGGGCCGCCCGGGTGACCGCTGCGCCGGCGGTTCAGCTTTCGTAGCCTGGACCGGTGGGAGTTGTGGATATCGGCGAGCCCGGTGCGGGATGGGATTTCGCGGGCCCGCGTGCGGTCGCGCCGTCGGGCGCCGCCGTCATCGGATACCGGGATGTGCGTGGCGCCGGGCTGGACCTGCGGGTGGCCGCGACGGCGGCGGTCGCGGTGGTGATCGAGTTCGGGGGACGCGAACTGATTGTCGACGATGCCGGTGGCCGGCAGGCCCTGGGCGGGTTCGTCGTGGGACTTCCCATGTCGGCCATGCGCATTCGCGCCCGCCACGCGGAGTGCGTCGAGGTTCGCCTGTCGCCGATCCAGGCGTACTCCCTGCTGGGCGTTGCCGCCAACGATCTGGGCCATGGCGTTGTCCCACTGGAGCAGCTGTGGGGATCGCAGGCCCGGCGACTGCGGGAGCGGCTCGCGGACGCCGGGAACTGGGAGGAACGGTTCGCCCTGACGAAATCGGTTCTGGCGCAGTGCGACAGGCCGGCACGCACACCCGATCCCGAGGTGGTCGCCGCCTGGCGTCGCATACTCGCCTCCGGTGGCCAGGCGAAGGTCTCCGAGCTCGCCGAATCTCTCGGATGGAGCCGCAAACGGCTCTGGGCGCGGTTCGAATCCCAGATCGGCCTGACCCCCAAGCGGGCGGCGATGCTGGTCCGATTCCGGTGCGCGGTCGACGGTTTGCTGGCGGGCCGGCCCGCCGCCGATGTCGCCGCGGTGTGCGGGTACACCGATCAAGCCCACCTGTGCCGGGACGTGGCGATCTTCGCCGATCGCACACCGGGTGCGCTGCACACCGGCGACCTGCCGGCCATCGCCCGGGATCGATACCGGGCCTGGGGAACATTTTTCCAATCTCCGGCGTGACCGATAGGTCGATAGTGGTGGTCGCCCACCCCGATCGACGAGAGGACACGTGTCGTGACCGACACCCTCGGCCCGGATACCACTGCGCGAAGCACCCGAACGCAGTCAGCGACAGTGCGAATACTGTTGGCCTGCGGCATCATTGCTCCGCTGCTCAACATCACTGTCGTTCTCGTCCTCGGGGCGATACGGCCTGACTACGACCCCTGGGTAGTTCCCGACAGCAACCTCGAATTGGGACCCGGCGGGTGGATGCAGATAGCCAACTACATCGTCACCGGAACGCTCCTGCTCGCCTTCACCATGGGGATCAGGCCGCTGCTTCGGTCCGGACGCGAATCCACGTGGGGCCCCATCCTGCTCGGCAGCTATGGCCTCACCTTCCTCGCCATCGGGCCCATCCTGCCCGACCCGTCGCTGGGCTACCCGGCGGGAGCGTCGGAGGAACTGACCGTTCACGGCGCCGTGCACAGCCTCCTGGGCCTGGTTCAGTTCGCGTCGCTGACCGCGGCCTGCTTCCTGCTGGCAGGACTCGGGAACCGCAGCTGGTCCCGGTATTCGAGGGCTACCGGACTGTTGGTCGCCACGTCCTACGTCGCCTTCGCCCTCACCGCGAAACTGTGGGACGGGGGACCCGCCGGGCTCATCGAACGGATCGGGATCTTCGCCGGCGGACTCTGGGTCGCGCTGCTGGCGTTGCGCCTGATGCGCGGCTCGATCCCACGCACGCCTGTCGCATAGCCGGATGGTTGGCCGACGGATCGGATGCTCATCGATGGGCGGTCATGCTCACCAGCTCAGGATCGCTTCGGCTTCACCGTCGATCGTGCGGCCGGTGGGCTGGAAGCCCAGGGATCGGTAGAAGCCTTCCGCACTGGCCGGGCCGCGCCGGTAGCTGACGTAGAGCGCGGTCGTGCCACGAGCTTTCAGCTGCGTGACGAGGATGTCGATCGCTCGCCGGCCAACGCCCTTGCCCTGGTGCGGGCCGGCGATCATGAAGCGCCACAGGGAAACGCCGGGTTGGTCGGAGTCCATGGCGAGATCGAGCATGAGGAATCCGACAGGCTGCTCGCCGCAGTAGACGCCGCGAAACCAGGCCGCGTCGGTGAAGTGGGCCTGGGCCATGGATATGCCGTTGTCGACCACCAACTTCCGTTGCTCGACAGGCAGGGATTCGCTGAGTTTGCACACCTCGTAGACGGTCTCCGCGGTAACCCTGCGCAGCGTTACGTCCGATCCGGGCTCGGTTGAATTGTTCATCGCGGCTTTCGTGGTGGACGGTGAGCGGTGGTGGCCACGTACGCCGGGCCTGACTCCATCCTCGGTGGGTTCGCGATTCGGGGACAGAGTCGTCCGGCCTGAATCCCACGGGACGATCGGAAGAGAACACTCCGGAAGTGATCGACCGCATTGTGCTGCGCCGGGCGGACGAGAGAAGGTTCGCCGGCTATTCGAGGTAGTCCTGCAGCAGTTGTGAGCGGGAGGGATGGCGCAGTTTGGACATCGTCTTCGATTCGATCTGCCGGATCCGTTCCCGGGTCACGCCGTAGACCCTGCCGATGTCGTCGAGGGTTCGCGGCCGGCCGTCGTCCAAGCCGTAGCGCAGGCGCATGACGCCGGCTTCTCGTTCGCTGAGGGTGCCGAGTACGGCGTGCAGCTGTTCTTGCAGAAAGAGGAAGGACACCGCGTCGATCGCGGTGACCGCCTCGGAATCTTCGATGAAGTCGCCGAGCTGGGTGGTGCCTTCCTCGCCGACCGTCTGGTCCAGCGAGATCGGTTCTCGTGCGATCTGCCGAATCTCCAGGACCTTCGCGGGTGTGATTCCGAGTTGCGCGGCAAGCTCTTCGGGTGTGGCCTCACGGTCGAGTTGCTGGAACAGTTCGCGCTGTACCCGGCCGAGCTTGTTGATGATCTCCACCATGTGGACCGGTATGCGGATGGTGCGGGACTGGTCGGCCATGGCACGTGAGATGGCCTGCCGAATCCACCAGGTGGCATAGGTCGAGAACTTGAATCCCTTTTGGTAGTCGAATTTTTCGACCGCACGCACCAGGCCGAGGTTGCCTTCCTGGATCAGGTCGAGGAAGGCCATGCCGCGCCCGGTATAGCGTTTGGCGATGGACACCACCAGGCGCAGATTCGCCTCGAGCAGATGATCTTTGGCTCGGGTGCCGTCGCGGGCGATGAGGGTCAGGTCTCGCCGGTATGCCGTGCCGAGACCGGAGGGCGCCTCGGATTCGGTTCGCAGCTTTTCCGCCGCGTACAGTCCGACCTCGATCCGCACCGCCAGCTCGACCTCCTGGTCCGCCGACAGCAGCGGCACCCGGCCGATCTGCTTCAGATAGGCGCGAATCGAGTCCCCGCCGGTAGCGCCGCCCGCATTGTCGGTCTTGCCTGGAGTGGGTGCCACATTCGCCTCTCCGAGAAATTCGGGTGGCATCGCGATTCCGAGAAGCAGGACCGCAGAGAGGCCTCGAACGGCTCGGCAATCACCGAGGCCACTGTCCAGCGTACTGGGCCTGCGCCGCTGTCCGGCCGCACACACGCCGGGTATCGACGATCAGCCCCGACGGCGGTCCCCGCGATGATCCGGACTTGGCCGGCTGCGGCATGGTCAAGGCCCCGTGAGGACCGCCGAATTCTTCGGGCGGACAGGTCAACTGGTGACGCGGGTGGCGGCGCGGTCGATGAGGTACTCGACCAGCGTCATGAGGACGTTCTTGCAGGAGCCGCGGTCGCGGGCGTCACAGAGCAGCACCGGGATGTGCTCGTCGAGGTCGAGGGCGTCGCGGACCTCCACCGGGGTGTAGAGGGGTGCGCCCTCGAAGCAGTTCACCGCCACCGTGAAAGCCACACCACGGCGTTCGAAGAAATCGATTGCGGCGAAGGAGCCTTCGAGGCGACGGGTGTCGGCCAGGACCACCGCGCCCAGCGCGCCGCGCGCCAGTTCGTCCCACAGGAACCAGAAGCGGTCCTGCCCGGGGGTGCCGAACAGGTAGAGGACCAGGTTCTGGTCGATGGTGATGCGGCCGAAGTCGAGGGCCACCGTGGTGGTGGTCTTGCCCTCGACGCCACTGAGATCGTCCACGCCGGTGGACAATTCGGTGATCAGTTCTTCGGTGCGCAGCGGGGTGATCTCGCTGATCGCGGAGACCATGGTGGTTTTGCCGACCCCGAAGCCGCCCGCGATGAGAATCTTCACCGAGGCGGCCAGGGGCCGGGATGAGTCAAAGTTTTCGGATGCCATCGAGTACAGCTCGCAGAATGTTGAGGTCGTCGGATCCGTTCTCGGGCATGGCCGGAGCGCGGAATTTGAGTAGGCCGTCGGCGATCAGGTCGCCGACGAGAATCTTGGTCACCGCCAGTGGCAGCCGCAGCGCGGCCGACACCTCGGCCACCGACAGGGGCAGCCGGCACAACCGCACGATATCGGTGTACTCCGGTTCGACCCGGCGCAGCGGCGGCGCCATATTCGGCACCACCACCACGGTGAGCATGTCGAGATCGTGCCCCGCCCCCATGGTTCGGCCGCCGGTCCTCGCATAGGGGCGCACGAGGGGACCGGCAGCGTCGTCGAACCACTGTTCGCCCGGCCGCGGCGTCATGACAGCCGGGGGTTGACCTGTCCGGCCAGCGGCTGGCGCGGGGAGGTGGACAGATAGGTGCCGACACGCTGGACCGTGAGGTTCATTTCGTACGCGACCATGCCTAGGTTGGCCTGCTCGGTGGCCTGCAGCGCCAGGCAGGCGTGACTGCCCGCGGCGGTCACGAAGAGCACCGCCCGGTCGAGTTCGATGACCGCCTGGCGTACGCCACCGCCGTCGAAACGCGTTCCCGCGCTGCGCGCCAGCCCGTAGAGCGTGGAGGACATGGCGCCGAAGTGCTCGGCGTCCTCACGGCTCATCGAGGAGGAACGGCCCAGCAGCAGCCCGTCGGTGGAGTGCACCACCGCGTGCCGCACACCCGCGAGCCGATCGACCAGATCGTCGAGAAGCCAGTTGAGATCACCAGCGTTTGAGATGGTCACCGTCGCCTTCCTGTCTGTCCTGAATTCCATTGGACGTCGGCGCGTTCGCACTCGGATCGGCCTGCCGGCCCTGCCTGGTTCCGTTCGCGATCGCGGACATGAGGTCTCGGGCCTGCTCGGCCGTGCGGGTAGGCTCGGGCGGCGCCTCCTGGGTCGCCTTCTCCTGCGCCAATTCCGGTGCGAGACTTGCCTGCCGGCGCCTGCGCGGGAGCGCGGGCCGACCGTCGGAGCCAGTGTAATGCGAACCACCGAATTCGGAAGAGCGGAAACCGTTTTCCCGTGGTATCTGCGGCTGCGGGCGGTCGCGCCACGAATTCGGATTGGTCGGCGGATCGAACGGTGCGGGGGTGTCGAAGGACATCTGCTGCGGGAATCGGTGATCGGGGTGCGCGGCGGGCGGCGCCGGCGCGGCGGGCGCGGGTTCGTCGGGCGCACTGTGCCGGGCGGCGGGAAGCGCGATGCTGTTCCCGGCTGCGGGCAGCGCGTGTGCGCCCGTGGCGGCCAGAGCGTGGGTTCCGGTCGTGGTGGCGTCGAGTTGGCGCGGCACGGCCGGGATTTCGCCGGTGCGGCCCGCGGGCACGGTGAGCCCCGACGGCACCAGCACAATGGCGCGCACGCCGCCGTAATCGGATTCGGTGAGCCGCACCGAGATTCCGTTGCGCACCGCCAGCTGGGCGACCACGAACATGCCCAGCCGGGAATCCTCCGACAGGGTGGTGACACCGAAGTCCGGTGGATTGCGCAGCATGTCGTTGATGCGGGCGATCTCCGGCTCTGGAATGCCCATGCCCTGATCGATGATCTCGACCGCCACCCCCTTGCCGACCACATTGCCGCGCACCGACACCTGCGACTGCGGCGGCGAGAAGTGCGCGGCATTGTCGACCAGCTCGGCGATCAGGTGCACGAGGTCGGCCACCGCGGTGCCGGCCACCGAAACCTCGGGCAGCCGCGCGATTTTCACGCGCGTGTAGTCCAGGGCCTCACCCACGCCACTGCGCACCACCTCGACCAGCTGGACGGGATTGCGCCACTGCCGGCCGGGCTGGCCGCCCGCGAGAATGATCAGGTTCTCGGCATTGCGGCGTTCGCGGGTGGCCAGATGGTCCAGGCGGAAGAACAATTCGAGCAGCGCCGGATCCTCCTGCTTGGATTCGGCCTCGTCGAGCACCTCCAGCTGCCGGTGCACCACGACCTGGCTGCGGTGGGCGATATTGAGGAACACCGACTTCACGCCCTCGCGGGTGCGGGATTCGGTGATGGCCGCCGCGACCGCCGCCGCGTGCGCGTGACTGAACGCCTGCGCCACCTGACCGATCTCGTCGCCGCCGAAATCCAGTGGCGGCGTCTCGGTCTGCGGATCCACCTGCTCGCCCTCGCGCAGCTTGCGCATGATCTCGGGCAGCCGCTCGTCCGCGAGGGCGAAGGTCTGGTCGCGTAGTCGCTTGAGGCGGCGGATGATCCGGTTCGCCAGCACCAGCGCCACCAGGAAGGCGAGCACCGCCACCGCGAACAGCGCGGACCCGGCGAGGGCGGAATTGCGGGCATCGGTTTCGGCCGCGTCGACGGCCAGGCCCTGGGCGTGCTGGCTCTGGCTGTCCCACAGCTCCAGCAGCGCCGTGTTCACTTCATTGGCGGCTGCCTGCCACTCTTCGACGGTGAACGGCAGCGGGTCCGGTTCGGTCTTCGGCTTGACGGCGGTGATCGGGTCCAGGGCGCGCGCGATGAAGGAGTTCTCCATGAACGCCAGCCGCCCCCACGACGGCATGGCGGTGATGGCCTGGGCCGCCGCCACCCGCTCCTGCTCGTCGGTGGTGGCCATGCCCTCGATGCTGACCCGATAGCCGCCGACCAGCCGCGAGAACTCCGCGGCCAGCTCCGGGGGCAGGGTGCCGTCATTGGCCAGGATGCTCGCCAAGGAGGTGCTGCGGGACAGCATTTCGGACGCGCCGACGATGGTGAGGGTCTCGCCGGTCTCCACGGCCACCTCCGCCGAGGGCGCGGTGGTCTGCACGGCCTGCGTGCCGATGGAGATGACATCGAGCAGGTGGCTGTAGAAGGTGTAGGTGTCCGACAGCGTCAGCGCGTGCGCGTCGACCTGCGTGCGCACCGCGGCCAGTTGGGCGATGAGCGTATTGAATCCGCCCACATCGCCCTTCACGCCCTCCGGACCCAGATCCTCCATGGTGGCGGTGGTGGGCGCGAACGCCCGCAGCGCGGCATCGAGCCGTAACCGAGCCTGCGCCACGCCTTTCGGATTCGGGGCCTCGCCGCCCAGCTGGGCCAGCGTCAGCTGCCGCTCCTGCTGGACCGAGCCCACCAGCTCCTTGGTCAGCGGTGTGAAGTCGCGCAGCGCTACCGCCCAGTCGCGTGCGTTGCGGCCTTCGACCACAAGGTATCCCGCGCCACCCACACCGATCACGAGCAGCGCCAGGCTCGGAACGAGTGCGATGGCGAGAACGCGGGTGCGGACACCGAGTCTCGCTGTGAACATCGGCACAACGTATCGGGACATATGTCACATACGTTGCGGATATCCCGTTGAGCGGAACCAAGATTGACTGTCAGAGCCATGCGTGCATCGGAATGATGGTTTCGCGGTGCCGGATTCGTGTGCGCGCCGTGGGCGGCCCGGACGCTCGCTGTCCAGGTTCGCACCGAACCCGCAGCGGGCCGGGATGATTCGTCACTCGGTGTCGCGCCGCCGGTGCCGTGCGCCGTTCTCGGCGTCGGACTGCCCGTCGTGCGGCGGGTTGCCGGGATCGGCGCGACGGCCCTGCCGGGTGCCGTTCTCGATGGCGGACATGAGATCTCGCGCCTGCTCGGCGGTGCGTTCCGGACGGGTTGGGGCCGGTGTCTCGGCGGATAGCGGATCTTTCGCCAGTTCCGGTGCGAGGCTGGATTGGCGGCGGCGGCGCGGGAGTGTCGGCCGATGCTCGCCACCGCGAGAAGTGTCCGGCCGCACGGGCTCCGGCGGGGCGGGAGTTGCGTCCATCTCCCTCGAACCGCGTCCGGGATCCGGTGCGGCAGGCAGGGCGTGCGGCCGGTGGGTCGTGAGCGGCCGGCGTGGGTCGGGGACCTGCTCGCGGCCGGACATCTCGGTGCTGATGAGCGCGGCCGGCACCAGCACGATCGCGCGAATGCCGCCGTAGTCGGACTCGGACAGGCGCACCGAAATGCCGTGGCGCGCCGCGAGTTGCGACACCACGAACAGGCCGAGCCGGGAATCGGTGGACAGGGCGGTGACGCCGAAATCCACCGGGGCGGCCAGGCGCGCATTGGCGGCCGCCAATTCGGGTTCGGGAATGCCCATGCCCTGATCGCTGATCTCCAGGGCGAGGCCGCGAGCGACGGTGCGACCGGAGATCTCCACGAACGCCTGCGGCGGCGAGAACGACGTGGCGTTGTCGACCAGTTCGGCCAGCAGGTGGATGAGGTCGCCGACGGCCGCGCCGAGCACGAACGCCTCGGGCAGGCGCGAGGTGCGGACCCGCTGATAATCCAGGGTCTCGCCGACCGCGCTGCGCACCAATTCCATGACCGGCACCGGATTTCGCCACTGCCGGCCCGGCTGCCCGCCCGCGAGAATGATCAGGTTCTCGGCATTGCGGCGCTCCCGGGTGGCGAGGTGGTCGAGCCGGAAGAAGGTGTCGAGCAGGGTCGGATCCTCCTGCGTGGACTCGGCCTCGTCGAGCAGCTCGAGCTGCCGGTGCATCACCACCTGGCTGCGGTGCGCGATATTGCGGAAGACCGCCTTCACGCCCTCGCGGGTGCGGGCCTCGGTCACCGCGGCGGACACGGCCGCCGCGTGCGCATGGCCGAAAGCCTGTGCCACCTGGCCGATCTCATCGCCGCCGAAATCCAGCTGCGGGTCGGTGGCCTCCGCGTCGACGGCTTCGCCGGTCGCCAGCCTGCGCATGGTCTCGGGCAGCTGCTCATCGGCCAGCGCGAGGGTGCGATCCCGCAAGCGGCGCAGCCGCCGGATGATGCGATTCGCCAGCACCATCGCCACCACGATCGCGCCCACCGCGACCGCGAGAATTCCCGCACCCGCGAGCAACGAATTGCGTGTGGTGCCGGACGCGGCGTCGGAGGCCAGGCTCTGGGCCTGGGAACTCTGCGCCTCCCACAGATCGGCCAGCGCCTTGTCGACTTCCGCTGCCGCGGACTGCCATTCGGTGTTGGTCAGCGGAAGAGCCACGCGCCGGACCGGCGTCCCGGTGTCCTCGCGGGGCAGCGCACGTTGCGACAGTGCGGTTTCCATGGCGCCCAGCCGCTGCCAGGCCGCACCGGAGACCAGCGCCTGCGTCGCGGCCGCCTGATCGGGATCCGGGTCGGCGACGAACTGCTCGATGCGCATCCGGTAGTACCCGACCAGTCGCACGAATTCGGTGCCGAGCTCCGGACTCAGCTCCTCGTCCTGCGCCAGCGCCGCACCCAGGGCGGTGGCCCGGCTCATGGCCTCCAGACTCTGCAGCACCTCGGCGGATTCGGAGAGTTCGGCGGCGGTGGCGGCATCGGGTGCGGTCTGCTGGGCGATGCGAATACCCGACATCACCAATTCCGGCATGCGACTGTAGAACTGGTACGCCTCGGCCACCGGCACCGTCCCGGCGTCGACACCGGCGCGAATCGTGGTGAGCTGCTTGCCGAGCGCCTGGAACGCCGCGGTGCTGTCGCCCATCGATTCGGGCCCCATGCTCGACAGCCGCGACTGATTGGGTGCGATCTGCAGGAAGGCGTTGTCCAGCCGCAGCCGCGCCGCCGCCAGATCCCGGATATCCGGATCGGCTCCGGCATTGCGCCACAGGGTGATTCGCCGTTCGGCCTGAATGGCTTCGACCAGCTCCCGGGTCGGGGAGATCCCCGCCCGCAGCTCGTCGGCCCAGGCGCGGGCCTCGTTCGACTGGTCCACCAGTCCGCCCGTCGCGCCCACGCCGACGACCACCAGGGCCAGGCTGGGGACGAGCGCTATCGCCAGGATACGGGTCCGGACACCGAGGTTCGGCATGCGCATTGCCACAACGTAGCCATTCGGGGAGGTGATCCTGGCCACGAGTCCCTTTGACCAGGACCAGGATTGACGATCCGCGCCGGTCCGTGTAAGCCAGGGAATAGCGGACCATTCGGTCCGGCAACGGTTTTCGGAACTTCACGCGGGATCCCGTACCCGCACCCCTCGTACAGGCACGGGATCCCGCGTCCGGATCAACTCGCGGAGATGGCCGAGACGTACCAGCCGAACGAATGACCCTTGCTGGAACAGAAGAAGCTGTCGTGGAACCAGACCCCGCAGCGCGCGCCCGCGAACTCGACCTTGGGCCCCCACACGTCGCTGTCCGTGGCCACCTCGTCGATGCTCGGGTTACCGCCCGCCCGGGTATACGCGCCGGGGGAGAACGCCGGATGCGCCGGCATCGAAGCCGAGTCGATGACGACCTGACTCACCTGGAAGGGAATCGGTACGTCGGCCTCGGCGAACTTGATGGTCATGGACGCGGGCGAGGCCAGGTCGCACCCGACATCCCCGGTGGGCGCGATCGAGCAATTGATTCCGCCCGCGCGGAAGTACAGCGCAGCCGATTCCTCGGCCGATGCCGTCCCCGCGAGCGGAACGGCGGCAAGCGCGGACGCGGCGGCAACTCCCGCGGCGCGCTGGGTGAAGCTGAGCATTCGAACAATCCCTTCCGAACCGTGCACTCATCGTTGGCTATTCGGTGGTACTGCTGGGGTGTTGTTCGTAGCCCGGAACCCGCTGGTTACAGGTCATTTTTGCAATCCGGCATATCGGGCGTGCCGGATTGCCGTGCCGGACCGACATTTCCGGCCGGAAACCCGGCTCGACCGGCCGGGATCGTGCAGACGCCCATGTACCCCCCGCCCGGAGGGTAGATTTGTCCGTACCCGGAAGTAACTTGTAAGTAGGAGGCGACGATGCCGGTACCGGCAGCCGCGGTATTCGACCGTCTGCGGACGTTCGCGGCGGTGGACACGACCGACGATCGTGACAACCGCGCGATCACCGAGGTGTTCACCGGCAGCACGCTGGGCACGGTGCCCGTCGGCACCGCCGACGATGTCGCGGCCGCCGTCGCCAGAGGCCGTGCCGCACAGGCGGAATGGGCCGCACGGCCGGTGAAGGAGCGGGCCGCGGTGCTCGAGCGCTACCGGGCGCTGGTGGTGGAGAACCGCGAATACCTCATGGACATCGTGCAGGCCGAGACCGGCAAGGCGCGGTGGGCGGCGCAGGAAGAGATCATGGGGCTGATCTTCGCGGCCCGGTATTTCTCCCGGGTCGCGCCGCAGCTGCTGGCGCCGCACAGTGCGACCGGGGCGTTCCCGGTGCTGAACCGGGCTTCGGTGCGGGCGGTGCCCAAGGGGATCGTGGGCGTCATCGCGCCGTGGAACTACCCGATGCTGCTGTCGGTCGGTGACTCGATTCCGGCGTTGCTCGCCGGTAATGCCGTGGTGGTCAAGCCGGACAGTCAGACGCCGTACTCCTCGCTGGCCAATGCCGAACTGTTCGCGCGGGCCGGGCTGCCCCGGGACCTGTTCGCCGTCGTCACCGGTCCCGGCACGGTGGTGGGCACCGCCATCGTCGACTCGTGCGACTACCTGATGTTCACCGGGTCCTCCGCGACCGGGCGCACGCTGGCCGAACAGTGCGGGCGTCGCCTCATCGGCTTCTCGGCGGAACTGGGCGGCAAGAATCCGATGATCGTCACCAAGGACGCCAATCTCGACAAGGCCGCCAAAGCGGCTGTGCGCGCGTGCTTCTCGAATGCCGGGCAGCTGTGCATCTCCATCGAGCGGTTGTATGTCGATCGGAGCGTGGCCGATGCGTTCACCGAGAAGTTCGTGGCTAATGTGAAGGCCGCGAAACTCGGTGCCTCCTACGACTTCTCGAACGATATCGGCAGCCTCATCTCCGAATCCCAGCTCGAGACCGTCACCAAGCATGTGGCCGACGCCGTATCGAAGGGCGCGAAGGTGCTCGCGGGTGGCAATGCGCGCCCGGATCTCGGCCCGCTCTTCTACGAACCGACCGTGCTCTCCGAGGTCACCGACGCCATGGAGTGCGGGCGCAACGAAACCTTCGGGCCGCTGGTCTCCATCTACCCCGTGGACGGGGTCGAAGAGGCCATCACGCGCGCCAATGACACCGAATACGGCCTGAACGCGAGCGTCTGGGCGGGAAGCAAATCCGAGGGCGAGCAGATCGCCGAGCGTTTGCACGCCGGCACCGTCAATGTCGACGAGGGCTACGCCCCGGCGTGGGGCACCACCGGCGCTCCCATGGGCGGCATGGGTATTTCGGGTGTCGGCCGCCGGCACGGTCCCGACGGCCTGCTGAAGTTCACCGAACCGCAGTCCATCGTGGTCACCCGGTTCTTGAACCTGGATGCCCCGGCCTTCTTCCCGAACGACAAGTGGCAGCCGTTCCTGATGGGCATCGCGCGCGCGATCCGGTTCCTGCCGGGCCGCTGAGGCCGCGCAATCCCTCGAGCCGCTCCGGTCCGCACGGTCCGGGGCGGCTCCCGCATTCCGGGGCTATCCGGTGCGCAGCCGAGTCTTCGCCGATTGTGCGAGGCGCAGCGCACCCGGCGCGACGGTGAGTGCCGCGTAGATTGCCGCGGGCTTGAGCGCGAAGCGTTCCCCCAGGGCGATCCGGACCTGTGCGCGTGCGCTTGTGGTATCGGAGGACGCCAGGGCGGAACGGGCGCGGTCCATGGCTTGATGGAAGCGGATGTCGCCGCGTTTGCGCAGGGCCGTCTCCCGCGTGGCCGGATCGTCGGTGAGCTCGGCGATCCGGGTGAAGGCCACCTGCACGCTGTCCTGGTAGATCCGATGGGTGCCGGGCTCTTCGGGGATGCGATAGCCCGCGAGTGGTTCGGGAATCAGGCGAACGACGCTGCCCTGCGCGAGCATTCGCGCGAACAGCATCAGGCCCTCGACGGTCGGCAGGTCGTTCTCGTAGCCGCCGCCGGATTGCCAGGCGGCTGCCCGAATAGCGGCGGTGTAGTAGAGCACCGACCCCGCCACGTATTCGGCGAGGGTGATGCGGTGGCCGATGCCGGGCTCCTCGGTGATGCCGCCGTCGCGGCGGAAGGTGGTCGATCCGAGTGCGCCGTCGTCGGTGAATCCGGCGGCGTCGACCGCTACCACGTCGGTGTCGGAATGTTCCTGCAGCACTTGATGCGTGCGTGCGCAGAACGTCGGCATGAGCTTGTGGTGGGGGCGCACGACCGTGTAGATCTGCCCCCTCGCCTGTGCGGCGGCGTGATTGATCCCGGCGCCGAATCCGTGACTGTCCGTGCGCGACACGACAATTCGCTCGTCGCCGTACTTGTCCGCGATGACCTGCGCCTCGCCGGATGCATCGGCGACGATCAACTCCCACGCGTCGAAGCCCTGCTCCCGGACCGATTCGATCAGATCGGCCAGTCTGGGTTCGGGTCCTTCGACTACCGTCAGAATGCTGAACTCTGGTTGAGACATAGTGGCAAACCCCCATCGTCGATCCCCTGGCTGGAGTCACGATATCCCGATCAGCAGGACCGGATGGCGGCATTGTGCGAGAGGGTTCCGCCCTCGGTCCTGGTGATCGGTCGTCCAATCCGGGAGTGCTTCGTGGCGTGCGGCGCGATGGGTGGACGACGGTGTCCGGGGGTGGCGGTGGACGACGTTGTCCGGCCGGAGCGCTGCGGTGGGCCAAGGGGTTTCGGCGTTCAGGCGTCGGCCTGCCAGGCGAAGCCGTCGGGGTCGGTGAAGGTGCCGATGGTGCCGTGCATCGTGATGCCGTGGGAGCCGGAGCCGGCGGGGGAGACCCCGGCGTCCTTCGCGGCGGCCTTGCGGGGGTACAGGGCCAGCTTGACGGGAGAGCCGGTGAGGTCGAACTCGGCGTACTTGCCGCCGAAGCTCTTCGAGACGGTCAGGCCGCGCTCGACGTAGTACCGCTTGCTCGCCTTGACATCCTCGACGCCGAGCAGCAGCACGACGCTGTCGACCTTGCGGGAGGACGGGCCGGTGTCCTTCTTCTGCGAGGTGGTGATCTTCCAGATGGTCCCGTCCGGACCCTGAATGATGCCGCCGTAGCCCCAGAAGCTCTTCTTGGCGGGGTCGAGAACGCTGAATCCGTTTCGCAGGGCGGAGGCGATGAGGTTGTCGGCGGTGCCGGGCTGATCGACGACCAGCGACATCATGAAGCCGCGGAAGCCCTCCGACGCAGCCTGCACGGGCCCGAAGGTCAGCGCCTCGCCGAGCCCGAAGGCGGCGTCGTACGCGGCGGCGGTGGCTGTCGGATCGGCGGTCTCGAGGTTGACGGTGATCGCGGTGGCGGTGCTGGTGTTTGTCATGGCTATAACGTTAAATTTCGCCGTTACCTGCGACATCCGTGCCGACCACGGAATCCGCCACGGAAAGACCACGTACCGGACCCGCAGTCCTAAGCCGCGCTATTTTAGAACCTGTTTCAGAAGATGGGAGACAGGTATGACGGGCAGTGGAGCCGGGCGGTTCGAGGGGAAGGTCGCGGTGGTGACGGGTGCGTCCTCCGGGCTGGGGCAGGCCGTGGCGCGCTCGCTCATCGACGGCGGAGCGCGGGTATTCGGCGTCGGACGGGACCGGGAGCGTTTGAGCGCCGAGCTGGAGGGTGGCGAAACCGCCTGGCTGGCAGCAGATCTCGCCGACCCGGCAGCGAGCGCCGACGTGGTGCGGGCGTGCACGGAACGCTTCGGCGGCCTCGACATCCTGGTGAATGCGGCCGGTGCGCACACCATGCGCCACACCGCCGAGGTCACCGACGCCGACTGGCACTACGACCTGGCGGTCAACCTGAGCGCACCGTTCTTCCTCTCCCGCGCCGCCCTGCCCTCGCTGCTCGAACGCGGCGGCTGCATAGTCAATGTCGCCTCGATCGCCGGTCTCGAAGGTCAGGCCTACTCCGCCGGATACTGCGCCGCCAAACACGGTCTCATCGGCCTGACCCGCGCCATGGCCCTCGAATTCGACGCCCGCGGCATTCGGATCAACGCCGTCTGCCCCGGCGGGATGACCACCCCGCTCCTGGAGAACTTCACCTTCCCGGAAGACCCCGACTACACCCTGATCATGAAGACCGCCACGGCCCGCGGCCTGATGGACCCGGCCCAGGTGGCCACTGTCATCAGCTTCCTCTGCTCGCCGGACGCCTCGGCCGTCCACGGCGCCGTCTACACCGTCGACAACGGCAAAATGGCGCTCTGACACCCGCTGCCGCCCGCGGACTGCCTAGGGTGGGGTGGTCGAAAGGATGCTCGATGTCTGTGAATCCGCTTGCCGGCGTGGGGGCTTGGGACAATGTGGCCGACGGTTACGACGAGTTCGCCGCGCCGATGATGGAACCGTTCGCGTTGCGGGCGCTCGAGATCGCGGATCCCGCGCCCGGCGCCCGGATCGTGGACGTCGCGACCGGGACAGGGCTGCTGGCGTTCGCGGCCGCCGAGCGGGGGACGGAGGTTCAGGCCCTCGACTTCTCGGCGGCGATGATCGATCGGGTCCGGGCGCGGGCCGAGGCGAAGGGGGTGACCGATCTCGTCGCCGTGGTGGGGGACGGGCAGGCGCTGCCCTACGGTGATGACACCTTCGACGCGGGGTTCTCGATGTTCGGGCTGATGTTCTTCCCCGATCGGGCGCGGGGGTTCGCGGAGTTGCGGCGTGTACTGCGGCCCGGCGGTATCGCCGTGGTCGCGAGCTGGGCGCCCATCGCGGAATCGCCGCTCATGTCACTGCTTTTCGGCGCGTATCAGGCCGGAATCCCGGATTTCCCCGCGCCGCGGCCGAATCCGGACAGCCTGGAGAATCCGGAGGTCTTCGAAAGCGAGCTGGCGGCGTCCGGATTCACCGAGATACGGGTCCGGCCGCAGTCCGTCGCGGTCGCCTACGACAGCGCGGCCGAGCTGTGGGAGGGGATCACACGGCATAGTGCCGCCCTGCAGCTGACTCGCCGGCGCACCGCTGCCGCCACCTGGAAGGCCCAGGAGGACATCATGATTCGCTATCTGGAGGAGAACTATCGCCCCGGCGAGGAACTCTCCACCACCGCCTGGCTGGGCAGCGGGCGCAAGCCCGCCACCACGATATGAAGGACTGATGGCGCGGCCGGCCCGGAGAAACCGGCCGCGCCACCTCCTCATCCGGTCAGGTCCGCGCCGCGCGGCGGGGCGGGAGCCGCTTCCAACGCCGCCGCTTCGGCATCGGTGAACAACCGAGACCGGATGATGAATCGGACTCCTTCCGGAGCTTCGAGGGAGAATCCGCCGCCGCGCCCGGGGACCACGTCGACGGTGAGATGGGTGTGCCGCCAGTACTCGTACTGGTCGGCGCTCATCCAGAACGAGGTGTCGGGGAAGACGCGGCCGAGCATGACATCGGCTGCGCCGACCCGGAATTCGCCCAGCGGATAGCACATGGGGGAGCTGCCATCACAGCAGCCGCCGGATTGGTGGAACATCACCGGGCCGTGGTGAGCGATGAGCCCTTGCAGCACCTCGGTAGCAGCCTCGGTGATGCCCACTCTGGACACGGTCCCTGATTTCATCAGAAGAAGCCCAACTTTTTCGGTGAGTAGGAGACCAGCAGATTCTTGGTCTGCTGGTAGTGGTCCAGCATCATCTTGTGGGTTTCCCGTCCGATGCCGGACTTCTTGTAGCCGCCGAAGGCGGCGTGTGCGGGATAGGCGTGGAAGCAGTTGGTCCACACCCGGCCGGCCTTGATGGCGCGGCCCAGGCGGTACGCGGTGCTGCCGTCGCGGGTCCACACGCCCGCGCCCAGACCGTACAGGGTGTCATTGGCGATGGTGATCGCTTCGACCTCATTGTCGAAGCGAGTCACCGCCACCACCGGGCCGAAGATCTCCTCCTGGAAGATCCTCATATCATTGCGGCCCTCGAAGATCGTGGGCTCGATGTAATACCCGTTGGGGAAGCCTTCCACCTTGCGCATCTCGCCGCCGGTGAGGACCTTCGCTCCCTCTTTGCGGCCGATGTCGATGTAGGACAGGATCTTCTCGTATTGGTCGTTGCTGGCCTGCGCTCCGATCATGGTCGAATCATCAAGGGGGTTCCCGCCTTTGATGGCCTTGGTGCGTTCGATGCAGCGCGCCATGAACTCGTCGTAGATCGAGGAGTGGATGAGCGCACGGGACGGGCAGGTGCAGACTTCACCCTGATTCAGGGCGAACATGACGAATCCTTCGACGGCCTTGTCGAGGAAATCGTCGTCGGCGGCGGCCACATCGGGCAGGAAGATATTGGGCGACTTGCCACCCAGCTCGAGTGTCACCGGAATGATGTTCTCGCTGGCGTACTGCATGATGAGCCGGCCGGTGGTGGTCTCGCCGGTGAACGCCACCTTGGCCACCCGCGGACTCGACGCGAGCGGTTTGCCCGCCTCGACGCCGAATCCGTTGACCACGTTGAGAACTCCGGGCGGCAGCAGGTCGGCGATGAGCTCGACGACCAGCAGCAGCGAGGCCGGGGTCTGCTCGGCGGGTTTGATGACGACACAGTTGCCCGCCGCCAGCGCGGGCGCGAGCTTCCACGCGGCCATGAGGATCGGGAAGTTCCACGGAATGATCTGCCCGACCACGCCGAGCGGTTCGTGGAAGTGGTAGGCGACGGTGTCGGCGTCGATCTCGGAGAGCGAACCCTCCTGTGCGCGAATGGCTCCCGCGAAATAGCGGAAGTGGTCCACGGCCAGCGGTAGGTCGGCGGCGAGGGTTTCACGCACCGGTTTGCCGTTCTCCCAGGTTTCGGCGACGGCGAGCTTCTCCAGATTCGCCTCGATCCGGTCGGCGATCTTGTTGAGGATATTGGCACGCTCGGTCACCGCCGTGGCACCCCAGGCGTCGGCGGCGCCGTGCGCGGCTTCCAGAGCCATGTCGATGTCGGCGGCGCCGGAACGCGCCACCTCGCAGAAGATTTCGCCGTCGACGGGCGACGGATTGTCGAAGTATCTGCCTTCTACCGGGGCTTTCCAGTCACCGCCGATGAAATTGTCATAGCGGCGGGCGAAGCTGACGACACTGCCATCGGTGCCGGGTTTGGCGTAGATCATGGCGCGGCTCCTGATCACGAATCCTCAGTGATGGGCGTCACTATGAACCGCGAAGGTTGGCGTCGGGTTGGCGAGAGGTTGGTGAAAAGTCGCCGAGTCACTAACCGCGCAGTGCGGTGTGCAGCCGGGCGGTGGCCAGGCCGCGGCGGCTGTCGCCGGGGGCCAGCAGACGCAGTGCGTGCTCGTGGATTTCGATATCGTCCGGGCAGCGTTGTCCGAAACGTAGCGCGTGCTCGGGATTGTGGTCGGCCAGCACGGCGGTGCGCAGGCAGACATCGAGGTGCTCGCGCCACTGCACGATGCCCGGGGTATCGGAATCGGGCAGCAGCGGACCGCGATACAGGCGCACGGCGGTGGTGATGTCCCCGGCCTCGAGGGCCGCGAGCAGCTCGGTGGCATCGCAGGCGATCGGTTCGGTGAGCATGTACCGGCGGTCGGCGATCTGGCCGTCGGTGGCCCGGCGCAGCCGCGACACATCGGCTTTGAGCGTGCTCGACGACACCGAACGCTCCCCGTAGATGGCCTCGTGCAGGCGTTCGGGGGTGAAGCCCTCGGGCTCCAGCGCCAGCAGCGTGAGAATCTCGAGCTGCCGCGGCCGCATGGCCACCTGCTTGCCCTGCTTGAAAAGCCTGGGCAGACCGAGACATTCGAGCCGGGTGCGCGCGGCCGGACGCGAATACTGTGCGTGCAAACGGGATTCGATGGCGGTGACCAGTGCCCGCACGGTGGTGAGGATGAGTGGATGCGATCGATCCCAATAGGTCGACAGGTCCAGCACACCCAGCTGCCGCCCGTCGGCCGCGCGGATCGGCGCGCAGTAGCAGACCCAGCCGTGCAGCGCCTCCACCAGATGCTCGGCCGCCCAGACCGTGGCCGGGCGACCGGTATGCAGGGAGAGCGCGACACCGCTCGTCCCCATATACGGCTCGTCCCAGCAACCTCCGGGCGCGAGGTTGACCTGTTCGGCCCGCCGGCGCACCGCGCGATCGCCACAACTGAACAGCACGGTTCCCGTCTCATCGGTGACGACGGCGATCATTCCGGCGTCCTCGGTGATGGCGCGCAACTCCCCGGCCAGTTCGGTCACTGGCGTGCGCAGCGGCGAATCGGCCCACCGCGCACCCAATTCCTCGCGGTCGGTCGCCGGGGCGACGGCCCGGGTGGGGTCCACCGTGCGTAGCGAGCGCTCCCAGGATTCCACGACTTCATTGCGCAGCACCGGAACCGGCCCGAGCGGTCGCGGCGAGCCGCCGGCCCACCGCGCCCACACCTTTTCCAACTCCGCACGCTGCTGCGAGAGGGCGGGCACATGTGTCATGGCGCAAACTCCTCGCGAGGCGGCTCTCATTGCGATACCCCATGATGGCGCGCCATGACCTGGCGTGCACCGCATTCGATGCAGTCGATGCGTCAATTCGTTTCGTGCGAGTTCGCAGGGTTCGCCGGTTCCCGCACCCGGGAACGCGACGGCACCGGATTCGACTGGTAGACAGGGAGAATGGTGCTGCCCTTCCGCTTCGGTGTGAACCTGCTCTCCCCCGTCTCCCGTGCGGAGTGGATCAAGAAATGCCGCCGCGCAGAGGAACTCGGCTACGACGTCATCGGCGTCGCCGACCACCTGGGCATGCCCGCGCCCTTCCCCGCGCTCATGCTCGCCGCCGACGTGACCACCCGCCCCCGGCTGAACACCTTCGTGCTGAATACGCCCTTCTACAACCCGGTCCTGCTGGCCCGCGACGTGGCCGGGCTGGACCAGCTCACCGACGGCCGCATCGAACTGGGCCTGGGCGCGGGGTACGTCCAGGCCGAATTCGAGGCCGCGGGAATGCCTTTCCCGTCGCCGGGCGAACGCGTGGCACACCTCGAGCACGCGGTGCACACCCTGCGCGGTCTGTTCGCCGACCCGGAGTATCAGCCGCGCCCGGCCCAGCCCGAAGGCCCGCCGCTGCTCATCGCGGCCTGGGGTGAGCGGGCGCTGCGCCTGGCCGCCGAGCACGCCGACATCGTCGCCTTCACCGGAGGCGGTGCGGGACCGGACGGTCGCATCATCCTCGCCGATGACACCGTCACCGCGAAGAAGACCGCCTACCTGCGCGACGCGCTCGGCGACCGTGCCGGCAAGGTCGAATTCAACCTCCTGATACAGGGTTTGGCCGCCCCGGAGGAACGCGACGCCGCCCTCGGCCATATCACCGATAACCTACCGATGGGCTTCTCCGGTCGCCCCGAAGACCTCACGGTCCTTCTGTTCGGGACCCCGGAACAGCAGGCCGATGCCCTGCGCAGGCGACGAGAAGTGTTCGGCTTCAACTACGTCACCGTCCTGGAACACAATATGGAGAAGTTCGCCCCGCTCATTGCCCTGCTCCAGGGGGAATAGACCGCTCTCGCCGTGTTTCGTCCCGCCGTGCCGAGGCATTACCTCAGCACAACGACGGACTCGGCGAGGAGGAACAAGTGTCGGGTGCAGTGATTTCGGCGATCATCGCGGTGGTGGTGATCGTGGTGGCGATCGTTCTGGCGATGGCGCTGCGGCCACGTATGCGCAGCCGGAAGTTGAAGAACCGGTTCGGGCCGGAATACGACCGGACGGTTCAGCAGACGCACAACCGCCGGATGGCGGAAGAAGAACTGGCGGAACGGGAGAAGCGGCACCAGCAGCTGGAGCTGCGGGAACTGTCCGAGGACGAGCGGCAGCGCTACACGACCCAGTGGACGCAGGTGCAGGAGCAGTTCATCGACGATCCGGCGCAGGCGCTGAACGCGGCGGATCGATTGCTCACCACGGTCATGGCCGATCGCGGCTATCCGACCGAGAGCTATCGTCAGCAGCTGGCCGATCTCTCGGTGGAGCATGCCCGGCCGCTCGAGCAGTACCGGACCGCGCACGACATCGCGGGGCGGGCCGGACGCGGTGAGGCCACGACCGAGGATATGCGGGCAGCCATCGTGCACTACCGCACCCTGTTCGTCGACCTCCTCGACGGCCGCCACGCCCAACACACCGCGCACAACAAGTGAGGCACAGCAATGAACATCGGCAAACGGCGGAACAAGGAAGCGGCACAACAGGAGTCGGAGCGGTCCGCGGATCGGATGAGCGATGCGGAACGCGTATCGGCCATGGACCAGGCGGCGAATATCGACGAGAACAGCGGCATGCGGCCGGATTCCGGGGCGACGCAGCCCGGGATGCAACGCGTGAGCGGCGACGCGGACCAGCCGTACACCGCGACGCCCGGCTTCACGGGGCAGCGCAGCGCCGCCGCGGAAACGGGTCGGCTCGACACCGGCGCCTCGAACCCCTCACGGCAGCAGCATCCGGTGACACCGGATCAATCGCGCGGCATGGCGCCGGACTCCGAACATGCGCGCGGCGCAATGCATTCCGGCGCGGCGGGGCAGCCTGGCGGCCCGGGGCGCACGGACGGTAACGGGGGTGACCGTTTGCTGGCCGAGGGGGACATGCGGCATCTGCGGGATCGGTGGCACGAGGTGCAGACGCGGTTCGTGGATGATCCGCAGCAGGCCGTGCAGCAGGCGGATCAGTTGGTGGACAACACGATCGCGCAGCTCACCGAGACCTGCGCGAGTCGGCGGCGCGAGCTCGAAAACCGTTGGTCGCGAGGCGAGAACGTGGACACCGAGGCGCTGCGGCAGGCCCTGCGGGGCTATCGCGACCTGTTCGATCAACTGGTGGGCACGGCGTCGGCTGCCAGGAACATGTAGCTCTTCTCCTCCACGCGCTGATGGATGCGCCAGTTGCCGTCGACGCGCACGAAGGTGTCGTGGTACCAGAGCCCGCACATCATGAGCTGGCGCTTGCCCTCCGGCCCGGCCACCAGCATCGGGTTGTGGCACATGGTGCGGGCGGTGGCGTGATCGCCCTCCACCCGCACCGAAGAGTTGCTCACCAGATGCTGGAAGGCGGAGAAGTTCGGCATGACCGAGGCGAGAAAAGCCTTGGTGGAGGCCAGGTCTCCGGCCGGGCCGCCCATGGCGGTGTAGTCGATGTGCGCGTCTTCGGTGAAGATCTCGTCGAGCAGATGCCACTGGTGGGTGTCGACCGCGTGGGAGTAGCGGACCATCAGATCCTCGATTTCCAGACGGTCCGAAATCTCCTGCAGGGACAGCATGGGCTGAGCCTTCCGCGTAGTGCCGATACCTCGGCGACTGATCTTGTATGTCTCGATCGTCTATTTTGTCGCCCGCAAGCGATTTGTGGGCATGGTTCCCTACTTGATATCGATAATCGATGGCCGTTGCCGAACTGAGATCACGCCTTCGGCCCGGCGATTTCGTCTGCAAGGGAAGATGAAAGTCCTTCTACGCATCGCCGCCCTGCTGCTACCGGGTGGCTGGGGAGGCCGCGTCCGAGCGAGTGGGACCGATTATGCGAGCGTCGAATCCGATCAAGCACGCAGTGGGACAACGACTGCGGAGCGCCAAACGTCCAGGCCCGAACCGCAATCCGGTGACCGGCGGACCCGACACCTGCGAAGACCATCCGCGGACAGTGGAATCCGCGCTCCCCACCTCCGGCGAACGCTCGGCACGCAGGCAGCTCACCGCTGCGCGTGCCGCGATCGAGCCGGTGCTGCGCGCTGCCGTGGGTTCGCTCGCCGAACCCCTGGATCGCATGGCGAGCTATCACTTCGGCTGGTGTGATGCCGAGGGACGACCGATACAGGGCGTGCAGGGCAAGGCCCTGCGCCCCGCACTGACCTTCGCCGCGAGCGCCGCCTGCGGCGGGACGGTTCCGCAGTCCGTCCACGCCGCGGCGGCTGTCGAACTGCTGCACAACTTTTCGCTCGTGCACGACGATGTGATGGACACCGATCCGTTCCGGCACGGCCGTCCGACCATCTGGCGACTCTGGGGCGAAACCAATGCCACGCTCGTCGGAGATGCCATGCAGGCGTTGGCGCTCGGCGTGCTCTCCGACGGCGCGCCCGAGGAGGTGACCGCCGAGGCGGTGATCCGACTAGCCCGGGCAACCGTCATGCTATGTCGCGGGCAGTACGAGGACTGCGCGTTCGAGACCCGGTCGTCGGTCAGCGTCGAGGAGTACCTGAGCATGGCGGCCGGCAAAACCGGTGCGCTGCTGGGCTGTGCGTGCGCGCTCGGCGCGTTGTGCGCGGGCGCGGATCACGCGGTGGTGTCGGCCATGCACACCTTCGGCACGGAGCTGGGCCTGGTGTTCCAGCTCGTCGACGACGCCATCGACATCTGGGGTGACCCCGCCGTCACCGGAAAACCCGCGCACAGCGACCTGATACATCGCAAACAGTCGTTCCCGGTGGTGTGCGCGCTCGCCTCCGGGACCGGCGCGGGCCGTGAACTGGCCCGCATCTATCAGGCGCGCCAGCCGATGACGGCCGCGCGTGCCGCCCGCGCCGCGGATCTCATCGAGGAAGCGGGGGGACGGCAACGCACCGTGGTCCGGGCGGCCTCGGCCCTGCGGGCCGCCGTGGACGCCCTGCCGCCCGGTCTGGCCGTCGGCGAGCTGACGGCATTGGCTCAGCTTGTGGCGCACCGGGATCGGTGATCTCACCGCCATCCAGTTCAGTGTGGCACTGGATGGTGTCCGGATCGGCCCGGCCGGGTGTCGTGTGAGAGGGCGTCGAGCACCCAGGTGTGCGCCTGTCCCACGGTGATTCGATCGCCGACGAGCGTCGACGTCAATGCCCAGTACCGCTGGATCCGGTGGTCGGAGTCGGTGCCATTGCTGAGCAATTGCGCACGGAAACGCGGAGAGTCGTGTTCGCCGCGGGCCCCGGCGTGGGCGTGGACGAATCGATCGAGTTCACTGCCGCCACGTGGCGGCACGCCGCGCTGGACCAGCGGCACCACCGCCACCATCGCATCGTCCACACCGGCGTACAACTGCTGCAGGTCGCGGATCCGCTCCGGCCGTGACCGCCACAGTTGCTGCCGCACAGCGTCCTTCATATCCGGCTCGATGGCGAGCGCGGCCAGTTCGGCATATGCGACCACCTCGTCCACCGACGGATTCGCAGGCGGCTCAGGAACATTCCAGCCGACGAACAACTCGACATCACGCGGGCGGATCGGCCCGAGGACGCGCCGCCAGAACGCGACGAGGCAATCGTGCACCGCGCTGCCATCCTGCGCGGCGGCCAGCAGTGCGAGCCGCCGGTCGCGCTGTGGCGGTGCGGCATCGTCGATGGCGCGCACCGATGCGCGCCGCCACGCGAGCGACCTGAATTCCTCGTCCAGCCGGGCGCTTTCGGCCGCGATCGCCTCGTCGAGCGGCACCTCCCCGCGCAGAACCTCGGAAATCACCCCCAGCGTCAGCCCGACCGCCCGCAACCGCCGAACCAACAGCAGTCGCTCGGTGGCAGTTTCGGCCTCGAACAGCCGATGTCCGCCCGCGCTGCGCCGCGACGCCAAAAGCCCCTCATCGCAATAGAACCGGATCGTGCGCACCGCAATCCCACTGCTACGCGCCAACTCTCCGATAGTCACCAGCGCCTTCGATCCTGTGTCCTCCATCACAACCCCTTGAATCTCCACCGCGCTGGAGCTTTTAGCGTACTGGGGACAGTTGATCGCACCGAGAAAGGGTGTTTCATGGCAACCACACAGGAAGAAATCGTCGCCGGCATCGCGGAGATCGTCGAAGAGGTGACCGGCATCGAAGCCGCCGAGGTGACGATCGACAAGCACTTCGTCGAAGACCTGGAAATCGACTCGCTCTCCCTGGTCGAGATCGCGGTGCAACTCGAGGACAAATACACCGTGAAGATCCCCGACGAAGACCTCGCAAGCCTGCGAACCGTCGACGACGCAGTCGCCTACGTCCAGAAAATGCAAGCCCAGGACCCCGAACTCGCCGCCGAACTGGAAGCCAAGTTCGGCAAGATCAAGGAGCTCTGAGGGCGGGGATCCGGACAAAACTTCGCCAGGAGAGCTCCGTGATCTTGGAGTCCAGTCAGGCGGACTGACGGTAGACCGCGACCACGGGGATGCGGCGGGTGGTGCCGGTGCGGTAATCGTCGAACTGGGGCATGATCTCGACCATGCGGTCGTAGAGCTCGCCGCGTTCGGGGTCTTCGATGAATTCGGCCTTGCCCGTGTAGGTTTCGGTGCCGAGTTCGACGGTGAGCTCGGGGTTGGCGCGCAGGTTGTGGTACCAGGCGGGATGCTTGTCGGCGCCGCCGTTGGAGGCGATGAGGACGATGCGGTCGCCGTCGGGGAGGAACACCAGCGGGTTGGTGATCTGGCGGCCGGACTTCGCGCCGGTCGTGGTGATGACGACCATATTGTCGCGACCCTCGAAGGGGCCGCCCACCTTGCCGTTGTTGGCGCGGAATTCGGCGATCACGTTCTCGTTGAATGCGTTCATCTATCCTGTCCTGTCACGTCGTTGCGTGGGCAGCAACCGGCCTGGCGGGCGGGAAATTCCCGGAGGTCAGGACTTCTCGATGGCCTCGAGCCATTCGGTCTTGTCGAACATGGCGGCGGACTCGCGGGCGGACGGGGCGCCGGCGTCCAGGTCCGCGCCCGCGGCGAGGAGGGCCTTCACGACATCGGCGGCGCCGTGGAAGACCGCGCCGGCGACGGGGGTCTGGCCGCTGCCGGTGGCGCCATTGGGGTCGGCGCCGTGGGCGAGCAGGGTGGTGACGGCGTCGGCGTGGCCGTAGTAGGCGGCGAGCATGAGGAGGGTGTCGCCGCGGTCGTTGGTGAGGTTCACCGGGACGCCGGCCTCGATGTAGGAGGCCAGGCCGGCCGCGTCGCCGCTGCGGGCCATGTCGAAGATCTTGGATGCGAGTTCGAGGACCTGCGGGTCGATGTCTTCAGCGCTCATTCGTCAATTGGTACCAGGTGTGCGCGGATCGGTCACTCGAAGCCGTGGGCCTGGGCGACGAGATCGAAGAACACCCACACCCCGCCCTTGTCGTAGGCCCCGGGGGCTTCGGATCCGCCCAGGAACGGGTACGGGGTGGCGATGTAGACCTCGTCGTCGGCGAGCGGTCCCAGCAGTTTGCGAATGTCGGAAACATGCTGGGGCTGAAGCACATAGGTGACGACGCTCGGATCGAAGAGCACCTTGTCGATGAAGTCGGTGATCTCGGTGAACGGTCCGTAGGTCTTGGTGCCGGGGCTGTACGGGTCGAGGATCGCGTACTCGCCGGTGCGGGTGCTCATGAGGAAGGCGTGCCCCAGATCGGAATAGCCGACCACGGTGTCGAACCGGGGGAAGTGCTGGGCCCACGCCGGCATGACCTGCTCGAAGCCGAAGGGGCCGATCAATCTGAAAGGCACGCTGCTCACCTGGTCCATCCAACCAGAGCTATTCGGGCGCTAGGACAGCGCCTTGTCGCTGCCGCGGTGCAGTTCGACCGGGCTGGTATTGCGGGCGGTGGCGCGTTCGATGCCCTTGGCGGCCGGATTCGCCTGCTCCAGTTGGGTTTTGCGGTCGAAGAGGACCTTGGTGAGGACGCAGGACAGGTTGGCGTCGAGATCGTCGCGGACCAGCAGCAGGTTGGGGACCACGATGGTTTTCACATCAGCGGGCAGGCTGTAGGTGGCGGCCGGAATGGTTCCCGCCTCGTAGACCGGATTCACCTGCCGCATCTCGTCGAGCAGATCGCTGATGTCGAGGAAGCGGACCTTGCTCCCGGCAGTGGTGAACAGGTCGGTGATATTCGGGGTCGGCAGGCCGCCGGACCAGAACAGGGCGTCGATCGAGCCGTCCTTCATGCCGTCGACGGTCTTGGTCAGGTCCAGGCGCTGGGCGGAGACATCGGTGTCCGGATTCAGTCCGGCCGCGCGCAGCAATCGCTGGGCGATCACCTCGGTGCCCGATTTCGGGGAGCCGGTGGACACGCGTTTGCCACGCAGATCGGCGACGGAGTTGATATCGAGGCCCTCGCGAACGATCACCTGCGTGTAGTTGGTGTAGATGCGCGAGAGCGCGCGAATCGGCTGCTTGCCCTCGAAACCGGAGGTGCCCAGCGCCGCGTCGGCGGCGGTGTCGGCGAGGGCGAACGCGACCTGGTAGTTGCCCGCCACCAGTTGCTGAATGTTCTGCACCGACGCCCCGGTCTCCGCGGCGGTGGCCTTCACCCGGCCGCCGGTGGCCTCGGTGATCTGGGTGGCGTAGGCATTGCCGAGGGCGAAGTAGACCCCGCCCGCATTGCCGGTGGCGATGGCGATGCGGGTGTCCTGGGCGACCTCGCAGGTGACCTCGCCGCCGCTGTCGGCGGTCGAACTGTCCTGGCGGCCACCGCAACCGGTGAGCAATCCGGCCGTGGCCAGAGCCGCCGCGGCGATCGTGACATAGCGCTTCACTGTCATACCTCCTTGTCGACCGGCGACCCGGGCCGGTGAACATCGTGTGCCGCAAGGGGATCGGCCTTCTCCGCCGTCGGCGTCGCGGGTCCGGTCAGCCGGGTGACAACCGCCGCCGCCACCAGGAGTGCCGCGCCGAGACCGACCGTGACGGGGCTCGGGTACAGCAGCATCAGGCCCGCCAGACCTGCCAGTACGCGGGCGACGGGCCCGGCCTCGCCGAGGCCGAAGATCCAGCCGCCGGTGGCCATGGCGAGTGCGGCCACGCCGGCCGCGACGATCACGGTGATCGCCGCGATCTCGAGCGCCGGGCCCCGCGCGAGCAGGCGCTCACCGGAGTCGGTGAGGACGAAGACCACCGGCACCAGGAAGGCCGGGAGCGCGTAGCGCAGGGTCTGCCACATGGTCGGCACGGGTTTCGCGCCGGTGACCGCGGCCGCGCCCACGGCGGCCAGCGCGGTCGGCGGCGTGACCTCCGACAGCACCGAGAAGTAGAAGACGAACATGGCCGCGGCGGGTTTGGCCACGCCCAGGCCCAGTAGCGCCGGACCGATGATGGCCCAGCCGATCACGAACGACGCGGTCACCGGAATGGCCAGGCCGAGCAGCGAAAGCGCCACGGCGGCAAGGGCAATGGTGCAGATCAGCACGACGGTGGCATTGTCGGAGATGGCCTCGCCCGCCCGCACCAGCAGCGCCGCGATCTCCGCGCCGAGACCGGTTTTGGTGGTCATCGAGGTGATCGTCCCGGCCGCGGCGCACACCGCCACCACGGGCAGCGCCGAGCGGATGCCCGTCGACAGGGCCGTGAAGCCGTCGCGGAGGAACGCGCGCAGGTGATTCGCCAGGGTGCCCGGTGACTTCCGTTGCCGCACCGCGCGATCGGCGACTGCGAGTGCGAACGCGAGCGCCGTCGCGTACACCACCGCCCGCGCGGCGCTGACGCCTGCGATCATCAGGACGACGATCATGATGAGCGACAGGAAGTGATAGCCGAAGCGCAGCAGCAGCTTCCACGCCGGGACGACGTCGTCGGCCGGCTCCGGCCGCTCGGATGTTCTCGCGGCCGAATGGAATCGCCGGGCGTCGATCTCGACCGACAGCAGAATGCCCAGGTAGTACAGCAGCGTCGGAATGGTCGCCCACGCCAGCACCGTGAGATATGAAACCTCCAGGTACTCGGCCACGATGAACGCCGCCACCCCCAGGGTCGGCGGCGACAGGATCGCGCCCACACCGGCGGCCGCGAGCATGCCACCGGCCTGCTCCGGACGGTATCCGGCCCGCTGCAGGATCGGCCAGGTGACCGCGCCCGTGCTGACCGCCGTCGCGGTCCCCGAACCCGACACCGTGCCGAGCAGGAATCCAGAGGTGACGGCGGTGCGCCCGGCGGCGCTCGCCGAACGCCGGAACGCCGCCACCGACAGATCCACGAAGAACCGTGCCGCACCGGAGAATTCGAGCACCGCGCCGTAGATGGTGAACAGGACGATATAGCTGGCCGTCACGTCGAGGGGCGTGCCGTAGAACCCGCTGCCCGAGTTGTACAGGGCGTCGACGATCTGCGAGAAGTCCAATCCCAGATGCGCGATCGACCAATTCTGGGGGAGCAGTCCGCCGTAATACCCGTAGGCCAGGAACACTCCGCACACCAGTGGCAGCACCCAGCCGGTGGTCCGGCGGCAGGCTTCGAGAATGAGCGCCAGCAGCACCGCGCCCATGCCCACATCGACCGGCGACAGCAGTCCTTGGCGATCCAGGAAGTCGTCGTATCCGCCGCCGCCGGAGCCGAGGGTCACCGGCAGCACCGGGTACAGGCACACCACCAGCGCCACCGCGGCCAGCGCCCAATCCAGCGGCGCCGGACCGTCTTCTCGATCGAGGAAGCGGATCCCGGACCGGTAGCTCAGAAAGATCAGCGGCAGTGTGACGGCCAGGAAGATGACCAGGTAGTACTGGCTTCCCTGCGGCAGCGGACGGAACACCTGCCACAGCACCAGGATCGCGTCGGCGAACGCGCACACCGCCACGAACCGCTCCGGCCATCCGGACAGCCGCCGCGCGGGCCGCTCCTCGTCATCCAGTCCGAGTTCGGCGGGAGTGGGGAGATCGTGTGTGCCCGTTGTCATTTCGACTCGCTCCCACGCGCACCCAACCGCACCGCACGCTCCTGCCCGCCCATCCGACTGGCCGCACAGTATCACCAGACCGATAGGTCTCGTGGCCGATTTCGGCGTCCGCCGAAGCCCCCATCACATACCGGACATTCGGCCGACATCCCCGAATCGGGCCGCGCATCTCGCACAATCGGTTTCATGCCCAAGCCCTGCCTGCTGCTGCAGCTACGACCCGAACGCGCGGCCGCGGACGATGAGTACCGCGCTGTGCTGCGCATCGGCGCACTCGATGCGGACCGTGTGGTGCGCATCCAGATGGATCAGGATTTCCCCGACGTCGACCTCGACGACTATTCGGCGGTCATCGTCGGCGGCGGTCCCAGCAATGTGAGCAACCCCGAGAACCGCAAATACGACTACCAGCGCCGCTTCGAACCCAAACTGCGCCTGCTGCTGGCCGAGATCGTCGACCGGGACTTCCCCTACCTGGGCGCATGCTACGGCTTGGGCATCCTCGCCGACGTGCTCGGCGGCAAGGTCAGCGACGCCCGCTACGCCGAATCCCCCGGCGCGCAAACCATCGAACTGACCGACACCGCTGCCGAAGACGCCTTGCTGCACGGCCTTCCGCAGTCCTTCCGGGCCTTCGTCGGCCACAAGGAAGCCTGTCAGGAAGTCCCGCCCGGCGCGGTGCTGCTCGCCGCCTCCACCGGCTGCCCGGTCCAGATGATCCGCGTAGGCCACCATATGTACGCCACCCAGTTCCACCCCGAACTCGACGGCGACGGCCTCGCCCTCCGCATCGAAATCTACCGCCACGCAGGCTATTTCGACCCCGCCGAAGCCGACGCCCTGATCGCCCTCGGTCACCGGGAATCCGTCCCCGTCCCCGGCGAGATCCTGCGCCGCTTCCTCTCCCGCTACTGCCAGAACCAACTGTGACGAGGTTCGTCACGGGCCCCTGAGTTTCCGGGGCTGGTGTCGTCACGCCGAACCCCGTAGAAATGCACCCCATGAAGTTAAAACATGTTCTTTTCACTTTTCTGGCGGCCGGGTGCGCCTCGATAGTCACCGCGACCCCCGCGACCGCGGCTCCGGCCCCAGTACTGACCCCCGTCGCCGAAGAGTGCTACCCGTACTCGCTCTTCGCCTCGCTCAGCGGCGGCCCGGCCAAGTGCTTCTCCCGAGCCGAGTTCTGGCAGAACACCATTCAATCCCTCGGCACCCTCTCCGCCGGCGGATCCTCCGGTTCCTAGAGCCCTCCTCGATCGAATACCTCGTCGATCGAGTCGGCGGTGAGCGTTCGGGCCGTCCACTCTCGAAGTTCGTCGATGCTCGCACTGTGGATCGTTTCGGTGATTCGAGCAGGCACCATTCCGAACCGCAGTGTGAGCACTTCGAGCAGGGCTTCCGCTCGGCCTTCCACGCGGCCTTCTGCTCGGCCCTCGACTCGGCCCTCGACTCGGCCCTTGGCCTCGAGTCGTTCCGCGGTGGTCATCAATGCCTCCTTCGCCTGGGGTCCGAGTTGGTCGACCACGGGCTCCAGATCCGTTCGATCGGTGTCACCCATACTGAGAATGTACGTCAGGGCGGCCTCGAGTTCCCCGCCACCGGCGCGCGTCAGCATACGGAGATATCGCATGATCGGCCGGAGGTCCTCCAGTCCCAGCCGAGTTTTCCGAGGTGCTGTTTTCAGCAGGAAGAACAAGGTGGCCACTGCCGGTGTGAGGTCGCGGGCCAGTAGGGCCTCCACGTCCACCGCGGCAAGATCGTCGACCACGTATCGCCAGCGCGGCAGGTACTCGGCCAGGGATTCGCGCGCGGCGTTGTCGAGGTCGATCACCTCGGACAGATCCATCGGCGCGGTCCATGATCCGCCATCGGTGTCGCAGAACAGGACGACGGGAAACACCATCGGTACCGTGTGCGCCTTCGGGTGGTCCCGCAGCCAGCGCCGCCAGAATGCGATTTCGTATGCGGCGAGCCGGAGCGCCATCAGCGGATCCGAACTGCTCTGGTGCTCCAGCAGCAGGTACAGGTACGCCTCGCGATCGTCGTAGCGGGTGCGATAGAGGATGTCGCTACAGCGCGCTTGCAACTCGCTGGACACGAAGCTGCCGGACACCAACTCCATCTCGTTCCAATGTAGCCGGGCGGCAACAGCTTTCGGTACCATTGCCCGCAATTCGGTAGCAGCATCGGATGCGCGGGACATGACATGCCGAAAGTACGAATCGTGCCGATTCGGCGGTGACACAGCCATATCCGGGCAACATACTCCGACAACCTTTGTTGCAAGGCCCTTTTCCGGGCAGCCGCAGGCGGTGGGGCTGCCCGGTGCGCTGCATTCAGGGGAGTCGGTCGAGGATGGTGGCGAGTTCTCGGGCTCGCAGGACGGCGCCGATGTGGCCGGACTCCAGGGTGTGGACGTCGAAGGGGTTGGCGGGGGTGAGGCGGTCGGCGTCGTCGATCATTTTGGTGGCCAGGGCGGGGGTGATGACGTTGTCCCGGGTGAGGCGGATGTAGGTGCGGGGGATTCGGCCCCAGGTGTCGGGGTCTACTCGGCCGTCGGCGAAGTTCGTCTGCGCGGCGTCTTCGGGTTGCATGCCGAAGTTCATGACGGTGAGGAGTTGGTCGAGGGTGGCCTCGGGCATATTGGTCAGGCGGAAGTCTTCGAGGGCCTGAGGGTCGGCGGAGCGCAGGTTGAAGCGGATGATGCCTCGGGAGATCGGTTCGGGGCCGAGGAAGAGGGAATGCTCGGGGTCCGGGACGGGGGCGTCCTTGAGGGCCTCGGGGGTTTGGCTCAGGGCCATGGCGCTGGGCGCTTCCTCGGTGGAGGGGCAGAAGGCGGACAAATAGACGATGCGGTGGATGGCGTCGGGAATCGCATTGCCGACCAGGCCGATGGTGATGCCGCCGAGGCTGTGGCCCACCAGGACGACCGGGCCGTGCCTGCGCACCTGCTCGACCACCTCGATGACGTGAGCGACATTGTCCTGCACGGTGATTGCCGACAGGGGTGAGGGCGAAGCGACGAAGGCGTCGATGTCCTGCGCCTGGTACGACGGCGGGATGGGCGCGTCGAGACCGTGGCCGGGCAGATCGACGGGCAGCGAGCGATGGCCGAGCAACGCGAGTTCGCGGACCACGGGCGCCCAATAGAAACTGTTGCTTGTCAAACCGTGGACGAAGACGAATGTCGGAGCGGCGGTCGAGATTTCAGCGAATTGATCATTAGATTCCGGCACGAAAACCCCATATGTGAGAAACAACCGACGGTGAATTCCTTACTCGCACCGTACTGCCGCCAATCCGGATGCGGGTCGGTAACGAATATGCCGCTACGGCAATGGGGCGTGTCGGGAGGATGGGAATGTCGATCGGCGGAGTATCGCGACGTCAGCTGTTGCGCACCGCGCTGGCGGGAATGGCCGCGTCCGGTGTGGCGGCGTGCGCGCGGGCCAGTGGGGAAGGGGCCGTCGATGGCCTCCCGCGAGGCACCAGCCATACCCTGGCGCGGGAGTTGCTCGGGGTCGGCGAGCGCGGGGAGGATCTGACCCTGGCGTATTTGAAAGTGCTCGTCGATACCGGACTGCCCGCCACGAATACGCGGAAGAAGATCATTGTCGTGGGCGCGGGCCCGGCGGGGTTGAGCGCGGCGAATCTGCTGGCCGATGCGGGCCATCAGGTTACGGTGCTGGAGGCCAATGGGAATCGCACGGGCGGTCGGGTGAAGACCCTGCGCGGCGTGTTCGCCGACAAGGACCTCTACGCCGAGGCGGGAGCCATGCGCTTGTCCAGCGCGCATCCCATGGTGCTGGCCCTGGCGGACAAACTGGGAGTGCGGCGCAGGCCATTCTACAACTCCGACGTGCTGCCCGAGACCGTCACCCCCGCGACGACGCCGGTGTACTACCGATCGTTCACCGGCGAGGAATGGACCAATGGCCCGCGAACGGAGTACGCGGCCCCGGCATCGGCGGGGCGGAGCCTGATCAGGGTGAACGGGCTGACCCGCACTCGGGCCGAATACGCCGCGAATCCCGGTGCGGTGCACGCGAGTTTCGGCTGTGGACTGGCCGAGCCCAGCCGGGTGGTACTCGGCAGCGCGCTGCGGCAGACCTCGGCGCTGGGCGATCAGCCGATCGAACGACAGCTCGAACGCTGGACGGAACTGCTCGACACCCATGAAAACCATTCGCTGCGTGACTATCTCAAGGATCAGGGCTGGCCGAAAGACCGTCTCGAGACCGTGGGGACGCTGGAGAACCTCACGGCCCGACTAGGGCACAGCGTCGTGTTCCCGCTGGTCGACCACACCCTGATTCCGGTCGGCGCGTTCTACTGGGAGCTCGCCGGTGGAACGGCCTCGCTCACCGATGCGCTGACCCGGCGGCTCGGCCCCGCAGTCCTGCTGGGCAAGCGCATGACCCGGCTGGAACAGACCGAACACGGCGTGCGCGTCTGGACCACCGGCGAGACCGGCACCGAAACCTCGGACGGCGCACCGAGCGGTCCGGCCGAATCCTTCGACGCCGATTACGCGATCGTGGCCATCCCGCTGAGCGCGGCCCGCTTCTGCACCTTCGAGCCGGCGCTGTCCTACGACAAGCGGCGCGCCATCATCGAAATGCACCATGACGCGGCCACAAAAGTACTGCTGGAGTTCAAGACTCGCTTCTGGGAGCAGGGCCCGGCCGGATTCCGGGGTGGACGCTGCGCCACCGACCTGCCGAACCGATCCCTGTTCTTCCCCTCGCACGTCGAGAACTCCGAGGGCGGCGTGGTGCTGGCCTCCTACACCTTCGCCGACGATGCGATGCGCTGGGATTCACTCACCGAGGGCGAGCGTATTCACTTCGCCCTGGCCGGAATGCGCGAACTGTTCGGGGCGCGCGTGGACAGCGAGTTCACCGGTGTCGGCATCACACAGAGCTGGGTGCGCGCACGCTACGCGCTCGGCGAGGCCGCGATTCCGGCCCCCGGGCAACTGCACGAACACCACCTCGCGACCCGATCTGCCGAAGGCCGGGTGCATTTCGCCGGCGACCACACCAGCCTCAATACCGCGTGGATCGAAGGCGCCCTGGAGAGCGGCGTCCGGGCCGCCCTCGAGGTTCATCGGCGCTGATCGCCGCCGGGAAGCGGCGCTCGATTCCGGCGGATCCGGCTGCGCCGCAGGGGCTATCCGATCCGGTGTTCCTCGATCGGAGCGCTCAGGTTCACGCCGTTGATATCCAGGTACAGCACGCGCTCGGTCACCGACACGGTCATGGTGTTGCGGCGTTCGATGACGGCGACGGCGGCAGCGATGAACTCGCGATCGAAGCTGTAGACGGGAACGTCCTCGCCCCGGTGAATCCGCTTGCCGGACAGCTGCGCCAGCACCTTCACCGGATCCCGATGCGTATAGACCGCTGCCCGCCCGGCCAGCTTGCTGCCGCGGTGCACCCGATCGGCGTCGGGCGCACCCACTTCGATCCACGCGGTCACCCGCCCGGTGAGGTCGCGCACCAGAACGGCCGGTTCGTCGGTGGACGACACGCCGCCCTCGCTGAAGGTGATGCCCTCCTCGTATTCCAGGCAGTAGGCGAGGATACGGGTGAGCATGAATTCGTCGTTCTCCGACGGGTGGCGGGCGACGCGCAGTTCGATCTCCTCGTAGACGCCGCGATCGACGTCGGCGAGGGTGACCGTGAAGGTGTGCAGTGTCGCGCTGAGAGCCATGGGAACAGAAGCATAGTGCCTGTTCAGAACGGGCCGTTCGACACGGTCACGATGAATGGCGATTCGGGCACGCGCGGGGCTCCGGTCGCTTAGTTTGATCATGTTGATGCCGAGAGGGGTCGTCGTGATGCGTAGCGGGATGTTGAGTGTTGCCGATCTGCTGGAGCGGGTCGATGCGGGGACGATCGACACCGTCCTGGTCGCCATGACCGACATGCAGGGGCGGTTGCAGGGAAAGCGTTGCTCCGCACGGTATTTCGTGGAGGAGGTGCTCGACCACGCCACCGAGGCGTGTGACTATCTGCTCGCGGTGGACGTGGACATGACCACCGTCGACGGCTACGCCAGCTCGTCGTGGGACACCGGCTACGGGGATTTCGTTCTGCGACCGGATGTTTCGACGCTACGCCTGGTGCCGTGGTGGCCGGGCACCGCGCTGGTGCTCTGCGATGTGGAGCGGCTGGACGCGCACGGGGAACCCGGCGGGGGACCGGTGACGGCCTCGCCCCGGCAGGTGTTGCGCGCGCAGCTGGATCGGCTGGCCGAGCACGGCCTGTACGCCTACGTCGGCACCGAGCTCGAATTCCTGGTGTTCGACGACAGTTACGAGGCGGCCTACACCGGCGGATACCGGGATCTGCGGCCCGCCAATCAGTACAACGTCGACTACTCGATGCTGGGGACCGCGCGCATCGAACCGCTGCTGCGCCGCATCCGCAATGAAATGTCCGGCGCGGGAATGTATGTGGAGTCGGCCAAGGGGGAGTGCAATCCCGGCCAGCACGAGATCGCCTTCCGCTACGACGAGGCGCTGGTGACCTGCGACAACCACACCATCTACAAGACCGGGGCCAAGGAGATCGCGGCCCAGGACGGCCGCAGCATCACGTTCATGGCCAAATACAATGAGCGTGAGGGCAACTCGTGCCACATCCACCTGAGTCTGCGCACCGAGGCGGGCGAGCCGGTCTTCGCCGGGGAGGGCGGTGAATCCGCGCTCATGCGGCACTTCCTGGCCGGGCAGCTGGACGGGCTGCGCGAGCTCACCTATTTCCTGGCCCCGAATATCAACTCCTACAAGCGGTTCCAGGCGGGCAGCTTCGCGCCGACGGCCGTGGCCTGGGGACGGGACAATCGAACCTGCGCGCTGCGGGTCGTCGGGCACGGTCCGTCGCTGCGCTTCGAGAACCGGGTGCCGGGCGCGGACGTGAATCCCTATCTGGCCGTGGCCGCCACCATCGCGGCGGGGCTGCACGGCATCGAGAACGAACTGCCCCTGGAGCCCGAATTCCACGGCAACGCTTACCGTTCCGACCGGCCACGGGTGCCGCGCACCCTGCGCGACGCCGCGCACCTGCTGGGCGAGAGCAAGATCGCGCAGCGGGCCTTCGGCGACGATGTGGTCCGGCACTACCGCAATGCGGCACAGGTCGAACTCGACGCCTTCGATGCCGCCGTCACCGATTGGGAGCGGGTTCGTGGCTTCGAACGACTCTGAACCGGCGGCGGATTCGGTGTACCGGCCGGTCATCGGCCTGCCCACCTATGCCGAACGGGCGCGGTTCCGGGCCTGGGATATCGACTGCGCGCTGCTGCCGCGCGGCTATGTCGACCTGGTGCACGCGGCGGGCGGGATACCGGTCCTGCTGCCGCCGCTGGGCGTGCCCTCCGACGTCCTGGTGGATCGGCTAGACGGTGTCGTGCTCACCGGCGGCTCGGATATCGACCCCGCGCGCTACGGTGCGCAGGCCCACCCCGCCACCGGCGGAATCCGTTCCGACCGTGACGATTTCGAGTTCGAGCTGTTCGCGCTGGCGCACCGGCGATCGATGCCGGTGCTGGCCGTCTGCCGCGGACTGCAATTGGTGAACGTCGCCCTGGGCGGGACCCTGCAGCAGCATCTTCCGGACGTGCTCGGCCACACCGACCACAATCCCACCCCGGGAGTGTTCCACCCCGTCCCCGTGACGACCTGCGACGGCAGCCAGGTCGCGTCGATCATCGGGCACGAGGTGACCGCGCACTGCCACCACCATCAGGCCATCGACACCCTCGCCCCCGGATTGACCGCGAGCGCCCACGCCGCAGACGGCACCATCGAGGCGGCCGAGGCGCGCACGGGATCGTTCCTGCTGGGAGTGCAATGGCATCCGGAAGCGGATGCGACCGATCACCGGCTCATGACAGCCCTGGTGACGGCGGCGACGACATACGGAAAGGAGCGTGGCCGGTGACTTCGGCCCAGGTGATCAACCCCGCGACCGAGGAGGTCGTGACCACCATCGAGGCGGCGTCGGAGGCCGCCACCGACGCGGCCATCGCGCGAGCGCAGCAGGCGGGAGCCGGGTGGCGTGCGCTCGCACCGGGGGACCGCGCCCGGCTACTGCGCCGCTTCGCCGACGCGGTCGACGCCGACCTCGAGCATCTGGCCCGCCTGGAGGTGACCAATGCGGGCCACACCATCGGCAATGCGCGCTGGGAGGCGGGCAATGTGCGCGATGTGCTGCACTACAGCGCCGGACTGCCGGAACGCCTGCTGGGCAATCAGATTCCGGTCGCCGGAGGCGTGAACATCACCTTCCACGAACCACTCGGCGTGGTCGGGGTGATCGTGCCGTGGAACTTCCCGATGCCCATTGCGGCCTGGGGCTTCGCGCCCGCGCTCGCGGCGGGCAATACCGTGGTGCTCAAACCGGCGGAGCTGACCCCGCTCACCGCCATCCGGCTCGGCGAACTCGCCCTCGAAGCGGGCCTGCCGGAGAACGTCTTTCAGGTCGTCACCGGCAAGGGTTCGGTGGTCGGGCAGCGCTTCGTCACCCATCCGGCCGTGCGCAAGGTGGTGTTCACCGGCTCCACCGAGGTGGGCAAGCAGATCATGGCCGGCTGCGCCCAGCAGGTGAAGCGGGTGACCCTCGAATTGGGCGGCAAGAGCGCCAATGTCGTGTTCGCCGACGCCGATCTGGAGCGGGCGGCGGCCACCGCGCCGTACGCGGTCTTCGACAATGCCGGGCAGGACTGCTGCGCGCGTTCGCGAATTCTGGTGCAGCGCAGTGTCTTCGACCGGTTCCTGGAGCTGCTGGAACCGGCGGTGAAGGGCGTGCGCGTCGGCGATCCCGGCGATGCGGCCACCGAGATGGGCCCGCTCATCTCGGCCGCGCACCGCGACCAGGTCGCCGGATTCATCGAACCGTCGACCAAGATCGCGTTCACCGGAACCCGGCCCGACGGACCGGGATTCTGGTTCGCGCCCACGGTGGTCCTGCCCACCTCGCCCGCCGACCGGCTGCTCACCGAGGAAGTGTTCGGCCCCGTGGTGGCCGTGCTGCCCTTCGAGGACGAGGCGGACGCCATCCGCATCGCCAACGACACCGAGTACGGCCTGTCCGGTTCCATCTGGACCTCCGACGTCGGCCGTGCGCTGCGCGTCTCGCGTGCGGTGGAATCCGGGAACCTGTCGGTGAATTCGCACTCCTCCGTGCGGTACTGGACCCCGTTCGGCGGTTTCAAGCAGTCCGGGCTCGGCCGTGAACTCGGCCCCGATGCCGCGCGCGCCTTCACCGAGACCAAGAACGTCTTCATCGCCACCGACTGACCGCCGAGCCCGTCGGACCACCCACCCACCCGAAGGAGATGTGTTGCAGCGCTTACAGGATCGAGTCGCGGTCGTCACCGGCGGCGGCAGCGGCATCGGCTTGGCCACCGTCCGCCGGTTCGCCCAGGAGGGCGCGAAGGTGGTGGTCGCCGATATCGACGCCACCAGCGGCGAGGCTGCCGCCGCCGAGGTCGGCGGCCTGTACGTGAAGGTCGACGTCACCGACGAGGCGCAGGTCGAAGCGTTGTTCCAGACCGCCGTGGACACCTACGGCGGGCTCGACATCGCATTCAACAATGCGGGAATCTCACCGCCGGAGGACGATTCGATCCTCACCACGGGCCTCGAGGCGTGGCGGCGCGTGCAGGAGGTGAACCTCACCTCGGTGTACCTGTGCAGCAAGTACGCCATCAATCACATGCTCGAACGCGGTAGAGGCTCGGTGATCAACACCGCGTCGTTCGTGGCGGTCATGGGCGCGGCCACCTCGCAGATCTCCTACACCGCTTCCAAGGGCGGGGTGCTGGCCATGAGCCGGGAACTGGGAGTGCAGTTCGCGCGCAATGGCATTCGCGTCAACGCGCTGTGCCCGGGACCGGTGAACACGCCGCTGCTGCAGGAGCTGTTCGCCAAGGATCCCGAGCGGGCCGCGCGCCGGCTGGTGCACATTCCGCTGGGCCGCTTCGCCCAGCCGGAGGAGATCGCCGCCGCCGTCGCCTTCCTGGCCAGCGACGACTCCTCCTTCATCACCGCCTCGCAGTTCCTGGTCGACGGTGGCATCTCCGGCGCGTACGTGACGCCGCTGTAATCGCTAAAGGTCCTCGGGGACATCCGTTTCCAGCAGTCGCTTGGGATGCATCCCGTTCACCTGGCCGATGAACGGCGGGTGGATGCTGTAGCCCAGCATGCGGCGGATGTCCTCGCCGACCGCGCGCACGATGTCGTGCGGGGTGGACAGGGTGAAGGCTTCCTGCGGGCGCAGCCACGGCTCGCAATATTGCGCGGTGAGCGCCAGACGTGGTGCGGCGGAGCGGTTCGCGCCGCCGCCGTGCCACAGGGTGCCGAGGAAGAACACGCACGAACCCGCGGGCATGACCACAGGCACGCGCTCTTCGTCCCCGGACGGCAGCCGATCGCCCCATTCGTGGCTGCCGAGCACGATGTCGGTCGCGCCGTTGTCGGCCGTGAACTCGTCGATGGCCCAGATGGTGGCCGCGCTCAACGCCTTCCGGGGCCGGGGGAGCGGATAGAAGCCGTCGTCGGTGTGCAGCATCTGCGCCGCCTCGCCCGGCAGAATATTGATGGCCTGGATCATCGACAGCAGATAGTTCGGCATGAGCAGCCGGTCCAGCAGCGCCAGCACCCGCGGGTGCGCCACGACCCGATCGCAGCTGCGCGTCTTGTTGAGCATGCTGTACACGCGTTGCGTGGCATGGCCTTCGAAGTTGTTGCGGCCGGTGCGTTCCAGCATGGGCGCCACCTCGGCGCGGATCTGCGCCAGCTCCCCGGCGTCGAGCAGGCCCTCAAGGATCACGTAGCCCTCGCGCAGCACCGCCGCCAGATCCGCGTCCACGACGGCGGAATCGACTGTGTGCCCGCTGCTTCGCGTATGGCGATAGGTGCCGGCGAGATCTCCGGACAGATCGACGACCGATGACACTTCGGCGCCCATGACGCCCTCCGATCCGAAACATAACTGAGTTCTGTTATTGTCCGACTGTGGCACGCGCACCCCTGGGACGTCAACAACTCCTCGACGCCGCCCGCGCCGAACTCCTGGACGGCAACGGCGTGGTCGATCTGCACGCCCTCAAGCGGCGCTCCGGGCTCAGCACCGGGGCGCTGTATCACCACTTCGGCTCCAAAGCCGGTCTGCTGGTGGCTGTTTACGAGGAGTTCCATCGGGGGCTGGTGGCGGCCATCGCCGACGACACGCTGCCCGCGGGCGGGCACTGGGGTGATCGGGAACGGGTGCGCACACGGCACTTCGTGGCCTACCACTTCGGTGATCCGCTGGCCGAATTATTGCTCAGCCGAATCGTCATGGAGCCCGAGGTGGCGGAACTGGAAGCCGGTGCGCTGGCCCGGCTCACCGCTTCGGCGGGCCGCAATATCCGGCAGGGTCAGCGCGACGGCGATATCGACGCGGCCATCGATCCGGAATTGGCCGGGGCCTGCATTATCGGGGCCCTGAAATACGGCATCGCCGATCTGCTGCGCCGCGACCCGCGACCGTCGGTGGACGATGCGTCCGCCCGCCTGTGGAATGTGATCGAAGGAGCGTTGACCAGCAGGTAGGTCAGCCGATCACCGGGTAGGTGTGCTCGCCGGACAGCCGGGTCAGCTCCGCCTGCATCACACCGGTGACATAGTCGTAGGCGCTCTCCGGATCGGCAGCACCGCCCAGCGCCTCGCGCAGGTCGATGCGCGGCAGGAATTCGACGGTCACCTTCGTCGGCAGCGGCAGGTGCCCGGCCAGATCGCTGATGTTCACCCCCCACGGCAGCGCCAGGGAAATGGGAAACACCTTGAGCCGCAGCATCTTGTCCAGCCGCAGGAACCGGGCGATGCGGTCGCCCCGGGTGAGGATCAGATGATTCTCGTGCGCACCGTAGTTGATCATCGGGACGATCGGCACCCGCTCCTGCCAGGCCAGCCGCAGGAAGCCGGTGCGGCCCGCGAAATCGATGCGAGCCTCCTCCCAGGCCGGGCGATGCACCTCCCAGTCACCGCCCGGATACACCAGCACCGCCGCCCCGCTGCGCAACGCCAGCCGGGCATTCTCCGGATTGGCGGCGAGGGTGCCGAATTTGGCGGCGGCGTCACCGAGCAGCGGCGCGGCCATCACCAGATTGTGGGCGAGCTGATAGAAGGGCCGATCGGGGCCGAAATGGCGGGTGAACGCCAGGGTCGTCACCAGCACCTCGGGGGAGACATTGCCGCCGGAATGATTGCCCACCACCAGGACCGGGCCGGAGGCGGGGATGCGGTCCAGGCCGCGGACCTCCGCGCGGAAGTACAGCCGGGCGGCCCGCCAGGCCGGACCGGTCACGCGGGCAATGTAATCGGGATCCCGGCGGCCCAGATCGCCCTCGGGCACCCGGTCGCGGACCTGGCGGCTGACCCATTCGGAGACCTCGCCGATCGGTGGTGACGGCAGTGCGAACAACCTCATGGCTCACGCCATACCCGGCCTGCGTGCGGCCACACGCGGGCCGCGCGTCGTAACGTGGGCCGCATGACCGAACGCGTGGTGATCATCGGAGCGGATGCGACCGGAATGGCGGCGGCGTCACAGGCGCGCAGGCTGAGAAACGCCGCGGAACTCGAGATCGTGGTGTTCGAACGCGGGCACTTCACCTCGTATTCGGCGTGCGGCATTCCGTACTGGGTGGGTGGCCACGTGGACTCCCGCGACGATCTCATCGCGCGCACGCCGGAGGAACACCGGGCCCGCGACATCGATCTGCGCTTGCGCACCGAGGTGGCGGAGATCGATATCGACGGGCGGCGGGTGCGGGCGCGGGATCTGGAGACCGGCGACGAATCCTGGTGGGACTACGACAAACTCGTCTTCGGCACCGGAGCGACGCCGATCCGGCCGCCGCTGCCGGGCATCGACGCGGCCGGCGTGCACGGGGTGCAGACCCTCGATGACGGGCAGGCCCTCATCGACAGCCTGAACTCGATTCCCGGCCGCCGCGCGGTCGTGGTGGGCGCGGGCTACATCGGCGTCGAGATGGCCGAAGCCCTGATCAATCGCGGCTACGAGGTCACCATGGTGACCCGCAGCCCGCAGCCCATGTCGACGCTGGATCCGGATATGGGTGAGCTCATCCGGAAAGCCATGGAGGGCATGGGGATTCAGGTCGTCACCGACGCCGAGGTGACCGCCATCCGCACCGGCGCGGACGGGCGGGCGAATGCGGTCGCCACCGCGGACGCCGAATACCCCGCCGACATAGTGGTTCTCGGCATCGGCGTGCGCCCCGCCACCGAGTTGGCCCGCGCCGCCGGTCTGCCGCTCGGCCCGCACGACGGGCTGCTGACCGACCTCGCCATGCGGGTGCGCGGCCACGAGAACATCTGGGCGGGAGGCGATTGCGTCGAGGTCCTCGATCTCGTCTCCGGATCCCTGCGCCACATTCCGCTGGGCACGCACGCCAACAAGCACGGCCAGATCATCGGCTCCGGCGTGGGCGGCGACTATGCCACCTTCCCGGGCGTCGTGGGCACCGCGGTCAGCAAGGTGTGCGATCTCGAGGTCGCCCGGACCGGTCTGCTGGAGCAGGACGCGCGCGCCGTCGGCCTCCAGTACGTCACCGTGGTCATCGAATCCACCAGCCGCTCCGGCTATTACCCCGGCGCGGCCCCCATGGCGGTGAAGATGCTCGCCGAGCGCCGCAGCGGGCGGCTGCTCGGCGTGCAGATCGTGGGCCGGGAGGGCGCGGGCAAGCGCATCGATGTCGCCGCCGTCGCCCTCACCGCCCGCATGACCGTCGAGCAGATGGTCGCCCTCGATCTCGGCTACGCGCCGCCGTTCTCACCGGTGTGGGATCCGGTGCTGGTGGCCGCCCGCAAAGCGGTCGGCGTGGTGCGACGGGATCAGCGCACGACCGAGTAACGGACACAGGCGAAGTCGCCATTGTGGGCGACCTCTTCGGTCTTCAGTTCGAGGTGGCGCGGGAGCAGCGGTGCGCCCGCGCCCAGGGTGACCGGCGCGATGGACACGACGATCTCGTCCAGCAGGCCGTGGTCGGCGAACTGGCCGACCAGCTCGCCGCCACCCATGAGCCAGATGTCCTTGCCGCCGGCGGCTTCGGCCATCTGCTTGTGCACCACATCCACCGGATCGGCGGTCAGGCGGACGTCGCGGTTGTCGGTGAACTCGGGGAACTCGCGATGAGTGAAGACCCAGCTGGGCATGGTGAAAGGCCAAGGGCCCTTGTCATGGTCGATGACCCACCGGTACGTGCTCGCGCCCATGGCGATGGCGCCCACATTGGCGGTGAAGTGGTTGAGGCCGAGCGGGCCGTCCGGATCGGAGTGCCGCGACAGCAGCCAGTCGAGGTTGTGATCGGCCGTGGCGAGGAAGCCGTCCAGGCTGACGGCGGTGTGGAAGACGGTCTTGAAGGTCATGTCAGTTCCTCTTACGTAGCCAGTCGATGGGATCACCGGCGCCGAGTTCGATTGCGGTGCCGGGGTATTCGGTGTGCAGCCAGTAGCGGACGAGATGTCTGCGATGCGCGGAGTAACTCAGCACATGTGCGATGACGCTGCCGAGCACGAAGCTCTCGGGCGGATCACACAGGGCGTCGATGAGGGTGTCGTCCCAGCCGCCGCGCTGGTCGATCTCCCGGATGGTGTCGAGCCAGCGCGCGGTCACCCGGTCGTGGCGGCGCACCAGATCGTCGATGGCGCCGGATTGCGCGCCCGGCAGGTCCTCGCCGTCGATGGCGGCGAGCCACACTTCCTTCGATTCGATCAGGTGCTCCAGCACCGTGGCGATGGATTCCTCCGTGCCACGGAAGGTCTCGACCGTGAAATCCGGAATCCGGACGCGACGGTACTGCTCCTCGCTGAGTTTGCTTGCTGCGCTCAGCAGTTCGCGGGTGTCCTCGATATCGTGGTGCACCAGCAGGGTGGTGGGATCCATCCCGGTCTTTCCTTTCGGTGCGTTCTCCACCCACAGCGACATGGGCGGATGAAAGTGGATGCCATTGCCTGCCGATAGCCAGCGGCGGCGTCTGTCCCGCGTGGTGGCGCTGGGCGGATGCCCGAACGCCCTGCTGAACGCGCGGCTGAAACCCTCCACCGAGTCGTATCCGGCCGCGAACGCCACCTCGGTCACCGACTCACCGGTCGACAATTCCCAGGCCGCGCGTTCCAGCAGGACACGCCGCTTGAGTGCGACCGGTGACTCACCGGTGCCGCGCGAGAACTGCCGGGTGAAATGGAAGGGGGACACGTACGCGTCCGCCGCCATCTCATCGAGGCTGGTGTTCTCCTCGCGTAGTACGGCATCGAGGAGTTCTCGCAGCCGATCTCGTCCGTTCTTGGGCACACGAACAGTTTGCCAAGTGCGCTGCCGGGCTCGCTTGACGGTTCTTGCTCACTGCCCGCGTGATGCGCGGATGATGCTCCGGGCCATAGAGTCGGGAAAACTCGCAACGGGAGGCAAGGCTCGAGATGCGCATCGAACAGGTATCGGACTCGGTGTACGCGGTCCGCGGCACGAACGTGAACTGGGCTCTGGTGAGCGACGGTTCGGGGGTGACCGTGATCGACGCCGGCTATCCGGCCGACTCCGGAGATCTGCTGAAGTCGGTGCGCGAGATCGGGCATCAGCTCTCGGATGTGGCCGCGGTGCTGCTCACCCACGCGCACCTCGATCACATGGGCGGGATTCCGGCCCTGGTCGAGGCGACGGGCGTGCCGGTGTACACCGGTGCGGCCGAGGTTCCGCACGCGCGACGGGAATTCCTCCAGCAGATCACGCCGCTGGAGATGGTGCAGCAGCTCGGCAGCCTGCGCGGGGCGCGATGGGTGTTCCAGACGCTGCGCGCGGTGACCTGGCATATCGGAATGAAGATTCCGTCGGCCACCTCCACCGACGCGCAAACCCTCGCCCAGCTGCCCGGCGGGCTGGTGGCCATCCCGACGCCGGGGCACACCGTCGGGCACACCTCGTTCCTGATGCCCGCCGAGGGCGTGCTGTTCAGTGGCGACACCCTGGTCAGCGGGCATCCCATCGCCCCGCACGCGGGACCGCAGGTGCTGCCGACCGTGTTCAACCACGACGAGCAGGCCACCCGCGCGGCCGCGCGGTCACTGGCGGCCTACGACGCCGAGGTGCTCGTGCCCGGACACGGCGACCCGGTGCGCGAGAAGGTGTCGGTGCTGGCGAATTCGCTCCTGCAGGACCGTGACTCGCACTGACCGCACACCCGCTCGCGGAAGGTCAAGCGGTGCGGATCAATTCACGACCTGCACGATATCGCCCGGATTCAGGTGATAGAAGGTGCGTTCGGCGCCCACCGGGGTCATGCGGATGCAGCCGTGCGACTGTTCCTCGGTGGGACCGATGTGGGTGGCGATATCGCCATTGAAGAACACGGCCCACTTCATGGGCACGTGATGCAGGGTGCTCCAGTGGTCCTCGCGTTTGAACGCGACCCGGAAGGTGCCGGGCGGCGTCTCGTACCCGGGCCGGCCGTGCGACATGACATCCGGGCCGTAGGTGACCTTGCCGTCCTCCATCAGCCACATCTCATTGGTGGACAGCCGCAGGCAGAGCCGGGTTTCTGCGGAACAGGGGGCGAACACCGGCACCGCCGGGCTCGGAATCAGCGGGGGTACGCCCGGAATATCGGGACCGCCCGGCCAGAGTGGGTCGGCCTGCGCCGGAATCGCGGTGAGGATTCCGGCTACCGCCAGACCGGCCACCGCCGCCCACCGTGCCAACCCGCGACGTGCATGTTTGCTGCCCATGACGCATCCAGCCTCTCGCATCGGCACAGGCTCGGATCGCCGAGTCGCATGCCACCAATCGAAGGGAACCGTCGGTTTCGCCACACTCCGGAGACAATCAATGATACTGTCCGCCACGGTTTTCCGCGCTCAATCCGGCATCGCGTCGGATTCCGGGGCGGGCCTGCGGTGTTGAGCCGGCGATAATCCGGCTGTTAGCGGGGTCGATCATGGTTCGGGTCATGATTTCTCGTGCGATGGCAGTGATCGGATTCAGCGTGTCGGTGGCGGCGGCCGCGGTGACAGGAGCGGCGGGCGGCGCCGGAGCGGATTCGGCGGTGCACTGGCAGAAGTGGCAGACACCCAGCGGGAACATCGCGTGCAAGAACCTGAACGAAGGGGTCATCTGCGAGATTCGCGAATACAGTTTCGCCGCGCCGGAATGGACCGGGACCCAGTGCCGGGGCAAGAACCTCGGCGTGCGGCTGACGGCGAACGATCGCGAGGTCATCTGCCTGATGGACACCCTGTTCGAACCGAATCTGCCCGTGCTGCAGTACAACCAATTCTGGCTGAGCACCGACAACAGCACCGAATGCCTGCCGAGTGCGGCCGAGCTGCGGTGCAGTCGCGGTGCGCACGCGTTCACCCTGTCCAAGGAGCAATACCGGATCGGGTGACCGGCGGGCGTGACATGATGGCCTCGGGTCGAGTCGAAAGGCCACGTCATGTCGCGTGAATCCCGCCGCACACCCTTCCTGCCGCCGCGCTGGTTCATTCACTTCTTCTGGCGGGCGCATCGCGCGCTGTATGGGGTCACGCGCGGCCGGATCGGGTTGTCGCGCCCCAAGGATCGGACGCACTGGGGGACCATGCGGCTCACCACCGTCGGACGCCGGAGCGGGCGGGAACGCAGTGTCATGCTCGGCTACTTCGAGGACGGGCCGAATCTGGTCACCCTCGCCATGAACGGGTGGGGTGCGGGTGAACCGGCCTGGTGGCTCAACCTGCAGGCGCAGCCTTCAGCGACGGTGGAGGTCTCGGGGAGTCGCACGCAGGGGGTGCGCGGGCGGGCCGCTTCGGGCGAGGAGCGGGTGCGGCTGTGGGAGCGGTGGCGCGAGATCGACCGGGATCTCGACGCGTACGCGGCGCTCAGGCCGGCCGAGACGGCTGTCGTGATTCTGGAACCGCGCTGAGCGCCAGCGCGCGATGACATTGCAGGGCGGCCAGCACCGCGAACCCGGCCGCCAGGCCGGCGGCGGCGATCCTGAGGTACTGGCCGGTCACGAATTCTGTTGCGGCTCGATCGATTTCGTCGGCGGTGTGCTGGGCTCTGTCGTCGAACAGGATCGAGGCGCGGGGCCACAGGTAGAGGATCGACAGCAGGAACTGGCCGCTCAGCAGTGCGGCCAGTGAACAACCCAGCCAGCGGCGGCCGATCCGATACCGGAGCGCGGCTGCGAGCGCGATGAGTGCGGACAGGGTCATGACACCGCCGAGTGGGCGCATGACATCGCCCACTGCGATCACGCTCATGAACTGCTCGGTCAGCACCAGCGATTCGGGGATGTCGCGGAAGATGTTCGGATAGAGCAGCCAGGTTTCGGCCACGGTCGCCGAGAATACGAAGAAGGCGACCGTGGCGTAGCCGCCGAGAATGATCGCGGGGATTCGATACGTCATGGGTGGGACGGTAGTGCGGCCCGTTCGGTCGGACATCCGGCTGTGAGCAGCGGTGATGTCGTAGCTGGGGGACTGGGGAGTACGTCGGGAAGCGACGGGCGCCATCGCCTTCGGCAGCATGCCGCCTCCGGAACGGCTTCGTATCATGGCGCTATGGCGGCGCGCGGGCGAGGGCTGGGCGGGATCGGATCCCGGCCAGCGGATCTGCTGCTGGGTGGGGTGCTCGCCGCGGCCATCGCCCTGATCATCGCGCTCGGGCAGGGCGGGCATCGGAGCCCGGATGTGTTCGCGTATCTGTTCGCGGCCGGGTTCGGGGCATCGATGCTGGTGCGCAGGCGATTTCCGGTGCTCGTCGTGGTCGTGACGGTGGCGGGCATCTTCGGCTATTACGCCCTGCGGTACCCGCCCATCGGGGTGGCGGTGCCGCTGGCGGGGGCGCTGTTCGCCGCCGCTGACGCGGGCCAGATGTGGTGGGCCGTGGGAGCGGCCGCGCTCGTTTACGCTGTGGCGCTCTGGTATCGGCTCAACGACGGTGAATCGGCCGCCTATCTCGTTGGCTACGAGGGTGTTTCGAACGTCGCCTTGATCGTGACCGCCCTGGCCCTGGGTTTCGCGGTGCGGTCGCGGCGGTTGCGGACGCTGGAGCAGGCCGAAATCGGCCGTCTCACAAGCGAACAGGTGGCCCGGCAGGCCGAACTGCGGTTGCGGACCGAACGGGAGCGCTTGTCGCGAGATCTGCACGATACGGTCGGGCATCTCATGGCCTTGATCTCGGTGCAGGCCGGGGTGGCGGCCGAGGCGATCGGGCGCGACGATGCCGCCGTGCGCACGGCCGTGGGACATATCCGCGACACCAGCCGACGGTCGCTGCGGGACGTGCGGGCCATGGTCCGAATGCTGCGTGACGAAGGCGTGGATGCGCGAAAAGTATTGCGCCTGGCCGAAGTTCCCGCGCTGGCGGCCGACACTCGCGGGGCCGGGGTCGCGGTGACGTTCGAGCCCGGATCCGCTCTCGAGCGCGAACTTCCGCCGCAGGTGGACGCCACCGCGTACCGGCTGGTGCAGGAGGCGCTGACCAATGTGGTCCGGCATGCGCACGCCACCGAGGCGCGGGTCGTCGCCGACATCGCGGACGGCGCGCTGCACCTGGCCGTGATCGACAATGGCAGAGCGGAACCCGGTTCGAACGGGGACTGCGGCCATGGCCTGGCCGGAATGCGGGAGCGGGTCCGGCTATTGGGCGGCACGCTCACCACGGGGCCCGCCGGGACATCGGGCTTTGCTGTCAGAGCGCGTATTCCGCTCGAGGCGGTCCAATGATTCGCATCGTGGTCGTGGACGACCAGGAGCTGGTTCGGACCGGTCTGCGCACCCTGGCCGAACACGACGGCGATATCGCGGTCGTCGCGGAGGCCGACAATGGCGCGAACGGTCTTGCGGTCGTACGGCATTCGATACCCGATGTGGTGCTCATGGACATCCGCATGCCGGGGGTCGACGGGATCGAGGCCACCCGGCAGATCGTCGGTGATCCCGCGCTCCAGGACGTTCGTGTGGTGATGCTGACGACCTTCGACGAGGACGAGGACATTCTCGGTGCGATTCGGGCGGGCGCGTCCGGATATCTGCTCAAAGATCTGAGCCCGCAACAACTCCGGACCGCCATCCGGACGGTCGCCCACGGTGACGCGCTGCTCGCGCCCGCGGTCACGCGCACACTGCTGGATCGGGTGGCCCGGGAATCCGGTGGCGTCCGGCCCGAGCTCATCGCCGATCTCACCCCGCGCGAACGCCAGGTGCTGACCCGAGTCGGTTTGGGGGAGAACAACTCCGAGATCGGCGCCAGCCTGCACATCAGCCCGGCGACCGCCCGGACCTACGTCAGCCGGTTACTGGGCACCTTGCGGGCGCGCGATCGGGCGCAGCTGGTCGTGCTCGCCTATGAATCCGGTCTCGTCCGGCCGGGCGGGGATTGACCCGGTCACCGGATAGCGCGGAAGATCAGGGTGGGCCCACTGGCGGCAACCTGTCCCGCTGCTCCGCATTCCGAATGTCGCGGAGCCCCCGGACGGGTGTCGACCATACTCCGAGAGGAACCCGGCATGTCCCGAACCCGAACCAGTTCTGTCGACCGCGAACAGATCGACACCTTCCTGCGCGAGCACGGCGCGGACCGCATCCCGCATCCTGGCGGCACCCTGCTGGCGCATCTGCATCGAGTCGCCGACCTGTTGCGGGAGTGGGGTGCCGACCTCGATGTGCAATACGCGGGACTGTGTCACGCCGTGTACGGCACTGACGGTTTCGATCGAGCACTGCTCGATATCACCGAACGCGAGACAGTGGTCGAATTGCTCGGCGCGCGAGCCGAATCGATCATCTACTGCTACAGCAGCTGCGACAGAGGCGCGGTGTACCCGCGCCTGGGGACCGGGCCGCGGGTCTTCACCGATCGTTTCACCGGCCGCGAATTCGAGCCCGCCGACGACACCCTGCGCGCGTTCCTGGAGATCACCGTCGCGAACGAACTCGACGTCATGACCCACAATGCCGAGCTGGCCGTGCAGCATGGGGCCGCGCTGTACGAACTGTTCGGCCGCGTCCGCGACCAGCTCTCGGACGCCGCATGGCAGGCGTGCCGAAAGCAGTTGGGGTAAGCCGTGGAGACGCTCACGATTCACCGGGCCGGGCAGGGCCCGGCGGTGATGCTCGTGCACGGTGGCGCCGGACCGACGACGACCTGGCGTGGGCTGGAATCGCTGGCCGCGCGCTGGACGCTGCTGTACGTCTACCGGCGCGGCTTCGGCGCGGGTCCGCTGCCGCCGCACGGTCACCAGGACTTCGAGGTCGACGCGGACGATCTCGAAGTCCTCTGCAAGGAGTATCGGCCGCACGTGGTCGCGCACTCCTACGGCGTGCTCGGCACCCTCCTCGCGACTGCCCGGGTGCCCGAATGCGTGCGCTCGCTGACCCTGATCGAACCGCCCCTGTACTTCCTGGCCCCCGATGACCCCGACGTCGCACGACTGCAACAGGTGGGGGATGCGGTGCTCACCGAGGGGCTCGCCACGGATCCGGCGATACTGCGCGAATTCCTCACCCTCTCCGGAGCGCCTGCCGCCGGACCCGGCGGGGCATCCGAGGCCGCGGTGCGCCGTGCGCTGGGTGGCCGCCTGCCCGGCGAGGCCCGCCCGGACCTGAAGATTGTGCGTGCGGCCGGAATTCCCGCGCTGGTCGCGTCCGGCGGACACCATCCCGCCCTGGAACGCATCTGCGACCGGCTCGCCGCCGAACTCGCAGCGCAGCGGCTGCTCGCGCGCGGTGCGGGTCATTTCGTCCCGGCGGCACCGGGTTTCGCGGCCGCGCTCGAGGAGTTCCTCGGCACCCGGTGACGCGACGGCGGCCTTATGCTGTGCGACGAGGCCGCTCGGGAGTTCCGATCCGCCTGTGCGTCAAGGAGATCAGGAGACATCGATGTCACCGGGTAACGGTCGGCCGGAGGACCTGTGGTCGCAGGTCACCGACGTGTTCGAACCGATCGCGGACGACTACGAACCGCCCCGCGCCGGACGCGCGCCGGCGCGGGGACGGTCGCAGGGGCAGCGCTACGCGCTGATCGGCCTGGTGGTGGCCGTCGTGCTGGCGCTGGGCGTCGGCGCGTTCCTCACCGCCCGCCACTTCATCGGACCGGTCGATCCCGAAACCACTGCGCGGCAGACGGTTACCGAGACCACCACCCCCGCCGCGGTGACCACCACCCCGTCCGGACCGACCACGCCGCCGGCCGCCGGCGCCGCACTATCCTCGGTGCTCGCCTGGATCAAGGCCGGCACCCCGGTAGACGCCGCCAACTTCCACACCGCGACCAGCGGCAACACCGTCAACGATCTCGGATCGGCGGTAGCCTTCACCAGCCCGTCCGGCAAGATCCGCTGCATGACCCCCACCGCGGGCACCAGCGTCCGGCAGGGCCTGACCTGCATGGCCGACCTCGACAACCCGCCCTCCCGCCCGGCGAACGCCCGCGGCAACTGGGTCCCCGGCTGGATCGACTTCCCCGGCGCCACCCTCGGCGTCGGCCACGTCCAAGGCGACCCCGGCCCCTTCCTGCTGGGCGACGGCCCCACCCTGAACTACGGCAGCCGCCTCACCTTCGACAACTACGACTGCCGCATGGACAAGGCCGGCCTGTTCTGCCTCAACCAATCCGAAAGCTCCGCAATGCAACTCAGCAGCGCGGGCCCCACCCCCTTCGGCTGCCTGTCGGAATACACCTCCACCGAATACGGCCTCTGGTACTCCTGCAACACCCCCGTCCCCACGACCACCACGAAATCCACCCGCAGCGAACAACCCACCACCACCGCGGTCGCCGCGGTCGTGGGCCAGCCCTGCACGAAGGAAGGTCAGCGCGGTCGCGCCGCCAATGGCACGGCCCTGATCTGCGAGGCAGCCGGCGGCTCCGGTCTGCGCTGGTTCGTCGAGTAGCCGGGCACGCTGTCCGGCCCGGCATCCGACGGGCGAATTTCGCAGGGGCCGATGAATTTTCGGGACGCGAACCGTCTGTAGTCGTGGAGGTGCCGGTATGAGCGGAATCGTGGATGCGGCGGAGCTTCGGGAACTGTGTCTGGCGGCGGGGGCCGATGATGTCGGCTTCGCTGCGCTGGAGACGCCTGGGCTGGAGGGGGAGGTGGAGTATGTGCGGGAGGCGCTGCCCAGCACGCGGTCATTGATCGCGGTGTGTGTGCGGGTGGGGCGGGAGAACTTTCGGAGCCGGGCTGCCAGCAGTGTGAATACCGAGATCGATACGGCCATCCCGGTGCTGGATCGGATCGGGCACAAGATCAGTATTGCGCTGCAGGACCGGGGGTTTCGGGCGTTGTATCCGTCGGTGACGTTTCCGGTGGAGGCGCAGCGGCTGCCGAGCCGGGGGTGGACTGTGTCGCACAAGCCGGTGGCGGTGGCCGCGGGGTTGGGGCACATGGGGATTCATCGGTGTGTGATTCATCCGCGGTTCGGGAGCTTCATCGGGCTGGGGACCGTGTTGACCGAGGCGGTGATCACGCCGTATTCCCAACCGCTGGAGTGGAATCCGTGTTTGGGGTGCTATCTGTGTGTGGCCGCCTGTCCGGTGGGGGCGATCCACAATGACGGGAGTTTCGACTTCAACAGCTGCTATGCGCATACCTACAACCAGTTCGTGAACAACTTCGCGGACTGGGTCGAAACCATGGCGGACAGTGCGGATCTTGACGACTACAACGCGCGGATGAGTCCTCGGGAGACCACGCAGCAGTCGCGGCGGCAGTATCGGTCCGGGTACTGCGTGGCAGTGTGCCCGGCCGGGTCGGAGGTCATCGGGCCGTATCTGGATGATCGGAAGAAGCATCTGCAGCAGGTGTTGCGACCACTACAGCGCAAGCCGGAGAACGTATACGTGAGTCCGGGCTCCAATGCGGAAAACCATGTGCAGAAGATGTTCCGGGCGAAGACCGTGCGGCATGTGGACAGCGGGATCATGCCGCCGGACGGCATCGACGCGGCTCCGGAGGCGCGATGAACGACAGTGAGCGGCTGTGGAATCGGCTGCATGTGCCGGTGGAACGCGGGTCGGCCCAGCGGCCCCATCCCACCGTCGAGGCCGCGCGGAGACGAGCCACGGCGGAACCCGTTGCGCTCGACGCCGATTGGCTGCGGGAGCTGTGCCTGCGCGAGGGGCTCGATGATGTGGGGTTCGTGGCTGTGTCCACGCCCGGTCTGGAAGAGGAGCGGGACTATGTGCTCGAAGCCCTGCCGGGGACCCGCTCGCTGATCGGATTCTGTCTGCGGACCAGTCGCGACAATCTGCAGAGCCGGTCCATCAGCGCGGCCAATCGTGATGTCGCGACCACGCAGGAACTGGGGCATGAGGCGGCGCGGCGGATCTGCCTGGAACTGCAGCGGCACGGGGTGCGGGCGCTGTATCCGGCGGCCGGGTTTCCCGCCGAGATCCATCGCTTCCCCAATCGCAGCTGGGTGGTGTCGCACAAGCTGGTGGCGGTCGCGGCCGGGCTGGGCCGGATGGGATTGCATCGCAATGTGATTCACCCGAGGTTCGGCACCTTCATCACCCTCGGCACGATTCTGCTGGATCGTGAGATCACCGCGTACTCGCAGCCGGTCGCCTCGAATCCGTGTATCGACTGCGGGCTGTGCGTCACCACCTGTCCGGTGGGCGCCATTCACGCCGACGGCGGATTCGACTTCGATGCCTGCTACACCCACAACAACCACCATGAACTGTCGAATTTCGCGGGCTGGGTGGAGGAGGTGGTCGACAGTGCCGATGCCGCCGACTATCGGCGGCGGGTCACCCCGACCGAGACGCTGGCGATCTGGCAGAGCCTGTCGTTCGAACCGCAGTTCCGGGCCGGATACTGTGTCGCGGTGTGCCCGGCGGGCAGCGATGTGCTCGGCCGCTACCTCGACGATCCGCAGGGACATGCGCGCGATGTGGTGCAGCCGCTCATGCGCAAACCGGAGTACGTCTACGTCGACCCGGATTCCGCGGCGGCGGAGCATGTGCGGAAGCGATTTCCGCACAAGACGATTCGACCGGCACGTCAGGTGACAGTGCCCGAACCCGAGATCGATCCCCGGCCGGAGCGGCAATGACGACCACCAGCGAACTGCGACGCGATCTGCCCATCTTCGAGATCTACACCGGAGCGAACGGGGATCGGATCGAACTGCATCCGTGGTTCTTCGTGGCGGGGAAGCAGTACCTGGGGCTGACCCGAATCCTGCCGCCCGGCACCGGAAAAGGGCCCGCGCACGTGCACACCGGCATCACCCAGTACTCGTTCCTGCTCGCGGGTCCGTCGGCGCGGTACCGGCGCGGCCTGCGCGCGGGCACCCTGAAAACCGGTGACGCTCTGGTCATTCCGCCGGGTGCGGCGCACGTCGATCCGTACAACGACACCGATGAGCCGGTCGTCGTGCGGACGGTCTATACGCCGGGCCCGGTGTGGCTCATGTCCTACGGCAAGACCCTCGGCCAGGCCGTGCGCGATGGAAACGTCAACGCCCAGCACGAATTACGTCCAGCGCACCTGCTGTTGATGCTCGGCACACCGGGTTCGGTGACCTTCGCCGCGAGAGTTCCCCTCGCACTCCAGCGTCGGGTCATGCTCCCGCTGGCCACCCGGATCGCCCGCCGCCGCGGCTACGCACCGGCTGCGGGCCTGCGCGGGCACATCTTCCGGTGAACCCGCTCGCCGGTCAGACGTCGGCTCCCCAATGCTGCTCCAGGAGAACGCCTCTGCTGGCCAGCCAGGCCATCGGATCGACCTTCTGCCCGGCCGGATTCCAGATTTCGAGATGCAGGTGCGGGCCGGTGGACCAGCCGCGATTGCCCACTGTCGCAATCACTTCACCGGCCTGCACATACTGTCCCGGCGCCACATAGAAGTCGTTGACGTGACCGTAGACGGCGATGGTCCCGTCGTCCTGCTGCACCCGCACCCACTGCCCGAACCCGGACGCGGGCCCGGCGTCGATCACCGTGCCGCTGAACGCCGATCGGATGGGTGTGCCGAGTGCGTCGGCGATATCGACGCCGTAGTGGAACGACCCCCAGCGGGCGCCGAACTCGGAACTGATCTCGCCACCCACCGGCATCACGACCGGCGGTGCGACCGGGGCCGGGGCCGCGGGCTGCACCACGGGCGCGAGCGTCTCTTGCAGATTCTTCAGCGCCTGCTCCGCCTGCGCGAGCGGACCCGCGATCTCCGCGGGCAGCCCGGCCAATCCGAACGGCGCCGCCACCGGCGCGGGCGAATCCACCACGGGCGCAGCCTCTTCGACGACCTCCGTCACCGGCTCGACGTCGGTCTCGGCACTACTGTCCTGGCCATCGGACGGCAGCGGCGCGGCATAGGCGACGGCGGGCGTGAGCTGAGCGGTGGCGGCCAGCAGCGCGCCGGTGGCCACCGCCGTCCCCGCGACCGCCCGCACGCGCGGGGCGACAGCGGATTTCGCGCGATGGGAGTACGAGCGCGGCTCGGATTCGGCATCACCGAGGAGTTCGTGAACGGACAGGGAACCGGAGGTCGGTCGATGAAGCGGCACGGCGTGTCCTAGCGTTCGGTCGGCGCTCCCTGCCTCCACCTCTGCGGCTGCGGTAACGATCGGGCCTACGCCGGTGTGGAGACAGTACTCCTCGAACCGCCCTCCGCGTGACAGTTCTGAAATCTTCGATCTTCAGTCTGTCCGGCGGCCGTGCTCAGGAGGCGTCGAGGACGCTCGCGGGCACACCGTAGGGAAGGAACCGGACCCGCCGACGCTCATCGGTATTGTCGCGGTGGGCGCGCAAGGCCTCGAGCTCGTTCGGGAAGACCTGATCGACCCGGGCGGTGCCATCGTCGTCCACGGTGTAGATGGCCCATACGCCGCTGCCGGTTTCGCCGGTGGTCTCGGCCTCCGGTTTCGGTGCGCGCGGGCGCTCGGGCTGGACGAACTGGCCCACCAGGGACGCCAGCGTGTTGATGGCCGAACGGTCGAGGTACTGCCCGGCCTTCCCGAAGAGCTCGCGGAATTCGTCGCCGGCCTCCCGCATCGCGCGCTCGAAATCTTCCGGGTCGATCCCGAAGGGCCCGTTGGTTGCCATGGGCAAACTCCTGCAAACTGATTCGACGGTGTGTTCACCAGTCTCCCCGCGCGACCGGGAGTTCGCCACGTGCGACCCGATGCAGCGCGGCGGCCAGGCGGGCGTTCTCGGGGGCGGTGAAGGCGAAGGCGGCCCGGCGGCGGGTGTAGCCGTAGGTGAGGGTGGTGTGCGGATCGGCGAAACCGTCGGAGCCCGCGGAGCCGGTGTGACCGAAGGCCCGAACGCCGAGGAAGCGGTGGACGAGGGCCTTGGCCTCGAAACCCAGGGCGTAGGGGGCATTGTCGCCACGGACGAGATCGGTTCCGGTGGAATGGATTCGGGTGATGGTGTCGATCGTTTCGGGGGTCAGCAGCGGTGGGCGTCCGTCGAACCCGGTGATTGCCGCCGCGTACATGGCCGCCAGACCGCGTGCGCTGCCGACGCCACCGCCGGAAGCTTGGCCGGTGCGGCGCACCCGGGTGTCGTTGGGGATCGTCATGACGTCGGCCGGGGTGAACCCCGGGGCGGAAAGATTGTAGGCGATCCCCGGAATGCTCTGCGGGGCAGGAGAATTCGCGGCGAAGGCCGATTCCGTCTCGGCGGTGGACCGCCAGGGGAGGATCGGCAGATAGCGGTGATCCAGCTGTTCGGGCAGGCCCAGATACACATCCAGGTCGTACGGCGCGCGAATACGCTGCTCGAACAGGTGCTGAATGGTGCTGCCGGTGATGGCGCGCACCACTTCGCCGACGATCGCGTAGGTGACGAATCCGCCGTAGCCCTGCGAGAGACCCGGCGCGAAGACCGGACGCCGGCCCGCCAGGCGCTCGGCGATGATCCGGTCGTCGGCGAGCTCGGCCATCGTGAACCCGTCCTCCGCGCCGATGACGCCGGAGCGGTGGGTGAGCACCTCGCGAACAGTGATGTGCCGCTTGCCCGCGGCCGCGAACGCGGGCCAGAAGTCGGCGACCGGGCGATCGATGTCGAGCACCCCGTCCTGGATCAGCAGGGCCACCACCAAACCCGCGGCGCCCTTGGTGGAGCTGTGCAGCCCGGTGAGCGTCGTGCCGGTGACCTCGGCCCCGGCCCACAGATCCACCACCAGCCGCCCCCGCACATACGCGGCGAGCTGCGCGCCGGATTCGCCGTTCTCCTCGGCCAGCACGGCGGCGAATTCCGTTCACACATCCTCGAATCCGTCGGCGACGGTGCCGTTCACGTCGATCGTGGTCACAGCGGTGTTCCTCTCTCGTATGGGGATGGTGTTCCGCTGCTCTGACGTACGGCGGCGAGAAAACGTGACCGGGTCACACTCGCGGGTCCGGAATCGTCATACCTGCGGACATCTCGATCGAGGAGGTTTTTCGTGCACGATGACCGGTACCTGGCCGAGCGGTTCGAAGCGCACCGCACGCATCTGCGCGCGGTCGCCCACCGCATGCTGGGCTCGCTCACCGACGCCGACGACGCCGTGCAGGAGGCATGGCTGCGGCTGGCCCGCACCGACTCCGGCGAGATCGGCAATCTGGGCGGCTGGCTCACCACCGTGGTCGGGCGGGTCTGTCTGGACATGCTGCGCTCGCGCAAGGTCCGCCACGAGCAGCCCCTGGAGGACGGGCAGCTGCCCGATCCGATCGTCGCCCCCGAGTCCACCACGGACCCGGAACAGCAAGCGCTGCTGGCGGATTCGATCGGCCTGGGCTTGCTCATCGTGCTCGAATCGCTCAGCCCGGCCGAGCGGCTGGCCTTCGTCCTGCACGATATGTTCGCCATGCCCTACGAGCAGATCGCGCCCATTGTGGACCGCACCCCGCAGACCGCGCGGAAACTGGCCAGCCAGGCCCGTCGCCGCGTCCAGGGTGACGTGCCGCCGCCACGACCCGACCGCACCCGGCAGCGCCGCGTCGTGGACGCCTTCCTGGCCGCGGCCCGCGAGGGCGATTTCGAGGCGCTGCTGACGATCCTCGATCCGGAGGTGGTGCTGCGCGCCGACTCCGGAACCCTGCGGCTGATTCGCGGCGCGGACGCGGTCGCGGGCATGGCGGCCACCTTCCAGCGCATGGCCACGCTGTGCTGGGTGCACCCGGCCGTGGTCAACGGCACGGCGGGCCTGGTGAATACCCTTGACGGCGACCCGTTCTCGATCATGAGCTTCGTCATCGCCGATGACCGGATCACCGCCATCGAGATCTTCTCCGACCGCGCTCGCCTGAGCCGATTCGACCTGGCCGCGGTTGTCGGGTGAGCCCCGGGGCAGACTGGGGGCATGGGTTCTGGTTCGACGGCTCGGCCTTCGCCCGCGGATCTGGCTGCGGCGCAGGACCGGACGATACCCGATGTGATCGGGCCGGGATTGCGGGTGCTGTTCTGCGGCATCAACCCGGGGTTGTACTCCGGTGCGACGGGCCGGCATTTCGCGCGACCGGGCAACCGGTTCTGGCCGGCTCTGCACCGTTCCGGATTCACGCCCCGCCAGTTGCGGGCCGAGGAGCAGGAGGAACTGCTCGGCCTGGGGCTCGGAATCACCAATGTCGTGGCGCGCACCACCGCCAAGGCCGACGAGTTGAGCGCGGCGGAACTGCGGGCCGGCGGGCGTGAACTCGTCGACCGGGTGGACCGGTATCGGCCGCGCGTGCTGGCCGTGCTCGGCATCGGCGCCTACCGGACCGCCTTCGGCAGGCCGAAGGCCACCATCGGTCCGCAGCCCGAGCGCATCGGCGACACCGCGCTGTGGGTGCTGCCCAATCCCAGCGGGCTCAATGCGCACTACACGCTCGACGCACTGGCCGCGGAATTCCGCGTACTGCGCGCGGCGGTCGCTGACGGCTGACGGATCAGTGCAGGTGCGCGCGATCCGCGGCGGCGCGTCCGGCATCCCAGCCCTCGGCGCTGCGAATGCTGATGCCGCGGTTGCGCGAGTGCGGGAACAGGGTGTCGAAGGCGTTGTCGACCGCGACCTGGTGGGAGGCCAGCACCGGCAGCAGCTGTTCGGGCTCAGGGGATTCGGCGATGGCCGCGGCGGTGGCCGCCTCGAGGCGTTCGCCGATGCGGGTGGCATAGGCGACCAGGAACGCCTTGCGGAACATCCGGGCTTCGTCGCCGCGGGTTTCCCGGTTGGCGATCATCGCCCGGGTGGCCTGCACCAGCAGCGACGTGGACAGTAGCGCGATCGCGTCCAGATCGGCGTCGTCCCCGACAATGGTGACGAATCCCCAGGCGGAGGCGAAGATGGCGCGACTGCGGTTGGCGCGGGCGACCACATCGATCAGCAGCGCCTTCGCATCCGTATAGGGCGTGTCGAGCCAGATCCGGTGCGCGCCGGGCAGATCCAGCGTCGTGGTCGCGGCCTCCAGCAGCGCGCGATCGAGTGCGTACTTGGTGATCAGCTCCTGCGCCTTGGCCGAAAGCGCTTCGGCCTCTTCGGGATACGAAGTCGACTCGGCCTTGGCCAGCAGGCCGCGGACCCGCCCCAGCGTCTTCTCGTCGACCTGATGGTGCGCCACGGGATGTGCCGGGGCGGTGCCGGGCAGCGGTCTGATGAGCTCGAGCTTCGGCAGCACAAGCAGCAGCGCGAGGGCCTCGATGACGGTGGCGAGGGCTTCCTCGGTGGTCAGCAGATGCTTCGACGCCCACTGGGCCAGATGCGGTGTCGGCTGCGACCACCAGATGTCCGCGGCGAGTTCATCCAGCTGCGCGAGCCAGGTCTGGTCGACGGTGGCGGGCGGGAACGGCCGGGCGTAGGCGGCAATCCTGTCGATGAGATAGCCGACGGCGAAGGCATCGGTCCGGCGCTGCGCGATCTGGTGGATATCGGCGGGCAGCCAGCCATTGCCGAAGGTGGCTTCGACAATCCGTGTGCTCGCCGCGTCGGCGGCCCGCGGCACCTCGTCGAGGGACAGTGTGGCGAGCTGGGCCGCACAGCGCTGGGCGACAGCCGAATCGCCACGCGGAGTCTTGCCGCGCGCGCCCTGTTGCGCCGACTCCAGCGCCGCCCTCGCGACGGCCGCGGTGATCTCATCCAGGGTCGGTGGTGGCGCGCCGGGCGCACCGAGGCGCTCCCAGTAGCCGGAGTCGCCCTGCGCGGCGCGCTTGGCGGCCCGGTGTTTGCGATTCGGCTTACCCATGATCACCGACCATATTTCACTCCCGGCCCAGGGCCGGGCCGAGGGTATCGCTCGGGGAATTCCCGGGGTGCGGGCGCGACCTGCGGGCGATGTGCGATGTGGACAGGCCGTGCGAGCCTGCGGTATGACTTCGATGTTGAGGGCTCGGCGAATGCTGGTGGGCGTGGTGGCGCTGGCGGGCGCGCTCACCGCATGCAGCTCGGGAGCGGATGTGACCGAACGCCAAATCATTTCCGACGCCGGCCGCGCCGAAGTACGGCGGGCCTTGGACGACGTGGTCGCGGCCGGGTACGCGGGTGTGCAGGTGGTGGTGACCGAGCACGGCCGGAACTGGACCGCGTCGGCGGGCACCGCGAATATCGAGACCGGCGCGGGCTTCCCCGAGGACGCCCGGGTGCGGATAGGCAGCAATACCAAGCCCTTCGTCGCCACGGCGATCCTGCAACTGGTCTCCGAAGGCAAGGTCGACCTGGATGCCCCCGTCGACCGGTATCTGCCCGGGGTGATCCAGGGCGACGGCATCGACGGCACCCGGATCGCGGTGCGAAACATCCTGCAGCACACCAGCGGACTGCCCGAGTACCTGGAACTGCCGGAGCTGAACTTCGACGATGTGGACACGGCGCTGCGGCAGCGCTTCGATGCCGCCGCGATGGTCCGCAATGCCGTCTCCACCATGCCGGGCCATTTCCCGCCCGGGGAGAAGGCCGAATACAGCAATACCAACTATCTGGTCGCCGGCCTGCTGATCGAGAAGGTCACCGGCAATCCCTACGGTGACGAGCTCACGCGCCGGATCAGCGAACCGCTCGGCCTGCACGCCACCTATGTGCCCGCCTGGGACGAGACCGATCTGCGCACGCCGCACCCACAGGGCTACGAGGTGATCGACGGCGTGCGCACCGATATCACGCGTTTCCCCACCTCGCTCGCGGGCCCGGCCGGAGCCATGGTGTCCACCGGTGCTGAACTGAACCGCTTCTTCACCGCGCTGCTGTCCGGAAAGCTGCTGCCTCCAGCGCAATTGGCGCAGATGCAGCGGGACACCCGCCCGCTCAGCAACCGCCCGGCGGGGATCGACTACGGGCTCGGGCTGGCCGAACTCGCCGTACCGTGCGCGAAAGAGGTCTGGGGCCATGGCGGTTCGATTCCCGGCTTCAAAACCTTCAACGGCGTCACCGCCGATGGACGCGCGGTGAGCGTGGTCGCCAACGAGCGCACCGCGGACGACACCACGGTGCAGCACGTCTTCGATACGGCGGTGTGCGCCGCGAGCTGATCACTCGGACAGGATCGCGCCGATCACCGCCAGGGCCGCGTCGCCGGTCATCTCCCAGTGCGTGGCCGGCACCGGGTGGGTGCGGACGGCCCCGTCCACCACGGGCTGCCAGGATCGAGAACCATGGTGCGGTACCGATGCGCCGGCCGCGGCGAAGTAGACGAGGTCACCTTCGAAGACCGCGCCGGTGTAGTCGCCCGCCAATCGCATCGATTGCTGTGTTGCGGTGAGGATTCGGTCGATTCTGTCGCGCGGCATGGATGCGAACAGTGGTGATCCCTCGAGGAGTTCCGCCAGCTGCGCCCAGTCCAGCTCGGCATGGTCACCGACCGCTCCCGGACCGAGCATGCCGTGCAGCACCTCGGCCGAGACGGTCGCGACCGCCGGGGGACCGTCGGGTGCGGCTGCCGGGTGCACGCTGTCCATGAGCGCCAGCAGCGCCACCTTCTCGCCCTCGGCCTGCAGTCGTGTCGCAATGGCGTGGGCGAGAATGCCGCCCAGCGACCAGCCGAGCAGATGGTAGGGGCCGCTGCGCTGGACCGACCGCATCTCCTCGACATAGCGCCCGGCCCACGCGGCGATGGAATCGGGCAGGTCCTCGCCCGCGAGGGCGGGCGATTGCAGGCCGTAGATCGGGCGATCGTCGCGCAGGTGCGTGGACAGGCGGGCGAACGACCAGGCCAGGCCGCCCACGGGGTGAATGCAGAACAGGGGTTCGGCCGTGCCCGCCGTGCGCAGCGGCAAGAGCACCCGGAAGGCGTCGGCGCCGCCTGGCGCGCCGGATCGCAGCACCGAATCGATCAGTGCGGCAAAGCTTTCCACCCGCGGATGCGCGAACAGCTCGGCGACGCGCAGTTCGACACCCCAGGACCGCTGCACCTGGTTGATCACCTGCACCGCCAGCAGGGAATGCCCGCCGAGGGCGAAGAAGTCGTCGTCCAGGCCGATCCGGTCGAGCTGAAGGACCTCGCCGAAGATCCGCGCCACCGCCTGCTCGAATACCGTTGCGGGTTCCCGGAATTCGCCGCTGAGCAGGACCGGTTCCGGGAGCGCTTCGCGGTCGAGCTTGCCATTGGCGGTCAGGGTGAAGGACTCGACCGGCACGATGGCCGCCGGAACCAGGTAGTCGGGGAGCTGCTCGCCGAGGTGGCGGCGCAGGCTCGCCACCCGGTCCAGCAGGCCCGGATCATTGGTGTAGGTGATGGCGGATGAATCCGCCGCCCCGCGATGGACATCGGTCAGGATCTCCGCGTCGCCGTCGAGGTAGACGATCTCGAACCTCCCTGCCTCCGGGGACCAGGTCGGTACCGCAGTGTAGCCGAATTCCGCTCCCAGCGCACACATCTGCTCGGGGGTCGTGGCCTCTGCGTCCGCAATCTCGGCCAGGGCGTCGGTGACCTGATCGAGCCGTCCGATGGCCGCATGAACAGCGACGTCCGGCAGGATCAGGGCGTGCGGGATGCCGGTCACCCGGACACCGCGTGGGCGGTCCGCACCCAATAGCGCTGCCACCGAGTCGATTCCGGCATAGCGTGCCGATTCCACCCCGGCGAGTGACCGGGCCGCCACGGGGGCCTTGCGCAGCACCGCTTCATAACGGTACCGGGTCAGCTCATTGTCCGCGCCGGCGTGTTTGAGCTGGATATCGACCGCGCCGATGCCGGGCAGCTCCCGCGCGAGCGCGGCGAAGAACTCGGGTGCGACCAGAAGTTCCCGCTCCGCCAGCACATCTCGCCGCACCAGCGGACCGAGCCGGGACATCGAGTTCTCGCCGCCGGAGCGCGCGAGCTGCACGCCGGTGGCGAACGGCCCGAGCAGGGCCTGATTGCGGATATCGCCGAGGAACAGCGCGCCGCCGGGAACGAGCAGCCGCAACGCCTTCTCGATGACGTCGATGAGGTAGGCGGCGCTGGGGAAGTACTGCGCCACCGAATTCAGGACGACCGTGTCGAAATGGCCGGGCGGCAGGCCATCGATCACATCGGCCGGTTGCGCGCGCAGGCGCACGCGCTCGGTCCAGGGCTGACCGAGCTGCGCCAGCTGCGCGCCCAGCACCTCGATGGTGGCGGCGGAAAGGTCTGTGCCCCAATATTCTTCGCACTCCGGCCCGAGCTGGGACAGCAGCAGTCCCGAGCCCACGCCCAGTTCGAGGATGCGGCTCGGGCGCAGCGCGCGAATCCGCTCCACGGTCACCTCGCGCCACTGCCGAATCTGGTCCAGGGGCAGCTCGGCACCGGTGTAGCTGCTGTTCCAGCCGCTGAAGTCGGATCCGAACCCGCTGTCCGGCAGCCGATCCGCGTCCTCGCGCCCGTAGTGGTCGTCGTACATGGTGCGCCAGTGGTCGACGATATCGGCCGCACCGGCGTCGGCGGCATCCGTCCGAACCGCCGGATCGAACCGCACATACGCGACGAGTTGTTCGATGCCCCCGGTTTCCGAGCCCGCGCGGGCCAGCACGGCCGCCTCCGCCACGGCGGGATGCGCCCGCACCACGGACTCGACCTCCCCGGGTTCGATGCGGAAGCCGCGAATCTTGACCTGATCGTCTGTGCGACCGAGGAATTCGAGCACCCCGGCGCGATTCCACCGGCCGCGATCACCGGTGCGGTACAGCCGCCGCCCGCTGCCGAACGGGTCGGCGACGAAGCGCGCGGCCGTGACGCCCGGACGCCGGTGATAGCCCCGGGTGACCTGCACGCCCGCCACGTACAGCTCACCGGGCACCCCCGCCGGGACCGGACGAAGGGAGGAATCCAGCAGGTACACAGCGCTTCCCGGCAAGGCGGTGCCGATCGGCACCGTGCCGTCGGCGGCGGCCTCGCGCACCTCGTATTCGGTCACCATGACGGTGGTCTCGGCCGGGCCGTAGCCGTCGACGACGCGGACGGCGGGTTGCCGGGCCAGCAATCGCCGCACCAGCGCCTGCGGCAGACTGTCGCCGCCGAGGGTGAGCTGGGCGAGCACACCGAGATCGCGGCCGGGCGTGGATTCCAGATGGTCGAGCAGCGCCGAGAGCAGCGGCGGGGTCAGGAATGCCTTGGTGACACCGGCCTGCGGGATCAGCCGGGCCAATTCCGTGACGTCGGAACGTTGTTCGCCGGCCAGCACCAAGGTCGCGCCGCCCGCCAGGGCGGGCCACAGCTCGTACACCGAGGCGTCGAAGGAGATGGAGGAGTGCACGAGGACGCGGTCGCGCGGGGTGATGGGCCAGCCCTGGGTGAGCAGGTTCGCGAGGTTACGGTGGCTCACCGCAACACCTTTGGGCGTCCCGGTCGATCCCGAGGTGTAGATGAGATACGCCAGATCATCCAGGCCGGGCGCACGCCCGGACCGCTGTCCGGCGCCGGGCGCGGCCGGCTCGTCGAGAAATATCACGGGCGCGGAGTGCGGCGGCAGCAGCGGCGCTGTCGCGCGATCGGTCAGGACCGCGATCGGGTCCGCATCGGCGAGCATGAAGCTCACGCGCTCGGCCGGATAGTGCGGATCCACCGGCACGTACGCGCCACCCGCCCGCATGACGCCCAGCGCGGCGATGACGAAATCCACCGATCGCGGCAGGACGACGGCCACGACCGCGTCGGGCCCGATGCCTGTGCGGCCCAATGCCTCCGCGATACCGGCGGCCCGCCGATCCAGCTCCGCATAGGTCAGCTCACCCGCTGGGGAGGCCACGGCGATCGCGTCGGGAGTCCGGTGCGCCCAGCCCGCTACCGCTGCCACGAGGGTGGTGTCCGAGGCGGCGTGCCGCGAGCCGGCGGTCGCCTCGGCCAGGCGTGCGTGCTCGGCGGCGTCGAGCAGGTCCAGCGCGTCGATCCGCAGCGTGGGTTCGGCGGTGACCGCCGCGAGCAGGCGTAGATATCGATCGACGGTGGCGGCGACGGTCGCCTCCTCGAACAGGTCCGTCGCGTACTCGACGAATCCGTTCCACTCGGCGGCGGCGGGATCGTCGGCGATATTGAACGCCAGGTCGAAACGGGCGGCACCGGTGGTCACCGGCATCGCGGACAGTTCAGCGCCCGGCACCGCGACATCGGGCAGGGCGGTGTTCTGGAACGCCAGGCCCACCTGGAACAGCGGATGATGCGCGGTGCTGCGGGCCGGATTGAGCATCTCGACCAGCAGCTCGAACGGCGCGTCCTGATTCTCGTAGGCGGCCAGGGCTTTCGACCGCACCTGTGCCAGATGGTCGGCGAAACCGCCCACCGGATCGATCCGCACCCGCAGCACCCAGGTATTGACGAAGAAGCCGACGAGATCGTGCAAAGCCTCATCGGTCCGGTTCGCGATCGGCACCCCGATCGTAATATCGTGCCCGGCACCGAGTTTCGCCATGAGCACGGCCAAACCCGTTTGCAGCACCATGGCCGGCGTGGTGCCGGTCCCGGCCGCCAGCCGTTCGACGGCGGCCCGCAGGTGCGAGCCCACGGTGAAGGTGAGGATCTCACCGGCATAGCTCGCCGCCTGCGGACGCGGACGATCGGAGGGCAGGGCGGCCAGATCGGGAAGATCCGCCAATTCCGCACGCCAGTAGTCGAATTGACGCTGCAGCAGCGGTGCCGGATCTTTTTCGGTGCCCAGTTGCGCACGCTGCCACAGGGTGTAATCCGCGTACTGGACCGCGAGGGGTTCCCAGTCCGGTGCGGCTCCGGCCACCCGGGCGCGGTAAGCCTCGGTCAAATCGCGCACCAGCGGCGCCAGCGACCACCCGTCGCCCGCGATATGGTGCGTCACCCAGACCACCACGTACTCCCGCGCCCCGCCGCGCAGGATCGCGGCCCGCATGGGAATCTCGGTGGCCAACTCGAAGGGCTGGCGCGCGAGCCCGGTCACCAGCGCGGCGAGCTCGGGCTCGGTGCCGAAATCGGCTGTCCGCAACGGTATCTCGACCTCGTCCGCGGGGCGCACGACCTGCACCGGTGAGCCGTCCACCTCCGCGAACACGGTGCGCAGGCTTTCGTGCCGGGCCACCACATCGCCGATGGCCGCCGCCAGCGCGGCGGGGTCGACGCTGCCGGTGAGCCGGACCACCATCGGCATGTTGTAGGTCGCCGACGGCCCTTCGAAGCGATGCACGAACCACAGTCGCCGCTGACTGAACGACAGGGGCACCGCCGCCGGTCGCGCCATCGGGCGCACCGGTTCCCGCGCCGCGCCGCCATCGTCGAGACGAACCGCCAGTTCGCGGACCGTCGGCGCGTCGAAGACGGTGCGGATCGGCACCTCCACGCCCATCCGGGAACGAATCCGGGTGATCAGCCGGGTCGCGAGCAGGGAATGCCCACCGAGAGCGAAGAATCCGTCGTCGATACCGACCCGCTCGACGGACAGTACCTCGGCGAACAATCCGGCCAGTACCCGCTCACGCTCGTCGCGCGGAGCCAGATACGCGGTGCCCGCATCGAACTCCGGCACCGGCAGCGCCGTGCGATCCAATTTCCCGTTCGGGGTCAATGGGAAGGCGTCGAGGACCAGCAGCGCGGCGGGCACCATGTAGTCCGGCAACCGCCGCGCCAGCCAGCGCCGCACCGCACCCACATCCAGCCCGGCGGCGGGATCGCCGGGCACCAGGTAGCCGATCAGCCTGCCCTCGGCCGCCCGCGCCAGCACCTCCGCCTGCGCCACACCCGGATGCGCGGCCAGGGCCGCCCGCACTTCGCCGAGTTCGATCCGGAAGCCGCGGATCTTCACCTGATCGTCTGCGCGGCCGAGGTATTCGAGCACACCCGTCGCAGTCCAGCGCACGAGATCACCCGTGCGGTACATGCGCCCCGCGCCGACGCGATCGAACGGATCGGCCACGAACCGGGACGCGGTGAGCCCCGGGCGATTCCGGTAGCCGCGCGTGACATGCGCACCCGCCGCATACAGTTCGCCGGTGACGCCGATCGGAACCGGGTGCAGACGTCCATCCAGGACGTACACGCGGGTATTGGGCAGTGGCGCACCGATCGGCACCGCCGCTGCGCCCGAGTCGGCGTCCGCCTCGGCCGCGGTGACGAAAACTGTTGTCTCCGTGGGGCCGTACCCGTTGCGCACCCGCGCGTCGGGAGCCGCCTCCGTCAAGGCTCGCACGGTGGCCACCGGCAGTTCCGAGCCGCCCACGACCAGTGTGCGCAGCGAGACGAGCGGCCGGTCGGGCAGTGCCGCCGCATGCTCGACGAGGGCATCGAGCAGCAGCGGCGTGCAGGCCATGCGCCGCACCCGATGCTCGCGAATGAGCCGGGCGACCTCGCCGACATCGGTGCGGTGCGCCCTGGCCAGCACCAGCGTCCCGCCCGACGCCAAGGTCGTCCAGTGCTCCCAGGTGGAGATGTCGAACGATACGGAGGTTTGTGCGAGAACCGGCGTCCCCGCCTCGAGTTCCGACTCTCCGGCGACGAGATGCACGATATTGCGGTGGTCGACGGCAACGCCTTTCGGTGTCCCGGTCGACCCCGAGGTGTAGATCACCCAGGCCAGATGTCGCGGGCGCAGCGGGGTGATCCGGTCGGCATCGGTCGGATCCGGACCGTCGTCTGCCCCGAGTTCCTCGACCGTCAGCACCCGGGCGGTGGTCGCGGGCAGCGCGGGCGCGGTCGTGTGATCGGTGAGCACCGCCGCGGGGGCCGCGTCGGCGAAGAGCACCGCCAGGCGTTGCGTGGGCTGGGTCGGGTCGATCGGCAGGTAGGCGGCCCCGGCCTTGAGGGCGCCGAGCATGGCGACGATCAGTTCCGCCGACCGCTCGGTGGCGACCGCGACCACGTCATCGGGCCCCACGCCGTACGAGATCAGTTTTCGTGCAACAGCATTGGCGCGTGCGTTCAGCTCCCGATAGGTCAATCGCGTATCACCGGCGAGCAGGGCCGCGGTTTCGGGCACCCGCCGAACCCGGTCCTCGAACAACCGCACGAGCGTCGTCTCGGGCACCGGCAGCGCGGTCCGATTCCAGTCCAGCAGCACCCGCTGCTGTTCGCCGGGGACGAACACATCGACCGCACCCACCGCGACCGCCGGGTCGGCGGCAATGGCCGTCAACACTCGCAGGTATCGCTCGACAATCGTCCGCACCGTCGCGCGATCGAACAGGTCGGTGGCGAATTCGACGAATCCCGTCCACCCCGGTTCCGGGCCGTCGGTGACGGTGAACCCCAGATCGAACCGCGACACCCCCGTGGTGAGCGAGAGCGGTTCGATGCTCCCCTCCGGCAGGGCGATATCGGGTAATGCATTGTTCTGGAAGGTGAACGCGACCTGGAACAGCGGATGGTGGGCCGCCGACCGATCCGGATTGAGCAGCTCCACCAGCCGCTCGAACGGCGCGTCCTGATGGGTGTAGGCGGCCAGCGCCTTGCCCCGCACCTGACCGAGCAGATCGACGAACGGCTGCTCCGGGGTGATGGCCAGGCGCAGCACCCAGGTATTGACGAAGAACCCGACCAGCTCGTGCAGCTCTTCGTCGGTCCGGCCCGCAATCGGGATGCCGATCGGGATGTCGTGTCCCGCACCGATATCGGCCAGCAGCACCCCCAGGGCCGCCTGCAGCGCCATGGCCGGTGTGCAGCGGGTGGCCAGCGCGAGTTCGGTGATCGCGGTCCGGGTTTCGGCGTCGATGCTGAACGGCACCGTGTCGCCCCGGAAGCTCGCCGACGCCGGCCGGGGGCGATCGGTGGGCAGGTCGGTCAGTGCGGGCAGCCCCGCCAGTTCGCCGCGCCAGTAGTCGAACTGTTCGGCCAGCAGGCTGCCGGGGTCGTCCGGGTCGCCGAGTAGATCCCGCTGCCACAGAGCGTAATCCGCGTACTGCACGGGCAGCGGCGGCCAGTCCGGTGCGGACCCGCGCACCCGCGCGGAGTAGGCGGTGACCAGATCCCGCACCAGCGGCGCGATCGACCAGCCGTCGGCGGCGATGTGGTGCATGAGCAACAACAGGACGTACTCGTCGTGCCCGCAGCGGAAGATGGTGGCCCGCACGGGAATTTCGGTGGCCAGATCGAATGGATGCCGGGCAGCCTGCCTGAGTGCGGCCGGGAGGTCCGGGGCATCGATATCGGCGATGTGCACCGGTACCCGGGCCTGATCCAGCACGAGTTGCGCTGGGACACCGTCGGTCTCGGTGAAGACCGTGCGCAGGCTCTCGTGCCGGTCCACGACATCGGCAATGGCCCGGCGCAGCGCCGGAACCCGCACCGCGCCCGTGAGCCGCACGGCGACCGGCACATTGTAGGTCGCCGAGGGGCCCTCGAAACAGTGCACGAACCACAGCCGCTGCTGGGCATACGACAAGGGGATCATCACGCCTCCCGATTCCTGTTCATGCGGCGCAGCGCGGGCCGCTGCCGCGCCCTGCTCGCCGCCGCGCATCGCTGCGCGACCTCGGCCACCGTGGGGCCCTCGAAGATTTCCCGCACCGGAAGCTCGGCGCCGAGCTCGGTGCGGATCCGGCTGACCAGCCGGGTGGCCAGGAGTGAATGGCCGCCCAGCACGAAGAAGTCGTCGTCGACGCCGACCCGGTCCACGCCGAGGATCTCGGCGAACAACCCGGCCAGCAGCCGCTCCCGGTCATCGCGCGGCTCGCGATAGGCCACGCCCGCACCGGGTTCCGGTTCCGGCAGTGCGTGGCGGTCGAGCTTGCCGTTGGCGAGCACGGGCAGGGCGTCGAGTACGACGATCGCCGCGGGCACCAGGTATTGCGGGAGCCGGCCGAGCAGGAAGCGGCGCAGCTGCGCCGCTTCGGTCCCCTCGGCCCAGGACGGCGTCACCACATAGGCGACCAGCTGCGGCCCGGCCGAACCCGAGGCGCGGGCCAGCACCACGGCCTGCGTGACCGCGGGGTGGGTGGCCAGCACGGCTTCGATCTCACCCGGCTCGATGCGCAGACCGCGGATCTTCACCTGGTCGTCGGCGCGGCCGAGGAACTCGAGCGTGCCGTCGCGGGTCCAGCGCGCCAGATCGCCGCTGCGATACAGCCGCCCGCCCGTGCCGGTGAACGGGTTCGCGACGAAATGCGCGGCCGTCAGGCCGGGCTTGCCCCAGTAGCCCTGTGCCACACCCGATCCGCCGATGTACAGCTCGCCCGTGACGCCGAGGGGCGCCCGGCGCATCCGCTCGTCCAGGACGTAGAGAGCGGTGCCGGTGGCAGGCGAACCCAGTGGCGGCACACCGGAATTCACGGTGAGCGGCCCCGACAGCGTCGCGGTGACGGTGGTTTCGGTGGGACCGTAGGCATTGAGCAGCACCTGCCGCGCCGCGAACCGGTCCACGACCTCGACGGGGCACGGTTCACCACCCACGATCACGGTGGCGTCGGCGGGCAACTGCCCGGGCAGCATCGCCAGGGCCGAGGGGGTCACATTGAGGTAATCGACCCGGTGCCGTGCCACGAAGTCGGTGAATCCCGGTCCGGGCAGGGCCTGTTCGTCATCGGGCACCACCGCGGTCGCACCGGTGAGCAGCGCGGTCCACAGGTTCACCACCGAGACGTCGAACGACAGCGCGGCCCACTGGAGAATCCGGCTGTGCGCGGTGACACCGGCCCGCGCGACATGTGCGGCCACCGTATCCGGGATACCGGCATGGGTGACCGCGACGCCCTTGGGTCTGCCGGTGGTTCCCGAGGTGTACAGCACGTACGCGACCTGCCGGGGGTCGGGGAAGGGCAGACGGACGATCGGGCGGTGCGCGAGATCCGGTGCGGTCACGTCGAGCACGGGGTGATCGGGTGCCAGTGCGCGCATGCGCTCCAGCAGCGCGGCGGTAGTGAGCACCGCTGTGGCGCCGGAATCGGTGAGCAGCAGGCGAATTCGCTCGTCGGGATGGCCCGGATCGATCGGCACGTATGCCGCGCCGGACTGGAGCACCGCGACCACGGCGGTCACCGCGTCGGCGGTGCGGGGGAGTGCGATCGCCACCACGGCGCCGGCGCTGATGCCCGCCTCGGCCAGTGCGCCGGCCAGTCGAGCCGCTGCTTCGTCCAGCTCGCGATAGGACCATTCCCGGTCGTCGGCGAGCACCGCCGTTGCCTCCGGCGTCTGCCGCACCCGGTCCGCGAACAGCTCCGGAAGCGAAGGGCACGAAGGGGTTTCGCGTCCGGCGGTGGTATTGCCGAGGTGATCGAGCACCGCGTATTCCCGTGCGTCGAGCACGTCCACGCACACCAGCGGACGCGCGGGCTCGGCGCAGGCCGTGGCCAGCACCCGCAGGTACTTGTCGATCAGTGCGGCCACGCTGGATCGGTCGAACAGGTCCGTCGCGTACTCGACCGACCCGTGCCACGGCGCACCGGTCGGTGCGTCGAAGATGTCGAAGGCCAGATCGAATCGGGCGGCGGCGATCTCCAATGGCACCGGATCGACGCGGACACCCGATATGTCGAAGCTGGGCGCCAGGGTGTTGTGGAAGGCCAGCGACACCTGGAACAACGGGTGGTGCGCGGGCGAGCGCACCGGGTCCAGTAGCTCCACCAGCAATTCGAACGGTGCGTCCTGATGGGTGTAGGCGGCCAGCGCCTTACCGCGCACCTGCGCCAGCAACTCGGTGAACGATTCGCGCCGGTCGATCGCGACCCGCAGCACCCAGGTGTTGACGAAGAAGCCGACCAGGTCGTCGAGTGCCTCGTCGGTGCGCCCGGCGATCGGGGAGCCGATCGAAATATCGTCTCCCGCACCGATTTCGGCGAGCAGCACGGCCAGGCCGGCCTGCAGCACCATGGCGGGCGTGGCGCCCGAATCCCGGGCCACCCGCTCGATCGCGGTGCGCAGCGGTGCGTCGATGGTCAAGCCGACCCGGTCGCCGCGGTAGCTCGCGACCGGCGGACGCGGCCGATCGGTGGGCAGCCGCAGCAGTTCCGGGAGCCCTTCGAGTTCCTTTCGCCAGTAATCGAATTGGGTGCTGAGGCGACTGCCGGGATCGTCGGCCGAGCCCAGCAGCTCGTGCTGCCAGATCGCGTAGTCGCTGTAGCGCACCGGCAGCGGCGTCCACTCCGGAGCGCCGTCGCCGCTGCGAGCGGCATAGGCGCGCAGGAGATCCCGCACCAGCGGAGTGGCCGACCAGCCGTCGGCGGCGATGTGGTGGATCACCAGCGCCACGACATAGGACTGCGGCCCGCCGCGCACGATCAGAGCGCGCACCGGAATCTCGTTCGCCAGGTCGAACCGGTGGGCGGCGAATTCGGTGAGCACCGTGGCCATTTCGTCCTCGGTGCCGACCGGGACGAGCGACAGCGGCACCTCGGCGCGGCTCATCGGCAGTACCCGCTGGATCGGCGCGCCATCGACCTCCTCGAACACCGTCCGCAGCGTCTCGTGCCGCTCCACCACATCGGTGAGCGCGCCGCGCAGCGCCTCCACCTGCACCGGACCGGTCAACCGGACAGCCATGGGCAGGTTGTAGGTCGCCGACGGTCCTTGGAACCGCTGGATGAACCAGAGCCGGCGCTGCCCGTGCGACAGCGGGCGCGGCGCGGTGCGCGCGGCCGGGCGCAGCGGGGGCCGCACGGCGTCGCCGGAGTCCAGCCGCTCGGCCAGTGCGGCCACCGTGCGGGCCTCGAACACCGTCTGGATCGGAACCTCCACGCCGAGCTCGGCGCGCATGCGGCTGACCAATCGGGTGGCGAGCAGCGAATGCCCGCCCAGAGCGAAGAAGTCGTCGTCGATGCCGACCGGGTCCGCGCCGAGCAGCTGCTGGAACAGACCCGCCAGCACCTGCTCGGGCGCGGTGCGCGGAGCCCGGAAGCGCACGCCCGCGGTGAATTCCGGTTCCGGAAGCGCGAGCCGGTCCAGTTTGCCGCTCGGAGTGGTGGGGAATCGCGGCAGCACGAGCACGGCCGCGGGCACCATGAACTCGGGCACCCGCTCGGCGGCGAAACGGCGCAACTGCTCCGGCTCAGGAGCGGGCATGGTGGCATCGGGGACCACGTAGCCGATGAGCCGCGGGCCGCCCGCGCCGTCGCGGACCACCGCCACCGCGGCGCTCACGCCCGGATGCGCCAGCAGCGCCGCTTCGACCTCCTCGAGTTCCACCCGGAAACCCCGGATCTTGACCTGATGGTCGGCGCGGCCCGCGTAGTCGAGTTCCCACGCGCCCGCCACGCCGGGCACGAGCCGGCCGAGGTCGCCGGTGCGGTACATGCGCCGTCCGGGCACGAACGGATCGGCCACGAAACGCTCCGCGGTCCGGCCCGGATCGCGGTGGTAGCCGCGGGCCAGTTGGCAACCGCTGACATAGATTTCACCGATCGCGCCCGGCGCGGTGCGCGACAGGTCGGTATCGAGCAGGTACACCCCGGCTCCGGGCACCGGCCGGCCGAGCGGGATGCGCTGGGTGTCGGCCACCTCGGTCATCAGAACATCGCCGGCGACCTCGGACGAACCGTAGGAGTTCACCACCGTCGCCCACGGCGACACCCGGCGCAGCGCGGAGACGGTGGCCGCGTCCAGGGCCTCGCCGCTGGTGATCCAGCGCCGCAGGCGACGTAGCCGCTCGGGCGCGGAATCGGCCAGCGCCGCGGCGAAACTCGGGACCGCCAGGAACTGGTCGGCGCGATGCGCGCGGATGAGTTCGGCCAGTGCGACACCGTCCTTCGCCTCGCGATCGTCGGCCACGACGACCCGGGCGCCGGCGATCAGTCCGCCGAGCAGTTCGGTGGTGCCGTCGATGAAGCTTGCCGAACTCTTGGCCACCCGGATCTGCCCGTCCCACCGTTCGGCGGCCCAGGCGAGGCGATTGGCCAGTGCCGCATGGGTGCCCGCGACACCCTTGGGCGTACCGGTGGATCCGGAGGTGTACACCAGATACGACAGCGAGCCCGGCAGCGGCGGCGCGAGTTCACCGGCCGGGGTCGTCGGCAGATCCTCCAGGCACGCCAGCGGTGTGGTGACCGCGGGCAGGCGCTGTGCGGTCGCGCGATCGGTCAGCAGTATCACCGGCCGGGCGTGGCCGATCATGAACTCGATGCGGTCGGGCGGATAGGACGGGTCGAGGGGCAGGTAGGCGCTGCCGGCGTACAGCACGGCGAGCAGTGCGATCGGAAGCTCCGCCGAACGGGGCAGTGCGACAGCGACGATCGCATCGCGCCCGGCCCCGCGTGCGGCCAGCGCCCCGGCGAGGGTGCGCGCGCGATCGGCCACCTCGCCGTAGGTCAGCTGGGTGGTGCCGGAGACCAGCGCGACCGCGTCGGGGGTGCGGCGCACCTGCTCCTCGAACAGGCTCACCACGGTGGTCTCCGCGCTGGTCGCCGGGGCGAGACCGTCCCAATCCGTGTGCAGGCGTTGCAGTTCCGCGTCCTCGAGGAGATTCACCGCCGACAGCGCCAGTCCGGGATCGGTCGTGACGCGGCGCAGCAGGGTCAGATAGCGATCGACGAGCGCCCGCACGGTATCGGCGTCGAACAGGTCGGTGGCGTATTCGACATAGCCGTGCCACTGCTCGGGATCGTCGATGATGTTGAACCACAAATCGAAACGCGCCGTGCCGGTGGCCACCGGCAGCAGGGTGACCGCCGCACCCGGGAATCCGATATCCGGGACGGCATTGTTCTGGAAGGCGAACGACACCTGGAACAGCGGATTGTAGGCCGCCGACCGGACCGGATTGAGCAGCTCCACCATGCGCTCGAACGGGGCATCCTGATTGGCGTAGGCCGCCAGCGCCTTCCGGCGCACCTGCGCGAGCACCGCCGCGAAGGAGTCGTCCGGCGCGAGGCCGACGCGCAGAATCCAGGTATTGACGAAGAAGCCGACCAGCTCGTCCAGCGCCGCGTCCGTGCGGCCCGCGATCGGCGAGCCGATCGGAATATCGCGGCCCGCACCGAGTTTCGACAGCAGGACCGCCAGCGCCGCCTGCAGCACCATGGCGGGCGTCGCCCCGGAGTGCTCGGCCAGCGCGCGCACGGCCGCCCGCAGGTCGGCGTCGATCGTGAGTTCCAGGGTGTCGCCGCGATGGCTGGCCACCGGCGGCCGCGGCCGGTCCGTGGGCAGCGCGAGCAGGTCGGGGAGCCCGGTCAGTTCATTGCGCCAGTAGTCGAGCTGCCGGGCCAGCAGGCTCGTGGCATCGTTCTCGGCGCCGAGCAGCTCCTGCTGCCACAGGGTGTAATCCACATACTGCACCGGCAATTCGGGCAGCGGGGTGGCCTGGCCCGCCAATCGCGCGGCATACGCGTCGACGAGATCACGCACCAGCGGACCGAACGACCAGCCGTCACCGGCGATGTGATGCATCAGCAGCACCAGTGTGGTCTCGGTGTCGCCGCGCCGGAAGATGCTCGCGCGCAAGGGAATCTCGTGCGCGAGATCGAAGGGGTGGCGGACCGCCGCGGCCACGGCGGCCGCGGGATCGCCGACCTCGGCCACCTGCACCGGTACCTCCACACCGGCTGCCGGTAGCACCAGCTGAACCGGAATGCCGTCCGTCTCACCGAATATCGTGCGCAGGCTCTCGTGCCGGCAGACCACATCCTGCACGGCCCCGGCCAATGCGCCGGGGTCGACCGAGCCGGTCAGGCGCACCACCATCGGCATGTTGTAGGTGGCCGACGGCCCCTCGAAGCGGTGGATGAACCACAGCCGGCGCTGCGCGAACGACAGCGGGACGGCCGCCGGTCGCGGCACGGGCCGCAAGGGGATTCGCACCAGCGCGGTGTCATCGAGCCGTTCGGCGAGCTCGCGCACCGTGGTGGCCTCGAACACCGTCCGGATCGGCACCTCGACGCCCAGCGCCGAGCGAATCCGGCTCACCAGGCGCGTGGCCAGCAGGGAATGTCCGCCGAGCGCGAAGAACCCGTCGTCGATACCGACCCGATCCAGGCCGAGCACCTCGGCGAACAGTTCTGTCAGCGTTCGCTCGCGGTCGGTGCGCGGCGCGAGGTAGGCCGCGCCCGCCTCGAAGTCCGGTGCGGGCAGCGCCGCCCGATCGAGCTTGCCATTGGGCGTCAGAGGGAATCGGTCCACGACCACGATGGCGGCGGGAACCATGAACTCGGGCAGCCGCTCGGCCACGAAACGCCGCACCTGCGCGAGCCGTTCCACCGCACCGGGGTCACTGGCGTAGGCGCCGGGGGAGCGGTCGGCCGTCCCGGCGAACAGATCGCCCAGGCATACGGTGTCGGCGTCGGGGCCGGTGAAGACCACGTCCATGGCCCCCGGCACGGTGGACCAGGTGACCAGCGCGGTGTACCCGCACCGCGCGGCCAGGGCGTGCAGCTCTTCGGGGGTCAGGGCGTCCGGTGTCGAAGCCGCTGCGGCGGAACGGATCTCGGCGAGATCGGCCGCGGTGTCCAGTGCGCGTGCGGCGGCCACGTCCGGTGCGAGACCGGCGTGCGGGACGGCCGCGAAACGCACAGTCTCCGGCCGGACTTCGGTGAGATGGCGCTCCATTGCCGTATGGCCGGAGTAGTCGATCCGCTCGACCCCGGCCAGGGAGCGCACCGCGACCGGACCCTTGCGGAGCACGACTTCGTAGCGGTAGCAGGTCAATTCATTGATCGAGGCCCCGCGCTTGAGGCGGATGTCGACCGCGGCGATGTCCGCGCTCCGCTGGGCCAGCGCCGTGAAGAACTCCGGGGCGAGCAGAAGCTCCTTGTCCACCAGCATGTCCCGGCGCAGCAGGGCACGCAACGCGTCGAGATCCGAAGGCGCGGTGGGATCCTGCAAGCGCACGCCGGTGACGAACTCGCGCAGCAGCGCGTGATTGCGGATATCGCCGAGATACAGGCTGCCGCCGGGTTTCAGCAGGCGCATGGCCTGATCGATGACATCGACCAGATACGCGGCATTGGGGAAGTACTGGACCACGGAGTTCACCACGATGGTGTCGAAGTGGTTCTCCGGCAGCCCCTCGGTCTCGTCGGCGGCCCGCACCAGCAGTTCCACCCGATCCGCCCAGTCCCCGGCGCCGGCCAGCCGCCGCCGCAGGTTGGCGATGGTCGCTCCGGAAAAGTCCGTGCCCCAGTAGGTTTCGCATTCGGGGGCGAGCCGGGCCAGCAGCAGTCCGGAGCCGACGCCGATCTCGAGCACCCGGCGGGGCGCGAGGGCGCGAATCCGGTCCACGACCGCCGACTGCCACTCCAGCATCTGTGCGAGCGGAATCGGCTCTCCGGTATAGCTGCTGTTCCAGCCGCTGAAATCGGAGCCCAGCGCGAGCTCGCCCTGATCCGGGACATAGACCTCGGAGCCGGTGTAGAGATCGTCGTAGACCTGATGCCACTGCGCGACCAGATCGGCGTCGGGTTCGGCCTCGCGCCGCAGGGCCGCTTCCGGGTCGAAGACCACGTAGCCGACGAGCTGTTTCCCCGCATCGGCGGCCGTGCCGGTCCGGGCCACCACGGCGGCCTGCGCGACCGCCGGATGCGCGCGCAGCACCGCTTCGACCTCGCCCGGTTCGATCCGGAAGCCGCGCACCTTCACCTGATCGTCGACCCGGCCGACGTACTCGATGGCCCCGGCGGCCGTCCAGCGCACCAGATCACCGGAGCGATACATGCGGCTTCCCCTGTCCCCGAAGGGATTCGCGACGAAGCGGCCGGCTGTCAGGCCGGGCCGCCCGCGGTAGCCGCGGGTCACGCCGTCGCCGCTGATCCACAGCTCCCCGACGACACCCACCGGCACCGGTCGCAGGCCCTGGTCGAGCACGAAGACGCGCACATTGCCCAGGGGCATACCGATCGGCACGTCGTCGTCATGGCCGTGCCCGGGGTGCGGGTAGCTGGTGGCGAAGGTGGTCGTTTCGGTCGGGCCATAGACGTGCACCAGCCGTGTCCGTGGTGCGGCGGTCACCGCGCGCCCGAAGATCCGCGCCGAGACGCCCTCACCGCCGGTCCATACTTCCCGCAGTGCGGCAAGGGTTTCCGGGGACTGCTCGACCAGCATGTTGAACAGCACGGTGGTCAGGAACAGGGCGGTGACCCGGTGGGTGCGCACCTGCTCGGCGATGGTGTCGATTCCGGTGCGCCCGGGCGGCGCGACGACGACCGTGCCGCCGCGAACCAGCGGAACCCAGATTTCGTAGGTGGAGGCATCGAAGGACACCGAGGACTGCATGAGCACCCGGTGATGCGCGTCCGACCATGCCGTTCCCGCAACGAGATTCACGATATTGCGGTGGCTGACGGCGACCGCCTTGGGCAGACCGGTGGAGCCGGAGGTGTAGACGAGATAGGCCAGATGCTGCGGGCGCGTGCCGGACGAAGCGGGAGCCGCGGCGGTGTCCGCGGATTCCGCATCGAGGAGAACGCGTGGAATCCGGTTGCCGGGCAGTACATCCGGAGTGTCGGTGACGGCGTCGGTGAGGATCAGCACGGGCCGGGCATCGGCGAGGATGTAGCCGTTGCGGTCACTCGGATACGCCGGATCGATGGCCAGATAGCAGCCGCCCGCCTTGAGCACCGCGAGCAGCGCGACGATCAGCTCGGGCGAGCGCGGCAGCGCCACCGCCGCGACGGTGTCCGGGCCGAGACCGTGGGCCATCAGGCGCGCGGCCAGCGTCTCGGCCCGCTGGTCCAGCTCGCGATAAGTCAGCCGCCGCGTGCCGGATTCGAGGGCGACGGCATCCGGGGTCCGGCGCACCTGCCGGGCGAACAGCTCTGGCACGGTCACCGCCGGCACGGCCGAACCGCCCGCATTCCAGTCGATGAGCATGCGCTCGCGCTCGGCGTCGTCGAGCAGTTCGATACCGCCGACCCGCGTCCTCGGTTCGGCCAGCACCTGATCGAGCACGCGATGGAATCGGGCGATCAACTGCTCGACGGTCGCGCGGTCGAACAGATCGGTGGCGTATTCGACGAACCCGGCGTAGCCGCCCGAATCATCCAGGGCGTCACCGAGACTGAAGAACAGATCGAAGCGCGCGGTGCCGGTCGGCGCCGGCAGCACCTCCACCTCGAGTTCGGGGAACGGCGAGGCGGGCAGTGCGGTGTTCTGCAGGGCGAACGCCACCTGGAACAGTGAATGGTGCGCGGTGGACCGCAGCGGATTGAGCAGTTCCACCAGCCGCTCGAACGGCGCGTCCTGATGGGCGTAGGCGGCCAGCGCCTTGTCCCGGACCCCGGCGAGCACCTCCTCGAAACCGGCGTCGGCCGTCACCCGCGCGCGCAGCACCCAGGTGTTGACGAAGAAGCCCACCAGTTCGTCGAGGGCGGCGTCGGTGCGCCCGGCGATCGGCGCGCCGATCGGAATATCTTGTCCGGCCCCGAGTTTGAACAGCAGCACGGCCAGCACCGACTGCAACACCATGGACGGGGTGGTCCCGGTGTCGCGGGCCAGCTCGTGGATCGCGCGCCGCTGCCGGGCATCCAGGTGCAGGGGCGCGAGATCGCCACGGTAGCTGGCGATCTGGGGCCGGGACCGGTCGGCGGGCAGGGTGATGAGTTCGGGCAGATCATGCAGTTCGGCCCGCCAGTAGGCGATCTGACGTGCCAGCAGACTGTCCGGATCGTCCTCGGATCCGAGCAATTGCTGTTGCCACAGTGTGTAATCGGCGTACTGCACGGGCAGGGGCCGCCAGTCCGGCGCGCCGTCGGCGCAGCGCGCGCGGTAGGCGCGGCCGAGATCGCCGATGAGCGGCGCGAACGACCAGCCGTCACCGGCGATGTGATGGACGAGCAGCATCAGGACGTGCTCGTCGCCGCCGGATCGCAGCAGGGTGGCGCGGATCGGGAGTTCTGCGGACAGATCGAAGCGGTAGCGCGCGCTATCGGCAAGCGCGGCAGCGAGATCGGCGGCATCGTGTACCGGGATGCGGACCGGCGCCGCTTCCGGGCCCAGCACGACCTGCACCGCCGAACCGTCGATCTCGCGGAACACGGTGCGCAGGCTCTCGTGCCGCGCGATCACATCGGCCAGGGCTCGGCCGAGCGCGTCCACGTGCAGCGTGCCCCGCAGCCGCACGGCGATGGCCATGTTGTAGGTGGCCGAAGCGCCCTCGTAGCGGTGGATGAACCACAGGCGCTGCTGCGCATACGACAGCGGGAGCCGATCCGGGCGGCGCATCGGCCGCAGGTCGGGCCGGGCCGCGGCCTCGCCGTGCAAGCGCTGGGCCAGCCCGGCCACGGTGGGTGCGTCGAAGACCGCGCGAATGGGCACCTCGACGTGCAGCGCGTCGCGGATCGCGCTGACCAGGCGGGTGGCCAGCAGCGAATGCCCGCCCAGGGCGAAGAAGTCGTCCTCGGTCCCGACCCGTTCGACGCCCAGCAGCTTCTCGAACAGGCCCGCGAGCACCCGCTCCCGCTCGGTACGGGGCGCACGATAATCTCCGGTGGCGAACTGCGGTTCCGGCAGCGCGGATCGGTCCAGCTTGCCATTGGGGGTCAGCGGCAACCGGTCCAGCGCCACGATGGCGGCGGGAACCATGAAGGCGGGCAGGCGTTCCGCGAGGCGCTGCCGCACCCGGGCCACGTCCACCGGACCGGCCGAGGTGATGTAGCCCAGCAGTCCCGCGCCGCCGGGCCGCACGGTCACCACGGCCTGGGCCACCTCGGGGTCGGCGGCCAATGCGGCCTGCACCTCACCGATTTCGATGCGGTAGCCGCGAATCTTGACCTGATCGTCGGCGCGGCCCAGATAGTGCAGCACGCCGTCGGCCCGCCTGCGCACCACATCGCCGGTGCGGTACATGCGCCCGCCGTCGACCGGATCGGCGAGGAATCTGGTCGCGGTCAGTCCCGCGCGGCCGAAGTATCCGCGCCCGACCTGGCCGCCGGCCACATACAGTTCACCGGGCACCCCGATCGGCACCGGGCGCAGCCGCGAATCCAGCACGTGCACACGCACATTCGGCAGCGGCAGGCCGATCGGCACCGGGCCGGACACCGGCTCGCCGGTGGTGGTGAACGCGGTCACCACCACGGTGGTCTCGGTCGGGCCGTAACCGTTGACGAGCCGCAGGCCCGGCGCGTGGGCGCGGGCGCGGTCGACGAGGTCACCGGTGAACGGCTCACCCATGAGCACGAGTTGATCCGGGGCGGGCGCGGTGTCGCCGGTGAGCTCGGCGAAGGCCGAGGGGACGGTGCTGAGGATGCCGCCGGTCAGGGGTGTGTGCTCGAGAACGGCGAGCACGTCGTCGAGGATTTCCACGCAGCCGCCCGCGGCGAGCGTGCCGAAGATCTCGAAGACCGAGACGTCGAAGGCGGTTGACGTGGTGGCCCGCATCGGCCCGGAATCCGGCTGTCCCGCCAGGGATTTCGCGGCCAGCACGTGATGCGCCAGGTTCGCATGGCTGATGGCCACACCCTTGGGGACGCCCGTCGATCCGGAGGTGTAGATGAGATAGGCGAGGTTGTGCGGTCGCGGCGGGACCGGAGCGGCGCCGGTCTCGAGGTGTTCGAGGTGTGCGAGCAGCAGGGTGGGCGCCTCGCAGTCGGGCAGGCTCGACGCCGTACGGTCGTCGGTGAGGACCGCGACCGGGTCGGCGTCGGTGAGCATGAACGCCAGGCGTTCTCGCGGATAGCCCGGATCGATCGGGAGGTAGGCCGCGCCCGCGCGCAGAACGGCCAGCAGGGCCACCACGAGGTCGGCCGTGCGCGGCAGCGCGACCGCGACGATCCGCTCCGGGCCGGCACCGTGCGCGGCCAGAGCGCGTGCGACGGCATTCGCGCGACGGTCCAGCTCACGGTAGGTCAGCCGGGTCTGTCCCGAGACGACCGCGGTCGCGTCGGGGGAGCGCCGCACCTGCTCGGTGAGCCGATCCAGCAGTGTCCGTTGCGGATCGACGGTGAGTGCCGGTCCGCTGCCGAGTGCGCGCAATTGCCGCAGCTGCGCGGCGTCGACCAGGGGGAACCCGTCGAGTGGCCGATCCGGAGCCGCGGTCACGGCGGTCAGCAGTCTCAGGTAGCGGTCGACGAGCGTGATGACCGTCGTGCGATCGAAAAGATCCGTCGCGTACTCGACGAAACCGTCCCACGGCTGCTCTGCCGGACTGTCGATAATATTGAAGCCCAAGTCGATTCGCGCCGTCCCGGTGGTGACCGGCATCGGCGTGGCCGCGATCCCCGGCAGCGTCAGCGTCGGCGTCGCGGTGTTCTGGAATGCGAGGCCCACCTGGAACAGTGGGTGATGGGTCGTCGAGCGGCGCGGTGCCAGCAGCTCCACCAGCCGCTCGAACGGCAGGTCCTGATGGGCGTACGCCGCGAGGGCTTTGCCGCGCACCTGGGCGAGCAGCTCGGCGAAGGTGCAGCCCGGCGTCACCCGGACCCGCAGTACCCAGGTATTGACCAGACAGCCCACAAGCTCCTCGAGTGCCGCGTCGGTACGGCCCGCGATCGGCGACCCGATCGGAATATCGTGGCCCGCACCATGTTCGGACAGCAGGACGGCCAGCGCCGCCTGCAACACCATGGCCGGTGTGGCCCCCGACCGGGCGGCCATTTGCTGCACGGCCTGCCGGGTTCCGGCGGCAATGGTGACCGGCACGGTGTCGCCGCGGTAACTGGCCACCGGCGGGCGCGCCCGATCGGCGGGCAGGGTGATCAGCTCCGGGAGCTCGGCGAGTTCGTCGCGCCAGTAGGCGAATTGGCGTGCCAGCAGGCTGTTCGGATCGTCGGCCGCACCGAGGAGTTCGTCCTGCCACAGGGTGTAGTCGGCGTACTGGATCGGCACGGGATTCCACTGCGGTGCGGCGCCGTGCGCTCGTGCGGCGTAGCTCTCGGCGAGATCGCGCAGCAAGGGGGCCAATGACCAACCGTCGCAGGCGATGTGGTGGATCACCAGGACCAGAGTGTGGTCGCGGTCCGAACGCCGGAGCAGGGTGGCAGACAGCGGGGAATCCGACTCGGGATCCACGGGGCTCGCGGACAGCTCCGCCGCCGCCCGCTCCAGCGCCGCATCCGACTCGACGGTGCGGATCTCGACCGGCACCGGCGCGGGCTCGGCGACGAATTGCTCGGGCACACCGTCGGATTCGACGATGCGGGTGCGCAGCGCCTCGTGCCGGGCCACGGTGTCGGTGAGCGCGGCGGTCAGCGCCGCGGTATCGAGCTCGCCGACCAGACGGACGGCGGTCGGCACATTGTAGATCGCCGACGGTCCGGCCAGCCGGTGCACGAACCACAGGCGGCGTTGCGCGAACGAAGCGGGGATCCGCTCCGGTCTGGGCATCGGGCGGGGGACCGGCCGGACGGGCATCGCGGTGTCGCAGGCGCGGGCCAGGGTGGCGACCGTGGGCGCGTCGAACACGGCGCGAATCGACAGTTCGATACTCCATTCGGCCCGCAACCGACCGACCAGACGCGTTGCCAGCAGCGAGTTTCCGCCCAGGGCGAAGAAGTCGTCGTCGATGCCCACCCGGTCCGCGCCGAGCAGCACGGCGAACAGCTCGGCCAGCGCCGCCTCTCGCTCCGACCCGGGCGCCCGATACTGGGTTCCGGCGTCGAAGGCCGGGCTCGGCAGGGCCGCGCGGTCCAGCTTTCCATTGACGGTCAGCGGGAACCGCGGCACGACCGTCACCGCCGCGGGCACCATGTAGTCCGGAACCCGGCCGGCCAGCCAGCGCCGGATCCGTGCACCGTCGAGCTCCGCCCCGTCGGCCGCGACGATATATCCGAGCAGTTGCCGATCACCGGAATGCGGTGCGGGCCGGGTGATCACGGTGGCCTGCGCGACATCCGGATGGCCCGCGAGGGCGGCGCGCACCTCGTCCGGCTCGATCCGGAATCCCCGGATCTTGACCTGGTCGTCGGCGCGGCCCAGATACTCGAGCGCGCCGAAACCATTGCGCCGGGCCACATCTCCGGTGCGATACATCCGCGCGCCGGGGTCGGACGCGAAGGGGTCGGCGACGAATCGCGTCGCGGTGAGGCCGGGCTTACCGCGATAACCGCGCGTGACCTGCGAGCCCGACACATAGAGTTCCCCGGCGACGCCGGCGGGTACCGGGCGCAACCAGGCATCCAGCACATGCAGGCGCAGATCCCCGATCGGCTCACCGATGGGGCTGCGCCCCAGCGCCCGGTTCTCCTCGGTCAGTGCGAGTTTCGTCGTGTGCACGGTGGTCTCGGTGATGCCGTACATATTGACGATCAGGGGATCGGAGTCCGGGTCGTCCGAATACCAGTTCTCGAGCCGTGCGGTGTCCACCGCCTCCCCGCCCAGCACCACCGCCCGCAGCCGTGACCTGCGCTCGGGCCCGGCGGCCCGCGCGGCCGCGAGTTCGTAGAAGGCCGAAGGTGTTTGGCTGAGAATCGTCACGCCCTGATCAGTGACCACACGCCACAGCGCATCGGGTGAGCGCACCGTGTCGGGCGCGACGGCGACCACGGTGCCGCCGTGCACCAGCGCACCCCAGATCTCCCACACCGAGAAATCGAAGGCGTGCGAATGGCACCACGCCCACACGTCCTCGGGGCCAGGCCGGAAATCCGGAGCCGTCGCGGCGAAGAGTGCCGCGACATTGCGGTGGGTGACGAGCACACCCTTCGGCCTGCCGGTCGATCCGGAGGTGTAGATGAGGTAGGCCCCGTGTCCGGCCGACAGCGCTGCGTCGCGCTCGACCGGATTGTCCACGCGGGGAACGCATTCGGCGACATCGACCGTCGGTCCGGCGAAGCTGGTCAACTGCTGCCCGGTCTCGGCGTCGGTGATCAGCACCCGCGGTGCGGCATCGGCCAGCTGGTAGGCCACCCGGTCACCGGGGTAGGCCGGATCGATCGGCAGATAGGCGCCGCCCGCCTTCAGCACACCCAGCAGCGCCACGATCAGGTCGAGGGAGCGTGGAAGCGCCACCGCCACCACGGTTTCCGGGCCGACACCGTGGGCAGACAGGCGCTCGGCCACGCCATTGGCGCGTGCGTCGAGGTCGCGATAGGTCAGCACGGTAGCGCCGAGACGGGCCGCGATCCGATCCGGAGCGGTCCGGGCATGGCGTTCGACCGCGGCGACGATCAGCGGTTCGGTTCCGGGTTCACCGGTGGGAGGCGTGTTCGACGCGGCGACCACCACGATAGGTGCGACATCCACTGTGCCGATGGCGGTTTCGAGGTCGGTGGCGGCGGCATCGAGATGTCTGGACACCGACTCGAGATACCCGGCGAGATCGTCGGGACCGTAGTGCGCCGGGTCGGCGGTGAGCCGGATCGCGCCCGCCTCCAGGGTGTCCCTGTCGTGATCGATGTGCAGTGCGAGCGGTTCGCTGTCACCGGCCGAGACCATGTGGAACTCGACCGCCGCACCGTCGAGCCGGGGACCGGGGTACTGCCCGATATTCACCGTCGGGCCGAAGACGGGGGCGGATTCGCCTGCCCCGGACCGCAATCGCGCGATGGCGGGCAGGCCGAAGCGTCCGTGCCGCAGGCAGCCGAACATGGTGGACTGCACCTGCTTACCGAGTTCGGCGAAACTCGCAGCACCGTCGAGCCGCACCGGAATCGGCACCAGATCCGCCAGCAGGGCCGGAGTGCCACGCAGTGCGCCGGAGCGATTGGACACCGGGATCTGCAACCACACCGTGCGCTGTCCGGTGTAGCGTCCGGCCACCGCGGCCGCGACGCCGATGAGCACGAACGACAACCCGATGCCGTGCCGGCGCGCCTGCCGCTCCAGACCTGCCAGGGTGTCCGGGCCGAGTTCGCCGCGCAGCCGCAACCGGTTCGAATCACGGTGGGGGCCAGGGTTTCCCGGCAGTGCGGTGGGTGTCTCGAAGCGGCCGATCCAGTCGCCCCAGAACTCGGCGTCCCGGGCGCGGTCACCCTCGCGGTACCGCCGATCCGCTGCCACCAGCTCACCGAGGCGCGCGAACCCGCTGGGCTCCGGCGACCTGCCCGAGGTCAGCGCGGCGTAGATGTCGAGCACCCGCTGGAACCACAGCGTCACCCCGCCACCGTCGATCACCAGGTGGTGAAAGCACATCGCCAGGAAATACCGATCCTCGGCGATACGCAGGATGGCCACGCGAAAGAGCGTGTCCCGCACCAGATCGAAGGCGCGGTCGCACTCGTCCCGCAGATAGGCCAGCGCCGCTTCCACCGGATCGGCCGTGTTCCGCAGGTCCACCACGACCGGTGTGGCCGAGGCGGTTTCGCGCGCAGTGAGCAGGGGCCCGTCGGCGCCCGGCACGATGTGCACGCTGAGTGACTCGGTCTCCGCGACTGCCTTAGCCACCGAGTCACTCAGCGCGTCCGATGCTACAGCATCGTGGATGTCCAAGTAACTCACAATATTTCGGGCGGTCGCGGAGGCGATCTCCTGCGCCATCCAGAGCTCGGCCTGCGCCGAGGTCGGCTCGTACACGCCAGCGCCGTCGATCGACCGCATTCCAGAACCTCACAAGCAGCGAATTGACACGGTGATTCGTCCGAACCGGCCGGGAAGTCCGCCGATCGAGCGAATCCGCGGCGCCGGACGGAATCTTCGGAGACATCGTCATCGGTTGGTGCGGCGCCACACGAGATCGGCGCCGCATCGCCGCGGGCCGCCAGGCTAACACGACCGGAGCACGCATGCGCACATCCGAAAACCCCGGGAGGCAAGAAGATTCGCCAATTGTTTGCGGTAAGTGAACGTTGGACGATTCCAGTCGGCCCGCTGTACATTGGCCCCGTCGACAGGGTCAAAGGGGCGCGATGAGTAGTTTCACGGATCGGCTGTTAGCGACAGGGCAGCAGTCGAAGGCAGCATTCATTTCTTCGAGTGGTGCGCGGGTGTTCACCAGCAAGACGTGGATCGATGTCCACGCGGAGGCGCGCGGGGCCGCGGCGGTGCTGCGCGAGCGGGGCATCGGCCCCGGGCAGGTGGTGGCCGTGCTGGCCGGATCGCCCGCCGAGGTCGCGCCGATCGTGCAGGCGATCTGGCTGCGCGGAGCCGCCGTCACCATGCTTCACCAGCCAACTCCCCGAACGGATCTGGTCGAGTGGATGGCCGGGACGGTGCGTACCATCGCCATGATCCAGGCGGGTCTGGTGGTCGTCGGCGCACCGTTCGAGGCGGCGTCCGCGCACCTGAGCGCGGCGGGCGTCAGCCATGTCGCGACCGCCGAATTGGTCGCCGGCGGTGGCGATCCGGAGGCCGGTGATTCCTGTATCCGGCACGGCGCGGAACATGATTTGGCACTGCTGCAATTGACGAGCGGTTCAACAGGAATTCCCAAGGCAATTCCCATTACCCACGAATCGCTGTATCAGAACTTGCGGAATACTGAACCGTTGCTTGATACCGGGCGGGCCGACACGGTAATGGTCAGCTGGCTTCCGCTGTTTCACGATATGGGCATGGTCGGATTTCTCAGTTCATCGATGACACTGGGCTATTCCTTGGTCAAGGCGACGCCGTCGGATTTCATGTCGGCACCCCGGGTCTGGGCCGAAATGCTGTCCGACCATGCCGGAACGCATACGGCCGCGCCCAATTTCGCCTACGACATTCTCGCCCGCACCCTGCAACGCGCCGAGGACGGCGCCTACGACCTCTCGTCGGTGCGCTGCATGCTCAATGGCGCCGAACCGGTGAGCCCGGCGACCATGCACCGGGTCGGCGCCGAAGGCCGCCGCTTCGGGCTCCCGGCCGGTGCGGGTTCACCATGCTATGGCATGGCTGAGGCGACCCTGGTCGTCTCGTGCAGCGCTCCCGGGCGCGGCACGGTGGTCGATCGCATCGACCCGGACGCCCTGGAGAACTCGCGGCGCGCGGTGCCCGACGCGACACCCGGAAATAGGGCGCTGCCCACCCTGGGCCGGATCATCGACGGCATCGAAGCGAAAATTGTGGGGGCACAGGGCAAGACGCTCGGCGTCCGGGAAGTCGGCGACCTTCATCTGCGCGGGGTATCGATTACGAAGAACTACATCACCGTCGACGGCATCCAGCCGGCGCTCGATAATGCGGGCTGGCTCGACACCGGCGATCGCGCGTATTTCACCGAGGACGGCCAACTGGTCGTGTGCGGTCGCAGCAAGGACCTCATCATCATCGGCGGCCGCAATATCTTTCCCACCGATATCGAACGCTCGCTGAGCACCCTGCCCACCGCCCGCGCGGGCGGCATCGCAGCGGTGCCCATCCAAAAAGACAATGGCGCAGAAGGATTCGCGGTGCTGCTGGAATCGGCCGACCATTCCGACAGCGCCGCGCGCACCGCCCTGGAGAACGCCGCGCGCGAGCGCGTCATCGCGACGATCGACGCGCGGCCCCTGCTGGTCATGGTGCTGCCGCCGGGAGCGCTGCCGAAAACCTCCTCGGGCAAGATCCGCCGCCTCGAGGCCGCCAAGCTCGTGCCGGAGCTGCTGTGATCACCGAAGGCGAGACCATGCCGCACACCCCACTCGACGCCGACGAAACCCTCGACGCCGCACGCAGATTCCGCGATCAGCTCGAAACCCGCGGCGTGGGCGCGGTGGTCGCGGGCGTGTTCGCCGAGTTTCGGCGGGCGATCAGCGAACAGCTGCTGGGCGCGACCGCCAACGCCACCGTCGCCCTGGATGCCGAACTCACCGGCGGGCTCTTCGGCACCACCGTCACGGCGGCCCTCAGCGAGCGGACCGGGCGACGCCGGGTGAGCGGTCACGCGCACCGGATTCCCGGGACGCCCGACTGCGAGGCTATCCACCTGGCCGTCACCGATGCCGAACGCACCACCCTGATCACCATCGGCACCGATGAGCCCGGTCTCCGGCTGACCCCGGTGGAAACCGGCGGTCTCGCCGAATTCCCGCTCATGGATGCGGTATTCGACAACTGCGGCTACACCGAGGGCCCGGCCTTCGAAGCGAACCGCCGACCGGAGTGGCTGACCGCCCTCATCGACCACACCCGCCTCGTGCTGTGCGGGGTGGCGCTGGACTGTGTGGACCGCATGGTGCGCGAAACCCTGGATCACAGCGTGCGCCGGCCGATGGGCGGCGCCCGGCTCATCGATCAGCAGGCCGTCCGGCATCGGCTCGGCGATATCGCGGGGCGGCGGCAGGTGCTCGACACCGTCGCCCGGCGGCGGCCCGGGCCGGTCTCGGCCGCGCACCTCGCGCTGCTCACCACCGCCCTGCTGCCCGAAGCGATGAACGACTGCGCGCAGTTCCACGGTGGCCGCGGAATTCTGTGGCAGTACCCGATCGCCGCGCACTACCACCGGGCGCTCGGGCTCACCGCGCTCATCGGCAGACGGGATCTGCTTGTGCGCCAGATTGTTTCGGAGCGCTACGCCGAACCCGACAGCACCTGCGACCCCGAACTCGAGCAGTTCCGCGCCTATGTGCGCGGATTCGTCGACACCGAGATCGCCCCGGACCATCGCGAGTGGGAGGACGACGGTGAACTGCCCCGTTCGGTGTTCGAGGGCCTCGCCCGCGCCGGACTGACCGGCATCATGATTCCGGCCGAATTCGGCGGGGCCGGAGCGACGCTGCGGCACACGCAGGTGCTCACCGAGGAGTTCCTGCGCTACCCGACCATGTCGGTGCTCACCAGCCTGGCCGTGCAGTCGCACACCGTGCTGCCGCTGCTGGCGAAGCTGGGCACCCCCGAGCAGCGCACGCGGTACCTGACCCCGTCCCTGGCGGGCGAGCTCATCTCGGGCATCGCCATCACCGATCCGGCGGGGGGATCGGATCTGGTGCGCTCAGTCCAGCTCACCGCCCGCCGCGACGGCGACGACTGGATTCTGGACGGCGAGAAGCTCTTGATCACCAACAGCCCGATCGCCGACTTCCTCGTGGTGCTGGCCCGCACGGACCCGGCCCGCGGACCCCTCGGCATGACGCTGTTCGTCGTGGACACCACCACACCCGGCTTCGAGGTCGCGGCCACCCTGGACAAGGCGGCCCTGCGGTCCTCGCCGACCGGCTGGTTGCGATTCACCGACTGCCGCGTGCCCGATGCTGCCGTACTCGGCGCGGTCGGCGACGGCTACCGGCAGGTTTCGGCCATGCTCGCCCAGGAGCGACTGCTCGCCGCGGCCTGTTCGGCGGCGATTGCCCGCCAATGCCTTTCGACCGCCTGGCGACTGCACGGCAACCGACTGTCGGCGGTGCCGGACTCGGCCGCTGAGGATCTCGCGCAGACCGCCGTCGTGTCGGCCTTCGTCAGCGACCTGGTGGCACGCCACCGCACCGGCGACCTCGACGACGGCGAAGTCGCACTGGCGAAATACACCGCCCCCGACCTCGCCCAGCGCGTGATCCGCCACTGCGCCGCCCTCACCGACGGCGGCGCGTTCCCCGACGACGACTACCTCACCGCGTCCCACGCCGACATCCGAGTCCCGGCGCTCGGGGCCGGCAGCTCGGAAACCATGCGCGAGATGTACACCGCCCGGCTGCTCGTCGGCCGCGGCCTGCGCACCCCCCACCCCACGCCCGAATTCGATGCGGGCCCGCAACACAGAAGGAACTGAACCATGGAAACCGACAACAAATCCGAAGCGGCCCTGCGCGTCCTCCGCGAGGCCCTCGACAGCATGCTCAGCCCCCAGGAACGCCAGCAAATCGACCTCAGCGCAATCGATCCGGACACCTCCCTGCGCTCCCTACCCCTGGACTCGATGACCATGATCGAACTGCTGGACCGCCTCAACAGCGCGTTCGCCTCGAACCTGCAACCCGACCACCTCTACACCTCCACGACGGTGGGGGACGTCATCCGCGCGATGGACTGACGAACGCGGCTGGCCGCCGCCGGTTCCGGCTGCGACACTTGATCTGTGACCAGTCGCGTTCGCGAACGCACACTCGAACGGTTGGTTCGGGTGGCGGCGGCCGATCTCGGGACGGCCGAGCTGATCGACGAGGCCGGGGCCCTGCTGGCCGCGGCGCTACCCCACGATGCGGGGTGCTGGCACACCACGGACCCCGGCAGCATGATCGAAACCGGCTATCGGGCGCACCATATGCCGCCCCCGGATGCGGCGGTGGCCCGATTCGCCTATCTGCCCGACGACTACAACTCCTTCGCCCGGCTGGCCGCCGGGAGGCCGCACAGCGGTGTGCTCAGCGAGCTCACCGGCGGGCAGCTCAGTCGCAGCGTTCGATATCGAGAACTACTGCGTCCCAACAACATCACCGGTGAACTACGCATCGCGTTGCTCGCCGGCGGCGACTGCTGGGGCAATGTCTCGCTGTTTCGGGAGTCCCCGCGCGACTTCACCCCGGACGAACGAGACTTCGCCGACCAGCTCTCCGGTGTGCTCGGCGGCGGGCTGCGCCAGGCCGGGGTGCGGGCGCGGTGCGCACCGGACAGCGAAACCCGGTGGCCGGGCGTGCTCGTACTCGACGGGGCGGGGGAGATCGCGACCATGTCCGAGCCCGCCCGCTCGTGGCTGGCCGAACTCGGTGCGCGCGAAGGCGAGGCGCTGCCGTTCGCACTGATCGCCCTGGCCGAGCGAGCCCGGACCGACCGCGACGCCTGGGCGCGGGTGCGGGCCGACGGCGGCCGCTGGATCTCGCTGCACGCCTCCGCCACCGGCGACCAGGTGGCATTCGTGCTGCAGGAGGCCCATCCTGGCGCCATCGCGCCGCTGCTGTACGCGGCGTTCGCCTTCACCACCCGGGAACGTGAGATCGCCGACCTCGTCGTCCAAGGCTGCAGCACCGCTGCGATCGCCGAACGACTGTTCATCTCACCATTGACCGTCCAAACCGATCTGACCTCGATCTTCGCCAAGACCGGCCGGCGCAGCAGGCGACAGCTCACCGGGCTTCTCACCGGTGCTCCGGACGCCGGAAATACGAGAAATCTGGGATAGGCCACGGCACCCGCGTTTCGTAGCGTCGCAGGGACAGGTCCGCAGTGGGCGGGTCCACGGGTGGGAGGCCGAGTCCGATGACTGTAGAAGCGAATACCAGCGGCGGCGTCGCCGTATTGAACGTGCTCGATCCGGCCTTCCGGCCGGACTCGCCGGAGGTGATCGCCGCCCGCGCCGCGAACTGGTACGCCCGCACGCCGATCGGCTTCGCGATCCTGCGGCATCGGCAGGCCGTCGACTTCCTGGCCGACCGGCGGTTCCGCTGGGGCGGAGTCGAATCCCTTGCCGCACAGGGCATTACCGGTGGTCCGGCGGTCGAATGGATCGGATCGGTGCTGCCGAGCATCGAGGGAGCCGACCACGCACGCCTGCGGCGGCTGGTGAGCCGGGCATTCACCCGCGCGGCGGTGGACCGGCTGCGGCCGGTCATGCGCGCGGTCGCCGAGGAGCTGGCCGAACCGCTCGCGCGGGCCGGGGAATGCGAGTTCATGTCCGCCTTCGCCGACCGGTACCCCGCGCGAATCCTGGCCGAGCTGCTGGGCATTCCGCCCGAACAGCGCGAGAATTTCCGCCGCCTGCCCCAGGAGATCGGGCTGATCTTCACCGTCTCGGCGGCCGCGCATCTGGATCGCATCGAGACCGCCATCCACACCCTGAACGACGGCATCGACGCACTGCTGGAACAGCGCCGCCGCACACCCGGCGACGACCTGCTCACCGAACTCCTCGCCGCCGAGGACGCGGGCGACCGGCTGTCGCCCGTCGAACTGCGAAATATGGTGAGCGCGCTGCTCTTCGCCGGTCAGGACACCACCCGCCAACAGCTCGGACTGGCCGTGCAGCTGTTCGCGGACCATCTCGGCCAGTGGCGCATGCTGGCCGCTGATCCCGCCCTCGCGCCGCGCGCGGTCGAGGAAATCATGCGGGTCGCCCCGGGCGTCAACACCATCTGGCGGGTCTGCGACGAGACCGTCGACTTCGAAGACCTCACCATTCCGGCGGGCAGCTTCGTCAATATCCTCTCCAATGCCGCGCATACCGACCCCGCCGCCTTCGGAGAGGCCGAATTCGACATCACCGCAGCACGATCCGCCGCCCAGCTCACCTTCGGCGGCGGCATCCACTACTGCCTCGGCGCACCCCTGGCCCGCGCCGAAATCGCCGAAGCCCTGCCGATTCTGGCCCGTACGCTGCCGCATCCCGTCGCGGCCGGGCCCGCGCTGCCCGGCCCCACCCTCGGCCCCACCGGACCGCTCACCCTGCCGCTGCGGTTCCTCGCACCGTGACGGGACGGCGCAAATCCGGCCCGCCGAACGGATCGTCTTCCGCAGGTCCACGGCGTCGCCGGGGGAGCCCGCCCGGCCGTAGCCGGCCGGTGGCGACGATCCAGGCCGCCACGACACCGAGCGGCACGGCCATCACGACGGTGACCATGGTGTCTCCCAGCTGCTCGGCGAGCAGCAGGCCGACGAGCAGTGAGAGCACCATATTGTTCCCGGCGTGGGCGAGGCTCGCCGCCCAGATGGTGCGGGCGCGCAGGTACAGCCAGGCCAGAATGACTTCCTGGAACAGGAACGACAGGGTCCAGATCGCCAGGCCCGCAACAATATTGCCGAAGTGGATGTAGCCGAGAAGGGCCAGCGGATAGTGCCAGAGGGCCCACACCAGCCCGGTGGCCGTCACCGATGCCAGCGGGCGGTCGGGGAACAATCGCAGGCGCAGGTATCCGGTCCAGCCGAACTCCTCGCCCCAGTAGACCGGTGTCAGCACGACCACCACCACGAGTAGCGCGGGGACGGTCACGGCCAGTGGCGGCCACGAATCCGGCTCGGAGGCAGCCGAATCCGGCCGCCACAGTCCCATCGCCGCGGCCACACCCACGCTGGCGGCGACGAGCAGCAGCGGACCCCACCACGCCAGCAGATAGGTACGCCAACTCGCCCGCCACCGCGGCGCGAGCCCGGCATCGGCGAAACCCTCGCCCGTCACCCAGCGCCGGACGACCACCGCCGCAACGGCCGGGGCGAACGCCATCGGCAACTGCACCACCGGATTGATCACCGACCAGCCGCACCACACGATCGCCACCGCCAACCACAGCCACGACGCCCCGAACGCGATCGCCAGAAACACCGCCACCCCGAGCGGATTCGCGATGACGCTGTGCCGCTGTTCTTCTCGACCATTCATACCAGCCGATTCCAGCGGATCGGGGCCGTACGAGCAGCGGTGCGGGCACCCGAATCCGGGGTGTGGGGGACTACACCGCCCCGGTGCCGGGGTCCAGCAGGATCCGCGGGCCGGAACCCTCCGCGGCGAGGGCGTCGCTCGGGTTCAGCAGGTAGCAGCGGCGCAGGGACAGGCAGCCGCAGCCGATGCACCCGGTGAGTTCCCGCTGCAGGTGCTCGATTTCGCGGCGGCGCGCCTCGAGATGGTCGCTCCAGCGCCGGGAGATGCGATCCCAATCGCGTTTGCCGGGCATGCGGTCCTCGGGCAGGGTCGCGAAGACCTCCGCGACCTCCGCCAGCGGAATGCCCAGACGCTTGGCGAACAGGATCAGCGAGAGCCGGCGCAGCACATGGCGGGGATAGCGGCGCTGATTGCCCGCGGTGCGGGTGGAGGCGATCAGACCCTGGTCCTCGTAGAAGCGGACCGCGGAGGTCGCGACGCCCGCACGGTGGGCGAGTTCGCCGATGGTCAGCAGATCGGTCGGTGCCTGTCCCATGCCGTCCATCTTGACTTCAACAGAACTTGAAGTTCTAGCGTGTCGAGCTGTGACTGTTCCCTCATCGAAATCCTCAGCGGCGCAGGCCGATGTGACCGCCGCCGGTACCGGCGACGCCACGGGCAGCTGGTCCGAGCTGTTCGCGCCGCGACACGCGGCGGCCGTGTCGATCCTGGCCGGCGGCGTCGCGCTCTACGCCATGAACCTGTACTTCACCGCGGCGCTCATGCCCTCGATCGTCGACGACATCGGCGGCGAACGGTACTACGCGTGGGTGGCCACCGGATTCCTCATGGCCGCCGTCATCGCCTCCATGCTGGTCAGCCGATTCCTCGGCGCATGGGGTGCGGCCACGGCCTACCTCACCGGATTCCTGGTGTTCGCGGCGGGCGCGGGCATCAACGCGGTGAGCCCCACCATGGAGGTGCTCATCGTGGGGCGCGTGATCCAGGGCTTCGGTGGCGGACTGCTCGCCGGGCTCGGCTACGCCGTCATCAGAACGGCACTGCCGCAACGGCTCTGGGGTCGCGCGGCCGGACTCGTCTCCGCCATGTGGGGCGTGGGGACGCTGATCGGACCCGCGCTGGGCGGGGTCTTCGCCGAACTCGGGGCCTGGCGGTGGGCCTACGGGTTACTGCTCGGCATCGCGCTGGTGCTGGCCGCCCTCACCCGGCGGGCCCTGCCGCGCGGCGGCACCACGGCCGAACGAACGCCCGTCCCCGTGCTCGGACTGGTTTCGCTGACGCTGGCAGCGGCCGCGTTCAGCGTCAGTTCCGCTGTGGCGCCCGGTATTTCGACAGCCATCGCGCTGGCGGCGGGCATCGTCCTCCTGGCCGCGTTCCTGACGATCGAGGTGCGCGCAACGGTGAGCGTGCTGCCGAAATTCACCTACACCCGCGGAAACTCCCTCAAATGGGTCTACCTCACCGTGGCCGCCCTGTGCGCGGGCGTGATGGTGGAGAACTTCGTGCCGCTGTTCGGCCAGCGGCTGGGTGGTCTGAGCCCCGTCGTGGCGGGCCTGCTCGGTGCGGCCCTGTCCGTGGGCTGGGTTGTCGCCCAGGTCTTCAGCGTCAACCTGGGACCCGGCCACGCCCGCCGCGCCATCCGGACATCCCCGTTGCTGCTCACCGCCGGACTGGCCGCCTATGGCCTGCTGCAGACCGGCCGAGCCCCCGGCATCGTCGTAATGCTGTGGGCAGCAGTGCTTTTCCTCGCCGGAATGGGCATCGGCCTGGCCTTCCCGCACCTGAGCGTCGCAGCCATGAGCAGCACGGCCGACCCCGCCGAAGGCGCGAAAGCCGCGGCGGCCCTCAACACCACCCAGCTCATCGCCTACGCCGTATCCTCCGCCCTCGCGGGCACCCTCATGCGCCTGGGCGACACCTCGCCGGTCTCCTCGGCGCGCTTCATGATCCTGGGCGTCGCCGTGCTCACCGCCGCGGGCATGGCCACCGCACTGCTCGCCACGCGCCGCGCGGGACGTTAGGCTCAAGGCGTCTCAGACAATCTGCGCTGCTGGGGTTTCGAGGATGGGTGACACGATGACAGGCACACAGGACCGGGAACTCGATATCGTCGTCTTCGGGGCGACCGGATTCACCGGCGGGCTCACCACCGAATACCTGGCCGAACACGCCCCCGCCGGACTGCGCGTCGGCCTGGCCGGACGCAACCCGGCCAAGCTGGCCGAGGTCCGAACGCGCCTCGGTGGCCGGGCAGGCGCGTGGCCCCTCCTCGTCGCCGACACCACCGACCCGGAATCCCTTGCGGCCCTGGCCCGCCGGACCAAGGTCGTGATCACCACCGTCGGCCCCTACACCGAATACGGGATGCCGCTGGTCCAGGCCTGCGTGGAAGCCGGCACCGATTACTGCGACCTCACCGGCGAACCGCAGTTCGCGCGCCGCAGCGCCGACGCCTTCCACAAGCAGGCCACCGACACCGGCGCCCGCATCGTGCACAGCTGCGGATTCGATTCCATCCCTTCGGATTTGAGCGTGCACGCCCTCTACGAGCAGGCCGTCGCCGACGGCGCGGGCGAGCTCACCGACACCACCCTGGTGCTGCGCTCGCTGTTCGGCGGCGCCAGCGGCGGCACCCTGGCCTCCGGATTCGCCGCCGCCCGGGAAATGACCATCGACCCCGATGTCGCGCGCATCATGGCCGACCCCTACGCATTGAGCCCGCAGCGCGCCCAGGAACCCGAGCGCGGAGCCGTGCGCGACGGCCACGCCACCCGCGCCTCGGCGATCGACCCGTCACTGCGCCGCGGCTGGGCCACCACCTTCTTCATGGGCCCCTACAACACGCGAATCGTGCGGCGCAGCAACGCTATGCGCGACTGGGCCTACGGCCGCGAATTCCGCTACCGGGAAATGCAGCTGCTGCCGCTGGGCCCGTTGTCCCCGGTCGTCTCGACCGCGGTCGCCACCGGCATCAACGTCACCCTGGGCCTGCTGCCCGCGCTGCGTCTGGTCCCCACCTCAGTCGTCGACCTGGCCCGCCGTCTGATGCCCCTGCGCCCCGGCATGGGACCGACCCGCGCCATGCGCGAACGCGGCTTCTTCCGGCTCGAAACCTTCACCACCACAACGACCGGACGCCGCTACAGCGTGCGCTTCGCCATGCAGGGCGACCCGGGTTACGCCGCCACCTCCTGCATGCTCGGCGAATCCGGCATCACCCTGGCACTCGGCGCGGGCCTGTCCCCGCACGGCGGCGTCCTCACCCCCGCGGTGGCCATGGGCACCGCCCTCACCGAACGACTGCGTGCCGCCGGAGCGACCATAGAAATCCTCAGGACGCCATGACGGGACCGGCCGAAGGGGAGTCGCGCGCAGGCAATCTTCGGGAGTAGTTGTCGCACTGGGAGTTTCCAGCGTTAGCGACTGCGATGCCCCCAAAAGTGGGGTTGATTGCTTGCGCTAATGATCGCTGGCCCGCCGCCGACGCACAGGCATGAGCACAACACACAGCCCCGCCCGCACGTCGTCGATGCTCCTGCGCGCCGGCCTGGTCGCCGCCTCGGCCGCGGCCGCCCTGGTCGGCGTCACCGTCCCCGCCACCGCCCTCCCCAGTGATCAGGCCACCATCTTCTCCACCACGGTCACGCGCATTCCCGGCCCCAGCTGCGCCGCCATCATCAACGCCACGGTCGTACCCCAGCAGCAGTCCGGCCAGTTCGGCATCCGAGTCCGCATCACCCAGGACGGCGAATTCTGCAGCCGGTACCGCGTAGCCGTGCGCTGGCGCAACCTCGACACCGGATACAGCGACGGCCAGTCCCACCAGGTCAACGAGCGCGGCGAGATCCAACAGGCCCCCGACGGCGTCATCACCGGCTTCGGCATGGCCCCGGGCGCCGGTCGCGTGGAAGCGTCGATCGTCACCCTGTACGACGACGGCTCGCAGCGAGAGCTCGAACACATCAGCGGCACAGCGAGTTTCACCCTCGGCTGACCGCTCCACCCGGTCTCGCCCGCCCGTACGGCCCTCGCACCAGCGCGAAGGTGTACCTGATCGCGAATCGTGCGGTACCGAAGCGTGGTAGAGCCGGCAGCGAATCCGGTAGCCGAGACGGCGGCAGATGGCACAGCCGCGCGCCGAAGCCCGAGTGCGGCGTTCCCGCTCCTTGCCCGCCCTCATGTCAACCATCGTGCGGCAGCGGCGGTTCGGTCGCCGCTGCCGCGTATCCACTACTTATCCGCCGCTTACCGGCCCGGTCAGGCGCCCGCGGCCTGGCAGCGGGCGTTCCAGGCGGTGGGCAGGTCGTCGGAAAGCACTGGTGCGCCGAGGACTGCATCGTCGAAGCCGAATGCGTCCAACAGGTTCGGGACGTAGTCGGCGAGGGTGGCGATGGCTTGGCGGAGCTGCTGTTGGATCGTGCGGATCGCGTCGATGTCGAGCAGGTGATGGGTGAGGTACCAGGTGGCGTGCTGGTTGAGGTAGGTCAGGGCGAACACGTCACGGACAGCGGCGATTTCGGGGTGGTGGGGAGCGATCTGGTGGAGCAGTTGCAGGGCCTCCTCGGCACAGTAGGCTTCGGCGAGGGCGAGGGCGTCGGGGATGATCGCCAGCCGGGACTCGAGCTCGGGTGAGGTCAGGTAGTGCTGGGCCTCCCGCACGATCGTGAGCGTGCGGGCATTGAACAGCGCCATGCGGTCGCCGAGGTCGGCCGGGTCGTGGATACCGGCCTCGGGCGGCTGCTTCCCGGCGAGGTGTTTGGCCAGGACGCGGCCGGCCACGGAACCCAGGACGTGGCAGTCGCCCTCACCGGTGATGGCGGCATGGCAGACACCGATGTAGTCGGCGACGCGGTTGGCGCTGAACATGCCCTGGGCGGCCATTTTCAAGCGGCTGTTGGTAACCGTCTGCAGGGCGTGCGGCTGAATGTAGTGCTTGGCCAGCATGACCGAGACGACGGTGTCGCGCTCGGTGAGATCGCTGCCCGCCAGTGAGGTCTTGACCGCATTGCCGTAGATCGTGCGGGCAATGGTCCCGGCCAGGTCGGTGAGCAGCGTGTCGCGCACGTGCGGGATCTCGGCCATGAGCGGGGTGTCGACGGGGGTGAGCGGCACGGTCCGCTTGGCGGCGTAGCGCAGTGCGATATAGAGGGACGCGCGGGCGGTGGCGTTCAGACAGGACGAGAGAGCAAGCCGGCCGACGGTGAGCTGGCTGATGGCCGAGGCGAATCCGCGCCTGCGGCTGCTCTCGTCCTTCCACGTCAGCACGCCGTCGTCGTCGATGGTGGCCAGATCATTGCTCAGCCAGGCATCGCGTTCGACCCGCAGGCCGTCGAAGGCGATGACCGAGTTGTCCATGATCACCAGCGGCTGGTGGTCGAGCTGGGTGATGCTCACCCCCGGTGCGGGTTCGCCGTCGGTGCCGCGTAGTCGTGCCGTGAACAGGTGCACCCCTTGATCGACACCGGCCGAGTCGATGAAGCGGGCGCCGACGACACAGACCCGCGACACCGGAATGCCCACGCTGGGCATGAATTTGCGTGCCCGCGGGTTGGGAGTGTTGATCACGAACCCGTCGCCGTCCCAGGTCGCGGTGGTCTGCATGAACTGGATATTGGAGCCGCAGCCGTACTCGGTCAGCAGCATGACGCCGATGGCGGCGCCGTCATCGAGATCGTGCAGATACGGTGCGGCGGAATCGGAATCGGTGAGGGTGGCCAGGCTGCCGGAGGCCAGGTTGTAGTGGCCGGAGATCAGCGGGATGAGATCGGTCGCCAGCACCGCCGACCAGTCGAACACCGCGAACAGCGCGGGCAGATCGGTCGCGATGTCACGCGTGCTGCCGATCTCCTTGACCAGGTACCGCAAATGGTCGTAGGCGTTCTGCCGCCGCTGTTCCTGGCTCTGCTTCTCGGTGACGAAGTAGTCCGGGTTGGTCAGTACCTGCTGTAACTTCTGGTGAAAGTCGTTGCTGCCGTGGCGAAGTACGTCTGCCAGCGATGTTTCCCGGGGGTACCCGTGCGTATCCATTACCGCCTCCTACTCATTGGCGAACCCGCCGAAGGGATGCTCGGCGAGTGTTGATTGTGTTGTCACGGAAGAGGTCTCGTAGCCGATGGGTGACGGCCGACGAGTGTCGCTGGTGTCCTACAGCGCGGGAAACGCGTGCGGAGCGGGCCGGAAAACCACGGGCAACTCCGTCAGCGCGCGATGGAACGGGCCGGGGCGCCAAACCAGATCCGATTCGGCGACAGCCAGTTTCACCTCCGGGAGGAAATCCAGAAGCTGATCGATGACATCCTGTGCGAGCAGGACCCCGTACGGCCGCGCATGCGCGGGACACGCGTGATCGCCGGAGCTGAACGCCAGGTTCCACCCGTTGTCGAGGGAATTGCCCGGCGCCAGTTCCGGATCGGTATTGCAGGCAGCCATGCTGATCACCACCGGCTGATGCGCGGGCAACCACACGCCGTCGACCAGCGTGGGCTGCCGCGGATAGGTGATGCAGTAGTTCGCCATCGGCGGGTCGGTGGCCAGCCGCTCGTCGAGGGCATTCCTGGTCGGCAGCGACATTCCGTGCTCGGTGCTGGTGAAGCGCGGGTCGGTCATGATCAGAAGCAAGGTGTTGGCGATCAGGTTCACCGGCGGTTCGACACCCGCGGCGAACAACAGCACGAGCTGATGCACCATCTCCTCGTCGGTGAGGCCGGCCGGATGCTGGACCAGGCGCGTGACGACATCGTCCGCGGGCTGCTCGCGCTTGAGCGCCGTCAGATCGAGCAGGGCCTCGCCCATCTGCGCGTTCACCGTCGCGGTGTCCACACCGTCGAACATGGCTGCGCTGGCGGCCGCGACCCGGGCTCCGATCTCCGGTGGGCAGCCGAGGATCTGGCAGAACACCGAGAAGACCATCGGCAGGGCGTACTGGCTCAGCAGATCGGCATGCCCGTCCTCGCAGAACGCGTTGACCACGTCGACGGCCGAATGTTCCACCATCGAGCGCACCGCGTTCAGGTTGATCCCGGCCAGAGCGTCGGTCAATGTTCTGCGGTAGCGGGCATGTTCGGCGCCGCTGGTGCGAATCGCATTGGGCCGGTACTCGATCATCGGCATGATCGGGATCCCAGGCGGCGCGGTCCGCTGCCAGATGCTCGGATCGGCCGGAAAGTGACTGGAGTCGTTGAGAATACGCACCGCGGTCGCGTATTTGATCACCAACGTGGCGGGCACCCCGGGCCAGATGTCGACCGGCACCAGCGACCCGTAGGACGTGCGCATACGACGGTAGTGCCCGTGTGGATCCGCGGCGAATTCCGCACTGTACAGGGGGATTCGAGGACCGATCTCCTCGATCGACGAAATCGAGCTGGAGCTGGCACCCTGACGCGCGTCGTGCGGATACACCTTTGTCTCCTTGAAATCGGCTGCGGCAGAATGTTACCCAAGACATAGCGGTATGTGCGCTCCGGAGGTGAACGCTGACCGGGTAGCGGCCGATAACCGCTGCTGCGCAACCCTTCCGGTGAGTCGGACGCTCGCTGCCGCTCGATGACGTCGGGCGAATCGCAGGCCAACCCGCTCTCCGGGTCCGCGCTGTGCGATCTCGGCCATGCGGGGTGCACAATCCGAGATCGCGGAGTACTCTCATCCCGTGACCGAATTGCGTTACAGCAAACCAGTTTTGGGGCTCGTGTACGCTACCGGCAAATCGGGTGGAGGGGTGTGCCCGCTCAGGGGCGGGCATGGATCTGGCAACCGCGCTCGATGAGCGTTTGCCATGAAGCAGCCAACCACCCCTGAACGGCACATTTGGTGAAAGATTCCGCTGCCCCGCAGCGTTCGTGCCCTCACCACATCCGGGAGCCCCGTTCATGACGTCCGCCGCACCCTCCGACACCGCACCTGCGGAAACGCGCGTGCACGACAACCGAACCCGAGAGACGGCCGGCGGGATGCCGCACGCTCCGGCCTTCCCCGCCGACCCCCGCCGGGCCTACGACGACCTGCGCCGCCTGCACCCCTCCCTGGTCACTGTGGAAGTGGCGGAGGGAATTCCGGCGACCCTGGTCATCGGCTACCGGGCGGCGCTGCGGATCCTCAGCGATCCCGACCACTTCCCGTCCGACCCGCGCGCCTGGCAATCCGCCGCGCCCGCGCGCCGCCCCATCCTGCCGATCCTGGAATGGTTCCTGATCGACACCGAAACCAGCAGGCCGCAGCATCTTTCGTCCCGCGCCGCGCACACCGCCGGACTGAACGCCATCGACCTGCATCACCTGCGGCGCGTCGTCGAATCCACCGCGGTCGTGCTGATCAACAACTTCTGCGAAGCCGGCGCCGCGGATCTGCTCACCCAGTACGCCATCCCACTCACCGTGCACGTGATCAACACCCTGCTCGGGCTGCCCCCGGACATCAGCGACCGCATGATCACCGCCATGGCCGAACTGCGTGAGCCCGCCGCCGCCACGCCCCCGGAGCTGCACCACCAGCACCTGCGCGGCGCGATCACCGAAGTGGTGGCCGCCAAACGCGCCAGACCGGCCGGCGACCTGATCTCCGCGCTGACCACCCACCCCGCCGGTCTGACCGATGCCGAGATCACCGCACAGATCGAGGTGTCCTACGCCCGCGGCACCGAGCCCACCTGGAACCTCATCGCGAACACACTGCTGCTCATGATGACCGACCAGCGCTTCCACGGCCTGTTCATCAGCGGCTCCCTCTCCACCCGCGACGCCATCGACGAGGTCCTGTTCACCGACCCGCCCCTGGCCGGCTCCTGCGCGCGCTTCCCACGCCAACCCCAGGTCATCGACGGCGTGCTGTTACCCGCCGACCATCCCGTGATCATCAGCTCCACCGCCGGCAACAACGACCCCGAACTCGGCGGACACCGAGTCGGCAACCGCGCACACCTCGCCTGGGGCGCCGGCCCGCACTCCTGCCCGGCCCAATCAACGGTCCTGCTGATCGTCCAGGAAGCCCTCGACCAACTCCTCGACGCCCTCCCCGACATCCAACTGGCCATCCCCGCCGACCGAATCCGCTGGCGCCCCGGCGCTTTCCACCGCGCACCAGAAGCGGTGCCGGTCACCTTCCCGCCCGCCCCGCCCCTGTCGATTCCGTAGCGAATCGTGCCCTTCTCCGGCGTCGACCGGGGCGGTGCGCGCCTTCCCGGTGCGCTCAGCCGGCGCGAAGTGCCTCCAATTCGCGAACCAGCTCCGAGGCGGTGACGGGATCGAGGGCGTTCGGATCGGTGTCGATCAGGTCGACGCCTGTGACGATGTGGGCCGAATACCGCATCAGATCGCGCCATTCGAGGCTCGGCGAAATCCGCAGCTGGATGGAACCGCCGGTGCGCAGCGGCCGCACCATGCGGTCGATGGCGCCGTCGGAGGATGCTCGTATCCACCCTCGGTGCGCCAGTGCCAGCAACCGGCCCGGTGAGGTTTCGAGACCATGGTATTCGCTCAGGTCCGTCGCGAACGAGGAGGAGTCCGGTGTCCAGAATGTCCGGTCGAGCTGTGAAAACGGCTGCAGCACGGCGTATTCCGTGAAGATCGTCGCCCACCCGGCGACGGCGGCGCCCAGCTGCAGCGGATGGGCGATGCCGATCTCGGCGTCGTCGGCTAGGTCGAGAACATCGTCCTCGACGTCGGCGAAGGTGAGATCTTCCGCGATTCGGAAGGACTGTCGCAGGGTGCCGTCGCTGCCGTAGGCGCCCCACACCAGTCGCCGGGCGAGCTGGCGCAGCATCGGATGGTCGACGAACAGCTCGCGGTGCGCGAGCGGCGACCAGCGCCGACTCTCGACCATGGCCTGCTCCAGGCGGCGAATCTGTTCCCGGGCAACCTTCTTCGCGCCCACACGCAATGCGGTGAACTGATCATAGGAGGCGGTGGCGACGGCCCGGTCGTCCTGCGCGGTGGGTTTGGGCAGAGTCTTGCGGCGCGGGCCCGCGGCCCAGGATCCGTCGGCTGCGCGGCGGCCGTCGAAGACAACGGGTTCGAGGCGTTCATCGAGATCGATGACGAACCCGCGCGATCCGTAGTCAAGGATGAGCCGGCCATCCTTGCCCAGACCGAAACTCGGGATCGCGCGATCGGCCAGTTCGTCCGTCGTCAGGTGGCGCTGCTCGGCGACGGCATCGAGCTTGGCGCGCACGGCCTTCCGGAATCCGCGCTGTCTCGTGCGCGAGGCGATGTCGCGCAGGTGCCCGAGCGCTGCCGGTGTGCCGATATCGGCCAGCACGTCGAGACCGGTGACCGCACGGGCCGCCGCCGACTGCCGCGGCCATTGCAGGATCAGCGGGACCAGCAGCCGCGCGGCCTCGTCGTCACCGAACAAGCCCACAGCGCGCAATGTCCAGATTCCGCCCGCCGGGTATTCGGCGAACACCCAGGACTGGAACAGGCCCCAGGCGAAGCCGGCCAGCGACATCGGATCGAGAAAGGCCGAAAGCTGCTCGATCGCGGTGGGATCCGGGTTGCGTCTGGCCAGCACAGCGCACACGACTTCCACGGCCGACGGTGGCAGGGCTCGCGCGGTATCGCTCGTCAGCAATGGCGGTAACACCGGCAGCAGCAACCAGGGCGGCACCGCTGCCGGTTTCCGGCGCGGCCGCAACAACTCCGGCAACTCCGCCGATTCGACAATCGGCGGATCGGGTAGCCGCACACCGAATTCCGCCGCCAGGTCCGGGTGCTGCCAGGCATGTATCCGCAGTAGCGTGTCCACCGCCGAAGACCGCACGGCCTCGGTCGACAACAACCGCATGCGCCGGCGCGGGAAACGGTGTGCCGCGGCCATCGCCGCCGTCGGAACTCCGTATCGGTCCAGGTTTTGCAGCAGCAGCCGGAACGCTTCGTCGGTGGGCAGATGCGACAGAATGTCGGCCAAGTCGCACGTTCGCTCCCGCGTCCAGTGGGTGACGTGATCCACGAAGCCCACGGCGGCAATCGTTTCCGCCGCCGCGGGGCCGACGCGAGAGGCCACGCCAAGGTATTCCGCCGTGGTCACACCAGCACGATTACCGGGCCGCAAACCCGCGATGAAGGCTTTCAGCTGGGGCGCGGTCGTGACGGCTGTAGCGAGGAGCGCGTACAGGGTGTGAACCCAGTAGTCGTCGGCCACCGGTGCGCCGATATCGGCAGTGACCCAGGACTGTTCGGTCGGAGCCAGGTAGCTCGAGGCTATGCGGACCGGCAGTGTCCCGGTGGCCGAGCGTATTTCGCCGAGCCGCGCGACAGCGTCGCGGTAGTCGTCGTCGGTGGCGGCGACCAGGTGCTCGCGTGCCCGCTGCAAGGCCGCCATCGAATAGAAGTGGTAGAAGTGCCGGCCGACCGACCACGGTGTCAGGTCGTACCCGCGGCCACCCGGTACGTCGCGGTACGAGCGAGTCATCGTGGTCGCGATGAGTGCGGCCTCGGCGGCGAACACCACACCGTGCCGGGCCACCCACGCGTCGACCGTCATGGACCAGAAGTCGGCCCTGCCGGTACGCCCTCGGCACTCGGTCACGACCGCCAGCGCAGCCGCCCCGAGCGGCGTCGCCGATGCCGAACCGGCCAACGCGGCCGTCCCCGACTCGACCGAGGCCGTCGGCCATGAGGCCGCCAGCGCATGATGCAACGAATCCCGTTCGGCCGCAATCACAGTGTCATACAGTTCGACGGCGCTCGGATCGGGCGTGAAGGGTCGATACGGTGGAAACCCGCGCACCGGAAGCGCCACCCCACGCCAGGCCGCGGGAACCTCCCAGACCTCCTCGTCGAGATCGCCACGCTCATGCACAGTCCTACTGGCCACCGGTCCCCCTCGGGTTCTACGAAACTCCCGGTATTCAAGCAAACGAGACCGACACCCGACCCAGCCGAATAGGTTGATCGGCCGATGCCGGGGATCTCTCGCGGGGCCAGTGTGGGTGGGGACCGGTACCGGCCCGATCCGATAGGGGTGCAATGATTCTCGCCGCCGGGCGGCCCGTCGGACGGCTCGCGCTCGACCGGCGGCCGGGGGACCTGTTGTGAGCAGGCGTATGAGCGATTTGACGCCGCATGCTTCCGCGCGGCACAGATTCGGCGCGGAGGTGCGCAGGCGACGGATTCAGCGGGGGATGTCGCAGGCCGAGTTGGGGCGCAGGATTCTGCACAGTGCTTCGACGGTCGCCAAAGTCGAGACCGCGCAGCGGTGGCCGAGCCGGGACTTCGCCGAGCACAGCGATTCGGTTCTCGAGACCGGCGGGGAACTCGTGCGGCTGTGGCATCAGGCGCAGCTGGAGCGCACCGGTCAGCAGGCCGGTCCGCCGCGGTCGGGGGTGGAGCGGCATCTGGTGGAGAACCATCCGGAGATCGAACCGTTCACCGAGCTGCTGTCCAGGCTGGTCGTGATCTGGATGGACCTGCGCGGCACCGAAACCTGGCCCGGCGTCCGGGCTCTGATCATCGCCCGGCTCGATGCTGCCCTGTGCTTCGAGCCGGAGTATTAACAGGAATTCGAAAAGGTCCAAATCGTGTACAGCACTGCGTTTTTGGACAGAGATCGCTGTCCGTTTCGGGATATTGCAGCGGGCCGGTGAGCCACGTTGAATCGATTGCGGAAGCGAAATCCGTTCACTTCCTGCGAAAGTCCGCACAATTGATTGCACGAATTGGAGACAGAAATGGCGAAGAAGAGCTGCCCCGGCGACGGCTGCTACGGCAAGGGCGTCAAGGGTGAGGATGACGGCGGGGAATTCAACCCTGAATTCTGGCAGCCGGACACCATCCGGATCCTGCTCGAGGATCTCGACCGAATGCTGGCCTGCGCCAGCGTGTAACAAGATCGGGTAGGCGGTCCGCAGGGCCGTCGCCCCCGAATCGGGAGCAGTAGCGTGTCGAAGGACAGAATTTCTCGGAGCAGGCTGGCGCTGTGGTTCGCCTGGCCGGCGATCACGGGCGAATTCGGCCCGGCCGAACCATTCGAGAACGGTAGGGACCTGGTGATCGAGCCGCCATGGCCCGAGCCGGACGATTCGATCCACGACCTTCGTGGAGAATTCATCCAGTCTGTCCGGCGCGCGGTCGGGGACAGTGCGGGAATCGCCGTGCAATTGTCCGGCGGGCTCGATTCCCTCGCTGTTCTCGCCACGGTGATCGCGGAATTCGGTGCGGAACGCCGCATTTCCGCGATCACGATCGAGATGATCGATGACCGCGGGCGATCGAACGTGCCGATCGTCACCGGCCTGCTCGAGGCGCTCGCGGCACCCTGCGAGCTGTACACCGCCGACCTGGCGCGCACACCCGCCGGACGGCCGGAATGGGATGCGGCGGGGCCTCGGCTCGACGCGCTGCCCGAAGCCAACCGGGTGGCCGTCGAGCTGGCGCACGCCGCCGGTGCCACGGTGCTGCTCAGTGGTGACGGCGCGGACGAACTGCTCGGCAGCCCGCAGTTTCTGACGCCCGACCTCTTCGGCAGGGGAGAAGGGCGGCATCTGCCGCGCTACTGGGGAGGCCACCGGGGACAACACCATTCGGTCGCCACGCTCGAATTGCTCGCGCTCGCAGCGGATCAGATGTCCCCGCGCCGCCGCGCCATGCTCTATCTCGCGTGCGCGTGGCCCGACCTGTGCACGCGAAGAACGCACGAATTCCTGACCGCCGGCTACCGCGGTGCGGTCGACGAGTGGACAACCGCCTGGGTCCGCTCCCTGATCGACCTGCACGCGACGAATCATGCCGCATTCGGCCCGATGGAAGCCTGGAGCGACCTCTATCCACATCAGCGTTTGCGGACGCCGGGACTCATTCCCAAGCGCGACCCCTTTCTCGATCCGGAATTCGTAGAGCGAGCGATGCGGCTGCCATTGCGGCGCCGGTACGACCCCGCCTGCCCGCACCGCTACTGGCGCCGAAAGTCCCAGGTACTCAAACTCATTCCGGCGCGGCTCCGGCCGTCCCTGCCGACGACCAAACAGATATTCAGTCGCGCGATCCTGAACCGCATCGACAGACCATTCGTCGCCGAGAACCTGATCGAGAGCGGCATCCTCGAACCGGATCACTCCAAGCGCGCATCGAACGCCCTGATCGCATTGCGCGTCATGGAAGTCGAACAGTGGCTGACCGAAGCCCTGGAGCGCGGTTACCGCGTCACCGACTGAATCCACGAGGAGAACAATGCCCCCGATATCGGATCGCGGCGGGATCGGCCTGCGCCGCATGCTCTTCTGGGCACGAGGAGATCGCCGGCGCTTCCTCGCGGCGGCGTCCTGCGCACTGCTCGGCGCCGCCTGCGGACTGATCCAGCCCATCATCGTCACCAGAACCGTCGAACGCGCTGCGGCCCATGCCACGATCGTGCTGCCACTCGCGCTGCTCACCGCGCTGTTCCTGCTCCAGGCCGCGCTCAAAGCCTATTCGACCTACACCTTGGATCAGGCCGGCGAGAGCATCGTCCTGCGGCTGCGCGGCCGGCTGATCGATCACCTACTGCGCCTTCATATTTCGGTCTTCGGCGAACAACGGGTGGGTGACCTCATCTCGCGCGCCACGACGGACACCACGCTGCTGCGGGACGCGATCGCGTACCAGGCCGTCGGAGCGGTCGTCAATTGCGTCGTCGTCGTGGGCGGCGTGACCATGATGGTCGTCCTCGATCCGCTGCTCGCCGCTGTCGTGCTCGTCGTGGTGGTCACCTCGATGAGCGTGGTCGGATCCGTGCTCCCGCGCATCCGGCACTGCGTCGAGGCCGCGCAGGACGCGATCGGCCACCTCGCCTCGGAATTGGAGCGCGTCCTCAGCGGCATTCGCACGGTGCGGATCCACAATCGGGAACCCCGGGAATCGGAATCATTGCGGCGCACCGCACAGCGCATCTACGACCACAATCTGCGGGCCGCCCGGGTGGGAGCCGTGGTGTCGCCGGCCCTCGATCTGGGCGCGCGGGGATCTTTCATCCTGGTGATCATCGTCGGCCTGGCCCGGGTGTCCTCGGGCGCGATGACGATCGGCGATCTGGTCGCCTTCCTGCTGTACGTGGGCTATGTTTCCGGCCCGGCGTCGGGGCTGCTCGACATCGCCCGCGCGGTGCAGACCGGTCTGGCGGCGCTGCGGCGCGTCGAGGGGATACTCGTACTCCCGGCCGAGCGGGATGGCGAGCGTGAGGATTCGCCCGAAACCGGCCGAAATGGCTTGGTGGTGCAGGACATCCGGTTCCGCTATGGCGACCGCACGATCCTCGAGGATGTGTCGATCCGGTTGCCGCACAACAGCTATACCGCCCTGGTCGGCCCGTCCGGCGCCGGGAAATCGACCATGGTCGATCTGCTGACGCGCTTCCGCGAGCCGGAGGCCGGCGAAATACTGCTCGACGGCCGCAGCGCGGCCCGCGGCTACACCCTGGCGCAATGGCGGGCCAAGGTCGGGCTGGTCGACCAGGGCAACAGCCTGATGTACGGCACGCTCCGAGAGAACATCACCTACGGCGTCGACACGGTCGACGAGACGGCACTGCACCAGGTCATCGACATCACCGGCCTGACTTCGATGCTCGACCGCCTGCCCGACGGGCTCGACACGCAGCTCGGCGAACACGGCGCCGCGCTCTCCGGCGGCGAGCAACAGCGAGTCGCCATAGCCCGCGCATTGCTCACGCGCCCCGAGATCCTGATCCTCGACGAGCCGACGTCGCACCTGGACGCCGCCAACGAAGCCCTCCTCGTGCGAACCCTGCGCCGGATCTCGGCCCACTGCATCGTGCTGGTGATCGCGCACCGGCCGGCAACGGTCCGGCACGCCGATCGAGTGGCCGTCCTGGACGAGAGCAGAATCGCCGCCCTCGGCGACTACGAAGAAGTCCGACATCTCTTGGGGCCCAATACATCCCCATTGCCCAACGGTCGGCGTGAACGCTCCCGAGCCGAAATCCGCTGAGGTCTGTACCGAAAGTGTCCGGAGGGGGACTTGAACCCCCACGCCCTAATACGGGCACTAGCACCTCAAGCTAGCGCGTCTGCCATTCCGCCACCCGGACCGGTGATGCCCGATTACCTTAGCGGAGGGGTCGCTGGGAGGGAAATCGGGCTGGGGGCTGGGGGTTTCGCTACTTGATGATGCCGGTCTGGTTGAAGGACTTGAGGGGTTTGTCGGCGTTGGCGGGGAGCTGGCAGAGGCCGTTGACCGAGAGGATCGTGAAATCGACTGCGGTGCCCGCGGGTTCGGCGTCGGAGCCGGATTCCTGCTTGATGAACTTGGTGATGGTCATGCGCCTGTCGTCGGCACCCTGGTTGAGGTATTCGGAGCAGGTGGTGTCGCCGCCCTTGTTGAGGGCGCGGGCGACATCGGTGCAGCCGGAGATCAGAGTGACGGTGAAAGCCGCGGCGGCCACGGGGGCCATCCAGCGCAGGATCGGCATGTGGGGTCCTTCGGGTGCGGGCGGCGGGGGAGGGAGTGCCGCGATCGACCGCAACTGTAGAGGGCCGCCATCGCTCGGCAATCCTGGCTCAACCCTGAGATCGTGGTGAATTGATGTGAGTTGCATCACAATTCACCGCACGTTTCGGGGGGTATTGATGGCATGGTGGGGGCATGTCTGTTGCCTTCGGCGAAACCATTCGAGTGCTCGGTGCTCGCGAGCACAACCTTCGCAACATTTCCGTCGAGATCCCCAAGAACAAAATCACCGTGTTCACGGGGGTGTCGGGGTCGGGGAAGTCGTCCATCGTGTTCGACACCATCGCCGTGGAATCGCAGCGGCAGCTGTACGCCACCTTTCCCGCGTTCATTCTGAACTTTCTGCCGCGGTATGAGCGGCCGCATGCCGAGGCCATCGAGAATCTGACCGCGCCGGTGATCATCGACCAGCAGCCGGTGGGCGGCGGGCCGCGGTCGACGGTCGGGACCATGACCGACATCTACTCCATGATCCGGGCCATGTTCGCGCGGTTCGGTTCGCCGTCAACGGGATTGGTGTACGACTACTCGTTCAACACGCCGCAGGGCATGTGCCCGGCGTGCGACGGGCTCGGGGTGGCGGTCCACGTCGATCCCGACAAACTCGTGGATCGATCGAAATCGCTGAACGAAGGCGCGATTCTGTTGCCCGGATATGCGGTGGGCAGCGGAGATTGGCAGCTGTACGGGAATTCGGGGCGCTTCGACCCGGACAAGAAGCTCGCCGACTACACCGATGCGGAATGGCATGATCTGCTGCACGGCACCGGCGGCAAAGTGGAACTGACTTTCGCCAAGGGGAGCTGGAAGGCCAATTACGAAGGGCTGGCGGACAAATTCACGCGGTCACGGGTGAAACGCGATACCTCGGGGCTGTCGGAGAAGACGCGGGAGCAGATTCAGAAGTTCCTCACCGAGGGGATCTGCACGGCCTGCAATGGTGCACGGCTCAACGAACAGGCCCTCGCCACGAAGATCAATGGACGCAATATCGCCGAGTGGACGGCCCTGCAGATCACCGATCTGCTGGAGGTGCTGGGGGAGATCACCGATCCGGCCGCGCTCGGGCTGGCCGAGGCCACCAGGATCGCGCTCGGACGGGTCGCCGATATCGGGCTCGGGTACCTGAGCCTGGACCGGGCCACCTCGACGCTGTCCGGCGGTGAAGGGCAGCGGCTGAAGATGATCAAGCATTTGGGCAGCACGCTGGTGGGGATGACCTACATCTTCGACGAGCCCAGCGTCGGCCTGCACCCGCGCGATGTCGGGCGGCTCAACCGGATGCTGGAAGCCCTGCGCGACAAGGGCAATACGGTGCTCGTGGTCGAACACGATCCGGATGTCATCCAGATCGCCGACCACATCGTGGATGTCGGGCCGCGCGCCGGAGTACACGGCGGCGAGGTGGTGTTCACCGGCAGCTTCGGCGAGCTCTGTCAGGCAGACACTTTGACCGGGCAGGGCCTGCGGCGCAGCTTCACGGTCAAAGAGGCATTCCGTGCCGGAACGGGCGAGCTGCGCGTGGACAATGCCATCGCACACAACCTCAAGGACGTGTCGGTCGGCATCCCGACCGGCATCCTCACCGCCGTCACCGGCGTCGCGGGCTCGGGCAAATCCAGTCTCATCCGCGACGAATTCCTGTCCCGCTACCCGGATTCCGTCTTCGTCGACCAATCGGCAATCGCTGCCAGTTCGCGCTCCACGCCGGCCACCTACCTCGGGCTCATGGACGGCATCCGCAAACTCTTCGCCAAGGAGACCGGCAAACCGGCGGGCCTGTTCAGCTTCAACTCCGACGGCGCGTGCAAGGAATGCGAGGGCCGCGGCGTCATCATCACCGAGGTCGCCTACATGGACCCGGTCACCACCCACTGCGAATCCTGTGACGGCCGGCGCTTCTCCGATGAGGTGCTCGCACTCACCCTGCGCGGCAAGTCGATTGCCGACGTGCTGGAGATGTCGGCGGAGGAAGCCGTCGAGTTCTTCCCGGAAAGGGCATTGAATGCCAAGTTGCGCACCATGATCGAAGTCGGCCTCGACTACCTCAGCCTCGGCCAGGCCATGAGCACCCTCTCCGGCGGCGAACGCCAGCGCATCAAACTCGCCACCCAACTGCAGAACACCGGCAGCGTCTACGTCCTCGACGAACCCACCACCGGCCTGCACATGTCCGACGTCGACACCCTGCTGACCCTCATGGACCGCCTCGTCGAACGCGGCAACACCGTCATCGTCATCGAACACAACCTCGACGTGGTCGCCCACGCCGACTGGGTCATCGACCTCGGCCCCGACGGCGGCAAGAACGGCGGCGAGATCGTCTTCACCGGCACCCCCGCCGAACTCCTCGCCGATCGGGACTCACTGACGGGTGAATACCTGCGGCGGTACAAGAACGGCTCGGGCCTTCACCAAAAATAGGAGACGACGCCGAGCCCCCGCTCGCGGGCGAGCATCATCACCGTGCCCCAGTCCCTCATCAGGTCGGTGAAGGTCTCGAACTCCCGCATGCGGGGTTCGTATTCGTAACGCAGGTGCGGGTCGATGTACGGGTGCAGATCGTCCAGGCGGGGCGATAACCGCGTCCACACGTCGGCCAGAACCTCGGCGGCGGCGGGCGAGTAGGACGAGATCAGCGGCTCCTCCTGGATGACCGCTGTGGCGGGGCTCCACTGCTGTGCCGCAGCAGGATCGGTCGTCACCAACCGTTCACAGACGCCGTCGAGAAATGTTTGTGCGTCCTGCATGAATGGTTCGTCGAAGTTGTCGTCGTACTCGTGGGGGGCGGGGCATACCTGATGCGTGCAGGCTCCGTGCGAGTACGCCGATCGGCCGAGGTACCAGCAGCAATCCCGAGTTCGGCTCCATACGGATTCGAACTCCCGGAGCCAGTTGTAGCCGTCGGCGCGGAAGTCGTACTTCGCGATCCAGCCGTCGACGTGCCACCGCAATCGATCAGGGTCGGTCTCGCGCCACTGCACGGCCTGTGAGTTCATCAGGAGTTGGTCGGCCGCAAAGTAGTCGAAGCGGTCCTGTGGCCGCCGCGGCTGCGGGAGAGTCGGGCGAATCAATTCGATCTCCCGTGCGAAGCGCGGCCAGTCGGCGATATAGACGGCCAGGTACAGGCCCATGGTTCACCTTCCTGGAAGGGGGAGCCGGCGGATTTCGCAGAAGCGGGGGATGAATCGGTCCGTTTCCGGCACGCCGGTCAGGCGGCACAGTGCGGCGATGAGCAATCCGTGTGTGATCCAGATGGTTTCGCGGGGCGGGTCGGCCAGCACGGCCTCCGCCGCCGCGAGCGCCGTGGCGGAGAGCCTGCGCTCATCGATCATGCGCCGCACGGTCTGCCGGTCGGAGGTCTGGTCGACCTCGTTCAACGCCGGGTATTCCGTCATTGTCACCAATCCGGCGGCCAGCGCGGTCTCGCGTGTGCGCGCCATTCCTGAGACCGCCACCTCGATTGCTGCGCAATCGATTCCGTGTTCCTGTCGCAGGGTCTGCCCCATCAGGGCGGCCTGTTGCCGGCCGAACTCCATCAGCCTCGCGTCCGCCGCGCCGAACGCGGGCGTACCGAGATTGTGCCGATTATTGGCCTCGGAAAGCCCATGCCGTACAACGAGAACCGCCATGCCGCATCTTGACACGCGAATGCCTGACGAATCGACAGGATTTCGCGGCGTCGGCGAGGCGCCCCGATCAGTCGGGGGTGCGCGCGCCGATCTCGTCCGCGTGCGCGATCCGGCCCACGATCAGGCGGTTGAGCCAGGCGGGCGAGAAGGACATGGCGGTGTTGAGGACCTTGGTCTGCAAGCCCACGAGGACGTGCGGCTGTGCCAGAGTCCGCTTGTGCGACACCGTATTCCACACTTCGGCGGCGACATCCTCCGGGCTGATGTGCACGCCCAGCGTCTGCGCGCTCTTCGAGCCCCGATTCACCTCGTTCATCATGGCGGTGGAGACGAACAGCGGGAGTACGTCGTGGACCGCGACGTCCAGGTCCCGCCATTCCAGATCGAGCGCTTCGGTGAGACTGCGCACCGCCGCCTTGGACGCGCCGTAGGCGGCCAGGCCCGGTTGACCGTAGAGCGCCGAGGCGGAGGCCATGTTCACGACATGACTGCCCGGGGTGCGACGCAGATGCGGCAGGGCGGCATGGCAGCCATTGAGCACGCCCTTCACGTTCACATCGATGATGCGATGCTGATCGGTCAGCGGGATCTCCCCGAACGCGCCGGAGGCGAGAATGCCCGCATTGTTCACCAGCGCATCCAATCGTCCTGTGCGGCTGGTGAATTCGGCCAGCGCCGGGGTCCACTGCCCGGGATCGGTGACATCGAGGCGTCCCGCGATCGCGCGTTCACCGAGACTGTTCGCGACGGCTTCGGCGGCGGGCAGATCGATGTCGTACACGCCGACAGCCCATCCTTCGGCGGCAAATCGCTCGGCGATGGCGCGGCCGATGCCCGCACCCGCCCCGGTGATGAAAACTGCGCGCGGCGTCATTGCTCGCTCCTTCGGTCCCTGGTCGACAACTCATCGTCTCCGATGAAGCAAACCGCTTCAGCTCGGGGATGCGAACCTGTGCGGTGGCGGCGACGCCGAGAGTCAAGGATTCGGCCGGAGGTGCCGCGAAACCCTCAGCCGCCGTGGGCCGAACGGCTCAGCAGCGCGGCATTCGCTTCCGATTCCGCCGCCGAGGCCGCGCGCCACACCCGCGCCTCGCTGGTGTGGCCGCGACGGTCCAGGACCGCGGCCAGCCCCGCCATCGCACGCACGTCACCGTGGTCGGCGGCGGTGCGCCACCAGTATTCGGCATCGGCCAGCTCGCCCTGCCGGAAGCGCACCACCGCGAGGTCGTAGGCCGCGCCGAGATGCCCGAAACCCGCTGCCTGCGACCATAATTGGCAAGCCTGCGTCATATCCCCGCGATTGTGCATGGCCACGCCGAGGTCGTAGAGCGCGTCCCGATAGCGGCTGGCATCCGGATCCGGCTCCGGCGCCACTGGAGTGAGCGCGGTGCTCACCTCGACCACCAGCTCCCCGAAATCCGCCGGCCCGATCCCGGTGCTGCAGTGCAGCACCGTGCACGTGCGTTCGCGCGTGATGAGCATCCCGTAGTTGCCCGCCCAGGAGACCACCGCCTCCGATTCGTCCACCCACACCGGGGTCAGCGTGATGGCGGCGTCGGGTCCGGCCGGGCACACCTGTAGGTCGATGCCGCCGGACATGGCATCGCTCCACACATCGACACCGCGCATGCGCCGTCCGCCGAACGACACGTGCCCGCCGTCCACGGCCAGCCCGATGCCGATCCCGCGCACGCTCGCCGGGGGCGCGGCCGTTCGCAGCCGCAGCGAGACCGTGGTGGGGGAGATGCCCACGACCATCGAGTGCATCGGATACACCTTGGCCCCGTTCCAGGTCACGGGTTCGGCGCTGTCGTACCGGTCGGCGAGGGTGATCTCCGCTTCCGGCCACTCGACGTACTGATACCGCCCCGTCATCTGCCCCGCCTTTTCCGGTGCCACGTGTCGTTTGCGGCCCACCGTAGTCCTCTCGGCGGCCGGTGAACCCCGTATTTGCCAGGTGTTTCGCCCAGCAAACATCTGGTCGTCCGACCTGCGTCAAGCGGCCTTCCGGGCCCGGTAGCTCGACCTATCCGGCAGGTCCGGCCGGTGTGTCGTACCGGATGTCGGCTCGGTGTCATGTTGAATGACGCCGAACTACCAGCGAACGAGTGAAAGGTAAGGACATATGGCTCTGCCCACCATGACCCCCGAACAACGCTCCGAGGCGCTGGCCAAGGCCGCCGCGGTGCGCAAGGCCCGCTCGGAATTGATCGCGCAGGTCAAGAAGGGTTCGGTCTCTCTGGCCGAGGTTCTCAAGCGGGCTGACAAGGAAGACCTGGTCAAGAAGACGAAGGTGGCCGCAGTCATCAAGGCGCTTCCGGGCATCGGCCCTGTCAAGGCGGCCAAGCTGATGGACGAGGCGGAGATCCCCGCCGACCGCCGCATCGGCGGCCTGGGTTCCCGGCAGCGCGCCGCGCTGCTGGAGGCGTTGACCCACTGACGCCGGGGGGTCGCCGGCCGGGCCGAATCAGAGCCCGGCGGCAACCTTCCCCGTCACGATGTCGCTCAGCAAACGCGCCCGAAACGGGCCGATTTGGTCCACACGGTGTCATCCGATAACCTTGCTGAGCACCACCGGTCCGGGTGGCGGAATGGCAGACGCGCTAGCTTGAGGTGCTAGTGCCCGTATTAGGGCGTGGGGGTTCAAGTCCCCCTCCGGACACAACAGGGCGTGAATCTCTTTCCAGTAGAAGGAGATTCACGCTTTTCTTATATGCTCGACCGAGTAGTTGTTCCGCATACCGAAGGACCCCGCCGTGTCGGAAGCGTTCGACTGGTCTTCGCCCAAGACTTACAGCCAGGTCGTCGACATCGACGACTACCTGGCCATGCCGGAAGACCTCTCCCGCACCGTTGAGGTCAAAGACGGGATGATCGTCTTCTGCGAGTCGCCCTCACCCAATCACAACGCCATCTCCCGCAACATCGAACGCGCCCTCGCCGACGGCGAGATGAAGCGGGCTGTGCGGGAGCCGTGTCTTCGAGTCAACCGCGACATCGACATGCTGGTGTCGGAGGTCCCGTTCCACTACAAGCGACCCGACGCGATCGTCTATCGCTGTATAGACGAGCCACGTTCACGCTGGAAGACCAAACCCGTCATCGCCGATACGATTCTGGTGGTCGAGGTGGTGTCACCGACGACCGTCACGGCCGACACCATCGACAAACGTGCCGAGTATGCCCGCTACGGCATTCAGCACTACTGGATTGTCCGTATGGCGAACGACGACGGTCCGGCGATTTCCATCGAAATGCTCGCACTCGATTCCGACGGTCGATATGCCTCCAACGGGTTCCGCAATCGCACCGACCACCTCACCGCGATCGACACCATCACACCATTCCCGATCGTCCTCAGCTGGGAACAGCTCGACGAGGGAATCGACTGACTTAGGAGGCTCGGGTTTACGTCCCCGGGCGCCGGACACTTTGGAAGAGCCTCTCTTGAATTCAAGGGAGGCTCTTTTCACTGTGTCTCCGGTCGGCCCGCGTGAGTCTCGGTGCTCATCTGCTCGAGGTACTCGGCGGCGCCGCGGATGCGCGGGCATGGTGGGGTGCAGGTTGCGTGGAGTTTCACGATGCCTTGTGCTCGGCGGACACCGTCGACGTAGGAGTCTTCGCAGTAGTCGTTGATCCAGTTCATGGGGCTCCCTCGAATCGTCGGGTGGGCCACGCTGCCCGATGTCGCCCTCTGTGCCATCGGCCGACGCGTCCCGCTGCGGGTACGTAGAGGCACCCTTGCCCGTCGATGTGGGTGAGTCGGAGAAACCGGGCGTCACCTCCTCGGGAAGTTCCGACATATCCCCATATGGACAGCGCGGTGAGTGTTGTTACGAGTGCGATCAGTGCAGGGAGGCCAACGGGTTCACCATTGCCGCTGCCGCCAAGCTTGTGGATCTTTCGGCTTCGGCACTACAGCGGGTCGAGGCGGGACAGACGCAGAAGGTGCGTAAACAGGACGTGCGTGCGCTCTGCGAGGTGTATGGCGTCGGCGCCGAGGAGCTCGGTGCCGCAACAGATTTGGCGACTCTGGCCCGTACTCAGAGTTGGTACCACGCGTATGGGGGCCTGTACTCCGAGGCGTTCAACATGTACACCGGACTCGAAGCTGCGGCACGACGTCTTGTCACCTATCACGAGCACATTCCCGGGCTGTTGCAGACCGCGGACTACGCGCGAGCGGTGATCAGTGCCTTTCCAGGTTTCACCGGTGCCGCCGACGTCGATCGGCGGGTCGAGCATCGAATGCGACGCCAGGCCATCGTCACTCGCAAGACGCACCCCGTCGCCTTGGAGGTGTTGCTCCACGAGTCCGCGTTGCGGCGGGTGATCCGCCCGCCTTTCACTCTGAGCTACCCGATCAACAGCACGCTCCCAGCGAGGTGTAGGGGTTCAAGTCTCCCTCCGGACACTGTGGAAAGAGCCTCTCCCGAATTCAGGAGAGGCTCTTTCTCTTGCGCCTCCGGTCATTTCGCGCGGGTTCTCTGCGTGTCGCAGAGGATTTGAGAGTACGTTGCCAGCTCGTGGCCGACTCTCCGTCGAATCCGCATGACGCCTATTTCAGGCAGGTGCTATTCCAACCGGTCAACGCCGTGGGTGAGTTGCGGGCGGTGCTGCCGGAAGCGGTTGCGGTGCGGGTGGATTGGGATGGGCTGGACTTGCAGCCGGGAAGTTACGTGCCCGAGGAGCTGCAGTCGAGGTTCAGCGATGTGTTGGTGAAACCAGCGGTGCTGATCTGGGGCCTGTTGTCGACGAATTGGGTCCCCAGGCCAAGGAGGTCATCGTGACGATCGCGGATCAGCTGCGAGCCGAAGGTGAGGCGCGAGGTGAGGCGCGGGGTGAGGCGCGGGCGCGGATCGAGATGGTGCTCGAGCTTCTTGCCACGAAGTTCGGGCCGTTGCCGGCGTGGGTTTCGAGTCTCGTTCGGGGCGGGGACGCGGAGCAGCTGCGGATCTGGGCAGGGCGGGTGATCCGGGCCGAGAGGCTCGACGACGTGTTTCAGCGGTAAAGCACCACCCGCTGCCGCCAGCGTCGATCGGCGGGTCGAGCATCGAATGCGACGGCAGGCCATTCGTCGCCCGCAAGACACACTCCGTCGCCTTGGAGGTGTTGCCGCCGTTGGAGCTGGGTGTCAGTTCGTTCGTGTGAGTGCGTGTTCCAAGGCTGCGGCCACCTGGTCGAGGGGCTCGGTGGTGTCTTCGGCGCGGCACAGGACGAGAGCGCCTTCCATTCCGGCGATGAGCAGGGTGGCCAGGTTGGTGGCGGTGTCGTCGTCGAAGCCGTTGCGTTGCAGGCATTCCCGGAACGGGGTGCGCCAGCGGCGGAAGATGTCGCGGGTCAGAGTGTGTAGCGCGGGTTCGTCCGGTCCCGCGCCGAGGGTGATGGCGGCGACGGTGCAGCCGGGGGGCTGCTCGCCGCCGGTCATGACGAACTTGGTGGCGGCGAGGATGGCGTGCATGGCCGGTACCGGGTCCTGGGTCGCGCAGACCGCGGCGATGGCCGGGGAGACCATGCTGTCGACGGAGGCGAGGACCTCGGTGGCGACCTCGGCCTTTCCGCCGGGGAAGTGGTGGTAGATGACGCCGCGGTTGGCTCCGGCGGCTTCGGCGATCTCCCGGATGCCGGTCCCGGCGTAACCGCGGCCCCGGAACAGCAGGGCGGCCTGGGCGATCATGCGCTGGCGTGTATCGCGTGCCACGGGTGCGTGCCTCTCCCAACCTTGACTATGTCGATCGGCATAGACGATACTCGCCGCATTCTATGTCGATCGACATAGTGGGACGCGGTGACCAGCAGGCCGCCGCGCAGGGAAGGAATAGTCCGATGGTCAGCTCTGTACGTGCCGCGGTGCCGCGTTATCTCGCCCAGGTGTGGCGTTCCCCGGGACAGATCCTGCTGCTGGTCCTGTCGGTGTGGTTCGTCAGCAACGGCCCCGTCGCGTTCGCGATGAACCCGAGCTTGTCCTTCGGTGCCCGCATGCATTCGTGCACGGTCATGGTGTTCGGGTTCATTCCGGTCACCGTCAATGGGTGGCACGCGCTGTTCCACTTCGTCACCGGCATCGCCGGACTGTTCGCCGCCCGCACCGCGCGTTCGGCATTGTGGTACGGAATCGGTTGCGGCTGGTTCTATCTCATTGCCGCCGGACTGGGTCTGGCCGGTGGCGACAACGTGCTCGGGTTCATGGCCGTGGACACCTTCGGCAACTGGATTCACGCCGCCGAGGGCGGACTGGCTCTCACTGCGGCGGCCCTGACCACCGCCGTCACTCCGGCACCGCTGGCACGCCACAACCCCCGCCTGAAGTAGGAGCAGTGCCAGTCGGGGCCGTACGTCTCAGCTGCCTGCCGCGGCGGTCGGTGGGCGGTAGGCGGCGAGGAACACTTCGACGCCGGCATCGGCGTAGTGATCCAATTCGGCGTCGCTGAAACGGGTTTCGTCACCGCAGAACATCACCTTGTTGACCGGAACGGACACGACCAGCCAGGTGAAGTGATTCGCCGCCAACTCCGGCTCGCGGGTCTGCAGCAGGCCGCGTTCGGTGAGCTGGGCGAAGCATGACGCCAGCATTGCGTGGACCCGTTCGGGACCGGCCTCGAAATAGGCGCGGCCCAGCTGAGGGAACCGGCCGGCTTCGGCGATGACCAAGCGCCGGACCCGCAGTTGGGCGGGCCGGGTCAGCAGGTGGACGAATCGGTGGGCGACCGTACGCAGTGTGGTCTCGACGTCGTCGGTGGTGGCGAGCTCGCCGATGGCTTCGCGGAAGACCTGGTCGATCCCGCCGAGGCGGTCGAACACGATCTGCTCGAACAGCTGGTCCTTGCTGCCGAATCGCTTGTAGATCGTCTGTTTGGACGAGCCGGCGACTTTGGCGATCTCGTCGGTCTTCGCGCCGAGGTAGCCGTCGCGCAGGAAGACCTCCATCGCGGCTTCCATGATCCGGCGGCGTGCTTGTTCGGCGGCGCTGCCCGCCACGAGATCGGGCGCGGTATCGGCCGGGGTCATCGAGCCTCCTGATGTCGAATTCGCGGATCTGTTGACACCTTCCCGAGGGTACCGTACCGTTCAGTTCACCCGGAACCGTACTGTACGGTACACCCTCATTCGAGTCGAGGACCCGCTATGCGCAAGATCATTTCCAGCCTGTTCGTCTCCGCCGACGGCGTCGCCGAAGCCCCCGAAGCCTGGCACTTCCCCTACTTCAACGACGAGATGGGCGCCGCGATCGGTGCGGGCATGGGCGCCTCCGATGCGATGCTGCTCGGCCGTGTCCAGTACGAGGAGTTCGCCGCACACTGGCCCACCAGCGACGACGAGTTCGCCGGCTTCATGAACAATCAGAAGAAATACGTCGTCACCACCACCCTCGTCGAGGCCACCTGGAACAACACCGAGATCATCACCGGCGACATCGAGGCCGAGCTGACCGCGCTGAAAGCCTCCGCGGGCGGTGACATCGCCATCACCGGCAGCCTCACCCTCGTGCAGTCCCTGCTCCGCGCCGGACTGCTCGACCAGCTCCAACTGTTCGTCCACCCCGTCGTGCTGGGCAAGGGCGCCCGCTGGTTCGACAAGCTCGACGACACGGTCGGCCTGGAACTGGCCTCGGCCGAGGTGTTCAGCACCGGTGTCATCAACCAGATCTACACCCCGGCGAAATAGCCTCCACCACAACCGAACCCAGTCAGGGGCGCAAGAGGGCCGGTGCCCGGGCAACACATCTCAGGCAACGAGAACCGGGCAGCGATCTCGTCCAGGGGCCGCCAGGACGGCGGGGCCGTTGGTGTCCAGGTGCGCGCGGGCGCGGTCGGCGCGCGGACTGGCGAGTCGCACCAGCCACGGTAGCCGCTCATGCCCTGGACTTTTGTCGACGAAGAATCTCTCGAATTCTTGAATGTCTATACGAACCGGAGTCCAGCGCTACTGTAATCCGCGTGCATTGATATTTTCTGACAATTGGACGCGAATGCGAATCGGACCGGCGTGCGCGGTGTAAACCGTGCGATCGTTCGGCTCGCCGCGGTCGTTATGTCAGCGTCCAGCGGTGTGTGTTCGCCATCACATGGCCGATCTCGGTGGTCGTCCATCGGTGATCGGTCGAGGAAAAATGGGCCGGGTGCTGCCGGGAATTGACGGGTGAGCTAACCCCCGGCATATGCACAAAAGGGTTGCACAAAATACGTTTGATTGACATGCCGTACCCCCGCTGATTTTTGACAGTATCCCGTCCATGAGAAAGAAGCGGTGGGCGCAAAGTGGCGCCCTCTCTCGCTGCCGACCGCGGCCGCGCAGCTATCGCCTGGTGCTCGCCCTGTCGGTCGCGCTGTGTGCGGCGATGCTCGGCGACCCCGCCATCGGGCACTCCGATCCGGAACCGGTCAGCGCGGCGACCGACCGGCAGGAGCAGACGCTGTGGACGCGCGACGGCATCGTGGTGTCCCACGTGAGTTACCTGCTGCCGCTGCCGGCGAGCGCCGCACCGCATCCGGCGGCCTGCGACCGGGTCGGATATCTGCGGTATCGCCCGGCTGACGGGCCCGCTGATTCCGCTCGGGCCGACCACATCGTGGTGCAGGAACAGGGGCTCGGCGGCGGCGCGGTGAACTCGGACAGCGTGGCCGCCAATACGGTGCGGTCGGCGCGGTCGATGGGGCAGCACATCGAGTTCTGGGCGCTGTCGCGCCGAAGTGCCTGCCTGGATGAGACATTCGGGTTCGACTACGCGCTGCGCAGCGGCGACTATCTGGACGCGGTCGACTACTACTTCAACGGCAAGGTGCTCGACGGGCAGCGATTCGACGGATTCAAGTCCAATGATCAGCTGGCGGTCCTGGACGCCATGGGCATGGAACGCGTGCTGTGGGATCAGCTCGAGGTCATGCGCTACGAGGTCCCGGAACGGGCTGTGCGGCAACAGAAGTACGTGTGCACCGGGATCTCGCTGGGCGGACTGGTCACCGGGTTCTTCGCGGACTGGGATTTCGGGGCGGCGGGCTTCGGGGCGGACCAGTGTGCCGCGTTCGCCGCGCAGGACAGCATGGCCTCCTCGGATCCGGTAGCGCTGCAGAGCATTCCGGTTCTGCGGGAGATCGCCGACGCCGTGGTCACCCCACTCGACGGGGTCTTCCAAACCGGGTTCCGTGCGGGTGTGCTGCCGCGCACCTTCGGGCCGGTCCCGGTACTCGGGACGAGAACGTTCTTCCTGCTGCGGTTGGCGGGACTGGCCGCGCACCTGGATCCCGACGGCGAGAGCAGGCTGCTCGCGCATCTGCCCCACGACCTCGAACTCGACGCCACACTGAACTTCCTGGCCGCACCGACCTGGTCCGGGTTCGCGACGAATGGGGCCGACGGGTCCGGCAGCATCCGCGACTTCCGATTCACCAATACGGCGCTGCTGGGCATGCTGATCGACAACAACTCCGTGAACTTCACGCTGTTCCAGCAGGGCGTCGGCGCACTCGATGGCGGACCGGTGATGGCCAAGTCGTTCCCGACTCCCGGTGAGGTGGCGCAGATTCCGCTGTTCGGCTCGTTCCTGCGCATGAGCGCGGGCACCCAGCAGCGCGTGTTCCCCACCGACCGGAACGCCCTCTACACCTGGCGCAACTACGACAATGTGCGCGGAATCCCTTTCACCGCACCGAATCACGAGGTCGCCGACATCCGCGACGCGGCGCGCCAACTCGCCACCGGCGCCCCGTACGCCTATTGGGAGACCTACTTCCCGCTGCGTCTGGTGATCGATATCGCCGCGGGTTACGGCGGATCCCGCACCGGCGAACTGGCGGCATTGCGCGGCCGGTCGCTGGCCCGCACGAAGCCCTACTTCGTCGCCTTCGCCGGAGACAGCATGGTGCAGACCGGTATCGGGACGTTCTTCCCCGCCCCGGCCACCGCACAGGTGGTCACGCTGCCGGGCTACAACCACATCGACACGATCGGCGCGGCCGCGGTGCAGAACGACGGGCAGCCCGACTACAGCGGTCATCAGCTGGCTCTGTTCGTGAGGAGCCTGGGATGAGAAGGGCCGCACGTACTTTCGTGCTCGTGCTGGCCGTGCTGTGCGGGTCGGCGGTGCTGGCCGTCCCCGCGCCGGCGGCCCCGGCCCTCGGCGGGCCCGATCGCGTGGAGACCCAGCCGCTCACCGGTGATCCGGGCCTGGGCGACGATATCGAGGCCACCGTGGTGCGCCTGCACTATCCCAGCCCGTTCTCGACGATGGCGCATCCGGAAGCGTGCGACTGGATCAGCTTCATCCGCTACCGCGCCAAGCACGGTCCCGCCGACAGCGCCGACGCCGATGCGGTGTTCAGTGTGCAGCCGGGCACCTACTCCGGTGCGGCGAGCATGAATATCCAAGCGCCGCAGGTGATTCGGAAGGCCGCCGAGAAGGGCAAGTTCGTCGAGTACATCTCCCTGGAGCGCCGCGCCAACTGTGCCGAGGACCGCACCGGCTGGGACGCCGCCCAGCGCGCCGGGGACTACCGGGTGGCCGCGGACTACTACTTCCGGGGCGGGCAGGTCGAGGGTCGCACCTACCGCTATCAGGGTTCGCAGGATCTCGCCTTCCTCGGCGAGTATGGCCTGGCGCTGACCCTCGACGACTGGCGCGTGGTGATCGAGCATCTGCTGCCCGATCCGGCGCAGCGCACCAAGAGTTTCTGCGGCGGTCACTCGCTGGGTGCGTTCCTCACCGGCCCGATGATGGCCTGGAACTTCGCCGGGGACCCCGGCGTCTCCGACGCGTCCGGGTTCAATCTGTGCGGCGGCGGCATCGTCCCGGAGGACGGTTTCGCCATGACCGATCCGGCGGGTCTGTCCGGCACCGGTCTTATCGACCAATTCGCTTCGGCCGCAGGCGGTCTGCTCAAGAACGCGGTCAACCTGCTGTTACAGAACGGCCTGGGCACCGCGCAGTGGCCGGTGCTGTCCGCCTCCGAGATCATGAACGCCTACCAGCTTGCCGGTATGGCCGCCGACCAGGACCCGAACGGTGACAGTGAGCTCGCCGCCCTGGTCCCGGCGGATCTGCGCGCCGAGCCGTGGATGCGCCTGATGTACGGCAAGGACTACCTGGACCTGTTCACCGGCGCGAACCTGCCCCGCGACTACAAGCTGACCAACACCTCGGCCCTGGGCATGCTCTTCGACCAGAACTCCGCCGAATACGTCATGCAGGCCGGACTGGGCTTCTACGACTGCGCGACCACCGGCAAAACGTATCCGGTTCCGAATGGCCTGGCCTCGGTCCCGATCCTGGGTCCGACCCTGTTCATCATTCCGCTGCGAGTCGGCTACGGCCAGAACTACGTCCCCACCGACCACAACACCCGCTGCGGCTGGCGCAATTACGACCAGGTCTGGCCGAGCAGTATCGACGGACCGGACCTCGGGCGCGGCACACCCACCGACAGCGACCATGAGGTCACCGACATCCGCCAGTTCGCCCACGCCATGAATCCCGGCTGGCAGCCCGTCGACTTCTTCGAGCAGTACACCCCGCTGCGCCTGATCACCGACATGATCTTCGCCATGGGCCTGGGCCGCGACGGCGACCTGTCGAATATGCAGTACCGCACCGGCGGCATCCTGAATTTCCTGCTGCACGGCGACCGCTGGCAGTCCACCCCCGCCGGCCGCCGCAACCTCACCCTCCTCGCGGGTGACTCGCCGTTGCAGAACGCCGGATACGCGGGACTGCTGCCCTACAACGCGAAACTCATTGCGGGATACCGTCACTACGACATCGTCACCGCCGCCGAAACCCAGAACAGCGGCGTCCCCGAGTTGGCCAGCACCTATATCGCCAACTTCCTGATCGCCCCCGCGTAACCCCACGCGCGGAGGGAAGCAGGAGCCGCCCGGACTTCCTCCCGGGCGGCTCCTGCACTGCGGAGGCGTCGAGATCCACATCCGTTGGGACTTCGCCCTTTTCGATGACGGGCCAAGGCTCTCGGAACACCTGCCGAAAAGGAGCATTCAATGGCTGCGAAGTTCACTGCGATGAGACGAACAGTGGTGATCGCCGCGGTCGCCGCGACCCTGGCGGGCGTCGCACCCGAGGTGGTCGGTGACGCCGAGCCCCTCGGCGCGCCCGCGAGCCCCGACGACAAACGCTGCGCCGAGCCCGTCTCGAACACGGTCACCGACCGCGAGGATCCCGAAGCGGCCGGCTTCGATCCGGCGGCGTTGAGTGCCGCAATGGATTTCGGCGCCGCCCGGGGCGCCATCGCCCTGCAGGTGTATCGGCACGGCTGTCTGATCAGCGATCGCAGCACTGCCCGGAATGTGCCGATGCCGCTGGCCAGTGGGACGAAGGGCATTCTCGCGTGTGCGGTCGGGCGCGCGATCACGTTGGGCCACTTCGGACTCGACGACCCGATCGGGAACTTCTTTCCCGATGCCGACCCCGCGCATGCCGCGATCACCGTGCGGCAGATCCTGACCCAAACCACGGGTCTGCACTTCGGCTGGACCAACGACTTGGCCGGTTATGGCGTCGATCCGGTGCGTCAGAGCCTGAACCTGCCGATCGAACACACTCCGGGCACGAAGTTCCAATACGCGCAGGGCGTGCTGACCGTGCTCGCGAAGATCGTCGAAATCACCAGCGGGCTCGACTTCCAGGACTTCGTGCAACGCGAACTGATGGGGCCGCTGGGTATCGAGCGCCAGCACTGGCTGTGGTTGCGAGATCGTGCCGGGAACACCGTGGTGTCGGGTGGGCTGGCCATGCGCCCGGACGATTTCGCGCGGTACGGCCGGCTCATGCTGCAGAACGGCGTGTGGCAGGGCCGAACCCTCCTCGACCCCGACTTTGTGCGCCAGGCCGCCGCACCCACGGCCGCGAACGGCGGCTACGGCTTTCTGCTGTGGACCAATGTCGGTGACACGCACTGGGGTTCGTTTCCCGGTCCGCGGGCGCGCGTCCACGAACACCCGATCCTGCCGGGGTCTCCCCGCGACGCCTTCGCGTTCTCCGGTGCGCTGGGTCAGCTCGCGGTCGTCATCCCCAGCCTCGACATGGTGATCGTCCGGCATGGAATCCCGGTCCGAATCAACCCGCGCGACCTCAGCGCGAACCTCACCGGGACCGGCAATCCCGACAATCAAGAACTCGTCCGCCGGATCACCGCCGCGGTGACCGATGTTCCCCCCGCCACGCCCGACGACCCGTACCGCTACGACGACAGCACCGGACCGGTGGTCAGCAGCATCGAGGACCTCACCTATTGGGCCGATGCCGGGAACCTGGTCGGCACGTTGCTCGGCACGGGAGCCTATGCCGGAGACTGCAATATCGTCTCCTGCGACGGCTCGCTGATATCGACCGATGTTTTCAACTGGTTCATCGACGCGGCCGGTCAACTCGCGCTGGTTGCGGGCGGGCTCGGCAACGGCCCACGCTGAACCACCCTTCGGCGCGGATCAGGTGTGAGCGTCTTCGCCCGACCATGTCCACACCGCGCGAATCGGTCCGTCGAGCAGGCTGCGGCCCAGCGCGGTGAGTTCGAATTCGGGTGCGGGCGTTGTGGTTCCGCTGCCGCGACGGACGACCAGTCCCTGTGCCACGAGGCGGCCCAGGGTGCCGGTGAGCGCCGTGTCGCTGATGCCGGGCAACTCGTGCTTGATCGCGGCCCGGCGGCGCGCGCCATTGTCGAGCGCCGTCAGAGCGGAAAGGTCCCATCGGCGGGTGAGCACGCCTCGCACGGTGCGGAGCAGGGAATCGACGCTACTCCGGTCTGTTTCGTCGAGGGTCGCCGATTCGTTCCTTCGGTCCGTGAGTTGGGCTTTCAAACGTGCCGAGGGTTGCCATCGGGCGGCGAGGCCGTCGACATCGGTCCAGGTGCGCATTGCCGTCGGGGAGCGCCGCTGCGGTACGGCCAGTTTCAGTGCTCGCTTGAGCCCGGCCCGGTCGAGATCGCCCATATAGGCGGGTGTTCCGGGTTGCTGCCGCCAGGATGTCGCCAATCCGCCCGCATCCACGGGATCGAATCCGAGATCGTCGACCAGGTGCATGATGACGTGCTTCTCCGGGTCTTCGGGCCCCGCCACGGGTACCGCGATGCGCCCGCTGCTGCGTGGGCGACGCCCGGCGCGTTCCAGGGCGAAGGGATGGAGAGTATTGAAGGCCTTGAAGGTGCGTCTGGCCAGGGTGGCCGCGACCCACATGGTGTCGGCGACGTCGGCGTCGAGTCCGGCCAGCGGGCCGTCGCGTTCCGGGCGGTAGTTCCCCGCGTCGATTACCGAAGGCCCGTCGGGGTCGCGGAAAACGGTGCGGGCCAATGCCGGGATCGCGCGGTAGGGCACGGCCAGAAAGATCAGGTCGACCTCGTGGGCCAGCTCTTCGGCGCTGGTCGCGACGACCCCGGGCTCGCCGGCGAACTCGCCGGCGAGGGCCGAGGGGGTTCCGGAGTTGGCGATCCGGGTCGGGTAGCGTGCGCGGGCCAGCTTGCGTGCGAGGGTGCCGCCTACGGCCCCCGCCCCGAGCACGCCGATGCGGGGGCGAGGACTGCCGAGTGCGCGCGGAGGTTGTCCACGCCGGCCAGACGCGTCCGACATCGATGGCTTCCGGTCAGCAGTTCGGTCGCGGCGGTGCGGTCAGCTGCGCACCCGTATCCATGCCGGCCCGGGTGAACGTGCCGGATTGTGTTCCCCACCAATTGTTTCCGGCGCTGACCGGGATGCCGGTGATGTCGACGCCGTCGCTGGAGGCCACACAGTTGCCTCCGGTGCTGCCGAGCGCGCCGCCGCCGAAGTCGACGACGGGCTCGGCGATGGTTCCGTCGCTACTGGCGCGGATCGCCGCGCCGGCGGCGCCGGTGATGGTGCTGTTCTCCATCCGGCCGTGCAGGGTGGCGAGATTGCCGACATTGAGGATATTGAGGCCGTTGGCCGCGGCACCGGCGATCGTGGTGTCGCGGATGTCGAAGCTCATGCGCGCCCGCGCGGGCTGCGGCCCGTCGGGGACGTAGGTGACGACGGCGAGCCCATCGGCCGAGCAGTCGCGCAGGTCGCTGTTCCGCACGGTCAGCTCGGTGGCCGAGTCTCGGCCGAATCCGGTGGTGACCAGGCAGCTGCCGAGGTTGGCCGGCACGATCGGGTTGAGCATCGCGGCGGGAAAGTGCGACCGCGACGCCCGGACGCCGTCGAGGGTCAGCGCATGTGCGGCGGCGTCGGGGCTGAGGTTGTAGCTTTCGATCACATCGCCGGTGACATCGTCGAAACTGCTGTCGGTCACGATGACCTCGCTGGTGGGTGAGCCGCTGGTGGTGACGTATTCCAGCCCGTTGGCCGAGAAATTTCCGCTGCCGTGGCGGAAGGTGTTGCGGTCGATCCGCACGCTCATGTGCGAGCGGTCGACCGGGTTGATGAACACGCCTTCACTGTCGGCGAACAGATTCGTCGGCTGGTTACCGGCCAGGGCGATGCCGGTCTGCGTATTGCCGGTCAAGGTCGCGGTGAGCGAGGAGTCGTCCTTGCTCTGCAAGCCCATGGCCAGCACGGACAGTTTGGCCAGGCCGATATTGATATTGCTCACCGTATTGTCGGACAGTTCGGCGGTGACGACGCTGGAACCGAAGGTGCGCACATCGATACCGTCGCCGCACCCGGTGTCGTGTACCCGGTTCGCGGTGATCCGCGCGCTGCCCGACGATCCGGGGTAGTCGAGCATGACCGCCGCGAAACCATTGTTGAGGATGACGAAATCGGGCAGTTTCGGCAGTGTCTTCCGGACGGCGATCGCGGCCGGAATCTGGAACGGCCCGATCATGAAGCCGTCGTGGCAGAGCCGATTGGTGCCGGAGATGTCATTGCCCTCGACCACGACATCGGTGGCGTCGAGACCGTAGATACCGGCCCGCGTCGCGCCGTCGAGGACGAGGTTGCGGACTGCGGTTCCCGGCGCGAGTCGGACCACGTCACCGGCGATATTCGTGGTGTTGGTCAAGCGCGGCGACGGTGCGCCCGGTGGCAGGGCGGTGACCGGCGCGCCGCCGCCGATCAACTGCTGCCCCGGTTTGAGAACGATCCCGCCGTCCAGTGGCGGCAGGTCGGCGGGGGCGGGGTCGATGATGATGATGTCGCCGGGACCGGACACACGTTCGACCGTGCCGAGGGAATCGAACGGCCGCTCCGCGGATCCGTCACCGGCTCCCGCCCCGGCCCGGACATGCCAGGTGCCGGGTTCGGCGGGTTGGGCTGCGACGGTGGACCATCCCGGCACCAGAAGCGAGAGCGTGACGGTTGCGGTCGTGACGAAAGTGCTTGTGCGCATGGGGATTTCTTTCCGGTCTAGTGCGGAGTCGTGTTCAGGTAGACCGTCATGACTCCGACCCTGGGCACGGCGATGTCGAGCCGGCCGTCGCGGTTGAAGTCGGCCAGCACCGGGGTCTGGGCGAGCGGGGGTCCCGGGAGTTCCAGGACCTGGGTGGGCTGGTCGGTGCCGTTGCCGAGGTAGATGCGCATGGGGCTGAGCACTTCCAGGACACGGCTGGCGACGAAGTCCTCCCGGCCGTCGTTGTTGAGATCGCCGACGGCGCCGGCCACCGGCCCGACACCGAGGTAGCGGTTGCTCGAGGGCAGCAGGCCGGTGCTGAATCCGCCCTTGCCGTCGGCGAGAGCGCTGGTGAGCGAGAAGCTGAACGAGCCCAGCGACAGCACGTCGTCATACGGATCGTCGTCGAGTTTGATGGCCTGGACGTCCTCGGGGATCAATCCGCTGAGCAGCACGGTGCCCGATACGGTGAACCGCCCGTGCCCGTCGCCGCGCAGTGCGATGACCGTGCCCAGGGCCGAGTCGAGCACATAGAAATCCTGGTTCGCGTCGCCGTCCAGATCGGCCAGGGTGGTCGTGCCGATGACGGTCGAGGGCATCGGGCTGATCGGGCCGCCGGTGAAATGGCCGAGGCCGTCGTTGAGCAGGGTCCGCATGGACAGGATGCCCGCCGAGGCGACGTCGAGATCGCCGTCATTGTCGACGTCGGCCAGTACCGCCTGCAACTGCCCGGCAAGCAGCAGCGGGTAGAGGTCCGGTCCGCGGAAGGTGCCGTCGCCGTTGCCGAAGAACACGAAGATGTTGAACTCGCCGGTCGCGACGATGTCCTGATTGCCGTCATGGTTGAGATCACCGGCGGCGACCGCCTGGGCGCTCGGCGCGCCGAGAATCAGTCGCGGCCACTGGAATTGGCCGGTCCCGTCGTTGAGGAACAGGTTCAAGCCGATGTCGACGCCCCAGTCGCGGGCTTCCACCAGATCGGGTGCGCCGTCGTTGTTGAAGTCGGCCGCGACCATATTGACCGCCGCGGGCCCCGGGCCCGCCACGTCGAAGGACGGAATGATCTGCGGGGCAGCGAAAGTCGGCACGACCGACGGCTGCGGGTCGGCGGTCGCGGGTGGGGGCTGCATCCATCCGGCAGCCACTGTCACGATGCCCGCTGCCGCGAGCCCAACCGAACGTTTCATGGGGTTGTGCCTCTCCCTCGCCCGCGCGCCTCGTTGCGTGCGTGGCCATGGCGCACAGCGACATTCGCCGAGGTGGGGGTCCCCGCCGTGGGTGGCGGCAAGTAAAGTACTCCGGAGTATGTCATTATGCGGTACGTCACTATAGCGAGGATCTCTCGACTTGGATAGATGTAACTTCCAGACACACTTTGAGGGTCGGGTATAGCCTGGCGAATTTTCGGCGATCGGGCATCCGGCCGGGCCGGAACCCGGACCGTCGTCGGTCAGCGCCCACCTGCCGGCGGGCGTCCGCCTGTCATTGGGAGATGCCCAGCCCCGCGGCGATCCAGGCGCGCAGTCGCGGCACCAATCCGACGAGATCGGGCGTGCGCTCGGTGTCGAGGGCGTCGGAGGCCAGCTGCCGCACGGCATAGACCAGCCCCAGGTACACCTCCAGCGGGTGCTCGGCAACGTGCGCCGGGTCGCGCTGGACCAGCGCCAGGTGCTCGGACCGGATCAACTCGGCGAAGCGGCGCAACGCGATCCGGCGCTGTTCCCGCCCGAAGCGGCCCTCGTTGTACAGCTCCAGCTGGAACGCGCGAGCGACCACCGGATCCTGCTGCAACGTCTGCAGATAGGCGAGCAGCGGCGCCGTGACGTCGCGAGGCTCGTGAGCACCGGCCAGGTATTCGGTCATACGCTGCAGGAGAACCTCGACGAACCGGGCGTAGGCGGTCTTCGCGCACTGGTCGAGGGAGTCGAAGCAATCGTAGAACGCGGTCTTGGAGGTGCCGGATCGAGCGGTGACGTCGCTGACCCGCAGCTTGGCGAAGCCATGGGCCGCGACCAGCTCGGTGAACGCGATGAGGAACCGCTCGCGCTGCGCGGCCAGCACGGTATCGCGGTCGAGCCGGTGCGGTCCTCGCGGCAAACGCCCGGGCTGAGTGAAGAACACGCCGTCGACGATGGTGTCGATCGGTTCGGAAGCCTTGTCCGCGGCACTCACCCGAATCGCTCTCTCGCCCACGCTGCCCTCTCTCTGGAGAACACATCGTAAGCGACGCGACGGCATCACCGAGCGCAGGCAACTCGCTCGAGTCATCGAGGCCGTCCAGCCGGGGACTTCGACTGTCAGCCCGCCGCTCTGGCGCCGATGAGCTGATGGGCCGTCAACCATACGGTCGCCGGGTTGAGGTGATCGGGATAGCGGGCGAGCATGGTTTCGTAGAACTCGATGGGGCTGGGCTCGCCGGTCAGCAGGCGTTGGGCATCGAGCAGGTATCGACGTGTGTGATCGAGGATTGCCGGGGTGTCGGGGAGTTCTCTGTTCTTGTGGCCGACCACTACGGCGCGCGGCTGCAGGGCCGCCACGATATCGATTGCGCGCAGCCAGGATTCGAGACCGCCGTCCGCGGCTTCGGCGAGCATTTGGTGGACTCCGTTATAGGCCACGTCGCCCGCGACGACCAGGCCGATGGAGGGCACGTGCAGCACTGTCGACTCGTCTCCGTCGCTGTGTCCCACCTCGATGGCGTGCAGCCGCTGCCCTTCCAGTTCGATGCCGTCGGTGGGCACCGGTTGGGCGATCACGGGAGTGTCGGGTAGCTGGCCCGGAAATCTCTTGTCCCAGAACTGTTCACGCGTCGCACCCGTCTGTTCGTGCATGACCCCGATGGTGCCTTCGGTCGCGTACACCGCTGTCCCTGGGAATCGGTCCGCCAGTGTGGGTGCGCCGAACCAGTGGTCGCCGTGCCCGTGGGTGATGTAGATGGCGGTCAATCGTTTTCCGGACTTTTCGATCCAATCGCCGATGCGCTGGATCTGGTCGAGGGTGAAGGGTGGATCGACCAGCACGGCGTCTCGTGTGCCGCTGATGAGTGTGGTCGCCAGTGGCGACCAGACTCTGGGGGAGCCGTCCGGTAGTGGACCACCGGCGACCGTGGTGAAGTCGGAGATGTAGGTGTCGTAGCTGAGCTGGGTGGTGACGGGGGCATTCATTGGGATCTCCTTGCTCGGAGGACCTGCATGATTACTGGTCGGCGGCCAGCGCGCCGACTCCTGCCAGTACCGCCGATACCGCGACGGTGGTCGTCAAGACGGTGGTGCGCGGCCCGAATTCGCCGCGGCGCCCCGCCGCCAGGAACGCGGCGGCGTCGACGGCGTCCATCAGGATGTTCACGCCGAGGAAGGCTTTCGGGGCGGTGAACCATCGGGGATTGGCCAATCCGGCGGCCAGCGCGGCATTGCGGATGGCGAACATCCGTCCCATCGCAATCGCCGGCGTCCCTTCGGATTTCATTCCGAAGGCCCGTGCGACCACGCGGGGCGTGAACAAGAAGCTGGTGGCGACCAGGATCCGGCCGGCGATGAGCGCTTTCAAAGGCAGCGTGTGCGGAGCGAGCGATGTCGGCATTTCGGCCTCCTCGAGGGGTGGCGAGCGATGACTTTCTCGTATTGCTATACGTTCAGAAGTGGCTATTCATTTACTAGTGAAGATTGTGTGATCTGAATCTTTGGCCGCTGGTCCGTCGGGCGCGCGGCCGCCGGTTCCCGACCACGGCAACTACCCTCACCTCGAACAGGCGGGAAGGACGCTCGGCGTGAATATGACCGATACCGGCGGTGAACCCGCAGTGCCGGGGATCGATGCCTACTGTCCGTACTACGCGGCGGCCATGGAACTGCTGAGCCGCCGCTGGGCCGGCTCGGTACTGCGCGCGCTGATCACCGGCAGTATGCGGTTCCGTGATCTGGCCACCGCCATCCCCGGCATCACCGACCGGATGCTCTCGCAACGGCTCAAGGACCTGGAAGCCGCCGGACTCGTCGACCGCATCGTCCATCCCCGCACGCCGGTGCAGATCGAATACCGGCTCACCGACAAGGGGCTCGCACTCGGCGGTGTGCTGCTACACCTCAACCAGTGGGCTCTGGACTGGATCACGCTGCCGGACAAGCCATCCCGCGACCCTGATCGGTCCTGACCTCGGCTCGCCGCGGTGCCGCCCCGGCTGGATACCGATGCCTCGTCATGATCGGTGGGCAGCGAGTGCCGCGAGGGGTGGTAGGGCCGCGAGTGTCAGGCATATCAGGGTGTTGGTCCATTTGTGTTCGACCAGGACGGCGGCGTACTCGCGCAGGATGGCGCTGGGCATGTAGTAGAAGGCGGTGGGGGAGCCGACGACGGTGGCGTTCAGGCCCAGCCGGCGGGCCAGCATGCCGGTGCGCAGGGTGTGGAAGTTGCTGGTGACCAAGACGATCGGGCCCTCTTCCCGATGCTGGGCCAGCAGTTCGCGGGTGTAGAGCAGGTTTTCGCGGGTGCTGCGGGAGCGGTCCTCACGCAGAATTGCCGCGGGTGGGATCCCCTTGGCGATGAGGTAGTCGGCCATGGCGTCGGCCTCCGACAGCGCCTCGTCGGACCCTTTGCCGCCACTGGTGACCAGCATCGGAGTGCGGCCCCCGGCTGTCTCGGCGGTGTACACCTGCAGCGCGCGGTCCAGCCGAGCCGCCAGCAGCGGTGGCACCCGGGTGCCGACCAACCCGGAACCGTGCACCACGATGGCAGCCATTCCGATGCGGTACGGCCAGTGCAGGTAGACATAGGCGTAGAGCAGAAACGCCACCAGCACGAAACCCAGGTAGCACTCGACCAGTATGATCGACCCGAAAAGGGCTGTGACCCAGGCATTTTCGAGTGCGAAAGCCGCGATGAACAGTGCATAGGGTGACAGCAGTGCCAGGCCGAGCCCGAAGGACAGCAGGTTGGCCGGCCGCCGGCCCTCGCGCCGCCACATCTGCACCCCGTTGACCATCAGCAATCCGGCCAGCGCCAGCAGCAACAACGGTGACGTGACGATCAGCAGATACACGACCAACGACAGCGGACTCTCGCGGTCGATGTCCAGCACACCGAGCGTCAGGAAGATCAAGGCGATCAGCAGCACGACCCCGTTGCCGAATCGCCTGGGCTCGCGGTACATCCGCAGCGTGAACCAGCCCAGCAGTACACCACCCACCACGATGGCAAACATTTGACCATCCTTTGTCGTCGGGCCGTCGGCGCCGCCTCAGCCGAGTGGCTGATTCGTCGACGGGAGGTTCGGCCGAGATGCTGCCGCCGGCGGGCGGCGTTCTCATCGCCTGCCGACGGCAGCTGTCGTTGTCACCGTTGCCGGTCAGTGGATCACATCCGGAACGGCATTCGGGTTGACCGCGCCGACCGCCGCGCCCACGCCCGCGCCGACTCCCGCGCCGAGACCGGCTCCGATCACCACGGGAACAGCCTCACCGGCGACGAAGCCGAGCCCCGCGCCGGTCAGGCCGCCCAGGACGGCACCGGCGGGCAGTGTGACCGGTGCGGCGACCCCGCCGGTCGCCAAGCCCAGACCGCCACCCGCGGCGGTGCCCAGTCCCGTGCCGATCGCGCCGCCGCCGATGCCGCCCGCGATGCCTGCGGGCAGGCCGACCACTCCACCGGCGACAGCGCCGATGCCCGCGCCGATGCCGGCGCCCACGACCGCGCCGCTGGCGACCGGGTTGGCGGGAGGGGTGGGGCCATCGATGGACTGGATAGAGGTGTCACCAACGGGCGCCTCGGCATTCGCTGTTCCCGCGCCCGCCAGAGCGAGGGCGGCAGGGATTGCCGCGGCAACGGCTCCGGCACAAACCTTTGCAATCATCTTGTTCATCATCGAAGGGCTCCATTCCGTAATGACGTTGTCGTCGTGGTGAATTCGGTATCCATTGGCCTCGCGGCCGACATGCGGTCCATGTGCGTCCGCGTCCGCGTCCGTCTTTCCGGACCGGGAGGGGACCTCGAAAGGTGTTGCGCCGGTGCAGTTGTGCGTACGGGCATCAGAGCCACACCGGCGTGCACAGGGCGCGGAAGGCGTCGACGGTTTCCTCTTCGTGCTGCGCCAGGCCGTGGTCGCTGAGCTTGACGATGACGGTCCGGGTGGGCGGGTGAATGTAGAGGTATTGGCCGTGCACGCCGACCGCGGAGAAGTCCTCGCCGGTGCCGCCCTCGGGATGCCACCACTGTGCGGAATAGGGCGCCGAGATGCCGGGGGAGAACTCCACCGGTCGCGGTGCCGGGGTGCGGATGCGTTTGATCCACGCCTCGGGCAGCACCCGGGTGTCGCCGGCCATGCCGTCGTCGAGGACGCATTGGCCGATCTTGGCCAGGTCGCGGGCGGTGGCGTTGACGCCGATGAACGCCTTTTCCCGGCCGCCGTCGCGATCGAGGCTCCAACTAGCGGGATCCTGGGCCCCGACCGGTTCCCAGATCTGTGCGCCCAGCAGTTCCGAGAGCGAGGCGCCTTCGGCGGTGGCGACGGCGGTCGCGAGCAACTGGGTGTCGATGCTGCGGTATTCGCCGGTGCTGCCGGGCGGATGCGCCAGTTGGCGGTGCTCACGCAGGAATCGGTCCAGGTCGGTGGTGATGGTCATGTGGGCGGTGCCGGTCAAGGGTTTGAGCGGGCTGTCGTTCTCGGGCACGTCGATGCCGGAGACCATGTCGAGCAGGTCGGCGATGGTGACCGTGTCATAGTCGGTGTCCGAACGCAGCTGGGGCAGCACGTCCACCAGCAGATCGCTCTCGTGCAGCGTGCCGTGCTCGATGGCGAGCCCGGCCAGCAGCGACACCAGCGACTTCGACACCGAATACGCCCAATGCGGTGTGGCGGGCCCGAAACCGTCGCGGTACCACTCGCGCACCATGTTTCCGTCGCGGATGATCACGAAACAGTTGGTGTGCGTGCGGCGCAGGAAGTCCTCGACCGGTATGTCGGTCCCCTTCCACGGCACTGTTTCGGGCAGCGCCGCATCGGCGACCGGGAACGGCCGCGGGTGCGAGGAGGCGGCGATGTCTCTGCGGGGGAACACTTTTGCCCGTCGTGAGGGCGGGGTGAGCAGCCATCGGGCCATCACGTGCGGGGCTGCCACGCCCAGGGCGGACGCGGCGGCGTAGGCCCCGCCCACGAACACCGGAACCCCCACCGCCGCCGTGGCCAGGACGGCGGAAACCGCACTCCGCCTGTGTGATTCGATCCTGGAACGCTGGGAAACCATCACTACTCCTCGGGGTCGACTCGATCCCAGGCATGCCGGGCACGCCTGGCCTGGGGAACACTGCGATCAGACAAGGGAAGTGGCCGAACGTGAATTCGGTTGTGCTACAGCGAGATAATGAGCAGCACCAGACCGACGGCGACAGCGGCGATCCCGGCGAGGATGAGCCAGCGCAGCCAGCGCGGCTTGCCGGCCAGCCACGCCATCGCTGTGTCGAACCACGCGCTCACCGCGGCGTGCGCGCGAGCTGCCCAGGCGAACTGCATTGCCAGCAGCCGCAGTCCGATCAACAGCAGCGGCACACCGAGTTCGGGCGCCACCGCCAGCAACACGAGCCCCGCCAGCGCGGCGACGCTGCCACCGGCCGCCGCCGCCACCCGTATCCACAGTGGACGCCGCTGCTGCGCTACCACCTCGTGCGGGACGCTCTGGACGAGTGATTGCCGAACCGTAGCCATCACGACCTCCGGAAGAAGGGGAAGTGGATCTCGCTTGCCGGTGGAACGTCCGGCGCTCTGAAGGCGACCGCGCCTGGCATGCCGTTGAAGCGGCTGGCCTGCGCTGACATGATCATCCTAACCGCAAACCGTCCAGACGGTACAGTGACGTGGGGCACAGCCGACCCCGGCTAGCGCCCCGAGATCACGGGCGCTGGTGACTGGTAGCGTTGGCGGCGTGTCCATCGCTGTCCGTCTTGCTCCTGGTTGCCGCCCACGCGGCTGCCGCGCGCCTGCACGGCGGGTACACGGACGGCGGGTGCGATGGGTGATCGGCTCCGAGCCCGGTCAGGTCAATGGGATGCGATGGCTTTGCGCGCCGCGCATCGTGCGGGGTAACTGAAGGGGTGTTCCCGGGCCGATAGGGGCCGGGTTCCTCGCTGCGCGGGTACGCGTTCTCGTGACCTTTACCAGCCATCGCACCGGAACGGAGGTTCCGGCTCAGGAGCATGTCGACAATGACCAGCAAGTACTTCATCCCTGCCGTGGACAGGCAGAACCCAAGCGCCGAAGGGTATTTCGGCGACTTCGGCGGGAAATTCATTCCCGAGGCGCTCGTGTCCGCCGTGGAGGATGTCGCCGAGGAATACCGCAAGGCCATCCGCGATCCGGAATTCGAGGCCGAGCTCGGGCGGCTGCTCGAGCATTACGCGGGGCGGCCCACGGCATTGACCGAGGCGTCCAGGTTCGCCGAAAAGGCAGGTGGTGCAAGGATTTTCCTCAAGCGGGAGGATCTGAACCACACCGGCTCGCACAAGATCAACAATGTGCTCGGTCAAGCGTTGCTGACCAAGCGGATGGGCAAGCCGCGGGTCATCGCGGAGACCGGAGCGGGCTCACACGGGGTGGCCACCGCCACGGCGTGCGCCCTGTTCGGGCTCGAATGTGTCGTCTACATGGGTGAAGTCGACATGGAGCGGCAAGCGCTCAATGTGGCCCGCATGAAAATGCTGGGGGCGCAGGTTGTTCCGGTCACCTCCGGGTCGCGCACCCTCAAGGACGCCATCAACGAGACGTTCCGCGACTGGGTGGCGAATGTGGACAACACGCACTACATCTTCGGGACGGTCGCGGGACCGCATCCGTTTCCCGCCATGATCCGTGATTTTCAGCGTGTTATCGGTGTCGAGGCCCGCCGGCAGTTCCTCGAGCGCACGGGGCGGCTGCCGGACGCGGCTGTCGCGTGTGTCGGCGGCGGATCGAATGCGATCGGGCTGTTCCACGCCTTCCTCGACGATGCGCAGGTGCGGCTCATCGGGTGCGAAGCCGCGGGACACGGGATCGAGACCGGACAGCACGCAGCGTCGCTGTCGGCCGGTGAGCCCGGCATTCTGCACGGCTCCCGGTCCTATGTTCTGCAGAACGAGGAGGGGCAGATCGCCGAGGCGTGCTCGATCTCGGCAGGACTGGACTATCCGGGGATCGGGCCCGAACACGCGTTCTTGCACGACAGCGGCCGGGCTGAGTACCGCCCGGTCACCGATGACGCTGCGATGCAGGCGTTTCGGCTGCTGTCGATGACCGAGGGCATCATTCCCGCGATCGAGAGCGCGCATGCCTTGGCCGGAGCGCTCGACCTCGGCCGGGAGCTCGGACCGGACGCCCTGATCCTGGTGAATCTGTCCGGCCGCGGCGACAAGGACATGGACACCGCGATCAGCTATTTCGGTACGGACCGGGAGACGAGCGTTTCGGAGGCACACCGGTGAGCGGAAACATCCAGTTGCTGAACGAGACCCTGGCGGCGTCCAAGCGAGACGGCCGCCCGGCGCTCATCGCCTATCTGCCTGCCGGATTCCCCACCGTCGACGCGGGCATCGCCACCATGAAAGCGGTCCTCGACGCCGGCGCCGATATCCTCGAAGTGGGCCTGCCGCACAGCGATCCGGTCCTGGACGGCCCCGTTGTTCAGACCGCCGCCGACATCGCACTCCGCGGCGGTACCCGGATCGCGGAGGTGCTGCGCACGGTCGCCGAGGCGCACCGGGCCACCGGCAAACCCGTGCTGGTGATGACGTACTGGAACCCGGTCTCGCGCTACGGGATCGAACGATTCGCCTCCGAGCTCGCCGAGGCCGGCGCCGCCGGCTGCATCCTGCCCGATCTGCCCGTCCAGGAATCCGCCCGGTGGCGCGAACAAGCCGCCCTCCACGATCTGGCCACCGTGTTCGTGGTCGCACCGAGCACCGGCAACGAGCGACTCCACGAAATCGCCGCAGCCAGTACAGGATTCGTCTATGCCTCGGCCCTGATGGGCGTCACCGGCACCGGCGGATCGATCGGCGACGCCGCCCGGTCCCTGGTCGAACGCACCCGGGCGGCAACCGATCTACCGGTCTGCGTGGGCATCGGGATCACGACCGCGGCGCGGGCGGCGGCGGTCGCAGGTTTCGCCGACGGTGTCATCGTGGGCTCGGCTCTCGTGAAGGCCGTGCTCGATGCCCCCGATGTGCCGACTGCCCTCAGCGCCATCCGCACCCTGACGAGCTCGCTCGCAACCGCGATCCGGAACTGAGCACCGAGCGGCAGGCGGATTGGTCGTATCTCCCCTCCGGAGACTGCGCAAGAGCCTCCCTTGCTGTCAAGGGAGGCTCTTGTCATCGCTCTTCTGGTCGCCCCGCGAGATTCTCGGCGCTCATCTGCTCGAGATGCTCGACGGCCGCGAGTATGCGCGGGCACGGGGGAGTGCAAGACGCGTGAAGTTTGAGGATGCCCTCGGCTCGGCGCACTCCCTCGACACACGAATCTTCGCAATAGTCATTGATCCAGCTCATGAAGTCCCTCGAATCGTCTCGCGGGCCACGCCGCCCGATACCGGTAAGAGCAATCAATGCCCATGTCGCCCAACGTATTGCGCATCCTGTTGCGCTTGCCGGTGGTGCTGGGTGATGGGCTACCTCTGGTCTACTCCCGTTCGATAACGGTTGGAAGTTTCAAGCTGACGAAATCAGGGCGAAAGTGCCAGACTTTCAAGACGGGTACTTCCAGAATTCGGTCTCTCTGTAAGTGAGGCAAAGCAATTGGCTGGATCGACTCTTTCGAGCAGGGCTCTCGGGCGACTGCTGGCTCAGTACCGCAAGCGCGCAGGACTGACGGTGTATGCCGCCGCTCAGATCGTGGAGACCTCGATACAGACAATGGGCCGGGTGGAGGATGGGGTGAAATCCAAAGTGCCCCAACTGTGGATCAACGCCCTCTCGGACGCCTATCGGGTGACCAGCGACGAGCGGCGCGTCATGATCGGTCTCGCGCAGGAGCTTGCGTCGGCCCAGAAGAATTGGTGGCGTCCGTATTCCGATGGGTTGAAGTTGGGGTTCGACTACTACATCGGGTTGGAGGAAGCCGCGCGCAAACTTCTCGTGTGGAAGGTGGCAGTCGTGCCGGGGCTGCTCCAAACTCCCGAGTATCGCCGCGCAGTCGAATGGATCGAGACGCCAGCCTTGCCTGCCGAACAGGTCGAGCGGCGCGTGGAGGTCGCCCTGCTTCGGCAGGAACGGCTGAAGGACAGCAACTTCGAAGTCGACGTGGTGCTGTCGGAGATGGTTCTCCGAGACCAGCTCGGCGGCCGCGGCGTGATGGCCAGTCAGCTCCGCAAACTCGCCGATCTCGCTGAGCAGCCCAACGTTTCGATTCGAGTCGTGCCTTTCGACGCACCGGCGCATCTCGGCAGCCTGGTCGGATCCTTTGTCCTGCTGGAGTTTCCCCGGCTTCCGGCGACCGGATTGCAGGAGCCGCCGGTGGTGTACGTGGAGGAGTACGCGGGTGATCTCTACATGGAGCGCGAACACGAAGTGGTGCGCTATCGAGATGCGTTCTGCGAGATCAGCCGGGTAGCGTTGCATCCCGAACCGAGCAGGCAACTCCTGCTGTCGGCAGCCGAGGAGTATGACCAGTGAACATCGACCTGACCGGAGCCCGGTGGTTCAAGAGCAGCCGTAGCCACGGCGGGGGTGAGTGCGTGGAAGCGGCGCATCTGAGTGGGGGACATGTCGGCGTGCGCGACTCGAAGCTCGGAAGCTCCGGTCCTGTATTGGTTTTCGATGGCGAGGTGTGGGATCACTTCACCGAGGCGTTGAGGCTTGGGAAGTTCGACCGGAAGGGCTAGGTCAGAACCGTGGGGGCCGTTGCGCGCGAACGGTTTCACGGTCCGGGCCGGTCGCCACGGTCGCCGAAGGTGCGGTGCGGGGCCAGGTCCAGGCGCACCGCAGGATGAGGGCGAGCAGGACCAATTCCAGCACGATGCCGAGGCCGTAGAAGAACAGCCAGGACGCACCCGCGATATTGAATACCGTGACGGGGACGTAGAGCGAAGCCGCGATCAGGTTCGCGATGCGGTTCACCCTGGCGGGCAGCGTCATCGACAGCACGATCATGAAGACCGGGACGGCCATGAGGGTCAGTGCCGTGGTCGAAAAGGTCTGGGAGAGAGCGAATTCGAAGACCTTGCCGGCGAGGATGTCTTCGACGACGCCGGGGGTGAAGAAGTTGAGAATGTCGACATAGGCATACAGGAACATGAAGCTCGTCCATGCCGCGGCGAGCTTGGCTCGCACGGGGATCGGCTGGTCTTCCAGTGTGGTGGCGGGTTGAGATGTTCTCATCATGGGCTCCGTTGGGGTGTGGATCGGCAGGTCAACGATCGCTGAGCCCGGCGGCGGGCACACCGGCCCGGAGGCCGGAGTTCGCCTGGCCGATGGCATGATCCCGCTCTCGTACTTTCGGCTGGTACGCCGAGACGCGCCGATCCCTAGGATGAAGCCGTGGTCACTGTCCGGCGCTCCCTCTGGCATGAGCCGCGGCCTGCTGACGCCCCACCCATCGGTCGTCTCGATTGGCTGCTGGCAGGTGTGTTCGCGGTCGCCGTTTCGGTCGAGGGCATTGTTCGGCCGGGCCTGGGCTGGCGGCCCCTGGTGGTGGTGCTGGCCCTGGCGGTGGTGCCCGCCCTACTCTGGCGGCGGGGCCGGCCGCTGCCGGCCGTCCTGGTCGGGTGGGGCGTCGCCGGGTTGCTCTCGGTCCTCCAGTTGGCCACGCACGCCGGGGATCTCGGCCTCCACTCCATGTTGGCCGTCCTGATCCTGCTCTACTCGCTGGTGCGGTGGGGTTCGGGACAGGAGATCGTCGTGGGTACGGCGTTCGTGACAGTCGTTGTGGCACTGGGGATGTACGCCGCCTCCGCGGGCTGGGGCGACGTGTTCGGCGGCAGCGTCCTGCTGCTGTTGCTCGTCGCACTCGCGGCGGTGTTCCGCTACCGCGCGGATCTCTGGCATCGCCAACAGCGCGAGATCCGCAATCAGGAGCGGGTGGCGCTGGCGCGCGAGCTGCATGACATTGTGGCCCACCATGTTTCGGCCATCGCGGTGCAGGCGCAGGCCGGTCGCGTGGTCGCCGGCCTGCAGCCCGAGAAGGCCGCCGAGGTCCTGGCCGCGATCGAGTCCGAAGCGTCGCGCACCCTGGCCGAGATGAGATCGATGGTGCGGGTGCTGCGTGCGGAGGAAGCCGTCGCCTATGCACCGCCGCCGGGGGTCGCGGACCTGCCTGCGCTGGCGTGCGCCGATGCGAGGCCCACCGTCGAGGTTTCGCTGAACGGTTCGCTGACCCGGCTGGCAGGACCCGTGGACGCCGCGCTCTACCGGCTCACCCAGGAGTCGCTGACCAACGCCGTCCGGCACGCCCGGAGCGCAACCCGCGTCCGGATCGAGGTGCGCCGGGAGGGCGACGCCGTCAGGCTGCGTGTCAGCGACGACGGGCAGATCGAGCCGGGGCCGGTCCCGGAGCCCGGGTTCGGTCTGCTGGGCATGGCCGAACGCGCCCAGCTCCTGGGCGGATCGCTCGCCGCGGGGCCGGGGCCCGAGGGCGGGTGGGTGGTCGAGGCAGTGTTGCCGGTGGAGGTGCCGGCATGAGCATCCGTGTCGTCGTGGCCGACGATCAGGACCTGGTCCGGACCGGGCTGGTGATGATCCTCGGCGCGCAACCCGGCCTCGAGGTCGTAGGGGAGGCGGCCGACGGGCTCACGGCGCTCGAGCTGGCGACCCGGCTGCGTCCCGATGTCCTCCTGGCCGACATCCGGATGCCCGGACTCGACGGCGTCGAGCTGACGCGACGCCTGGCCGGGCCGGGCGTAACGGACCCGATGGCGGTCGTCGTCATCACCACCTTCGACCTCGACGAATACATCCTCGGCGCACTGCGCGCCGGCGCCCGCGGCTTCCTGCTCAAAGACGCCGGGCCGGAGCTGCTCGTGCAGGCCATCCACGCGGCGGCCAACGGAGACGCGCTGATCGCCCCCAACATCACCCGCCGGCTGCTGGCGACCTTCGCCAACCAGACACCGGAGGTGCCGGTCCAGCCCATAGACCCGCTCACCGAGCGCGAGGAGCAGGTGCTCACCCTGGTGGCCCGGGGCCGCACCAACACCGAGATCGCCGCCGAGCTCTTCATCGGCCTGAGCACGGTCAAGACCCACGTCGCAGCACTGATGACCAAGCTCGGCGCACGCAACCGCGTCGAGATCGCGATGTGGGCATACGACACCAGACGCGTGAAAGCCCTTTAGGTGTAATGACTTTGCGATCGCGCGGCTCGGCGCGGAGTGGTGGCCGAGGGGATTGGTGTTCGCGCGGTACCGTCGTGCGTGGTTCAGCGTGTGACAGGTAGATCAGGGCGACAGTGAAGCGGGTCATTGCATGATTCGAGTGGTGATCGTCGATGACGAAGCATTGGTGCGTTCCGGGTTCGAGCTCATCCTCGGGGCGGCACCCGATATCGAGGTGGTCGCGACGAGTTCGGGTGGCGCGGCGGTCGAGGTGATCGGTGAACAGCGTCCGGATGTGGTGCTGCTGGATATCCGGATGCCCGATGTCGACGGGCTGACGGTGCTGCGCGAAGTCCGCGCGATGGCCGAGCCGCCGGCGGTGGCGATGCTGACCACCTTCGACACCGATGAGTACATCGTCACGGCGCTGCGGTCGGGTGCCGCCGGATTTCTGCTGAAGGACACCGAACCAGACCAGCTGGCCCAGTTGGTTCGCACGCTGGCCGCCGGGGGAGTAGTTATGTCGCCCAAGGCGGCGGCGACCCTGCTGCACGGTGATTCCGCCCTGAGCCGGATGGCGGCCACCGACGCGGAGGTCGCGCGCGTGCACACTCTGACGCCGCGGGAACGCGATGTGCTGGTGCTGCTCGCCGAGGGACTGTCGAATGTCGAGATCGGGCAGCGCCTGTTCTTGAGTGTCGGGACGGTCAAGGACCATGTCAGCGCGATCCTGACCAAGTTGCGGGTGGGCAGCCGGGTGCAGGCGGCGCTGGTGGCGCAGCGCGCCGGGCTGCTGACCGGCCGCCGCGAGGATCGATGATGCCTCGGACCCGTCCGCCGACGTGGGTCGTCGATGTCGCACTGATGGCGCTCGCGGCGCTGGACGCCGGCTGGGCGACCGCGGAGTTGGGGCACCAGGAGCGAACCGCGGCCGTGATCGCCTGTGCCGCATTGCTTTTCCGGCGACGATGGCCATTGGCGGCGTTCGCGCTGACCCTGCCCGCGATCGCGCTGACCGAGCTGCTGGTGGCTCCGGCCGTCGCCCTGTACACGCTGGGCAGGCGGACGCGGAATCGTTGGCTGCTGGCCGGTTGCGCGATCGTCGCGGCAGTCGTCGTCATGGCCTCGGGGCCCTTCGACAGCGACATCCCGCGCACCCACCTGGTGGTCCAGGGCGTGTACGCGGCCGCGTGGGCGGCCGCGCCGATTCTGTTCGGCCAATTGGTCCGTGCGCGTGACGAACTCGCCCAGCGATTGGTGGAGATCGAGGAGGTGCGCGACCACGAACGCCGGCTGCACGCGCAAGCGGTGCTGGCGCGAGAGCGAGCCCAGATCGGGCGGGAAATGCACGATGTGGTCTCCCATCAGGTCAGCCTCATCGCGGTCCGCGCGGGTGCGCTGATGGTCGCGGCGCCCGATTCCGATACCCGGGACGCGGCCCGGATGATCCGGGAACTGAGCGTCACCACGCTCGACGAACTGCGTCACATGGTGACGTTGTTACGGGCCTCCGGAAGCCGGACCACGGAACTGACTCCGCAGCCGACCCTGGCGGATCTGCAGGCACTGATCGAATCCAGCGGCATCCCGGTCGAATTCGATGGCGCCCTGCCCGCCGATGTCACCGGCGCCGCGCAGCGCACGATCTACCGCACAGTCCAAGAATCGCTGACCAATGTGCGCAAACACGCGCCGGGCGCCACCGCTGCGGTCCGGCTGTGGTCGGACCCGGATCGGTTCGGCGTGGTCGTCACGAATTCGCCGCCCACTCGCACCGCGCTGGCACTGCCCGGATCGGGACACGGGCTCATCGGGCTGGCCGAGCGCGCGGAGCTGCTGAACGGCCAATTGCTCAGCGGCAGCACCGGCGAGGGCGGGTTCCGCGTCGAATTGCGGTTGCCCCGGTCCTGAGTGTTCGCCCGCCTTTCCCGCCACCGGGCGGGGTGGCGACCGCCGATCGGCGGATTGGCCCAGGCCGCCTGGCTCCGCAGAATGGAAGTCGCCGGGCAGATCCGGAAGATCGCGAAAACCGTTTCAGGTAGCGGTATTTCATCGATCGACGGGTGCAGCGCACCGTGCCGCCGCAGATGTGCGCACCCGGCGCCACCGACATGGTGGTGAGCGCGTCCGACCACCGGACGCCGGAGACGGCGGGCACCCGCGGGGGACCCCTCACTCGCGGGTGCCCGTCCCGGCCCGCACCGGGCGTTATCGTTCCCGGTGCGCGGTGCGTCCGCCGACCGGGCGGGCGCTCCCCGCCGACCGGCTGAATCGTGCCCGCCGCATGGCTGGGTGTTTGCTGCGGGGGCGGGAATTCGATGATCCGGTATCTACCGTCGAAGCCATGAAGAAATCGCCGCCGCGTTTCGCGCGGCTTCGCCTGCTGTGGTCGTTCGTCGTGCCGCACCGTCGCGCGCTCGCGATCGGGCTGGTGCTCGGCGTGCTGAGTGCCGCCGCGGGCCTGGCCACGCCCATGATCACCAAGTGGGTGCTGGACTCGGGGGGGTCCGGCGCCTCGCTGGTGACGCCGGTGGGAACGCTGCTGGCGTTGTCGGTTTTCAGCGCGATGGTGCTGTGCCTGGAGTGGATTCTGCTGGGCACGGTCGGGGAGCGGGTGGTGCTCACCGCCCGGAAGTCGATGGTGCGCCGATACTTTCACGCGACGATCGGTGCGCTGAACCGCCGGCCGGTGGGTGAGCTGGTCACCCGGGTCACCTCGGACACGGTGCTGCTGCACGAGGCCGCGTCCACCAGCCTGATCGGCTTGGTCAACGGCGTGATCATGCTGGTCGGCACGCTGGTGCTGATGGCCGTGCTGGACGTGGCCCTGTTCGGCGCGACGGTCGCGGCGGTGACGGTGGTGGGTGCGCTGTTCCTGCTGTTGATGCCGGGTGTGGCCGCCGAACGCCAACTGGCGCAACAGCGTTTGGGTCTGGTCGGCGGCGCGCTGGAAGGGGCGCTGCACGCGATCCGCACGGTGAAGGCCGCACGCGCCGAGCAACGCCAGTCCGAGCGCATCATCGCCGATGCCGAGGCGTCGACCGAGCACGCGCTGCGGGCGGTGCGTCGTGAGGCGATAGCCTCGGGAATCACCTGGGCGGGTGTGGAAGTGGCGATCGTGGTGATCCTCGCCTTCGGCGCCTGGCGGGTGGGACAGGGCACGCTGGCCCTGTCCAGCCTGATCGCCTTCCTGCTCTACGCCTTCGCGCTGATCGAGCCGGTCACCGGGCTGGGGCAGCACGTGCTGACGCTGCAGCGCGGGGTCGCGGCGGCGGGCCGCATCCGCGAGGTCGAACAGCTCGAACTCGAAACCGACAGCGCCACAACGCCAGACGCGAACGCAACCGGGTCCACCCTGGGACCGGTGCTCGAATTGCGCGGTGTCACAGCGGGTTACGGAGACCGGGAGGAATCCGCCGTGCGCGACATCGATCTGGTCATCCCACGTCAGGGGCACACGGCGATCGTGGGCCCGTCGGGTTCGGGCAAGTCGACGCTGTTGTCGCTGATCATGCGTTTCCTCGAACCCCGCCACGGCACACTGCTGCTCGACGGGCGGCCGTACGCCGAGCACGGTCATGCGGGGGTGCGGGCGCGGCTGGCCTACGTGGAACAGGACACGCCGGTGGTGCCGGGAACCATCCGGGACAATCTGGTCTACTCCTGTCCCGACGCGTCGGATGACGAACTGATCCAGGCGATTTGGGAGACCCGGCTGGAGGAGGTGATCGCCGCGCAGGAGCACGGCCTGGATACGCCGCTGAGTTCGTCGTCGATCTCCAGCGGGCAGCGTCAGCGCATCGCCGTCGCGCGGGCGCTGCTGGGCTCGCCCGACGTGCTGCTGCTGGATGAGGCCACCGCGCACGCCGATGGCATCACCGAGGCGGCCATCCACGAGTGCATCCGCAAGCGGGCCCGGGTGAGTGCGGTGATCACTGTCGCGCACCGGCTTTCGACGGTTGTGGACGCCGACCACATCGTGGTCCTCGAGGACGGTCGTATCCGCGCCCAGGGTTCGCACGCCGAACTGGTGGAATCCGATGAGCTGTACCGCGAACTCGTGAGCGCGCTGCGCATCGACGAACGGGCCGGAGCGCGGAATTGAAGTAGCGGTGGGCACCCGTGCGGGAATGGGGGATGTACACGGGTGCCCACCGCATCCGGCGGCGGCGCGGCCGCCGGGGTCCATGGCCGTCGTGGTGGTGTCAGCCCAGGCTGAACGGTTGACCCCACAGGGTCACAACGGAATTGACGGTCGCGGTCGAAACCTTCACGCGGACGAAAGCGCGCGCCTGGGCGTAGCCGGCGCAGCCGTTGACGCCGATCGTGGAGTCGGCCCAGGTGACGCTGCCGCTGGTGCCCTTGAACTTATTGCGGACCTGGTGTGATTCCTTGCCGTAGTCGTCGGCTTCTTCCAGGTCGAGCAGATACATGGCGCCGGCCTGCCCCGGGCCGAGGGAGAGGTTGCCGCCGGCGGTGCCGCCGATCTCCGGCTTCTTGCCCTCCCAGTCGGTCTTGCCGCTGACGCCGCCGGACACGCCGCCGCCATTGATGGCGACCTGGCAGCCCACGACGTAACCGGGATAGATCTTGCCGCCCTCGGCATTCGGGCCGGACAGCGTGACCTGCGCGGAAGCCGATACCCAGGCATTGCGGTGCAGCGGGGTCGCGCCCATGGAGCCGCTGAGGGTGGCGGATTCGCCGACCAGGCGGACGGTGACCACGGTCCCGTCGGACAACGTCTGGGTGAGCTCTCCGCCGGGCAGCGGGATGAAGGTGTCGGCATTGGCGGCGCCGGTGGAGAGCAGGCCGAGGGCGGCGGTGGTGGCGAGGCCGGCGCCGGCGATCCGGGCCGCGATATCGCGAATACTCATGAGAAAGTCCTCTATGGGTTGAATACGCTTGTGCGAGAGAAGAATCGGTCCCGACAGAACGTCAGCCGATGCTGAACGGCTGCCCGTAGAGGGAGGTCTTGGAGTAGTTGTCGCCGATGATCTCGACCACGGCGTACGAGCGCGCCTGCGCGTATCCCGCGCAGCCCTGAACCTGGAGTTCGGCGTCGCGGTACTCGACGGAGTACACGCCGGCCTTCAGGATGTCCTTGCCCTCGACTCCCACGAAGGCGACCTGGCCCGGGCCGAGCTTGAGGCCGATCGATCCGCCGGCGCTCACCCCGGAGGTATTGATGCCACCCGACACACCGGCGGAAATCGCGTCCTCGCCGATGCTGACCTGGCAACCGACGATATAGCCGACGGTGAGACGCGATGCGCCGTGCGTCGAGGAATTGTTGCTACCCGGTCGGTTCGCGGGACCATTGTTGGGTCCGGTGGTGCCCGCCGGCGTCACAGCGACATCCGCGGTCACCACGCCCGACAGCCAGGCCACCCGGCCGGCGCCGTTGGCCGCCAGCGATGGTGAGATCGTCGCGCTCTCCTGGGTGCGGGTGATCTTCACGCCGGGGCCGAGCCGCTCGCCGTCCGGCAGCGGCACGAAGGTATCGGCCTGTGCCGCACCGGTGGCGGACAAACCCAGTGCCACCGTGACCGCGGCACCGAGCCCGGCAGCTCGCACCCCGCGGTGGCCTACGCGAAAGTTGTTCATTTCTACCCTCATCAGATGCTGAAGCGGTGCGAGCGACCCGCACCGCTGGGACGGATCACCACCCCGCCCGGAGGAGCTGGGGTGGTGATCGCAGCGAGCGTAGGCAGGGGCCATTCGCACCGGACATCCCCTGACTGGCTGGAACAACCCGTCTTCCGGCGGGTTCGCCCCGCTACCCGGATCGGCGCGACCTCATCGGATGTACTTCGCGGGCTTGGTGGCCGCGTTGAGCAGATACTCCAGCGGTCCACGCCGGAAGAAGCGGGACCAGATCGTGGCGAAAACCATTGCGCCCAGGACGAATACGAGCAGCGGCAGCCAGGATCGCTGCGGTTCGCCCAGGCCGGGCACGGGCATCGGCACGAACGACTGTGCGACGAAGTGACCGACGTAGGCGGTCAGGGACATGCTGCCCACGGCGATGAGCGGCGTCGCCAGGCGGCGCAGCCGCGGCAGGTACTGCATCGCCGCCGTCGCGCCGACGATCACGAGGATCGCGACTCCGAGGCTGCCGATGATGTCGAAGGTGGTGCCGCTGTGCGGCCCGGCGACCAAGAGCGAGGAGGCCGACCCGCCGGGACCGAACGATCCGCTGCCCGAGGCCGGCGGCTCGGCTTCCGCCATGCTCGCCAGCGCGCCCGGACCGGCAAGCAGCCGGGACAGCCCGTATCCGAGCACGGTGAGGCCGGCGCCGAGCGCGGCCACCCGCGCCTGCACCGCACCTGCGGCCAGATCCAGGCGGGCCAGCGCCATACCGGCGATCACGAACGGCATCCACGTGAGCGTCGGGTACATGCCGGTGAGCAGCAGATCGAGAATGCCCACGCCACTGAGCTTTTCGAGTGGGTCGTAAGCGTCGACGGCCCGCTGCACCGGCTCGGTCAGCAGTGGGCGCAGGACGAATGCCAGCTGCGGCGTGATCAACACGAGCGTGGCCGCGATGAGCGCGAGCGCCTTGGCGCTCAGCCGGACCAGCGGGATCGCCAGCAGGAAGTAGACGCCGTAGAAGGCGAGGATCACCACATCCCCGTAGGCCATTGCCATTCCGGTGCCGAGTGCGATGAGGATCAGGGCGCGGATGGCGATGCGGGCCTTGGCTTGTCGGCCTGCTCGCCCGGTCTTCGGCTGTCGGCGGCCCGCGATCAGCATCAGCGAGAACCCGGCGAGGGTGGCGAACAGGATCGAGGAGCGGCCGTCGGTCAGATACCGAACCCAGCTGCCGACACCGCTGGTGGCGGATAGCGGAGGGCCGATGTGCACGGTGTACATCCCGAACACGGCGAGCGCCCGGGCCAGATCGATCCCGACCAGTCGTCCTGTCGATGGACTGGGCACGGCAGGTGCGGCATGCTTGGGCCCGGTTCCGGGTTTGGGAGGTGAGGTCTCCTGCGGCGGCGGCTGTATCGCGGTCATACCGCCAATCTCGCTGTTTCAGCAGGTGGCAGACCATCCGGCAGATTTCGGTTTCCGCCCCGCCGATCGGCGGTCATCACCCGGCGAACGGCGGAGCGTCAGACGGCCGACGCGCTGCCTCCGCCGGTCGGCGGGGCGGGTTTACGCCAGGCCGGAACCGCCAGATTCGTCGCGGCGCGCAATACCCATTCGACCGGGCCGTAGGCGTGACCGCGCAACCATCGAGCGCTGAACCAGACCTGGGCGGCGAATGTCGTCGTGGCGATCGCGACGATGGCCGCGGGCGGGACCTTGCCCGCCAGTCCCAGACCGTATCCGGAGTAGATGAGCATGCACACCACCGACTGCCCGATGTAGTTGGACGCCGCCATCCGCCCCGCCGGGGCCAAGCGGGCCACGGAATCGGCGTAGCGAGAACGGGTCAGCCAGATCAGGCCCGCGATATAGCTCAGCGTCAGGAAGGGGTTGACCAGCCCCTGCAGCGTCGGCCAGAGCGTGGGCGGCGCGATCTCGAGCACCGAGCAGGCGCAGGTCACCAGCGAAACCGGTGCGGCCACAAGGAGTCCCAGCGCCAGAGCGCGAGGTGTCCAGCGGTGCAGCAACTCCCGATCCTGGAAGATCCGCCGCTTGCCCGCCGCGAGACCGATCAGGAACATGCCCAGCGCGGGCACGCCCTGGAATTGCCAGATCTGCATCATCGCCTGCGGGGCCGCGTTCACCTGTGCGGCAAGGGTTTCGGTGAAACTTCCGGTGAAGCCGGGACCGAAGGACGGCAGCGTCATCGCGCCGCCCAGCACGAGCGGCAGCACCTGATATCCGGCGTACAGCAGCAGTCCGGCGATGAGGGCGGTGCGGGCGCGAATTCCACGCAGCAGCACCAGGATCAGGCACAATGCGGCGTACAGCGTGAGGATGTCGCCGAGCCACAAGAACATCACATGCGCCAGGCCGATGGCGAACAAGGCGAGGCTGCGACGCAGCAACCGCGGCACCGGCGCCACCGCGGCCCGTTCGGCGGAAGCCATTTGCAGGGTGAACGAGTACCCGAACAGGAACGCGAACAGCAGATAGAACTTGCCGTCGAAGAACGCGTACTCCAGACCGGAGACCACGCGATCCATGATGCCGCCGCGCTCGGGTGGCGCCACACCGTCGCCCGCCGCCGGAGCGAACATCGCCGACACGACGAGGGTGTTGACCACGACGATTCCGAACAGGGCAAACCCGCGCAGGATGTCGAGCTCATCGATGCGCCGGGCGGCGCTGGGTAAGGAAACCGGCGAATCTGTCCTGTCCGGCATGACTTCTCGTCCCTTCGAATCGGATGCGGCGGGCCCGGGTGACAACGGAAGTCGCCGACTCGCCCGCGATGGCTCCCGGCGACGGTAGGGGCGGCCGCGGCGTCGGCACCATCCGCCGACAGACCGAATACAGCCCGTCGAGCGGATGCCTGCCGGGCCACGGGTATTCAGCCGACCGGCTGGAGACCTCGGCCCCGTGGGCGACGCGGCCACCGATATCCCGCGAATACGGTCGAGACCCTGATCGACACGGAATTCCTGGAGGTAGTCCAATGATGAAGAAACGCTTGCTCGGTGCGCTGGTGGTCGGCGTCGGCCTCACCGCGGCCACGGTCGGCTCGGCCACGCCGGCCTCGGCCTGGCCGGATGCGCCGCACATCGGCGATGCGTGCCATGATCCGGGCGCACGCGACGAAGACCCCTGGGGCACTTCGATCGTGTGCGTCGATCCCGATCCCAATGACCACAGCGCCGACCTGTTCTGGGCGCACGGCTGATCGGAGTTCGCAGCCGGACGGGGTGATTCCCGCCAGGTGGCGGATGGTCGCCCCGCCGGCGAGGACCTAGCGTCGTCACGATGAGCGAGAAGAACGCTGTGCCAGGGCGCACACCGGCGGCGCGAGTGAACCACCCATGCCGAACGAAGTGAGAGACGAGCCCGCAGCGCAGCCTGCCGTCGTCCGCGTGGTGATCGTCGATGACGAGGCGCTGGTGCGTTCCGGGTTCGAGCTCATCCTCGGCGCCGCACCCGATATCGAGGTGGTCGGGACGAGTTGCGGTGGCGGAGCGGTCGAACTGATTGCCGAGCAGCGCCCGGATGTGGTGTTGCTCGATATCCGCATGCCCGATGTCGATGGGCTGACGGTGCTCCGGGAAGTGCGGGCGCTGGCAGCACCGCCCGAGGTGGCGATGCTGACGACGTTCGACACCGACGAGTACATTGTCACGGCGCTGCGGTCCGGTGCGGCGGGATTCCTGCTGAAGGACACCGAACCGGACCAGTTGGCCCAGCTGGTGCGCACCTTGGCGGCCGGCGGGGTGGTGATGTCGCCGAAGGCGGCGGCCACGCTGCTGCACCGCGATTCCGAGTTGGGACGGATGGCGGCCGGTGATGCCGAGGTCGCGCGCGTCAAGACCCTGTCGGATCGGGAGCGCGAGGTGTTGGTGCAACTGGCCGCGGGTCTGTCCAATGCCGAGATCGGCCAGCGCATCTATTTGAGCGTGGGCACGGTGAAGGATCACGTCAGCGCGATTCTGACCAAGCTGCAGGTGGGCAGCCGGGTGCAGGCCGCACTGGTCGCGCAGCGTGCCGGGTTGCTCGCCGGGCAGCGCGAGGATCGTTGATGGCGCGGGTCCGGCCGCCGCGATGGATCGTCGACGTGCTGGCGGTCGCGGTCGCGGCGGCGGATGCCGTGTTCGGAGCCGTGTATGTCGACCGCAGCGAGTTGGTGTTCGCGGTGATCGCCTGTGCCGCACTGCTTGTACGACGCCGGTGGCCGGTGGCGGTGTTCGCGCTGACCTTGCCGACGGCGCTGACCGGGCTCATTGTCGCCCCCGCCGTCGCCCTGTACACGGTGGGCCGACTGCGCCGGGAGCGGTCGGTGGTTTTCGGGTGCGCCGGCGCGGTCGCGGCGGTGTCGGCCGCCGCGTCCTTCTGGCCGCCGGATTTCGGTTCGCACGCCGATGCGATGGTCTACGTCGCATTCACCGCGGCATGGGCCGCCGCGCCGGTCCTGTTCGGTCTGCTCATGCGCACCCGGGACGAGCTCGCCCGGCGGCTGGTAGAGATCGAGGAGGCCCGTGACCACGAACGCAATCTGCACGCGCAGGCGGTGCTGGCGCGCGAACGCGCGCAGATCGGCCGCGAGATGCACGATGTGGTCTCCCATCAGGTCAGCCTGATCGCCGTGCGTGCCGGGGCCCTGGCTGTCGCGGCTCCCGATCAGGAGACCCGGGAGGCCGCGCGGACGATTCGGGGATTGAGCGTCGCGACGCTCGACGAATTGCGAAGCCTGGTAACGCTGTTGCGGGCCTCCGGCGGCCAGGCCACGGCGCTCACACCCCAGCCGACCCTGGCGGATCTGACGACGCTGATCGATTCGAGCGGTATCGCGGTGGAGTTCGCGGGGACGCTGCCCGACGACGTTTCCGGTGCGGGTCAGCGTGCGGTCTACCGAACGGTACAAGAGGCTCTGACCAACGTCCGCAAGCACGCGCCCGGCGCCACCGCCGAGGTATGTCTGTGGTCGGACGCGGAGCGATTCGGAGTGGTCGTCACCAACGCGCCGCCGACTCGCGGCGCACTGGCGCTGCCGGGGTCCGGGCACGGTCTCATCGGATTGGCCGAACGCGCCGAGTTGCTGAACGGTCAAATGTTCAGCGGCCCAACCGAAGTGGGCGGCTTTCGGGTCGAACTGCGGCTGCCCCGAACCTAGCGCCGGCGAGTCGGCGGGGTGCGCATCCAGCCGCCGGGCGGGCGTGCACCGTCACTCGGCGGATTCCCGCGACAGCGCGAGCGCAACAGAATCGAATACAGCCGCCCCTCAGCGGTTGCTCGCGCCGCGTGCGAGGCGAAATTCTGTCGAAAGTGAACGGATCGAAGTGGCGACAATTGCACGAACATCGCAGGTCTGCACGGGGACCCTGCTGGTCGCGTTGGTGATGGGCGCCGGAACCGCCGCCGCCGAGGCGGTCACCGACAGGTCCCGCCAGACGGTGACCGACGACGGCTGGACCCTGACGATCACCAAATCCGGTGAGAACCTCGACCGCTGGCCCAGTCTGGCCGGATCTCCGGTCAGCCGTGAGGGTTTCGTCTCGCTGAAGGCCACCGCCGAGATCACTGGCAACAGCGGGCAGCGCCCGACGACCGGCACGATCATCCTGGGCTACCAGATCGGTTGTGCGGTGGACGTTTCCAGTGGTGCCGTGCTGGGTGTCGGGGCCACACTCGGTGCGAGCGTGGGAGTCTCGTTCACGAAACCCCCGGGTGTGACGGCCTCGGTGACACCGACCATTGCCGTCACGATCAAACCGGGCACCATCGAGACCATCACTCTCGGCACCAAACCCCTGACGGAATCCCGGGGTTCGATCACCGCCGAACAGGTTCAAGTGAAGGTGGACGCCTGTGCCGGCCCGGTCAGCCTGCGCTCGTTCGCCACCGCGGCGATTTCCACCCCGACCGCCGACAACAACATCACCGTTTACGGTGACGCCCAGCAACTCTGAAAGACGACCGCGCCCCGGTGTCACCGATCGTGTCGGTGCCACCGGGGCGCGGAAGGGTGAATCAGCCGATGTCCGGGTGGCCGACCCACTCGGTGATCGTCCAGCCCTTCTGCGGGCTGCCCTTGAGTACGACGCGGCCGCCGTTGCGCATCGGATCGGTGCCGAGCTTGCTCTTGTCGGCGTTGTCGGCGTTCATCATCGACCAGAACATGATGGTGCCGCCGTGCGAGAAGATCACCGGGTTGGCGCAGCCGCGGCGCTGCACATCGAGCAGTGCCTGATCGACGCGGCCGTCGAACTCATTGCCGTCGATGGAGCCGGGAATCCGTGCGCTCAGGTCACCGGAGAGCCACTTGATCGGCGCCTGGAGGTACCCGGACATCGCCTGGGACTCCGGGGTGCCCTCGTACTGGCCCGCCTCGATCTCCCGGAAGCCGGCCTGAATGTTGAGGCTCAGGTCCTTTTTGGCGACGGTCGGCGCCGCGGTCTGCTCGGTGCGGACCATGGTGGACGCGAAGGCGCAGTCGAACTTCTTGTCGGCCAGCTGGACAGCCAGATTGTCCGCCTGTGTCCGGCCGCGCGCGGTCAGGTCGGGTCCGGGCACCTTGGTGTCGATCAGGCCGGAGGTGTTACCGGTGGACTCGGCGTGGCGCACCAGGGTGATGACCATTTCGCCGGCGCCGATACCGGCGCTGCTGCCGGAGCTGCCCCCCGAGCTTCCGGAACCGGTATCGGCGGACACGACGCCGGTGGTGGCGGCTGTGGCCGCGACCGCGGTCGCCATCACCGCAAGGGATAGGCGAATGGATCGAATTCGCATGGGTGGGAATGCCTTTCATTGTGGGTAACGCCACTTCAGGTCTGCCGGAGAACCGAAGGCCGACGTGTCGCGTCTCACAGAAGCAGCTCTGCGCTCTGAGCGACTACGCGGTATCCCATTCATCGGGATGCCGTGCCCACCGGACCGCGCGCGGGCGAAACCACCGGATTGTGCGGCATCGTGCCGCGCGGGGCGCTCGCCGTATGTCACAGTGGGCTGACGATGCTCGGACCGGCGATCACGGCAGAGGGTGTGCTCGGCATGCGAATTTCGTTGGCCTACAACCAGACTCCCACTGCCGGAGCGGCGGTCCGCGCCGCGTTGCGCGACAGGTTCGCGATCGAGGGGTACGCCCCGTTGCCGGAGCTGTTCGACGCCGCCTCGCTGGCCGGGCTGGACAGCGAACTCACTCGGCTGGAGCTGGCGTGCACGCGCCGTGATTTCCGCATGGCGTGCATGGATGGGTCACCGCGCCACATGACCACACTGGGCGGTCAGGCCATCGCCACCGGCTCGGCGCTGATCCCTCGCCTGTACGACGACCCGTCCCTGCGGGAATTGCTGTGCGCGATCACCGGACTCGAACTGATCGCCGTGCCCGATCCACTCGAACGGCATGTACTCAATATCCTGCACCGCCCCGGTGACACCCACGGAGCGCACATCGACGACTATCCGATCGCGCTCGTGGTCTTCCTCGAAGCGCCGCCCGGCCCGCCGGACGGCGGGCTGCTCGAGTACCTGTCCGACAGCACCGATCTGCGCCGATTCGCCATGGGGCAAACGCGTTTCGCGTATCACCGGCGAGGAGATGCCTACCTGCTGCGCAGCGATACCACCGCTCATCGGGTAACCCCGTTGCGCCGCTCGGGGATTCGAAGGGTCGCCCTCAACTTCGCCTACACCACTGAAGAATTCACCCCCGTCCGCACCTCGTCGGCTGCCCGGCTCTACGGCCGGTGACGGTATCGGCCCCGAATTTGGTCAACTGTTCATTTTCGGCGGCGGAGGCTGTCGATTCCAGTGCGAAAGTCCTCTTTTCGGAGGCTGGAATGCCCTTGTGCTCGAAAGATATTCATGATCTATGCAGGTCAAAAGCCTGGGGTGAAACTGGATTCGGGCAAAAGGAACATTTCCATTCGGGGGCAATATTGTGGCTAACTTTGATTGGTGGCATAGTCAACCAACGAGGCGGGTTGAGCCCCCGCCTCTCTCGGAAAAGCGTGTCGCCGAACAGAATTCGCCCAATTCCCTGAGTTCGGCGACACGCCCACGAGCAGGATTCCCTGCTGAGCGAATCCTCGGCTCCGAATCCGCACCCTATGGTACGCGGCCGAATGCCTGTTCTGTGCGGATCTCACGAACCGGGTCGGGCCGTGCGGGGAGCGGGTATTCGAGGGCGTCCGGAACGGCCGCCCGGGGTATTCACCTCGGCATCGGCACGCTGCTCGCCGGCGCGGAGGTGTGTGCGTCTTCGAGTTCTGTTGCGCTGGTGAGGATTTCCTCCAGGAGAGTGTCGATGTGCTCGGGACCGGTGCGGTGGTTGCAGATGCAGGCGCGCAGGACGGTGTCGCCTTCGTGGTCGACGGTGGCGAGGTAGGCGCGGCCGCGGGCCTGGACCGTCTCGGCGAGAGCGGTGTGGGAGCCGATGCCGCGCACGCGGAAGCAGACGACCGGCAGCGGTCCGCAGGCCAGCAATTCCAGTCGCGGTTCGGCGGTGATGCGGTCGCGCAGGTAGCCGGCCATGCGGTCGTAGTGTTCGAGCAGCGCGATGACTCCGCTGCGGCCGAGCTGGTGCAGCGTCGCCCACAAGGCGAAGGCGCGGGTACCGGGGCGGGTCAGCTCGAAGGTGTATTCCGACATCCACGGCAGGTTCTCGTCGCTGTCGAGATAGGAGGCGCGGAAACCGAACGCCGCGCGTAGCCGCTGCGGATCGGTGACCAGCGCCGCCCCGCAGCCCACCGGCACCGACAGCGTCTTGTGCGGATCGACTGTCAGGGAATCGATCTCGGCGATGCCGTCGTAGGCCGGGGCCCAGCCCGGCACCTGGATGCCGAGCCCACCCCAGGCGCCGTCGGCGTGATGCCACATGCCGTGCTCACGGCACACCGCGGTGATCGGCGCCGGGGTGTCGACCGCGCCGGTGGGAGTGCTGCCGAGATTGGACACCACGCAGAACGGCAGCAGCCCGGCCGCGCGGTCGGCCCGTACCGCCGCGGCCAGCGCCTCGACATCCATGCACCGGTCGGGCGTGGTGGCGATGACCCGCACCCGCGCGCGGGGGATGCCGATCACCGCGGCGGCCTTGGCGACCGACATGTGCGCCTGCACGCCGCAGTAGGCGACCAGACGGCCATGTGCCGCATCGTATTCCGGGCCGTCGAGCGCCTGGTGCCGTTGCAGGAACCAGTGCCGCGCGGCCGCCAGGCACAGCAGGTTGGCCATCGATCCACCGCTGGTGAGGACGCCGCCGGTGGATTCGGCCATGCCCGCCAGCCGAGCCAGATCGGCGATCACTCCGCGTTCGAGGTCCATCAGCGCGTGCTCGCCCATGCCGCAGGTGGCGTTGATCGCGGTGGCCAGCAGTTCGGCGATGACCCCGGCCGGTGACGGCGGGGAGTTGATCCAGGCGAAGAACGCCGGATGCCCGTTGCCCGTCGGATAGGGCGCGAGCGACTGCTCCGCGAAGTCGAGCACCCCGAACAGCTCCCCGCCCGGTTCGGCCAGCCCACCGGACCCCAGACGCCGCCGCAGTTCTGCGGGCAGCCGGCGGGTCACCGGCCCCTGCTCCAGCCGATCGAGGTACTCGGCCACCCACTGCGCACTCGACACCAATTCATCGCGAAAGGCTCGCGGATGCACCCTCAACACCGAATCACGATCGGCGACCGACCGTGCGGACCCGCTCTCCTCAACCCCAGCCCAAGCCCCTGACACCATTGTCGTGCTCACACCCTTTGTTCGGAGTTGCCTGCTCAGGACATCGGAATCGTAGGGGCAGGTCCGGACTCTCAGCCGGTACGGCGCGAACTCCCCGACAACAATTTGATCTTGGCCGCCGGTTGCTCCGGGTGGAAGGGGGCGATGCGCGCCGGGCCGATATTCGGGGCAGTCCGAAATCGGTTGGTGGACAGCCTATTCTGATCACACACTGTCGGCATGAGGCGGATGCGTTGGTGGGCGCCGATGCTGGGCGTGCTGTTGCTGATCGGCGTGATATCGGCAACCGGCTGTTCGGTGGCGCCGAATCCTGATCAGTCGGGGCTGGAGTACGACGCGGGACCTTTCAGCGCGACCACGTTCTCCAATTGTGTCGCGCCGGGCAGCCGGGAGTATCACGGACCGGGAGATCAGGTCTATCTCTACCCGGCGGGGCAGCGGACCTTCGAATTCGCCGACCATGAGGATGCGGAAATCGGCAAGGCCACCGTGGTGTCCAAGGACGACCTGGAACTCCAGGTGACGGGCCTGGTGACCTTCAGTCTCAATATCGAGTGCGGCACCTTGCGGCAGTTCCACGAACGCATCGGCATCAAATACGAGGCATACGAATACGACGGATGGGTGCGGATGCTGCGCGATTACATCGGCCATCCGCTGGAGCGGGCTCTCGACGACGCCACGAAGGCGTACGCCTGGCGTGATCTGTACACGAGCGCCGAGACCAAGGGCCAGTGGGAACGCGCGGTCGGCGAACTGACTGCGAAATACATTGCCGAGCAAGGCGGAGAGGCGTTCTTCTGCAGCCCGGTCTACACCCCCGGCACCGGCGGCGATTGCGGCGATCCGCAGCTGACCATTCAGCAACCGGTCCCGCCGGAATCGGTCCGGGCGGCTTTGACCGATACGCAGCGCGCCATCGAGGCGACGCGCGCCCAGGGCGAGGAGAACGTCCGGGTGAACACCGAGCTGGAGGCGATCCGGCGTCTGGTGGAAGTGCTCGGCCCCGACGGTTACGTGCTGTATCAGGCCATCAAGGACGGCAAGGTGCAGGTGGTCCCCGTTCCCAATGGCGGCGGCGTCAATATCACTCCGGGCGGCTGATGCGCCCGAGCTCCGGCCCGACTGTCGATGGCTTCGACAGTGCACCCAGGGGTGGCGCGCTCGGTCATCGATGGCCGCCGCCAACTTCTTGACACTTCCCGTCGGTCAGGATGAGCGCCAGTCCGTGCTCAGGTGCAGGATACTGCCCAGTTCGGTGCCGAGGATCAGCCCGCCGGAAGCCGCGGTGACCGAGGCCAGCGGTTCGCCGTTGTGCACGTCGCAGGTGCTTCCGGCGGTGGGATCGATGCGCACCAAGCGTCCCGAAGCGCTTGCGGCGTAGAGCATTCCGTCAGGACAAGGCCCCAGCCGGGAATCGGGGCCGGTGGGACTGTCGCCGTGGTTCACGTACAGCATCCTGTCCGGCCCCGTGTGGATGGCGGCGGGGAACGGCAGCAGCACAACGGCTGTCAGCTCACCGGCCGGGTTGTAGCGTTCCCGCCGCAGCACCACCGCAGGGTGAGCGGTCGCGGCCGACCCGGCCGCCGGTCGCGCGCTACCAGCCGAAGGTGACGACCTCCCATCGCTGCAAGGTGCCGGGCGTATCGCAGTGCGCCCAGGACTGCTGGGCACCCCACACCACCGGGCCGCGGCGTTCGTAGGTGGCCCAGCTGCTGCCGAAGTATCCCCACCAATGGCGGCACTGAATCTTCACCTGATGCCAGCCGAACCAGTAGCACGTCGAATACGCCGCGCTGTTGTTCACCGGATACGCGGCGCATTCCGGGCCCCACCACGGTTGCGCCTGCGCGGGCGCGGCGCCCAGCGCGACCCCTGAGCCGAGCAGCGTGGCTGCCGCGGCGCTCACCAGCATCCGCTTGCCGAACGACTTCATGACGACCTCCATCAGCGTGGGGCTCGAAGCCCCCAACCCTGATAGGCCCACGCACAATTCGAAACTCAGCAGTGCGCTGCGTTCAGCGAACCGCTCTTACATGACTTACGTCACAATCGAGCGCGCTGTCGTTACACGCTGGGCCGGCCGCTACTTCCGATTGCGGTATTCGGCGATTTCGCGTGCGCGGAAGTCCATATTGTTGCGGTCGTGGAAGAACGCGAACACTCCCACCGTCGCAATGCCCGCGAGAATGAGCGTTGTCATGAGGTACCGCCCTTCGTCGTTCGGAAGAAATAGGGATCTTCGGCAAGATTAGGATTCCGCATCGCGGCCCGGCAATGCGATGGGATCGACGGCACAGTCGGTGGTGGCGTGCTCACCTCGGCGGCCGAATGTGATCTGCGCCTACTCCTCGGCGTGTCTTCGGCCTGTGACAGTGGCTGAAGTCGTTCGTGCAGTTGCCTATTGACTGTGCTGGGCGGCCGGGATGCACTGGGATGGTGAGCTACGACACGATCATCAAGGGTGGCCGTTGGTTCGACGGCACCGGCGCCGCCTCGGCTGTCCGGCATCTCGGGTTGCGGGGTGATCGCGTCGTCACGGTGACCGCGCAGCCGCTGGACGAGTCCGGTTGCTCGAATGTGGTCGATGCCGAGGGTAAATGGGTGATGCCCGGCATGATCGACATTCACACGCATTACGACGTGGAAGTATTGAAAGCGCCGGCGTTGACCGAATCCGTGCGCCACGGGATCACCACGGTGCTGCTGGGGTCGTGCTCACTGTCGACCGTGCACGTGGACGCCACCGCGGCGGGGGATCTGTTCGGGCGGGTCGAGGCCATTCCGCGCCGGCATGTGATGGAAGCGGTCGCGCAGAAGACCTGGCGTTGCGCGCATGAATACGTGGCGGCCCTCGAGGATCTGCCGCTCGGGCCGAATGTGGCCGCGCTGCTGGGGCATTCGGATATTCGCACGGCGCTGATGGGTTTGGACCGGGCCACCCGCAAGCGGGTGCGTCCGACCGCGGCGGAGCAGGCCGCGATGGAGGCGGCGCTGCACGAGGCGCTCGACGCGGGTTTCGTGGGCATGTCGGCGCAGCAGCTGCTGTTCGACAAGCTCGACGGCGAGGTCGCCCGCTCGCGCACGCTGCCGTCCACCTACGCCCGGGCGCGCGAACGCCGCCGCCTGAATGCCATTCTGCGACAGCGTGATCGCGTGTTGCAGGCCGGTCCCGACGTCACCTCGCCGCGCAGTATCGCCGCCATGACGCTGAGCAGCGCCGCCGTGTTCCGCCGCCGGCTGAAGACCACTCTGCTGTCGGCCGCGGACCTCAAAGCCAATCCGTTCCTGGTCCATCTCATGGGCCCGATCGCCCGGCTGGTGAACGCGCTGGGCGGTGACTTCCGCTGGCAGCATCTCCCGGTGCCGTTCGAGGTCTACGCCGACGGCATCGACCTGGTCATTTTCGAGGAGCTGGGAGCCGGTGCGGCCGCGCTGCACCTGTCCGATCAGGTGGAGCGCAATGCCCTGATGCAGGACGAAGCCTTCCGCAGGCGTTTTCGCAAGGAGTACGACGCCCGCTTCGGCATGCGCGTGTGGCATCGCGATTTCTTCGACGCCGAGATCGTGGCCTGCCCGGACGACACGGTGATCGGCAAGACGTTCGGCCAGGTCGGTGTGGACCGGGGCGGCCTGCATCCGGTCGACGCCTTCCTCGATCTGGTGGTGGAGCACGGCACGAAATTGCGCTGGCGCACCACGATCTCCAATCACCGCCCCCGTTTCCTCGACAAGCTCAGCGCCAGTCCCGCTGTGCAGCTGGGTTTCTCGGACGCCGGCGCGCACCTGCGCAATATGGCCTTCTACAACTTCGGCCTGCGTTTCCTGCAGCGGGTGCACCGGGCCGAGCAATCCGGCCGCCCGTTCCTCTCGCTCGAGCAGGCGGTGCACCGCATGACCGGTGAGCTGGCCGACTGGTACGGCCTGGACGCGGGCCACCTGCGCGAAGGCGACCGCGCGGACCTGATCGTCGTCGATCCCGCCCACCTCGACGATTCTCTCGACGCCTACGCCGAGGAACCGATCCCGGTGTACGACAACCTGTCTCGCATGGTGAACCGCAATGACGCCGCCGTCTCGGCCGTGTTCATCGGCGGCGACCGCGTCTTCGGCGACGGCGAACCCGCTGACATTCTCGGCACCCGCCGCACCGGCCGATTCCTTCGCGCGACGAACTGACAACGGCCAGGGGCGCGGCCCGGCGATAGGCTGCGAGGGAGGCAGCCGCGAGGAGGGCGCGTGTCGGGCATGGCACCGATCGGTCGGGAGCACGCGGAATCGGTGCTGCGCGAAGAACTCCGGCGCACCGTCTCCAGCCACGGCGGGCTGGTCCTGGTCACCGGCGAAGCGGGCATCGGCAAGACCGCGCTGCTCACCCACGTCGTGTCGGAGTTCCAGGCGGAGGCGCTGGTCCTCACCGGCACCGCCTGGTCCGGCGACGGGGTTCCCGGGTACTGGCCGTGGGTGCAGATTCTGCGTGGTCTGCGCACCGCCTGCTGTCCGGAGGAATGGGACGGCATCGTCTCCGGTGCGGGTGCGGCACTGATGTTGCTCATCGACCCCTCGGGTGCGGCGGATTCCGGGGTGGCGGGCGTGCTTCCGGTGGCGCGGGGCGAATCGCGACCGGTGCTGTCGCATCCGGCGAATGCGCCGCAGGCCGGCGGCGATCAACTCTTCGGCATCGGTGACGCGGTGACCACCGCGCTGGTGTCAGCGGCGCGGAGACGGCCGCTCGTCGTGGTCATCGACGACCTGCACCGGGCGGATGCGGAATCGATCCGCCTGCTGACCTTCGTGGCCCGCCACTCCTGGTTCGAACGCATAGCCCTGCTGGCGGCGCTGCGCGACACCGATCTGCACAGCGAAAACGAGCTGCTGCGAACAGCTTTCGCCGAGCTGTGGTCGACGGCGCGCACGATCGAGCTGGCCGGGCTGCCCGCCGCCGACATCGCCGCGCTGGCCGCCCGCGCGACCGGTCGCACCGTCCCCGCCGATATCGCCGCCCGGATGACCGCCCTCACCGGCGGCAACCCATTCCTGGCGGAGCAGACCGCGCGGCTGTGGCACAGCGGCAGCCCCATGGAGACCTTGACCCCGGGTGTCCGCGAGACCCTCGAGGCGCGGCTCGCGCCACTGCCGGGACAGGTGGTGGATGTACTGACCACGGCCGCCTTCTCCGGCCGGGAGTTCGGAATCGCGGTGCTGCAGGCGGCCTTCGAGGCGGGCGGGCCGTCGGCGGCCGAGGTCCCCGGCGCGCTGACGGTGGCCGAGCGCGCCCGATTGATACAGCGTCCGGACGAGGCACGGGCCGTGTTCGTCCACGATCTGGTGCGCGAGACCCTCATGGCCCGGGTCGACGGTTCCGAGGCCCGGTCCCGGCACGAGGCGCTGATCGTGGCGTTGGAGCGTGTGCCCCGCGAGGTTTCGCGGGCCACCCCGGGGGATTTGGCGCACCACGCCTACGCGGCGAGCGACGACGCGACCGATGATCGGGCCTTGGGGTACCTGCTCGCCGCCGCGAACGACGCGTGTGGCCGGATGGCGCCGGGAGAGGTCGCGCAGCATCTGGCGCGTGCGCTCACCGTGTTCCCGGTGGACCAGCCGGCGCGTCGGGCAGAGCTGGAACTGGATCTGGCGGCTGCCTGGCACAGTGCGGGTGACCTGCCGGGCGCCCGCCGCGTCTACGCGGACGTGATCCGTTCGGCGCGTGCACGATCGGACGCGGAGCTGTTCGCCCGTGCCGCGCTGGGCCTGCACGAACTGGGCATGCCGGACCCCGAAGGCGCGGCCGCGCAAGAGATCGAGCTGATCGACGCGGCGCATGCGCTGTACATCGCACAGCGATCGGCCGCGGACCCGCTGGCCGTTCGCCTGCTGGCAGCCGCCGCCCGAGTCCGCGTGCACACCGGATCATCGAGGCGCACAACGGATTCCATGGCCACCGCCGAGACCATGAGTGCCGACGCGCTCCGCCTGGCCCGCCGATCGGGCGACGGGCACGCCCTGGGATTGAGCCTGGTGGCGCGCCACGATGCCATCTGGCGGCCGGGCACCGCGGCCGAACGGCTCGCCCTCGCCGACGAGATTCACGCGCTGGGGGAGCGGTCCGAAGACGACGACCTGCGCGGGCAAGGTTTCGTGCTGCGAATCGCCGCCCTGCTCGAATTGGGCGACCCGCGAACGCATCTCGAACAGGCCGCCTTCACCGCCTTCGCCGACCGGTCGCGCCTGCCCCGCCCCCGCTTCATGGCCCGCTCCCGCGCCGCCGCCCTCGCCGTGCTCGCCGGCCGCTTCGACGAGGCGGCCCAGGCCATGGACAGCGCCTACGCCCTGGGTGAGCGCATCGGCGAAGTGGACCGTCTCCCACTCTGGTTGGAGCAGCGCTGGGCGCTCGCCCTCACCGCCCGGACCGCCGCCACCGACATCCACGCCAGGTACCGGGAACTGGGCGGCGCCTACCCGATCGTGCCCCGCCTCATCGAAGCCGCCCGCCTCCTCGACCCCGAAGGACCGCTCTTCGGCGCCGGCGACGACAGCGCTGTCACCGCCGGCGGACCCGACCGGAGCAGTGGTGACCCCGTCGACGTCGAGGCCCGATTCGCCACGGTGCGAGGCGGTTTCGACGAGGTGCGCGCCCTGCTGGAAACCTATCCGCGGCACTTCCACGCGGGGCCGCTGGTCGCTCTCGCGTACGCCGCGATCGTGCTGGACGAGCCCGAACCGCGCAAGATCGCCTGGGATGCGCTGTGGCCGCTGCGGGGATTGTGGGCCGTGGTGGCGGGAGGGGGTGCGGTGTACGGGCCGTACTCGTACTGGCTGGGGCGGCTGATGGCCGCGCAGGACCCCGTGGCCGCGACGACGGAATTGGAGTCCGCCGTCGCCGCTGCCCGCCGCCTGCGCGCGGCCCCCTGGGTGGCAGCCGCTGAAAGAGCTTCGGCCCGAATGCATTCCGGTGGACCTCGGGGCGAGGCGCTGCGGGACCATGCGGCGATGGAGCCGTCGGGTGCGGTCTTCCGGCTCGCCGACGGCGTGTGGACGCTGCGCTTCGGCGGCCGGACCCTGCATCTGCCCGCTGCCAAGGGGCTGCGTGATCTGCATACGCTCGTGTCGCATCCGGGGCAGGAGATCTCCGCGCTCGAGCTCGCCGGTGGTCCCGGCGCTGCCGAGGTGGTGCGGGGCGCGCGCAGGCTCGGTGCGGACACGGTGCTCGATGAGCGCGCCAAGGCCGAGTACCGTCGCCGGCTCACCCACCTCGACGCCGAAATCGAGCGCGCGCGTGAACTGTTCGATGACGGTCGGGCCGCCGCGGCCGACGCCGAACGTGCGGCGCTGCTCGACGAACTGCGTCGTGCGGCGGGCTTGGGTGGCCGCACCCGTCTGCTCGGTGATGACGCCGAACGCGCCCGCAAAACCGTCTCCGCCCGCATCCGGGATTCCCTGCGCCGCATCGAACGCGGCCATCCGGCCCTCGGCGAGCATCTGCGCGCCTGCGTGGCCCTGGGCGTCGTCTGCCGTTACGAGCCGCAACGCGACATCCGCTGGACGGTCTGAGCCGGGCCGCGGAATCGCGATCGGCATCCAGCGGCGCGGATCCAGCAATGCTGGATCCGTTCTCGCGCCTTACCGATAACGGGCCGCCCATACCGGCGACCCACGCGAGAGGAGCCGACCATGCGACAGATCGCCCCCGACCTCTGGGTCACCGACGCCCAGAACCCCGCTCCCGGCCTGTACACCCACGCCTACCTGTGGACCCGCCCGGACGGCAATATTCTCTTCTACAACACCACCCTCCCCGCGGAGATCGACCACATCGCCGAATTGGGCGGCGCCGCCCACCAATACCTGAGCCACCAGGACGAAATCACCTCCACCCTGGCCACGCTCGCCGAACGCTTCGGCACGAAACTCCACATCCATGCCGTCGAAACACCCCTGGTCACGGCGACCACCGTCGACGACGCCTTCACCGGCCGTCACACCGGAGTCGGCGGCCTCGAAGTCATCCCGGCCCCCGGCCACACTCCCGGCAGCACCGTCTACCTGGCCGAAATCTCCGGCCGCCGTTACCTTTTCACCGGCGACACCATCCTGCGCGGCGAGCAGGGTGATTGGTGGGCCGGCTACCTGGAGGGCTACAGCGACCGGGACGCCCTGCTCGCCAGCCTCGATCTGCTGGCGACCCTGACCCCGCAGGTGATCCTGTCCAGCGCGGTCATGGACGGCACCGACTACACCGACCTCGGTGATCGCCCGTGGGCCGACGCGGTCGAGGAGGCACGCCGGGCCCTGCGCAACGGCGCGGCCATCGTCCCGTGATCGGCCCGCGGATATCGGCGCGGGCTCGCCCTGTCTCACGGCGAGCTCGCGTCCGTTCGGCCGCAGTCGTATTCGATGGTCAGGCGGGCGGGGCGGTCGTATTGCGGGCCAGTTCCGACAGTTCGGCGAGGAAGTCCGCGGCGGGTACGGGTTTGCCTTCCTTTCCGATGGGGGAGGGCTCGAGCGGCGCCAGCAGGTCCTCGGCCGGCGAGTGCAGCCACAGCGCCATCAGGTAGAGGGCGGGGATGCGCAGCAGACGCAGCTCGTATCCCTTCTTCTCCAGCTGCGGGAGTTTGCGGAGGGTCTTGACCGCCTTGTCGGTGCCGACCCCGAACGGGCCCTCGGTGAACTGCGCAACCTCCTGGGAACCGTCGGGAGCCTGGACGGTTTCGGCGCTCGCGATGATCTGGCTGCCATCGGTCACCAGGTAGCGCCAGCCGACCGGCCGGGCGCGGTCGAGGCCGGCGTTCGCAGCCAGGTCGTCGAGCCCCATGGTGAAAACCTCATGGGGCGTGGACAGTTCGAGCCGGTTCCGGGGGGTGGCTTCGAGTGCCCGGGTGGAGAACTTCCCGCTGTCGGCGAAGGCGTGCAGACGTCGCGTCACCGCGCCGGGGACATCGGCGGGCGGCTCGGGCAGATGCAGTGGCATGACGGGGTCCTCAGCGCTTGGTCTTGTAGGAATGGGTCCAGGTGCCCGAACCCTGGTAGGCATTGCGGTAGGAGGCGTCGGTGACATCCGAATCGCCGTACCACGGGTCGGCGACGCTGACGTACTCGACGCCATCGGCCACGAACCGCGCGCGCAGCACCATGAAGTGCCCGCCGCCACCGGCCCATCCGACCCGGGTGCCGACCGGTAGGGCATGGGTCAGTTCGGTGGCGAGCTGGAGGGTGGTCATGGGCCCCATGATCTGGTTGTAGTGCCCGACCCGCTGCAACGCTCGATCCAGCCACCACGGTTGATTGCACGGGTACACCGATCCCGCGCCACCGCAGCAGTCGGAGCGGCCGACCTCGGCATCGACCACCGCGCACTGCGTCCACTGCGATGCGGGGTTGTAGAAGAGTTCGACGCTGGCCGCCGTTGCGGCCCAGCACCATTGGGTCTGCTGCTGGTGCTGCATCCGGAAGTCCAGGCGTTGATCGGCCGGCTCGAGCAAGAACTTCTCGTGGACGCCGCCGTCGGCGGCGAACTGGCAGTTGACCGTTCCGCCGCCGCTGCCGCTGAACGCGGTGACGCCGGTGCCGTTCAAGCGCAGGTACACCTTGGGGAAGGCGATCGACTCGAGCGAGAACGATCCGTCCGGTTGCGGGCCGGCGTGGAACTTCTCGTACGGCCCCGGCCCGCCGGAACCGTACTGGCAGTTGACCGTTCCGCCGCCGGAGGTGGTCTGCGTGGTCACCCCGCTGCCATCCATCCGCAGATAGACCTTCGGGAACGCCACGGACTCGAAGGCGTGGGAACCGTCGGACTGCGGCCGGACCCGGAACTGCTCGTAGGACCCGGCCGTGTACTGGCAGTTGACCAGGCCGCCTCCGTAATCGGCGGGGCTGCTGACCCCCGAACCGTCCAAGCGCAGGTAGACGTTCGCGAAGGCCGTCGATCGCAGGGTGATCGGAGTCTCGCCCAGACTGGCGAGGTCGGCTGCTGACAGTGGCATGATGCGCCTTCTTCCGTCCCGGTGGGATGGGTTCAGTGTCGGCAGCCGCGCCGCCGGGCAGGAAGGGTCTTTGGTCCCGAATCGATCGCGTGTCCAGCAAGCGGTAGGCAACGAAACCGGTTGGGATGCAAGGTAACTCGTGATCGTCTACGGGGCCGTGATGCGCAGTGGGAGCGTCCTGTGCCTGCGCACGAACAGGCTCGGCACCCACTGCGGCTCCCGATCGGGATCGAGGGCGATGCCGGTGCTGCGCTCGAGCAGGGCGGCGATGGCCGCGTGTGCCTCGACCTTGGCCAGCGCCGACCCCAGGCAGAAGTGCGCGCCCTTGCCGAAGGCGAGTTGCGTTCGGGCGCTGCCTCTTTCGAGGTCGAAGGTATCGGGATCGGGGTGGGCGGCGGGGTCGCGGTTGGCCGCACCCCACAGCAGCAGGAGATGGCTGCCCGCGGGCAGGGATAGTCCGCCCAGGTCGGTATCGCGGGTGACGTGGCGGTGGTGGGCGCGGAAGGGGGACTCCAGGCGGAGGGTCTCCTCCAGGAATGCGCCCAGCAGGTGGGGCTGTTCGCGCAGGCGGTGTTGGAGGGCGGCGTCGGTCGCCAGAATCCTTGCGGCACTGGCGATCAGGCCCGCGGTCGATTCACCGCCGGCGCCGACCAGCTGCACCAGGATGAGCACGGCGACCTCGTGGGTGAGTGTTCCGGTCGCGCAGGCCCGGCCCAGGACCGCGAGCAGGTCGGTGCCCGAATCCAGCTGTGCCGCATCGGCTCTCGCCTCGGTGAGACGCTCGTGCAGGTAGCCGGTGAGTTCGGCGGCGGAGGTGAGCAGCGGGAGCAGCCGTTCCTCGGACACCACGCCGCCGAGCATTTCGGTGCTGTCGTAGGCCCAGCGCAGCAGTTGCGGCACATCCGCGGCGGGCAGGCCGATGAGGGCGGCCACCACGGCCAGGGGCAGTTGGTCGGCCATTGCGGTGGCCCAGTCGATCCGCCCGTCGCGCAGTTCCCGCGACCACAGCCGGTCCACCAGGTCGCCGACGACCGGGCCGATGTCGCGAATCCGCTTGGCCAGCACCGAGGAGACGAGTCTGCGATGCGTCCGGTGGGCGGGGTCGTCGGCGGTGGCCAGCACGTGCAGGGCCTGCCCGCCGTGGTCCATGTCGAAGGTGGCGGCGCGGCCGTCGGGCTGCCGGACCAGCGTGGCGGTCAGATGCGAGGAGAAATCCTCGGTGCGGGCACACGCCTCGGTCACCAGTTCCCAGGACGAGACCAGATAGAACTCGGTGCCCGGCACGCGATGGACCGGTGAATGCTCGCGCAGCGTCCGGTACATCGGATACGGGTCCTCCAGATACGCCGGACCGAAAATGTCGATACCGTCCGCCGACCTCGGTGTCATCGCCGCCTCCGCTGGTTGGAACTCAATGGTGGGCGCAACGGTGGACGCCGCTGAAATGGTTGTCAACGAGCGTCTCTCAATGAGATCCGGCCACCTCGGCGGGCTGGAGAGTTCTCGATCTTCCGAACCGCTTGCTCACTTGAAAGCGTGTGGTCATCCGACTGCCTGCGTCTCGACATCCGTGCGACAGCTCAGGCAATATGTCTCGCGTCGAGATGGCTGAAGGACAGGCAGGTGCCCATGGCGTCGAACCCGCGCGTCGACTGGCTCGCCGGTGGCGACCGGAGAACGGTGGCGCGCAAGCGCATCGAGACGGCCGCCGTCGAACTGTTCCTCGAGCGCGGCGTGGAGCGCGTCAGCATCGAAGACGTGGCCGCCCGGGTAGGTTGCTCGCGGGCCACCCTCTACCGTCACATAGGCGGCAAGACCGAGCTGGTTCGCGCCGTCATGACCACCTCCGCGGCGACGGTCGCGGCGCGCGTGAGCGCCGAGGTCGCCGCCCTCTACGGCTCCCGTCGCGCGGTGGAGGCCATCCTCGCCTCGGTGTCCGCCATCCGCGCCGATCCCGCTCTCTCGCAATGGCTCACCAATGTCCGCTCCGGCGGCGCCGACGAATACCTTTCCACCGCACCGGAACTCGGACGCATCGCCCTCACCGTCACCGGTCTGCCACCCGATGCCGCCACCGCCCAGTGGATCGTCCGCATCGTCCTCGCCCTGCTTGCCTGGCCCCTGCCCGACGCCGCCGCCGAACGAGAAATGATCGAACGCTTCGTCGCCCCCACCCTCGCCCCGCGACCGGCCTGATCTACCGCTCAGTGGGTGACGCGCAGGCGCTCGAGTCCATCGAGGATGAGGTCCAGACCGAACTCGAATTCGGTCTGATCGTCACACCAGCCCAGGGCGGGGGAGGCCGCGTCGTGCGGGTCCTCGGCGATCATGCCCGCGATATGCGGGAAGCGATCGGCCATGGCGGCCAGCGCCGCACTCGCCTCGTCGTCGGACTGATCGGCCGGCGGCCCGAACAGTTCCTGGGTGAAGCCCAGCGCCCGGCTGCCAAGTGCGTGCATGGCGTGGTGGGCGAGATCGTAGGAGAACCCGCCGCGGCGCAGAATGCCGATCACCGCGTCGAAGTAGGCGATGATCGACAGCGTCATCGGCGAGCGGGTGCCGATCAGCGCCGGCGCCCACGGGTGCCCGAGCAGGATGCGGCGCGCGGTCAGAATCCTTTGGCGCAGTACCGGTTTCCAGTCCTCGGGTGATTCGAAGGCGATCGGTTCGACGGCCAGGTTGATGGCGTCCAGCACCACTTCGACCATGCCGTCGAGCAGTTCGGCCTTGTTCTTGACGTGGTAGTACAGCGACATGGCCTCGACTCCGAGGTCGGTGGCGATATTGCGCATGGTGACCGCGTCGGCCCCGTCCCGGTCGGCGCGGTCGACGGCGGCGTGCAGGATCTGCTCCCGGCTCAGGCGAGGACGGTGATCGGTGACCATGACCTGCAATTTACCGTACGTCGTAAGTTTTCCCGGTCTTGACAGCCTTACGTTGTAATGCTTCCCTTACGTCATAAGACTTACAACGTAAGGGTAGGTGATCGATCGTGTGGATCTGGATCGCGGTAATCGCGGGGACCCCGGTGGGATTGGCTCTGGTGTGGTTCCTCTTCCTGATCGTGGTGATGCGCACCGGCTATGCGCCGGGGCTGGCCGTGGTGCGTCGTTTCAACCGGCGTGTCACCAATCGCCAGGTGCTGAAGACGGCCGGTGGCGCGGGTGCGTCGGCCTCGGTCATCCGGCATATCGGCAGGTCCAGCGGCAAGAGCTACGAGACGCCGGTCGGCGTCACCGAGGCCGGGGAGAACTTCCTGATTTCCCTGCCCTACGGGACCACGCCGGACTGGCTCAAGAACGTGCGGGCGGCCGGAACCGCCGAAATCGTGCACGGCGGCATCGTGTTTCGCGCCAGTGCGCCGGAGCTGGTCGATGCCGCCTCGGTGGCGCGCTACCAGTCTCGGCAGGAACGTCTGGGGCAGTGGATCTTCGGCGTCGATCAGGTCCTGCGGTTGCGCGTCGCGCCGGTGGGGCGGTGAAAGGCCATGTCCCCGTATGCTATTCAGGCCGAGGGTCTGTGTAAGCGGTTCGGCGCGGCCGTCGCGGTCGACGGTGTGGACCTGATCGTCCCGCAGGGCGGCGTCTACGGTTTTCTCGGACCCAACGGTGCGGGCAAGACCACCACCATCCGCATGCTCGCCACCCTCATCCGGCCCACCGCGGGCCGGGCGCTCATCTTCGGCCGCGATGTCGTCACCGAGACCGCGGCCGTGCGCGCCCGCATCAGCCTGACCGGCCAGTACGCCTCGGTCGACGAGGATCTCACCGGAATGGAGAACCTGGTGCTGATGGCGCGGCTGCTCGGCTATCGGCGGCGCGCCGCCGCGGACCGGGCACGAGAACTCTTGTCCGCCTTCGATCTCGAAGCGGCGGCCGAGCGGCAGGCCAAACGCTATTCCGGCGGCATGCGCCGTCGGCTGGATATCGCGGCGAGCATCGTGGCCACACCGGATCTGCTGTTCCTCGACGAACCGACCACCGGCCTGGACCCGCGCAGCCGCGCACAGGTGTGGGATGTCGTGCGCGGACTCACCGAGGGCGGTACCACCGTGTTGCTGACCACCCAGTACCTCGAGGAGGCCGACCGGCTGGCGGACCGGCTCGCGGTCATCGACCACGGCCGCGTCATCGCCGAGGGCACGACCACCGAACTCAAGGAATCCCTCGGCGCGGGCGCTGTCCATGTGCGCCTGCGGGATCCGGCCCGGCGTGCGGAGGCGCGGCGGCTACTGGCCCGGGTGCTCGCCGTGCCCGTGCACGACGGCGAGGACCCCCTGCTGCTCACCGCGGCGGTGGCCGATCCCGGATGCGCGGGCGCGGCGCTGACCGAGCTCACCCGCGCCGGAATCGAGGTCGGCGAATTCGCGGTCGGCCCACGCAGTCTCGACGACGTGTTCCTCACCCTGACCGGCCACCAGCCCGAACCCGATGTCCCCGAGGAGATTCCGGCATGAGCACCGCACCCACCACGGCCGCGCTCACCTTCGCCTGGCGGGCGGTGCTGCGCATCAAGCATGTGCCCGACCAGCTCTCGGACGTAACCGTGTTCCCACTGCTGATGCTGGTCATGTTCACCTACCTGTTCGGCGGGGCCCTCGCGGGCTCCACCGGCGGCTACCTGCAGTCGGTGCTGCCCGGCATACTCGTCATGACCGTCATCATGACCACGCAATCCACCGCCGTCGCCCTCAATGCCGATATCACCAAGGGCGTGTTCGACCGCTTCCGCTCCCTGCCGATCTGGCAGCCCGCCCCACTGGTCGGCGCACTGCTGGCCGATCTGGCCCGCTACGCCATCGCGGCGACGGTGGTCACGAGTGCCGGTGCGCTGCTGGGCTTTCGGCCCGACGCCGGGCTCACCGGACTGCTCGCCGGCATCGGCCTGGTGCTGCTGTTCGCCTGGAGCCTGTCGTGGGTGTGGACCAGCCTGGCCCTGGCGGCGCGCACACCGGAGTCGGTGGTGTTCCTGGCCATTCTCGTGACATTCCCGCTGAGTTTCGTCAGCAATATCTTCGTCGATCCCGCCACCCTGCCCGGATGGCTGCGGGGCTTCGTCGATGTCAATCCGGTATCCCATTTGGTCAGCGCGGTACGCGGATTGATGCACGGGCAGCCGGTCGCCGGCGAACTCGGCTGGGTAATGCTGACCTGCGCGGTATTGGTCGCGCTATTCGGTCCCGTCACCATGCGCCTGTATCGGCGCGAACGCTGACATTGCGGCTGTGGGATACGAAACCCATTGCGGGGCTTGCGCCGCCGGTTCAGACTTCGAGATTCTCCTCGATATCCTTGAGCCGGTGGCGCGCCAGGGCGAGATTGCCGCGGGACCGGTCGAGGGCCAGGTAGAGGAACAGGCCGCGACGGCGGCGGCCACGCGTGGGGCGGATGAGGTGGTACTGACCGCCCAGGGTGATCAGGATGTCCTCGATCTCGTCGGCCAGGCCGAGCTGTTCCATGGTGCGCATCTTGGCCCGTACCACCTCGGTATTGCCGGCCGCCGCGATGTCCAGGTCGAAGCTCTTCGAACCGCCGAGCCCACCGAGCGGCATGCCGCTGGTGTAGTCGACGACCGCGGCGCCGAGCGCGCCGTCCACCATCATCATGTCCTTCAATGAAACGTCCATGTCCGCCATGGCTTTTCCTCTCTGTCCCGCCGTTTCGGCGTCGCGTGCGCAGACACTACTCGCGTGTGCGGGAATCGATACCGAATTGATGAAGGATTCCAGAAGGTCTGCAATTTCCAACTTCTGCAATCTGATTGGATCGAGACAGGTCCGCGACCGCGACCTCTAGACTGCGCAATCATGCCGGGATTGCAGAGACCGCTCTATCAAATGAAGGCCGAGTTCTTCAAAATACTCGGCCACCCGGTACGAATTCGCGTGCTCGAACTGCTCAGCGAACGGGAGCGCGCGGTCTCGGAAATGATCACCGAGATCGGGGTCGAGGCCGCGAATCTGTCTCAGCAGCTGTCGATTCTGCGGCGCGCGGGTCTGGTCACCGCACGCCGCGAAGGACTCTCGGTGACCTATGAGCTCACCTCGCCGCAGGTCGCCCAGCTGCTGGCCACTGCGCGGGCGATACTCACCGGTGTGGCGGCCGGTCAGGTCGAAATGCTCGAACAGCTCACCTAATCCAGGCCGGTGACCGCCTCGAGGGCTCGGCGCAGCGTCGAGGCGGGGGCATGGTCACGCCAGCGGGCGGCAATGTGATCGTCGGGGCGGACCAGCAGCGCGCCGTGCGGGCCGAGGCCGCACCGTTCGGCCTGCGCGGGGGACAGCGGCTCGATTCGTAGCGGCCACGGACCTGTTTCCTGGTGCCAGGCAATGGGATCGGGGGTGAAGAGGGTGAACCACTCGCCGCAGGCATCGAGGGTGGAACGGTCGGGCGTGAGCCACAGGTGCGGCATGCGGTGCCCGGGTGCGGCGACGGGGGCCGCGTGGTCCGGCTGCACCACCGCCGCGGCGGACTCGCCCGGGTGCGCGGGGGAGTCCTCGGGGAGTACCGCCACGGATTCGTAGGTGACGCCGAGAATCAGGTCCAGCTGGTCGAAAAACCGTTCGGACCACGGTATCTCGACCTGGCATCCGGCCGTGGCGGCCCGGGTCCGCCGTTCTCGATGCCGCCGCTGCACCTCGATCGCCCGCTGCGTATTGGCCACCGCCTGCGCGAGCGTGCGCTCGGCGACCGGATGCCGTTCCGGCTCATAGCTTTCCAGCAGCCGCGGCGACGCCCACCCGCGCAGCACGCCCGCCAGCTTCCAGCACAGGTTGTGCACGTCGGCCAGGCCCGCGTTCATGCCCATGCCGCCGAACACCGGCACGGCGTGCGCGGCGTCACCGGCGAGCAGGATCGCGCCCCGCGCGAGGTGCTGGGCGACAAAGGCATTCATCACCCAGTGCTGTAACCGCAGCACTTCGACCTGCACCTCGGGTCCGGGGCCGAGGGCCTGTGTCACCAGTCCGGCCCAATCGGTGCTCGAGGGATCCTCGGGGGTGGGCACGAACCACGTCCAGCCGCCTTCGGGATACATCGGCCCGAGCGCGCCATTGCCGGTGAAGTACACCCCGGCCGGTTGATCGGCACACCAGCGATGCAGGTCGGCGTCGAAAACCACGCTGGTGAACCGGCCCAGCGCACCGGGCCCCGTGGTGCCGATGCCGAGCTGCTGGCGCACAGTGGAATTCGCGCCGTCGGCGGCCACCACATAGCGTGCGCGCACGCGGGTCCGGCTGTGGCCCCGATGATCCGCGAGCACCGCCGCGACCCCGTCCGCCTCCTCGGACAGCTCGACCAGTTCGGTCCAGAACCGGACGGGCGCGGCGGCCGCGCCGAGCAGGGTCGGCTCCAGCCGGTCCTGCGAGGTGACCACGCCGAGCGCGGGGCTCGCCGGAATCGGCGCATTGATCCCCACCATGCCCGCGGTGGCGAAATCGGTGTCCCGCAATGTGTCCCGGAACCGGATGCGCCCGAACTCCGGCGGGAACGCCTGTGCGGTGACCTGCCGGTCGATGCCGAGGCGCCGGAAGATCTCCATGGAGCGCACATTCACCAGCCGCGACCGTGGAAACGGCGACAGCCCATCATGTTTCTCCACCAGCAGCGCCCGCACGCCCCAGCGTTCCAGCAGCGCTCGCGCGGTGAGCCCCACCGGCCCGCCGCCGACGATCAGTACCTCGACATCCGCCACCGACATGACGAACTCCCACCCGTTCGGCACAGCACAGTTCGAATCCGGCCCCGGCCCCAGCATCCCACGTCCGATCCCGCGGGCGAAGCGGTTCGCTCGATGTTCACCTGCCCCGCCGGGACGGCGCGCTCTACCGGACCGGAGTGGCGAGCGCGCAATCCAGTTTGGCGAGGAAGCGGGGTAGGTGCGGATCGGATTCGGGGAGGTCGGGGGCGTCGAGATCCCACCACCGCCCGTCCTCGAACTCCGACTGGTCCAGCGCATAGGGCGCGGTCCGGTCGCCCCGGATCACATGCCACAGCGAAATGTCCACGTGTGGCTCCGGAAACGGGACATCGGTGACGGTGACGAACAGCGGTTTCTCGCCGACCACATCGAATGCCGCAACGATGCCCAGCTCTTCCCGCGCCTCCCGCGCGGCGGCGGTGAACGGATGCTCGCCCGGATCCACATGCCCGCCCGGCGGCAGATACCGGCCCGCCTTGCGATGCATGCCGAGGTAGATCCCGCGCGTGCCGGGATCCACCAGCACCACGTACACCACCAAATGCGGTGAGGGAGTGACGGGTTGGACGCGCCGGAAGATGTCGTCGGTGGAGCCGAGCCAGGCGAGCGTGTGCTCGATATGGCCCTGCTCGATCTCATCCCACGGTGTGACGGCGGTGACCAGATCCACGACGGCGGCGGTGGCGGGCTGCATGGCGATGCACCCTAGTCGCCGGGTCCGACAGGTCGAACTATGGTGGAGGCCATGGGTGTGATCGGCGAGCTGTTCCCCGGCAAGAAGCTCGAGGACGAGAGCGGGCAGAGCGGCGACGGCCAGAGCCACCGGCCGCGGGTCGCGATCGATCTCGACGCCGGGGTCATCCGGCTGTCGGGGACGGCCCCGAAGGCCACCGAGCTGGAGTCCGGCGACACGGACTGAAAGGCCCTCCGGCGTGCCGGAGCGGACGGGGCGCTCGAGCGGCCGATACGGTTGCTGAATGTTCGCCCTTCTGCTCGGCATTGCCCTGCTCGGCCTGTTCGCGCTGCGCGTCCATCGCGAACCCCGCCGCTTCGGCAATGGCATCCTGCTGCTGATCGCCTTGGCGTTCACCGTGATCGGACTGCTGGACACCGATGGCAGCAGTGCGCTGTCGTTCATGGTGTTCGTGGTGATCGTGCTGTCGCCCCTGCTGGTGCTGGTGCTCGCGGGTTTGCTGATCGCCAATGGCGTGCAGATGGTGCGCCGCGAAGGGCGGCGGGTGGCCAACCTGCTGTCGTTCGGGCTCGGCGTGGCGCTGGTCGCGCCGTACGTGCTGCTGGTGGTGACGCTGCTGATCGGCCGGACCTGGTTCGTCGCCGCCATGGCCTCGATCACCCTCATGGTCAGCTATATCGGCTTCCTGCTGCTGGCCTTTCTGCTGTATTCCACTGTCTACCTTCGTCTCCCGTACCGGCGGGGGATGGGCGCGATCGTGGTGCACGGGTCCGGCTTGATCGGTGCGCGCGTTCCGCCGCTGCTGGCGAGCCGATTGGATCGGGCGCTCGACGTCTATTCGGCCGAGGTCGCCTCCGGCAACCGGCCACTGCTGGTCACCAGCGGCGGCAAGGGTTCGGACGAGGCGCTGGCCGAAGCCGACGCCATGGCCGGCTACCTGATCGACAAGGGCCTGCCCGGCGACGCCATCCTGCGCGAGGACCGCTCGACCACGACTCGTGAAAACCTGCTCTACACCAGACAGTTGCTCGCCGAGCGCGGCATCGACGCGCGAATGGTGCTGGTCACCAGCAACTTTCACGCGCTGCGCACGGCCATCCTGGCCCGGCAGCTGGGGCTGGACGCGGATGTGGCCGGCGCACCCACCGCCCTCTACTACCTGCCCAGCGCCATCCTGCGAGAGTTCGCCGGAATCCTGGTCGAGCACAAATGGGTGAACGCGTTCGTGTGCCTGCTGCTCGGATCCCTGCCGTGGCTGGCGCTGGCGGCGGTGCCCGCCGATCCCGTCTGGCACTGACTCGCCCCGGCAACGATTTGGAATCGGGTCCGCCGATTCATCGGATGAAACGGGCGTGCCGGACCGTATGGTGTGAGCCTGCCCGATTGCGGCCCGCGTTCCTGCGACGGGGCAGGGCGCGGTGCACCGGAAGGACACCGCATGTCGTTCGCCGAACTGCGCGGCCAGATGCTGCGCCGCAAACCCCTCACCGAGGTCGAGACCGATACACCCGCCGATGAACGCCTGGCCCGGCACCTGGGCCTGTGGCAGCTGACCGCCATCGGGGTCGGCGGCATCATCGGCGCGGGCATCTTCTCCCTGGCCGGGTCGGTCGCCAACAAGACCACCGGGCCCGCCGTGCTCATCTCGTTCCTCATCGCCGGTGTGGCCAGCGCCTGCGCGGCACTGTGCTACGCCGAATTCGCGGGCATGGTGCCCAAGGCCGGATCCGCCTACACCTACGGCTATGTGTCGCTGGGAGAGCTGGCGGGCTGGTTCATCGGCTGGGATCTGCTGCTCGAGTACATCGCGGTCGCGGCGGTGGTCGCCATCGGCGTATCCGGATACTTCAACTTCCTGGTCGAACAGATCGGATTCAGCCTGCCGCAATGGATGCTCGGCGCGCCCGGGACCGGCGAGGGGCATCGGGTCGACGTGTTCGCGGTGGTGTTCTGCCTCGGCACCGCGTGGGTGCTCTCGCGCGGCATCAAGAGCGTGGGCCGGTTCGAGACGGTGTTCGTGGGCATCAAGGTCGCGCTGGTGCTGCTGATCATCGGTCTGGGTGTGTTCCACATCGACAGCGCCAACTACAGCCCGTACTTCCCCTACGGTTCGGCGGCGGTGTGGACCGGCGCGGCCACGGTGTTCTTCGCCGTCTTCGGCTACGACGCCATGAGCACCGCCGCCGAGGAGTCCACCGAGGCGAAAAAGCAACTGCCCAAAGCGATTCTGTACTCACTGGCCATCGCCATGGTGTTGTACGTGCTGGCGACGCTGGTGCTCACCGGCATGCAGAAGTACACCGAGATCAGCCCGACGAGCGGATTCTCCACCGCGTTCAAATCCGTGGGGATGCCCGGCATCGCCAATGTGATCGCGGTGGGCGCGATCGTCGGCATCATCACCGTGGTGCTCACCTTCATGCTCGGGGTCACCCGGGTCTGGTACGCCATGAGCCGGGACGGGCTGCTGCCGGAGTGGTTCGCCAAAACCCATCCGCAGCGCAGGGTTCCGACCCGGGTCACCTGGATCGTGGGCGTCGCGTCGGCGGTGCTGGCCGGGCTGCTGCCCATCAATACCGTGGCCGAGCTGACCAATATCGGCATTCTCATGGCGTTCATCGTGGTGAGCGTGTCGGTGATCGTGCTGCGCTACACCCGGCCCGACGAACCGCGCGAATTCCGGCTGCCGCTCATGCCGGTGGTGCCGATCGTCGGGATCGGGTTCTCGATCTACCTGATCTGGTCGCTGCCGTGGGAGACCTGGGCGCGGTTCGCGGCCTGGCTGCTGCTCGGGCTCATCGTGTACTTCGGGTACTCGCGCCGGCATTCGCGGCTGGAACAACCCGGCGCGGAGATCGCCGGGCGGTGAGGACGGCCAGCGCCGCCGCGAGAACCGCCATGCCGCACCAGGATACGAGCGAGAGCCGCTCACCGACGACGGCCACACCCAGGATCGCCGCCACGGCGGGCTCGGCCAGGGTGAGGGTGGTCGCGGCGGCAACGCTGGTGTGGCGCAAGCCGTATCCGAACAGGCGGTAGGCCAGGAAGGTGGTGAACACCGCCAGGTGCAGGGCCACCGCCGCACCGCGCGGCGTCGTCAGCCAGGCGGTGCCGGTGGCGAGCACCACCGGGAGAACCAGCAGCGCGGCGAGACCGAACATCGCGCCCATCACGCGGTCGGAGGCATGGCCGTCCGAGATGAGCCTGCTGCCGACCCAGGAGTAGACGGCATAGGTGAATCCGCCGCAGACCGCGAGCGCCGCACCCAGCGGGTCGACGGCGTGCCCGGAATCGGAGCCCGGATCGAGAATCATGACGGCGCAACCGATCACGGCGAGCGCGGTGGCGAGCACCCAGCGGGCGGTGGGTCTGCCGTGTCCGGTCAGCCACGCCAGCAGGCCCGCGAATACCGGTGCCGCGCCGAGCGCGAGGACGGTGGCGGCGGCAACCCCGGTGCGCGCCACCGCCGGATAGAACGTGATCGGGTATCCGGCCACCGCGCAGGCTCCGAGAAGTAGCAGCCATCGTTGGGATCCGGTGTAGCGCAGTCGCTTACCGCGCGCGGTGGCGTAGAGGAGCAGTCCGCCCAGAGCCAGACCGGCGCAACCGGTTGCGGCAGCGGGTGTTCCGGCGGGCGCGAAGGATGCCGCGGTCCCCGTGGTGCCCCACAGGACGGCGGCGGCGAGAATGGGTGCGGGCGTGGTGAGATGTTGATTCGGCACAGTCGTGGACTCCGTCGTCGAATTCCAGGGAGGAAGGAATCGGAACGGGCGCACGACGAAAAACGGGCTGTCCCAATGGATCAGCCGGGTGGTGAGACGAATGTCGGCCGGTGCGCCCGATCAGGCGGCCGGCGGCGGCGTGACAGCGTGCCAGTAGATATCCACGGGTCGAGAATAGCCCGCATGCGCTGTGTCGAATATTCGGATCGGTATCCGATCACGAGGTGAAGAATCTTCGATAGAGTGCCACTGTGAAGAAGGTTCCTTCGCCAGCGGTCCCGGTGGCGGTGCCCCGGCCGCGTGCCCCGATCGACGATATCGACCGGCTGCTGCTCGACGAGCTCGCCCGCGACGGGCGGATGACGAACAATGCGCTCGCCGCCGCGGCGGGCATCGCGCCCTCGACGTGTCTGGGGCGAGTGCGCGCGCTGGTCGAGCGCGGCGTGATCCGCGGCTTCCACGCCGATATCGATCCGGCCGCCCTCGGCCGCGACCTCCAGGCCATGATCGCGGTGCGCGTGCACTCCGAGGCGCGCGGCCACCTGGCCGCCTTCGGTGATCAGATGGCGGCGCTGCCCGAGGTGGAGAACGTCTACTTCATCGCCGGGGCCGACGACTACCTCATCCATGTCGCCACCGCGAATTCCGACGAGCTGCGCCGCTTCGTGGTCGAGCATCTGAGCGCGCATCGGGCGGTCGCCTCCACCGAGACCATCCTGATCTTCGAGCACGTGCGGCCCGGCGGGCACCGGACGAACTGAGTGCCGGGCCGCCGCTCGAGGGGACCGCGGCGGCCCGGCCGGAATCAGGCCGCCAGGCTGTGCGCCGCGTAACCGTGCGCTGCCGCGACAGATTCCGACAGCAGCACCCCGTCATGGGTGCTCAGCCCCGCCGCCAGGCCCGCATCGTCGGCCACCGCGGCCCGCCAGCCCTTGTCGGCCAGGGCCAGCGCATAGGGGAGGGTGGCATTGGTGAGCGCCACCGTCGACGTATTCGGCACCGCGCCAGGCATATTCGCCACACAGTAGAAGATCGAATCGTGCACCCGGTAGGTCGGATCGGCGTGCGTGGTCGGACGCGAATCGGCGAAGCAGCCGCCCTGATCGATGGCGATGTCGACCAGCACCGAACCCGGTTTCATCTGCGCCACCAGCTCGTTCGACACCAGGGTGGGGGCCTTCGCGCCCGGTACCAGCACCGCGCCGATCACCATATCGGCCTCGCGCACCAGGTTCTCCAGCTCGAGCCGATTGGACATGACCGTGCGCACCTGGCCGTGATACAGATCGTCGATCTCGCGCAGGCGGGCGATATTCAGATCCAGCACAGTGACATCGGCGTGCATGCCGTGCGCGACCGCGATCGCATTGCGGCCGGAGACACCCGCGCCGATCACCACCACCTTGGCGGGCCGCACACCCGGAACCCCACCCATGAGCACGCCGCGGCCGCCACCGCTGCGCATGAGGTGATACGACCCGGCCTGCGGGGCCAGCCGCCCGGCGACCTCGCTCATCGGGGCCAGCAGCGGCAGGGAACCGTCACGGGCGGTGACGGTTTCGTAGGCGATCGAGGTGATGCCGGAGTTCAGCAGGGCGTCGGTGCACTCCTTGGACGCGGCCAGATGCAGGTAGGTGAACAGCACCTGACCCGAGCGCATGCGCGAATACTCCTCGGCGACCGGCTCTTTCACCTTCAGCACCAGATCGGCGGTGCCCCACACCTCGTCGGCGGTGCCCAGCACCCGCGCACCGGCGACGCTGTACGCGCCGTCCTCGAACGCGGAACCCAGGCCCGCGCCCGCTTCGATGAAAACCTCGTGTCCACGCGACACCAGCTCGTGTACGCCGGCCGGCGTACACGCCACCCGGTACTCGTGGTTCTTCACCTCGCGGGGAATTCCGATCTTCATTGCAGCCTTCCTGAACGTCGTTCCGTCGGAAACGGCGACCACCGCCGCCAATGCGATGAGTATGAAGAATCTGCGAGATCATCTCCATATTGCTGAAGATGATTCTCTAATTGGCGACTGTGCTGGTCATATCATCGGTTTCATGGGCGTTGTGGCCTGGCTCACCGAAGCATCTTCGGATCTGTGAGGTCACCACGCGGCCGGCCGCCACAGCGTGGTGATCTGTGCGGCGCGGGCCTGATGCAGGGGGTCGGTGCGATCGCGGGCGCGCTGATGTCGGGGGTGCGGGTCGAGGTGATCGAGGACCCGCAACCCAGCCTGCTCGGCAGCCGGGGGTGTGCCGTCGCGCACTACGCCCTCAGTGAAATGAGCGCGCGCCGAACAGGATTCGCGACGACAATGGCGGCGACGATCATGTCGCTGACCGCGCCGGGAGGGTGCTGATGGAAGACGTGCTGCTGACCCCGCCGGATGCGGCCGAGGTGCGTTTGCTCGCACGCGGTGTGGCCGCCGCCGCGCGCGGCGAGGACGGACTCACCCCCTTGCAGGAGCTGCTGATCCCGGCCCTGTTCCTGTCCATGACCGGGCATCCGGTCGAACTGGCGGAGCTGACACCGATTTCGGCGGCGGAGTTCGGCACGGGACTGGCCCGGCGCAACCGCATCTTCCGCGAACGCATCGTGCAGACCATGCTGCTGTCGGCGCTGGTGGTGCGCCCGCTGCCCGCCGCCACCGCCGCCCGGCTGCGCGAATTCGCCGACGCCCTGGCCGTCGACGACGACATGATCGCCGTCGCCCAGAAATACGCCGACGGCGCGGTCGACCTGGCCGCCGTCGACTTCTCCCGCAACGGCTACCTCGGCGGCCTCGACGCGATCCGCTTGAGCGCCTTGCACACCGACGACCTGGACAGCTCCTGGAGCGCCGTCGTCGACGACCCGGCCCTCGCCGCCCGCTGGGCCGAACTGCGCGACCTGCCCGTCGGCACCCTCGGCCGCGGCGTCGCCGACTTCTACCGCGACCGCGGCTTCGTCAGCCCCGGCCTCCCCGGCTCCGCCCCGCCGCTACTCGCCCAGCACGACTGGGTCCACGTCCTGGCCGGCTACGGCACCACCCTGGAAAACGAGATCGAAGTCTTCGCCTTCATGGCCCGCGCCAATGACGACCCCCGGGCCTTCAGCCTGCTCGCCATGGTCATCTCCCTCTTCGAAACCGGCTACCTCCGTTCCGGCGCAGGGCTGTTCGAAGCCAACGAAGGCCACCTGCGCACCTCCGGAATGGCCGGTCGCCTCGGCGACGCCATGCGCCGCGGCGCCCTCACCCGGGGCAGCCACGACTTCCTCGACCTGGACTGGTTCACCCTCGCCGACCGGCCGATCACCTTGGTACGCAACGAAATCGGCCTCGTCCCCAAATCCGGATCGGCCATCACCGCAGGCTCCGTCGGCCCCTGGCAGCCCGGCGGAATCACCCCCTACCAATTGAATTCGGCAAAGACCGCCGCCGAAACCGAAGGCCGCCCCTACAGCCCGTGGCAGCCCGACCCATCGCGCGACTGATCGGCCCGCACCGTCAATTCACGTGCACGGTACTGCTCCTGATGACATCCTCGACCGGTCGCGCTCCGCTCCCGGACCACGTCGGCTCGATTCCATCGAAGATCGCGTCGAGGATGTCGGCCCGATCGAGCGTCGCCGGAATCCGATGCGACGCACGCGCACTCACAATCACCGCATGCAACACGGCCGCATAGACCCGCGACCGAGGCACCGTCAACCGCCACCCGCACAGCTCCCGCTCCCGAAGCCGCGCCTCCACCGTCTCGAGCACATCCGCAATAACCTGCACCTCGACCAGATCCGGATCATCGCATGGCATGACGACCCCCGAAAAACACTGTCCCGGAACCGAACACCGACCTCCGCAACCGTTCGACCCAGGACTTCCGCACTCTTGCCGACCCCGCGCCCTGCGGTCTCTCCGCCTCGATGCGATCGATAATCGCCTGCACCGACCAAGGATTGCTGTGCGACATCGTTCCTACCTCCCTGCCGTCGTGGTGAATTCAGCACACCACCAGCAGCGCACCGGATACAGTTGATTCGGTTTCCCAGAAGCAAGTCGTGCAAGCCGCCAGGATCTGATTCGCAAACGCGCAGAACCCCACCCGATTTCGCTGCCCGATCGACCCGATTTCACATTGTGATGGGACGACATCATGACCAGTGCGCACGAGGACGACACTGAGTTCAATCCGAGTTCAACACTCCCGCGCCGCCAGCTCGGCCGGTTCCTCCGGGAATGGCGGGAGGCGAACGGCTTCACCCTCGGTGTTGCCGCGAAACTGGTAGATCTATCGCAATCCGCCCTGCAACGGATCGAAGCCGGCCAGACCCAGAAGGTGCGCAAACAAGACGTACGCGCCCTTTGCGAGGTCTACGGAGTCGGCGAGGCCGACACCGCCGCGGCCATGGACCTGGCGGCATTGGCGAGAGCCCACGGCTGGTACCACGCCTACGGTGGGTTGTACTCGGACGCGTTCAACATGTACGTGGGACTGGAAGCTGCCGCTCGCCGTTTGGTCACTTATCACGAGCACATTCCCGGCCTGCTGCAGACCGCCGACTATGCTCGCGCCGTCATCAGCGCGTTTCCCGGATTCACCAGTCCCAGCGACGTCAACCGCCGCATCGAACTTCGAATGAAGCGTCAGGCTCTGATCACGCGGAGAACCAATCCTGTTGTGCTGGAAGTGCTCCTGCACGAATCAGCCTTGCATCGACTGGTCGGCGACAGGCGCATCATGGCAGCGCAGTTGCGGCATCTCGCCGAGGTGTCGAAGCTGCCGAATGTCTCGGTGCGCCTGCACCCCTACGCTGCGGGATTGACCTGGGGGATTCCGCGAGGATCCTTCACGATCCTCGATTTCGGCGTCGAAGCCGGACCTATCGAGCCCCCCATCGTGTACATCGAAGGCGGCCCGACTCAGGACGTGTACTTGGAAAAGCCCGATGACGTGCGGATCTATAGTGAATATGCTTCGGCAATCCGCAGTGCCGCGCTGGAGGACAAGCAGACCCGGGAGTTGGTTCGTCGGGTCACGAAGGAGTTCGAATATGACCAGCACTGACCTGATGTCCGCAGACTGGTTCAAGAGCAGCTACAGCGGCGCTCAAGGTGACTGCGTCGAGGTCGCATGGCTCCCGAAAGGTTGTGTCGGAGTACGGGATTCGAAGGATTCTGCCGGTGGCGCCCTGGTCTTCGCGCCGTGCGAGTGGGCGGCCTTCACGGCTGGCGTCAGGGCGGGACGGTTCACGCGTCCCGCCTGAGTGTGTGGCCGTCGCTGTTGAACCGCAACATCATTGGCGCTGCCGCAGCGCAAAGGTCTTCAAGCTGAGCCGAGTAGGTCCAGCATGCCCGCCACCGCTGCGGGCCAGGTGAATTCCTCGGCGCGGCTGCGGGCTGCGCGGCGGCGTTCGGCGGTGGGGCGGGCCAGGACCTCGGTGACGGCTTCGGCGAAGGCGCGGGGATGGTCGGCGGCTACTGCGCCGCAGTCGGCGGTGACGATGTCGGCGAGGGCGGAGGAGCGGCTCGCCACCACGGGGGTGCCTGCGGCGAGGGCTTCGAGGGCGGCGAGGCCGAAGGTTTCGTGTGGGCCGGGCGCGAGGGACACGTCTGCGGTGGCGAGCAGCGTAGCCAGTTCGGTTCGGTCGTCGATGAATCCGGTGAAATGCACGCTGGGCATTCCGTCATGGAGCGGCGGGATGGTGCGGGCGCGGCGTTCGAGGGCCTCGCGCCGGGGTCCGTCACCCGCCACGACGAGCCGCGCGCCGACGCCCTCGCGGCGAAGCGCGCCGACCGCTTCGATACTGCGATCGGCCCGCTTCTCCACCGACAATCGCCCGCAGTGCACCAGCAGTGGGTAGTCGTCGGCGGCCAGATCGGTGCGTAACCGCCGGTCGTGCCTATCGGGCCGGAACATATCCAGGTCGACCCCGAGCGGGACGAGCTCGACGTTCGGCACATCGATCCGCTCGAACTCCTCCCGCGCGAATTGCGTTGTGCACACGACGATGTCGTAGTTCTCCGCGGTTCGCCGATTGGCGGCGTCGGCGGCCCGCCGCGCCGCCGCCCCCGGCAGCACCTGCCCCAGCAGCCGATCCAGCCGCTCATGCGAGATCATCACGCTCGCTATCCCGCGTGCCCGTGCCCACCGCCCGAACCCTCGCAAGGTCAGCCGATCCGACACCTCCATCGCATCCGGCCGCAACCCCTTCACCACATCCGCCACCCGCCGCGGATCCGCCGCCCGATAACCCCCGGTCCACGGAATGGGCAACGCGGGCACCGTAATCCGCACCACCCCGGATTCCAGCACCACTTCGCTCCGCCGCCGCCCCGGCACGATCAGCACCACCTCATGCCCCGCCCCCACATATCCGGCCCCCAGATGATGCAGTGCGGTGCGCAGCCCCCCGGAGCGCGGACCATAGAAGTTAGCCAGCTGTACTATGCGCACCCCGCCGATCGTTGCAGCACAACGGGTTACCAGCAGCCTCCGCACCGCCAACACCGAGTGAACTCCCGCCGAAGAACCGGCGTCACCGCCCTGCGAGGCCGCGCGCCAACCGAACTGAGGGCGGGCGATGCCTGTTCAGCGGTGCGCGACGAGCGAACGTTTGTGGACACGGCGGATGTGTGATCAAGTGGGGGCCGGAGGCGTGATTCCGGCCATCCGGGGAAGGGGAGAGGTATGAGTGCGAGAAGTGAGCTGGAGCGGGAACTGGGTGGGCCCGTGGCCGCGCTCGAAATGATGTCGGAGCGGGAGATCGCGGATCTGCTGGGGATGTTCCGGGAAGCCCAGCGGACCGAGGCGGCGGCCATGGTGGAGGCGGTGGACAAGACGGTCGGCGCATTGCCCTGGCCATTGAGCACGGCGGCCAAGAAGATCATGTTCGGGAACAAGCTGGGGTAGGGGCCATGAGCGATTTGGTGACCCGGGCGCAGGTGACCCTGCTGTCGCGGACGCTGCACGTATCCGAGGACAAGCTGGCGCACCTGGAGAAGCTGGGTGCGGCGAACCTGCACGAGTTGCAGGAGCGGATGGCGAAAGCGATCTTCGCGCAACATAACTCGACGTTCTCGCGGTTGACGCTGCTGGTGCCGGTCATTCCGCTGAGCATCTCGATTCCGCTGGTGCAGCGGATGGTCCCGGCCGTCATGGCGGGGCGCGCGGCGGGAGCCATCGGAGTCGACCATCCCAAGAAGGCCGCCGAGGCGGTGGGCATGCTGAAGCCTTCGTACGCGGCCGACGCCGCCCCGTACATGGACCCGCACGCGGTCGGCCAGCTGGCCGACGTCGCGCCGGCCGAACCGGTCATGGGGATCATCAACGAGATCCTGCGGCGGCGCGACTACGTCACCGCCGGACCGTTCCTCGGTTACGCCACACCGGAATTGGTGCGTGCGGTGGAGGACAGCGTGCACGACGACGAGGGGCTCATCCTCGCCGCGTCATACGCCTACTCGGGGGAGAACATCAGCGTCATCATCCGGCATCTGCTGGCGGGCACCGGGAAACGGATCCCGAGGCTTGTGCAGACCATCATTCAGGGGTCGACGGAACTTCGGCTGGCCGCACTGTCGGTGTTCGCGCGCTGCGACGCCGATGTCATCGTCGCCATCGGCGACATCCTGTTCGAGGTCGGCACACCCGAGGAAATCGCCGACCTCATCTCGGCGTTCATCGCCGACGGCGCGGTGCCGGAGAGCATGCGGTTCGTCGGGCAGCTGAGCCCCTCGGCCCTGGACGAGCTCGCCGCCAACCCGATCGCCGCCGACGCGGAATCCGTACACGCCATCGTGGCCGCGGTCGCGGACAGTACCGAACCGGCCGTCTGGCGCGGGTTGCTGGAACTGGCCGTGCGCACCGAACCCGCGGTGACGCGGCGCATCAGCGGACAGATCTCGCACGCCGAGGCCGAGACGCTGACCGGGCTCCCACAGGTGCTCGACGCCGGCGACCTGTGGCCGCGACTGCTCGAGCTGCTCGCCGCCGCCGAAGCCGACGCTCAATCGCGCATCGGTGCGGCGTGGGCGGCGCTGCCGGATTCCGAACGCCCCGAACTCGACAGCCGCATCGCAGAACTGGGACTGTCGGCGCAACTGGAATCGCTGCGCAACACCGTGCGAATCGCCAACTGACGCAGCGGATCCCGGCGCAGGCAACGCGCCGGGATCCGCTCGGTCTATTGCGGGCTCACGCTCAGCGCAATTCCTCGATGGTGCGCTCGAATGCCATCGCCCCGTGTCCATTCCGCACCTGCCGATCGATGAGCTCCGCCACCGGCGCCACCAGATCCGTCGCCACCCCGGCATCGCGCGACGCCCGCACAATCGCATCGAAGGCGGCCTTCTGGAACTCCAGATGCTGCACCTGCGCCCGATAGTCACCCGAATCGATAACCCGCGCGTATTCCGGCAGCCCCTGCGCCATGGCCGTCACCCAGGGCACCGCGCGCCGCGCGAATTCCTGCGCGCTCACCCCCGCCGAACCCACCATGGCCGCACCGTGGAAGAACCCGGCGAACATCAAATACATCGCCGACAGCAGCGAAAAGTCATACAGTGCGGCGACTCCCGCATCCTCGCCCAGGAACTCCGCAGCACCGAGCAATTCCAGCACGCCCTGGTGCTCATCGAACACTGCCCGTGCCCCGCTGTAGAGAATCGACGACGCCTGGGTCCCGATCATGGGCGGAATCGCCATAATCCCACCATCGAGAAACTCGATCCCGTGCGAGGCCGCCCACACCGCGAACTCCCGCGACTCTTCAGGGGTCGTACTGGTCAGGTTGATCAACTGCTTCCCGCGCAGCTCCGCGACAACGGGATCGAGCGTCTCATGCACCGACTTGTGGTCCAGCAGAACGGAAATCACCACCCCACTCCCGCGCACCGCTTCCACGACCGACCCCGCCCCCACAGCTCCGGCCGCCACCAACTCGCCATCGCGCCCCGCCGTCCGATTCCACACGGTCGTCGCCACGCCGCCCTTCACCAGCGCCGCAGCCAGCGCCCGCCCCATCGCGCCCAGCCCGAGCACACTCACCTGGTTGTTCGTCATTGTGGGACAACTCCTTCGAATCAGTTCGCTGAATGTTCGGCGCGCGCTGAATTCGAGATTGCCTGCGTGGCAACCGCCCCACAAGTACGCACTATTCTCTCGGATACTGACCCAAAGGTTAGTGTCCAGCGCAGAAGCCGAAATCGATTCGAACCCAATATGGTTGAACACGGCGATGTCGGTCGCGATGCGCGACCCCAAACAATCTGGGGCCCTGGGAACACGTCGGATCGGGACTGTGCGGGCCTGCAGCTCCCGTAGTCTTCGCGGCCATGAGAAATGTATGCGTTTCAGTATTCGTTGTTGCGGGGGTTCTGCTCGCGTCCGCGACTGCCACCGCCTCAACCGGCAGCCTGGGCACGGGAAGTGCCTTGGATTCCGGTAGCTCGAACCTCCTCACCCCCGGTCCCGATGGAGCCGACTCCGGTTCCGGGGTGCTCGATCTCGTCGGAGACTGGTGGCACTCGCTGTTCAATCACTGCCCCGGGCCGGTGTGCTGAACCGACCTCGATGCGCATGGCTCAGGGCGCCCGCCGTAGTCGTGCGTCAACCGATGGTTGACGATAGGCCATACGTCAACTACTAGTTGACGTATGGCGATGGCTCGTGAGTGGCTCTCGCCGACAGCACATCGAATCGAGGAGTCGCAATGGAAGCCTTCGAAAGCGCTGCGCGCCGGCATGCCGAGTCACCGGGCAGGCGGGCGATGGTCGTCGGTGCGGGTATCGCCGGTTTGGCCACCGCGCTGCGATTGCGTCAGCAGGGCTGGGACGTCGTCGTGATCGAACGCGCGCCGAGTCGCCGCAGCAGCGGTTACCTGGTGAACCTGCACGGACCCGGCTATGACGCCGCCGAACGACTCGGGCTGCTGCCGGCGCTGAACCCGCGCGACATCGGATTCTTCACCTCGGTGCTCGTCCACCCCGACGGCAGGGAGAAACTCCGGATCCCCGCCGCTGTCACCGAAGCCGCTGTCGGGGACCGGGCTTTGAGCTTGTTCCGCGGCGATCTGGAGTCGGCCCTGTACGAGGCCGTCGCCGAATTCGCCGATATCCGTTTCGGCACCACGGTGCGAGCCATCACCCAAACCCCCGAACAGGTCGAAGTCACCCTCAGCGACGACACCCGCCTCCGCACCGAACTCCTCATCGGCGCCGACGGCGTCCACTCCCAGGTCCGCGAGCTCGTATTCGGTCCCGAGACAGAGTATTTCGTGGACCTGGGCCATATGGTCGGCGCATTCCCGCTGGCGAAACCGCCCGCCCACATGCCCGACGGTATAGGCGCCACATATATCGGTCGCGGACGCACAGCCGCAGTGATGAACCTCGGACCGGAAAGATCCTCAGCGTTCTTCGCCTACCGCTGCCCCGACCCCCACACCGATCTCACCCTCGGCGCCGCACCCGCCCTCGCACGAGCCTTCGGTGACCTAGGCGGCGGTGCCGTCGACGCCCTCGCCCAGCTCGACGCCGACCCCGGCACCGCCTACTTCGACTCGGTCGGCCAGATCGTCATGGACCGCTGGAGCCAGGGCCGAGTAGTCCTCCTCGGCGACGCGGCCTGGTGCGTAACAGTTTTCGCCGGCTACGGCGCCGCCCTCGCCCTCGACGGCGCCGACCGCCTCGGCACCGCCCTTGCAGCACACGCCGACGACATCCCCACCGCCCTCAGCACCTGGGAGACGACCTTGCGGCCTGAGGTGAAGAAGCGACAGGCACTGGCGCGGAGGGGAATCAGCCAATTCGCCCCGCCAACACGGACCCACGTATGGGCAGCCGAACTTATGCTCCGAGCAATCCAACTCCCCGGCATCAGCAGCCTGGTCCGCCGCTCCATCCAACGCGCCAACAACTAGACGGCCGATGCGTTCCGGACCTGCCTACCCGCGCCGACGTGGGCTACTACGGTGCCGGAACACAACATCCTCGGTTCAGCGGAGACAGTGGCGAGGTCCGCACGATACGCACCGCACCCAGATCTCCGCCCAGCGGATCCGCATAGGTTCCGTTGGGCTCTGGTAGAAGTTCGACGGCGAGCACGCTCAGGGGTGAATCATAGGGTATGCCCACGCGTTTCAGGGCGTCCGCGACCTCGGCGGCGGACCAGCTGGCCTCGCCTTCGGCGAACAGCGGTATCGACTGCATTTGTGTGCGGAGCGGCCGCAGTTGATGGAGATCGATCTGAATATTGCGTTTGGTGCCGCCGTCGGCCTGGGTGACGCGCGCATAGAGCACGATCCAGATCACGGTATTCGGCGTGGTGGGCTGTACTCGGTGCAAGCCTCTGTACGGCAACGCGTACGGCGCCCTGACTCGAATGGCGCCATCCGGTTCCGCGATGACGGAACACGGCAGTTCCGGAGCCGGATGCTGAACACCGTCCAGCACCAGTGATTCACCGAACCGCCCCTGCGCCGTCGACCACAGCGGGTTGTCCGCGGGTCCGCGGTCGTGGCCGACGCGTATCTCATATGTGTAGAACGAGAACAGTTCGGGCGAGCCGGGATCGACATTCGGCGGTAACGGCACGAGGTAGTGACGGACGCTGGTCTTGCTGGGCTCCAGACGCTGCATGGTCGACAGTCCGGAGAGGTCTTGGACCTGACCGGGGGTCACCACTCGGACCAATTCGGGATCGAGTGGGGTGCCGGTGATTTCCACGGGATTGGCGACCGGTTCCGTGCCGGGCAGCAGCATGGGATCCGGCGTGCTCGTCAGCGGCCGGACGAAATAGGCATCTCTCGGATCGGCGGGCGCTTCGGCGAACTCTACCCAAAGACGTTTGATCCGTGAGGAAGTCGCCGCGTAGTCGGCGTCACGCTCATACGGTGTCAGGGCGATGCCAGCCGCGACCACCCGCGGGATCTGCCGCGGCGGCGCGACGATCGGCAGTCTGGACGTCACCGCCCGCGCAACCCCTTCCCCTCCTTCGAAGCGCAGGAACGCCCGATAGGTGACCTCCATTTCGTGAGGGAACCCGTCCGGACCCAGCCTCGGAGGCAGTGCGTCGAGGAAGATCATTCGGGTATGGGCGCGGTTCGGGCGCTTACCGGACTGGGTATTGATGGCATCCATCATCTCTATGACCCCGACATCCACGGTTTCGCTCACGGCGCCCACCGCATCGGGGAGACCGACCGTTCGCGTCACGACCAGTGAGGGCGATCCCGCGCCGCGCCACGTCCAATCCCGGTCGATCACAACCTGTATCGCATTGATCCACTGCCCGGCCAGCTCCGCCGGGTGCGTGAACTCGATACTCGACAGGTCCGGTGCGAGGTGATGAGTCAGCCCCGCACAGCCGAAGAGGATGCGCTCGCCGGGCGGCCCCGTGACGAGCGGGCCGTCGGCGCTCAGGTCCAGAGCTCCGGCCAACCTGCCGAGAAGCGCACCGGTCGGCTCGGACTGCGGCGCCACGCCATTGACGACGGCACCGAATCCCATCCGGTCGACGGGCGGATCCGATCGCAGGAATACCGACCGCAATTCGCTCGACGACGCCAAGGGCCGAAGCGCGTCGGCCTCGGCGATGGCCGGGGCCACCGCGTGCAGGTCGATCAACTGCGCGGTTCCGTATCGCGCCTGTTCACTGCCGAAGTAGTTCATATCGTTCCGGCCGAGCGCTCGGACCTCCACCCGAATATCCCGCGAAGTGACCAATGTCAGTGGCCCCGTGGGGTTTCCCTCGGCGCCGAGCTGGGGTGAGATGTCGAGTCCTCGATAGTCGGCGGCATGCCGCCAGTCCAGTACGAGATCGATCGGTTGAGCGGCATCATCGGGGAAGCGGCGTGTCGTCCGGTACCACTCGACAAAGCCGTCCGCGTCCGCCTGTGGATCGAATCGTGGTGTGCGAAGCAGCACTCGAATTCGGAGATACACGGTGTCCGGGTCCTCGATGGTCGGAGCGATCGCCGTCCCGGGCGGGGCGCTGTCATTGGCCGCGATCTGCGCCAGCAGCCGTGGCCGGACGGCGGCGCCGGCGGCGAAAACCGCTTCCGGATAACCGATTCGGGGCCGCCGGATCCGCAGCGCGCGAACGGTGCCGTCGGGTTCAGGTGTCACCGTGTCCAGTTCCACCGCGGTCGGAGTTCTGTGCCGCTTCATGTGCACCACGGCGATCGGCGCGTCACCGGGCCGCTCCGGCGCCGAGGTCACAGCCGGACCGCCTCCGGTGGCATCGGCCATGCGCACCCGGAATTCGTAGCGGCGCCCGTACCGCGGCTCGACGGCGTCCGCACCCACGGGGACCGCGGAATCCGGTTGCCCGGGTGGGGCATTCATAAGTCGCCGATCATCGGCGGTCGACATGACCAGCGATCGGCCGCGCCATTTCAGGAACCACGCGGGCAGCCACAGCTGACCGCTGTGCTCGGTCGGCACCACCTCCGCCCAGCGTTGTTCCACAGCGACACCGAGATCGACGCCCACGGCCAGCGGCGCTTGGACGGTCGACAGCGACGTCCACGCCTGACTGCCCTGCGGGCGCACATCGACGCGGTATCCGCGTACCCCGCGCGGTGCGAGCACCGGATCCTCACCATCGGGCGGGGCCCCGAGCGCCCGGTTCTGCCCCTCCAGAACGTCCTCGTCGTCCCAGGCCAAGTGGATTCCCTCGTCACGGATGGGCGGCGGTCCGGAGCCGTCCTCGTCGAGGTGGTCCGCGCCGATCGGCTGGCGCGCATGCACGATCTTGGCGAATCCGTCGTCGAAGCGGTTCGCCTCGATCATCACCTTGTCGAAGTTGCCGAGCGCGCCCGCCGCCGCGGCATCATCGGACACCGGAATCACCACGGGGGTGAAGAGCTGTCGAGCTCGATCGACCAGCAGGGCGGGAACACGGGTGGCGAACGCGCGCAAAAACGTGGGCGTCGTGGCGGCTCGAGCGGCGAAATCGCCGCCGTCCGCCAATTCGACCCAGAGCCAGCCGCCGCGTACCAGGCGAGGTGCGGCGTCGAGTGGAATCTCGAGATCGGCGATGAGCCCCAGCGCCTCCGCCAGTCGTGGCCGGCGCAGGGCGAAGGCGATCGCCTCACCCCAGCCGATGATCCGCGGCGTTGACGGTGGCGGAGGATCCGGCGGGCATTTCATCAGACAGTGATACGAGTTGTCGATCACGGCCAAGGACGTGCGCGGCCGCACGAAGGGGAAGGACTGTCTATAGCTGCGCGGCAGGTACTTTCGCAACTGCTTGCTCTGGTCTCGGTCCTGCGGAGCGAATGTATCCGCGGCCGGGCCATCGGGAATCTCGAGGACTTGTTTGATCGCGGTGAAGATCGGGCGCGCGTGCGGATGCGTGAGCGTGGGTGTGACGCCCGCTGGATCGGGTAGCACGGTGATCTGGTCGACCAGGGTGCGCTGCGGCAGTGCGTCGATGGAGTCGGAGATGTGCACTGCGAACGCCAAACCCGCATCGGCGAAGGCGGGATCCTGGGGAACCGCTGATCCGAGCGGTTCGAGCGGATTTCCGGTCGGCGCGATGAGCAGACGGATCGACAAGTTGCGGGACCGGTGGTCCCATCGCTGGAGATAGGGCACGAGCGTGAGTTTGTGGGGTGTAATCATGATGAATTCCTAGGAGAGTTTCATGGTGTCGCTGACCTCGTAGGTCGCGCTGATCGAGAGGACGAGGAAGATGTCGACCTCGAGCGCGACCGATCCGAAGAAGTCGCAGTTGACGTCGCCAGTGACGGTGTCCTTGTATGCCAGCCCCATGAGTTCGCCACGGACTGTCACCTCGGTGACAACGAGGTTGACCCCAGCCTCGAGTACGACCAGCCCACCGAACTTGGTTTGGTCGGTGATGGCGTCGTACTGCAATGCGATACCGGCCGCGTTGAAGGCGTAGGCAGCGAAGGGGCCGATTTTCGCCTCGATGCCGAGACCTGCGTACAGCGCCAACTCGAGTTCCTCGGTCGTGACGCTGCTCGACACCGAGCTGATGGTGAATTTGATCCGGCCACCGACAATCAGGAATATCGTGGCCACACCAACGCTGTACAGCGGGACCCGGCCTTCGAGCTGTGCGCCGAGCTCCGCGGACGACTTGGGTGCGAGGGACGCGTGATCGATCCCGGACTTCGTGCCGAGCCATAGTTCCAGCTCGACTCCGGTGCCAGGCGGCCGAGCCGCTGTCGAGAACGGATCCGGAAAGCGGAACCGCCCCCCGGTTTCGACCTTCACCTCGTGTTTCGCATTGGTCGCCGCAAGATCGATCGGGCCATGCGTACCCCGCTGCCCGAATAGCGGGATGTAGCGCAGAATGTCCTCGATAGATTGCAGCAGTAGCGATTTCATCTCCGCGACCTGCGGTCGCTGATCGGTCGATCCGACAATGCGCAGTTCGACTCCGGTGACCTTGTCGAGTCCGCTGATATCCGACCAGACCCGCAGGCCGGTGAAGTCCGCCTCCCAGCGGTCCTCATGCAATTCCAGGCGCATGGTCGCGCCGTCGTAGACCACCGTGGAACCGTGACCAGCGCTCCCCGACAGACGCAGGGGTATCGGATGCCCGGTAATCGACACAGGTGCCGACAGCGCGAGCTTGCCGGTGGAAGGAATCGTGAAATGTACTGTTCCCGGGGCGATTTCAATGGTGTTCGCAGGGGGAGGGAAGGCGCCCTTGGAGGTCGACCGTGCGAGGATATCGGCCAGTGCGGGCCGGTGGCCGCTCTCGATCCGCCGGGAACCTGTCGGCACGAAGGGCCTGGGAAACAGGAACGCGTGCGTCGGGGTCGCCTGCAGCAGCGCGTAGTCATTCGCGGGGGAGGCCGGGACGAACAGATCGGTGGCATCGGCGAACCGATAGTCTCCGGGTGTTCCGGTCAGCGGCGGCTCGTTGATCACACTGTTGTTACTTGTCGGATAGGCGATCGGGTACCGCCGAATAACTGGAACGCCACGGCTTTCCGCGACCGGCACGGCCTCGCCGCCGTTCTGGGGCACATTCTTCGCGGGACGCACAACCACCGACCACGCGCCGGTCTTCGGCAGTGCGGGCGTGCCCCGGACGGTCGCGACGAACACCGGTGCGGCCCCATTCATCGCGAGTCCGACCTCGATTCGCTGCGCGCGGAACGACAGACCGCTGCCGCCCAGGTCCAACCAGGTGTCGACGGGTCCGCCGATAGGGCCCTGAGCGGTGATCAAATCCCGAAGCGCAGCCGAATTCGCCGGTGTGCGAGTGGGTTCGGATTGCAGATAGCCGAGCATGCCGATAGCCGGAACGCGTCCCCGGGCGCCGTCGAGTGCCGCATCGGCATCGAAGTAGTACGGGATCAGTTTGGCGGAACCGTGCGCGAATACCGCGCCCGGCGCGGGCCGGATATTGCGGACATTGAACAGGCCGCGGAACAGACCGGCGTCGAAGGCGTAGGGCGCGACCACGATGTCGCTGATATTCCTGTCGAGGTACCGGTAGTCGAACAGTCCGGGGGTGAATGCCTGCCATCCGCTGTCCCGGCGAATCACGCCACCGCCGGGCCGCCGTTCGATGGTGACGGACCGGGTTACGCGCACGCCCCACGGATGCAGCACACTGTTGACCTTGATGATTTCGAGGGCCGTACGGCCGTTCATGAGCTGAAACTGCACCTTGGCGGTCTCCGCGTAGGCGGCGAAGGGGTCGTTCCAGTCGCTGAAATTCGAGCCGCCGTAACCCGACACATCGATTCGGGTGACCGGGACGCGCGGATTTGTCGTCATATCGTTGTTGAAAACGGCTTCGACGCTGCCGAGAGGCTGTTTCGTCTCACCGAGTACCGAGATCCCGAGTTCGACCCCCGTTGCCAGGTCCACTCCATTGCGCAGCTGATGCATCCGGCCCGCGAATGTGGGCGAGACGCCGCCGGTGTCCGGCCGTCCGCCTTCGGCCCGCGCGGTGACCTGGATGCCGCCGACCGATCTCTCCTCGGGGAATTCGGGCCGATTCAGCTCGTACAGATCCGCTTGCGGGCTCGCAAGCCCTAACGGCCGCAACCGAATTGCGCTGACCAGCCCGAATGGGAACGTGGTGCGTATGCCGACCGGGGAGCCTTCGGCGTAGGCATCGAACGTGCCCCGCAGGGCATCGGCGGGAATTATCGGTACGAGTTTCGCCGAACGAGTACCGATTTGGGTCGCGCCGCCGTCGGTTGCCGAAGCCAGGGGTGTCGGAAACCACCCCTGGTTCGGGATGTCCTGATCGATGTCCAGCGTGCGCACCGGCTCCCACTGCACCTGCGGAAGGGCCATCACGCGCATGCCGGTGACCTGAGCGTGCACGTCCAGACCGGATACCGTGCCGGCCCGCGTGGACTGTTCCAGGTCGACGCCTACTCCCACACCGAGCAGATCCTGGTTCGTCGACACATCGAGCAGCAGCAGGTTGGGCGGTGGCCCGAACACCTCGATCAACTCGTGGTCGAGGGCGCGGGAAATCTCGGCATCGAACGCCTTGGATTCCTCGAGCCGATGGCGCAGCCCCTGGTCCGCGTCGTCGCGGGCCTGCTTCCATTGCTCGCGGGCCGCTCGATCCAGCGCCAAGCGTCCCTGTTCGACCTGGGTGGCGCCCACGTCGGGATCGCCTTCGATCGCTCTCGCCGGGTGGGGTTCACCCGGCGAGGCGTCGCGCGGGGCGATCGCGAGGGACGCACCCAGATTGCCGTTGAACGAGACCAGGGCCGCGCCGGGCGACAGCCAGGACACGCGTGCGAGGAGACTGCCCGTCGGTGCTTCTACCCACGGTCGGCGATCGATGAAGCAATTGGAGACGTAGGGGTCGGGCAAGGTCGGCGCCCACGCGAGTACGCCGAAGCTCAAAAGGGCCTCGCCGCTGTCTATTTCGGTCCGGGCGGTCAGCGCTCCGCGCACCACCACGAACTTCGGCATGCCGGTCCACACCAGCGCATTGCGCAGCGCGAGTTGATATTTCAAACGCTGATCGGTGACGAGCGCACCGAGGGACGCGGTGGTCACGTCGCCGAACCGGTGCAGCAGCAGCGTGCCGAGCGCGGTCGGGGTGGGCACCGGCACGCCGGCGGTTGTGACCGGCCGGTCGAGTGTCACCGCCGCTCGACCTCGCACCATCAGGTAGTCGCCGTCCGCGATGTCACTGCGGTACAGCAGGGTGAATGCGGCATCGTAGCTCTGTTCCCAGAACAATCGCTCGGCGCTGCCGGTGATCTCCCAGAGCCGGTAGCGATGGGTAACGGCGGGCGATTGCGGCGCAACGTCTTCGGCCATGATGGTCACCCCGGAGGGGGAGATTCCGATCCAGGCCGACGCGAGATCGTGTGGCGTCCGATCGTTTTCATACCAGGCGGCGGTCAGACGGCGCACCGACAGGTACCACTGGCCCGCGCGGGCCGCCTCGCCGAGAACGGACGGATTCGATGGCAGCACGACCGGCAGCCCGAACCCGGCACGGCGGACACGTCCGGTTCCGGCAAAGCGCACCACCTGGTCATCGATCGGGTCGGCGTCGAATTGCCTCGGCTCCAGTTCGTATTCGAGTACCAGGGTCCACAGTCCCGAGATGTAGGCCCAGTCATATGCGGAGCGATGGAAGGTGAATTCCTGGCCCCAAGCCGAAGCGGAACCTTCCGCCCCATGCGATGTGAGCGAACCGGAGTCGAAGGTGAGGGTCAGCGATACGGGTGGGCGGATCTCCGCCGCGGCATGGGTGGATCCCTGTTCGGTACGGTTGGCCTCGTCCACGGCTGGCTCGAGCGCCAGTTCTCCCGCGATCGGCGCGGTGAGGTCGACGATGGTCAGGTCACCGCTGTCCGTGACCGTGGCGCTGTCGGCCAGGCGCAGCGACCCGCGCACGACTCTGATACCGACGAACCCTCCGGCCGGCACCGCGGGATCGATCAGATCACCACGGATCCATACCGTTCCGCCGTCGATGTCGATGGCGGTCCCTTGGTCGACATACGGCGGACCCGCGTTCGTGAGGAGCAGGGCCGGAAGGTTCGCCCCCACCTCGCGCACCTCTGTACGTCTGCCCGAAAGAAACACGTCGAACCAGACTTCGGATCCGTCGAGGGTATGTAGTGGTCCCAGGCGCTCGGTCGGGATGAGTCCGCTGAGACCGTCGGTCATGAACCCGCGCAATAGGACTGACGGTCCGTCTCGTCTCGCGACGATCAGTGGGTCGCCGTGTTCGCCGGCGACCTCGATCGCCGTGAGGTCCTCTCGTTCACAGGCGTCGACCGCTGCGCCCATCAGGGTGCGCAGTCGGCTCCAGCCGGGAAGGGTCTCGCTATCGGTGATGTCGAAGGTGAGGTGCGCCAAGGGGTCGGCATGCTCCATGCCGCTCTCCGTTTCGTCCTCCCCGAGCACCGAATCGGACCGGTACCAGCATGAGGCACGGCACGCGCCGACGCATCTCGTCCGTGCCATTGAGTGGCACACCAAAACTGGGAGGCTCGGCGGGCCGCCGCCTTGTTAGGCTATGGCGGGTACCGGGGGAGAAACGATGCTTGATGATCACACGGTTATCGGCCGGACGGTCGCCATTCTGGATGTCGTCACACGATCCAATGGCCCGGTGACGCTCGCGGAGTTGACGCGCCGTACCCGGCTACCCAAATCCACGGTGCGCCGAATCGCCAATACCCTCGCCGAGCATCAGATGCTGACCAGTGCGCCCGATGGATACCTCGCGGGCGGTCGATTGATCGATCACATGATGGGCGCGGCCGATAGCGTCCGCCAGCCGTTGATCGTTCAGCCCTATCTGCAGGAGTTGCACCAGCGTTCACGCGGGGAACTCGCTTGGTTCGCCACCGTCGAGAATGACGAACTCATGCTCACCACAGCCGTTTTCGATCGGTCGTTCGGTACGGTAGTCAAACGAAGGTGCTGGCCGACCCTGAGCCACCTGGGCTCGAGTATCGTGCTCACCGCGTCCGGCCGCCTGCAGGTTGCCCACAACCCTGAGCAGGCCGATCGCGTGCTGAGCTCGGAAATCCGTCCGCTGACCAAATACTCTGTCACCGACCGTCGAAAACACCGGGCCCTGCTGGATCGAACCCGCGACACCGGAGTCGCCACCGAGGCCGAGCAGGTGCTGCTCGGCTGGAGTTGCTCGGCCGCCGCCGTCCGCGACGCACACGGCAGAATGGTCGCGGCTTTGGGCCTGATCGGTCGCACCGGCGACACCGCCCGCAGCCTGGCCGGCCAGGTCCTCAAACTAGCCGGGCAACTCGCGGTCGACCTCCGCGAACCCGACACGCACAGCACCGTGCGCGGATTGGTTCCAAACCCGCCATGGTCAAGTCTTCGCGACCATGACCGCGCCGAATCGGTTGTGGGCAGCGGACCTCACTGGGCACCCCATCACATGCAGGGCCGGATGGCGAATCAATTCCCGTAGCGGTGTCCACGATCGTCGGCGTGTTGCTGATGATCGCCTCTTGGGTTCGGTTTGGGGCACCGGGATTACGGCCCTTCTACTGTCCCGCCTCGACCTCGCTGCGACTGGGCTCGAGCATGAGCACAGTACATTGAAAGCGATGTGTCGAGGTAGGAGGTTCGAGCAGTGAGCGCCAAGAGATCCGGGCCGTACTTCTGCGGCATCGACGCGGCCATGGATGTGGTCGGCGGGAAATGGAAGGTTCTCATTCTGTGGGAGCTCGAGGAGTACGGCACGCGCCGTTTCGGTGAACTGCGCCGCGCCCTGCCGGGGGTTTCGGAGAAGATGCTGAACCAGCACTTGCGCGAGCTGGCGGAGGACGAGATCGTCCACCGTGAGATCTTCCCGGAAATCCCACCGCGCGTGGAGTATTCGCTCACCCTGGAGGGCAAGGCGCTCAATGCCGCACTCGGTCCGCTGGGGGAGTGGGGCAAGCGCCGCATGGAACGCATCGGCGCGGACAAGGTCGTCCTCGATATCGCCTGAGCGGCAGCGAGATTACGCGGAACCCAGCCGGCGTTCCAGTGGCCGCCGCCGAGGTCGTAGCGGTGCAGGACGCCGGAGATCCGCTCGAAGACGGCCGTCGCGCCGTCACGGGTGGACAGCAGGTCGGCGGCGGTCTCATTCATGGAAACGACTGTGCGCGGCCGAGATCACCCGGCGCTTGCACGGGCTTACGCCGTACTTGCGCCGGGTGAGGCGGGCACTCCCGGGTAGTGAGCATCTCGGGAGCAGTCGTCGCGCGTACCCTCCGTCCGCGCGAAGTCCGATCAGGGGGAAGGCCGATCAGCCCCAGCCGCGCGAATCCTGTTTCAGCGCCGTATCGATCGCCAGGCCCGAGGCCACCACCATCGACAGCAGCGGCTGCGGCAGCGGGCGGTGGATCTGCACGACATAGTTGTCGGCGGTCGTGAACAGGGTCTTCAGCACGCCCTCGAAGGTCTTGGTGATGCGCGCGACCTCCTGATCGGTGTGATCGTGAATGGCGAAATTCCAGGCGCGCCAGTTCTCGCCGCGGATGCCGCCGATCTTCTGGCCGCCCACCACGAACGAGAAGTTGATCTTGCCGATCATATTGTCCTGAATGATCTCGCCGACCGGTCGGCCCGCGCCGTCCTCGAGCAGGAACCTGGACTTGAAGACCTTGGCCGGGCGGGTGATGCGCAGCTGGGTCTGACCGTAGGCGTCACGCAGCTCGAGCTTGTGGGTCATGAACTGGTCGTAACTGGTCAGGAAGCGCGCGGCCTTCTTCAACGCGCTCTGCCCGACCTGCACCACCGCGCCGATCTGCCGACCGTGCTGATCGAAGACGCCGTACTCGTTCGACATCTCGATGAGCTTGACCTTCTGGTTCACCACCAGCACCGGCTCGGTGAACAGCGTGCCACCGCCGGCCTGCGTGGGCGCGACCCCGGCCTGCTGCTGCACCTGACGCTGAATATCGGCCGGATTATCCGCCGCGCCGATCTCCAATTCCCAAGCGCTGGCGTCACCGCGATGCTGCCCGTACTGCGGCTGACCGTAACCCTGCTGCGGTGCGAACTGCTGACCGTGCCCCTGCTGAGCGAAAGCCGGCTGCCCCTGCTGCTGCGGCGCGAACTGCTGCCCCTGCGGGTGCTGCTGCTGCGGTTGCTGCCCGTACTGCTGCTGCGGTTGCTGCTGCGCGTGCACCGGCTGCTGTTGTGCATGCTGCTGCGGTTGTGCGGTTTGCTGTTCCTGCGGCTGTGCCGATTGCTGTTGCTGCTGCGTGTGTTCGGTCCATTGCGACCCGTCCCACCAGCGCAGCAGTGGGGAACCTGGACGTTCGGGATACCAACCCGGTGGATGACTCATGGCCGCATCCTAACGGCCGTTGTGAGTATGCACTGAATGCACTTTTTGTCGCATTAGCGCCTCTATGATGGGCGATCGAACCAGGGGTGACCGGCGCTCGACGTCCGGGGAAACGGGGAAGTATGTCTGCCGCAGTCGAATTCACCGCAACCAGAATCGACCGGCCCCGGTTGCGACCATGACGGATCTGGTGACGAGAGCCCAGCTCGTCCTGCTCGCCCGCACCCTGCACGTCCCCTTCGAACGCGTCGCTCACCTGGAGAAGCTGGGCGCACAGCGCTTGCACGAACTGCAACAAAGCATTTCGGGCAAACTCTTCGACCAGCACGCTCCCGTCTTCGAGCGCATCAGCTCGCTGGTCCCGATCATTCCGCTCGGCATCTCCCTGCCCATCGTGCAGCGCGTGGTCCCACCCACCATGACCGGCCGGGCCGCCGGCGCGGTCGGCGTCCTGCATCGCAAGAAGGCCGTGGACGCCCTCACCCGCCTCACCGTCGCCTATGCCGCGGACTGCGCCCCGTATCTGGACCCGCGCACCGTCGGCCAGCTCGCCGACGACGCCCCGCCCGCCCCGGTCATCGAGATCGTCAACGAACTGCTGCGCCGCCGCGACTACATCACCGCCGGACCGTTCCTGGCCTACGCCACACCGGAATTGATCCGCGCCGTGGAGGATGGCGTCCCCGACGACGAGGGCCTGATCCGCTCGGCCGCCTACGCCTACTCCGGCGAGCACATCAGCGCCATCGTGCGGCAGCTGGTCGACGGCGACAGTGACCGCATTCCGCGGCTGCTGCGCACGGTGATCGACGGGTCCAAAGAGCTTCGGCTGGCGGCACTCTCGGTGTTCGCCCGCTGCACCCCCGACGTCATCTCCGATGTCGGCGCCATCCTGTTCGCCACGGCGCCGCCCTCGGCCATCGCGGATCTGATCACCACCTACCTCGGTGCGGGCGCCACCGCGGACCTGCTGCGCTTCCTGGGCCGGCTCAGCCCGCCCAGCCTCACCCGGCTCGCCCTCAACCCCGTCACCGGCGATATCGCCGAGGACCTCGTCGCCGCCGTGGACGGCAGCAGCGACATCGCCCTGTGGCGCGGTGTGCTGGAACCGCTCGCCCGCACCCCCGAAGGCGTGCGCCGCCGCGCGGGAGCCCGTCTGGCCCAGCTCGATACCTCCACGGTGATCATGCTGCCCGCCATCGCCCAGGCCGCCCGCCTGTGGGGTCCGCTGCTGTGGATCCTGGCCGCCACCGATGTCGACATCCAAGCCCGCTTCGGCGAGGTGTGGGCCGCCCACACCCGCCTCGACCCCGACGTCCTCGAACGCCGCATCGCCGATCAGCGCCTGGACTCCCTGCTCGCGACACTGACTGCAACATTGCGCATCCTGCGCTGACGCACGACGGGAAGTGTTGCGCCACGGCTGGTCCCAACCGACGCCGGCGCAGCCCACCAGCGGCGGCGCGCTCCCGCCCGGACGGCGCTCGCCCGGCCCGCACCGGCGTAGTGGTAGACAAGTGACGTGTCCGAAACTGGCGAACTCAGCACCTCCCGCGCCGTATCGGAAGTCGTCGACCTGGTCAGCGCGCTGATCCGGTTCGACACCTCCAATACCGGCGAACTGGAAACCACCAAGGGCGAACGCGAATGCGCGCAGTGGGTGGCCGAACAGCTGCAGCAGGCGGGGTACGAGACCGAATACGTGGAATCCGGCGCGCCCGGCCGCGGCAATGTGTTCGCGCGCCTGAAGGGCGCCGACTCCAGCCGCGGCGCGCTCATGATGCACGGACATCTGGACGTGGTGCCCGCCGAGGCCGGCGACTGGAGCGTGCACCCGTTCTCCGGCGCGCTGCAGGACGGCTACGTGTGGGGCCGCGGCGCCATCGACATGAAGGACATGGTCGGCATGATGCTGGCCATCGCCCGGCAGTTCAAGATCGAAGGCACCGTTCCGCCACGTGACATCGTGTGGGCCTTCCTCGCCGACGAGGAGAACGGCGGGCGCTGGGGATCACAGTGGCTGGTGGAGAACCGGCCCGACCTGTTCGACGGCATCACCGAGGCCGTCGGCGAGGTCGGCGGCTTCTCGCTCACCGTGCCCCGGCCCGACGGCACCGAACGCCGCCTGTACCTGGTGGAGACCGCCGAGAAGGGGCTGGGCTGGATGCGCTTGCGCGCCAAGGCCCGGGCCGGGCACGGCTCCTTCCTGCACGAGGACAATGCCGTCACCATCCTCGCGCAGGCGGTGGCGCGCTTGGGAACCCACACCTTCCCGCTCGTCGTCTCGGACTCGGTGGCCGAATTCCTGAAGGCGGTCGCCGAGGAATCCGGGCTCGAATTCGATCCCGCCAGTCCGGATATCGAAGGCCAGCTCGCCAAACTCGGCACCATCTCCCGCATTATCGGCGCCACCCTGCGGGATACCGCCAACCCGACCATGCTGCGCGCCGGGTACAAGGCGAACGTCATCCCGCAGACCGCCGAAGCCGTCGTGGACTGCCGCGTGGTGCCCGGCCGCCAGGCCGCCTTCGAACGCGAAGTCGACGAGCTCATCGGCCCCGACGTGGAACGCGAGTGGATCACCAAACTCGACTCGTACGAAACCACTTTCGACGGTCACCTGGTCGACGCCATGAACGACGCCATCCTCGCCCACGACCCGCAGGGCCGCACCGTGCCCTATATGCTCTCCGGTGGCACCGACGCTAAAGCCTTCGCGCGCTTGGGAATTCGCTGCTTCGGCTTCGCGCCGCTGCAACTGCCGCCCGACCTCGACTTCAGCGCCCTGTTCCACGGCGTGGACGAACGCGTCCCGGTGGCATCGCTCGAATTCGGCACCCGGGTGCTGGAACACTTCCTCCTGAACAGCTGACGACGAAAGGACGGCCCCGTGCCCGACTACAATTACAACCCGTACGCGGCACTGCCGCAGCTGCCGGAGTTCACGCTGACCTCCGCCGACATCAGCGACGGCAAGCCGCTGGCGCAGGATCAGGTCAGCGCGCTGTCGGTGACTCCGGGACGCGACATCTCGCCGCAGCTGTCCTGGAGCGGATTCCCTGAGGGCACCAAGAGTTTCGCCGTCACCGTGTACGACCCGGACGCCCCGACCGCGTCGGGCTTCTGGCACTGGGTGGTCGCCAACATTCCGGTCACCACCACCTCGCTGGAGACCGGCGGCAGCGTCAGCCTGCCCGCGGGTGCGGTCACCCTGCGCAATGACGCCGGGAAGAACGAGTACACCGGCGCGTTCCCACCCGCCGGACACGGAGCGCACCGCTACTTCGTGGTCGTGCACGCGGTCGGCGTAGAGCGGCTCGAGGTCGACGAGAACGCCTCGCCCGCCTACCTGGGCTTCAACCTGTTCCTCAATGCCATCGGGCGCGCGACGCTGATCGGCACCTACGAGGAGAAGTAGTCGCTCACCGGCACAGGCCGTGGAAGATGCCGAGATCGATGGCATCGGCCATGGCCTGATAGCCGGCCGCGTTCGGGTGCACCCAATCCGGTCCGGCATAGCGGGGGTCGAGCACATCCGGATAGGCCGGATAGCGCAGTGCGGCATCGAGATCGACGACGGTGTCGGACAGCTGTTGCGCGCGGATCCACGCATTGACGCGGACGCGGGTGGCGTTCGCGTTCGGCAGGGTGAGAACACCATTGGCGAGAGCATTGCTCGACGGCAGGATCGTGGCCAGATGCACGCGCAGACCGGCCGCGTGCAGGCGGTCGATCAGCGCGGTGAGACCGGCGACGACCTCCTCGAAGCTCGCGCCGATCGGGATGCCGAGATCGTTGATGCCTTCCAGGATGATCACATCGGTGACCGCGGCCTGATCGATCACATCCTGTTGCACTCGCCGCACGGCGGCGTCCGCGAACCAGGGGACGAATCCGTCACGGCCGATACGGTTTCCGGAGATGCCGGCATTGAGCACGGTGAACGGCAGGCCCGCGGCATCGAAGCGGCGCTGCAGGAAATCGGGGTAGCGGACATTGCGGTCGACCACGCTCGGTTCCTGCGGGATGCCCAGGGCGGTACCGGCCACATAGCCGTCGGTAATGGAGTCGCCGAACGCGACGACCGTCGCCACCTCCGCCGGGGCCAGCACATCGATGCCGGAGACGAACGGCGCGGTCGTGGTGGCCAGACTCAGTTGCGCGCCTTGCGGATCCGCGGCCGCGTCACCCGCGAAGGGCGGGCTGTAGTAGCTGGTCGCCATGGCGGTGAAATGCTCGGTGGGCAGCACCGCCTGGCCCGGCGCGTACACGCTCACCGCCAGGGGTTGCCATGCCGCGAAAGGCAATTCGACCGGATCGCTGACCACATCGCGCCACGCGCCGATCGTCACGCCTGGGTTGCCGTCGAAGGTCACCTCGCGCAGGGAGTCCGGGTGCACCGCCGCACCGGCGGCCTGGAGTGCGACGGTGACGTGCGCGAGATCCACCGGGACGGGCCGGGTGCGGTTCGTGAGATGGACGCGCAAGACCGAACCGCCGCGGTGCGGGGTGATGATCAGCCGGTACGTCTGATCCGACACCGGCAGCTGTGGGCGGATCGAGGCATCCACGATGCCGAAGGAATCCGACGGCGCGGCCATCCAGCTGCCGGCCCATCGTGTGCCGGTGCAGTCCGCGGCCGGTGGGGGAGTAGCCCCCGCGGTGAGGAAGACCGATCCGGTCAAGGTCAGCGCGACACCCGCCATCGCGGCCAACCGCTTCTTCGCTGCCACCCTCGACCTGCCAATCCTCCAGCGACGCAAGCAATCACGTCACGGTAGGTGAAATGAGAGAGTTTCGGACTGGAAATCTCGAAAAATGCAGAACATACTCACACGTAGATATGCGCATCTACGCATGTGTGGTCTCGTGTGTCGCCCGGGCGTCCCATGTCGGTGGAAATCAGGCTTGGTGGGTGCCGATGAGGTCGGCCAGGGCGCGCAAACCGCCGCTGAGCTGATCGGGGGAGGGTGTCCGTGCCGGATCGATGAGCGCCTGGATGAGCAGGCCGCCGATCAGCGTCTGCAGTACCGCGCCGATCCGGGGATCGTTGTGCCCGAGCGATTCCGAGAGCCCCTCGCGTGCGCGCTGCTGTGCCGCACCGATTTCCGTGCCCAGCTCGGGGGAGTGCAGCGCCTGCGAGATGCTCTCGGCATTCGCCGTCCATAGCGCGCGATCCTGCGCGAAGGAGTCGAGGAGCTTGTGCCAGAAGGTGTTCAGACGTTCGGCTGCGTCCAGGCCGGTGTCCTCGGGGAGTGATTCCAGGATGCGGCTCACCGCCTCGCCGCTGGATTCCAGCATGGCCTGGTTGAGGAGCTGATCCCGCGAGCCGAAGTGGTAGTTGATCGCGGCCAGATTGGTGCCGGAGGCGGCGACGATATCGCGCACGGTGGTGCGCGCCAGGCCGCGTTCGGCCAGGCATTGCTTGGCGCCGGCCAGCAGGTCTTCTCGGGTTCCCACGCCGGTCAGCGTAGCAGGAGACTCAAACATACGTTTCAAACACTCGTTTGTGACAGTTGTTTGAAACATGTGTATGGTCGGCCTCGACAGGCTCTCTCGCACGGAAGCATGGACAGCACATGACAACGCAACGCGCTCTTTCCCCCTTCGAGACCGGGTACTTCGGCACCGGCGCCCGGCTGGGCAGCGTGCCCCTCGGCGGCATGCCGCTCTACATCGGCAGCACGGTGCGCGGCGAGATCGACCCCGCGCTCCTGCGGGAGGCTCTGGCCGAACTGGCCGCCGGGCACGCCCTGCTGCGCGCGCATCTCGTCAGCGACGCCGACGGAGCCTTGCGCTTCGAACTCACTCCAGGCTTCCGCCCGGCGCTCGAGGTCGCGGCCGGCGGCGAAGCGGCCTATCGGGCCCTGGTCAACAGCGAACAGGACTGGCACGACGGGCTTTTCAAGGCGATCGTGCTGCGCGAGGAAGAGCGCACACAGATCGTGCTCATCCTGCACCACGGCATCAGCGATGGCCGCTCGGCCTTCGCGCTGCTCGACGAGCTGTGGCGGCGCTACAGCGCACACCTCGCCGGATCTCCACTGCCGCCGCATGATTCCGACACCGAACTGGTCGACGGCGTCGATGCTCAGTTGCGGCAGGTGGTGTCCGACGCCGAGGTGGCGGCGTTCGTCGCGCAGATCCGCGAGGCCGCGTTCGGCATGGATCCGGCCGCGGCTCCGCGCCCGCTGCCGCCGGCCGGCAATCCGGACCCGCTCGGGCGATTCGCGCTGCGACGCATCGAACTGAGTGCGGGGGAGACCGCGGCCTTCGTGAGTGCGGCACGGGCACACGGCGTCTCGGTGAACAGCCTGCTCGCCGGCGCGGCCACGCTGGCGGTGCGCACGCAGTTCGGTGATATCGGCCCGGTGCCGATGATGTGCGGGCACGCGGTGGATCTGCGACCGGAACTGGTTGCGCCGCTGCCCGATTCCACCGTGCTGAACTGCGCGGCCGGGGCGGGGACACCGCTGCTGGTGGATATCGGATCCGATCCCATCGAACTTGCTCAGCAGGTTGCGGCCGGGATGCGCGAGGCGCTCGCCATGCGCTTCCCCGCCCTGTTCATGCGGGCCGCGCAGGGGGCCCTCGACCCGGTGGCCCCGGCGGTCTTCGCCGCGCAACCGACCATCGCCTTGTCGAATATCGGCCGTGTGCCGGAGCATTCACTGCCCCCGAGGCTCGAACTGCTCCGGGATGATGTCTTCGCGATGGTCCCGGGCATGCCGCCGAAGATGACCGTCTTCACCGTCGGCGACCGGCTCACCATCCAGGTCGAATACGACACCGCCGACCACGGTCACGTGCAGATGGGCGTGGTGGCCGCCGCCATGCGCTCCCAGGTGCTGCGCCTGTGCGAACCGGCCCGGCAGCGTGTCTGATGGCGGAAACGACTGTGGCCCTGAACCATTCCGGTCCAGGGCTACAGTGCGGGAGCCGATCAGGACATGTTGATCACATTGTCCGGAGCAGGCGTGGTGTAGAGCGCGGCGATCTCGGCCGCGTACTTGGTGGTGATCGGGTTGCGCTTGAGCTTGAGGGTCGGGGTCAGCTCGTCGCCGCCCGGCTCCCAGCCCTGGTCGAGGATCACGAACCGCTTGATCTGCTCCACTCGCGACAGCTTCGCATTGGCGGCCGCGACCGCGCCCTTGATCTCCTCGATGATCTCCGGCTTGGTGGCGAGAGTCTTCAGATCCGCGTCCGGCGCGCCCAGCGCCTTGGCCCGCACCGCGGCGGTGTCGGGATCCAGCACCACCAGCGCCGAGATGAACGGCTTGGCGTCACCGATGGCCACCACCTGACCGACCAGCGAGGACGCCGCCTTCACCGAGTTCTCGATATTGGTGGGAGACAGGTTCTTTCCCGCCTCGTTGATGATGAGTTCCTTCTTGCGGTCCACGATGGTGACGTAGCCGTCGCCGTCGATGGTGGCCACGTCGCCGGTGTGCAGCCAGCCGTCGGCGTCGATGGCCTCGGCGGTCTTGTCCGGCATCTTGCGGTAGCCGCGGGTGACGATATCGCCCTTGAGCAGCAGCTCGCCGTCCTCACCGAGCCGAATCTCCACGCCCTGCATGGGAATTCCCACCGTGCCCGGGCGCGGCTTGTCGATCGGGGTGTAGGTGCCCACGCCGGAGGTCTCCGACATGCCCCACACCTCGGTGACCTTGAACCCGAGCCCGAGCATGTACTCGAGGGTCTCCGGCGGAATGGCCGCCGCGCCCGAGGCCGCGACCTTCAACTCGTCGAAGCCCAAGGCGTGCCGCAACTTCGACAGCACCAGCGCGTCGGCCAGCTTGTGCTGCACATCGAGCAGCGCACCGCGGCCGTTGCCGGCCAGGTCCGCGCGGGCGGCGTTGACGCCGACGCCGATGGCCCAGTTGGCGAGCGCCTTCTTCACGCCGCTGGCCTCGGTGGCCAGCTTGGCGTCGATGCCCGCCTTGATCTTCTGCCACACACGCGGCACACCGAAGAACGCGGTCGGGCGCGCATCCGGCAGGGCGGCGGCGATCTCACGCGGGTCGGGCACGGTGGTCATCTGCACGCCGGTGAACAGGTTGGCGCAGTGTCCCGAAATGCGGTCGGCCACATGGGCGGCCGGCAGATACGACACCGAACGGTCGTCGATCCCGACCACCAGCGGCCCGTTGACCAGGCCCACGATCTGCGCGACCACATTCTTGTGGGTCAGCTCCACACCCTTCGACGGGCCGGTGGTGCCCGAGGTGTAGATGAGCGTCGCGACATCGTCCGGCTTGACGGCCTGCCAGGCGGCATCGAAGTCGAAGTCGGCCTTGGGCGCGGCCTCCACCTCGGCGAGGGTGATGGTCCCCTCCGCGCTGCCCTCGACCAGCACGATGTGCTCGAGCTCCACGCCCGCGCCCCGCACCGCGTCCAGGAATACCGGTTCGGTGATCACCACCTTGTTCTCCGCATTGGTGAACAGATGGTTGATCTGCTCGGCGGAACTGGTGTTGTAGATCGAGAACGGCGTCGCACCCAGGTGTAGCGCCGCGGTGTCCACAAGATTGAACTCCGGCCGGTTGGTCAACATGATCCCAACCGTGTCCCCGTGCCCGATCCCCAGCCCGGCGAGCCCGGCCGCGATCACGCGCACCCGCTCCCCGTACTCGCGCCAGGTGATCTCCTGCGAGCCCCCCACCGTCCGAATCGCCACCTGCTCGGGCCGCAGCGTCAAGGTCTCCTGAAACGCCTCCGGCACCGTGAAGACCGTTTTGCCCGATTTGTGCGTATAGCCGATGTCTGTCGTCATAACCCTTTTCCGATTGCCTCTCGCTTGCACGCACCACACGCGCACCCATCCCAACCTGCGCGAACCCCGGCGACCGAGAGAACGACCAACCCGAACCACGCGATGGCCGCGCGCCCACTGTGGCGCGGCTCACTCATCGTAGACACAAACCCCCGACTGTGTCGCGGCCTACCTTTAACTTGCCATTACGATTGCGGCCCGCAGTCCTTTCACACCGGGCCTTCCGCTTGCACGGCACAGGTTCTGTCCACCACCAACCGAACATCGTCGGATGAGGACCACCGTTCTCCCCTTGTCCTGACCGTCGGTTTCGCGCAATAGCCGACACGCATCACCATTTCGGGTTGCTGATCGCGCGCCTGCCTACCGATAGATGTAGCTTGTCCTCCCGTGCAGCCGAGAGAGCCGAGCGGTTCCGCCGCAGGCAAGTCTGGTGGCCTCGAACCGCCGATATTCGCGTACGCCGAACACCAACTCACACGCAAGGGTGTCGACATGCGTGTGCGGGTAGCGGAGTTGCCGGGTGGCTCCAGCGTCGGTTCTGTCCTGCTCTTCGGCGAGCTGCAGGCCGATCCTCTGGTGCGGATGCATTCTCGTTGCTTGTACGGCGACGCGCTGCGCAGTGAAGATTGCGACTGCGGACCTGAATTGGACCTTTCGCTGGATCGGATTCAAGCGGAGGGCGGTGGCGTACTGATCTATTTGGAGCAGGAAGGACGTGGCGCCGGTCTGCTGACGAAGGCCAAAGGATTGCGCCTGAGCCAGACGCGTGGGTGGGACACCTACAAGGCATACCGATCGCTCGGATTCCCCGCCGATCTCCGCAGTTATGAACCCGCCGCGTTCTTTCTGCGCTTCGAGCTCGGACTCGGCCGGATTCGCCTGCTCACCAACAGTCCGAACAAGGTAGCGGCGCTGCGCTGCGCGGGAATCGAGGTCACGCCGGTCACGGTGCATACCGAGCCGCAGACGGAACGGGCCCGAAAGTATCTGTCCGACAAGCAAATTCTGCAGAATCATGACCTTCCGCCCTTACTGCGGACACTGCCCTCGGCAACAACGGCTCAGCACGAGCCGGTCATGAGCATCAGTCCGGTCGGGGTTGTCAGCCGCACAGTGGTGCAGACAGCGACACGGATCATCAAGAGGCTGCGAGCACTTGTCGACGGCTACAACTCGTAGGGGTGAATGTGGCGCAGCAGCCAATGGGTGTAGATCACCACAGGAAACCGGATGCTGTCGTGAACCATCAGGGCGAAGAAGAGCAGGATCATGCTCAGCGCGAAGAGGCCGGGGTGTGCGTTCGTGTAGGCGAGCGTCCCGACGCCTACGCACGCTGCTGACATCGACCAGCGCACCAGTGACTCGAGTGTCCACCGTCGGGGGGATGGAAGCGTGTGGTTACGGCGAAGCCGCTTCGCCTCGAGGTACTCGAATGCCATCGCGCTTCTCGGCCGTGTCGGCAGGGCAATGGGCTCGACAGCGAGGCCGGAAGCGGAGATCGCTTCGATTTTCGCGGGGTTGTTGGTGAGAAGTCGAATCGAACGTAATCCGAGTCGGTCCTTCAGGAACGGGCCGACGGTCTCGTAACACCGCGCGTCATGTTCATGTCCCAGCTGCTCGTAGGCGGAGAAGGTGTCGAGGGCCGTATTTTGCTGTGTCAACCGAAGGCCCTCGGCCTTGACTATCAGGCCGGCACCGCGGCCCTCCTGCTCGAGGTAGACCAGAATTCCAGCACCACTCGCTCGCATCGTGGCGATCGACCGTTGGAGCTCGGGGCCGCAGTCGCAGTCGTCGGAGCCCAGCACATCGCCGTACAGACACCTGGAATGGATGCGGACGAACGGGTGCCGTCTGAATTCGGCGTCGCCGAAGATCACTACGTGGCCGCTGTTGTCGGGTAAAGGGACGCAACGCATGTCAATCTTGTGGCGCAATCGCGTCAGTGAATGGCGGGTCCGTTCCAACTCGACCCAATCGAAGGTGTCATCGAGGCGCCGGGGTGTGTCCGCCCCTTCCTTCTGGGCCGGACGCGGTGCACGAGACATGGCTGACTCACTTCCAGGCGCGGTGGGTTTGGAGATGGCTACACGAAGGCCGAGCAGTGCAGCGGGAGCTTCTTCATTGGAGAGATGCCGACCGGAGATTACACACCGGGCCGCGAGTGCGATGGTTTTTTCGCGTAAGGATCTACAGACCGCACGGGGCGGTCCAGCGAAAGTGGTTGGGGCTCATGACTGCTCTGCTTTTCGCGCACGGCGATCCGCCCGCCGGATATCGCGCCGAGCCAAGTACCAGGTGCTGACCGGATGTCCGCGCCGCAGCCACATGCGCTCCACGACCAGTGGTGCGATGGCGGCGATAGCCATGGCGCACACTGCATCTCGGGCGAACCACCAGATCGCCAGCCCGGACACCAGTCCCGCGGAGCCGATCGCGATCCATTTGTACCCGGTCATCCAGGTCCAAACCGCCGAGGGCAAGAGTCCGTGATCCGGTGACCAGCCGTCGCTCCCGTAGCTGCGACCGCTGCGCTTGGATTCCAGATAGTTGGCTGCGCCGTCGCTCTTGGGCTTGGTCCACAACCGAACCGGACTCACCTGGAACCCGCGCTCGATGAATGCTTGCTCCTTCCGGGGGTTGTTCGACATCAAGTGCACCCGATGCAGTGGGAGTGTTGCGAGTATGTCGAGCGCCGCACGGTAGTCGCGGGAGTCGTAGGGGAGCCCCATTGCCGCATAGCTGGCGTAGGAATCGACCTGCTCACGCTGGCTGTGAGCGTAGCCATGGGCTTTCGCCAGCAGTCCCGCGCCACGGCCTTCTTGGTGGAGGTAGACGAGCACTCCCGCGCCTACCTGGAAGATCAGGTCCAGGGCGAGTCGCAGCTCGGCATCGCAGTCACAGGAGTCCGAGCCCAGCACCTCGCCGTAAAAGCATTGAGAGTGGATCCGAACCAGGCATCCGCGAACATCGTCTATGCGGCGTGAGCGTTTCGGGTCGTCGAACACGAGAATGTGCCCGCCGTTTTTTTCGTCCCGCACAGTTGCGATCTGCATGCGCAGGGTGCGTCTGTTGCGGGTGAAATCGTGTACTGCGTCCGGCACGAAGACGGGAGCCGGCTGCTCGGGTGTTGCATCCGACGCGATGGCCGATGTCGGCTGCCCCGTGCCGTCCGTGTGGGCCGAGGGGAGCGACGTGATGGTCATGCGCACGTTCTTTCGGTCGGGCGCACGAAGTCGGCGCGGTCCGGATCGACGTCATTCTCGAGAAAGACTTCACAGCACGCTCGGTGGGGCGACGAGTAGTGTCGCAGATCACAATCCGGTGGTCTACAGGCGGGATTGTGTCAGTGCCGCTTTTTCGATCTGACCGGCTGAAGGCATCGCCGCCGACACGCCAGCCGTGGGCGGTCGCGCGGCCACGGCGGCCATGGCCCAGGCGAAATCGTCGGCGCCTGCTTCGCTGCCCAGGGTCACGAGACGCTGGGTGAGAGCGGCGGAGAACGCCGATGCCGCACCTGCCGAGCCGAGGACTTCGGGTGGAGTGATCTCGGCTTCGGTAGCCCACCCGTCGAAGCGGCGTACCGCACATCTGGTGTCGTCGATGGAGCAGACCGCCCGGACGCCGTTCCCGCCGTCGATGAGCCACTCGATCACGTCGGCAACCGAGTCCGTAGCACGTAGGCCACGCAGGTCGTTCGAGGAGCCGACCAGGTAATCAACCGCGGACAGATGTCGTTGCAGCGAATCGGAGACCTCGCGCGGCGGTGAGATGTTCACAATCAGCCAAGGTGCTGCTGCCTGCGAATTCTTCAGCTCGCCAACATATTTCAGAAGCTGCTCGATGACCTCCTGCGGTTGTTCGAACGTCAACACCACCGCTTTGGAATCAGCGATGGCGCGACGATTGACCGGGCTGTCCAGATCGACCGGTACCACCTTCCGGGAAGCGATATAGGCCGGCTCGCTGTTCGGGGTGAGCAGTCCGGTTGTGACGGGGGTACGTGTCTCCCGTACATCGAGCAGGCTCGTGTCCACCCGCTGGTCCATGAGATGTCCTTGGATGCTGCGGCCCTCTTCGTCGTTGCCGATTACGGCCAGCAGTCGTGCGTCCAGACCCAGGCGGGCAAGGGCGACTGCGCGATTGAGGCCCTTCCCACCGGGATGGCGGCTGATGTCACCCCAAACGCTGGTGCCGGGCCGGGGTATCAGTTCGATCCGGTGCAGCTGATCGACGACTGCGTCGCCGACAATCGTGACCGTGTCGCGGGCGGTCGGAATGGACACTCTCCCGGACACCAGAAGTTCGGCGAGCGTGTTCAGCGCTTTGGCCTCCCTGGAGTCACGCAGGGTTCGCACCGTTGCGGGCGGTGGAACGTCGATCACGTGCAGAGCGGTGTGCAGTTGCCGCCAGCGGAGCTCCAGGTAGCTGCGTCGGCTGCTGAGCTTGATGGCGTAGAGCTTGGTGAGGTCGATACCTGCGGGGGCGGTGCCGTCGAACATTCGCAAGCACAGGGCCGCATCGGCGATCAGGCGGTCGGTAGGTGGAAGATGCTGGGCGGCAAGGCGAATCACCGCTTCGACGGATTGCTCGATGGTTGGGGGTGCACTGCCCGTATCCGACGCGTCGATCTGGCTCAGATGAAAGTAGCGGCGGACAATGCTGAGTTGCTCGAGCCTTCCTATATCGATCTCCGTGCTGCGCAGGCGATCCGCGCTGAGCCCGTTGCGGGTGCGCAGGTGGATGAGTATTTCGCGCACGGGAGCCGCGGCGTCGTCGAGCGGCTTGGTGGCGGGCACGACACTGCGGGGAGCGGGGTTTCTCATCATTCGCTTCAATGATACCGCCCGGCCATGTTTAGCTACCTGGAAAAACGTCAATTCCCTTGAGGCCTCGGCAAATGCCGAGGCGTGGCGGCAAATGCCCCATACTGGGATTGGCGAAACATCGCCCCCACCAGACGGTTCGGGAGGTCCTGGTGCAGGGAGTGGTTTTCCTGATTCGGCGGTTACGACGAGGCCGGCGCGTGGCACCACGGTGCGAGGTCGAACGCGACTCGGACATCGCGGCGTTCTAGGTGGGCGGATTCGTCCGCCCGAAGATCCGCAGCGAATCCACACACTGTCGTCGTACCGTTCGAAATGCGTCACGAAATCGTTGGTGGTAAACGACAACACCGGCTGGTCAGGCTCACGATCGGCCGGCGCGAGGCGTTCCCGGAAACTCCGCTCGCCCGCGGCGACGACACCCTCATCATCGGGAGACGTCGTGATCTACGAGAGCAACAGATCGATCACCAGCAGCATCACCTTCGAATGGGCCGACTGTCTGCCTGGCCGGGAGGAACCGGCCTGGGAACTGAGCTGGCGGCCGGAACCGCTGCTGACGCGTGAACAAGCGAGGGCCGCAATGGAACTCACCGAATGGTGCAGTGGGGGTGCGGAGCCTGGGAAGCGGGCCGAGGAGATCGCCGCGGAATTGGGGACGACGGTGCAGCACGTGATGGCGGTCTTGCACCAGCGGATGCTCGAAAGGGGGAGACCGTGACGATCGGAGCCGCGGAATTGGGCATAGCGGTGGGAGGGGCGACGTCGGTACCGCAAGGGCGAAGACTGTAAGGAGAAATTCCGGCAAACCGGATGGTGTGCGGAATTTCGATGAAATACCGACCGATTGGCATTCGATGTGGGTAGCAATACTCGGCGCGGGCGACCGCCGGCGTCAGCAACAAGGTACGGGTGAGCAGGGACCCTGCCGCACGTGGGATAGGCCCGAGGAGGACCAGTGACCATCGAATTCAGCACGCGGGCAATGACCAGCGACATCACCCCCGAGTATGCGGTCCGGGCGCACGGGTACGGGGAGCCGGTGTGGCGGTTGACCTGGTTGCCCGAACACCGGCTCACTCGGGAGCAAGCTCACGCGGGAATGGAATTGGACGAGATTCTGTCCGATCCGACAATCGTCTACGACGACGACGCTCATTCCCGCGCTGCGGATCGCGCGGCTCGGCTGGGAATTCTGGTCGAGCATGCGGTGATCATGTTGGCGCAGCGGATGGCCGATCGGATGGACCGTGACGGCACGGCCTCCGGGTCCGACTCGGGCCCGGAATGGCCGGAACCTTCGCAGCCCGAATGGCCGGTTGCCCAGCAGACCCCCGCGATCTCCGGCGCGCGATCCCAACACCTGTGGGCCTGACCGGAAGCAGCCGCGCCGCTCAACGGCGAGTCGTGCGCAGCTGCTCGATCTCCGTGACGGAGGGCATGCCGGCCGCGATCGGCCCTGCACCGCGCTGTGCCGCCATTGCTGCTGCAGCCCAGGCGAAGTCGTCATCGGTGACCGTGCGCTCCGACGTGACCAGTCGATAGATGAGCGCGGCGGTGAATGCCGACGACGAGCCAGGGTAACCGGCCGTCGTATCCGAGAACTGAGGCACTGACTGTTGGTGGCCGCTCCTTCGCACAGTGCAGCCGTGCCTGTCGATCATGCACACCGCTGCGACGCCGAGATCCACCAATCGCCCAGCGGATTCATCAGCCGAACTATCCGCCCAGAGGCCAGCTATCTCGTCGGTGGTGCCGACCACGTAATGGACGCTCTGCATGCGCTCGTACAGGAGTCGGGGAAGTTGCGCAGGAGGAGACGGATTGAGGATGACCCACGGCGGCTCGTCGGACGAACGCGCAATGTCGATGGCGTGGGCTGCGATCTCAATCGGCTGTTCGAACGTCACCACGACAGCATCCGATGACCGGATTGCATGAGTAACGGCGCCGGATTCGAGGTCGGCAGCTTGGAACCGTATTCGGTCCTGCTTGTAGGCTACGCCTGCCATTTCCCCGTGCGGCGTCATGAGCACCGTGGCCACTGGTGTTCGAGCACCTTCAATTGTGGTGATCAAGCTGGTGTCGACGCCCTCATGGCTGAGGTATTGCACAACCATCTCACCATCGGAATCGGCTCCTACCGCGGCGATCAGGCGCGCGTCGAGATTCAAGCGGGACAAAGCCACCGCGCGATTGAGCCCCTTGCCTCCGGGATGACGCTGAAAATCACCCCACACCGAGGAACCGGGCTGAGGAATCTGCTCCACGATGTTCACGTGATCCATGGCTGCGTCACCCACGACCGTGACAGTGGCCCGCCCCTCGCCGAATGGCACCATTCCGGAGACCAGCAGCTGGGCGAGCGCGGTGAACGCTTGTATCTCGTGCGCTCCTCCTCGCAGGGTTCGCGCGGTGGGGGCGGATACGACTGTCTCGCAACGGATCGCCTCGTGCAGCGGTTGCCAGTGCAGCATCAGATATCGACGCCGCGTCGCGAGTTGTGCGCTGTAGAGCTGATCCAGGTCGATGCCCGATGGTGGATCTGCGCGGAACAATTCGAGGCGCAACTCCGCGTCCACAATCAATCGATCCGTCGGCGCCAATTGCTGGGTGGCGAGCTGGATCACATCGCGCGCAGCGTCTTCGGGCGTTGTTGCGTACATCTGCGCATAGCGCCGCACCGTGCTGAGCACTGTCAGAGCGTGGGCGTCGATCTCGCTGTGGCGCAGTTGATCCGAGCTGAGCCCGGCGCGTGTGCGCAACATGGTGAGAACGCCGCGCACAGCGACGACACTCGGATCGAGTGCCGAGCCGACATACCCGAGTGTGCGGGAATCGTTGCGTGGTGACATGCGCATCGAACATTACTGCCCGCCGACATGCGTCAGCGAGCAGTTGCTCGAAATCTATTGCAGGGAACCGCAGTCGGTTCAGGTGCGCGCGGTGTGGCCCGCGCCGACCGCCTCGGACAGGTTCGAATAACCGTTCTCGCGCAGCTTGGCCGCGAGACCGTCGTGGATGCGCTTGGCCCAGAACGGGCCGCCGTAGATGAAGCCGGTGAAGCCTTGCAGCAGAGACGCTCCGGCGAGGATGCGCTCCCACGCCTGGTCGGCGGTTTCGATGCCGCCCACCGAGATGAGGACCAGACGGTCGCCCACGCGGGCGTAGAGGCGGCGCAGGACCTCGAGGGAGCGGTCCGCGACGGGCGGACCGGACAGACCGCCGGCGCCGATCGCCTCGACCTCCGCGGCAGGGGTCGACAGGCCGTCGCGGCGAATCGTGGTGTTGGTGGCCACGATTCCGGCCAGGCCCAGCTCCACCGCCAGGTCGGCGACGGCGTCGATGTCCTCGTCGGACAGGTCGGGGGCGATCTTCACCAGCACCGGCACCGACACCTTGTCGAGCACGGCCTGCAGCAGCGGACGCAGCGACGCCACGGCTTGCAGGTCACGCAGACCGGGGGTGTTGGGGGAGCTGACATTGACGATCATGAAGTCGGCCAGGGGACCGAGCAGACGGGCGCTGGTGGCGTAATCGGCTGCGGCGTCGGCGGGTTCGACCACCTTCGTCTTGCCGATATTGGCGCCGATGGGGATGCCGCCGGGGGAGCGCCGGGCCAGGTGGGCGGCCGCGGCCGCCGCACCGTGGTTGTTGAAACCCATGCGGTTGATCAGGGCGCGATCCGCGGGGAGACGGAACAGGCGCGGGCCCGGATTGCCGGGCTGCGCCTGCGCGGTGACGGTGCCGATTTCGGCGTAGCCGAAGCCGAGCGGGCCCCACGTGTCGGCGCCTTCGGCGTTCTTGTCGAAACCGGCGGCCAGGCCCAGCGGCGCGGGGAAGTCCACGCCGAAGACCCGGGTCCGCAGGATCGGATCGTCGACGACCAGCATTTTGCCGGTCAACGCGCGCCCGAATCCGAAGCGGGTGGCCAGTTTCATGGCACCGAAAGCCAAGTGATGGATACGCTCCGGAGGGAGCAGGAACATCACTTTCAACAGCAGGGCATACAAGCGCTCGACAGCGCCGTCTTTGAGGGCCATGCGGGTTACATCACCGCCTCGGGTGTCGGGGACAGCAGGGCGCTCTTGCGGCGGCGTAGCAACACCCGACGGCTCCCGTCGGTGTAGGCACGCACCCGCGATAGTTCCCAGCCGCCGTATTCGGCTTGGATCGCGAGCCGCATGGAGGCGGTGACGCGATTCATTTCTCGGGGTAGTCGTAGGGGGACGTATTCCCATTCGTCATCGGCGGCTTCCTCTTCCCAGCTCGCCGGTAATGTGCGCGTCGCGTGCGCTGAACGTGAGGCCCGAGCCATCACTGCCCTCTCTTCCGCTGGTCCGCGGCGATCCGCTGCAGACCGTCGCCGGTCGCGGACCCCACGAACATGTCACCGGTGCGGCTGTCGATGGTCACCGAATTCGGCTGGCGTACCGTCGGGTACCGCCCCACCTCTACCGGTATACCCGTCGACAGGTCGTAGCCGACGACTTCGTTACTGCCGGTCAGCGTCACCCACACGGTCTCGGACCGCTGATCGTAGGCGAGTGCGTAGGGCGAAGAGCCTACCGGGAAACGCTGGTGCAGGACCAATGGATCAGCGGTGTAGACCAGCAGTTCCCCGCCCGCGGTGTCGAGGACGATGCGGCGGCCGAAGTGGTCGCCGATCATATTGACCGCGCCGTCACCGGCCCGCAGCGACAGCCCGAGCCGATCGTCGGCGAGGTTCAGCTCGCTGATGAGAGTCTGGCGGCGGTCCAGCACCACTACCTGTTCATCGGACGCGTCGACCACATCGGCCGAGACCAGACCCGAAATGGTCTGCTGCAGAGCGCCGTTGGCGTCCACCAGCAGCACCTTGCCGTCTCCGAGCCCGACCACCAGGCCGTCCCCGCGGAGCGCGACCGAGCGCACCTCGCCGTCCACGGTCACGACGGTGGTCTTCCCGGTGGCCGCGTCGATGCGCAGGACCTGGCCGGGCACGCCGACGAGAAACTCACCGGGTTTGCCGAGAGCCAGCGCGGTCGCAGTCGCACCGAGGGGCACGGTGCGCATAGATTTCGCGGCCAGGTCCTCCAGGTACAGATCGGGGGTGTCGGTCAGGACCTTGCCCAGGATCCCCGTCGAGGGTTCGGCCAGCAGGAGCCGAACGGGGGAGCTCGGGATGATCTCGCCCGTCGGCGTCACCGAAGCCGCCGGAGCGACGGCGGGGGAGGGGGGTTCGATGGTCGGCTTGCCGGAGGCGTCGTCGGTGGACGAACATCCGGCCAGCAGGGTCACCACGGTCGCGCCCGCGAGGGCCGAGCGGATCCAGCCGCGACGGCGCATGCAGCGAACTCCTTACCTGCCGACGAAATCATGCGTGCTCCCTAATCTGACCATGCCGACCTGCGGGGCCCGGCACGCGGGGGTGCCGGTGTCGGCACGTCCCCTACGGGGTATACCCAGCCGTATGACGTGACATGCGCGTTCGCTGCCGGTGTCGGAGGCAGCGGTTACGGTGGACAGTGAACACAGACCTTTCTGGGAGTTTCGTTGGTAATCGACCACACCTCGGGCTTCACCGTCGAAGACGTGACCGTGGGTCGTTACGCGCACGGGTTCGGGACCACCGGAGACGGGCGCTCTTTCGCCTTCCGCACCGTCAGATCGACCCTGAGGCTCGAGATCTACCGCCCTGATCTGGACAGCGACGTGCCGGCCCCCGAAGACGTGGTCGCCGTCGCGGAAGCCCCGGTCACCGATATCGATCTGGATGACGAGCGCAGTGTGATCGCGCTGGTGCGCGACCTGGTTCCGCAAGCGGAAGCGGTGGCCGCCGCGCCTGCGCCCCCGGTCGCGGGGCGGGAAGTCACCGTGCGAGCGCTGCTGGGCCGCCTGGGTGCGGTCATCGACGGGATGTAGGACCGGCCGGGTACGGAATCGGGTCGGTGCCGTACATGATCCTTCGATCAAAAGCATATCTATACGTCGATATGCGCATCTAACTATGTATTTCGTCCTTCAACACTCTCACGTACCGCACCCCTCACCTCAAAACCCGCAAAGGAGGGGAGGGGCCCGGCCGACCACCCGTGTGTCGCTTACCAGTTGGGGTGTTCGTCCGAACCCGTGCCAAACTAACGGCAAGCAACCGCAGTTCGAACCACGAGGATGTTCATGGCATTGCGACGACCGGCCGGCTCCGCGTTGATTCTCGCCGTACTCGCCGCGGCGGCGACCGCCTGCGGTGGCAGCGGTTCGGGTGACGACGCCTCTGTGGATGCGGCCCGTTCCTCGGCCTATGCCGCTCTGAGCTCCTCCTCGGCCGCCGCGGCCGCGAGCAGCAGCGTCGCCAAGCCCCCGCTCCCGACGGCCGCCGAACTCGATGCGCAGATCAAGGCGGCGCTGGATCCGAACCTGCCCGATTCCGAGCGCACCGCGCTGATCGAGGACGGTGAGGCGTTCAAGGACGCCATTCCGGACATGTACAAAGCGCTGCAGGACAATCCGAAGGCCGTCTACGGCGTGAAGGATCCGGTGTTCGACAACCATGACGGCACGCTGACCGCGACGCTGAGCCTGGACAAGGACGGCTCGGGCACGAATGTCCGCACCACCGTGGTGCATTTCGTGTCCAAGGATGGTCGCTGGAAGATCTCGCGCACCGATCTGTGCGGCATTCTGCGCTCGGCCGATTACCGCACGGCGGCCTGCGGCTGATGCTCGAAACCGGATCCCTACGGTGGGGGCGTTTCATCCACCGGAACCGGTACCTGGTGTTCGCGGTATTCGCCCTGGCGGTGCTGGGGTCCGGCTACTACGGCCGGGATCTGGGTGATCATCTGACCCAGGAGGGCTGGTTCGACGAGTCCAGCGAGTCGGTGGCGGCCTCGGAGCTGGCCGACTCCACGTTCGGGCGCGATACCGACGGTGATCTGATCGTCCTCTACACCGCTCCGCAGGGCTCGACCCTGGACGATCCGGCCGTGCACGCGGCGGTGGCGGCGGATCTGAATCGATTGCGCGGCAAGCATTCCGATCGGATTCTGCGCATCGATTCGTATTGGGACGGTTCGATGCTGGACAGCCAGTTCGTGGATGCGAGCCACACGCACGCGTTCGCCTCGATCGGTCTGCGTGGTGACGGCGGCACCAACACGGTGAACAACTACATGGCGATCAAGAACGAATTCGGTGCGGGTGCGGCGGGTTCGGGGCCGGGCGGCACGACGGTGCAGTTGGCGGGCATGCAGCCGGTGGTGGAGGGCATCAATACCGGGATGCAGAACGATATCCAGCGTGCGGAGTTGATCGCGCTGCCGATCGTGGCGATTCTGCTGTATTTCGTGTTCGGTGGGGTGATCGGTGCGTTGCTGCCGGTGTTGATCGGCGGGATGACGATTCTGGGGACGCAGGGCATCATGCGGATGCTCACCGATCATCTGCAGGTGAATGTGTTCGCCAGTGCCGTGGTCACTTTGGTGAGTTTGGGTTTGGCGATCGATTACGGGTTGTTCGCGGTGACGCGGTTCCGGGAGGAGCTGGCGGCCGGGCGCAGTGTGGAGGAGGCGACGGCGCGCACGATCGCGACGGCGGGCCGGACGGTGTTGTTCTCGGCGGCGATCATCGCGGTGAGCCTGGGTGCGTTGTTCATCTATCCGAACGGGGTGCTGCGGTCGGTGCCGTTGGGCGGTATCAGTTCGGTGCTGCTGGCGGCGGTGTTGTCGGTGACGGCGTTGCCGGCGGTGTTGTCGATCGTGGGGCGGCGGATCGATTTTCTGGGCTGGCATCGGCTGGCCAGCATTCGCACGGCCGAGCAGATCGATGCCGGGTTCTTTTCGCGGCTGGCGGTTTTCGCGATGCGGAAGCCGTGGCTGGTGATCGTGCCGGTGGTGGCTGGTTTGCTGTTGCTGATTCTGCCGTTCCGGGCGATCGAGTTCGGTGGGTTGAGTGAGCGGTATCTGGCGTCGGACAATCCGGCGCGGGTGGCGCAGCAGGACTTCGATCGGCTGTTTCCGAGTTTCCGGACCGAGCCGTTGAAGCTGGTGGTGCGGGGCGGTAATGCGCAGCAGCTCAGTGATATCCGGCATGAGGCGATGCAATCGACGGCGGGTTTCATGACGGGTCCGTTCGATCCGGTGGCGCCCACCAAAGACGGTGTGACGGTGCTGGCGTCGGGATTGGTCGACAAGCGGGACGCCGACACGGTGATGGCGCGGTTGCGGGCGATCCCGGATCCGGCGGGTGTCGAGGTGATGGTGGCGGGTGTGCCCGCGCTGGAACGAGACAGCATCCAGGGTCTGATCAAGGGGCTCCCATTGCTGGCGGCGATTCTGATCGTGGCCGCGTTGGCGTTGATGTACGCGGCGTTCCGGTCGATTGTGCTGGCGCTCAAGGCGGTGGTGATGAGCGCGTTGAGTTTGGGTGCGACGCTGGGGATTCTGACCTGGATTTTCGTGGAGGGGCACGGGGCGGAGCTGTTCGATTTCACGCCGGGGCCGTTGATGTTCGCGGTGCTGGTGTTGATCGTGACGGTGTTGTTCGGTCTGTCCACCGATTACGAGGTGTTTCTGCAGTCGCGGATGGCGGAGGCGCGCGCGGATGGCGCGGATGCGCCGGAGGCGATTCGGTACGGGATCGCGCACACCGGTGGGGTGATCACCTCGGCGGCATTGATTCTGATCGTGGTGACGGGGGCGTTCGGGTTCTCGGATCTGGTGCTGATGAAGTACATCGCGTACGGGATGATCGCGGCCTTGGTGTTGGATGCCACGGTGATTCGCATGTTGTTGACGCCGGCGGTGCTGAAACTGGTGTGGCGCTGAGCTGATCGGTTCGCTATCCGCGGACCGGTAGGACGAGCTGTGCGCCGGTGACCGGGTGGTCGAATACCTCGACGGGATGCCGGTAGACGCGGCTGAGCAGCTCGGTGGTGAGGATTTCGCGGGGTGGTCCGTCGGCGGCGATGGCTCCGGCTTCGAGGACGGCGACGCGGTCGGCGTAGGCGGCGGCGATCCCGAGGTCGTGTAGCACGACGACGACGGCGGCGCCTTTGGTGGCGCGGTCGCGGGCCAGGGTGAGGACCTGTTCCTGATGTCCGAGATCGAGTGCGGCGGTGGGTTCGTCGAGCAGCAGGGTGGCGGTGTCTTGGGCGAGGACGCGGGCGAGTGCCACGCGTGCGCGTTCGCCGCCGGACAGGGCGGGGAATGGGCGTGCGGCGAGGTGGGTGACGTCGGTGGCGGTCATGGCGGCCGCGATCTGCTGGTCGTCGTGGTCCTGGCGGTTGGTGCGGGCCCAGGGGGCGCGTCCCATGGCGACGACTTCGCGTGCGGTGAACGGGAATCCGACCGTGTGTGATTGTGGGAGGACGGCGCGGCGGCGTGCCATGTCGAGGGGTGTCCACTGGTCGAGCGGGGTGCCGTCGAGTTCGACTGTGCCGTCGGCGAGGTCGAGTTCTCCGGCCAGGGCGGCCAGGAGCGTGGATTTTCCGGCGCCGTTGGGTCCGACGAGGGCGATGATCTGCCCGGCGCGCACTTCGAAGTCGATTCCGTCGAGGATGCGTCGGCCGTTGCCGCGTTCGACGGCGACGGCTCGTGCTCGCAGTGTGGCGGTGCCTGCCGGGGGTGTTTCGGGTAGTGCGTGTTCGCGGGTGAACAGGGTGGTGAGGCTGCGTTTGGTGGTCATGCCCAGCCTCCCGAGCTGGCGCGGGTGCGGCGCAGCAGCCAGAAGAAGAACGGTCCGCCGACCAGTGAGGTGAGCATGCCCAGCGGCAGGTCGGCATTGTCGACCAGGGAGCGGGCGCCGATGTCGGCGGCGAGTAGGACGATGGCGCCGAGGATGGCCGAGAGGGGGATCAGTACCCGGTGTGCGGGTCCGACGAGCATGCGTACCAGGTGCGGCACGATGAGGCCGACGAACAGGATGACGCCGGTGAATGCGACACCGGCGGTGGCGAGTACGGCGACGACGACGATGACGTTGCGTCGCAGGCGTTCCACGTCGACGCCGAGATGCCGGGCTGCGGATTCGCCGAGGGCCAGCAGATCCAGCTTCGCGGACATGAGCACTGCGGCCGCGACCCCGATCAGGGCCAGCGGTGCGACCACGTACACCGACTGCCAAGTTGCGCCGTTGAGGCTGCCCAACTGCCAGAACACGATCTGATCGCGTGCGGCCGGGGAGGCGGTGAACAGCAGGAACGAGAGCAGTCCCGCAGTGAATGCATTGATGGCGACACCGGTGAGCACGAGTGTCACCACTTCGGTGCGCCCGTTGGATCGCGCGAGCACGTACACCAGCAGTGTGGTCCCGAGTCCGGCGATGAAGGCGCCGGCTGCCACCGACCAGGCGGCGGCGAACGCGCCTCCGAACACGATGACCGTGCCCGCTCCGACTGCCGCACCCGCTGATACGCCGATAACTCCGGGTTCGGCGAGGGGATTGGCGAACACTCCCTGCAATAGTGCACCGGCTGTCGCGAGCGCGGCTCCGACGAGCATGGCGAGTACGACGCGCGGGAATCGTACTTCCCACAGCGTCACGTATCCGGCGGGGTGCTGTGGCATGGGTCCCCAGTCGAGTCCGATCTTGTGGAAGATGCTGCCCGCGACTTCGGCGAAGCTGGTCGGTACCTGTCCGATGCCGGCCGACAGCATGGCCAGCAGCACCAGTGTTATGAGTGCGCCGCCGAAGATCAGTGCTGTGCGTGAGGCGCGGCGTGCATCGCGTGCGGGTTCGGGGTCGACGGCGTCTGCCGAGATCTCGTGGGGCATGGCCGAATCGACGGTGTGCTCGGTGGCCGGTTTGCCGGTTTCGCTCATGCGGCGGGTGTGCCGTAGACGGCTTTGGTGAGGGCGGCGAGTACGCGGCCGGTGTTGGGGCCGAAGGACAGCAGCACGGTGTCGGCCATGTCGACCACACGCCGGTTCTTGCCGGCGGGGGTCTGGGCGATGCCGGGGATTTTCTCCACGCCGTCGACGCCGCCGACGGAGTCGAGGCCGTCGGTCATGACGAGGATGACGTCGGGTGCGGCGGCGATCATGGCTTCGCTGGTGATGGGCAGGAAGTCTTTGGTGATGCCGGAGGCGGTGCCCGCGTCGACGCCGCCGATGGCGGTGATGAGGGTGTCGGCGCCGGAGCCGGGTCCGGCGATCATGGTGATGGCGCTGGAGCGCAGGTACAGGAAGGCGATGCGCGGCGGATTGGTTTGCTGCGGTACGGCTTCGACGGCGGCGGTGATTTCGTCGCGGGTGCGCTGTGCGAGCGCTTTGCCCGCGTCGGCCACGCCGAGGGCGGCGCCGACGGCTTCGATCTGCGGGGCGACGGTGTCGATGGTGCGTTGTGAATCGAAGTAGACGGTGGTGATGCCGAGGGCTTTCAGCTGGTCGCGCAGTGCCGGTGTGGCGGTGGTGGTGTCGGTGAGCAGGATCGAGGGTCGCAGTGCCGCAACGGATTCCACGCTCATGGTGCCGTTGCCGCTGCTGACGGTCGGTACGTCCTGCACTGCGGGGAACGCAGCGGAGTTGGATTTGCCGACCAGTTTGGATCCGAGTCCGAGCGCGTACACGGTCTGCGCGAGTGTCCCGTATCTGTCCACGGCGACAATGCGGCTGGCGTCGGTGACGGTCACGTCGGAGCCGTCGTAGGACTTCACGGTGACCGGCAGCGTCTGCGCGGGTTCCGGTCCGATGGGCGTCGGGTTGAGGTCGCCGACCGATGCGGTGCTCGGCCCGGTCCGCCCCTCAGTTGCCGATTGGTTGCTCGTGCAGGCGGCGCTGCCGGCGACCAGGCTCGTACCCAACAGCACGAGCAGCAGGTGCCGAAGTGGGGCTTTTCGGGTGCGCACGCGGAACCTCATGCAGGTAAGGCTAGCCTCCTCGATCGCGGGGAAAGCAACCCGCCTGGGCGCGGCCCCGCCCCCGATCCCGGGGTCGGACAGCGATTGCCGGTTCCTGCCGGCCGCGCCGGGTCGGGTCGGGTCGGTGCTCATTCGGTGCGGGCGCTCACATCCCCGAGCGCCGCGGCGATGGCGCGTGGCAGTTCGAGGGTTTCGGCGGCCAGGATTCCGGTGAGCTGCCCGATATCGCGGGCCCCGACGAGCAGGCTGGCCACGCCGGGCTGGTCGCGAATCCAGGCCAGTGCCACCGCAAGTGGGGAGGTGCCCAGTCCGTCGGCGGCGGTGACGACCGCGTCCACCACCCGGATCGCGTGATCGTCGAGGCGGGCGATGATCTCGGCGGCGGTGGCCTCGTCGGCGCCGCGTGAGTCGGCGGGCACCCCGTCACGGTATTTGCCGGTGAGAATGCCCCCGGCCAGGGGTGCGGTGGCGATGACGCCGATGCCGTGATGCTGTGCGGCGGGCACGAATTCGTGTTCGACCCCGCGGGCCAGCAGCGAGTAGGGGGTTTGTGCGGCGGTCAGCGGCGCGGCGGCGGCGAGGGTCGCCAGTTGCCAGCCGTCGTAGCCGCGCGCGCCGGCGTAGCGGACGCGTCCGGTGCGCACCGCCCAGGTGAGGGTGTCGGCGATCTCCTCGAGGGGTGTGTGCGGGTCCCAGGCCGCCACCGTCCACAGATCCAGGTGGTCGGTGCCCAGGATGGCCAGGCTCTGGTCGAGCTGGCGCATCATGGTGCGCCGGGAGGCGTCCACGGTCCAGCGAGTGGCGGGCATGGGTCCGGCGGCGGGGTCGGTGAGAACCGGTGTGTGCCCGGCGGTTCCGCTGAGCACGAGTTCTTCTCGCCCGATTTCGCGCACGAGTTCGCCGAGAATGCGCTGGGCGGCGCCGTCACCGTAGGCGGGGGAGGTGTCGACGAGGGTGCCGCCGGCTTCCACGAAGGCTTCCAGCTGTGCTGCCGCATCGTCGGCATCGGTTTCCCTGCCCCAGGTGTGGGTGGCCAGCCCGAGGCGGGAGACCCGTAGTCCGCTGCGTCCGACCGTCCGCTGTTCCATCACCGCGCTTGCACTTCCGTCACACCGGCCAGCCTAAGCGCACATGTCCCTTCTGCCGCGCCAAGGCGACCCGGATTGTTGTCCCGAGCGTGTCTGTGACCGGCCGGATGAGTCGATCTTGCTGGGGCGAATCCCGCTGTCGCGCTGATCCACCGGACCGCCGCTCGCGTTTGCGGCGCAGCCTGTAGGGTCGCTGCGGTGTTCGGGGCGTGCCCGCGGGGCACCGGCCGGGCATCGCCGTCGTTGGGCGAATTGTCCAGCGGCAGCCGACGATTCGGATTTGGAGGGTGTGTGTGGGCGAGGCGATGACGTGGGTGCAGGCCGTGGTGCTGGGCCTGGTGCAGGGCTTGACGGAGTTTCTGCCGATTTCGTCGTCGGCGCATATGCGCATCGTGTCGGCGGTGTTCTTCGGTGACGACGCGGGCGCGTCGTTCACCGCGGTCACCCAGCTGGGCACCGAGGCCGCGGTGCTGGTGTATTTCGCCAAGGACATCTGGCGCATCCTGCAGGCGTGGTTCGGGGTGAACTGGGAGAAGATCAACGGCCGCGCGAAACAGCCGGTGCCGCTGCATGATGCGCCCACCACGGTGCTGCCCGTCTACGACCCGAGCATTCCCGGCGGGTACGCGCTGGACGCGGATGCGCAGCGGCAGCTGGACTACCGCATCGGCTGGTATGTGATCATCGCCACCATCCCGATCGGTGTGCTCGGATTTCTGTTCAAGGACGAAATCCGTACCGGCGCAAGGAATCTGTGGCTGGTGTCGACCATGTTGATCGTGTTCGCGCTGGTGATCGCCGCCGGTGAGTACTACGGCCGCAAGCAGCGCCCGATCGAGCAGCTGACCACCCGCGACGGCCTGATCATGGGTTTCGCGCAATGCCTGGCCCTCATCCCGGGCGTGTCGCGTTCGGGTGCGACGTCGACGGCCGGCTTGTTCCTGGGCCTGACTCGTGAGGCGGCCGTGCGGTTCTCGTTCCTGCTCGCGATCCCCGCGGTGCTGGCCTCGGGCCTGTTCAGCCTCCCCGATGCCTTCGAACCCGCCGGTGAGGGCCTCAACGCCTCGGGTCCGCAGATCTTCGTGGCCACGGTGATCTCGTTCGTGGTCGGCTACGCGTCGGTGGCGTGGCTGCTGAAGTTCGTCGCCAAACACTCCCTCGACTGGTTCGTCGGCTACCGCATCATCCTCGGCCTGACGGTGATGGCGCTGCTGGCGACCGGCGTCGTGTCGGCAACGTAGCCAGTAGGCTGTCACGGTGACGGTGATCCTGTTGCGGCACGGCGTGTCCACGTCGAACACTGCCCGCACCCTGGCCGGCCGCAGCGCGGGCGTCGAGTTGACCGACCGTGGCCGCGAGCAGGCGAATGCGCTGGTTCAGCGGCTCGGGTCGCTGCCCGTCGAACACATCGTGTGCTCGCCGCTGCTGCGCTGCCAGCGCACCGTCGCACCCCTGGCCGACAAACTCGGATTGGAAGCCGAACCCGAGGAACGGCTGCTCGAGGTCGACTACGGCGACTGGACCGGGCGCCCGCTGGCCGAGCTGGTGAACGAGCCGCTGTGGAAGGTCGTGCAGCGGCATGCCTCGGGTGCGGTGTTCCCGGGCGGAGAAGGCTTGGCGCAGGTGCAGTTTCGGGCCGTGGCCGCCATCCGCGACTACGATCGGCGCTTCGCCGAGCAGCACGGCGGGGATGTGCTGTGGGTGGCGTGCACGCACGGCGACGTGATCAAGTCGATCATCGCCGACGCCTACGGCATCCATTTGGACGGCTTCCAGCGCATCGTGGTCGAACCCGCCTCGATCAGCGTCATCCGCTACACCCCCACCGCCCCGTACGTGTGGCGGGTGAACGACACCGGCTCGGATCTGTCGAGTCTGGCGGCGATTTCGCCGCAGTCGGGCAGCGAGGCCCGATCGGGGCCGGTTCCCGGCGGGGAAACGGGAAACACCGGGAGTACGGATAATGGGGTTGCGGGACGCCCCGATTCATAAGTGTCGTTGAGTAGCTGTCAGGAGGTGCAGATGAGCCGAGCCATTCACATTTTCCGCACCCCCGATCGTTTCGTCGCCGGCACTGTCGGCGAGCCGGGCGACCGCGCCTTCTACCTGCAGGCCGTGCAGGAACCGCGCGTGGTGAGCGTGCTGCTGGAAAAGCAGCAGGTCAAGGTGCTGGCCGATCGGATGGGTCTTCTGCTGGACGAAGTGGCGCGCCGCTTCGGAACCGAAGTGCCGCCACCGGCGCCCGATGTGGCCGACGTGGCGCCGCTGCAAACGCCCGTCGACGCCGAATTCCGGGTCGGCACCATGGGTTTGGGCTGGGACGCCGACGCGGGCGCGGTGGTGGTGGAATTGCTGGCCATCACCGAAACCGAGGTCGACGAATCGGTGGTGCTCGACGACACCGAGGAGGGACCCGACGCGGTGCGCGTGTTCCTGACCCCGGTGCAGGCGCGGGAGTTCGCGCTACGGTCGGCGCGGGTGATCGCGGCCGGACGGCCGCCGTGCCCGCTGTGCGGGGAACCCTTGTCGGCCAAGGGACACATGTGTGTGCGCACCAACGGCTACAAGCGCGGCGACATCTTCGGCGCGACCGGCGTCGAGGAGTAGATCGTGGACGACCCGCTACGCACCGGTGCGATGACGGTGATCGGGCAGGTCACCACCGCCAGCAATGCCACGCTGGTGTGCGAGATCGGCGACGGCGACGCCCCGCTGCGGGTGGTGTACAAGCCGGTGCGCGGTGAACGACCCCTGTGGGACTTCCCCGACGGCACCCTCGCCGGCCGGGAAGTGGCGGCGTATCTGGTGTCGGAAGCGTTGGGGTGGGGCGTGATTCCCGAAACCGTGCTGCGTGACGGGCCGTTCGGGCCCGGCATGGTGCAACGCTGGATCGACGGGCCCGACGACCGGGTGGGACCGGACCCGGTGGACCTGTGCCCGGTCGGGGAGATTCCCGACGGCTACCGCGAAGTGCTGCGCGCCCTGGACCCGTCGGGGCAGCCGGTATCGCTGGTGCACTCCGAAGAATCCGGGCTGTACCGGATGGCGGTGCTGGATGTGCTGATCAACAATGCCGACCGCAAGGGCGGGCACGCCCTGGCCGGGGCCGGCGGGCGCCTCTACGGGGTCGATCACGGCATCAGCCTGCACGCCGAGCCGAAACTGCGCACCGTGCTGTGGGGGTGGGCGGGGGAACCGGTCGAGGACGAATTGCTCACCGACATCAAGGTTTTGGTGAAAGCCCTGCCGGGCGAACTCGGTGCGCGGCTGCGCGAGTTGATCACCGGCACCGAAATCGAGGCCCTGGCGGCGCGGGCGCAGGCGCTGTTGCACGAACCGGTCATGCCGGTGCCGAACTCCTCGCGCCCCATTCCGTGGCCCGCGTTCTGACCGTGTCCCCGGTCGCGGTGTCGGCGAAAACGTTGCCACCATCATGATTTCAACCATTGACGTTTCAGCATCAGTGGTTAAGGTCCAGGTCGGGACCGGTGTGCGCGGCGGGCTCCGCATACCGCTGAGCGGGGGCGCGCACGATCGCGGTCGATCGCCCAGTTAACCTCGAATCATGCAGTCCTGGTCCGATACCGCTGTCCCGACCGTTCCCGGATCCGGACCAGCGTTGCGCCTGTTCGACACCGCCGACAAGCAGGTCCGCCCGGTCACCCCCGGCCCGACCGCCACCATGTACGTCTGCGGCATCACCCCCTACGACGCCACCCACCTCGGGCACGCCGCCACCTACCTGACCTTCGATCTGGTCAACCGGCTCTGGCGCGACGCCGGCCACGACGTGCACTACGTGCAGAACACCACCGACGTCGACGACCCGCTGTTCGAACGCGCGCACCGCGACGGCATCGACTGGCGGGAGCTGGGCACCCGCGAGATCAACCTGTTCCGGGAGGACATGGCCGCGCTGCGCGTCATCCCGCCGCGCGACTACATCGGGGCCATCGAATCGGTGCAGGAAGTGGTCGAACTGGTCGACAAACTCCTGGTCACCGGTGCCGCGTACGTCGTCGACGACGCCGAATACCCCGACATCTACTTCCGTCACGACGCCACCGAACAGTTCGGCTACGAATCCGGCTACGACCGGGCCACCATGGACCGGTTCTTCGCCGAACGCGGCGGCGACCCGGACCGCAAGGGCAAACGCGACCCCATCGACCCGCTGCTGTGGCGGGTGGAGCGTCCCGGTGAACCGTCGTGGCCGGCGCCGTTCGGTGCGGGCCGCCCCGGCTGGCACATCGAGTGTGCGGCCATCGCGCTCAATCGCATCGGCACCGAATTCGATATTCAGGGCGGCGGCAGCGACCTGATCTACCCGCATCACGAATACTCCGCCGCGCACGCCGAAGCCCTGGTCAAGGGCCGCCGCTTCGCCCGCCACTACGTGCACGCCGGACTCATCGGCCTCGACGGCGAGAAAATGTCGAAGTCGCGCGGCAACCTGGTGTTCGTGTCGAAGCTGCGTCGCGCCGGCACCGACCCGGCCGCCATCCGCCTGGGCCTGTTCTCCGGCCACTACCGCGCCGACCGCGAATGGTCCGATACGGTTCTCACCGAAGCCCTGTCGCGCCTGGACCGGTGGCGTTCGGCCACCGCGCTGACCTCCGGCCCGGACGCCACCGACACCGTCGCACGCCTGCGCCGGCACCTGGCCGACGACCTGGACACGCCCAAAGCGATTGCGGCCGTGGACAGCTGGGCCCAGCAGGCCCTCGGCTACGGCGGCCCGGACACCGCCGCGCCGGGCCTGATCCGCGACGCCGTCGACGCCCTGTTCGGCATCCAGCTCTGAATCCCCACCGCGCGCAAGACCTCCCGTAACGGGGAGAGCCCGCGCGGTGCGGGTGAGTGGGGGCTCCGGTCGCCGGCGAAGCCCCCACCCGCATCGGTTTCGCGACCGGTCTCCCGGCCGGGGCAGCGGCCGGAAGACGATGCGGGACCGACGTTTACAGCAGTTCGGCGAGCATCGCGGCCGCGACGGCGGCACCGTCGCCGCCGATCGGCAGATAGGCGGGCTGGATGGTGAGTTCCTTGCGTATCGCCTCGGCCAGGGCTGCCGGGTCGGCGGCGGTCTGGTAGTCGAGGCAGCGACCGGCGTGGTGGCGGTCCAGGCGGTGGCGGACGTGGCGTTGCTGTTCGAAATGGTGGAGCAGCGGGATATAGAGGAACGGGACCTGGCGGGCGGTGAGTTCCATGCAGGTGGTCAGCCCGCCCTGCACGATCGCCAGATCGCAGGCCGCCAGATACCGGTAGAGGTCGGGCAGGAAACCGTGCACCTCGACACCGTCCACCCGCGGCAGTGCCTCGGCCTGGATGCGCGGGCCCGCGACGAGCACGAAACGCAGGTCCGGGTCGGTGGCGCGCACCAGCGGCACGGCGTCCAGGACCCGGCGCAGCAGATGCTGCCCCACACCGGAGCCGCCGACGGTGACCACGCAGACGCGTTCGCGCGCACCGTAACCGAACTCGGCGCGCAGCTGGTCGCGGTCGAGGGCGTCGGGGTCGAATCCGGTGATGTAGCCGCTGAAGTCGAAATGCTGCTCGGTCCAGTCGCGGATGGCGGGCAGGCCGGGGCCGAAAGTGTCCGGCACGATGTCGTCCGGATCGCCGACGAACACCGACCGGTCACGTAAACGTCGATAGCGGGCCCGCTGGGTGAGCATTTCCAGGTTGTAGTCGGCGGTCAGCGCGGCCTCCTCGGTCCCGCCGTCGGGCAGCGGCAGCCAGCCGACGAAATCGGTGAGCCAGGCATAGGAGAAGCGTTTGAGCTCGGGATTCTCGTGCAGGAAATGGTCGACCTCCCAGGCTTCGTCGGCGATCACCAGGTCGTAGTGCCGCTCGGCGACCAGATCGGCGAAGACCATGAAATTGGCGACCAGGGTTTCGTCCATGCGGCGGATCGCGTGAAACGCGTGCAGATCATGTTCGGCGGCTTCGTATTCGATGCGCGCGGATTCGCTGGCCAGCCACTGCGAGGCCGGATGAATGCGTTCACCGTGCCGGGCCAGCACCGTGGTGACCGGATGCTGAGCCAGCCACTCGATCTCGAGATCCGGGCGCTGTGCACGTAAGGCGGCGGCGATGGCCACATCGCGGCGAGCATGGCCGAGTCCGATCGGGGAGGACAGGTAGAGCGCGCGGGGTGCACGGCGGGCGGCGCGCGTCCAGGTGCGCCGGCGCGGACGCGGTTGCACGCGGTCGACGAAATCGCGGATGAGCCCGTTCACCAGCACCGGATCGCGCATGGGGGGTGCGTGCCCGCCGCCGTGCACGCGCACCAGATCCGCGCCGGTGAGCTCGGCCAGCCGTTCGGCCACCGCGGGCGGCACCACCGCGTCCTCGTCACCGACGATCACCAGCACCGGGCATTGCACTGCGCGGCACAGGGTTTCGACCTGCTCACGGCTCACCGGTGCGACCTGTGCGCCGGCATCGGCCTGTGCTGCCTCGCCGAAGCGGCCGTCGGTGGCGTCGGCGACCGCCTGCGCGGTGGTCTGGCGCGCCCAGGCCCGGCAGTCCTCGATCTGCTTGCTCGAATGCGGTTCGCTGAAGATCTGCGCGAAGAAGAATTCGGTGAACTCCTCGAAACCGCCTGCCAGCCAATGACTCCGGTTGAACAAGCCCCACCCGGCCGGTGCGGGGGAGCGCTGCTGCCACAGCCGTGCCCGCGCCGACACCGTGAAATCCAGCGCCGGCCCGGCCGCGACCAGCCCCTGCACCCGCTGCGGATGCAGGGCGGCCACCCGCACACCCCAGGTCGCGCCCGCCGAGAACCCGACCAGCACCGCGGCGCCGGTCGCGGTGGCATCGAGCACCGCGACCGCGTCGGCCACATGCTGCTCGGCGGTGTAGGCGGCCGCACCCACCGGCCGCCCCGACGCGCCGTTGCCGCGCGCGTCGAAGGTCAGCACCCGGAAATGCCGTGCCAGATACGGGATCTGCGCCTTCCAGCAGCGTGAGTGCACGATCGACCAGGTGGGCAGCAACAGCACGGTCACCGGCCCGGACCCGTACTCGGCCCACGCGATCGGCACCCCGTCGCGGTCGGCGACACCGGTACGCACCGGTTCGACGGCCCGCCGGGTCTGCGCGGTCACCGCCGCACTTCCAGCACCATGTGGAACGGTGTGGCCGCCGCGATGCGGCAGTGCCCGAATCCGGCCGCGGTCACCACATCCCGCAACCGCGCGGGACCCGCCTGCGTGCCCAGGGCCGCACCCACCGGCTGCGACAGCGACGACGGCGTGCACAGCAGGGTCGAGAATCCGTAGAAGGCGCGCCCGATCGGATGCAGATTGTCCTCCACCCGATCCCCGGCGGCCGGTTCCACGATCATCCAGGTGCCCTCGGGCGCCAGCGCCTGACGCACCCGCCGCGCCGCACCCACCGGATCACCCATATCGTGCAGGGCGTCGAAGGTGGTCACCAGGTCGTAGCCGTCGCCGGAAAACTCGTGCGCCGCAGCCACTTCGAACCTCGCCTGGGATGCCACCCCGGCGTCGGCGGCGCGGCGGGACGCGGTGCGCACCGACTCCGGATGCGCGTCCGACCCCTGGAAACGTGAGTGCGGGAACGCTTGTGCCATCAGGATCGTCGAGGCCCCGTGCCCGCACCCGATATCGGCCACCCGGGCCCCGCGCCGCAGCGTGTCCACCACACCGTCGAGGGCGGGCAACCAGTCATTCACCAGATGGGCGCGGTAGGCGGGGCGGAAGAACCGCTCACATCCGGAATGCACGTCCGGACCGTGTTCGTGCCAGCCGATCCCGCTGCCGTCGCGGGCGGCCTCCAGCACGCGCGGCCAATCGACGATCGTGCCCACCGCCAGCTGGAACAACCCTGGCAGGAACGCCGGACTGCTCGGATCGGTCAGTGCCACCGCACGTTCGGGCGGCAGCGTGTAGGTGCCCGGACCGGGCTGATAGGTGAGGTACTGTCCGGCGGCCTGCGCATTGAGCCACTCCCGCACATAGTGGGCGTCGGTGCCGGTGGCCTCGGCCAGCTCGACCGCGGTCATCGGGCCCAGCCCGGCCAGGGTCCGGTATAAGCCGAGCTTGTCGCCGAGCACGACCAGCGCCGCGTTCAACGCCGCCCCCACCTCCCCGACAGCGGTCAGAACGAACGACATGAGCTTGTCGGGATCCACCGGAGCCGATTCCACAGTGCTGGTCATCAGGAAACCCTTTGCGGTCGAAGGCAGTTACCCCTTCACCGTCGGGCATCGCGGGCCCCGCTCGCATCAGGGCACCCCCCTGGGTTTCGGTCCGACGCAGCGGCCAGGCGTTGGCGCGCTGGGTCACCTCCTGGACGAGTCCGGCGATGCGTTGCTGGGACAGTGCGCGGAAGAACGCGGTGCATGAGCCCGGTCTCTAACGAGTGTCATATACCTCTCGCGGTAAGCTATAACAACCGTCATAGACAGGGAGTGTGTGCATGGCCGACCAAGCCCCCGCGGCGCGTGAGCGCATGGTGGCCGGCGCCGCCGACATGATCCGCCGCCGCGGCCTCAACGCCACCAGCGTGCGCGAACTGGCCAAACACGCCGCCGCACCCTTGGGTTCGACCTACCACTACTTCCCTGGCGGCAAACAGCAACTCGCCGCCGAAGCCATCACCTACACCGGTGACCACGTCGCCGCCCTGCTGGCCGACTACCTGCGCGCAGGCCCCCTCGACGGACTGCGCTCCTTCCTCATCCTGTGGCGAAAAGTCGTGGAATCCAGCGACTTCCGCGCCGGCTGCCCTGTACTGGCCGTCGCCGTCGAAGACCTGCCCGACAGTGAATCCGCCCCCCATCAGGCCGCGGCCGCCGCCTTCCACCAGTGGACCGAGCTCCTGACAGCCTCCCTGCGCGAACACGGCGCGCCCGCCGGCACCGCCGAAGCCACCGCCACCCTCATCGTGGCCGCCGTCGAAGGCGCCATCGCCATGTGCCGCGCCGAACACAGCACCACCCCGATGGACCGCGTCGCCGGGCAACTCGAATCCCTCGTGCGCGCGGCCACCACCGGCTGACAGCGACCCCGAGTGCCCTTGCGGCCCTGCGGGTTCCGCAACACAGGTCAGGGTGGGTGAATCCCACCCCTGGGTGAGCCGCCGCACCCGCCCCCGATTCCTACACTCGGAACATGCTGGTGGGCCGTGACCGCGAGCAAACAGCGCTCCGACAGACAACGGCCGCGGCGCGCCTGGGCAACGCCGGCGCGCTCGTGGTCACCGGCGACGCGGGCACCGGCAAGACCAGCCTGCTCGAACACGCTGTCGCCGACGCCGATTCCTGCCTGATCCTGCGCGCCTGCGGCATCGAATCCGAACGCGAACTGCCCTTCGCCGGCCTGTCCCAGCTGCTGCGCCCCATCCTCGGGCTCTCCGCACACCTGCCGGCTCGCCAAGCCGCCGCCCTGCACGATGCCCTGTCCATGCCCGCGCCCGCCACCGTGGCCGCGGACCCGATACGGGTCGAGCCCGGCCCGCGCACCATGAATCCGGCCGGTGACCGGCCCGCCGGGCCGCGTCGGCGCGACGGCCGAGGCGACGGTGAAGCCGACCCCGGGCCCGGGGATCGATTCGCGATCGGGGCGGCGACACTCGGTGTGATCTGCCGGGCGGCCGAGGAACGCCCGGTGCTGGTGATCGTGGACGACGCGCACTGGTGGGACGATCCGTCCACCGAGGCCCTGGTGTTCGCGGTGCGCAGACTGTGCGCGGACCCGGTGGCGGTCCTGATCGCCTGCCGCACCGACAGCGAATTCCTGTGCCGGGCTGCCGGAGTGCCGCGACTGGAGTTGCGCGGGCTCGACAGCGCGGCGACCGCGGCGCTGGCCGCGGCCACCCTCGCCGCCGCGGGCACCGGCTGGCCGGTCGGTCCCGACCTGGCCGCGACCCTGCACCGGCTCACCGGCGGCAACCCCTTGGCCATCGTCGAACTGTGCCGGGATCCCGAAGCGCTGGAACAGCATTCACCCACCGCGCCGGTTCCGCTGCCCGCCCGCGCCGCCCGCCCCTACCTCGGTGAGGCCGCCGCACTGGACCCGCCTGCCCGCACCGCGCTGCTGGTGGCGGCCCTCGATGGCGGTGACCTGCACACCATCGCCGCCGCCTGCCTCGCTCTCGGCACCGACCCGGCGCATCTGGCCGCCGGCGAATCGACCCGCCTGGTCCGTCTGAGCCCGCACCACCTCCAATTCCGCCACCCCCTGGCCCGTTCCGCCGTGGTCGAGGCCGCCGGTCCCGCCGAACGCCGCGCCGCCCACCGCAGCCTGGCCGCGGTCACCGACGACCCGGACCGGCGCGCCTGGCATCTGGCCGAAGCCGCCATCGGACCCGACGCACCGGTCGCCGATCAACTCTGCGCCGCCGGTGAACGCGCGGCCGCACGTGGCGCGTACGCGGTGGCGGCCACCGCCTTCGAACGGGCCGCCGCGCTCAGCCCGGGCTGCGCCGACCGTGCCGACCGGCTGCTGCGCGCCGCCGAATCCGCGTGGCGCGCAGGCCGCACCGAACGCGCCCGCCGCCTCGTCGACAGCGTGCACCCCGACGGCCTCACCCCGATACGAGCCATGGGCATCGCCGCGGTGGCCACCGCCATCGCCCTCGACGACGGCGACCCCGCCCGCGTCCGCGACATTGTCGCCACCGCGCTGCGCACCCCACCGTGGCCGTCCCTGTGCGGCTGGGACACACCCCTGCCCGCCGCTTCCGAGCAGCACCCGCCCTTCGCGGACCGGCACCATAACGGGCACAACCGGTCTGCCCGAACAGACTCCGACGGTGGCCGGCCCAGCGAGCCGGGCGCCGTCACCGGCGCGGCAGCCATCCGGCCGCGGGCAGGTAGTGCTGGTCGCAGCCATCCGGGGGCCGAAACCGGCACGGGCGCAGGCGAAGTCGTCGACGCGCCGATCGATGCCGAGGGGGCCGACGCGGCGGTGTCGGTGCTGGGGTCGGCAGTGCTGGCGGGGTTCTATCTGCTCGATGCCGAGACCGAGATGCGGGCGGCGCTGGCATTGGAGCGGGTGCTGGCGTGGGCGTCGCCGCCGACACGGGTGCTGGGGGAGCTGGCGGCGGGGATGGCGCGGATCCTGGCCGGACGCGGCGGGGCCCGCCAGGTGCGGGCCGCGCTGGCCGAGCTGAGCCCCGAGTGGGACCGGGATCCGGCGCGGTTGAGCTGGATGGCGTTGGGGCCGTTGTTTCTTCGCGAATCCAGTGCGGGCGGAGACGGGCGACTGCTGTTGCGGCACGTGGCCGACCGGGTGCGGGCGCAGGCGGCGGTGGGGATGCTGCCGCTGCTGCTGTTCCTGACCGGGCGTGACGAGTCGACGACCGACCGGTGGGCCGATGCGGTGGCCACCTACACCGAGGGAGCGCGGCTGGCCCGGGAGACGGGACGGCCGCTGGAGCTGGCGGGCAATCTGGCGGGCCTGGCGTGCGTGCAGGCCCGGCTCGGGCAGCTGTCGCAGTGCGCGGCGAATGTGGCGGCGGCGCTGGAGATCTGCGAGCCGCGCGGGGTGCACGTGTTCCGGGTGTGGGCCTTGCAGGCGCGCGGGGACGCCGCACTGGCCGGGGACGATCCCGAGACCGCGCGCGCCTGCTGGGAGGAACTGGCGGCGCTGCTGCGCACGCTCGGAGTGCGGGATCCGGATGTGGACCCGGCCCCGGATCTGGTGGAAGTGTATGTGCGCCTGGGCCGCCCGGAAGCGGCCGCACCCGTCGCGGACGCGTTCGCGGCGTCGGCGCGCGCCAAGGGTCAGCCGTGGTCGCTGGCCCGCGCCGAACGCTGCGCGGGGCTGCTCGCCGCCGACCCGCAGATGCCCGCGGCGTTCGAGGCGGCACTGGCCTGGCATGCGCGGACCCCGGATGTGTTCGAGCAGGCCCGCACCCGCCTGGCCTACGGTGCGCGTCTGCGCCGGGCCCGTCGCCGCCGCGACGCCCGCATCCAATTGCGTACGGCTCTCACCGTTTTCGAACAGCTCGGCGCCGAACCCTGGATCCGCCGCTGCACCACCGAACTGCACGCCACCGGCGAAACCGTGCGCCCGCGCGCCAACCCCGCCACCGACCGGCTCACCCCGCAGCAACGCCAGGTCGCGTTGTCGCTGGCGGCGGGCCGCACCACCCGGGAAACCGCGGCCGCACTGTTCCTGAGCCCCAAGACCGTCGAATACCATCTGCGCCACGTGTATATGACGCTGGGCATCAGCAGCCGCGCCGAACTCGCCGCCCACCTGCACCCGCCACCCCACGCAGGCTGACCTGCGCCGCCGCACCGCTCAGCGACCGTGCAGCGAATTCTGTTGGGGATGCGCGGGTTTGGCGGGCATGGGACGCTGAGTGCGTTCCATCGCGCTATTCCGGGGGTTCGGGTATGCGATTGATGATGTCGGGACCGCTCGGATCGGGTGCGGCGGCCCAGCAGGAGCGTGTGGCCGAGCACTGGCGAATACCGGCGATCGATCTGGGTGTCGCGGTGCGCGCGGAGATCGACGCCGACACCGCACTGGGGCGGCGCGCGATCGAATTGTTCGACCGCGGCGCCGAACTCGGTGACGCGCTGCCGGTGGATATGCTGCTCAGCCACCTCGACCGGGTCGCGGCCGAGCAGGGATTCCTGCTGGCCGGGCTGCCGTCGAGCGTGCCGCAGGCCGAACTGCTGACCCGGCGGCTCATGATGCGCGGCACCCCCTTACGTGCGGTGGTGCTGCTCGACGAACCGGCCGAGCAGACCATGGCGCGCGTGGCGGCGCGCGCCGGATTCGACGCCTCGGCCGCCGACGGATTCCGGGAACGGTTCGCGCTGTATGAGTCCACGCAGCGCCCGGTGCTCGAGTTCTATCGCGACCACGCCCGCCAAGGGGGCATCCCCTGCTACACGGTGCCGGTGACCGGCGACGCCGACGAGGTGTTCGCGCGCATCGTCGACGCCCTCGAATAGGAGCACACAGCCCGAACCGGTGTTGTGCCACCGCATTCACGTCCGCGGGTCCGGCGAGTGCGCGCCGGCGGCAGCGGCAATGACCTCGTCGAGTACTTCCCGTGCCCGGTGCAGGTCGGTGATGCAGGCGTCGAGGTGCGCGCGCTGGCGGGACAGTTCGGCCAGCAGGAACGGGGTGGTGTGCGCGTTGGGGGTGCCGTCGCGGTCGTGGGTGCAGGGCAGCAGTTCGGCCATGGTGGCGCTGTGCAATCCGGCGGCGAACATCTGCTGGATCCGGATCACCCGATCCACGGCGGAGTCGGGATAGTCGCGGTGCCCGCCCGGGGTGCGGGTGGCGTGCAGCAGCCCCTGCTGTTCGTAGTAGCGCAGCGAGCGCACGCTGACCCCGGTCCTGTGTGCCAGCTCACCGATCTTCATCGCCGTCTCCTCTTGCAGCTGACATTGATGTCAGGTCCTACCGTTGCCGCATGCTGCTCACCGAATTCCGAAGCGCCACACTGAATCTGCCCAACCGTGTGGTCATGGCGCCGATGACGCGCCTGCGTAGCCACCGGGACGGGTCGCCGACCGCGGAGGTCGCCCGCTACTACACCCAGCGCGCCGAAGCCGGGCTGATCGTCACCGAGGGCATCTGGCCGCACCCCAGCGGGCAGAGCGAAGCATGGGTGCCGGGCCTGCACACCGACGCCCACGAACACGCCTGGCGTCACGTCACCGAATCCGTGCACGCCGCCGGCGGGCGAATCTTCGCCCAGCTCATGCACGGTGGACGCAAAGGCCATCCGGGCGCGCGCATCGACGGCTCGATCCCGGCGGGCCCGTCGGCGGTGATCGATGCGGAACACGTGCACCTCTACGACGACACGAAAGCGGCCCCGATCATTCCCGCGGTGATGTCGCGCACCGACATCGACGCGGCTGTCACGCATTTCGCGGACGCGGCCCGGCGCGCGATCGCCGCGGGGTTCGACGGGGTGGAGTTGCACGGCGCCAACAGCTATCTGCTGCACCAGTTCCTGGCCGACAACACCAACCTGCGCACCGACGAGTACGGGGGCAGCATCGCCAACCGGTTGCGGCTGCCGCTGCGCGTGCTCACCGCGGTCACCGACGCGATCGGCGCGCACCGCACCGGACTGCGCCTGTCGCCGGGCAACCCGCAGTTCGGTATGCGCGAAACCGATCCGGCGCCGCTGTATCGGGCGCTGCTGTCGGAGATCGACGGCGCGGGCCTGGCCTACCTGCATCTGACCGACGACGACGCCTATCCGGCGCTGCGTGATCTGCGGCCGCGCTGGTCGGGCCCGCTGATCGCCAATGTCGGCGAAAACCGGGACCGCACAACCCCTTCGGCGGCCCACGCGGTCCTCGCCGCGGGCCTGGCCGATCTGGTGTCCTTCGGGCGCGCCTTCCTCGCCAACCCCGACCTGGTGCAGCGCATCGCGCACGACCTGCCCCTGGCGCCGGTCCGGGAGGAGGTGCTCTACGGGCGAGAGGGCGTGGGCTACACCGACTATCCGCGCTGGGACGAGCAGCACGACACCGTCTTGCCCCGGTCGGCCTGACCGGCACCACAGCCCGCGGCCCCGGCCGCCGCCACCGGTTGCGGCGGGAACATCTCTGCCGTCCGCCGGTTCACCGCGTGTGTGAGCAGCCAGTTCGATTCTCGACCTCCCGGCACGCCCGCCATGCCGATACGGTGAGAGTCGAACGCTCTCACCCTCAATGAGGAGGTACGACGGTGACCGCGATGCCCGGATTCGACCGGCTGCGCTCGGTGCGCAAACAACTGCGCGCGGGAGGTGAACTGCTGGACGCGGTGCGCAAGGATCCGCGCCTGGTGCGCGAACTGATCGCCGGATTCACCGGGCGCGGCGCCCCCGAACCGATCGCCGACCTCGGCGAGCACACGCCACCGGCGGGGCTGGCGGAGTTCACCCGCACCGCGCACGCCCAGCACGAGGTCCCGGCGGACGCGGACACGGTGTGGGCGTACCTGAGTGACCTGTCCAAGATTCCGGACTGGTTCACCTTCCACGCCGGATGGGGTGGGGAGGCGCCCGGGCAGGCCGAAGCCGGAGTGGAGTTCGCGCAGCACGCCAAATTCATGGGGATACCGGCCGAGCTGCGCTGGCGGGTCGCCGAAGCCGGCGATCAGGGACTGCATTTGCGCGGCACCGGACCGCAGGGGCTGAGCCTCGGGTTCTGGATCACGGTGACCCCCACCGGATCCGGGTCGACGGTCTACATCGATGCCGGCCTGGCGGGCCCGCCGATCGACGGCCCACTGGGCGGGTCGGTGGCACGCAGCCTGGGGGAGGCGCTGCGCGATTCGCTGGCCGCCCTGCCCGCCGCCCTCGCCTCGGCCACCCCGCAGAGCGGGCGGTCGGGACGTAAAGCAGTGCGGCACAAGGCATCCGGTGCGGTGCTCGCGCCGACCACGCCGGTGCTGGTGGGTGTGGGCCAGGTGGTCGAACGCACCCCGGACCCGGCCCGTCCCGATCCCGCGCACCTGGCGGTGCGGGCGCTGCGCGCCGCAGCCGCCGATTCCGGTGCCGGCGAAGCCTTCCTGCGCCGCGCCGACGCGGTGTTCGCGGTCGCCCCGACCTCCTGGCAGTACCGGGACCTGGGTGCGCTGGTGGCGGCCGCGGTCGGCGCGGAGACCGTGGACACCGTGCAGTCGAGCCCGTTCGGTGGCGACGGCGGGCAGCTGGTGCTCAACGAGGCCGCGGCCGCCATCGCCGCCGGCGACTACGACATCGTGCTGGTGACCGGCGCGGAAGCCGGCGCCACCCAGGCCGCCGCGCAACGCGCCGGACTCACCCCCGACTGGCCGGTGCAGGATGCGCACGTGCGCCCGACCCGCACGGTCGGGGTGGACAAACCGGCCAACAATGCCGCCGAGACCGCGGCCGGGCTGCTCGCCCCGATCAATATGTACGCGCTGCTGGAATCGGCCAACCGGCGCCGGCTCGGCAACACCGTCGCCGAGCACGCGCAGACGGTGGCGCGGCTGTGGTCGCGGCTGTCGGCGGTGGCCGCCGACAACCCCGATGCCTGGCAGCCGCAGCAGTTCTCGGCCGAACAGATCGCCACGGTCACCGACGCCAACCGCATGATCTCCGCGCCCTACACCAAACTCGAATGCGCCAACCTGACCGTCGACATGGCCAGCGGCATCATCATGTGCAGCGCCGCGGCCGCCGAAGCCGCCGGCATCCCGCAGGAGCAGTGGGTGTTCCTGCACGCGGGCGCCTCCGGCACCGACGAATGGTTCGTCAGCGAACGCACCGAACTGGCGGCGTCCCCGGCCATCCACGCCCTGGGCGCGGCGGTGTTCGACCACACCGGCATCGGCCCCGACGACCTCACCCACATCGACCTGTACGCGTGCTTCCCGGTCGCGGTGCAGATCGCGGCCCGCGAACTCGGACTGCCCATCGACGACCCCAAGCGCCCGCTGTCGGTGACCGGCGGGCTCACCTTCGGCGGCGGGCCCGGCAACAACTACGGCGGCCACGCGGTCGCGACACTGGTGCGGAAACTGCGCGCCGAACCCGGAACCTTCGGGCTGGCCACCTCTTTGGGCTGGTATGTCACCAAACACGCGCTCGGCGTGTACTCGACGACCCCGCCCGCGGCCGCCTACCGGCATCTCACCCCCGTCATCGAGCACCCGCCCGCCCGACCCGCCCGCACCGGCTACGACGGCCCCGCCGTGGTCGAGGCGTACACGCTGCCCTACGACCGCGACGGCGCGCCCGAGGCGGCGATCCTGTCGCTGATCACCCCCAAGGGGGAGCGAGTCCTGCTGCGCAGCACCGACTCCGGTGTGCTGGACGAGCTCGCCGAACGGGACCTGCTGGGCCTGCCGGTCACTGTCATCGGCGACCGGATCACCGTCGACGGCACGGCGCGTGTCGAGCTGCCCGCCCCGCCCGCTCCGCCGGTGCTGGTGGAACGCCGCGGCCACATCACCATCATCACGCTCAACCGCCCGCACGCCCGCAACGCCATCGACCTGGCGACCGCGCTCGGGCTCGAACGCGCCATCGACGCCTACGAGGCCGACCCGAACGCCCGCATCGCCGTCCTCACCGGCGCCGGCGGCTATTTCAGTGCCGGCATGGACCTCAAAGCCGCTGCGCGCGGGGAGGTTCCGGTCACCGAGAAACGCGGCATCCTCGGCCTGGTCTCCCAGCCGCCGGCCAAACCGCTGATCGCGGCCGTGGAAGGCCCCGCTCTGGCCGGCGGCTGCGAACTGGCGTTGGCCGCAGATCTCATTGTCGCGGCCGAGAATTCGACCTTCGGCATCCCGGAGGTCAAACGCGGCCTGGTCGCCGTCGGCGGCGGTGTGCTGCGTCTGTCACAACGCCTGCCCCGCGCTATCGCCATGGAACTCGCCCTGACCGGCGACCCCATCACCGCCACCCGCGCCGCCGAACTAGGCCTGATCAACCAGGTCAGCGAACCCGGCAAGGCGCTGGAAGCCGCCCTCGCCCTGGCCGAACGAATCGCGGTCAACGCCCCGCTGAGCATCGACGCCTCCAAACAGATCATCGACCAAGCCCCGGACTGGAGCACCGCCGAAGCCTTCACCCGCCAAGGCCAAGTCGCCGCCCCGGCCCTGTCGTCCCAGGACGCAGGGGAGGGCATGCGCGCCTTCGTGGAGAAACGCCCACCGGTCTGGCGCGGCCGCTGACCCGAACGGCCCTGCACTCGGAATGACACCGTTCCGGGCGCAGGGCCCGTTCCCGTTGTGGCCCTGCAGAACAACCGCCCACCACATTGTTATAACGCGTTCTAGAATCGGTGCGGATCATCGCCGACACCGAGGACTGCCCATGCCCGACGCGCCGCCCACCGAAACCCTGCTGACCCTGCGCCGTGACGGACTGACATTGTCGGCGCGGCATTTCGGGGATCGGGGCGCACCACTGGTGATCGTGCTGCACGGCTTCCCGGATACTCCGCACAGTTTCGACGGGCTGATCCCGCACCTGCTCGATGCCGGCTACCAGGTCCTCGCGCCCTGGCTACGCGGCTACACCAGCGAATCCGCCTCCCGCACAGCACGATACGACCTGATGGCGGTCAGCGCCGACATCACCGCCTGGCACAACGCCCTCGGCGCGCCACCGACACACCTGATCGGCCACGACTGGGGTGCGTTCACCGCGATCGTGCTCGCCAAACAGACTCCCGCCCCGTGGTTGTCGCTGACACTGCTGGCCATCCCGCCCTTCGGGGACGGTTTCGCCCCACAACTGCTGCCATTGCTGCCCCGCCAGCTCGTCATGTCCTCCTACATCCCACTCATGCAGGCAGGCTGGTCGCACCGGCTGCTCACCCGCGACCATGCGGCCTTCATACGCGCCCTGTGGCGACGCTGGTCACCCGGCTGGAACTTCACCGACACCGAATTCGCCCCCACCACAGCAGTATTCACCGACCCGACCCGCGCCTGGGCCGCCACCCGCTACTACCGCTCCCTGTTCACCGTGCACCGCTCCGCCACCCGCGAATTCCAGCACCTGCTCATGGCGCCCCAGCCCCCACTGCCCACCCTCGCCCTCTCAGGCCGCCGCGACGGCGCCCTGTCCGCGGACCTGCAACGCCTCGTCGCCGAGCACGCAGGCGTGGCCCACACCCAACTGCCGGACTGCGGCCACTTCCTGCACGCCGAAAACCCGGACGCCGTCGCCGCACACCTGCTGCCACACCTGCACACCGCCACCCCCTGACCCCTGCCCAGGATCGACAAAGACCGGCTGCAACGAACAGGGCCAACCTGCCTGCGCCGCCCGGTGCCCTCGCAACGATAGGGTCGATGCGGTGAAAGATCCTTTCAATGACGCCAGCCACGATTGGGAAGCTGACCCACGTATCCCCGACGGAAGCCCCACGACTTGGGCAGAATTCGCCGACGATGCGCGAGCGGGCGAGACGGTCGACGGCCCCGTGACCGTTGGACCAGTCGGCGCAGAGGGTGCTGTAGATACCGAAGGCGTGATTGTATTGAAAGCCTTCGCAACTGATGACGAGGCCACACTCCCGGACTCAGAGTAGGACGCGGGACCGACAGCCATCCGTCCCGTGTCGCCGTTCACTCCCTCTGATGGCAGTTTCGTGTGCTCGCCCGTCGGGCATCGCTCCGCAGAGTAGGCTGTCGCGTTCCGAGCCCCGGTACTCGATCACGACGACCGGCCGGCGGGAAGTGAAGTTATCGATCACCTTCCACTGTTCGTACAGATCGGTGTGGGGATCGAACTCGATCCACGTGGCAGGCATGCCAACCACTGGTTGGTCTGATGACCGCCTGAGCCCGCAGGCATTTCAGGACGTTGGCCAGGCATCGAAGCCGGTACCCTCCCAACTCCCGCGTAACATCTGGTCATCATGAATGGTCGGGATATCGTCGCTACAGGTTCATGGCTGTATGACAATCTCATCGCCACACCGGTGTTCGTCGTCCGTCTCGACCACGACTTCTGGTACGAGCTGGGCAAGGAAGACGGCACGCTCGACGCGGACGAAGAACCGCTTCTCGATCCGACCGGGCACGCCTACTACGTCTCCTTCAAAGCCCTGCGCGACGAGGCGCCGTTCTGGCCTGACTCCGGACCGCACCATTCGGTTGAGGAGGCACGAAAAGCGGCTGAATCCAGGGTGCCCTGTCCGATCATTTGGCAATCCAGCGAACCGCTTCTCCCGCCGCCTGACACACGTCGCAGCCCGCCCTGACATCGGCAGAAGCGTGCATGTGGCGGTAGATGTGACCTCGGGCGACCGCTTGGGTTCCTGGGGTGTCCCGAGTTCCTTACCGAGGTAGCTGGCGTTGGTTGCTACGCCGTCACATTCGTACCCGTTGCACAGGTGGACCGACTGAACGAGGTCGCCGCTGCGGCCGGTCAACGTACACAATCCCTGCACGCAGGCGGGCACGGTGAAGATCGGCCTGCTCCACAGTGGCGCCGACTCCTGTACCGACGCCCTGAAGGTGGCAACGATCTTCGAACCTGCCATCGGCCGCGACTGGTAAAGGGTTCGGCCGCACCCGGATTCGGTGTCAGACCGTGGGCAGGGTCAGTGCGCTGACCGCGTCGGCGTACATGACGTTCTTGATCGCGCCGATGGTGCCGGGATCCTTGGGGCCCAGACCGGCCAGCAGGCCCACCGCGGTGTCGGTGACGGCCGATTCGGCGGCGACGGCGTCGACGATGTCGTAGGCCAGGGCGTCGGGGCCGCCGAAGCGGCGGCCGGTGGTCATCGAGGCGACCGCGGCCTTCGGGGTGAGCTTGGCCTGGATGATGGCGGCCATGCCCTTGGTGAACGGGATGCGGATATCGGCTTCGGGGAAGCAGAAGTAGCCGCGGTCCTCACGCATGACCCGCACGTCGTGGCCGATGGCCAGCATGGCGCCGGCGCCGAAGGCGTGACCGGGCATGGCGGCGGCGGTCGGCATGGGGAAGGTGAGCAGGCGCGCCAGCAGCGACTGCACCTGTGCCACATACCATTCGGCGCGGTCACCGTGGGCCGAGAGCCAATCCAGGTCCAGGCCGTTGGAGTAGAACTTGCCCGAGGCGGTGGTGACGAGGGCGTGCGCGCCGTCGGCGATCACCGTGTCGAGGAGTTCGGTGATCTCGGCGAGTGAATCGGGGGTGAAACGGTTCTCGGTGTCGCCCAGGTCCAGGACGGCGATCTTGTCGCGGTAGGTGAGGGTGGCGGACATGCGGTGTCCCTTCATCGGTGATTACTGCGGTGGGGGTCCGACCTCGAGCACGGCGCGCACGGCGGCGCGCAGGTGTGCGCGGGCGGTGGGGTTGGTGAGCCGGTCGCGATCCAGCAGGATCGCGGTCGGCAGGTCCACGACACAGGTGGTGAGGGTGTCGAGGGCGGCGGCGTCCTTGCGATCCCACAGGGCCAGCGACAGCCGTTTGAGCATGCCGATCAGTCGCCGGTCGGTGGCGGCGAGATCGGCGGTGAGACCGGCGGGCAGGTCGGTGCCCAGCAGTTCGTCGCGGCGGCCCAGGAACATCAGTTTCGTCGACGCCGGGAAGCGGCGCGCGAACGCGACCGGGGCTTCGGCGGCGGCGACCACGGCCTCGATCCCGTCGCCGGCGCTGGCGTCGACGAGTTCGGCCTGCAGGTCCAGGAATCGTTGCGCGGCGCGAATCCAGGTGCGCGCCAGCAACTCCGAGCGGGAGTGGAAGCTGTGGTAGAGCGCGCCGTTGGACATGCCGGTGGCCGTGGCGACCGCGCGAATGGTCACCGCGGCGGCCCCGGATTCCACCGCGAGGGCCTCGGCGGCGTCGAGGACCGCGTCGAGGTCGTGAATGCGGGGGCGGGGCACAGTCGAACCATAACAGAGCATGTGCTCTGTTATGAAGAGTGGCGTAGGCCACCCGCGTGCGGCGGCCCGGAGCCCGCCGCACGCGAGATGCGCTGGTATGTCACCGGCTGCGCCGAAGAAGCCGTCCGAACCGACGGCTCCCTACGCGGGCGCGTCGACAGCGGCCGGTTCGTGCACGCCCTCGGCGAGCTCGGGGGAGTACATGCGCTCGATCTCGTCGGCGTACTTGTCGGCGATCGGATTGCGCCGCAACTTCATCGTCAACGTGATCTCATCCCCGCCCGGCTCCCAGAACGTGGGCAGAATCGTGAAGCGCTTGATCTGCTCGACTCGCGACAGCCGTGTGTTCCCCGCCGCCACACCCCGCGCGATCTCGGCCACCACGCCCGGATCGGCCGCCAGCGCCTGCGCCGACGCATCAGCCAAACCATGCTGTGCCGCATAGGGTCCCGCCGATTCGGCATCGAGCACGATGAGCGCGGTGTTGTAGGCGCGCCGATCCCCGATGGTGGCCAGCGACCCGATCAACGGCGTCGCCGCCTTGATGGTGTTCTCGATATTGGCCGGCGACATGTTCTTGCCCCCGGAATTGATGATCAACTCCTTCTTGCGGTCCACCACCCGCAGATAACCGTCCGCGTCCTCGGTGATGATGTCACCGGTATGCAGCCAGCCCTCGGCATCGAGCGCCTCGGCGGTCTTGCCCGGCTCCTTGCGATAGTCGCGCATCACCAGCGGCCCGCGCACCAGGAACTCCCCGTCCTCGGCGATACGAGACTCCAAGCCCGGCAACAGTTTCCCCACCGTGCCCAGCCTCGCTTCCTGCGGCGGGGCGACACTGGCCACACACGTCAGCTCCGACATGCCCCACACCTCCGAGATCGGAATCCCGAGCCCGAAGAAGAAGCCGAGCGTCTCCGCTGGAATCGGCGCCGCCCCCGACAACGCCCACTTCAGCTGATCCAACCCGAGTTTGGCGCGCAACTTCGACAACACCAGCTCATCGGCCTTGGCCCACTCCGCGGCCTGCGCCTCATCCAGCGTCGTGCCCGCCAGCTGCGCCGCCGCCTTGCGCCCCGCCACCTCCAACGCCCACGTCAACGCCGCACGCCGCGCCGCATCCGGCTCATTGGCCACCGAGAACTCCACCGCCGCTTTGAGTTTCTCCCACACCCGCGGCACCGCACCCCAGATCGTGGGATGCACGTCGGCCAGCGCCGCCGGCAACTGCGTGCGATCGGGCACCACCGTGATCTGCGTGCCATAGAACTCGTGCAGATACAGCGAAGTCACCCGATCGGCCATATGCGCGGTCGGCAGATACGAGGTGATGCGATCCCCGAACCGCACCGGCATCACTGACGCGTACGCCCGGCATTCGAACGCCAGATTCGCATGCGAGATCTCCACCCCCTTCGGATTGCCCGTCGTGCCCGAGGTGTAGCACAGCGTCACGATGTCGTCCTCGCCCACCGCCCGCCATGTCGCCTTGAAATCGAAATCGCTGCGCGCCAACGACATCAACTGCGCCACACTCAACGTCCCCGGCACCGGCCGATCCACGCACACGATCGTCTTCATCGGCACCCCCGAAGCCCGAATCCGATCCACATACTGCGCCTCGCAGATCACCACCCGATTGCCCGCATTGGTGAACACATACTCCAACTGCTCGGCCGAGAGCGTGTTGTACACCGAAAACGACGTCGCCCCACAGTGCTGCGCCCCCACCTCGAGCGGATAGAACTCCACCCGATTGGCCATCATCAACGCCACCGTGTCACCGCGGCCCACCCCCAACGCCGCCAAACCCCCCGCCACCGCCCGCACCTGCCGCGCATACTCACCCCACGTCAACGCCTGCGCCCCACCCACCGACCGCACCGCCACCGCCCCCGGATCCACCCCGGCGATCGCCTGGAACGCGGCACACGACGTATTCGCTTCACTCATCACAACTCTCGATCCACTCGCCACAGGCTTTCTCAGACGGTAGATCCCAGCTCACCCACCCGTGGCCGTTTCTCGCACATTTCCAGGCACACAGGTTGTCCCACGGGCGCGGCTGCGGCTCGAACGCGACAGTCCTAAGCGAACGTTAGGAAATCGCAAGGAGGGTTCTACGAGTCTGTGTCACGGGCCACAGTAGGTGGCGCACGGGCGCGAAGCGGCGTCCGCGGAAGGAGAAGCGACGTGATGAGAACCCAGGGCACGGGCGAGCGGCGGGTGGTTGCCAACGTGCTGCGCGGCTCGATCGGCAACCTTGTCGAATGGTACGACTGGTATGTCTATGCCGCGTTCAGTGTGTACTTCGCCAAAGCGTTCTTTCCCGACGGGGATCCGACCGCACAATTGCTTTCCACCGCAGCCGTATTCGCTGTCGGGTTCCTCATGCGGCCACTCGGCGGGTGGGCGCTGGGACGGTACGCGGACCGGTTCGGGCGGCGAGCGGCGCTGACACTGTCGGTGAGCGTGATGGCCGCCGGGTCGCTGCTGATCGCGGTCACACCCGGATACGCCACACTCGGGCTGGCGGCACCGGTGACCCTGCTGCTTGCGCGACTGCTGCAAGGACTGTCGGTGGGCGGCGAATACGCCACCAGCGCAACCTATCTGTCCGAAGTCGCCTCGGCGGGCAAACGCGGGTTCTACTCCAGCTTCCAATACGTGACACTGGTGGCCGGACAGCTCACCGCACTCGGCGTGCAGATCGTGCTGCTGCAGTTCCTCAGCTCCGAGCAAATGTACTCGTGGGGCTGGCGGATACCGTTCCTCATCGGGGCCGCCGGAGCGATCGTGGTCATGCTGCTGCGGCGCGGAATGGAGGAATCGGCCTCGTTCCAAGCCGAAGCCGCTGGGACGCAAGCGAAATCGTCGCGCGGCTCGCTGCGGGTGCTGCTGCAGTATCCGCGTGAATGCCTGCTCGTCGTGGGTTTGACCCTCGGCGGGACGGTCGCGTTCTACACCTACACCACCTACATGCAGAAATACATGGTCAATACCGCGGGGATCAGCAAGTCGACCGTCGCGTGGATCAACTTCCTGGCACTGCTGGTGTTCGTGGTACTGCAACCGATCGCCGGAGCACTCTCGGATCGAGTCGGACGGCGCAAGCTGCTGCTGTTCTTCGGAATCACCGGCACCCTCGCGACCGTGCCGCTGATGACCGTACTCGGCGCAACCACCAACCCGGTGACCGCGTTCGCGCTCATGCTCGGCGCACTCGTCATCATCACCGGCTACACCTCGATCAACGCCATCGTGAAAGCCGAACTGTTCCCCACCCGCATCCGCGCACTCGGCGTCGGACTGCCCTACGCACTGACCGTCGCCATCTTCGGCGGCACCGCCGAAATGATCGCCCTCGCCCTCAAGAAAGCCGGACACGAATCGCTGTACTTCTGGTACGTGTCGGCCTGCATCCTGATCTCACTGCTCACCTACGCGTTCATGCGCGAAACCTCCCGCTCGTCCACCATCGACGCCGACACCCAGCCGAGCACATCCGACCCCGTACCGGTCACGGCCCGCTGACCAGCGGGGGACAAGCGCCGACGCCCGGGCGGTACGCTGCCCGGGCACCAGCACACACAGCACACGAAAGAATCGGAAACCATGCGGTTGGCGGTAGTCGAAGACGACGACGGAGTCGGGGACGCACTCGTGGAAGCCTTCGCCGCCCGCGGACACCACAGCGACCGCATGCGCCGCGGCAGCGAAGTCCTCACCACACACCGCGACTACGACGCCATCGTCCTCGACCTCGGACTACCCGACACCGACGGACTCACCGTGCTACGGCAACTACGCGAAGTCACCACCATCCCCGTCGTCATCCTCACCGCCCGCAGCGACGAACGCTCCATCGTGCGCGGCCTACGCAGCGGCGCCGACGACTACGTGATCAAACCACCCCGCATCGCCGAACTGCTCGCCCGCCTCGACAATGTCACCCGCCGCGCCGCCATCACCACCGCCCCGGCCGCACGAATCGTGCACACCGGTGACGTACGCGTCGACCTCGAACGCCGCACCGTCACCGTCGCCGGCACCGAAATACCGCTCACCACCAAAGAATTCGACCTCGTCGAAGCCCTCACCGAACGACCCGGCGCCGCCGTGAGCCGACAACAACTCATGGACCGCATCTGGGGCGACGCCTTCCTCGCCGTCTCCCGCACCCTCGACGTCCACATGACCGGACTGCGCGCCAAACTCGACCGCCCCGGACTCATCACCACCATCCGCGGCTACGGCTACCGCTGGGGCGACTGAATGCGCCGCCGACTCCTGGCCGCACTCACCGCCTTCGCCACCCTCGCCGTCCTGGCCTTCGCGCTACCACTGTGCCTGACCGCGGCCACCAGCCGCACCCAGCAACTCATCAGCGGCCGCACCGGAGACGCCGACCGCTTCGCCGCCCTCGCCGCCACCGCCACCGCCCTCGACGACCGCCGCGCCCTCATCCGCGAAATCGACCGCTACCACGAGCTCTACGGGGAAGCCGTCCTCGTCGTGGACGCCCGCGGCGAACCCGTCGTGAACGCCGGCGTCGACCTCACCGACCCGGCCATCACCGCCGCCGTCAGCGCCGCCCGCCGCAACCAACGCCCCGCCACCCCCGAACGCCTCACGCCCTGGGGACAATCCACGGTGCTCATCGCCCGGCCCATCGGCAGCGACGTCCACGTCGACGGCGCCGTACTCATCGCCGCCTCCACCACCGCCGCCCGCACCGACATCACCCGACTATGGACCGTCGTCGCTGTCGGCGCACTCGCCGCCATGGCCGCCTGCACCGCGCTCGCGCTCCTGCTCGCCCGCTGGGTCCTGCGCCCCCTGGCCGGACTGTCCACCGCCGTCTCCGAACTCACCGCCAGCCTGCCCAGCCCGCACACCCCCGCCACCATGACCCGCCGCCACGGCGGACCACCCGAACTGCGCGCCGTCGCCGAATCCGTCGACACCATGGCCGCCGCCGTCCGCGACTCCGCCGCCGCCCAACGCCGCCTCATCGACGACACCGCCCACGCCATGCGAAACCCCCTCGCCGCCTTGACCATCCGACTCGACTCCCTCGAACCCGCCATCCCCGCCAACGCCGCCGGCACCTTCCACGGCGCCACCCGCGAAGTCGAACGCCTCACCGGACTGCTCGACGGACTGCTCACCCTCGCCGTCGCCGAAGGCCGCGACCTCACCACACCCGACACCTGCGACGCGACACAGATCGCCGACGACCGCATCGACGCCTGGCGCAGCGCCTACGACGACGCCGGCATGACACTGCAGCACCAACCCGCACCCGAGGACCCCGCCGACACCGCCGTCTCCGCCGCAGTCCTCGCCCAGATTCTCGATGTGGCCCTGAGCAATTCGTGCCGCTACGCCGGACCCGGCGCCACCACCCGGCTCGCCGTCACCACCACACCGGGATGGGTCAGCCTCACCGTCACCGACAACGGCACCGGCGTCCCCGCCGACGAACTCGACCGCCTCACCACCCGCTTCTACCGCGGCAGCTCCGCCGACGGCATCGGCGGCTCCGGACTCGGACTACCCATCGCCGCCGCACTCACCAGCGCCCGCCACGGCCACCTCACCCTCACCGCCGTCGAACCACACGGACTGACCGTCACCATCCGCCTACCCGCGGCGGTACCGCGATGAACCCGACACCCGGCAATGCCACGCGACGCAGCAGGTCGTGGTCACGGCGCCAATTCCTCACCCGCACAGCAACCCTCGCGGCCACAGCACCCCTGCTCAGCGCCTGCGGCAGCCCCGGCACCCCACGCACGATCCGCCTGGCGGCGGGGGAGAAGGGCGGCTTCTACCACGCCTTCGCCCAACAACTGGCCCGCACCGCCACCACCGTCCACATCGAACCCCTCACCACCACCGGATCCCTCGACAACCTCGCCCTGCTCGCCCGCGGCGACGCCGACACCGCACTGATCCTCGCCGACTCCCTCGAAGACCACCCCGACCCGCCCCTGGCCATCGGCCGCGTCTACGAGAACTACCTGCAACTCGCCGTCGCCACCGACAGCCCCATCCACGCGGTCGCCGACCTGCGCGGCGCCCGCGTCAACCTCGGCTCCGCCGGCTCCGGCGCCGCCCGCACCGGCGAAAAACTGCTCCGCGCAGCCGATCTCGACCCTGCCACGCTCACCATCACCCACCTGTCCCTCGCCGAAGCGGTCACCGCCCTCACCACCGGAACCATCGACGCGCTGCTGTGGGCGGGCGGCGTCCCCACCCCGGCCCTCGCCCCACCCGGTATCCGCCTCCTCGACCTGGCCGGCCTCACCACCCCGATGCGCAACCGCTTCGGCCACCTCTACGACCCCGTCACCATCCCGGCCGGCACCTATCCGGGCAGTCCCGCCATCAACACCATCGGTGTCGCCAACCTGCTGGTCGCGGCACCCGCGCTCGCCGAGGACGCCACCGCCGCTCTCACCGAAGTCCTGCTCCGCCACGCCGACTCGCTCGTACCCGCCGAAGCCGCGGGCACCCAGTTCCTCGACGCCCGTTCCTTGATCGCCACAGGCAGCGTTCCACTGCATCCCGGCGCCGCACGCGTCTACCGGGCGAATCACGGATGAACTTGCACCCCACCACGATTCGTCACTGTGACGGAATATGGTGGGGGAGAAGGGGAGTGGGGCAGGGGGAGGGGTGACCTCAACCGCTCACGCCAGGGTCCATCGGCAACGTCAGGCAGAACGGATGCCCCGACGGATCGAGCAACACCCGCCACCGGTCCGGCGACGGTTGATACTCCGGCTTCCGCGCACCGAGCGCCAGCGCCGCCGCCTCGGATTCATTCAGATCATTCACAAACAGATCGAGATGCATCTGCTTGGGCACAATACCCTCCGGCCACACCGGCGGCCGATGATCCTGGATCCGTTCGATAGTCAGATACAGGCTCTTTCCCCGCAGAACCACCGCATCGTCGGACTTGTACACGATCTCGAGCTCGAGCAACCGATGATAGAAATCGCCGAGCCCGGCCGGATCGTCACTGTCGAGCGAGATGGCACCCAGTCGCGCTATCGCCATTCCGGATCCGCCGTCCTGGTCGTAGTTTCGAGTTCCACTGCGCCACAACCCTATAGCGAGTCCATCCACGGAGACCACCCCAATACGTCACTGTGACGTATCAACTGTGGGGAACCCGGCCAGGGGAGCGGCACGCGAAAGTGGTTCGACCCGATTCCAGCCCCGATCGGGCCACCGCGTGGAACTGGAAGATTTCCATCGAATCCGAGGTGCTGTGGCGAAACATTCTGGAGCGCCGATCAATTCGTCACATCACACCAACGGCCCGCACGCCGCACCGACGCCGCCCGCGGCAGAGGGGCTCAACAGTGGGTCGTACCGAAAACTGCGCAAAGCATGGAAATCGGTTGTCGCACAAAACCTTCGGCCGCTCCGGTGCACACCGTAAGAATGCCGATAATCCACACTATGTAAACCTGAAGACGTCAAAAATGTCGGTGCCCCCTGGCATACTCCTCGCCATGACGGAGCCGACGCCTAGCGAACTCCTGCTGTGTTCGCCAACGAAAGGTTGTGGTGAGTGGAAGCCCAGATCCCTTATGGCGCAGCCAGGTCCACGCGCACCACTCTGCTACGCCTGCTATCAACGTGCACGGCGAGCACGACAGGGACCAGAGATAGCGCGCCGGGCAAATCTTTGGTCGAAATACCGAATCACCCCTGAGCATTACGACGAATTACGTCACCTCCAGGGCTATCGCTGTGCAATCTGTGGCATCCATGAGTCCGATATCAACACAGCCAAGGTTGGAGGTAGGCCCCGAAAGGACGGGCAGCCCCTGTCGAAAATGCCCTTGGCTGTCGATCATGATCACTCAACGGGCGAAGTCCGCGGTCTACTTTGCCCGTCGTGCAACTTTGGTTTGGGAAAATTCGGAGACGATCCAGGGCGGCTGCTTGCGGCTGTTGACTATCTCAAACTCTACGCTGCCCAGAACGATGACTAGCGCTTGCTTCGATTGCGCAGTTGGAACACCGATCAGCCCAGCACTCCCCTCCCCTGGTGCTGGGCTTTTCCAAAATCCGCCGCGCTAACGTCACAGTGACGGTATCGATGTCGTTGGGGGGAATCTGGCAGACTGCCATCGAATCGTAGAGCCTGGCGCGGTTGGTAGTAGGGCGCATGAACACGACTGCGGCCCGCAGGAGGAACCGCGAGCAGTCGGTTGGCTTGCGCCACGCGGGTACTTCAAGTCGGATGTAGTGGGTCTTGGCTGCACAGGGTGGCGACGGCGAGGTGGGCGCCGATGTGGGTGGTGTACTCGGATTCCGGGCCGAAGACGAGGCGGCGCACCGTGGAGTGCAGGCCGTCTGCTCCGATGATGAGGTCGAAGCGGCGGGGCTGGTTGTGCTCGAAGTCGACGTCTCCGTCGGCCGACATGGCGGTGATCGAATCGCCGAAGAGGTATTCGACATCGGGACGGGTTGCTTCGTAATAGATTTCGCTGAGGTCGTCGCGCATGATCTCGATGTGCCGGTCGGTCTGGGCGCCGAAGATCTTGGCCAGGTCCACTCGAACCGGCCGCCGCGCGCCTTCGCGGTGCAATGTCAGCCGGGTGGTGTCGGTGGCGTGCTGCTCGATCCGCTCGAGGGTTCCCATGCTGGCCGAGATATCCGTGGCCGGCCGATACAGGTCGACCGCGTGCCCGCCGGTTTTGCGTAGCGCCGGTGCGCGTTCCACGACGGTGACGGTGAAGCCGTACCTGGTGAGCCAATATGCCAGTACCGGCCCGGCGATGCTGGCGCCGGAGATGAGTATCCGCATGCGTGGTCTCCTTTAGTGGTGTGCCCTTGTGGGGGCAGGGCTTTCACTGTCGGCGCTGTGCCGGTGTCGCGTCTTGAACGAATATTTCCCGCGGATCGGTCCGTCTTCAGAGTGGCTTGGTGCCGACTATGCGGTGGCGCGGGAGCTGTTCGCGGATGCGCGGGTCAGTGTGGACTATCGTGATCCGGGTTTTCCGCATATTCACGAGGGCATGAAGATGCTCGCCGATGGTCCGCGTTCCATGTTCAATACCGATGGGTCCGAGCATGCCCGGTATCGGCGGATGCTGGCCAAGCCGTTCACGCCCAAGCGGCTCGATATTTTGCGGCCGATGATTCAGCAGCATGTGGATCAACACCTCGATGTGATGCTCGCGGCGGGGAATTCCGCTGATCTGGCCGAGGCGTTCGCGTTGCCGGTGCCTTCGACGGTGATTTGCGAAATGCTGGGTGTCCCCTACGACAAGCATCGGTTCTTCCAGGAGCACACCGAGGTCGGGTTCAGTCTCACCTCCACTCCGGAGGAGAAGCAGCAGTCGATGGTGCTGCTGCTGGGGTTCTTGAACGAGCTGGTCGCCGCGAAGCTCGAGGCGCCCGGTGAGGATGCGCTGTCGGATCTGGCCGAGCATGTCCGGGCCGGTGAGCTGGAGGTGTGGGAGGCGGCGCTGCAGGGTCTGGGCATGCTGGTCGCTGGGCACGAGACGACCGCGAGCATGATCTGTCTGTCGGTGGCGGCCCTGCTGCAGGAGCCCGACAAGCTGGCGTTGGTTCGTGACGCGGTGGAGCCGAAGGTGCTCGGCAATGAGATCGACGAGTTGCTGCGCTACATGAGCATCGTGCATTCCGGGGTGCGTCGTGTCGCGCTGGCCGACATCGAGATCGGTGGTGAGCTCATCCGTGCCGGTGACGGCATCGTCGTCGAACTCCCCACCGCGAACTGGGACCCGAAGGTCTTCGACCACATGTGACGGCTGTGGCCGAAGGCTATGTGCGAGTGCGGTCACCATTCGACCGTGACCGTCGACGGCGAGCCAGGGTGGCGGCGTGAACCCCGCCGCTCCCCCACCCCGGCTCGCTGTTCGATGCGTATCGGTGTGCGGCCAATGTCGGTCGGCGCTGCGAGACTGTGGTGATGACGATGGGTCGTATCCTCGCGTTCTACGAGCAGCACTCCCCCGGTAAGCGGGCGCACTTCCAGTCCCCGGCTACTGCCGCCGATTTCGAGGTCTTTCGCACGGCGTTTGGTGAACCGTTCCCCGTGCAGCTGCTGCCGATCTACAGCGTGTGCAATGGAACCGGTCGTGACGGTGACTTCTTCGGTCATCGGCTGTTGAGTGTCGAGGAGATGATCGACGAGCGGCGGCTGTGGAATTCGATCATCGAGGAGAGTGACGATCCGGACGAGGAGTACCACGACGTCATTGAAAGTGTCTCCCCCACACGGGTGAAGGCGCACTATTGGCATCCGGGGTGGGTGTCGTTCACCGCTGATTGGGGTGGTAATGGGTTCGCGGTGGATTTCGCGCCGGAACCTGCGGGCGTGCCTGGGCAGGTCATCAATTACGGCGCGGATGACGACTGGCGTGGGGTGATCGCGGGATCGGTCGATGAGTTCCTGGGGGTGCTGGTCGGGTATCTCGAGCGCGGAGCGTTCACCGTGGATCCGACGTACGGCACTGTCGATCTCGGGACGGATGGCGCGTGTCTCACGTCGGAGTTGATGCCCTGACGCCGGGATTCACCCGTGGAGGTAGCGGACGAGGTGTTCGCGTTCGGTTTCCAGTTCGGAGATTTGGCTTTTGACTACGTCGCCGATGCTGACTATGCCGATCATGCGGCCGTTGTCGAGGACGGGGAGGTGGCGGATGCGGTGTTCGGTCATGGTGTGGTTGAGGGTGGCTACCTGGTCGGAGGGTGAGCAGGTGTGGACCGCGGCGGTCATGATGGCCGAGACGGGGCGGTCGAGGAGGTCGGCGCCTTCGGTGTGGAGGCGGCGGACTATGTCTCGTTCGGAGACTATGCCGGCTATGAGGGTGTTGTCGGGGGAAACGATGACCGCGCCGACGTTTTGGATGGAGAGCAGTCGTAGCAGGTCGCGCACTGTTGCATCGGGTGCAATGGTGACGACGTCGTTTCCTTTGCGACGCAGGATTTCCGAGATACGCATCTGTCCACCGCCCAACCGCTCGGACCATCGATGTCTATCAGGATGGCGGTTTTCCGAGCGGGTGAACAGCAACGATTCGGCAGTGGATGTCTAAACCGGACCGAGAGCGTCGAGGGCGGATTCGATGGCGCGGTGGAATGTCGGGTAGGCGTAGATCATGTCTCGCAGGGTGCTGGTGGGGACTTCGGCGTGTACGGCGACCACGAGGGCGGACAGGACTTCGCCGCCGTCGGGACCGACGGAGGTGGCGCCGACCAGGACGCCGCGGTCGGTGTCCTCGACGAGTTTGATCAGGCCCTGGTTGCCGGCTTTGTGCAGCCAGCCGCGGGTGGAGTCGGGCAGCTGAGCCAGGCCGGTGCGGATGGTCAGTCCCTGTTCGCGGGCTTGGGCTTCGGTGAGGCCGACCGCGCCGACTTCGGGATCGGTGAAGGTGACATGCGGCATGGCGTGGTATTCGGCGCCGGTGGTGTGCTGGTTGAGGATGTCGGCGACCGCGATGCGCGCCTGGTACATGGAGGTGTGGGTGAAGGCGCCGCGGCCGGTGATGTCGCCGAGCGCCCAGACCTTGTCGGCGGCGCGCAATCGGTCGTCAACGGGGATGGATTTCGCGGACTCGTCCAGGCCGAGGACGCCGATGCCGAGGGCTGCCAGGTCGGTGCGGCGGCCGGTGGCCACCAGCAGGCGGGTGGCGCGCACCTGCTCGCCGTTGTCGAGGTGGACGGTGAAGGTGGCGCCGTCGTGGTCGACGGTTGTCGCGTGGGCGCCGGTGCGCACGGAAATGCCTTCGCTGGTGAAGACTTTCGTGAGCAGTTCGGCGGCTTCGGGTTCGTCGTTGGGCAGCAGGCGGCGGCCGCCGAGCACGGTGACCTGTGCGCCGAAGCGGGCATAGATCTGCGCGAATTCGACGCCGACGGGGCCGCCGCCGAGCACGATCAGCGATGCGGGCACCTCGGTGACGGCGACCGCGTCCCGGTTGGTCCAGAACGGGGTGCCCTCGAGGCCGGGCAGCGGCGGTACCGCCGGGGCGGTACCGGGATTGAGCACGATGGCGCGGGCGGGATGGAAGACGCGCTCGCCGCTGTCGGTGCGCACGGTGACTTCACCGGGGGCGGTGATCGTGCCCCAGCCGCGCACGAACTGTCCGCCCGCCTTCTCGAAGCGTTCCACTGCGGCGCTGTCGTTCCAGTTGTCGGTGATCTCGTCGCGGATGCGTGCGGCGACGATCGTCCAGTCCGGGGTGACCGTGGCCGACCCGGCCAGCTCGTGTACCCGGCGTGCTTCGGCGACCACCCCGGCCGCGCGCACCATCGCTTTGGTGGGAACGCAGGCGTAGTACGGGCATTCGCCGCCCAGTAGCCGCCCGTCCACCCCGATCACCGACAGGCCGGCCTGCGCGAGCCGGGTCGCGGCGTCCTCCCCGCCCGGACCCATCCCGACAACTACGACATCCACGCTTTCGGCAGCCATCGCCGCTCCTTTGTTCGTCCGCAGGTGTCCTCCACGCTAGTGCGCGCCGGGCACGTGGCTGCGACGACCGGGCGGGCTGTCGGTGTGTGCCACTCACAAGCTCGGGGTGGTGTCAGCCCCGGGGGTGCGGGGCTTCGAAGGTGAAGATGCGGCCGCCGACGAGGATCTGAGTCCCGGGTGCGAGTGTGGCGGGATGGCCGGGGACCGCGCGCGTCCAGTCCGCATGCCCTGGCGGGCGCAGGTGCGTGCCGTTGGCGGAGCCGCGATCGAGGACGGTCACATCCCAGTCGACGAGCCGGATTTCGGTGTGCACGCGCGACATTCCGGCGGAGGCGTCGTCGATGCGCACGGCGGTCGCGCCACGGCGCACCTGTTCGGAGCGGTGCGGTTCGCGGCCGATCACGAGGTCGGCATCAAGGGGGTACGCGGTGCCGTCGTCGAGCAGCAGCCGCCCCAGCGGCGGCCGGACACCTGACCGCGCCGCAGTGTTCGAATGGTCGACAGGAATTCCGCATCCGGTGCAAGTGTGCACTCGCGGGTCATTGAGATGCCCTCGCGCGCACAGGAATCCGCGCACGGTAACGGCAGGTCGCGCGGCGGTCTCCGGTGTTGCGGTGGGCGGTCGCGGCATGGGATCTCCGCCGCGCTGCTGCGGCACGAATTGCGCGGGCGTCGACGCGCCGGTCCGCTCCGCTGCGGGGGCACCACGATTCGGTCTGTTCGGACTCCCGGGTGCCGACTGTGCGTCGGGCGCAGGGGTGTTCGGCGGCGCGGACGCCGACGGTGCGGTGGAATGCGGTGTTTCGGGAGCCGAGCGCGCGGCGGGGATTGCAGTTACTGCGGGTGTGCGCGTCGTGCTGGATTGGTGCGGGCTGGACGGGAATTCGATCTTGCCGGGCAGCCACAGGACCGCGCCGCTGCCGGGCATGCGGCCGGAGTGCAGCGACCACACGCCGGGTTCGGGCAGGGTGGTGCGGGGTGTGGTGTCGTCGATGAACAGGGCGGCGGCGCGGTCGGGGGCGGGAAAGACGACGCGGTCGATGCTGAAGCCGGCGTTGCGGCCGTGCAGGATTTCGCGGTGGTCGGTGCCGTCGAGGACGGCGGTGATGCCGCCGTGCAGGAAGATCGCCATGGCGCGGGTGCCGGGGGTGAGGACACCGAATTCGACCGATTCCTCGTCCTCGCGACCCATCAGCCAGGTGGTGGCCAGGCGGGCGAATGTGCGCCCGGTGCGCCGGGTTTCGCGGGAGGAGGATTCGCGCACCAACTCCTCCAGGGTGTCGAGCACCGACACCGCCCGTGAGGCCGCGGTCACCGGACCGGCCTCCCGGTGCGCGACCACCACGACCACTCCGTCCACGCACGCGACCGGATGCTCGCCGGGCACCACCTCCACCCGCCCCCTCATGCGCTCTCCCCCAGTCCTTTCCGCCCTCGGGGCCCGCGGATCGTCGCGCGGGTCGCGGCCCTGGCGTGGCGACCGCGGATTCGATTCGCCGCGCCCGCCCGGGGATCGGAGGCGTGGGCCGCCTCGATCGCGGACGTTCCCGGCTCATGCTTGGGCATGTGCATCGCCCCCCGTTCGGCCGCGCCGGTCTGCGTGCACTGCCCGCATTTGCCGGATGGTACCCGCCGGGGCCGGTGTGGCGCTGGCCGTCGAGGTGTTGGGCGGCAGGCGAATCCGCGGCGCGACCATGCGATCACGCGAAGCTGCCACCTGGAGTCATAGGGAGGACGTACCATGCGGGGCGTGGCCGATGCGAAACGTCCCGCCGCGGTGCGGGTGCTCGTGTACAGCAATGATGCCGATACCCGGAGCCAGGTGATGCTGGCCCTGGGCAGGCGGCCGCACCCGGAGTTGCCGCCGATCGAGTATGTCGAGGTGGCGACGGGGCCGATCGTGGTGGAGCAGGTGGACGACCGGCAGTGGGATCTGCTGATCCTCGATGGTGAGTCCGCGCCCACCGGCGGGCTGGGGTTGGCCAAGCAGCTCAAGGACGAAATCTCGGACTGCCCACCGATTGTCGTGCTCACCGGCCGTCCCGATGATGCGTGGCTGGCGAACTGGTCGCGTGCCGAGGCCGCGGTCTCTCATCCCATCGATCCGATCCGGCTCACCGATGCCGTGCTCGGGGTGCTCCGGAATCGTTCCGCCGCCTGATCTTTCGAGCACCCGTTCACCAGGGCGTTCGCTGCGCGCACGACAATTCGTGATTACGTCTTTTCGGTCATAAAAGACCGTTCCGAATTCGATCAAACGCGTCCGCGAAACGTCCTGTATCTTCTCGGCTGAGTTGTAGTCTGTGCCGTAGCTCACACCGGGCACGGGAGATGCATCATGAAAACGCATCGCTGACATCGTCGTAGCCCCGCACGCGCAGCCCATGCCTCGCGGACGACGAGGGTCTCCCACGCCCGGGGCAGCTGCCGTCCGTAGTGCGTCGTCCAGCTCGCAGGAGGGGTAGTGCTGTTGTGAATATCGAGGTGCCAACCCTCGTCCTCGGTGCGGTAGCCGCCGGGTTCGGGGTCTTCTCCATCATTTTGGCGGCCCTCGTCGGTCCCAAACGCTACAACCGGGCCAAGCTCGAAGCCTACGAATGCGGTATCGAACCCACCCCGCACGCCATTGCGGGCGGACCGGGAAATGCTGCCGGACAACGCTTTCCGGTGAAGTACTACCTCACCGCCATGTTGTTCATCATCTTCGACATCGAGATCGTGTTCCTCTACCCGTGGGCCGTGCACTTCGACGCCCTGGGTGTGTTCGGGCTGGCCGCCATGGCGCTGTTCATCTTCAACGTCTCGGTCGCCTACGCCTACGAGTGGAAACGCGGCGGGCTCAGCTGGGATTGATTGGCGCCAGGGGGAATTCGAAATCTGTCACCCCGCGCTCGCGGGGTCCAGCCGCACAGGAGATGTAGTCCGACATGGGTCTCGAAGAGAAACTGCCCAGCGGGTTCCTGCTGAGCACGGTAGAAGGATTGGCCGGCTATCTGCGCAAGAGTTCGCTGTGGCCGGCCACGTTCGGCCTCGCGTGCTGCGCGATCGAGATGATGGCCACCGGCGGCGGGCGATTCGACATCGCCCGCTTCGGCATGGAGGCGTTCCGCGCCTCCCCGCGCCAGGCCGATCTGATGATCGTGGCGGGCCGGGTCAGCCAGAAGATGGCCCCGGTACTGCGCCAGGTCTACGACCAGATGACCGAACCGAAATGGGTGCTCGCCATGGGCGTGTGCGCCTCCTCGGGCGGCATGTTCAACAACTACGCCATCGTGCAGGGCGTCGACCACGTGGTCCCGGTCGACATCTACCTGCCCGGCTGCCCGCCGCGGCCGGAGATGCTGTTGAACGCGATCCTGAAGCTGCACGAGAAGATTCAGGAATCCCCGCTCGGCGTCAACCGCGCCGAAGCCATCGCCGCCGCCGAGGCCGCCGCGCTCGCCAGCACCCCCACCATTCAGCTGAAGGGGCTGCTGCGATGACCTTCGACGCACCGAGCCGTACCGAAAGTCCCCCGGAGGATGCCGTGAAACCCCACGGTGAATCGAACCAGCCCATCGACCCGAAAGCGTCGGAAAACCAGACGCACACAGTCGAATCCGTGCCGACAGACCAAGCCACGCCCCCCGCCGCGCCCGCCGACGAAGTGATCGGCGTGCGCACCGGCATGTTCGGGGTCTCCGGCACCGGCGACACCTCCGGCTACGGCCGGCTGGTGCGCACCGTCGCCCTGCCCGGCGGCACGCCCCCGCCCTACGGCGGCTACTTCGACGACCTGGTCGCCGACCTGCACGCCGCGCTCGGGGTGCGCTTCCGCGACGCCATCGAGAAGATCGTGGTCTTCCGCGGCGAGCTGACCTTGCACGTGCACCGCGAACACCTGCTCGCGGTCGCGAAAACCTTGCGCGACAACGCCGCCCTGCGGTTCGAGCTGTGCCTGGGCGTGTCCGGGGCGCACTACCCCGAGGACAAGGACCGCGAACTGCACGCGGTGTATCACCTCAACTCCATCACCCACAATCGCCGGTTGCGGGTGGAAGTCGCTGCGCCCGACAGCGATCCGCACATCCCCTCGCTGTACGCGGTCTACCCGACCACGGACTGGCACGAGCGGGAAACCTACGACTTCTTCGGCATCCTGTTCGACGGTCACCCCTCGCTGACCCGGATCGCCATGCCCGACGACTGGCGTGGCCACCCCCAGCGCAAGGACTACCCGCTGGGCGGAATCCCGGTCGAGTACAAGGGCGCGCGCATCCCGCCGCCCGACGAGCGGAGGGCGTACTCCTAATGAACGACACCGACATTCGCGCCGCCGAACAGGCCGCACCGCGCGAGATCACCCTGGCCGGCGGCGACTGGGACGAGCTCACCGCCGCCCTGGACGGGGCCGCCGAGGAACGCATCGTCGTGAACATGGGCCCGCAGCACCCCTCCACGCACGGGGTGCTGCGCCTGATTCTCGAGATCGAGGGCGAAACCGTCACCGAAGCCCGCTGCGGCATCGGCTACCTGCACACCGGCATCGAGAAGAATCTCGAATACCGGTCCTGGGTGCAGGGCACCACCTTCGTCACGCGCATGGACTATCTCTCGCCGTTCTTCAACGAGACCGCCTACTGCCTGGGCGTGGAGAAGCTCCTCGACATCACCGACGCGATTCCCGAGCGCGTCAACGTGATTCGCGTGCTGCTGATGGAACTCAACCGCATCTCCTCGCACCTGGTGGCCCTGGCCACCGGCGGCATGGAGTTGGGCGCGCTGACCCCGATGCTGTTCGGCTTCCGCGAACGCGAACTCATCCTCGACGTGTTCGAGAACATCACCGGCCTGCGCATGAACCACGCCTACATCCGCCCCGGCGGCCTGGCGCAGGATCTGCCCGACGACGCGATCCCCAAGATCCGGGATCTGCTGGCGCTCATGCCGAAACGACTGCGCGACATGGAGTTGCTGCTCAACGAGAACCCCATCTGGAAGGCCCGCACCCGCAATGTCGGGTACCTGGACCTCACCGGCTGCATGGCCCTCGGCATCACCGGCCCCGTGCTGCGCTCCACCGGTCTGCCGCACGACCTGCGCAAGGCCCAGCCCTACTGCGGCTACGAGACCTACGAGTTCGACGTGCAGGTCGACACCGGCTGCGACTGCTACGGGCGCTACCTGATTCGCGTGAACGAGATGAAGGAATCGCTCAAGATCGTCGAACAGTGCCTGGACCGGCTGCGGCCCGGCCCGGTCATGGTGGAGGACCGCAAGATCGCCTGGCCCGCCGACCTGGAACTGGGGCCCGACGGACTCGGCAACTCCCCCAAGCACATCGGCAAGATCATGGGCACCTCCATGGAGGCGCTCATCCACCACTTCAAACTCGTCACCGAGGGCCTGCGCGTCCCGCCCGGCCAGGTGTACACGGCGGTGGAATCCCCGCGCGGGGAACTGGGCGTGCACATGATCAGCGACGGCGGCACCCGCCCGTATCGCGTGCACTACCGCGATCCCTCGTTCACGAATCTGCAAGCGGTGGCGGCAATGTGCGAGGGCGGCATGGTCGCCGACGTCATCGCCGCGGTGGCCAGTATCGATCCGGTGATGGGTGGAGTCGACCGATGACAGAGATCCTGCTCAACCTGACCGTGCGACCCATCCCGTACCCGAGCGAGGTACGCGAGCGGCTGCAAGAGGAAGCCAAGGTCATCATCGGCCGCTACCCGCACTCGCGCTCGGCCCTGCTGCCCCTGTTGCATCTGGTGCAATCGGTGGAGGGGTATGTGTCGGGCACCGGTATCGAATTCTGTGCCGAGCAGCTGGGATTGACCGACGCCGAGGTGACCGCCGTGGCCACCTTCTACTCCATGTACCGGCGCACCCCGACCGGTGACTACCACGTCGGGGTGTGCACCAACACGCTGTGCGCGGTCATGGGCGGCGACCAGATCTTCGCCGAATTGAAGGAGCACCTGGGCATCAAGCACGGGGAGACCACCGCCGACGGCGCGATCACCCTCGAGCACATCGAATGCAACGCCGCCTGCGATTTCGCGCCCGTGGTCATGGTCAACTGGGAATTCCTGGACAACCAGACCCCCGAAAGCGCCAGGGCCCTGGTGGATTCGCTGCGCCGTGGCGAGCAGGTGACCGGTTCACGCAGTGCCATTCCGCTGTGCACCTTCCGCGAGACCGCCCGCATTCTCGCCGGATTCCCCGATCAACGGCCCGGCGCCACCGACGGCCAGGCCGGACCGGCAACCCTTGCCGGATTGCATGCCGCGCAAGAACAGTCGAACGGAGGCGACCGGTGACGCAAACCCTTCCCGCTCCCTCCGGCCTCACCCCGGTGCTGTCCAAGCACTGGGACGACCCGGACTCCTGGACCCTGGCCGCCTACAAAGGCCAGGGCGGATACCGGGCGCTGCCCAAAGCGTTGCGCATGCAACCGGACGAGGTCATCGCCACCGTCAAGGACTCCGGTCTGCGCGGGCGCGGCGGCGCGGGGTTCCCCACCGGCATGAAATGGGGCTTCATCCCGCAGGGCCCCGGCCCGGACGGCATCACCAAGCCGCACTACCTGGTGGTCAACGCCGACGAGTCCGAACCCGGCACCTGCAAAGACATTCCGTTGATGCTGGCCAGCCCGCACACCCTCCTCGAGGGCGTCATCATCGCCGCCTACGCCATCCGCGCCTCACACGCGTTCATCTACGTGCGCGGTGAAGTCGTCCCGGTGCTGCGGCGGCTGCAGGCCGCGGTCGAACAGGCGTATGCCGCAGGCTATCTCGGCCGCAATATCCAAGGCTCCGGTTACAACCTGGACGTGGTCGTGCACGCCGGGGCCGGGGCCTACATCTGCGGTGAGGAAACCGCACTGCTCGACTCCCTCGAAGGCCGGCGCGGCCAGCCGCGCCTGCGCCCGCCGTTCCCCGCCGTCGCCGGGCTCTACGCCTGCCCGACCGTGGTCAACAATGTGGAATCCATCGCCTCCGTGCCGGCGATCATCGTCAACGGCGTCGACTGGTTCCGCGGGTTCGGCACCGAGAAATCCCCGGGCTTCACCCTGTACTCGCTCTCGGGTCACGTGACACGACCCGGCCAGTACGAGGCACCGTTGGGAATCACCTTGCGGGAGTTGCTGACTCACGCCGGCGGGGTCCGCGCGGGCCACACCCTCAAGTTCTGGACGCCGGGCGGCTCCTCCACCCCGATCTTCACCGCCGAACACCTCGACGTCCCCCTCGACTACGAGGGCGTCGCCGCCGCCGGATCCATGCTCGGCACCAAGGCCTTGCAGATCTTCGACGACACCACCTGCGTGGTGCGTGCCGTGCTGCGCTGGACCGAGTTCTACGCCCACGAATCCTGCGGCAAATGCACCCCCTGCCGCGAAGGCACCTACTGGCTCGTCCAACTGCTCGAGCGGCTCGAGAACGGCCAGGGCCACTTCACCGACCTCGACAAACTCGCCGACATCGCCGACAACATCAACGGCAAATCGTTCTGCGCCCTCGGCGACGGCGCGGCCAGCCCGATCTTCTCCTCCCTGAAGTACTTCCGTGACGAGTACGCCGACCACATCACCGGCGGCGCCTGCCCGTTCGACCCGGCCCGATCCACCCTCTGGGCTGAAGGAGAGCGATGACCAGCACAGTCAGCTCCAGCACCAGCGGCGGCCTCACCCCGGCCGAGCTGGTCAGCGTCACCATCGACGGCACCACGGTCTCGGTGCCGCCGGGCACCCTGCTCATCCGCGCCGCCGAACTCATCGGCATCCAGATCCCGCGCTTCTGCGACCATCCGCTGCTCGACCCGGTCGGCGCGTGCAGACAGTGCCTGGTCGAAGTGGAGGGGCAGCGCAAACCCGTCGCCTCCTGCACCATGACCGTCGCCGACGGCATGGTCGTCAACACCCAGCTCACCTCACCCGCCGCCGAAAAGGCGCAAGAGGGCGTGATGGAGCTGCTGCTCATCAACCACCCCCTGGACTGCCCGGTCTGCGACAAGGGCGGGGAATGCCCGCTGCAGAACCAGGCCATGTCCAACGGGCGCGCCGAATCCCGCTTCGACGGGGTGAAACGCACCTACCCGAAACCGATTCCGCTGTCCTCGGCCATCCTGCTCGACCGGGAACGGTGCGTGCTGTGCGCGCGCTGCACCCGGTTCTCCCAGCAGGTCGCCGGTGACCCGTTCATCGAGTTGATGGATCGCGGCGCGCTCCAGCAGGTCGGCATCGCGGCCGGGGAACCCCTGGATTCGTACTTCTCCGGCAATACCGTGCAGATCTGCCCGGTGGGCGCGCTCACCGGCAGCACCTACCGATTCCGGGCGCGGCCATTCGATCTCGTATCCAGCCCGGCCGTGTGCGAGCACTGCGCCTCCGGATGCGCGCAGCGCACCGACCATCGGCGCGGGAAGGTCATGCGCCGGCTCGCCGGTGACGACCCGCAGGTCAACGAGGAATGGAACTGCGACAAGGGACGATTCGCCTTCGCCTACGCCACCGAACGCGACCGGCTCACCACCCCGCTGGTGCGCAGCTGGAACGGGCAGTTGCAGCCCGCCTCCTGGTCCGAGGCCATCGCCGCCGCGGCCCGCGGGCTGGCCGCCGCACGCGGTAATGCCGGTGTGCTCGTCGGCGGACGCGTCACCCTCGAGGACGCCTACGCCTACTCGAAGTTCGCGCGAGTCGCATTGGACACCAACGATATCGACTTCCGGGCGCGTGATCACTCGGCCGAGGAAGCCGACTTCCTGGCCGCCCGCGTCGCCGGACAGGGCATCACCGTCGACTACGCGGCCCTGGAACGCGCACCCATCGTGCTGCTTGCCGGATTCGAAGCCGAAGAGGAATCGCCGATCATCTACCTGCGGCTGCGTAAAGCCGCGCGCAAGAACGGGATCGGGATTCTGTCGCTCGCGCCCTACGAGACGCGCGGCCTGCAACGAATGAACGGCACCCTGGTGCCCACCGCACCCGGCGCCGAACCGCACGTGCTCGAAGCCCTGCGCACCGGCGACACCAATGCCGCCGCACTGGATCCGGCCTGGCTCGCCGACATCAACGCCCTGCTGCGCTCGCCCGGCGCGATCATTCTCGTGGGTGAACGGCTCGGCGGCATCCCCGGTGGTTTGTCCGCCGCCGCACGCCTGGCCGACGACACCGGGGCAGCGCTGGCCTGGGTGCCGCGTCGGGCCGGGGAACGCGGCGCGCTCGAGGCCGGCGCCCTGCCCGGGTTGCTGCCCGGTGGGCGCGTCGTCACCGATTCCGTTGCCCGCCACCAGGTTCGCGACGCCTGGGGTGTCGAGGAACTGCCCGCCGAACCCGGCCGCGACACCGCCGCCATCCTCGCCGCCGCACCCACCCTCGGGGCCATCCTCGTCGGCGGCGTCGAAGTCGGCGACCTGCCCGACCCGCACGCCGCGCTCACCGCCATCGACGCCGCCAGCTTCGTCGTCTCGATGGAACTGCGGCGCAGCGACATCAGCGACCGCGCCGACGTCGTGTTCCCCGTCGCCTCCGCCATGGAGAAGACCGGCACCTTCCTCACCTGGGAAGGCCGCCACCGCCAATTCGACGCCGCCCTGCGCGATTCCACCGTCCGCCGCGAACCCGCACCGCTGGCCGAATACCGGGTCCTCGACGCCATCGCCCACGAAATGGGTGTGCGCCTGGGCCTGCCGGACGCCGCCAGCGCCCGCGCCGAACTCGCCGACCTCGGCGTATGGGACGGACCGGCCGTGCCGACACCCCAGCACCGCCCGCACCCTATCGCGCAACCCGCCTCCGGCACCGCGGTGCTCTCGGCCTGGCGCATGCTCATCGACCGCGGCCGCGGCCAGGACGGCGAACCCAACCTCGCCGGCACCGCCCGCACCCCCGTGGTGCGCCTGTCCCCGGCCACCGCCGCCGAAATCGGCGCCACCACAGGCGATCCCGTCACCGTCGGCAACGACCACGGCCACATCACCCTGCCGCTGGTCATCACCGAGATGCCCGACCGCGTGGTGTGGCTGCCCATGAATTCCCCCGGCTCCGATGTGCTGGTGCAACTGGGCACCACACCGGGCCACATCGTGCGCATCCGACGGGAGGACCACCGTGAGTGACCTGGCCCTGCAACTCCTGGCCGCCCAGCCCGGAGACTACGGCGGGCTCGGCGTATTCGGGCGCGACCCGTGGTGGCTGATCCTCGTCAAATCGATCGGCATCTTCGTGTTCCTGCTGCTGACCCCCATGCTGGCCGTCTACGCGGAACGAAAGATCGTGGCGTTCATGCAGATGCGCGTCGGCCCCAACCGGGTCGGGCCGCGCGGCACCCTGCAATCCATCGCCGACGGCGTGAAGATGCTGCTCAAAGAGGACATCATCCCCGCCATCGTCGACAAGCCCATCTTCATTCTGGCGCCGATCATTTCGCTCATCCCGGCCGTCATGGCCTTCGCGGTCATCCCGTTCGGGCCCGAAGTGTCCATGTTCGGGGTGCGGACACCGTTGCAGCTCACCGACATGCCCGTGGGTGTGCTCTACATCCTGGCCATGGCCTCGGTCGGCGTGTACGGCATCGTGCTCGCGGGCTGGGCGTCCGGGTCCACCTACCCGCTGCTGGGTGGACTGCGCTCCACCGCCCAGGTCATCTCCTACGAGATCGCCATGGCCCTGTGCTTCGCGGCGGTGTTCCTGCTCTCGGGCACCATGGCCACCTCCGGCATCGTCGAAGCCCAGTACGGCACCTGGTACGTCTTCCTGCTGCTGCCCTCGTTCCTCATCTACGCGGTCTCCATGGTCGGTGAAACCAACCGTGCGCCTTTCGATTTGCCCGAGGCCGAAGGTGAGCTGGTCGGCGGTTTCCACACCGAATACTCCTCGCTCAAATTCGCCATGTTCATGATGGCCGAGTACATCAATATGGCGACCGTGTCGGCGCTGGCCACCACACTGTTCTTCGGCGGCTGGCACGCGCCGTTCCCGATCAGCCTGTGGGCGGGCGCCAACTCCGGCTGGTGGCCCATGCTGTGGTTCACCGCCAAGGTGTGGCTGTTCCTGTTCGTATTCATCTGGCTGCGCGGCACCCTGCCGCGACTGCGCTACGACCAGTTCATGAACCTGGGCTGGAAGCTGCTCATCCCGGTCTCCCTCGCCTGGGTCATGTTCGTGGCCACGCTGCGGGTGCTCGAGAACGAGGGCTACCACGTGCAGACCCCGGGCATGGTCATCGGCGGCATCGTGGTCGCACTGCTGTTGCTGGGCATGGTGATTCGCGCCGGGCACGCCGGAGACGACCGTACCAAGGCCGCCCCCGACGCCACCGCGACCACCATGTACTCCGACTTCCCGGTCCCGCCCATGCCCACCGAACCGGCCAAGGCGAGCGCGAAACCGGGACTGCTGGAGCCGCTCGGCGGATTCTTCGTCACCTTCATGACGATGTTCAAAAAGCCCAACACCGAGCTCTACCCCGAGGTGAAAACCCCCACCGCGCCGCGCTATCACGGCCGGCACCAACTCAACCGGCATCCCGACGGGCTGGAAAAGTGCATCGGCTGCGAGCTGTGCGCATGGGCCTGCCCCGCCGACGCCATCTACGTCGAAGGCGCCGACAACACCGAGGAAGCCCGCTTCTCGCCCGGCGAACGCTACGGGCGCGTCTACCAGATCAACTACCTGCGCTGCATCGGCTGCGGCCTGTGCATCGAAGCCTGCCCCACCCGGGCGCTGACCATGACCAACGAATACGAACTGGCCGACGACAATCGCGCCGACCTCATCTACGAAAAGCAGGACCTGCTCGCCGACCTCCAAGCCGGCATGCTCGCCCCGCCGCACGCCATGTACCCCGGCGCGGACGAAGGCTCCTACTACCGCGGTGAAGTCCCCGGCGCGACAACCGAGTTGGCCGCATCGGAAGGCGGGCAGCGATGATCGACCATCTCGCCCAACAGGGCCAGCAACTCATCACCCACACCGGCACCGGCGAAGCCGTCCAATTCTGGATCCTCGCCGTCGTCGCCGTCGCCGGAGCACTCGGCATGGTGTGCGCCCGCAAAGCCGTGCACTCGGCCCTGTGCCTGGCCGCCACCATGATCACCCTGTCGGCGTTCTACATCGCCCAGAGCGCCCTGTTCCTGGGCATCGTGCAGATCGTCGTCTACACCGGCGCGGTCATGATGCTGTTCCTGTTCGTGCTCATGCTCGTCGGCGTCGACTCCGCCGAATCATTGAAGGAGACCCTGCGCGGGCATCGGCTCGCGGTGCTCATCGTCGGCATCGGCTTCGGCATGCTGCTCATCGCCGCCATCGCGCGCGGCATGAGCGCCGACAGCGTCGCCGACACCGGCGGCATCGGGCTCGGCGGCGACAACACCGTCGCCGCCCTGGCCGAACTGATCTTCGTGCGCTACGTGTGGGCATTCGAACTGACCGGGGCGCTGCTCATCACCGCCACCATCGGCGCCATGGTGCTCGCCCACCGCGAACGCTTCGGCCCGCCCACCGATCAGCGCGAACAGTCCAAACAGCGCTTCCGGGAAGGGAAACGGGTCACCCCGCTGCCCACCCCCGGCGTGTACGCCCGCCACAACGCCGTCGACACCCCCGCCCGGCTGCCCGACGGCTCCTTCGAGGAACTGTCGGTCTCCACCATCCTGCGGCACCGGCGCAACCGCGCCCACGAACAAGCCGCGGTGCTGTCGGTCGGCAACGGAAACAGCAACGGGCACAACGGCAACGGCAAGACCGGCGACCACTCTCACGAGGAAGGCTAGCGGTGAACCCGGACAACTATCTGTATCTCTCGGCGCTGCTGTTCACCATCGGCGCGGCCGGTGTGCTGGTGCGCCGCAACGCCATCGTGGTGTTCATGTGCATCGAGCTCATGCTCAACGCGGTCAATCTCGCCTTCGTCACCTTCGCCCGCCTGCACGGCAACCTCGACGGGCAGGTGTTCGCCTTCTTCACCATGGTCGTGGCCGCCGCCGAAGTCGTGGTCGGACTCGCCATCATCATGACCATCTTCCGTGCCCGCCGCTCGACCTCGGTCGACGACGCCAACCTGCTGCGGTACTGACATGGATACCGCACAGATGATGCTGTGGCTGCTGCCGGCCCTGCCGCTGGGTGGGGCCGTATTCCTGCTGCTGGCAGGACGATTCAGCGATGCGTGGGGACACCTCGTCGGTGTCGTGATGGCCCTGGCCTCCTTCGGGGTGGCAGCGTGGGCGTTCTTCGACATGCTCGACCGCGCCGACGGCGAACGCGCGGTGAGCCATTCACTGTTCAGCTGGGTGCCCGTCACCGGACTGCAGGTGGACTTCGCGCTGCAACTCGACCAGCTGTCGATGTGCTTCGCGCTGCTGATCACCGGCGTCGGATCGCTCATCCACATCTATTCGGTCGGCTACATGGCCCACGATCCGGGACGGCGGCGCTTCTTCGCCTACCTGAACCTGTTCCTCGCGGCCATGCTGGTGCTCGTGCTCGCCGGGAACTACCTGGTGCTCTACCTGGGCTGGGAAGCCGTCGGCCTGGCCTCCTACCTGCTCATCGGGTTCTGGTACCAGAAGCCTTCGGCGGCAACGGCAGCCAAGAAAGCCTTCATCGTCAACCGGGTCGGCGACATGGGATTGGCCATCGCGCTCATGGTCATGTTCGCCACCTTCGGCAGCATCGACTTCGCCACCGTGTTCGGGGCGGCCGGCGCGGCAGGCGAAGGGACGCTCACCGCGATCGGGTTGCTGCTGCTGTTGGGTGCGTGCGGCAAGTCCGCGCAGGTGCCGCTGCAATCCTGGCTCGGCGACGCCATGGAGGGTCCGACGCCGGTGTCGGCGCTCATCCACGCCGCCACCATGGTCACCGCCGGTGTGTACCTGATCGCGCGCTCGAACCCGATCTTCGATCTGGCGCCCGGTGCACAGGCCGCCGTGATGGCAGTCGGTGCAATCACTTTGCTGTTCGGTGCGATCATCGGCTGCGCCAAGGACGACATCAAGAAGGCGCTGGCCGCCTCGACCATGAGCCAGATCGGGTACATGATCCTGGCCGCCGGACTCGGCCCCGTCGGCTACGCCGCGGCCATCATGCACCTGCTCACCCACGGGTTCTTCAAGGCCGGACTGTTCCTCGGCGCCGGCTCGGTCATGCACGCCATGGACGACGAAACCGATATGCGACGCTACGGCGGGCTGCGCAAACTGCTGCCCATCACCTACGTCACCTTCGGCTTCGGCTACCTCGCCATCCTCGGCGTGCCGCCGTTCGCGGGCTTCTTCTCCAAGGACCGCATCATCGAAGCCGCCTTCGCACACGGCGGATTCGCCGGCATCATCACCGGATTGGCGGCGTTGGTCGGCGCCGGTATCACCGCCTTCTACATGACCCGCGTCATGATCCTCACCTTCTTCGGTGAGAAGCGGTGGAAGGACGGCGTGCACCCGCACGAGGCTCCCGCCTCCATGACCGGCCCGATGATCCTGCTGGCCTTCGGTTCCCTGGCCTCGGGCGCCCTGCTCGCCTGGGGCAGCGCCCTGCAGAACTGGCTGGAACCGGTCGTCGGCTACCACCACGCCGAACCCGTCATCCCGGTGTGGGCGGTCACCTTCTTCGCCCTCGCCGTCGTCGCGGCCGGAGTCTGGGTCGCCTACGACCAGTACGCCAAACAGGCCATCCCCGAAACCGCGCCCGCCGCAACACCTCTCATCGAAGCCGCCCGCCGCGACCTCTACGGCGACGCGGTCAACGAGGCCGCGTTCATGCGCCCCGGCCAGCACCTGACCCGCTCGCTGGTGTTCGTCGACAACCGCGGCATCGACGGCCTGGTCAACACCACCGCCGCCGTCATCGGCGGCCTGTCCGCCCGAATCCGCCGCGTGCAAAGCGGATTCGTACGCTCCTACGCCCTGTCCATGTTCACCGGCGCGGCCCTGGTGGCCGCCGCCCTGCTGGCGGTGAGGTTGCTTTGAACGACTTTCCCTGGCTGACAACGCTGTGGGCGGTTCCGCTCGGCGGAGCGCTACTGGCACTGCTGTTCCCGGCCCGCTGGCGCACCGCGGTGCGGGCCTGGGCGCTGATCGTGTCCCTCGGGACACTCGGGGTGGGGATCTGGCTGGCCTCGCAGTTCTCGCCCAAGGGTGAGCACTATCAGTTCATCGAATCGCACCAGTGGATACCGGCTTTCGGGGCGGGGTACACCCTCGGGCTCGACGGGATCGCGCTGGTGCTGGTGCTGCTCACCGCCGGGCTGATTCCGCTGCTGCTGCTTGCCGGATGGCGCGATGACCGGGAAGTCGGGTCGGGGCCGCGGGTGGTGCACTACTACGTGGCACTGACCTTGGTGGTCGAGGCCATGGTGCTGATCTCGTTCGTGGCCTTGGACATTCTGCTGTTCTACGTGTTCTTCGAGGTCATGCTCATTCCGATGTATTTCCTCATCGGCGGGTTCGGGCCGCGCGGCGAGGACGCGGCGCTGCGGGCGCAGCGGTCGCGGGCGGCGGTGAAATTCCTGCTGTACAACCTGTTCGGCGGGTTGATCATGCTCGCGGCGGTCATCGGACTGTATGTGCTGACCGCGCGCGAGAAGCTCGGGCCGAACGGGGGCGGCACCTTCGACTTCCGCACCGTCATGGAGGCCGCCAACTCCGGGCAGCTCGGCGCCGGGCCGGTGGTGTTGAACGCGCTGTTCCTCGGATTCATGTTCGCGTTCGCGGTGAAAGCGCCGCTGTGGCCGCTGCACACCTGGCTGCCCGATGCCGCCGTGGCCGCGACACCGGCCAGCGCGGTGCTCATGATGGCCATCGTCGACAAGGTCGGCACCTTCGGCATGCTGCGCTACTGCCTGCTGCTGTTCCCCACGGCCGCAGCCGATTACGCGGCGGTCATCTGCGTGCTCGCGGTCATCGGGATCATCTACGGGGCGCTGCTGGCCATCGGGCAGACCGATGTCATGCGCCTGATCGCCTACACCTCGATCTCGCACTTCGGGTTCATCATTCTCGGCATCTTCGCACTCACCACCCAGGGCGGGACCGGGGCGACGCTGTACATGGTCAACCACGGCATCTCCACCGCGGCCCTGTTCCTCATCGCGGGATTCCTGGTCTCGCGCCGGGGAACCCGGCTCATCGCCGACTACGGCGGGGTGCAGAAGGTCGCGCCGATCCTGGCGGGCACGTTCTTCATCGCCGGTCTGGCCACCCTGTCGCTGCCGGGCCTGGCACCGTTCATCAGCGAATTCCTCGTGCTGATCGGCACCTTCACCCGCTACCCGGTCGCAGCGATTCTCGCCTCCACGGCTTTGGTGCTGGCGGCGCTGTACGTGCTGTGGATGTACCAGCGGATGATGACCGGTCCGGTGAAGTCGGGCAACGAACGCATCTACGATCTGCTGCCGCGCGAACTGCTGGTGGTGGTGCCGCTGCTCGGGGCGCTGCTGTTCCTGGGCTTCTACCCCAAACCCGTGCTCGACGCGGTGGATCCGGCCGTCACCCACACCCTCACCACCATCGGACAGCATGATCCGGCGCCGGCGGTCAAGCCGGAGGCCTCGCCCACAGGAGGTACGCACAAGTGAGCGGCACACCCCTGATCCTCGCTGCGGCCACCGTGCCCGCACCCTCCATCGAATACCGGCAACTCTCGCCCATGCTCATCGTGTTCGGCGTCGCGGTGGTCATGGTGCTGGTGGAAGCGTTCGCGCCCAGGCGATCCCGATACCCGCTGCACCTGATCCTCGGGCTCGGCGGACTCGGGGTCGCGCTCGGCGCGGTCATCGGATTGCGCGGCATCAACAACACCGTCGTCGTCGGCGCGGTCGCCATCGACGGGGTGACCCTGTTCCTGCAGGGCACCATTCTCGTGGTGTCCATCCTCGGACTGCTGTTCATCGCCGAACGCCGCGCCGACCGCATGCCCATGCGGCGCGAAGGACCCGGCACCTGGAGCCTGGCCGCCGCCGAAGGCGAAACCCCGCGCGGGGTGGACGCGTTCACCCCGCAGGCCGCCTCCATGCCCGGCAGCTCCGACGAACGCGCCGCCGCCCGAGCCGGAATCGCCACCACCGAGGTCTTCCCGCTCACGATGTTCGCGGTCGCCGGGCTCATGCTGTTCCCGGCCTCCAACGACCTGCTGACCATGTTCATCGCGTTGGAAGTGCTGTCGCTGCCGCTGTATCTGCTGTGCGGGCTCGCCCGGCGACGCCGGCTGCTGTCACAGGAAGCGGCGCTGAAGTACTTCCTGCTCGGCGCGTTCTCCTCGGCGTTCTTCCTCTACGGCATGGCACTGCTGTACGGGTACGCGGGCAGCATCCGGCTGTCCGGCATCGCCGATGCCGTTGCGCGCGACCAGAGTTCCTCGCACACCCTGGCCATCCTCGGGGTCGCCATGCTCGCCGTCGGCCTGCTGTTCAAGATCGGTGCGGTGCCGTTCCAATCCTGGGTGCCCGACGTCTACCAGGGCGCACCCACCCCGATCACCGCGTGGATGGCCGCCGCCACCAAGATCGCGGCAGTCGGTGCACTGTTGCGCGTGCTGTACATCGCCGTGCCCGGCCTGCGCGACGACTGGCGTCCGGTGCTGGCCGCCATCGCCATCGCCACCATGGTCGTCGGCGCGGTCCTGGCCATCACCCAGACCGACATGAAACGCATGCTCGCCTATTCCTCGGTCGCCCACGCCGGTTTCATCCTCACCGCCCTCGTGGCCGCCAACACCGCCGGTGTCTCCTCGGTCCTGTTCTACCTGGCCGTCTACGGCTTCGGCACCCTCGGCGCGTTCGCCGTGGTCAGCCTGGTCCGCGACGAACACGGCGACGAGGCGACAACCCTGTCCGCCTGGGCCGGCATGGGCCGGCGCTCCCCCTGGCTGGCCACCATCTTCTCCCTGTTCCTGCTCTCCTTCGCCGGCATCCCCCTCACCAGCGGCTTCATCGCCAAATTCGCGGTCTTCGAGGCCGCATCCTCCGGCGGCGCAACACCTCTGGTGATCGTCGGCGTCATCACCAGCGCCATCGCCGCCTTCTTCTACATCCGCGTCATCGTCCTCATGTTCTTCACCGACGCCCCCGCCACCCCACCCACCCTGGTCTCCCCGACCCTGACCACCACCGTCATCGCCCTCACCGCCGCAGCAACTCTGGTCCTCGGCATCTTCCCCCAGCCCCTGCTGGACCTCGCCGAGAACGCCGCCACCTTCGCCCGGTAACCCCGCACCACCGACAGGCCCGTCGTGACACACGACGGGCCTGTTCGCTGTCCGCGGGACAGCGCGGGATTGTGGCGTCAGGGTCGGGCGGTCGCGGCGGCGTATCTGGCTTCCAGACCGTCGAGCAGGGCCGTCAGGCCGGTGTCGAAAGCTGTTCGGGCGATGGCGGATTCGCGGTCGGCGAGCAGGTGGGCCTGGTTGAGGTGGGGGTAGTCGGCGGCGTAGACGGTGGTGTCGGCGGGGAAACCGGCGGCGAAGGAGCCCAGGGCCGAGCCGGTGATGAAGTAGCGCATGAGGATTGCCACCGAGGTGGCCTGGGGGCGGGGCCAGCCGGCGGCCAGGAGGCCGCCGTAGACGGCGTCGGCCATGCGCAGGGCGTGCGGGCGGCGGCCGGGGCCGCTGGCCAGGGCGGGGACCACATTGGGGTGGGCGGTGATGACGTCGCGATAGGCGTGGGCCCAGCGGTCCAGGGCGGTGCGCCAGTCGCGGTTGCCGGGGCCCAGGGCGTCGAACATGGCGGTGTCGACCTTGCTGAGGACGGTGTCGACGACGGCGTCGATGAGTTCGTCCTTGGTGCCGACGTGGTTGTAGAGCGAGGGGCCCTGTACGCCCAGGACGGTGGCCAGGCGGCGAGTGGAGACCGCGGTCAGCCCTTCGGCGTCGATGAGTTCGAGGGCGGCGGCGATGATGCGGTCACGGCTCAGGAGCGGGCGGCGGGGCCGGGCCACAGAATCGATCCTCTCGATCAGTGCTGGGTCACAAAAACCTTGCAGCGCTAGTTTAGCCGTCTTACGCTCGACCGGAAAACTTGCACTGCTAGTTTTTGCAGGTCGCCGCGCTCCGGCAGCAAATCCGCACCGCCACAAGGTGATTCGAGAATCGCGCGCGGGCGGCCACGAGACGAAAGGCTGTCCATGAAGGTCACCAAGCACAGCGCAGCGCTGCTGGCCACCACCGTCGCGGCGATCACGGCACTGACGATGGCATTCGGCGGCGTCGCCGCGGCCACGCCCGCCGAGATCCCGCCCACCGCACAGGGGCTCGCCGACGCCATCACCGCCGGGCTGAACCCGCTGCCCGGCGGTCGGCGCGCGACCGCGATCGTGGACACCGGCAGCAGTTCGGGCTCCGCCGGCGTCAGCCACGCCTCGGCCGCGGTCGGCGAAGGTCCCGAGCAGGATGCGTTCCTGGCCGCCTTCGGCTACAGCCTGCTGCACCCCGACGCCGCCCCGCCCGGCGCCAACCGCTGGGACTGCAAACCCTCCGCGACGCACCCGGAACCGGTGGTGCTCGTGCACGGCACCTGGCTCAATGCCTACGACACCTTCGCGTATCTGTCCCCGCAGCTGGCCAAGGCCGGATACTGCGTGTTCACCTTCAACTTCGGGCGCTCGAATCTGTTGCAGGGCGGCGGCATCGGCTCGATCATGCCCGGCGTCTACGGCGTCGGACCGATGGAGGACTCCGCGGCGCAGCTCGCCGATTTCGTCGACCAGGTGCGCACCGCCACCGGCGTGGCGAAGGTCGACGTGGTCGCCCACTCCCAGGGCGGGCCGGTCGCCCGCCAGTACCTGAAATTCAACGGCGGCGCCGAAAAGGTCGACCAGCTGGTCACTTTCGGCGCCACCCATCACGGCACCTCGCTGCTGGGCTTCGCCACCATCGGCCGCATCATGACCAATATCGGACTGGACATCCTCGGCTTCTATCAGCCGATCATCGGCCCCGCCAATATCCAGCAGGTCGTCGGAAGCTCCTTCTATGCCAAGCTCAATGCCGACGGCGACACCCTGCCCGGCATCCGCTACACCGCCATCGCCACCACCCACGACGAAGTCTCCAACCCCTACGAGTGGACCTTCCTCACCGCCGGGCCCGACGCCACCGTCGACAACATCACCGTGCAGGCCGGTTGCGAACAGGACATCTCCGACCACCTGACGCTCATGTACTCCCCGCGCGCGACCGCGCTGGCACTGCAGGCCCTGGACCCCGCCACGCCGCGCACCATCCCGTGCACCTTCAACCCCTGGTTCTTCGGCGGCGGCGGACACCTCTGACCGGGACGCCCGCTCGAGCCGAAATGCCCACCTGCGAGGATCGACGCGTGCGCGTTCTCGTCACCGGTGCGGCCGGATACCTCGGGCGGGCGGTCGTGTCCGCGCTGGCCGCCGAACACGAGCCGATTGCCCTGGTGCACAGGCCCGCCGAACCCATCGCGGGCGCGGCGGAGATCCACGTCGCCGATCTGCTCGACCCGGCGGCACTGCGGCGCGCGATGACCGGCGTGCAGGCGGTGTGCCATCTGGCGGGCCTGGGCAACGCCCGCCAATCACTCGCGCACCCGCTGGCCTACTTCCGGGTCAATACCGCGGGCACGACGGCCCTGCTCGAAGCCATGGCTGCCGAACGCGTCGAACACCTCGTCTTCGCCTCCACCGCAGCCATTTACGCCACGACCGAGCACACGCCGCTCGACGAATCCGCGCCCGATGATCCCGCCAACCCGTACGCGAGCAGCAAACTGGCCGCCGAATGGGCGATCGAAGCCCAGGCCCGCACCGGCGCACTCGCGGCAACCGTGCTGCGGCTGATGAACCTCACCGGCGGTCACGACCCCAACCCCACCCGCCTGATTCCCCGCGCCCTCGCCGCCGCGGCGGGCGCCGGCGCACTGGCGATCAACGGCGACGGCACCGCCCGACGCGACTATCTGCACGTGGACGACGCGGCCCAAGCCGTCATCGCCGCCCTGCACCCTGCGCCCGCACCCGGCACCGCCCGCCGCTACAACATCGGCAGTGGCTGCGGGACAAGCATTCTCGACATCGTCGCAGCCGCCGAGCGAGTAACCGGCCGCCCGGTCCCGCTGACATACCGGCCCGCCGCGCCCGAACCCGCGGTCCTGATCGCCGATCCCGGCAAGGCCAAGGCCGAACTCGGCTGGGCACCACGCTATTCGGACATCGACGCCCTGATGCGCGAAACCTGGTCGAGGATGATTCAGAACCCCTCGGTGTGATCTACCGGTCTCAGCGGTTGGCCTGCAGCCGCACCATGCGTTCGGCGCGCTGCTTGAGCGCCACGTTCAACCGCGCGAAAGCCGTGCCGGAGTTGGTGATCGCCTCACGCGTGCACCACACGAACAGTCCCGAGAAGCGGGCGCTGTGCTCGAGGCGGGTGCGCCGGCCGGGCAGCGGGGTGAGGGCGAAACGGTGTTCGCTGTCGAACAGGCCCGGCAGCAGCAGGCGATTGAGCCAGCGCAGTTCGCGGCAGGGGTCGGCGGTGAGGACCTCGGGTTCGAAGGTCAATTCCTTGCCGTGGACGGGCACCATGCGCAGTTTCAACCGGGAGCCGGCGCGCAGATCGCCGAAGGCTTCGACGATGAAGGGGTTCCACCGCGGGTACTGATCGAGGTCGGTGAGGACCTGCCAGACGTAGTCGGGAGACGCGTCGATCTCGATCCAGGTGCTGATCTCACGCATTGGGGGACTTCAACTTTCGAGGAGGGGGTGTGCGATGCGGTGAGGCCATCGCCTGCCCACCCCGGCCAATAAAACGAGACGCGCGTCTCGTTTGTCCGAGTATGCGCCGCTCATACCCACTTGTCAAAACGCAACGTCTCGTTCTTAGAATGACTCATGCCGACGCATTCCACGCCGAAACCGCGTACTGCCCGCTCCCGCAAGGAGATTCTGGACGCGGCCTTCGAACTGGCGATGGCCCACGGCTACGCGAAACTCACCATGGAGGGTGTCGCCGCGCGCGCCCGCGTCGGAAAGCAGACCATCTACCGCTGGTGGCCCTCGAAAGCCGCACTGGCCCTGGATGTCCTCAACGACCGGATCGGCGCGACCACCGACTTCCCCGACACCGGTGATATCGCCGCCGACCTCACCACCCAGATCACCGCCGTCGCCAACCTGTTCAACAGCCCGATGGCGCCGATCTTCCGGGGAGTCATCGCCGATGCCCAATCCGATCTCCGTGTCGCCGAAGCCGTCGCCGCCACCTTCCTCGGCCCCCGCGCCGATGCCTGCGCCACCCGCCTGGACCGCGCCGTCGCCGCAGGCCAGATCCGCGACGACATCCCCACCGCCGACATGGTCGAACTGCTCTACGGCCCGCTCTACTACCGAGTCCTGCTGCGCGGCCTGACCCTGACCACCGACCACGCCATCACCGCCCTGCACTCGGTCCTGGAAGGGCTGGCCCGCAAACCGAATCCGGCCTGAGCGCACACAAATCGCGCTCACAGCGTCGAAATGGCGGATTCGGCGTCGATAGTGTGCGCTCAGGCCGGATCGGCTACAGGCTGATGCCGAGCCAGCGGGCGAACGCGCCGAGACTGTCGGTGCGGCGGCGTTCGGCGGCGGCGATGGCATAGAGAGTCTCGCGGACGGTGGGGTGCAGGCGAGTCTGCTGGGGGGCGGTGCGGCGGGCCAGGGTCAGGGCGCGCAGGGCCTGGTCGGGGTGGCCGGCCAGGACCCAGGCGCGGGCATTGTCCTGCCAGTGGTGGCCGGCGCGGGGCGGGGCGATATCGGGTGGCAGCAGCAGGGTCGCGCCGTCGCGGGCCGCCCTGCCGGGGTCGCCCGCTTCGAGTTCGACGGCGCAGGAATGGATTTCGACATTGCCGGGACCGAACAGGGTGCCGTAGAGGTCGGATTCGCGGGGCATGGGCGCGGCGAGGTCGCGGGCCTCGGTGATGTGGGTGCGCGCCAAGTCGAGGTTGCGGGCGCGGGCGGCGACGATGGCGGCGCGCAGATGGCCGTAACCGCGCAGGACGCACTCGGATTCGCTGTCCCCGCGAATCAGGGCCAGGCCCTGCTCGACCAGTGCCATGGCGACCTCGGTGGAGCCGTGCGTCATGAGCAGCCGGGCCCGCTTCATCAGACTGCGCACCGCGAACAGCGGGTCCTGGGTGTGCGCGGCCGCCCAGTCGAGGCGGTCGAGTACCAGCGCGGTCAGCGAGGTGTATCCCAGTCGCCCGCACGCCCCTTCGGCCACGATGTAGGCCGCGCAGAGCATAGTGAACGCCTGCTCACGCTCGCGGTCGTCGCGGGCCGCCTCCAGCGTGCCGTGCAGTTGCCGGATCAGGATGGGCAGCAGGGCCAGTGCGTGCCGGGTGCGGTCGCCACGCAAGGCCGTCTCGATATCGGAGAGGTCGCTGCGCAGCCGGGCCGGCTCGGGCGGGTCGAGCGCGCGCACGAACGCGCCTTCGGCCAGCACCGCCCGCAGATCGGTCAGTCCCTCGAGCGGGCCGTCCTCCTCGAGCGTCGCGTAATACGGCGTGCCCATGAGATATTCGGGCTCGACCCCCAGTGCCCGCGCGGCCGCGGCCACGAATCCGGGTGAGGCGGGCTCGCGTCCCTGCTCGACCGCGCGCACCATGCTCGCGCTGTATCCCGCCCGATTGGCGAGCTGAGTCTGGGTCAGGCCCGCCAACTTTCGTTCGGCACTGATCCGTTCGCCCACACTCACAAACGCCATGGTGAAGCCTCGATCCGGGCGGGCTGCGGCTGCTCCCACGCATCGAGCGTATCGGCAATCGGTGCGGCCCGCGCGGGAAACCGGGCTTGCCGCAGGCTTACTGGCACCGAACTGTCACTCCAGCCGCACTCATTGTGTGAGGCTCTATACCCGCTGAGTTCGTCCCTGGTTCGCGGTCACCCCGTCAGGAGAGCTACCACGTATGCGACCACAACCGGCCGCCATCGGATTCCTCCGCCACGACATCTCCGGAGCGCAGCAGCAGTGGGATCAGGTGCAGATCCAGCAGCTGGCCCAGCGCCTGGGCTACGACCTGTGCAAGACACTGGTTTTCGGCCCCGACACCGACCGGCTGATCCAGCGGGTGCGGACCACGGTGTCGCGGCTGGAGGCGGACGCGGTGATCACCCCGAGTCTCGCGCATTTCGGCGGGGAGGTGCCCGAGGAACTGGTGCGGGTGGCCGACCTGATCACGGTGAGTCCCGAGAACACCTACGCGCGCTGGCTGATTCCGCCGGTCGACGGGCGATGAATTCCGCGCCGCCGCCCCGTCTGCACTGACGACTCGACATTCGGAGGTGCAGCATGCCCGCGAACTCTGCCATCCAGCCGACGGTGCTGATCGAGGGCCTGGCGCTCGGTGAATCACCGCGCTGGCATGAGGGGCGACTGTGGCTCGCGGATTGGCCGGCGGGTGAGGTGCTCACCGTCGAGGCCGACGGCACCAGAACGGTCCAATTGCGCATGGAGGGCATGCCTTTCTGCTTCGACTGGCTGCCCGACGGACGCCTGCTGATCCTGTCCAACAGCGACGGCCGCAGACTACTGCGCCGCGAACCCGACGGCACGCTGGGAACCCACGCCGACCTCACCGCCCTGTCGGACCACCCGTGGAACGAGATCGTGGTCGACGCGCACGGCAACGCCTACCTCAACAGCATCGGCTTCGACATGATGTCCGGCGAACCGCCCCGCCCCGGCCTGCTCGCCCTGGTCACCCCCGATGGCGCCGCCCGCACCGTGGCCACGGGCCTGCACTTCCCCAACGGCATGGCCATCACCCCCGACGGCAGCACCGTGATCGTCGCCGAATCCCACGCGAAACGCGTGAGCGCCTTCCCCATCCGGCCCGACGGCACTCTCGGCCCCCAGCGCCTCTGGGCCGAGGTCGACGGCTACCCGGACGGTATCTGCGTCGACGCCGAGGGTGCGGTCTGGACCGCCGCCATGGAACGCTGTGTGCGCGTGCACGAGGGCGGCGAGGTCACCGCCGAGGTCGTCCTGGATCGCAGCCCCTTCGCCTGCATGCTCGGCGGCCCCGACGGCACCACGCTGTTCATCGTGGCAGCGGAATGGACCGGCGCCGAAGGGATGTCGGCGACCCGGCGCACGGGCCAGGTTCTCACCGCCCGCGCCCCGGCACCCCACGCTGGTCGCCCCTAGGCGGTTCAGCTGTCCTGCAACACTTCCCGCAGTTTCTTGGCGAACGCGTCGGGCTGCTCCATGAACCCGCCGTGCCCGCCGGGGAACAGCACCGGCTCGATGCCGAGCAGAGTGCCCAGCCGGCGGGAGGTGCGGTCGCACAGCTGCCCGGCCGATTCGTCGCCGATGCCGATCACGATCTCGGTCGGCACCTGGCGTAGGCGTTCGGTGTCGGGCACCCATTTCGTGGTGGGACCGAACTCGTGCAGGAAGAAGCGCCGATCCGATTCCAGTGCGCGCGCGTCGCGTTCGCCGCCGAACATCTCCTGCAGCATCGGCTCGGGCAGGTGCAGTTTCGCGATGGCGAAGAACTGTTTGAACGCGCCGAGGGTGTCACCGGCCTGATAGGTGGCGATCATCTGCGCGCCGGCGGCGTGGATGGCCGCACTGTCGTCGAGCAGTTCCGACAGCGGCGGCTCGTGCGCGATGAGCGTGGAGACCAGCTCGGGCCGCGACTGGGTGAGCGCGAGCGCGGTCACCGCACCGCCACTGGAGCCCAGCACCACCGCGGGCCCGGCGTCGACATGGGTGATCAGCCGGGCGAGATCGTCGGCGCGCGACTCCGGCGTCGAATCCTGGTCGGGGTCATCGAGTTCGCTGCGGGCCTGGCCGCGCGGATCGGCGGTCAGCACCGTGTACTCCGCGGCCAGCAGATCGGCCACCGGCGCGAACGGCCCCGAATCCATGGGCGAACCCACCAACGCGAGCAGTGGGCCGCTACCTCGCACTTCGTAGTAGAGACGGGCGTCGGGCACGGTCAGGATGCCGGAGGTGACGGGTGCGGTCGAGGTCATTGCTTCTCCCAGCGAGCAGGCGACGTGGTCACCGTTATAGACGGTACGGCCGTCAGAAAATCACCGTCGCGGATCGACCGGATTCGGCCCGCCTCGACCGTTTGTTCCGGAGTGGCCGCACGCGCTGTCGCACCGCGGCGCCGTTACCCGGCCACGTTCGAGACAAACCCGGGCAGGTGCTACAAACTGGATCGGCGAGTCGGATTGTTTCTGTTGCGCGCGTAGGGAGTACCGTCCATACCGGGTGGTCCGATCCAACTGCAGGGACGCGGCGGACCGCCTCGACGCACTATCCACGATCGAGGAGCAACACCCCGGTGAGCACCACCTACACACCGCCCAGCGCGCCCCCACGTCCCTGCCCGCCCTGGTGCGTGGAAGACCACGCACCGGACGAGCCGGACAGTCGCTGGTCGCATTACGGCAGCCGGATTCCGGTCGCCCTGTCGCTGGAACATTCCGATGCGACGATATTCCTCTACGGCGCAGACGCTTTCGACAACGATGTGCCACGCGACCATGACATCACCATCACCAGCAAAGGCTGGAGCGTGACCCTGAGTCCCGCCGAAGCCCGCGACCTCGGTGCACTGCTGACCGCCATGGCCGCCAACGCGGAGGAAGCCTGACCCCGTCCGATCCCCACCGCCGGTACATCCTGTGCCGGCGGTGCTTCACTCCCCGCCGCCGTCCCGGCCCGGCATCGCCTGCGCCGCGGCTCTTTCCCTCCGCCGCGCCGCCCGCCGGACCACCCGCGCCCGCAGCTTTGTGATCTTGAACAGATCGGCGGCAAATCCGTTCTCCCCATTGCGTTCTGGTGTATTCCTGGACGCGGGACGCCCGGCGTGCGGGCGAGATCGACGAGGGGATGGCCCATGATTCTCGTGACGGGCGCGACCGGCAATGTCGGTGCGGAACTGGTGCACACACTCGCCGGAGCCGAACCGGTCCAGGCCCTGGTCCGAGATCCGCACACCGTCGTGCCACCGGGTGTGCAGGCCGTCACCGCGGATCTGACCGCGCCGCAAACACTCTCCTTCGACGGCGTGCGCGCGCTGTTCCTGCTGCCCGGCTATCCGGGCGTCGCCACCGCCGCGGCCGCGGCCGGTGTCGAGCACATCGTGCAACTCTCGGGCGTCTCGGCGGCCACCGGCGACACCACCAATGCGATCACCCGCTACATGCTGGCCTCCGAACGCGAGGTCATCGAATCCGGAGCGGCCTGGACGATCCTGCGGCCCAGCGCCTTCGACTCCAACGCGCTGCGCTGGCGGCCGCAACTACGCGACGGCGACACCGTGCGCGCGCCGTTCCCGACCGTGGCCACCGCCTGCCTGGACCCCTACGACCTGGCCGCGGTCGCGGCGGCCGCGTTCCGGGAGGAAGCGCTGCGTGGGGAAATCCTGTGGCCCACCGGCCCCGAAGCGCTGCGCCCCGCCCAGCAGGTCGCCATTCTCGGCGAGATCCTCGGCCGGGCCCTGCACTGTGAGGAACTCACCGACGCGCAGGCGCGCGCGGACCTGTTGCGCAACACGCCCGTCGAATACGTGGACGCCTTCTTCGACTTCTATGTCGAGGGAGCCATCGACGAATCGGTGGTGCGCGCCACCGTCGAGGAGGTCACCGGCCGGGCGCCACGCACCTTCGCCCAGTGGGCCACTGTTCACGCCGACGATTTCCGCGACCGCCAGGCCGGCACCGACAGATAGGTGGCCGCGCGCAGCACCCACTCGATCGGGCCGTAGGCGAAACGGCCCATCCACCACGCACTCCACCACAGCTGCACGGCGAAGGTCGCCACCGCCAGCACCACGACCACCGCCGGCGGCACCCGATCCGCCAGCGCCGCACCGTATCCCGTGTACAACAGCATGAAGATCACCGACTGGGCGAGGTAATTCGACGCCGCCATCCGCCCGGCCGGGGCCAAACGGGCCATCGCGGCGGCGAAACGCGAGCGCGTCAACCCTACGACAGCGGCCACATAGCCCAGCGTGAGCAGCGGATTCACCAGCTGCTGCAGGCCCGTCCAATACCAGGGCAGCGCACCGTGCGCCGTCCACACCACGATGGTCACCAGCGACACGGGAAGTCCCACACCGAATCCCAGCCACAGCGCCCGCGGCGTCCACCGGCGCAGCAGTTCCTCGTCCTCGAACACGCGACGCTTGCCGGCCGCCATACCGATCAGGAACATGCCCATGCTCGGAATGCCCTGCCCGACCCAGATGAAGATCATGAACAGCGGGCCCAGCCACAGCTGCGTGCTCAGCGTGTCGCCGAAACCGCCGGTCATTCCGGCGTGGATGCGCGGCATGTCGAACAACTCGCCCAGTCCCACGAACCCGCCCTTGCCGGGAATGAACGCCAGTGCCGAGAACAGCACATACAGCGTGACCCCCGTAATCAGCGCGGTGCGCGGCCGAATCTTGCGCAGCAGCACCAGAATTACGCACAGCGCGGCATAGAGCGTGAGAATGTCGCCGATCCACAGCAGCAGCACATGCGCCAGCCCGATCAGGAACAGCGCGCCACTGCGCCGCAGCAATCGCGGCACCGGCGCGGCCCCCGCCCGCTGCGCCGCGGCGATCTGCAGGGTGAACGAATACCCGAACAGGAACGCGAACAGCAGATAGAACTTGCCCAGGAACAACCCCTCGAGCACCGCGTACACGAACCGATCCAGACCGCCGTCATAGCGCAGCGCCAGTGTGTCGCCGCTGCCGGTGAACGAGAACAGCAGTGTCCCGACAAGGGTATTGGTGATCAGAATCCCGAACAGCGCGAACCCGCGCACAATATCGATCTCACCGATGCGCCGCCCGGCGGCAACCGGAACCGGCGACCCGGCCTGCGTGGACATACCGCCACGCTAGATCCCGCACCCATGTGCCCACATCCACCGTCAGCAGGCACTTCGACGGAACCTCAGCGGTATTGACAGTGCTACCCGGGTCGGACCCGCAGACCATCCCGGGGTGATTGCATTCGCTGCATAGGCGCAGTCGGCGTACAGAATCCATGCTCACCATGGCTTTTCCGAGCTCCCCGGAGGACTTCTGTCCAGCGGACGGTTTCGAGTTCGGGCCGGCGTGCCTGCTCGATGGGGTCAGTCGTGCGGCTCGTGGGCCGCGGTGAGTAGTCGCGCCAGTTCGTCGCCGTGGCCGGTTCTTTCGGCCGCTTCGGTGACGGCGGTGAGCTTGTCCGCGTTCCAGATGTCGAGGTCGGCCATACGACGGAGGTTGTCGGCGGACATGGCGGCGGCCATCGGCATCAGTTCTGCCCAGGCGTTTTCGCGGTGACAGGAATCGACGAGATGGGTCAGGACGTGCGGGCCCATCTCTGCCACGGCGTCGGCGACGCGGCCGAGGGTCTCGGTGGTGAGGAACTGCATGAATGTCAGGCCTCGGCGAAGCGGTCGTGGGTGTGCATCGCCTGCACGATCTCGCGGATGAGGGGGTCGGGTAGGCCGGCCAGCACCACTTCGAAGCGGTCCGCGACGGTGTCCAGCTCGGCGTTGAAGGCCACCATCAGCAGGTCCTCGCCGGTGTCGATGTGCGGGATCACGTCGAGCAGCTGTTGATCGGTGGCCGCGACCAGGAAGCGCGCCAGGGTGACATAGTCCTTGCGCGCCATCATTTCCCGCATGACCGGGATCAGCACGGCACTGTCGAATTCCCGCACGATGGGTCCGGCCGCATCCGCGTCCACGTGCACCGACACCTCCGCGAGGAAGTTCACGTCCACATGGCCGATCAATGCCGCGGCGCGTTCCGGGCTCAGTGAGGTGGCGATCATTCCGCACAGCATCGGGCCGTAGAACCGAGTGGCAATGGCCACCGCCAGCGAATTGGGTACCAGCGCACTGACCTTCGCCACCCGATCGAACATGGGCCGGTGCCGCGCATCCAGCGCGTGATGCATTCCCCGTCGAACCCGCCGGATGGCCGACGCATCACCATCGAGCAGAAACGCCAGCTCCTCCACCGAGGTATGCAACTCGCGGGCGAGCTTCACCACCTCGGCCCGTGCCGCCAAATCGGTCACCATCGCCCCCCGGGAAATCGTCAGGAAAAGAGCATTCGCCGCACTGCCGGGCGCACCAGCCGAGGCACCATGGTCAATCCGCCATCGATCGCCTCGTCCAATTCCCGCTGCCGGGTCTCTTGCGCGCGTTCGAACGCCTGCCGCAGCACCCGGTACTGATCCTCGTCCAGCTCCCCCAGCGCTTCGAGCTCGCCCCGAGCCACCCCGCTGAGCGCACTCAACCGCTCAATCTCGGACATACCGCCCACGCTATCCGAAACCACCTCGCAGAAAAGGCGATTCAGTCTTCGCGATGTCCGGTTAAGGTGACATCCCATGGCGGAACCGCCGCACACGCACCTTTTCCGTCCGGGGACCGGCACCACCACACCGCCGTTCGTCCTGCTGCACGGTTCCGACGGCACCGAATCGGACCTGCTGCCCTTCGCCGACGCCTTGGCGCCGGACGCATCGACACTCGCTGTCCGCGGCGCAGTGGCCCTGCCCGGCGGATACGCCTTCTTCCATCGCTTCCCGGATCGCCGGCTCGACGAGACCGATATCGCGGCCAGGGCGCCGAGACTGGCGAGTTTCATCGAAACATCCTGCGCCGCTCACAACCTCGCCCAGCGGCCGATCGCGATCGGCTTCTCCAACGGCGCCATCATGGCCGCCGCCCTACTGATGACCCGGCCGAGTCTGCTCTCCGGAGCGATCCTGCTCCGCCCCCTGTCCCCCTTCACAGACGATCCCGCCTTTCGTCTGGACGGGACACCGGTCCTGATCATCGACGGTGAAAAAGACAGCCGTAGATCGCCCGGAGACGGTCTACGGCTGGCCGAACGGCTGCGTCCCGCAGGAGCCTTGCTCACCCATCATGTTCTGCCCGGCGGGCATTCGATCACCGACGGCGACCGTGACATCGCGCGGGAATGGCCTGCGGGCACACGGTTTTGACGGCTACTGCACGCGTTCCCAGCCGCGCGGCGGCTTGTGCGCACCGGGACCTGCCACGGCGCGCGAGCGGTAGACGATGTAGGGGCGGGTGAGATACCAGACGGGGGCGGAGAAGACGTGCACCAGACGGCTGAAGGGCCAGAAGGCGAACAGGGCGCAGGCAGCCAGGGCGTGCAGCTGGAAGAGCAAGGGCGCGGTGGTCATCAGCTCCGGCTTGGGGTGGAAGTAGAAGATGGAGCGCAGCCAGGGGCCGATGTCCGCACGGTAGTTGTGCGGGTGGCCGGTGATATTGCCGTAGAGGGTGGCGGTGAGACCCAGCGCCAGGGTCACGCCCAGCAGGACGTACATGATCTTGTCGTTGCGGGTGGTCGCGGAGAAGACCGACCCCACGCTGCGGCGACGGTAGATCAGGATGAGCAGACCCACGACGGTGGCGACGCCGGCCGGAGCGCCCATGCCGAAAGACACCGCGTGATAGGTGCTCTCGCTGATCCCGATGGCGTCGGTCCAGGACTCGGGAATGGCCAGGCCCAGCACATGTCCCAGGAAGACGAAGATGATGCCGTAGTGGAACAGCGGGCTGCCCAGGCGCAACAGCCGGTTCTCGTAGATCTGCGAGGAGCGGGTGGTCCAGCCGAACTTGTCGTAGCGGTAGCGCCAGATCAGGCCGACGACGAAGGCGGCCAGGGCGGCGTACGGGATCGCCACCCACAGCAGGATTTCCGAGGTGCTCACCGTCTGTGTCATCGTCGGCCTCCTGCGACTGTCGGCATTCCCAGGTCCGCGGGCATGTAGGTGGGTGGGGCGAACGGTTCCAGGCCCACGCCCTCGTCGGGTGGGCCGGCGGCGACGAGTTTCGCGATGGCGGCCTGCTCGTCACCGCGCAGCGGCGGCAGCGTGGCCGACACCGACTCGAGCACACCGGTCCACGCAGAACCGGCCTCGCGCAACGCCAGTCGCATGACCTCGAGTCCGGCCCGATGCTCGATCAGCAACCGCTGTCCCGGCCCGGGATGCGCGGACGCGAATTCCAGGACCACCGCGAGGTGGTCGGGCAGCTCACCCTCGTCGAGCAGCAGGCCGTGATCGCGATACACCTGCTTGAACCGCAGCAGCGCCATGCCCCGCTTGCGGGTGTCCCCGTGCGCGAACCAGGTGAGATACGGGCTGAACCGCTTGCGATGATCGAAGGTGTCCACGAATTCGGTGGCCAGCGCGAGCGGTTCACCGGTTTCGAGGTGGATCAGCAGCGGCTGCAACGGTGCACCGAGTGCATCCGGTAGCGCGGCGGCCGAACGGCGCAGCAGCGGAAGCCAACCCAGCAGGTCGGCATCCGGATAGCTGAGCAGCAGCGACTGCACCTGCCAGGCGGTACTGCGCTGGGTGTCGGTCAGTTTCATTTGCGATGCTTCCCGCCGTTGCGTTCGGGCATGAGCCCCTCGGTCGTGCCGCGCCCGTCCCAGTTGAGCAGGTTCACCCGCCCGCCGCCCTTGACCGAGGAGCTCGAATCGGCGGTCTGACGGTTCTGCAGCATGCGGAAGTTCTCCACCGCCACCGGTGTCGGCGCGCCCGAGGTCTCACCGAACGGCCCCCAGCCGCCCATGCCCGGCCCGCCGTCGTAGTCGAGGCTGCAGTCGGTGGCCAGCTCCTCGAGCCCGTGCGCCTGCTCGGTGTGCGCGGGCGGAATCACATAGCGCTCATCGTATTTGGCCAGCGCCAGCAGCCGATACATCTCGTAGACGTCCTCCTCGGACATCCCGACCCGGGCCGCGATCTCGGGCTGGGTGTCACGGCCCATATTGATATCGCGCATATAGCTGCGCATGGCGGCCAGCTTGCGCAGGACATCGTTGACCGGCCCGGTGTCCCCGGCGGTGAACAGTTCCGCCAGGTATTCGACCGGAATCCGCAGCGCCTCGATGGCGGCGAACAGGTTCCCGTGATCCTCCGCGTCGTGCCCGGTGTCGCGCAGCGCGTCCACCACCGGCGACAGCGGCGGGATGTACCAGACCATGGGAACAGTCCGGTATTCCGGATGCAGCGGCAACGCCACCCGATACTTGTTGATCAGCGCGTACACCGGAGAGTTCTGCGCCGCCTCGATCCAGTCCCGCGGAATCCCGGCCTTCTCACATTCGGCGATGACCGCCGGATCGAACGGGTCCAGGAACGAATCCCGCTGCGCCGCATACAGATCCTTATCATCGGGCGTCGCGGCGACCGCGGCCACCGCGTCGGCGTCATAGAGCATGACCCCGATGTAGCGCAGCCGCCCCACACAGGTCTCCGCGCACACCGTCGGCAGCCCGACCTCCATGCGCGGGAAGCAGAACGTGCATTTCTCGGCCTTGCCGGTCCGATGATTGAAATAGATCTTCTTGTACGGGCAGCCCGACACGCACATGCGCCAGCCCCGGCACTTGTCCTGATCGACCAGCACGATCCCGTCCTCGGTGCGCTTGTAGATCGCCCCCGACGGGCACGAGGCCATGCACGCCGGATTCAGGCAGTGCTCACAGATGCGCGGCAGATAGAACATGAACGTCCGGTCGAATTCGAACTTCACCTTGTCCCCGACCTGCTTCAGCAGCGGATCGTGCTGCGCCAGTTCGGGTGCGCCCGCCAGATTGTCGTCCCAGTTGGCCGACCAGGTGATCTTCGTGTCCTCACCGGTGATCAGCGATTTGGGCCGCGCCACGGGCGTGTGCTGCTGCAGCGGTGCGGTGGTGAGCGTCTCGTAGTCGTAGGTCCACGGCTCGTAGTAGTCCGACAGTTCCGGCAGGATCGGATTGTCGAAGATGGTGAACAGCTTGCGATAACGCCCGCCGCCCTTGAGTTTCAACCGCCCCTTGCGATCGAGGGTCCATCCGCCCTTCCACTTCGACTGATCCTCATACGTGCGCGGATAGCCTTGTCCGGGACGGGTTTCCACATTGTTGAACCACACGTACTCGACTCCGGCCCGATTGGTCCAGGTCTGTTTGCAGGTCACCGAGCAGGTGTGGCAGCCGATGCACTTGTCGAGGTTCATCACCATCGCCAGCTGCGCCATGGGTTTCATCGGTACTGCACCTCCTGGCTGCGACGGCGGATGACCGTCACTTCGTCACGCTGATTGCCTGTCGGGCCGAGATAGTTGAACGCGAACGACAATTGGGCGTAACCGCCGATGAGATGCGTCGGCTTGATGAGCAGCCGGGTCAGCGAATTGTGCATGCCGCCGCGCTTGCCGGAAGTCTCCGACAGCGGGACGTCGATGAGCCGGTCCTGGGCGTGATACATGTACACCGTGCCCTCGGGCATGCGATGGGTGACCACCGCGCGCGCCACCACCACGCCATTGCGATTGACCGCCTCGATCCAATCGTTGTCGGCGATACCGAGTTTCGCGGCATCGATATTCGACATCCAGATGTTGGGCCCGCCACGCGAGAGGCTGAGCATGAACAGGTTGTCCTGGTATTCGGAATGGATCGACCATTTGTTGTGCGGGGTCAGATACCGCAGCGTGAGCCCTTGCGCGCCTTCGGAACCCAGCACGGGTTCGGCGAACAGCGCCGTCATGTTCAGCGGCGGCCGGTAGATCGGCAGCTGCTCGCCGACCTCGGCCATCCAGTCGTGATCGAGATAGAAGTGCTGGCGGCCGGTGAGGGTGTGCCAGGGTTTGTGCCGTTCGACATTCACCACGAACGCCGAGTAGCGACGACCACCGGTCTCCGAACCCGACCATTCCGGTGAGGTGATCACCGGCTGCGGCTGCGCCTGAGTGTCGGCGAAATGGATCTGCTTGCCCTCGTACTCGGCCGCCAGATCCGCAAGCTGTGTGCCCGTGCGCTTTTCGAGGGTCTTGAAGCCCTGCGTCGCCAGATGCCCGTTGGTGGTGCCCGAGAGCGCCAGAATCGCCTCGCAGGCATCGATATCGCGTTTGAGCGAGGGCCGCCCGTCGGCCGGTCCGCCGTGCACGACGCCATTGGCCGCCTTGAGATACTCGATCTCGCGGCCCACCTCGAAGGTGATGCCCTTGGTGGTCGCGCCCAGCGTGTCCAGCAGCGGCCCCAGAGCGCGCATCTTGGCCGACACCGCGGTGTAGTCGCGTTCCACCACCGTCAGCCGCGGCATGGTCACGCCCGGAATCGGCTCGCACTCACCGGCTTTCCAATCCCGCACCACGCCGTGCGGAGTCGCCATCTGATCGGGGGTGTCGTGCAGCAGCGGGGTCGCCACCAGATCCTTGCGCACATTCAGATGCCCGCGCGCCAGCTTGGAGAACACCTCGCCGATGGTCATGAACGCGTCCCAGTCGGTGCGGGTCTGCCACGGCGGCGAGATCGCCGGGGAGAACGAGTGCACGAAGGGATGCATGTCGGTGGAGGACAGATCGTGCTTCTCGTACCAGGTGGCCGCGGGCAGCACCACATCGGAGAACATGGTGGTGCTGGTCATGCGGAAATCCAGGGTGAGCAGCAGATCCAGTTTCCCGGTCGGGGCCTCCTCGCGCCAGACGACGTCGCGGGGCCGCTGATCGGCGGGGGCTTCCTCGGCGCGCAGTGAATTGTCCGCGCCCAGCAGGTGTTTGAGAATGTACTCGTTGCCCTTGCCGGAGGAGCCCAGCAGGTTGGAGCGCCAGATGGTCAGCGTGCGCGGGAAGTTGCGCGGGTTGTCGGGGTCCTCGCAGGCGAACCGCAACTGACCCGACTTCAACTGCGACACGATGTGATCGGCCGGGGCGACGCCTTCGGCCTCGGCCTCGTCGACCAGATCGAGGGGATTGCGGTCGAAGGTCGGGAACGAGGGCATCCAGCCCATGCGCGCCGACTGCGCCAGCAGATCCGCGGTGGACTTGCCCGCGAACGACCCGGATCCCGTTGTCGTAGTGAGGGTGTCGGCACTGAACGGGTCGTAGCGGAACTGATCGGTGTGCAGATACCAGTAGGCGGTCTGGATCATCTGCCGCGGCGGACGCGTCCAGTCCAGGGCATTGGCCACCTGCGCCCAGCCCGTCACCGGCCGGCACTTCTCCTGCCCGACGTAGTGCGCCCAGCCGCCGCCGTTCACGCCCTGACAGCCGGTGAGCGTCGTCAACGCCAGAAACGCCCGATAGATGGTGTCGGAGTGGAACCAGTGGTTGGTGCCCGCACCCATGATGATCATGGACCGGCCGTTGGATTCCTCTGCGTTGGCGGCGAATTCGCGTCCGATGCGCGCCGCCATGGCCGCCGGAACACCGGTGATGGTCTCCTGCCAGGCCGGTGTTCCCGGCTGCGTCGCATCCTCGTAGCCGCTGGGCCACTGCCCCGGCAGGCCCGGCCGCTCCACGCCGTACTGCGCCAGCAGCAGATCGAATACCGTGGTCACCAGATGCCCGCCGATGGTGCGCGCCGGCACCCCGCGCACGATCTCCGCGGCCGCGCCGTCGCCGGTGTCGAAGCGCGTCAGCCGCACCGCGACCGCGCCCTGCTCACCCATGCTCAGCAGCGGCTCGACCCCGTCGAGCAGCAGATTCCATTTGCCCGCGCCTGCTTCGCCGTAGCGGAAACCCAGAGATCCGTTGGGCACCACCGGCTTTCCGTCCGAACCCAGCAGCACGGTCTTGAACTGTGCGTTCGGTTCACTCGCGTATTCGGGCAGATCGGCGGCGGTGAGGAACTTGCCCGGCCGGAATCCGTCCTCGCCCTTCTCCAGTCGCACCAGGAACGGCAGATCGGTGTACTTGCGCGCGTACTCCTGGAAGTACGGCACCTGCCGCTGCACGAAGAACTCACGCAGAATCACATGCCCCATGGCCATGGCCAGTGCGCCGTCGGTGCCCGGATGCGGCGACACCCACTCGTCAGCGAACTTCACGCTATCGGCGTAGTCGGGGGCGACGGAGATGACCTTCTGCCCGCGATAGCGCGCCTCGGTCATCCAGTGCGCGTCCGGCGTGCGCGTCACCGGCACGTTCGAGCCCCACATGATGAGGTACCCGGCATCCCACCAGTCCCCGGATTCGGGCACATCGGTCTGATCGCCGAACACCTGCGGGGAGGCCACCGGCAGATCGGCGTAGAAGTCGTAGAACGACAGCATCGCCCCGCCCAGCAGCGAGATGAACCGCGACCCGGCCGCGAAGGACGCCATCGACATGGCCGGAATCGGCGAGAACCCCGCCACCCGGTCGGGCCCGTAGGTCTTGATGGTGTGCACGTGCGCCGCCGCGACGAGCTCGACCGCCTCGTCCCAGCTGGCCCGCACCAGCCCGCCGCGCCCGCGCACGCTCTTGTAGCGGCGCGCCCGCTCCGGGTCGGACACGATCGATTCCCACGCCCGCACCGGATCTCCGGTGCGCGCCTTGGCCTCTCGATACATCTCCAGCAGCACCCCGCGCACATACGGATACCGCACCCGGGTCGGCGAATAGGTGTACCAGGAGAACGCCGCCCCGCGCGGGCAGCCGCGCGGCTCGTAATCGGGGCGGTCCGGGCCCGGCGAGGGATAGTCGGTGGCCTGGTTCTCCCAGGTGATGATGCCGTCCTTGACGAACACCTTCCACGAGCACGATCCGGTGCAGTTGACCCCGTGCGTGGACCGCACCACCTTGTCGTGCGCCCACCGGTCCCGGTAGAAGTCGTCGGATTGCCGTCCGCCGCGCAGGTATTCGCTGCGCAGATCCGGCGAGATCTCGGCCCGGGTGAAGAATCGCCTGCTGCGGATCAATGCCTCGGTGAGCTCACCATCGATCCTGGTGCCGTTGCCTCGCGCCATCAACCCCACCTTCCGATGTGATCGGCGCGGCATGCGTGTCGCGCGATCGTCTGCCCGAATACACGAACACCGGCGACGCTACCGGCAAATATTTGGCAATTGACTGATTTGGGGAGTGTCGCTTTCATTCCAAGTCCGCAACTCCGCGCCGGGTCAGACGGTCTCCGGCACCACGCGCTCGAGCCGGACCGCCGTGCACACCTCGGTCACCCCGAGCGCGATCACCAGCAGACCGATCCACACCGAGAATGCCGTGGGCGACTCGAACGGCCCCACCGCCACCACCAGCCCCACCGCCGTGGTGCCCAGCCCGATCATTTCCTGCCGCCACGCCCCCGGAAAGTCCGTCCACGCCGCGACCACCGCCTGCAGCACGCCCCGGATCATCCACCCCATCCCGATCCACAAGGCCAGCAGCAGAATCCACTGCCCGCTCCCGAACGCCCAGATCGCCAGCAGCAGCGCCACCACCCCGCTGAAGAACTCGAGCACCCGCAGCCCACCCGCGATATTCGCCCCGAACGCCACGATCAACTGCACCGCGGCACTGGCTGCCAGCACCAGCCCGCACAGGGCTCCTTCGAGCGGCTCCGACTTGTTCGGCCACACCGCGAGTGCCACCCCCAGCAGCACCGAACACACTCCGACCACCAACAGAGCCTGCCAGGCCCAGTCGGCGAACACAGCGGTACGCCCCTCGATCCGATTGGTGGGCATAGCCTCATGATATGACCGATTAGTCCAGCTCCCCGCAGCTTTGCCGCATCGGCATGTCTGCAGCGTGTGCACCGGGCGGGTCCGCCGATGCGGCGAGGCTCACCGGGATCGGCGCGGCGCACCGGCCAACGCGGCCACCGGAACGACCGCCACCGCGAGCAGGCCACCGGCGACGGCGAGCACGGGATACCCGGCGGCGGCGACCACCAGCCCCGAACCCATCCCGCCGGTGGCGCCCGCCAGGGCGATCGAGACATCGACGGCGCCTTGGGTTTTGGCGCGGGTGGCCAGCGGCACCGTATCGGTGATGATGGCGGTACCGGCGACCAGTCCCAGATTCCAGCCCAGTCCGAGCAGAGCCAGCGCGACGGCGAGCAGCACCACCGAGTCGCCCGGCGCGGCGGCGGCGAGCAGACCCGCGGCCAGCAGCGTCACCCCGGACGCCGCGGCGACCGGTAGCCGCCCGAAGCGGTCCACGGCCCAGCCGGTCAACGGCGACGGCAGATACATGGCGCCGACGTGGACGGCGATCACCAGTCCCGCGGCGGCGGTGCCGTGGCCGTGCTCGAGGATGTGGATCGGGGTCATGGTCATGATCGCCACCATGACCAGCTGCGTCAGGGCCATGACGAAACCGCCTGCGGCAATGCCTTTCCCGGACCCGTCGACCGGGTCGGAGCCCGGTGCGGTGGCCGTGGGGTCCGCCGAACCGAGTTCGCGGGCCAGCAGGAGGGGGTCCGGGCGCAGCCATACCGCCAGCACCAGCGCGGCCAGGGTGTAGGCCGCCGCGGCGAGCAGGAACGGCCCGGCCAGGTGCGGAATGCCGATCGCGGTGGCCAGCTGACCGGTCGGCGCAGCCAGATTGGGCCCGACGACCCCGCCCAGCGTGGTGGCGACCAGCACGGTCGACACGGCGCGGCCACGGTGCGAGGCCGTCGCGAGATCGGCTCCGGCATAACGCGCTTGGAGGTTGGTGGCGGTACCCGCGCCATAGACGAACAAGGCGAGGAACAGCAGCGCCGGGTTGTCGAGCACGGCCGCGGCGATGACACCGAGACTCCCCACCGCGCCGGTCAGATATCCGGCCGCCAATCCGGGCCGGCGACCCCGCGCCTGCGACAGCCGCCCCACCCCGACAGCCGCGACCGCGGACCCCGCGGTGAACAACGCGCTGGGCACCCCGGCCAAACCGGTGGACCCCAACATTTCCTGCGCCAGCAGCGCACCCACAGTGATCCCGGCAGCCAGCCCCGCAAACCGCTGAGGATCTGCGCCGAAACCAGAACAGTCAGCGCACGCCGTTGCGCGCGAGCCACATCGGATGACCGGAGTTCAGACGTCGTTCCGGCAGCACTGAAGATCACGAGAGCTTCTTTCCACAGTAGACTCGCAGCATGCTGCCTTATTCCAAGAAATCATGGAATACAATATTCCAAGCAGCATCGGAGATGCAATGCCCGTGGCCGCTCTCCTCTAGTCCCACCAGAAGCTCCAATGGTCGCGGCCCACCAACCACGCGGCATAGGACTCGAGCGAGGCGTGACTGAAGTTGTCCGGACAGAACGCACGGTGCTCGGCCGCTACTTGCAGGGCGTGATCCCGATTGGCAGGCGGCGCGGCGACCGACAGGTCCAGGGTGTCCCAACCCACCTTGATCACGCGGACACCGAACCGCTGCTCCCAGGATCGGACGACCGCGGAGATCTCTTCGGTGAAGTTCGTGTGATTGATCGGTCCCCGCCATCCGCTCAACGACAACGCGTCGGCGCCCCGCGCGGCCGGGACCAGGCCGAGGAGCCGATCCGAAGCGCCGGCCAACCGCCGAGCCAAGTTTCCGGCCGCGAGCCCTGGATCGGTGTCGCAGGTGCTCGGCACGGCGAGACCCGGCCAGCGCGAAGGCATTTCGCGTGGGTCCGGGTAATCGTCGCCGTAGTCCGGCCACATGCCCCGCAGCACATCGTCGGGGTCGAGGGCGTCGATCTTCTCGACGGGGACGAAACGCAGATCATCGTGGTGCCAGGGCCGGCACTCGCCCTGCAGGACGGCCCGAGGCGAACTGTCGAGGGCATCGAGCAACAGCGGATACAACCCGGTGCGGGCGTGCAGTGCGTACAGCCGGGCCCAGAGCGCACCGGCACGGCGCTCGCGCAGGCCGGTCACCCACAGCACCGCACGGCCTTCCGAACGCCTGGCCGTGACATACCGCCCCGACGGCACACCGTCGGGCAGGGCGGGAAAGACGAAGGAATCCATCACGGCGCGAAACCTACGGGTAGGCACCGACACCGCGAAGGGGCCTCGAATCAGCCTCCGGCAATGGCGAATTGGCCGGGGCCGAGCGGCGCGGAGCCGGAATCGTGTGCGGCACTCATCCGTTCGGCCGACATCGCTGGTTCGGGGACGTTGTTGTAATGGGCGGGTGGTCGTTTCTGTCAGGGCAGCGGCCTACGGGGTAGGCGGGGAGTATGGCGTACAGCAGGTATTGGCCGATGGCGGTGGGGCGGGTTGTCACTTCCGGATTCGGGCCGCGCGGTGGTGGATTCCATTGGGGTGTGGATTTCGGGCGGGTGGGTGGTGCCGGGAACGAACCGGTTTACGCGTCGCAGGGTGGGACGGTCGTGTATTCCGGGGCGGCAAGTGGTTTCGGCGGGCCGGATCCGGCGGGGTGGCTGGTGGTGGACCATCCGGCCGAGGATGGCGGGGGGACCACTGTGTACGGGCACATCATTCGGGAGGTTCCACACGGCAGCCGAGTGGAGGCGGGGCAGCGTATCGGGCGGGTCAATCCCGATCCCGCCACCAATGGTGGTGTGGCGCCGCACCTGCACTTCGAATGGCATCGCTACAGTTGGGCGCCGCCCGGTCCGAATCGGCTCGACCCGCTCGTCATGCTCGAGGGGGCCGCCGAACCGAGGATGCCATCGATTGCCGAGGACCGAGGCCGGTTCACGCGTTCTTGCGACAGACCGCCTCGGGCATGAGCCCGTCGTAGCCGGGTTCGGGCGCGGAATCTACTGCATCTCAGCTGATTTCAGCGTTGGCCGGTGGGGTCAGCGCGGCGGCCATGGCCACGCCGTCGACGTAGGAGTGCTTCTCCTTGACCGCGCCGTTCTCGACGAACACCACATCGGCCAGATCGACGTCGACCGCACCGCCCGTGGCCGAGGTGCCCGACAGTTTCCACTGCACGACCCAGAAATCTTCGCCGACACGCAGATTCACCAGTGTGAAGGTCAAGTCCGGGACCAGGGCGAAGGTGTCGGCGGCGGAGGCGCGGATCTCCTCGCGGCCGTGCGCGGGCTTGCTTCCGGAGTGCAGGTGGAAGATCGAGTCGGGGGTGTGCAGTTCGGCGATGCGGTCGGGGTCGTGGTCGGCCCAGCACGCGTGATAGCGCTCGAACAGGTCCATGGTGGCAGCAGACATGAGCGGAAACTTTCTCGAGAATCAAAACTTACAAACAGGTTGACTGTATGTATGAGGATGGTAACACCGCACCGCCCTCGAAATGCCTTGTATCGAAGCCGAATTCGGCGCTGCCCTAGAATTCACCGTCGAGATGAACGCTGACCGCCGCACCCAAGCCGAACGCTCGGCCGCCGCCCGCGCTGCGGTCGTGCGCGCCGCACGAGAGCTGTTCGGGCAGTACGGATACGGCGGGGTGAGCACCATCGCGGTCGCCGCAGCCGCCGGAGTCAGCCGCGGCGCGCTCTATCACCAGTTCGGCGAGAAGCGCGACCTATTCGAAGCGGTCTTCGAGGACCTCGAACGCAGCCTGGTCCAGGTGATCGGTTCCGCCGTCGCGCAATCCGCCTCCGCCGATCCGATCGCGAACCTGATCGTCGGCTGCCTGGCCTGGCTGCGGGCCTCCACCACCCCCGAGGTGCGGCGTATCGCCCTGCTCGACGCACCCGCCATCCTCGGCTGGAAACGCTGGCGCGAAATCGAATTGCGGCACACCATCGGCCTGGTCGAGACGGCCCTGGCCGGTGCCATCGCGGCCGGGCGGGTGCGGCCCCAGCCGGTGCGCCCGCTGGCGCTCATCGTCGTCGGCGCGCTCGACGAGGCGGCCCAGTACCTCGCCGACTCCGAAGACAGTCCCGAGAACACGGCGGCCGTGCGAGCCGTCATCGAACAACTCATCACCGGCCTCGCCATCGACGCGCACCCGCCCCACTGAACGGTGGTCTGGGTCACTCGGGCTTGAATCTCCACCCGGGTGGAGTTCGTACGGTTTCGGCACCGATCCCGAAGGAGCCGAAACCATGTCCACCTCACCGCAGACCGAAGCCGTCTGGAATGCCGTTGCGAGCGAACGCGAAGCCCTCGCGGGAATGCTGGAGCAATTCGACGACAACGACTGGAATCACGACACCCTGTGCGCGGGCTGGCGCGTGCGCGACGTGGTCGCCCATCTGATTCAAGCCACCCACGCCACCCTGCCGTGGATCCTGCGCAATGTCGTGCGGGCACGCGGAAATCTCGGGAAAGGCGCGCACGAGACCGCCATCCGCTACGCCGACAGCACGCCGTCGCGAACACTTCTCACCCAGCTGCGCGCGTGCGCGGATTCTCGTTTCACCCCCATCGGGACCACGCCGGAGGATCGATTGATGGATCTGCTCGTGCACATCCAGGACATCGCACTCCCCCTCGGCCTCGACCGGGAAATGCCCGTCGAGGCCGCGCGCACATCCGTCGATCGCGTCTGGACCATGGGCGCGCCGTTCCACGCGCGCAAGCATTTCGGTGATTACCGATTGATAGCCACCGACAGCGAATGGACCGCGGGCACCGGCGCGGTCATCGAAGGCACGACAGCCGATCTGCTCCTGCTGCTGACCGGCCGCACCGCGACCCGATACCGACTGCGGGGCCCGGGCGCGGATATCCTACCGGCAACGCGCTGACCAGCGCTTCGTCAATCGGAACGGCGAATTCCTGTCGAACCGTGACGCTGACGGACGCGAATCAACGACGATTCCGGCTCCGCCTGCGCACCCAGCGACGGGAAGTTCCAGCCATTGCGGCGGCATAGCTCGAGTAGAAAGGCGCGGCGCCCACAGCATTCCGCGGTGTCGCCGTCGCCTTCGAGGCAGTGGCGATGCGTCCAGAGCATGGACTCGACTGTGCCGGCGTGCTCCATGGCTTTGTGGAACTCGCCGCGATCGTGTCTCAGTACGGATGGTTCAAAAGTCATCAGTATTCACGCTGCCCGGTGCCGGCCCCGATCTCATCATCCCATACTCGCGTTCGCATGCCTGCGTTACAGCGGTTGCGTTGATACATCAATCGTCCGCACTTGGGAAGATTCGTTGGGCCTCAATGTCTTCCATATGATCTCAGGCAGGCGGCCACCTGTCTCGGGGCCGACCTACCGAAAGGAAGAATCGTCATGACGAATGAGAGGCCGACCGTGGCCGTGCTGGGACCGGGCGGAGTGGGCGGACTGCTGGCCGCCCTGCTCGTGCGGGCCGGGCACCGGGTGATCTGCCTGGCCGCAGAGCCTACGGCGCAGACACTGGCCGCGCAGGGAATTCGGGTGCGCAGCGGGCAGTTCGGGGAATTCGCGGTGCCGGTCGAGGCCGATACCGTGCTGCGGGAACCGGTGGACGCCTGCCTGGTGGCGGTCAAGCAGACCGCACTGGCGGACAGCCTCGCGCGCGTCCCGGCCGAGGCGCTCGGCGACGGGTTGATTGTTCCGCTGCTGAACGGGGTCGAACATCCGGGTCTGCTGCGGTCCCGGTATCGGCCGGATCGGGTGGCGCCCGGCATCATTCGCGTGGAATCCACGCGGGTGGCGCCGGGGGTGATCGAGCACGGCAGCGCATTCGTCGACATCGATCTGACCGGCGATGCGGTGCCGAAGGAACGACTGGTGGCCTTGGAGTCGGCGTTTACCGCAGCCGGTGTCACCACGCGCATCCTGGCCGACGAGACGGCGGCGCTGTGGGCCAAACTGTCGTTCCTGGCCCCGTTCGCCCTGTTGACCACGCGATACGCACTTCCCTTGGGCGAGGTGCGGATTCAGCATCGAGATGAGCTGACCGCCCTGGTCGCGGAGGTCGGGGCGGTGAGCCGCGCGAGCGGCGGTCCCGACGACTCCGCTCAGGTGCTGGCCCGCTACGACTCGTTCGCACCGCAGGCGAAGTCGTCGATGCAGCGTGATGCCGAGGCGGGACGGGCGCTGGAATTGGAGGCGATCGGCGGCGCGGTGCTGCGTGCGGGTGCTCGTCACGGAGTTCCGACGCCGGTGACCGCGCGCCTGGTGACCGAGTTGCGGGCCTGCTGAACCCGTTCTCCCCCAAGCCCGGCGGGGCTCCCGGACAGGAGCCCCGCCGTCACCCGTTACCGCAGCTTGCGGAAGAACTCCCGCACATCGGCGGTGAGCAGATCCGGTGTCTCCATGGCCGCGAAATGCCCACCTCGATCGAACTCCGACCAGTGCACGACGGTGTTCTGTTTCTCGGCGATCCCGCGAATCACGCTGCCGCCGGGGAAGACCGCCACACCGGTCGGTACGCCCGAATTGGGAAGATCCGCACCCCACTGCTCGGATTCCTTGTACAACCGCATGGAAGATCCGGCCGTATCGGTGAACCACAGCACCGACAGATTGGTCAGCAGCATGTCCCGATCGATCGAATCATCGGGCCGCGCGGCCGACGGATCGCAGAAGGTGTGCACGACATCCACGATCCAGGCCAGCATCCCCGCCGGCGAATCCGACATGGCGGGCGCGAGGGTCTGCGGGCGCGTGGAATGCATTCCGGCGTATCCGGAGGTCTCGTTGCTGCTCCAATCCTGGAGCGCCGCAAGCTTCTCCTGATCGCTCGCGCTGTACCCGGAACCGTCGTCGTCCCAGGCCGGAATGGTGATGGGGTCGTTGAGATGCACGCCCGCCACATGCGCGGTGTCGATGCGGCCCAGCTGCGGGGCCACGAACGATCCGGCATCACCACCCTGCGCGCCGTAGCGCTCGTATCCCAGCTCGGCCATGAGCTCGGCGATCAACTCCGCACCGCGCTCGGTGGCCGCCACCCCGCGCGTCTGCGTCGGCCCGGAGAACCCGCAGCCCGGCAGGCTCGGAATGACCAGATGGAAGGCGTCTTCCGGATCTCCGCCATGGGCGCGCGGATCGGTCAGCGGCCCGATCATCTCGGTGAAATCCTCGAACGGCCAGCCGTGAATCAGGACCAGCGGCAGAGCATTCGGCTCCGGGGAGCGCACGTGCAGGAAGTGCAGGCGCTGCCCCTCGATCTCGGCGACGAACTGCGGCAGGCGATTCCAGGCCGCCTCGTGCGTCCGCCAGTCGTAGGTGGTGCGCCAGTAGTCGGCCAGTTCGCGAACGTAGCTGGTCGGAATGCCGTAGTCCCAGCCGACACCGGGCAGCTCGGACGGCCAGCGCGTGGCGGCGAGACGCTGGTTCAGATCGTCGATCTCGTGCTGCGGGATGTCGATTCGGAATGGCGCGATAGTCGTCATATGTCCACGGTAGAAAGCCCTTAGGCCAACTTCCGTCCTAAGCAGATGGCAGTCTGGGGACATGCTCGAAACCTCCGCCCGCCTGCTGCGACTGCTGTCGCTGCTGCAGACTCACCGCGACTGGTCCGGCGGCGAACTGGCCGACCGCCTGGGCGTCAGCACCCGCACCGTCCGTCGCGACGTCGACCGGTTGCGCGAGCTCGGCTATCCCGTCGATGCCGTGCAGGGCACCGCGGGCTATCGACTGGCAGCCGGTGCCACACTGCCACCACTGCTCCTCGACGACGAAGAGGCCCTCGCGGTCGCGGTCGGCCTGCGCACCACCACCGGCGGCACCGTCACCGGCATCGAGGAGGCGTCGTTGCGGGCGCTGGCCAAACTCGAACAGGTGCTGCCTTCGCGGCTGCGGCATCGGTTGCAGGCACTGCAACGAGCGATGGTCCGGGTCGAGCCGAACGCGCCACGCATCGATCCCGAAGTGCTCATCGCCCTGTCCGACGCCTGCCATCGCCGCGAACGGCTGCGCTTCGACTACACGAATCACGCGGGCCGCCAATCTCGTAGGGAGGTCGAACCGCAGGCGGTGGTGAATTTCAGCCGGCACTGGTATCTGGTGGCCTGGGATCCGGCGGCCGCGGATTGGCGCAGCTATCGCGTGGATCGGCTGCACCCGCGCATTCCGACCGGTCCGCGCTTCCCGCCGCGGGAACCGCCCGACGGCGATGTCGTCACCTACCTGTCGAATCGGCTGTCCACCGACGCCTGGCCGTATCGCGCCACCGTCACCCTGCACCGCTCGGCCGCCGAACTGGCCGAACGCATCTGGTCCGGCATGGGAGTGCTGGAAGCCGTGGACGAGCACAGCTGTCTGCTGCACGTGGGCGCGGATTCGCCGTGGGCGCTGTCGTGGATGATCACCTCCATCGACACCGACTTCACGGTCACCGAGCCCCCGGAACTTGTCGCCGAGATCGAGAATCTGGCGCGCCGGTGCGCACAGGCGGTGGCCGGTCCCCGCTGACGCGCCCCGCTCGGGATGACCGCATTTCTCGGTCTCGGGAGCACCCCCGCGATCTACGCTGGTACACAAGCGTTCCGCCGCCGCGACCCCCGCGAAGGGATCTCCCCCGTGACCACCGCACTTCCGCCCGGTCCCGCACTGCCCCGGTTCCTGCAGACCGTCATGTACGCGAAATACCGTGGGCTACTGCTCGATCGGGCCCAACGCCGCTACGGCGACACCTTCACCCTGCGCATGGTGGCACCGTATGCAGAACAGGTCGTGATCTTCACCCGGCCCGAGCACATTCGCGAGATCTTCGCCGCCGACCCCGCGGATCTGCATGCGGGCGAAGGCAATCGCCTGCTCGTGCACATCATGGGCGAACATTCGCTGCTGCTCACCGACGAGGCCGAGCACGCCCGCGCCCGCCGGCTGCTCATGCCCGCCTTCGCCGGTTCCTCCCTGCGCGGCTACCGCACCCTGGTGGAGGCCATCGCCAAGGCGCACGTGGACCGCTGGCCAACCGGCACCACCGTGCACACCCTGGATCGCATGAACGAGCTGACACTCGATGTCATCATGCAGGTCGTGTTCGGCCTCACCGACGAATACCGGCGCAGCGCCCTCGCACCCCGGCTGCGCCGCATCGTCAATGTCAACCCGCTCATCTTCTTCGGCTGGAAATATCCTCGCCTCGAGCAGTACGGCCCGTGGAAGCGCTTCCGCGCCAATCAAACCGCCATCAGCGACCTGCTCTACGCCGAGATCGCCGAACGCCGCGCCCACCCCGACCTGGACCAGCGCGCCGACGTGCTGTCCCGGCTGCTGGCCGTCGGCTCCGGCGACCACCCCACCGACACCCCGCTCACGGATGCCGAACTCCGCGACCAGCTCATCACCCTGCTGCTGGCCGGCCACGAGACCACCGCCTCGGCCCTGTCCTGGGCCTGCCACGAACTGGCCGCCCACCCCGACCTCCAGCACACCGCGCGCCGCGCCGCCCACGACGGCGACGACAAATACCTGGAAGCGGTCCTGAAGGAGGCCATGCGCCACCGCACCGTCATCGCCGCCACCGGCCGAAAACTGACCCGCGACATGCGGATCGGCGGCCTCGACCTCCCGTGCGGCACCATCGTCTCCACCTCCATCCTGCTGGCCCACCGCAATCCCGCCACCTACCCCGACGCCACCGTCTTCCGCCCCGACCGCTTCCTGGACGGCTCGGTGGCGCCCAACACCTGGCTGCCCTTCGGCGGTGGCGTGCGCCGCTGCCTCGGCGCCGGGTTCTCGCTCATGGAAGGCATCGCGGTGCTGCGGGAAATCCTCACCCGCCACACCCTTTCGCTGCCGCCCGATGCCCGCCCCGAACACTCCCGCATTCGCAACATCACCCATGTCCCCGCCCACGGCGCCCCGATCCGGCTCACCCCCAACGACTCCCTCGTGAGCTGACGGGGTTACGATCCGCCGCACATATCGGATTCGGTCGAGGGGGGACACACCGTGTTCAAACCTGGTGTGGCTGTTGTTATCACTATTGCCGCCGCAATCGCGCTGGCGGGCTGTGCGAAGGAGGCGGACTCGTCAGGCCCGGTCACGGCCTCCACGGCCGTCTCCCTATCCGGTGCGGCCACGACGCCCGCGGCAGCCACCAGCACCCTTCCCGGCGGCGTACCCGCCGACCCGACGGCGCTGCGCGCGAAGACCTGCAAGGATTGGATCGACTTCTTCACCGCCGCCAAAGTGTCCGCCCCGCAACTGGATCCGAACTGGACCCCCGACTTCGCGGTCAAGGGCATCGTGAAGGAAATGGGCGAATCCCCTGATTTCTCCGCCATGTCCAAGGCTCAGCAGGACGCCGTCGTGGCAGGCGTAGGCGACGCCGCCAAGGGCGCCTGCACCAGCTAGCGAATCCCCGCCATGACCGCGTCCGCGCCACAGCCTCCGCACTACACCCTGCCCAACGAATGGGACCTCGCCGACGAACGCCTCGCCCTGCTCGGCGCGGCCTACGACCCCGAAAGCATCGCGCTCGCACAGCGATTGGGCGTCGGCCCGGGCTGGCGCTGCCTGGAAGCCGGAGCCGGCGGCGGCTCCTTCGCCCGATGGCTGTGCGACGCCACCCTGCCGGGCGGCCGAGTCCTCGCCGTGGATGCCGACCCCCGCCACCTGACCGACCTCCCCGACCTCGGCGGCGAAACAGCCCGCATCGATCTGGTCACCGGCGAACTCCCCGAATCCGCCTTCGATTTCGTCCACACCCGCTTCGTCCTGCTGCACATCGCCCAGCGCGATATCGTGCTGCGACGCCTGATCCGCGCACTGGCCCCGGGCGGCCTGCTCCTGCTCGAGGAAGGCGACGGACTCGGCGTCCACCACGAAATGCCAGGCGCATTCGGCGAAGTCTGGCGAGCCTTCGCCCGCGCCACCGAAGCCGCCGGCGCGAACCAATCCTGGGCCCGAAACCTACCCGCCCACCTGCAATCACTCGGCCTCACCGACATCCACGCCGAAGCGACCATCCCCATGTTCCGCGGCGCATCCCCGCCGGCACGCATGTGGCGCCTCACCTGGACGAAATCAACCGAAACCCTGATGGCACAAGGACTCTCACCCACCGTCATCGCCGCCGCCCAAGCCGAACTGAACGACCACCAGCGCTGGTTCCACGCCCCGCCCACAGTCCGGGTCTGGGCCCGAGCCGCCCGCACGAACGAGCCTGGAACTAACCCCACAGTGCGCCCGTAACCTCGCCCACCCCGGCCGGAGGACGACCGAGCCGCACACCCAACTCGGCCGCCCCCGCCACCAACTCTTCGTTGGTTGGCTGCCCGGCCCCCGCGTAATCCTCGAGGCCGACTCGAACATGGCCACCCGCGCGCACGGCCGCCTCAGCGAGCCCCGAGCCGAGCACGTCTCCCCACGGCACTCCCACCATCCAGGGAAGTCCTGTGCCGCTGAGCATTTCGACGTAGGCATCGAGACCGGCCCGCGTCGGCGGCAGACCGAACAGTGCCGCTTCTCCCCCGAAATACAACTGGATCTTCGTCCGCTCCGGCAGCCGCCCCGCCCTGTGATGCGCGAGCGTGAGCCGCAGGAATCCCGGCTCGAAGATCGACACATGCAGTGGCAGATCGGCCTCACGACACCAGCCGAATATCCAGTCGACATCGTCGGCCGAATTACCGAAGGCGGGCAATGGCATCGGTCCTCCGGGGCTGTCGAACGCCAGCGCGAGGCATCCCGCATCGGCAGTGGTCATGGTCAGGGCACCGCGTCGATGCAGTTCGGCGATATGTGAGAAGCGATCACTGATCGCGCACGACCGCTCACCGGATGTCGTCGGGTGCATCAGCAGCCCGGGATGGTGCGCCCAGATCCTGCTCCACGCTTCGTGGTAGGGATGGACCGAATGCACGCTGGGCTCACCGACATTCGGCTCGTCATTGTGGTGGTGCACGATGGACGCACCGGCCTCGACACAGGCGAGCGCCGTCGCGACAATCTCCTCCACCGACCGAGGCACATTCGGATTGACATCCTTCGACATCGACCCATTGATCGCGGCCTCGATCACCAACGGCCCACCTGAACTCACGCGCCCCCCAGATTCCGGTTACCCACGGGCGCAAGCATTATGGGAATCGAAGCAGCGTGCAAGACCGCCGTTCAGGCGTCGTTTCTGGAAGCTGATACCGCGCTGAGCTTGCATGAGACGTGCTGTCACAGTGCAAGGAGGTTGCGGAGCAGATGGGCATCGAGCTGTCCGCATTCGTCGAGTCGGCACTACGCGACAAACTGCTGGCCAACTCGGCTCGGATTGCCGCCGACTACGAACGCGCGCAAGGCCGGGAAATTGCCGAGCATTTTGCTGCGGCCGAGGGTCACGGGTGGGCGGGGTCGGTGGGGCGGAGCCAGCGGTGCAGTGCAGCGTGGAGGGCCTGTCGGTCCGCTGCGTCGGGGTGGGGGGATGCGGTGGCCCAGGCGACGTAGCAGTCCGGGCGCAGGAGCAGGGCGGCGGGCGATCCTGGTTGCGGGTGCGCGGCGACGATATCGAGGTGGTCGTGCCATTCGGGAAACGCTTCCGCCAGGCTGGTGTCGGCGGTCAGATCGAGTAGCAGGGGCCGTGCGGTCCTGGTCAGTTCGGCCAATCGGAGTGGACCGTTCGGGGTGAGCAGGTCCATGTCCGGGGCGAAACGGCCGATGAGCGGGTGGGTTTCGGGTCCGCCCATGTCGTAGCGAATGTCGGCGCCTGCGGTGAGGGCGGCCAGACGCTGCACGGTGTCCTGGTCCAGCAGCAGTTCGGTGAACAGGGTGCGCAGGGCGGTCACATCGCTGCCGGGTGCGATCAGCGCGGATTGCGCCTGGGCGTAGGTGACCATGCGCGAGGCCGCTTGGCGGCGTTCGGTTTCGTAGCTGTCCAGCAGCCCGGCCGGGGCGTTGCCGAGGATGGCGGCGGCGAGTTTCCAGCCGAGGTTGGCCGCGTCCTGCAGGCCGAGATTGAGTCCGGGACCGCCTCCCGCGGTGTAGATGTGGGCGGCGTCGCCGATGAGGAAGACTCGACGGTCGCGGAATCGGTCGGCGATTCGGGTGTTGCCGCCGCGGAGCCGGCGCAACACGTGCGGGCCCTGGCCCGAGGGTGGATCCAATGGCAGCTCGGCGGCGAGGACCCGGCCTACGCTCGCCTGGAGCTCGTCGAGACTCATGGGAACGTCGGTGTCGGGCTGGTCCCACTCGGTGGTGCTGATCAGGGGCGGCTGCCCGGGGAACGGTGCGTAGGAGAAGCCTCCGCGTTCGGTGCGCAGCGGCAGGAACGGCTGGATGGTCCCGTAGCCGGGCACGGTCAGCGCGCCGGTTGCCGGGTCCACCCAGTCGGACGGGATGGTTGCGTGTGCGGCCCGACCGGTCGTGCGGTCGTAGCTGACGCCGGGGAATTCGATGCCGGACAGTTTGCGGGTGAGACTGTGCGCGCCGTCCGCGCCCACGAGATAGCCGGCCCGCAGGCGGTAGGTTCCGTCCGGGCCCGCGACCTCCACGGTGACCGCGTCGTCGTCTTGTGCGAGGCCGAGGACCTCGTGCCCGCGCCGGATCTGCGCGCCGAGTTCGACAGCGCGCTCTTCCAGAACCCGCGTGATGTGGTGTTGCGGGGCGGCCAGACCGTAGATCGGGCTGTCCTCGAGCAGGCTCAGGTCCAGCGCCATCGCGGCGAACATGAAGTAGGTCGAATTCGGTTGCGGCGCAACCGCACTGCCGCTGAGCGACGCGTACAGGCCCCGCCGGTCCACCAGTTGCACGACCTGGCCGAGCAGTCCGTTGGCTTTCGGTTCGGCGCTGGGTGCGGCCAGCCGCTCCAATACGAGCGGCCGCACCCCGGCCAGGCTCAGCTCGCAGGCCAGCATCAGCCCGGCCGGGCCGGCTCCATTGATCACAACATCGACGGTCATGGACGCCAGGCTAGGGCGAAAAAGTGCGTGCGCGCAAATTTGCGTGCGCGCACCTGCAATGGGATGCTGAGACCGTGACGACACGACGGAGTGGGTTCCGCGAACAGAAGAAGCAGGCCACCCGGGAGGCATTGCGCGAGGCGGCACTTCGGCTGGCGCTCGAGCGCGGGCCGGAGAATGTGCGCGTCGACGACATCGCCGAGGCCGCCGGCGTCTCACCGCGGACCTACAACAACTACTTCTCCAGCCGCGAGCAGGCCATCGTCGCCGCCGTCACCACCGAGCGGGAAACACGGGTCGCGGCCGCGGTGGCCGCTCGGCCCGCCACCGTCCCGCTCGCCGACGCCGTCATCGACGCGATCGTGGATCAATACACCACGCAGAGTGAGTCCGGGCGCGACGCGCTGCTGCTGATCACTACCCGCCCCGCACTGCGTGACGCATTCGTCCACGCCGCCACCGCGATCGAGCATCCCCTCACCGACGCGATCGCCGGGCGCCTCGGCGACGCCGACCCGCACACCGCCCGCGTGCTCGCGGCCGCTGTCACCGCCGCGGTCCGCATCGCCCTCCAACAATGGCTGCAACCCACCGCGCTTTCCCTGGCGGCCGGCGGACTCGTGGTGCCGTCCGGCGCGTTGCCGGAGCTACTGCGCACCTGCCTCGCACCACTCGCCCCCGCACTCGATGCCGCCGAGAAACGATCGGACCACCGGCATCGGTGAGCTCCGCGCCCTTCGGCGAACAGTGACCCGGCCAGCAGAGAACCGACGAATCATGCAGTCCCTGAATCTGATTGGGGCTGTGTCAACTTCAGGATTCCGGGCCGTCAGCAAAGGTTCATCGCAGGCTACCGGCCGGGTGGGCGGGGGTGGCGATACGTTGTGATCATGATCCGGGCTGGGTTCGCGTGCATGGTCGCGCTGTCGGCGGTCGCTGGCGGCATTGCTCCCGCGTCGGCGGAGGAGCCGTCGGGGGTGCGGTTGCTCGGGGAGCGGGTGGTGCCGTTCGGGGCGCAGTTCCACGGGACGACGGTGGGCGGGTTGTCGGGGATCGACTACGACTCGCGGACCGGGGAGTACGTGCTGATCAGCGACGATCGGTCGGCGAAGAATCCGGCTCGATTCTACACGGCGCGGATTCCGGTGGACGGCAACGGGATCGGGGCGGTGACGTTCACCGGGACGCACGCGTTCCGTACGGTCGACGGGGGCACGTATCCGGTGAACTCGGTGGATCCGGAAGAGATTCGGGTGGATCCGTGGAGTGGGGACTATTACTGGACGCTGGAGGGTGAGCGGGCCGACGGTGCGCTGGTGGACCCGTCGGTGCGGGTCGCGCGGGCGGATGGGTCGTTCGCCGGGGAGCTTCCCATTCCGGATAACGAACGGATGCGGGCAGATTCGGGACCGCGACGGAACGGGGCGCTGGAGGCGGCCACCTTCGCGGCGGGTGGGGCGCTGTTCGTGACGGCAATGGAAAGTCCGCTGCTGCAGGATGGCCCGGAAGCCACCGTGGAGGCGGGGGCGCTCACGCGGATCACCGTGCAGGCACGGTTCGGGCCGGTGCTGGCGCAGTACGCGTATCCGCTGGAGCCGGTGTTCGCGGCGGGGAACGGCGGGAACGGGGTGGCGTCGATCCTGGCCGCCGATGCGGTCGATCCGGCGAAATATCTTGTGCTGGAACGGGCTTTCGTCGAAGGGGCCGGGAACAGGATACGGATTTTCGAGGCCGACCTCACCGGAGCGACCAATGTGCTCGACGGTTCGGTGGCCGGGGCGCGGCCGGTGAGCAAGCGGCTGGTGGTGGATCTGGCCGATGTCGGGCTGGGCGCCATCGACAATGTGGAGGCGATGACGTGGGGGCCGCGGCTGGCCTCGGGCGAGCGCACGCTGGTGCTGGTGAGCGACGACAACTTCGCCGAGAAGCAGATCACTCAGGTCATCGCGCTGGCTGTGCGCTGAAACCGTTGTCCTGGGCGTATTCCCGGGTCGTGAACTCCAGGCAGTCCGGGCATTCGGCGACAATGCGGTGGCTGCAGGTGAGCAGGTGGGTGAGGAATCGATCGGTGGCTTGCAGTAGGTCGATGCGTTCGCGGATCTCGGCGCGCTTGCCGTCGACCAGGCTGAGACGGTCGGCCCGATCGCTGATCGCGAGTTGACGGATCTGATCGAGCGAGAGCCCCGTGCGCTGCAGGATGCGAATCATGCGGGCGCGGTTGAGCGTCTGCTCGTCGTAGACGCGGTGCCCGGAGGCGCTGCGCGGCGGATGCAGCAGCCCCATCGATTCCCAGTGGCGCAGCACATGCGCCTCCAGGCCGAGCACGGCTGCCGCGTCACCGATGCGCATCAACGGCGCTGTGGTCATGATTTCACCCTTTACTTCATGTCGACGTGAAGTATTAGGGTTCCACCGATCACGGCGGCCGTGCAAGCCGCTCGAGCCCGAAACCGATCGGAGAGTGCACCATGTCCGAACGAGCACACGCCCCCAGCCTGCTCCAATGCTGTTCCGCCGCAGTGGGTCTGGTCCGCGGCCTGGTGCGCCCGCGCCCGGCCGACCAACGGTTCCTGCGCTCGATCACCGATGCCGGACTGCCCACGCCCCGGCGCACCGTCCGCGTGACGGCCCTCGAACAGCTGGCCCGCCCGGTCCCCACCGCCATCGTCGTCGAGGGCGTCTTCACCCCGCGGCACGTCGGCAACGCCCTCACCACCTTCGTGGTCGAGCATCCGGACGCGACCTTCCTCGTCGACCCGAGCGTGTGCCACGACGCCGTCGAGCGCGCCGTCGCGCAACTGCCGGCGGTGCTGCGCGCGGTGGTCAGCCCGCCCCCGGGCACCCTCGCCACGGTCACCGCCCTCGCCAACGAAACCCACATTCCCGCACCGGATTTCGCGCTGCCCACCCATGCGCACTGGGATCACGTCTGCGGCCTGCTGGACCTGCCCGGCCTGCCCGTGCACCTGCACAGCACCGAACACCGCTGGGTCACCACCGGTGACGTCGCCCCCGTCGGCGGCGTCCGCGACGCCCTGCGCGACCGTCCCATCGTCCACTACGACCTCGACGGCCCGCCCGTGCTCACCTTCACCCGCAGCCACGATTTGTTCGGCGACGGCAGCGTGGTCCTGGTCGACCTGCCCGGCCACACACCCGGCAGCATCGGCGTGCTGGCCCACACCGATCGCGGCTGGGTGCTGCTCGCCGGTGACGCCGCCTGGCACCACCTGCAGATCGACACGATCCGCCAGAAGTCCGCCTACCCGGGCGGTTTCGCCGACGACGACCGCGAACTCACCTTCAAGACCCTGCACCGCCTGCACCTGGCTCGCCACACGGTGACCATCGTGCCCACCCATGATGCTCGAGCCGCCGCGCCCTTGCGAACCTCATTCGCCCACAAGGAAATTACAAGCCTCGCCTCAGAGGCGACCGCTTCAATGGAGTAATGAAGGGCCAAAACGGGCAGACCATGGTCTACGCGTCCGTGGTGGAATTCGTCGAAAACTATCTGAGCCTGGTGTACCGGCGCGATGTGAGCGAGCATTCGCGCCGGGCCTGGTGCCCCGAATGGTGGAAACACGCGGAGGGCGTCGTGCGGCTCGAATGTCTGTGGCGCAGTTGGGAACACTACCGGCTCGACACCAGAACCGGTCTGAGCGTGTGGTTCCTCGATCACGCCGACCCGCACATGCGCGAACTGTTCGACCCGGGCGGACCGTTCAAGCACTGCTCGGTTACCAAGGGGCACAGCGATTCTCTGCAGCCGCTGCCGCTGCGATCCCCCGCGCACGGATTGTTCACCGAACCCATCGGGTAGCCGCGGGCCGAGTTGTCTCCGGTCGGCGATCATGCCGCGTACCGTGGGTTCATGGATGTCACGGTTCGCCCGGCACTGTCGTCGGATATTCCTGAATTGGGCCGAGTTCTCGGTATCGCCTTCCAGGACGATCCCATTCCCATGTGGTTGATCCCCGACGAGGCGGCCCGCGCTCGGCGCAATGCCATCATGTTCGCCACCCTGACCCGGCATCAATTCCTGGACGGCGGCGGCGTCGAGGTCGCGCTCGACGACACCGGGGCCATGGTCGGCGCGGCGGTGTGGGCGCCGCCCGGGCTGTGGCAGACCTCGAAACTCACCCTCCTACGCTGCCTACCCGGGCTGGGCCGCGCCTTCCGCACCCGGCTGCCGCAGGCGGCCAAGATGTCGGATCGGATGGCCGAACACCATCCGCGCGAACCACACTGGTATCTGGCCTTCATCGGCACCCTGCCCTCGGCCCGCGGCAAGGGCTTCGGTCAGGCGCTGCTCCATTCCCGGCTGGAACGCTGCGACGCCGAGGGCGTCCCCGCCTACCTGGAATCGAGCAAACCGGACAACGTGCCGTACTACGAGCGTTTCGGGTTCGAGAAGAACGGGGAGCTCGACGCCACCAATGGCGGGCCGCTGCTGTGGCCGATGTGGCGCGCTCCCCGCTGATCCTCACCCCTCCGGCGGGATGTTCTGATTGAGCTGGAACACATTCGCCGGGTCCAGACGGCGTTTGAGCGCGACCAGCCGCAGCCAGGTCGCCGCGCCGTACGCCTCCCGGACCCGGCCGATGCCGTCCTCGGCGCCGAACAGATTCACGTATCCGCCGCCCGCCGACCAGGGCTGGATGCTCTCCCAGGAGCGGCGCGCCCACGCCCCGTGCTGCTCCCCCGGATCGGCCGGATCGGCCCAGGCGCCGACGAAGTTCACCGCCGAATCCACATCGCGGAATCGGAATGCGGTGTCCTGCTCGGGAACTCGCGCCACCGCGCCACCCAGTACGCGCACCAGCACCTGCGACAGCGGCGACGTCATGGCCGAGGCCGCCGCGATGAGCGCGTCGATGCCGGCGTCGTCGAGCGGCCGCAGCCACTCCGCGCGGGCATGGCAGGCCAGCCCGTGCGGCGCGCCCGCATCGACCATCGACTGCAAGGCCGTGTAGGGCATCGGGCCGAACAGGTCGACGCCGTCGGCGGCCACCGTGCGCAAAGGCTTGGTCAAGGCCGCGCCCTCGTCGAGGGCTCCGGTGTAGGCCGCACCCAGGGCGATCACGAGCCGACCCCGCAGCGGCTCGGGAATGAAGGGCGCGGGTGGTGCGGTGATGAAGGCGGCGCTGAGCCCCAGCGCATCCGGAGCCTCGGCGGCCAGCTCGACCAGGGCGCGCAGTCCCGCGCGGGCGTCCTCGATCGGATAGATGGCCATGCCGGCGTACATCGGCACCGGAATCGGATTGAGCCGGAAGGTGAACCGCGTGACCACTCCGAAATTGCCGCCGCCCCCGCGCAATCCCCACAGCAGTTCCGGATCCCGCTCGGCGTCGACCTCGAGCACCGCGCCCTCGGCGGTGACCAGTTCGGCCGCGAGCAGATTGTCGCAGCTGAGCCCGTACTGCCGGGACAGCCAGCCGATTCCCCCGCCCAGCGTGAGCCCGGCGACCCCGGTGTGCGAGATCTCCCCGCCGGGCACCGCGCGCCCGTGTGCCTCGGTGGCCGCGTCCAGTTCGCGCCACAGCACCCCGGGTTCGACGTGCACGACCTCGCCGTCCACTCGGATGGATTTCATCGGCGACAGGTCCACCATCAGCCCGCCCTCGCACACCGAATGCCCCGGAATGCTGTGCCCGCCGCCGCGCACGGCGATGGGCAGCTCGTGCCGCACGCCGAAACGCACCGCGCTCGCCACATCCGCGGCCGTGCGGCAGGCGGCGATGAAGGCGGGTCTGCGGTCGATGGCGCCGTTCCAAATGTGCCGGGCCTGTTCGTATTCCGCGTCGTCCGGGCGCAGCAGGCCGCCCGCGAATCCCTGCAGCGACGCGTCTCCGGTGATCGTCATGGTTCCACGGTGCGCGCGGTCGCCGGTGCGTCACCATCCCCGGAATCGGGGATCGCGGGTGATCGTAGCCGGGGGGATACTGCTTGCATGGCCAAAGCGTCGCTCGCTGCGCTGACCGGCGCGATCGAGGAATTGTGCCGCACGACCTCCGGTGCGATCGCCCTGGAACGCGCGGTCGCCACCCAGCTCGCCGAGGCCGTGCCGTTCGATGCCTGGTGTGCGCTGACCATCGACCCGGCTTCTCTCCTGCCGACCGGCGGGTATCACGAGTCCGGGGTGGCGCTGCATCTGATTCCGCTGCTGCTCGAGATCGAGGCGCGCGGACAGGACGCGCTGACCTGGCCGGCCATGTCGCGGGCCGGGCTGCGGGTGGACACGCTGGATCGGGCCACCGACGGCAAACGGGAACGCAGCCAACGCTTTCGCGAAGTGCTGACACCCGGCGGCATCGGCCACGAGCTGCGCGTCACCTTCACCACGTCCTCAGGGATCTGGGGTGCGCTGGTGTTGCTGCGCGGCACCGATGTCGGCGACTTCACCGCTACCGAGATGCGCATGATCGAGGAGTCCACCGCGGGGGTGGCCGGCGCGCTGCGGCGCGAGATGGTGCTCACCGATATCGCCACCGCCGATCGGCCCGCCGGTCCGGGTCTGGTGCTGCTGGACGAGTCGCTCACCGTGCTCGACGCGACGGCGGGGGCGGCGGCGTGGCTGGCCGAGATAGACGACGGTCTCGATGCCGCACATCGCATTCCGTACGCGGTGACGGCGGTGCGCAGCCGCGTGCGCACCCGTACCGGGCGGTGGCTGACCTTGCACGCCGAGCGGCTGCACGCCGATCCGCGGCGCATCTCGGTGATCGTGGAACCGGCGCGGCCGGTCGAGATCGCCGAACTGGTGGCGGATGCCTACGGGCTCACGGCCCGCGAGCGCGATGTGGTGCGGCTGCTCTCCGGCGGGTACACGCGGCGCGAAATCGCCCGTGCGCTCGCGCTTTCCGCGCATACGGTGGACGATCACATCAAGCGGGTGTTCGCCAAGCTGGAGGTGCGCAGCCGCGCGGAGCTCACCGCGAAGCTGTACTTCGATCAGCATGCGCCCCGCATCGACGCCGACGTTCCCGTGGGCGCGACGGGGTGGTTCGTGCACTGATTCGCTGTGTGGGGGTTACCGTGCTGCCCGCGAGGGTGGCGGGAACCGCCCTCGCGGTGAATCCGGCGTTCAGGCCTTGCGGGCTATCGCGGCGACGATCAGCTCTTCCCAGCTGGTGAGTTCCTTCTCCTCGGTGGTCGGCATACCGGCTTCGGGATGCCACTGCCGGCACGGGAGCAGGCCCTCGTCGAGCAGCTCGAGACCGTCGAAGAACGCGAGGATGTCGGCGCTGGAGCGGAAGCGACCGCCGAAGGCCTCCAAGATCTTTCGTTCGGTGGCGGCGGCCTCGCGGGTCTCGCCGGGACGGAAGTGCGAGATGTAGACGTAGCTGCCGGGCGCGACCCGATCGGTCCAGAAGCGCACCACGCCTGCCGGGTCCTCGTCGTCCTCGACGAAGCTGAGGACCGCGCTGAACAGCAGGGCGACCGGCTGATCGAAGTCGATGAGCCGCTGCACCTCCGGCTCGTCGAAGATCTTCTGCGGTTCGCGGGCGTCGGCCTCGAGCATGGCGATGTTGTTGTCGACTGCGAGCAGCGCGCGGCCGTGCGGTGCGACGAATGGGTCGTTGTCGAGGTAGACGATGGTTGCGTCCGGATGGTATTGGCGCAGTACCTCATGCACATTGGGCTCGGCGGGCAGGCCGCAGCCCATATCGATCACTTGCCGCACGCCTGCCTTCGCTACGGTGCGTACCGCCCGGATGACCGCCGCTCGGTTGGTTATCGCCAGCTGCTCGGAACCGGGCAGGTCTTCCTTGAAGGAATCGCCCAGATCCTTGTCGGCCCCATAGTTGTCCCGGCCGCCCAGTATGTAGCTGTACGTACGAGCGACGCTCGGCCGGGATTGCCGTGCGCGCATGGCGTTGATATTCACCTGTCACCCTTACCTTTCGGTGCACCAGCGGTCGGTGATCGCACGGGCTGTCCGCGGTCCGGCCGAATCACGATCGAAGATCATTCCAGATCGCCCCCGGGCGGTGGAGTGTTTCCACTGACGATACCGGTTTCCGCCCAGCAAGCGGAACGGTCTGGCGCGTTCTTTGCAAATGAAATCGCGCCCTCACCACCGTCGATGCAGCTCGCTACAACTCGCGCTACGACGATCGTCATCACCCCTTCACCGAAATGCCCCTGCGGATTTCGGCCAACCCAGCATCCGGTTGCTTGCGGTCACGAAGGTTTCGTGACCGCTTACAGCCTGCCGTACCAGCGCGCCCCTGGGAATCCCTTCGGCGGCAGCCGTTTTCCGCGCGCGGAACCGCCTGCTCACCCGGCATGCGATTTCCGGCCGCCGAAAAACCTCACGAACCGGACAGCTCGGCCTCCGCTGTACGCGCAGCGAACAGTGCGTCGAGCTGTCGCTCCGCCCGCTCGGCCCGGGTGAGCGTCTGCGCCCGCGCATCGTCGAGCGCGGCGATCCGCTGCTCGGCATCCTTGCGCATCTTCTCCAGCGCGGCAGCCCCTTCCGCCCGAACCGCCGCCACATCCGCGGCCGCCACCCGCCGCACCTCCGACAGTTCGCCGCGCACCGCATCCAGCTCCGCCCGCACCCGCTCCAGCTCGACCCGAGTCTCGGCCACTACCTGATTGCGTTCGGCCACAGCCTGTTCCGCCCGTTCGATGGCACGCTCGGCATCAGCGGCCCGCTGCACCGCCAGATCCCGTTCCGCCCCGGCCGCGGTGATCCGCTGGCCGGCCTCGCGCCGCACCTGCTCGATCTCGGCCGCCGCCTTCGACCGCGCCAGCTCGATCTCCTCCCGCGCCTGCTCCCGGATCCGCTCCACCTCCTCCGCGGTTTCCCTTCGCACCGTACGGATTTCGGCCTCCGCCTCACTGCGCGCCGCGAACACCTCATCGGCCGCCTGCTTGGTCACCCGCTCGAGTTCCCGCAGCGCGTCATCCCGCGCCGCCAGCGCCTCCGCGATCCGCGCATCCGCTCCCTCGGCCACCCCCACCGCATCCTCCGCGGCCTCCTCGGCCGCCGCCCGCGCGTCCTCCGCTTCCCGCCGCCGCTGCTCGGCCGCCACGGTGGCCATCTCTGCCTCGGCAATCCGCCGAGCCGCATCGGCCTGCACCGCCTGCACCTGCGCCTCGGCCACCGCCGGATCCGCCAGCGTCGACAGCTCCGCCACCGCAGCCGTCAACGTCGCCCCCAGCTGATCAGCCACCCCCCGAAACTGCACCAGCAACTCATCGGCCCGCAGCCGAGCCGCAGTAACCGGACCCTGTTGCGTCACAGTGACGTTGGCAACCGTCTCCTCACCCTCACTCTGCAACCGCCGCTGCCGCTCCCGCCACGCCCTCCACCGCGTGTGGTCCGGATGATCGCAGTACTCCGAAGGCCGCCCCGGCCCCCCGCCACGAGTAATCGGTTTCGTACACCCCGGGTAGTTACAAATGCTCGCCACACCGCAAATCGTAGCGTTGGTTCCGTCATTCCCAACGCAACAACACGAAACGAAACCCTTTCCACCCAAATCCCTTTCCTGCCGTCCTAACCTCCGATAAGTGAACCTTATCGGAGGTCAGCCTCTCTCCTTCCCTGATGCGACGCCGCAAACTAATCGTTTACGTTTGGTCGCACTCAACGAAACGAAACCAGAACGAATCTCTCGAAAAACTGGGCTCGCATGTACGCCCGTACCACTCTTGACTGTCAGTGTCAGCTCTCACCCAATCTGGCGAGGATGGGTGCGGGAGGCCGATGTGGGATTGACCAGGATGTCGGTCATGACGTGTGCACGCGCGGCATCGGTGACCGCAATGCCCCGGCGGCTCAGAATCCGCAGAATCGCCTTGGCTTCCCCTGTGGCCTCCCCCTCGGCGCGCCCCTGCGCGAGGAGTTGTTCGGCGGTTGTCAGTTGCGTCGGGTAGCTCCACGAACTGCGGAAGGTTGGCGCGCAACTCTCCCTCGATATCCTCGCGGCGACCCAGGATCTTGCGGAACAACGCGTCGTGCGGAGTCGACGGTCCGTCAGGCACGAGACGTGCGAACTACTCCGAGACCCCGTGTGACACACCGATTTCGACTTCGGCGGGGGTTTCGTGAGAAGCCCATTTGAGATGACCGCGAAATTGGGTCGTTGCTGCGGGCTATTTCTTGCTGAGGCAGAGGGTGTAGCCGCCGCCGCTGCCGCCGGTGTAGTAGGCGGAGTAGAACTTTTCTGTGCTGGGGTAGGCGTCGCAGGCGCCGAGGCCGATGATGGTGGCGTGGTCGAGTTCGCCTACTACTCGGTATTGGGCTTCTGAGGAGGTGCAGTCGACTTTTTTGACCGAGTCTTCGCCTGTTTCCTTGACACAGTCGCCGACTCGGGCGACTCGTGACGGGCCGGATTCGTTGTCGTCGCAGCCCTGCCAGATCAGTACTCCGACAACGGCTATGACCGCCCATGACAGTATGGCCTTCAGTCGTTCAGACATCCCCGCTTGCACCTCCTCGCCCAGGCTAGGCCGCGGACGGGGGTGGGCGATCTCTGTTTCGACCTGCGCCGAATGTGGCGGGTGAACCTTCAGACTCGGCGCACGTGACGAAACGCGGGCCTAGTATTCGGACGTCGAATTCTGTTCCGCCCAGCGCTTTTCGGCGTCGGAGCCACCCGGGGGCGGGGCGAAGCCGTTGATCATCCAGAGGTCTTCGCTGGTTTCGTCGGCGTGGAATTCCCAGTGCAGGTCGGGCAGCTGCTCGAGGTGGGGTTGCAGGATGGATTTGATCCACGCGGCGGTGCGGCGACGACTGGCCTGGTCGGGGTTGCGGCGGGCGATGTGGTCGATGGTGATGCGGACGCCGGCGGAGGTGGGTTCGCCACCGACGTAGAAGTTCTCGGGGTGGGTTTCATGGAAAACGGTTACGACGTAGAAGCGCGGCAGGCCGACGTTTTCGTAGTGGTCGGCGATGCGGGCGGCGAGCTTGTGCTTTTCGTCGGCGGTGAAGGTGCCGGGGGTGTGGTGAATTGTCCAGAGCGGCATGGTGGTTCGGTACTCCTGGTTGGTCAGGCGGCGGAGAAGGTCAGGCGGTCGACGGGGCCGGACAGGGCTGATTTCACTTGGATGCTGATCTCGTCGGCGAGCACTTCGGGCTGGTCGGCTTCGAGGCCGTCGAGGATTTGGGCGGCGATCCGGGCGGGGGTGGCCTTGGGCCGGTCGATGGCGGCGACCATGTCGGTGTCGATGAATCCCGCATGCACGCCGACCACCTGCGTGTTCTGGCGCAGCAGTTCGAGCCGCAGCGAGTTGGTGAGGGACCAGGCCGCCGCCTTGGACGCCCCGTACGCGCCGCTGCCGGCCAGCCACGACAGCACGGAATGCATGTTGACCAGTGCACCGCCGCCGTGCGCGGCCAGGATCGGCGCGAAGGCCCGCGCGACGCGCAGTGGACCGAACACATTGATGTCGAAAGTCGCTGCGATGGAGTCGAATTCACCGGTCAGCAGTGAGGCCGGGTGCAGCACGCCCGCATTGTTGAACACCAGTTCGGCGTCAGCGGCGAGCTCCGCGAAGGCCGCGACCGACTCGTCCGAACCGACCTCGAGCTGGGCGGTGACCACCTCGGGCCGGTCGTCGGTGTAGGCCGTGCGGGCGGTGGCGTACACCTTGCGTGCGCCGCGTGCCAGCAGTTCGTCCACCAGTGCCGCGCCGAGTCCGCGCCGCCCACCGGTCACCACCGCGACCCGGCCCTGTACTGCAACCATCGGAATCCTCCATCTAAGTAACGATAACGTTAGTTAGATGGAAGCACGACCGCGCTGACTAACGCAAGCGTTAGTTACAATGCTGGAGTGGCGATGGAATTCGAGGAGCGACTGCGCGACCGGGACGCCTGGGCGATCGGTGACGGATGCTCGGCCGAACGCGTGCTGGGGTTGCTGAGCACCAAGACGGTATTCCTCGTCGTCCGCGAATGCTTCTACGGCACAACCCGATTCGAAGATTTCGTGACCCGCATCGGGACGTCCGCGCCCGCGGTGTCGCGTGCGCTCAAACAGCTGGAGTCCGCACAGATCATCGCGCGTGTCCCCTATCAAGAACCGGGCAAGCGGGTCCACGACGAGTATCGGCTGGCCGAGGCCGGTGAGGACCTGCTGCCGGTATTCATGTCGCTCATGCAGTGGGGAGACAAGCACTTGCAGGACGGCCGCCCACCGCTGTCGTTCGTGGAGTCCGAAACCGGTCGCGCACTGCGGGTCCGGGTGACAGCCGAACCCGTTCCGGAGACGTCGTCCGAGGACATCGAGATCCGCCTGAACCCCGCTCGTCGGCACGGCTGACGGGCACGCTCCAGCGGTCCACTAGCGTGTCCCGTGGCGCACAGTCCACCCCCGGAAAGGACGGAAACTCGACGTGTCCGATGCAGAACGGGTCAACTGGGACCACCTCAAATCCAGGCAGCCCACCGACACCGACCGTGACGCCCTGCGCACGGAGCTCGTCGATCGCGCCCTGGCGGTGCGGCAGAACGGCTGGGACGCCTACCGGTCCGAGTGGCTCGCCGGTGACCTGGCCGCCGTCGCCTACCTGCTCGATGACGCCGAGATGCTGGCCGAACTCGAGGAACCCGAAGGCTCGGTCCTGACCCGCTACGCGGGAAACCTCTACGGATTCAATGGCGCGCGCAAGGACATCGCAGCCGGATTGGTCGGCACGCAGGACTGGTTCGCCAAGGCCCGGGCCGACCTCGCGAAGCGCACCACATCGTAAGAGGCGCTCAGCATTTCGACTTGTAGAAGTACTGTTCGTTGGTGGCCAGGCTGTCCTGGGTGATGGCGATCATGTCGGTGCGGATCGTGCGGGTCAGCGGTTTGCCCTCGAGCGCCGCCACGGCTTGATCGACGCCCTGTTTGCCGATGTCGCCGGGATTTTGCGCGATGAGCGCCTGAATCGTGCCGTCCTTCAGATCCTGCACCTGCTTCGGGCTGGCATCGAATCCGACCAGCTTCACCTGGCCGAGCTTGCCCGCATTGCGCAGGCCGGTGGCCGCGCCCTCGGCGGAACTGAGATTGGTGGCGAAGATGCCCGCCAGATCCGGGTGCGCGGCCAAGGTCGCGGTCACGATCGAGGCCGCCTGAGCCGCTTCATTGTTGTTGTACTGCACGCCGAGTGACGTCATCCCGGGGTGATTCTTCAGCTCGGCTTCGAAGCCCTGGGCGCGCTGATCGGTCGTGGAGGTGCCGGCCTTGGTATTGATCACCAGCACCGGCCCCCTGTCCCCCACCAGTTTCGCCAGCGTCTGCGCGGCCAGTTCGCCGCCCTTCGTATTGTCGGAGGAGATGGACGACAGTGCGATCGAGGTGTCCTCGAGCGCGGTGTCCACCTCGATCACCTTGATGCCCGCATCCTTGGCCTGCTTGATCGGACTCGCCATCGCCTGCGCGTGCGCGGGCGCGATCAGGATCGCCCCCGGCTTACCCGCGATCACGCCGGTCAGCACCGGAGTTTGCAGGGAGGCATCGAATTGCGTGGGAGCCTGGGTATCGAAGGAGTACCCGAGCTGCTCGGCCTGCGCCTGCGCCCCGCACTGCATCGAAATATAGAACGGCTCGTTGGCCACCCCCGGCACGAGCACCAGCTTCTTGGCGTCGGTGCCGCCCGAATCGCTCACCGACCCGCCGCAGCCGGTCACCGCGGCCGCGGCCGTCACCATCACCGCGGCCCATACGGCCACGCGTCCACCGGTCCTCATCGCACTGCCCTCACCTTCGAAATGCGTTGTCCTATTTGCGGTCTCGGGACCTCCGGCGCAGCTGGTCGAACCACACGGCGGCCACGAGCACGACGCTCACCGCGATGGGCTGCCAGAACACGGGCACGCCCACGATGACGAAACCCTTGCGCAGCACCGACGGAATGAATACGCCGATCACCGTGCCCAGCACCGTCCCGGTGCCGCCGAACAGACTGGTGCCGCCGATCACGACACCGGCGATGGCATCGAGATTGTCGGTGCCGTGCCCGGCGATGGTGGTGGTGCCGAAATACGCCAGGTTCATGAATCCGGCCAGGCCGGACAGGGTTCCGGCCATGAGGTACACGAGGGTCAGGTGCCGCGTCACGCCGATGCCGGCGCGGCGGGAAGCCTCGGCATTGGAGCCGATCGCATAGGTGTAGCGACCGAATCGGGTGGTGTGCAGCAGCCATGCACCCACCACGGTGACGGTCGCCGCCACCAGGACCAGAATGGGAACGCCCCCGAGCAGGGTGCCGAAACCCAATGTGTCACGCAGCTTCCCGGGGACGGTGCGGGTGTCGACGCCGCCGGTGATCAGCTGGGCGGCACCCAGCGCGGCACCGAGTGAGCCGAGGGTGACGATCAGCGGCGGGATCTTGGCCTTGGCCACCAGGAGTCCATTGATCAGACCCCACAGTGCCCCGCCCGCAATCGATGTCAGCAGGCCGAGCGTGATGAGACCCCAGCCCGCCTGGGTGGCGTCCCCGCCGGGGCTCAGCCGTTCCATGGTCTTGGCGGCCAGTACGCCGGAGAAGATCAGCACCATGCCCACCGACAGATCGATGCCGCCGGTGATGATCACGAACGTCATGCCGATCGACAGCACCAGCAGCACCGAGGTTTCGATCAGCAAGGTCTGCAAGGTGAATCGGGTCGGGAAGGCGTGCGGGCGCAGCAGGCTGAACACCGCGTACAGCACCACCAGGACGAGCCCGATCCACAGCGTCCCGCCGCCCGCGATGCGCTGCCAGCGCGTGGGGGCGGGCAGGTTCTCCATGCTCACGGCCGGCCGATTCACGCGGTGTCCTCGGTGGTGAGCGCACCGGTCATGGCTCCGACGAGCTGCTCCAAAGTCACGTCGGCCGCGGTGAATCGGGCTACGCGCTGCCCTAGGCGCAACACTTCGACGCGATCGGCGACGGCCAGTACCTCGGGCATATTGTGGCTGATCAACACCACCGCGATGCCCTGGTCCCGGATGCGGCGCACGACGTCGAGGACGCGTTCGCGCTGCACCACGCCGAGCGCGGCGGTCGGTTCGTCGAGGAAGACGACCCGGCTCGCCCACAGCACCGCCCGCGCCACCGCGACGGTCTGGCGCTGCCCGCCGGACAGGGCTCCGATCGGCACATCCAAGCGCGGCAGGACCACGCCGAGTTTCCGGAAGTGTTCGGCTGCTTGCACTCTCATGCGCTTGCGATCGAGCATGCCGAGTCTGCCGAGCGGTCCGCGCCGGAATACTTCGCGTCCCAGGAACAGGTTGGCGGCCGGGTCCAGATCGGGTGCGACGGCCAGATCCTGATACACCGTCTCGATGCCGCGCCGCCGCGCCGCCGTCGGCGAACCCAGTCGCGTCGCCTTGCCGTCCAGCAGGATCCGGCCGCTGTCGGGCTGTTCAGCGCCCGACAGGCATTTCACCAGGGTGGATTTCCCCGCGCCATTGTCCCCGATGAGTGCGACGACTTCTCCGGCGCTGACCTGAAAGTTGGCTCCCCGCAAGGCTTCCACGCCGCCGTACCGCTTGGTGAGCCCTTCGGCTTCCAACACCACGGCAGGCATGGTCGATCACCCCGGCACTTCGACTCGAGCGGACGTCCGGTCCGCTCACCGAGAGTACGGTCGATCCAGTCGCGAGCGGGCCGGATCCGCCAAACCCTCACTGTCGCAGAGCGATACAAGTGAGGACTCCGAGCCTGTCAGCCCCACGTCCAGGCGGCGAGGAAGATGCCGATCATTGTCGCCACGAAGACGAAGGCCAGCGCCTCGGCCGCCTTCGGTTGCCACTTCTGCAGTTGATCCACCGCCACGAACAGCGCGCCGATGGCCAGAATCGGCAGGATGGCCGGCACGATCAGCGCGCACAGCGGCCCCATGATCCACCCCGCCATACGGAACTTCCCCCACGTGCTGCCCAGCGCCAATGGAATCACCATGGCCCCGGCGAACCCACCCAGCAGTTCCTGCCACGGCCGCTCCCCGATCCACGGCACCCCGGCGATGCCCGGCACATCCAGGATGTCGAGGGTGCACCACAGACCCACCACCACGATCGCGAGCATGGTGCCCCACAGCGCGAATCGATAGTGCCACTTGCGGATCGGACCCCAATCGACCTGGCGACCGTGATGCATGGTGGCCGCGGTGACCGCCGACCAGATCATCCAGCGCCGGATCACGCCGGTGCCGGTCTTGGCCATGGCGTCGCGGAAGATGCGATCGGCGACGTCGCGGTGGATGGTGCAGCGGGCGATATAGCTGGCGTCCTCGCCCTTGTTCAGCACCAGCCCGTCGTGCAGGATCGCAGCGGGCAGATGCGCACCGGTTTTCGGAACCAGCCAGGTGAGAAACGCGGGCACCGAGGTGAGGTCGGTGGTCCACTCCAGGTCGGCGGGGACGCGAATCGGGCCGACCCCGTTCGGGGAGTCGTCGTCGTATCCGATGCGATGCAGGAGCCGGAATTCCTCCCGGCCGGTCTTGGCATTGACGCGGCGATCGAGGGCGATGGTCAGATCGGGCAGGACATCAGGGGCGGGCTGTGCTGGAGGTTCGCCGGGGACCGATTCATTGACGGCCACCGCCTCCGGTCCGACTTCGGCGCGGGCCACTTCCTGCGGCGCTGTGCCCGCGTCGTAGAACGGCGTTCCGCCCTGCTCTACGTTGAGCTTCATAGCCTCAGCCTGGCAGGCCGGGGACCGTGCGCGACCCCGTCGATCGAAACGAAACCGAGGTGAGGCGCGATTGTTCCCTACCTGGTAACCAGCGGCTTTCCCGCCCGTACCGGTCTTTTTCCATGGGTTCGGAGGGATCATGGATGCCATGAAGGTACTGGATATCCCTCGTATCAATCCTTCCTCACTGTGGCGAAATCGGGCGTTCGAGGCGGTGTGGGGCGCGCTCTACAACGCGGGCATCGAGAACCGGCAGCTGGCCCGGCCGATCGGGTGGGCGCTGTTCGGCACCGATTCGCGGCTCGTCTACCGCAATCTCGAAGTGCTGCGGGATCTTCCGGCCGGGACCGAAGTGCTGGACGTGCCCTGCGGGGGCGGTATCGCCCTCGATGCGCTGCCCACCGATCACGGTCTGCACTATGTGGCCGCCGACATCTCTCCCAGCATGCTCGAGCGCGCCGAGGAGAAGGCGGACCGGCTCGGGCTCACCGGCATCGACTTCGTGGAGGCCGACATCCTCCACCTGCCTTTCTCCGACGGTCGCTTCGATATCATCCTGTCGCTCAACGGTTTACATTGCCTGCCCGACCCCGCCGCGGCGGTGCGCGAACTCGCCCGCTGCCTCAAACCCGGCGGCCGGTTGATCGGCGACTGCATCGTGCGCGGCGCACACCCGCGCGGCACCGCGGCCGCCACCGTCATGGGTATGGCCGGCATCTTCGGCCCCGGCGGCACGCCCACCGATCTCGCGCAGTGGATCGCCGACGCCGGGCTCGAACAGCTCCAGCTCGAAACCTCGGGCGCGATAGCGCATTTCGCTGCCCGCCGCCCGATCTGAGCTCACACGAACAGATCGTCGATGGCCTCCGCCGACACCGCCTGCCGCAGCCAGGCGTCGAGCTGACCGAGCTCCCCGCAGCGGAGGATGCGTGCGCGAATATCATCGGGCACCGGTATCCCGCGCGCATCCAGCACGATCAGCACCGACCGCGCCCGCCCCTGAATCTTGCCCTTCTGAATCTCCAGCTCCCGGCGCGCCTCCACCGGTAGCGCCGCGTACACGACGTCATAGAACATCGTCGAGTGCGCCTCCCCCACCCGGCTCATTCCCGCGAACAAGGTCGACAGCACCCGCTCGGCATCCGGCCCTTCGGCGTGCGCGATGGCCGGAAGCACCGCCCGCTCCGGCACTTCCAGCACGGCGTCGGGCTCGACCGTGGGAATGGTTTGCGGGCCGAGAACCAGCGGCCGCAGAATCCAATCCGGATGCCCCATGGTGATCTCGCCCCCACACCACTGGGCCACATCCGGCTTCAACGAAACCACCAGCAGATAGGCCGGGCACTTCAACCGAGACCGCAGCGCCGCCACATACGTAGGCCACGACCACCTGCGGCTTTCATCCCGGTGCAGCTGAACCTCCACCACGATCCCCGCCACCGGCACCCCCGCCTCGTCGATCAACGCGACCGCCGCATCCCCCAAACACTCCTCGGGCTCCGCCCCGGCATCGCCCCCGTCTTCGGTCCGCGCAGAAGCAAAGGGCGGCAAGTCAATTCGAAACACATCGCCGAGGTACCCCGCCGCCAGCTCAGGCCGACTCCGGAATAGCTCGACCAAACCTTCATGCAGGTAGGAGGCCACAACAGTCGAAGATACAGCCCACCGCCCCCGCACGAAGCCCACTCCACACCGATTGGTCTCCGCCCCACCCGGTTTGCGAAGAATTCACCACACCCGCTTTGTCACAGCTCCCCCGCCTATCTCGTCCCCTTCACAACAGACCGACCAGAAAGCAGGCCCCCATGACGCCGTCCCCCCGCACCGAAGCCCCCGGCACCACCCCCGCGAATCCCACTGCCCACCCACCGAAGTGGAAGTTCTACCTCCTCACCCTCCTGGGCCTCTACCCCATGCTGACCGCCCTGGTCATGCTCACAGCCCCACTCCTGAACCCCCTCCCCACCCCACTCCGCCTCGCCTGCATCCTCCCCATCGCCGTAGCGGCAATGGTCTGGCTGATCACCCCCTTCCTCACCCGCCGCTTCGCCGGATGGCTATCACACTGAGCGCATCACCGGTTCCGGACATCGACGAACCCAGTCGACCATCGCGCGTACGTATCCTCCGGAGCAACAGTCACCACGTCCGCCCGCTGCACGAGATCGGCCGGCACCTTCCCGCCTTCGAAATGATCAGTGCACGGCACGACAACCGCCTCAGCGTCCAGGCGCACAATCTGGCGTTTGATTCGATCCATCGGTGGGCGCCCGCTTGCCGGGTCGTAGACGACCGTTCCCGCAAAGTCGTATCCGAGTCTGGTTGCAAGAGTCCGGATCTGGTGCTCATCCCAGAGCTGCCCAATACAGGACACATCGGTCCGGAGGTAGCCGAGCGCAGTGGGCCGCGGCCTCATATCTGCCCCTCTCGTAGCCTGGTGGAGCTACGACGGTACGACGGCGGCGTGGACACTTGAACTGCGCTGGGGACGTTTCTGCGGACACTTGAAATTCCCGCAAACGTCCCGAAACCGTCCGCTACCGTTGGCATATGAGCCAGCGACTGAGGTCGGCAATGTTGCGGGCACAGCTGGATTCGGAGATGCTGGCAGCGGCTGTGGGCGTGGATGTGAAGACGGTCAATCGGTGGCTGGCGGGACGAGTTCCGCATCGACGCACGCGGCTCGCGGTTGCTCAGACACTAGGTGAATCCGAGAACGTGATCTGGCCGCAGGTCCGCCCGGATCTGAGCGCTGGAGCACCTGCCACAGCGGAAGTCCTCGGTGCGTACGGACATCGCGCCGATGTCCCGAGCGAACTATGGATATCGCTGCTGCTGGGGACAACGGAACAGATCGATGTCGTCGGCTACGCCTACCCTTTTGTATTCGAATTGCTGCCGAACACGGCCGCCATCGTCGCCGAGAAATGTCGCAACGGGGCACGAGCACGGCTTGCCTTCGCCGATCCGGACTGCCCACACGTCATCGAGCGAGATGCCTTGGAGCAGATGAATGGAACGCTGCCCGGCCGTATCCGGAATGCGCTGAGCATGATCGGTCCGCTCAGCACTGCACCTGGATGCAGTGCAGGATTGCATACCGTGCACTTGTACAACTCGATATTCCGGTTCGACGATCAGATGATCGTCACCCCGTATCTCGTGCGTGCCCGCGGATATCAGCATCCGACACTGCATTTGAGGCAGCTGTCGCCACATGGCATCTTCGCGTCGTTCGCTGATCAGGTCGAGCAGATCTGGGAAACTGTTACCCCCTACCCGCCAGGAGAGCTTCATGAGCAGAAGGCGTGACTACTATCGAGATCCCCACGCCCCCAAGGCGAACAGCCTGGTGCCTGGTGGGTCCGCGCTGGTCGTCGATGAGCGGGGCGCCGTTCTGATGCAGCGGCGCAGCGATTCGGGGAATTGGTCGCTGCCCGGTGGGGTGATGGAGATCGGCGAGACGCTCGAGCAGTGCGTGGTGCGGGAGACACGCGAAGAAACTGGTCTGGAGATCGAAATCACCGGGCTGCTAGGCATTTACACCGATCCTGATCATGTCATTGCCTATGCGGACGGTGAAGTCAGACAAGAATTCAATGTCACCTTCTACGGGCGCGTGCGCGGTGGGCGCATCACGGTGAGTGATGAATCGACCGCTGTTCGGTTCGTCGGGGTCGACGAACTGACGGACCTGCCTGTGCACGACACCGTCCGGCTGAGGCTGCACCATTATCGCGAGAGGCGAGCTCAGCCGTATCTGGGGTGAGATCGCTTCCCTTCGAATGTAGGGCGACGCAGGCCGCGGGTTGCCGGGTAGTCCCAAGATAGGTTGATCGACCGATTCGGGTGGGTGGGTGGGGTGCGCATGATCGGGTGGTGACGCGAACACTATGGCGAGTACTGGGTGTGGTGGGGTGTGCGGTTGTTGTGTTGCTGCTCAATCCGATTGCTGTGTCGGCGCATCCGGTACCGGGGACCCGGGTGCTGCTCGATGTGCGGGAGACGGCGGTCGAGGCCGAATTGTCCATACCCACTGGGGAGTTGGCGGCGGCGAGCGGTATCGATGTCGACTTGCGGGCCAGTCTGTCGGGAGGGGACGCGGCAGGGTTGGGTAGGTATCTGCGCGAGCATGTGCGGGCGGCCTCGTCGGATGGCCGGGCTTGGGGTGTCGAGATCGGCGATATGCGGGTGGAGTATGCCGAGGGGACGGCGCTGGGGGCGTACAAGCAGCTTGTCGTTCGTGCGGTGCTGACTCCGCCGGCCGAGGTCGATATGCGGCGGTTCGTGCTGGGGTACGACGCTGTTATTCACAAGGTCGGCACTCATATCGCCATTGTTTCGGTCCGGCAGGACTGGCAGGGCGGACGCGTCGATGCCGGCAATGACGCCAGGCAGGTGGGTGTGGTGCGGATGGACGCGGAAACCGGGACGGTGCCGCCGCTTTCGGTGGATCTGACCGACGGCGGGGCGTGGCGGGGATTCGTCGGGATGGTGGTGCTCGGTGGCCATCACATTCTCGAAGGGACCGACCATCTGCTGTTCCTGTTCACGCTCCTGCTGCCGGCGGTGCTGATCGCCAGGGCCGGACGCTGGCAGCCGGACAATCGGGCGGGGCGCGCCATGCGGCATATCGTGGCCGTCACTGTCGCGTTCACGGTGGGGCACTCGGCGGCACTGGTGGTCAGTGCCCTGGGGCGGCTCGAGATTCCGGTGCAGCCGGTCGAAACGCTCATAGCCGCAACGATTCTCGTGGGTGGTGTGCACGCCGTCCGGCCGCTGTTCCCGGGCCGGGAGGCCGGCGTGGCGGGCGTGTTCGGGCTGGTGCACGGTATGGCGTTCTCGTTCACCCTGGCGGAGTTGAAGCTGTCCTCGAGCCAATTGGCGCTCAGTGTGCTCGGGTTCAATCTCGGCATCGAGGCTGTTCAGTTGTTTCTGGTGGCGCTCACCCTGCCGTCGCTGCTGGTTCTGGCCGCCACGCGAGCTCAGCCGTTCCTCCGTGTCGGTGGCGCGGTGCTGGCTGTCGTCGCCGCGCTCGGCTGGGTCTTCGATCGACTCGGTGTCGCCAATCCGGTCGCGCGTGCCGCGGATCAGGGTGGCGCGCTGATCCTTCCGATCGTCACGACCGCGGCTGCCGTGGCGGTTCTGGTGCTGACCGTACAGACATTCAGACGACGTATCGATCGCGGCAATCCTGCGTCGAAGCCCTTGTGGGAGAAGGTGATCCCATGATTGCCTCGAACGGCGCGGTGTCCGATCCGGGCGTGCGCGGCCGTCGAGAGGAGCCTTCGTGTCGATCCACAACGGTGCGGCTCCAACTGTAGGTTATCGCCAGGCGCTGACCTCGGTTCGGGTGATCTTCCTTCTTTCCGGTTTGCTCTTCGCGACCTGGGCAGCGCGGATACCGACGGTCAAGGACAGCATCGGACTCGACGAGGCCGGGCTGGCCATCGTCTTCGCCGGGTTGAACATCGGCGCGATCGTCGGCTTGCAGCTGGGCAAGTTCCTCACGCTGCGTTTCGGGAGCAGATCGACGCTTCGCGTGACGGTACCGGTGTTCGCGGTCTGTCTTCCCGGTCTGCTGCTGGTACCCGATCGAGCCGGATTGACCGTTGCCGCTGTCGTTTTCGCGATGTCGAACAGCGTCGTGGATGTCGCGATGAACGCGCACGGGGTCGCGGTCGAGAAGTCGAGTGGGCGTTCACTGCTCTCCGGTATCCACGCCTATTTCAGTATGGGCATGATCGGCGGTTCCCTGATCGGCGTGGCAGCCGAGCGAGCGGAGATCTCGCTGACGGCACATTTCTGGGCGGTCGCGCTGCTCACCATGGCAGCGGCGCTGATGCGCTCGAACCGCCTGCTGCCTTCGGTTGTCGATCGCGTCGGCAGCGCCGTCGGCGGGGCCGGGCGGGTCCGCCAGTGGCCCACTCGATTGATCGTTCTCGGTCTGCTCGCCTTCGCGGTCGCACTGGTCGAAGGGGCCGCGAACGACTGGTCGGCGGTCTACCTGCGCGACGAAACGCATGCCAGCGGTGCCGCCGCCGCAGTCGGATTCGCGATCTTCGCCGCCGGAATGACTCTCGGTAGATTCGCGGGTGATCACCTCGTGGCCCGCTTCGGCCCCGTCCGCCCATTTCTCGCCGGAACCCTCACCGCCGGAATCGGATTCGGTGCCGCGCTGCTCATCGGCGGCACCATCCCCGGCTTCATCGGACTGGCCCTCCTGGGGTTCGGCATCTCCTACACCCTGCCCCTGACTTTCGCCGCCGGTGGCGATGTCCCCGGCATCCCCGTCGCTCGCGCCATAGCCAATATCTCCATCCTCGGCTATTGCGGCTTCTTCACCGGCCCGGTGCTGATCGGTTTCCTGGCCCACCGCTGGGGGCTCACTCTCGGCCTGGCGGTCCCCGTCGCGATAGTGCTGGTCGCCGCACTCGGTTCCCGCGCACTCCGCCCGCCGGCACGATCTCATGCGCACTCGGAATCCGCATGCCCAGAGAACAACTCGCATTGACTGTGCCGAACCCACTCAGCCGGCGGTCCAGGGGCGCAGCTTCTCCGGGTTTCGGATCACCCAGATTCGGGTGATGCGATTGTCGGCTATGTCGAAGGCGTAGACGGAGATGACGACGCCGTCTTGTTCGGCTACCAGGCCGGGCTGGCCGTTTACTGTGCGTTCGAGGAGGGTGAATCGCGTGCCGCGGGAGGCGATTTCGATCCAGGCGCGGGCGATCTGGGTGCCGCCGGTGATGGGGTGGAGGAAGGCGGGGGCCAGGCCGCCGCTGTCGGCGGTGGCGGTGGCGGTGGGGTCCAGTAGCGCGATGAGGGCGTCGATATCGCTTGTCTCCCAAGCGTGTTTGAAGTTTCTGATCACCTCGGAGCGTTCGGTGGTGGACGGAGGTTCGGCGGTGGTGATGCGGCGGCGGGCCGACGACGCCAGTTGACGGCAGGCGGCGGGGGTGCGGCCCACTATGTCGGCTACTTCGGCGAAGGAGTAGCGGAAGACATCGTGCAGGACGAAGGAGACTCGTTCGGCGGGGGTCATGGAGTCGAGGACCACCAGGAAGGCCATGGAGATGGATTCGTCGAGGGTGATGCGGTCGGCGGGGTCGGGGGCGCCGGGGCGGTCGGTGTGGGCGGGGATGGGTTCGGGGATCCATTCGCCGACATAGTGTTCGCGGCGGGCGCGGGCGGAGCCGAGGAGGTCGAGGCAGATGCGGCCGGCGACGGTGGTGAGCCAGGCGCCGGGGACGACGATGGCGTCCCGGTCGCTGTCGGTGAGGGCGTACCAGCGGGCGTAGGTTTCCTGGACCACGTCCTCGGCTTCGGCGAGGGAGCCGAGCAGGCGGTAGGCGAGGTTGATCAGCTGGCGGCGTTCGCTGATCACCGCGGGTAGGTGCGGGTCGGTCATGATCGGCTCCTTCGGATGTGCGTCCTCACCGAATTCGACGAGACAGCGGCCCGATTTGTATGGCGGCCTGACATTTCGCACGCCTGCTTCGTCGGATGGTCGTGACACTGTCAGCAGAGCAGGAGTGGTGGACATGATCAAAATCGGGATCATTCTGGGCAGCACACGGCCCAATCGCAATGCGCCGCAGGTGGCGCGGTGGGTGCTCGAACATGCCTCGCGGCGCGGCGATGCCGAGTTCGAGATCATCGATCTGAAAGACCATCCGCTGCCGCACTTCGAGGAGGAAGTGCCGCCGATGTTCGGGCCGTCGGTGCATGCGCACACTCGCGCGTGGGCCGAGCGGCTGGCCGGCTTCGACGGTTTCATCATCGTCACACCGGAGTACAACCACGGCGCTCCCGGAGTGCTGAAGAACGCCATCGACCATGCGTTCGCGGAATGGGCCAACAAGGCGATCGGATTCGTCTCCTATGGCGTGGACGGCGGCGTGCGCGCGGTAGAGCAGCTGCGCTCGGTCTGCGGTGTGCTCGGCTTGGCCGATGTCGGTTACCAGGTGACCCTGTCGGTCAAGACCGATTTCGAGAACCACACCGTGTTCCGGCCGGCCGACCGCCACGATGTCACGCTGAACGGCCTGCTGGATCAGCTGGTCGCCTGGAGCACTGCGCTCGCGCCACTGCGGTACTCGGTCACCGACACCCCGGATTTCACCGAAGGAGCAACTCATGACGAGCAACTTTCCGTCCGATGAGGCCGCGATCCGCGCGCGGATCGACACCGTGATCGATGCGCTGCACGCGAAGGATCTCGATGCGCTGAAACAGGTGTACGCCGCCGATGTGGTGTCCTTCGACATCGATCCGCCGCTCCAGCATGTCGGCATCGCGGCGAAGCTGGAGAACTGGGTGCGGGTGTTCGAGTTCTTCGACACCGTGCGCTACGAGTTGCGCGACCTGACTTTCACGGTGGGCGGCGACGTGGCGTTCGGGCACGGATTCGGCCGTCTCAGTGGCACTTTGAGCAATGGGACGGCGACCAGCGGCATGTGGGTGCGGGTCAGCTACGGCCTGCGCAAGATCGAGGGCACCTGGATGATCGCGCATGATCAGGTCTCGGTGCCGCTGGATATCGCCAGCGGGAAAGGTGTGGTCGACCTCGAACCACACTGAAGACCAATCGGTATGTAAATCCCGACCGGCCCGCCCGCCGCGACCCCGGGTATGCGAACATATGTTCGTGTCCGGAGGTGAGGTGCTCGGTCGGGACCGCCCGCAGCGGGCGGCCATTCTGCATGCCGACCTGGACTCCTTCTACGCCTCGGTGGAACAGCGCGACAATCCGCGACTGCGCGGGCGACCGGTCATCGTCGGCGGCGGCGTGGTGCTGGCGGCCTCCTACGAGGCGAAAGCCTTCGGGGTGCGCACGCCGATGAACGCCGGCCAAGCCCTACGTCTGTGCCCGCAGGCGATCGTGGTGCCACCCCGCATGAGCGCCTATTCCGAAGCCAGCAAGGCGGTGTTCGAGATCTTCCGCGACACCACACCCGAGGTCGAGGGCATCTCGATCGACGAGGCTTTCCTCGACGTCGGCGGACTGTGGCGGATCGCCGGGGCGCCCGTGGACATCGCCCACCGCCTGCGTGAACGGGTGCGCGCGGAGGTCGGACTGCCCATCTCGGTCGGCGTCGCACGCACCAAGTTCCTCGCGAAGGTGGCCAGCGCGGTGTCCAAACCCGATGGGCTGCTGGAGGTTCCGCCCGACGGCGAACTGGCCTTCCTGCATCCGCTGCCCGTCGAGCGGCTGTGGGGCGTGGGCGCGGTGACCGCACGGGAATTGCGCGAACGCGGCATCACCACGGTCGGACAATTGGCCGAGATGGGTGAGGGCCCGCTGCGCGCCGCGCTCGGGCCCGCGGCGGGGCGGCACCTGTACGCCCTGTCCTGGGCGCGCGACCCACGGCGCGTGGACACCGGGGTGCGGCGGCGGTCCATCGGTGCGCAACGGGCGCTGGGGCGGCGCACCCGCACCGATGCGGAAATCGAGGCGTACCTGCACGGGCTCGCGGATCGACTCGGCCACCGCCTGCGCCGAGCGCGGCGCGTGTGCCGAACCGTGGTGCTGCGCATGCGATTCGATGATTTCGGGCGGGCGACACGATCACACACCCTGCCCGAGGCCACCAATAGCGGCGAGACCCTCCTGCGGGCCGCGCGCACGCTGCTGGCCGAGGCGCTGCCCATGATCCACGAGCGCGGGCTGACCTTGATCGGGCTCGCCCTGACCAATCTCGATGACGCCGACACCATGCAGCTCACCCTGCCGTTGCAGCCGCGCGCCGAATCCACGCTCGACTCGACGCTGGACGCCCTGCGTGATCGATTCGGCGCGGGAACCGTCACGCGCGCAGCACTTCTCGGCCGAGGCGAAGGGATTTCGGTGCCGATCCTGCCGGACTGAGGAGGCAGTGCGCCACGATGCGGACAGCAACCCACCTCCTTGCCGAATACCGTGAATTCGTCAGGCTTTCCGGTCGATCGAGTTCGATATCTGCGCGACCAGCTTCCACGGCCGATCCAGATCGGCCTGCGCCTTACCGCTGGTGAGCACCGCACCGGACACGCCGCGCGCCGGATCCGCCCACCCGTACTGCGTGGTCAATCCGCTACGGCCGAAATGGGTTTCGGTATGCCGCCCGAATTTCGAACGGCGGCCACCCAATTCGAAGCCCGCCACCGACACGCGACCGGCCGCACCGGGAATCCACGGCGCCGGACGCACCGCCGTCTGCAAGGTATCCGGCCGGATGATGCGCACACCGTCCAATTCGCCACCGCGCGCGAGAATCGCGTAGAAACGTGACAGTTCCGCCGCGGTCGTCACCAGATTGCCGGAGGGCAGTTCCGCGGTGAGGAACGCTCGCGTGTCCTCGGCGGACGTCGGCCCGGACAACCCGCCGCCGAGCGCCCGGCCGGCCAGATGCCGCCACACCCGGGACGGGCCGGGGCCCACCTTCACGCTGGGCACGACCTCGTCGACGTCCTCGGGCCGCACCCCGAAATTGGTCCAGCGGAAACCCAATGGGTCCAGCACCTGCTCACGCAGATGATCCCGCATCCGCTTCCCGGTGGCCCGCTGCACCAGCAGCCGCTGAATCAACCCGCTGGTCAAGGCGTGATAGACCCGGAACCGCCCGGGTTTCCAACTCGGCTTCAGCGCGGCCAGCCCCTGCACCGCCAGTTCCTCGTTCAGGACCAGCTCGGTCCCCCGGTAGGGCGGGGTGATGAACGGCACGCCGGCCGAATGCGACAGCACATCCCCGATGGTGATGCGTTCCTTGCCGTTCGCCGCGAACTCCGGAATGTATTCGCACACCGGATCTTTCAGCGCGAACGCGCCCTGCTCGATGAGCATGGCCAGCACGGTCGCGGACACGCCCTTGGCGGTGGAGAAGCCACAGAACGGCATGTCCGGTGTCACGAGCCGCTTGTCCGCGTCGGGCCCGTCCTTGGGACCGTTGCCCCACCCGTGGCCGATGGCCCGATTGAGCAGGATGCGCCCGTCGCGCCGCAGGCAGATCTGGATAGCGGGTGTGGTCCCCAGGCGATACCAGTCCTGTACAGCACCCCAGATCGCGTCCACCGCGCGCGGGTCCACGCCTGCCGCATCCGGACCGTCTTCGTGACCGATCGTGGTCACGGCGTCCAGGTCCGCGCCGATCCGCACCAGTGACATCGCATCAGCGTTCATCCGACCAGCATAGAGAAAACCGATCGGTAGGCTTCCCGCGTGCCGAGCCCCGACACGAGCCGATTCCCGGCGTGTGGCGCGTGTCCGGGTTTATCCCGCGCGGGAGTGGATATCGCATCCGATGCCCGTAGCGCCTCCCCCGGGACGCGCTCGCGGTTGCACGGCACACTGCGGAAGGAGTCGGCGCGATGGCGATTGCGATTGCGGTCGGTCTCGGTGTGAGCACGCTCGCATCGGTTCCGGTCATGGTTTTCGGTGGGCTTCCGAACCCGAACTACCCGCAGCCGGGGATCGGGATACCCAGCTATCCGCAACCGGGCGTGCCCAGCGGCTGCCTCATGTTCTGCGACCCGCTGCAGTCCCTGCCGAACCCGGGTTATGTTCCGCCGCTGCCGGATTGCGCGACACCGCCCTACGACGGCGGCACCGGGTGGATCATGCCGCTGGATCACGCCTCGGCCGATTCGCCCTTCGGTGTGATGGGCGACTGAGCCGCCCGCGTGGTCGGGCCGGGAACGGGCCCGGGTGTCGTAGGGTCGAGGTCATGTCCGAGACAACGGAATCCGGTGGCACGGTGATCGCGGTGCCGGAGACGGTCCGCACCGAGCTGCGCCGCGGTGTGCGCAGTGTGCTGGTGGATTCCGCTGCGCTGCAACTGGTCCGGGAGCGTTTCGACGGCGAGCAGGCGCTGTCGCTGCGCCGCTACCTCGAAGCCTCCCAGTCGGCGAACACGTTGCGCGCCTATCGCACCGACTGGATCGCCTGGGCGGCCTGGTGCCTCGCCGAGTCCCGGCAGGCTCTGCCCGCCGATGCCCTGGACGTGGCGGTCTATCTCGCCGCTGCCGCCGATGCTCGCCGCGACAATGGCGAATGGGCTTTCAGCGCAGCCACTCTCGAACGCAAGGCCGCCGCCCTGGCCGCCGTGCACGCCGCCAACGGCCTGCCCTCACCCACCCGCGCCGACGTCGTGCGCCTGACCCTGCGCGGTATCCGCCGCACCCGCCGCACACAGCCCAACCGCAAGCGCCCCGTACTGCTGCACACCCTCGACCAGCTGCTGGCCGAACTGCCCGCCCCCGGCTGGCCCACCGAACCCGCCCGCCGCCGCGACACCCTGCTGCTGCTCGTCGGATTCGCGGGAGCCTTGCGCCGCAGCGAGATCGCCGCCCTGCGCATCACCGATGTCCGCGTCCACACCGACCACCGGACCGGTGAACCCGTGTTGCTCATCCACCTGCCCACCACCAAGACCGACCCCACCGGCGCGGCCGAACAGCGGGTGGCTCTCCCGCGCGGCCAGCGACCGCACACCTGCCCCGTCTGCGCCTACGCCGACTGGATCGGACTGCGCGAGGCGCACGCGAGCGGCCTCCGCCTCTCCGCCTGGCTGGACGCCAATCCCCCTGCCTCGCAACAGCTTCACCGCTGCCACGGTTTCACGCACACCGCCCTCGCGGACAACCCCGACCTCCCCCTGTTCCCCGCCATCTCCCGCCACGGCGGCATTGCCGCCACCGCCATGTCCGGCCGCGCGGTCGCCGAACTCGTCAAGCGCTACGCCGCGCGCGCCGGCCTGGACCCCGCGCTCTTCTCCGGCCACTCGCTGCGCGCCGGCTTCGCCACCCAGGCCGCCCTCGGCGGCGCCAGCGCCCGCGAGATCATGCGCCAGGGCCGCTGGTCCAACCCGCGCACCGTGCACGGCTACATTCGCACCGCAAATCCCTTGGAGGACAACGCCGTCACCAAACTCGGCCTGTAACGGCCCGCTGGGGCGGATTCACGCTTCACAGTGGGCGCAGGTGTTCGATGGTGACGGCGTGCCGCACGGCCAGCCGCTCGGCGATCAGCGAACGGTGGCAGGCCTCAGGGTCACGCTCCACGCACAGCAGCGCCGCGGTTGCGCCGATCGGCAGCGCCGACACGATCGGGGTGAGATCGGCCCGGGCGAGGATCTCGGCGGTATAGCGGCGGGTGTACTCGGCGGCGAGTTCCCGACGCGAACGCTTGCCGACCCCCTGGCGCGCATCCTCGGCGTACTGGAGTTGACGCAGCTCGGTGGTGGGAGCGAGTTCGCGGTGATGCTCGTAGGCGATCCCGGCGCGAGCGAGGGTCGCCTGTAACCGCCGTGAGTTCGCCCACGCGTACTGCGGTCCACGCACACCACGCCGCTGTCGAACATCGAGCAGCAGACCGACGTCTGCGTCTCGCAGGCGTTGCACGAAGGATTCGCCGTCGAAGCCGTAGACGCCGATCGTCGCCATTCTGCGCACCAGGAAACACCCACCATCGCTAGTCACCGCTACGCCACCTGCCGCGGCGTAGCGACAACGCTTCCAGCCAATCACGACGCCCTGTGTCAGGTAATCCGGGCGGAGATGCCGAAACTCCCTGCCGGGCGCAGCGTGCGGCATGCTGGGTCTCGGCGGTGCGGGCGTGCCGTCGAGAGGAGAGCGCCGAAGGTGAACCGGCACATCGAGTTCCAGCGTCTGCACAACTTTCGCGACCTGGGCGGCTACCGATCCGCGGACGGCAGAACAGTGCGCTGGGGCCGGCTGTACCGGTCGGACTCCCTGGGCAAACTGCGGGACGCGGATTGGGAACTGTTCCAGGGCTTGGGCATTCGCACCGTGGTCGACCTGCGCTACCCGTGGGAGATCACCCGCGACGGCGCGGTGCCCGAACAGCACCTCTTCACCTACGGCAACTTCAGCATCGAGCATCGCCCCTACGATCAGGCCGGCGCCGACCCCGAAATCGACCCGTGGCGATTCCTCGCCGACAAGTACGCCGAGGTCGCCGCCGACGGATTCGAAGAGATCCGGCAGGTCGTGGAGCTCATCGCCGACAGCGACGGACCAACCGTATTCCACTGCACCTCCGGCAAGGACCGCACCGGCCTCATCGCGGCCCTGCTGCTGAGCGCCCTCGACGTCGACGAGGACCAGATCCTGGCGGACTTCGCACTCACCGAACTGGCCACCGCCCGCCTCGTCGCCGACTGGCATGCGGCCTATGCCCCGCGCACACTGCGCTGGCCCGGCTACGGTCGCGCACCGGCCCAAGTGATGCGCCTGGTCCTGGCCGACCTCACCAGTACCTACGGATCACCCCACGAGTACCTCACGACCCATTCCGGGGTGAAAGACAGCGTCCTCACCCGGCTGCGCGATCGGTTTCTCGAGGCCCCGCACGCATGATCCCCAGGACACCGGTCCCGCCTGCGGGTATGCCCACCGCCCGTTGCGAATCGACTCCTGCGGGCCGACCGTATCCGTCACCGTATCCGTCATTCGCTCGATTCGTGGACGGACGGCCAGCACCATGGTGGTGTAGGGCAACCCTGTAATCAGGAAATCGCATCCTACCTGCAGCGAATGGGCCGTTCGACCGTGAACAGCCATTCACAACCGCCATCTGGACGGCCCGTTCCGCTGCGGAACCGACCCTCACAACGCCAAACGGAACCCGCGCTCGAAATCGACCCTGGCCAGTTCCTCACGACGCGCCAATCCGAGTTTCGGGAAGACATTGGAAAGGTGGTGCGCGACGGTGCGCGGACTGATCAGCAGGCGCGCGGCGATGTCGCGATTCGTCAAACCCGTGGCCGCCAGTTTGGCAACCTGCAATTCCTGTGGCGTCAATACCGCGGTGCGGGCGGCCTCGGCGAGATCACCTGCCTGACGGTCGCCCGCCATCGCCAATTCCCGTTGGGCGCGCGCGGTCCAGGGCGCCGCGCCGAAGTCACCGAAAGTCTGGTGCGCCGAGCGCAATTGCTCCTGGGCGTCGCTGCGGCGACGATTGCGGCGCAACCACTCGCCGTACAGCAGTCGCAGCCGCGCGCAGGCGAAGGGCCGGTGCGCGGGTGCGTGCTCGAACGCCTCGGCGAAGTGCGCGGCGGCGTCCGAGCCGGGCTCCAGCAGCGCCCGGCTGCACGCCACGGCGGCGACCGCCCAGTCCGCTCCGGTGGTCTCCGCGTGGGCGGCAAGCACATTCAGGTGCCGGGCGGCGCGGTCGGAGCGGCCGGACCGGACCGCGGCCTCGATCGTGTCGGCGGCCGCCAGCAGCTCGATCGTGGGGTGATGCGCCGGATCGCCGGGCCTCGAGATCGGCTCGAGCAGGGCGTAGGCTTCGTCCGGTCGCTCCGCGCTCAGAGCCGCGAGCCCGCGACTCCACTGCGCCGAGGCGGTCACCGGGAGATAGCGCAGCGGCTGCGAGAACGCCAGCGTGCGGCCACTGAATTCGATGACCGCGGCCTCCTCGCCGCGCAATCCCGCAATGAATGCCAGTGTGCAGTAGCTGTCGGCGACGGTCTTGCGGCCGGTGAAATCCGGTGCGAGACGCAGGGCTTCGGCCGCATCGGTCAGCGCGTCGTCCCACCGCCCGATGAGGAAGTGTAGCGCCGACCGCTGACTGAGCGTGTAGCCCAGCCAGCTGATCGGCCCGTCGGTGCGCATGCGCTCCACGGCGGCGTCGACCATGTCCAGCGCATGCCGCTCGGTGCCGTGCGCGACAGCGACATCGGCAATCGGCAACCGCCACGGCGGCACGTCCGCACCCGAGTCGAAGTCGCGAGTCACCAGCGCGTCGAACTGCGCGGCGTCGAGCGATTCACCGGCCGCCCACGCCGCACGCAAGGCCGCGTACTCGATCTCGGCCCGGAAGCGCTCCTCGGCGCTCTCGGCGTCCCGCACCAGCATCCGCCGCGCCCGCGCCGGATCTCCCTGCCCGAGCTCGAACATTCCCTGCAATCCCCCACCCGCGGCTGAGACCACCGCGGGGTCCGCACGTTCACCGGCGGTGGCGAGCAACTCGCGGGCAGTTTCCACATCACCCCCGTCCCATGCCGCACGCGCAGCCTTGGAAAGTCGTACGGCGGCGGCGTTCGCGTCCGGTGACAGCGCAGCGGCCCGCCGCAGAATCCGTGCGGCCGAAGTCTGCCCACCTCGCGCCCAGGCCCGTTCGGCCACGGCATCCAGCGTCGCGGCGATGCCCTCGTCCGGATGCTCTGCCGCCGCGGCGAGATGCCACGCCGCACGATCCGGATCGGAGCTCATGAGTGATTCCGTCAGTCCGGGCGACACCGTGCGGTCGGCGAAGACCGCGGCCAGTGCCGTGTGGACTGCCCGGCGCTCGGCCGGGCCGGCAGCGTCGTAGACGGCGGCGCGAATCAGAGGGTGGCGCATGACCATTCGGCCGTCACTCAGGCGCATCAGGCCCGACTCCACGGCGGCATTCCATTCGGCGGCGGGGACGCCCAGCCGCGTGGCCGCCCGCTCGGCCACGATCGCGTCGGCGCCATCCTCGGCGGCGGTGACGAGCAGTGCTGTGCGCTGGTCCGGGGTGAGGCGGCCGAGGTCGGCGTCGAAGGCGGCGCGCAGGCGGGGGCCGAGTTCCAGTTGCGGCTCGGCCGCAGGGCCGAGGTTCGTTGTGGCGGTGCGGCTCAGCTCTCGCAGGGCGAGCGGGTTTCCGGCGGTGAGCCGCAGCAGGGCGCGGGCGCGCAGCGGGCTCAGTGCCGGATTGAGCTGGGCGACAAGCTGTTCCGCGCTCTCGGTATCGAGGCCCGCGATGGTCAGGGTGGGCAGCATGTCGGCGATGGCGGCAGTTCCCGGATGGGTCGCGGCAAGAAACGCGATCGCGTCCTCCCCGGTGCGGCGGGCCAGGAAGGTGAGGCAGTGCCGGCTGGCGGTGTCCACCAGGTGGAGATCGTCCACGATGACCAGCACCGGTTGTTCCTCGGCCAGGTCCGCGAGCAGGGTCAGCACCGCGACGCCGATGAGCAGCTGATTGCCGTGCGGCTCACCCAGTCCGAGCGCACCGCGCAGCGCGAGCGCCTGCGTCGGCGGCAGACCGTCGAGCCGATCGAGCAGCGGCCACAGCAGTTCGTGCAGGGCGGCGAAGGCCAGATCGGATTCGCTGGGCACACCCCGGCAGCGCAGCACCCGCATGCCGCCGGCTCGCTCTATCGCGTAGTCCAACAGCGCGGTCTTACCGATCCCGGGCTCCCCGACCAGCACCAGCGCTGCGCCCGCCCCCGCCTTCGCTCGGTCCAGCAGCCGATCGAGTGCGTGCTGCTCGGCCACTCTGCCGACCAGCGGCTGAGGGAGGACACGGTCACGCGGCATTGCTGGATTCGCTCCCTTCGACCTCGGACGGACCCGCCTGCGTGGCCGGAGCGCTCGTCCGGCCCGCATCGTGATCATGATGCACCCACCCGCGCCGCGGACCCACCCAACCGAGCCGATCTCGGGCGTCACGATCGCGCACCGAGCGGCCGGCGCCCCGTCATCGTGGCGTCCGATCACGTCGACGGACTCGGTGCGAGCCTCACAGCAGGCCGACCACTCGGGCTCGCGCGACCGCTTCGGCGCGGCTGTTGGCCCGCAGTTTCGTGTACAGGCCGCGCAGGTGCGTCTTGACGGTATTGATCGAGACGCCGAGGTCCGCGGCGATCTGGCCGCCGGTGCGCCCGGACGGAAGATGTTTGAGCACAATCATTTCCGATTCGGTCAGGGCGGGCGCGGCGTCGGCCCGCTGGGCCGCCGGGTGGTGGCGCAGCAGGTCCGCGAATTCGTCGCCTGGACCGAAGCGGCCGGCGTAGGTGTCGAGGAGTTCGATCGCGACCGGGAGGTTCAGCCAAGGACGCAGCACGCGTTCGGGCTGGGAGAGGCGCAGGGCGGTGTCGAGCGCCTCGACCGCTTTGGACGGCATGCCCAGGCGATGCAGGGCGTCGGCGTAGAGCAGCCAGCCGGTGACGGCGTTGATCGGGTGTATGGGTGCGTCGCCGTGCAGCACCGGTTCCAGGAGAGCACGGGTCGACCGGGGTTTCTGGGCGGCATCGGTGGCGAGGGCCCGCGCGATCACGAAGCCGGGAATCTCCCCGATCACCGGTTCGGCGAGGGTCAGCAGTTCCTCGGCCGCCCGGAACTCGTGCAGCCGCACCAGGATTCCGGTCGTGGCGGTGAGCAGCAGGCCGACGCCGACGGCGGGCATCGGGTGCCGGTGCAGCAGATTCCTCAGGCTGAAGCGCAGGCGGCGGACCGCGGCGTGCTTGTCGGTGGCCGCGACGGTGGCCAGCAGCTGCCAGTCGACCCCGGTGGGCAGGCCGTCGACCGGCATGCCCGGTGGCACGCTATCGATATCGGAGGGGTCGCCGACAATGTCGGTCGCCCAGTCGTCGCCCTGGATATAGCGGGCGATGCAGGCGGCGACCCGGGCCCGCTGGGTGTCCGGGGACTCCACAAGGTCGTGCTGGCGGGCGAATTCGATGGCTTGGTCGGAGCGCGTGCGCATTTCGGTGATCGCGCCCGCGTATCCGCAGGCGATGGCGAGCCGGGTCATCGCCTGCAGGGTCAGGCGGGGCCGGGCGAAATGCTCGGAGAGCGTGAGGCCGGTGGTCAATTGCGCTGCGGCACGGTCGAATCGGCCTTGCAGGAGCATCGCGGCGCCCGATTGCACGCACACATAGCAGTCGACATCGGGATTCCCGGTGGGCGAGAGCGTATCCGGCGGATCGATGACCGCGATGCCGGTGCCGCCCGCGATGGCGGTGTCGGCGGTGATCGCGACATCCAGCACCTCCAGCCACTCGGGCGGAACCAGGGCCGAGCACGCGCCCGGCTGCTCGGCAGCGAAGTTCGCATAGGTGCGGGCGTGACCGTCCTCGCCCCGGGTGAGCGCGTGCACAGCACGCAGCCGCCACACGAACGCATCGTCGATCAAAGGCGTTCCGGCCTCGGCCAATTCGGCGAACAGCAGCGCGCCGTGGCCGTCGAGCACCAGCCCGAGACCATGCTCGCGCAGGAAGCCCCGCAGGTAGGTGTCGTCGTCGAGCCGCAGCAGATAGGACAGCGCCGCCACGGACCTGCCTGCGGCACTGAGCCATCGGGCGGTGATCAGCCGTAACCGCGCCACCTCGGCCTCGTCGCGGCGTTCGATTTCGGCCAGCAGGTAGGACCGCAGCAGCGGATGGTAGGTGAACCACAGCGTGCCCTCGTGCGCGGTCCGGGTCAGCGGAACACCGTGGGAGGCCAGTTCGTCGAGGATCTCGTGTGCGCGCGAGCCGTGCAGGACATCGGCCAGATCCTCGGTGAAATGGTCGGGAACGCTGGTGCGCATGAGGAATTCGAAACTGCGCCAGGGCAGGTCGGTGAGCACGTCGCCGATCAGGAAGTCCACGACGGGCTGGGCCGGTCGAGCCAGCTCCGCCAGCGCCGCGGCGTGATCGCACTCGGCGGCCTCCATGCGGATGGCCGCGATGCGCACCAGTGCGGCCCAGCCGTGCGTCAGCGCCATGACGGCATCCAGATCACCGTCGGGTATCTCGCAGCCGTGCTGCCGGAACAGTTGCGCCGCTTGGGTTCCGGTGAGGGTGAGGTCCTCGGCGCCGATGCGGGTGACGCGGCGCTGCGCATTGAGACTGTGCCAGCGCAACGCGATCTCGTATCGCCCGGCGAGCACGATGGTCACGGTGGGCGGCGCATAGCGAATCAGGTACTCGACGGCCACCAGCAACAGCGGGTTCGTGAGCAGGTGCGCGTCGTCGAGGATCAGCACGGTCGGGGTCGTGCGGGTGAGCAGGGCGTCGGTCAGCAGCGCCATGTAGTGCACCGGTTTGACCGTGCCGGGCGGCGGCGTCGGCAGGCCGAGCACCTCGGTGAGGGATTCGGCGACCGGATGCCAGGTGCTGGGATCGCGGTCGTAGACCTCGGTCATGGTCAACCAGGCGACGGCCGTATCGGGGCGGGCAGCCAGCCGCCGTTGCAGCCAATCGTGGAGCAGGACCGTCTTTCCGCTACCGGCGGGCGTCCAGATCTGGACGATGTGCGCGCCCGTCGCCGAGGGGATCGGAGCGAAGCGCGAGTCGAGCTCCGGTCGTGCGATGGGTTCGCAGTGCGGTGCCGGAATACGTCCCGGTGCAGTGCGTTCGAGAGCCGAGCGAGGACAGTTCGTCGTTCGTTGTGAGGTGGTCACCGAGCCTCCGGACCGAGTGCCGTGCCATTCACAACCGCCGAAGGCCACGCTACCGCAAATCCGCAGTTCACGGACTTGCCGATGACACGGTTCACACTTTGGGGCCGAAAAGTCCCGCGGCATTGGCCGCCAGAATGGCCTTCGCGTCTTCGGGCGCGATGCTCGGATCGCTGATGTAGGAGATGGCGCGGGCGAAGATGTCGCCGGCCTCGTAGGGGAAGTCGGTGCCCAGGATCAGGCGGTCCGCGCCGAAGGAGTCGATCGCGGCGCGCAGGGCGGGCAGATGACCGTGACCGACCGTGTCGTACCACATCATTCGAGCCAGTGTGCTCGGCAATTCCGGGGTGCCGGGCGCCTCCCAGAGGTACTGATTGTCCGCCCGCTGCAACAGCATCGGCAGGGCGCCGCCCAGATGCGAGTTGATGATTCGAATATTGGGGTAGCGCAGGGGAAATCCGTGCGTGATCAACTGCATGACGCTGATGGTGTCCTCGATCGGCGCGCCCGCCATCCAGGTCAGGTGATAGTCGGCGATGAGCGGTGAACAGGCGCTGTTTCCGGCAGGATGCAGGTACAGCACCGCCGCCCGTCGGTCGAGTTCGGCGAATATGGGCGCGAATTCGGGGTCCACGAGTGCGCGTCCGAGCACGGTGGTGTTCATCGCGACGCCGACCATGCCCAATTCGTCCAGGGCTCGGCCTATTTCGGCCAGGGATGCGTCGATATGCGGCATCGGGGTCGATGCGAAGGCGCGGAACCGGTGCGGATTTCGGGAGACCACGTCGGTGTATTGGTCGTTCACGAATTGCGCCGCGGCGATCGCTTTCTCGCGATCCTCGCCGTAGGGCAGCTGCGGCGGTGCGGACAGCACCTGCATATCGACGCCCGCGCTGTCCATGAGCCGCAATCGGGCCTCGAGTTCGGCGCCGAGCCCCGCGCCCATCCCGCGCTGCGTGTCGGTGTCGGTGTGGCCGAGCTCGACCAGCAGGTCCAGATAGTCATCGGTCCACAGGTGTGCATGTATATCGATTCTCATGGGATCACCGTATTTGCGCCGGAAACAACGGAGAACCGCCCGAAAAGGGTGAAGTCGTGGACCGCGAATCTTCCCATCATTCGATAGCGAAAGGTGTTGTCAAGAAGTTCAGGGAGATCATCGTGACCGCTTCACCGCCACAGATCCATACCGCGTCGGCCGAATGGTTCTCGGGTTCTTTCGAACCCACCCCGCAGGCTGCCCGATTGAGCGGTTCCCCGGTATTCGAGGCCGGAGTTCGCCCGGCGACGGCGCGATTCGCCGCCTACCGGGATCTCACGCGGCCCGGCGCGGCGGATCTGATCGTGCGCATGCAATATCCGGGATCGGCCGCCTTGGCCGTCCTGTCGAACGCGCTCACGCCGTTGCACGCCAGCCGCGACACCGTCGACTCAATCACTGCCGCAGGGGAATTCGAGGACGGCGAGCACATCTACGGTCGATTGGCCAAGCGGTTCCGCACCGCGCGGGAATACCGTCTCGAGGACCGGTACGGCCGGGTGCGCTGGGCTTGGCTGGAGTGGCATCCCTACCATCACCGCACTCCGGCCCTGCCGGTCCGGTTCCTGCTGTGCGCGTGGTTCACCCATCCCGAAGGGCGGTTGGCGGAGCCGGCCACCGATGCGGGGACGCGCGTCGCACTCGGCACGCTGACCTTGGATCGCGTCCGCACACCTCCGACGCGTAAACCCAACCTTGACAAGCCCGCGCGTGTAAACGCATCCTTTACATATGAGTGATGCCCAGCACAGAGACCCCGCCGACGAGCGTGCGGTCCTGGCAAAACTGTTGTCCACCAATGCCGAATTCGTCGCGGAGGTACTCGCCCCGGCGGAAGGCAAGCCCGCCCCATCGGTGATGGCGGCGCTGCGTGCGGCCCGCAGTCTCGACAATGTGGTCGACGACGTGCTGCGATCCCTGGTCCGGCAGGCGCGCGACGAAGGGCGCACCTGGGCCGAGATCGGGGATTTGTTCGGCACCTCCCGGCAGGCCGCGTTCCAGCGCTTCGGCGGCGCGGGGGCGAGCGGGATGCCGATTCCGCCCGTGCCGCCCATGCCGGACCTGCCGCCCATGCCGAAGATGCCTCCCATGCCGGACTTTCCGGGCTGGCCGTTCCCGAACGCCCGGCCCCCGCACGACGCCTGAGCACCCGCGAGCGAGAGTCCGAACCATGACGAGCACCCTGACCCGCGAACCGGCACACCGAGAGCGGGCGTGCCGGCGACTGCTCACCGCCGCCCGGTGCCGGTTCGCCGAGGATCGGCTCGCCGATGCGATCACGGCGGGCATCGACCAGGTCGTACTGGTCGGCGACGCGCTCGACACGTTCTGCGCGCAGAATCCATATCGGGGGCTGCGGGTCGCACGGATCGGATGCTTCGATGAAGAGTCCGTGGCCGCAATAGAATTCGCCATCTCCCGGCCCGCGTTCGTCATTCACATCGGCGGCGACCGCACTCTCGCGAATCTGGCCGCGCTGGTGCGCTGCGTGAGCACGCTGCGGCCGGGCACCCAGCTGGTCTTCGACTACCTGCCCGTCGCGACGCCGCGGGCCACGGTCGCGAGATTGCTGTGCGACACGGGATTCGAGGTGCTGGAGGATCTCGGCGCGCGGACGCTAGCCTCCCGCTATCTCGTACTTCCCGACAGCGCGAACCATTCGGCCGAACCCCGTGTCGTGCGGGCTCGAATCCGCAATAATGCTGGTCGGCCGCCCAGTTCGCTTTAGGAGTGCCATGCGACCACTCGCTCGCCGCAATCTGCTCGCCACCGTCGCCGCCATCAGCGCACTACTCGCCACGAGCACTCCGGCGCACGCGAGTCAGGTGCCCGCCTTCGGTGACGACTTCTACTGGGGAGTGGCCGCCTCCGGCTTCCAATCCGAAGGCCATGCGCCCGACAGCAATTGGACCCGCTACATCGCCACCCACCCCGACTACGACCGCTACGGCGACAGCGTCGACTTCTACTCGCGCTACGCCTCCGATATCGCGCTCGCCGAGCAGTTGGGGGTGAACGTCTATCGCATCGGCATCGAATGGGCCCGGGTGCAGCCCCGACCCGGAGTCTGGGATCCGAACGGATTCGCCTTCTACGACAAGGTGATCGCCGCCATCCGCGGGGCGGGCATGCGGCCGATGCTGACGTTGGACCACTGGGTCTACCCGGGCTGGGCGGCCGATCGCGGCGGGTGGCGCAATGCGGGCATGGTCGAGGACTGGCTGACCAATATGCGCGCGGTGGTCGATCGGTACGCGGCGGCCGATCCGCTGTGGGTGACCATCAACGAGCCGGCCGCGTACATGATGAACGAAGTGCGCAATGGCGGGTTGCCGATCGGGGAGATACCGGTCATGCAGCAGCGACTCGCCGACGCGCACAACAGCATCTACGACTACATCCACGCGGTGCAGCCGGGTGCCATGGTCACCAGCAATGTGGCCTATATTCCGGCGGCCGATCAGGCGGTCAACGGCGCCATGCTGAGCCTGATCGCGAATCGGCTGGACTACATCGGCATCGACTACTACTACGGCATGTCGCCCGCGACGGTCGCCCAGTACACCTCCTTCGCACAGAACGCGCTGTGGAAGCTGCCGCTCGAGGCGGACGGAATCTATTACACGCTGCGGCATTTCGCGCGGCAATTCCCCGGGAAGCCGCTCTACATCGTCGAGAACGGCATGCCCACCGAGAACGGTGCGCCGCGCGCGGACGGCTACACCCGAGCCGACGATCTGCGCGACACCATCTACTGGATCCAGCGTGCACGCGCCGACGGCATGAACGTGATGGGCTACAACTACTGGAGCCTCACCGACAACTACGAATGGGGTTCCTACACACCGCGTTTCGGACTGTATACGGTGGATGTGCGGAGCGATCCCGCGCTCACCCGCCGGCCCACCGACGCGGTCGATGCCTACCGCCTGATCACCCGTGACGGCGGCGTTCCCGCGCACTACCTGCCGACGCGGGTTCCGGCCACCTGCTCGCTGGTCGATGCCCCGTCCAGTTGCACCGATCCGGTGACGCTGCCCCGCTGATCGGGCGGCTCTTCTCGGCGGAATGCGAGCGAGCCGGACGCGAATACGGGTAGTGGAGTACTCGCGTCCGCTTTGTCCCGTCGCCCGACACTGAATGAGACGGAGAGGAGACCTCCGATCCCTCGGATGGTCGCCGACCTGTCGGCCCCGCCCTCACGGGCCGGGCGTTCAGTTCGAGAATCGAGGACATCATGTCTGCCGACAACGATCAGAGGAGAGGCGGCCCACCGGCCGGACCACCCGGCGCGGACGCCGGCATGGACGAGCAGGCCCTGTCGGCCCGGCTCGCCGGGGACGAGACACAGGAGCGGCTGGTGGATTCCTGGCTGCTCGCCCGGTGGGCCCCGGCCGCCGGGCGCGACACGCACCGTACTGCACGGGAATTCAGCTAATCGCCAGCTACGCTCCGATTCGGGACATTCACGACACCGCTGTCCCGGAGGAGGAGTCCGATGCGCGCTCGGCTGCACCGTCTCGTCGTGGCCGGAGTCGCCGTGGCCTCGACGCTGCTGCCTGTTGCCGTGAGTTCCGCGACCACCGGCCCCGTGCAGCCCATCGCCGCGGGCAGCGGGCTCGGCTCGGACTTCCTGTGGGGTGTGGCCGCCTCCGGCTTCCAGTCCGAAGGCCATGCGCCCGACAGCAACTGGACGCGCTACATCGACAACAACCCCGCCTGGGATCGTTTCGAGAATTCCGTCGACTTCCGCTCCAGGTACCCGCACGACATCGCCCTCGCCGCCGGCCTCGGCGCGAAGGTCTTCCGCATCGGCATCGAATGGGCGCGCCTGCAACCCACCGCCGACACCTGGGACGAGTCCGGTTTCGCCTTCTACGAATCGGTCGTGGACGCCATCATCTCCGCCGGCATGCACCCCATGCTCACCCTCGACCACTGGACCTACCCCGCCTGGGCGCTGGATCAGGGCGGCTGGCGCAATCCCGGCATGGTCGACCAGTGGCTGGCGAATGCGCGTCTCGTGGTGGACCGCTTCGCCTCCCGGAATCCGGTGTGGGTCACGGTGAACGAGCCCGTCGCCTACATCATGCACGAGGTCCGCCAGAACGACACCGACCCGAACCAGATGCTCGACCGAATCGCCCAGGCGCACAACAGCATCTACGACTACATCCACCGCATCCAGCCCGACGCCCTGGTCACCAGCAATGTCGGCTACGTCGCCGGCGCCGAAGCCGAAGTCAACGGCCCCCTCATGGACCGCATCGGCGACAAACTCGATTTCATCGGTGTCGATTACTACTTCGGCTACGAACCCCCCACCACCCAGGCCGCCTCCCATCCCGACGGCTCCCTCCCGCCGGCCGCCGGCATGTGGGAACTCCCGGTCCGCCCCGAGGGCATCTACTTTGCCCTGCAACACTATTCACACAAGTTCCCCGGCAAGCCCCTCTGGATCATCGAGAACGGCATGCCCACCGAGGACGGCAAACCCCGCGCCGACGGCTACACCCGCTCCCAGCACCTGCGCGACACCGTCTACTGGCTCCAGCGCGCCAAGGCCGACGGCATGAACATCGTCGGATACAACTACTGGTCCATCACCGACAACTACGAATGGGGTTCCTACACACCCCGATTCGGCCTCTACACCGTGGACGTCACGACCGATCCCACCCTCACCCGCCGCCCCACCGACGCGGTGGACACCTACCGCCAGGTCATCTCCGCCAGCGGCGTCCCCACCGGCTACTCCCCCATCCGAGCCCCCTCCGACTGCCGCCTGGTGGATCCACCCGCCAGCTGCGCCACCCCCGTCACCATCCCCTGACCACGCGACTTCCCCAACGCTGCCGGTCGAAATATTCGGTGTCGTTTCCTGCGGGCACCCGGGATACTCGGTGCGTTCGAGCGGGTGGGGAAGGAAGTGCGATGAGCGACAAGAGTGATCTGCTGCTGGAAGGTGTGGTGGGGTCGCATGCTTATGGGCTGAATACGGCTCAGAGCGATGTGGATTATCTCGGGGTGTATGTGGAGCCGACGCGGACTTTTCTCGGGCTGCATCCGCCCACGCGGGATCGCGGGACCCGGCAGGGGCGGGATGGGGCCGATGCCACTTATCACGAGGTGGGGAAGGCGATGGGGTTGATCCTGTCGTGCAATCCGACCGTGAATGAGATTTTGTGGCTCGAGAATTACACCGTCGCAAGTGATTTCGGGCGGGAACTGGTCGGGCTGCGTGAGCATTTCTTGTCGGCGCCGAAGGTGCGGCATTCGTATTTCGGGTATGCGATGGCGCAGTTTCGGAAGATGTTGAATCGGCGGGAGACTCAGGGGCTGCAGGATCCGCGGTTGGCCAAGCATGCCCGGCATACGATGCGGTTGCTGTGGCAGGGGTATGAGCTGTACACGACCGGGGTGCTGCCGGTTCGATTGCCGGATCCGGAGCCGTATTTCGCGTTCGGGCGGCAGATGATGGAGGAATCGGGCGAGGCCGCGGCCAAGGCGCTGATTGCCGAGTACGAGGAGAAGTTCGATTCGGCGCGGACGCCGTTGCCGCGGCGGCCGAATGAGGAGCCGCTGGAAGAATTTCTGCAGCGGGTGCGGCGGGCGCATCTGGATGCCCACGGGTGAGCATCCAGACGCGCGGTCCGTCTACCGGGTGAGCATGTAGGGGTGGCTGGGGCGCAGTTCGGCCACGGCGACCAGGTCGCCGTAGGGAACTGCGCCGTTGGCCAGGCGATGGGCCATGCGGGCGAAGGACATTCGGGCGCCGTACTTGATGCGCATCCCTTCGCGGATCTTGTCGGCGAAGGGGCCGCCGGTGATGATGTGGACCGTCCCGTATTGCTGGCGGGAGCCCAGGGCCGGACGGCCGCGCCAGTCGCCGGGCTGGATCACGACGCGGCCGTCGCCGGCCAGCTGCTGGGCTTCCTCGGTGTAGGAGGAGAGCAGGAAGGCCAGGCGGCCACCCTCCTCGGGGATGACCAGGTGGGGGGCGACGGCGATGCGGTCGGGGGGTATGGGGCGGGTGACGAGGACGGTTTTGCTGTCCCACCACAGCGATCCCGCGGTCCAGGGGTTGGCGGGGACGGGACTGACGGAGTGGGTGGGGGCCTGCGGATGGACGGATGCGCCGGGGGCGGGTGCGAGGGGTGCCATAGTCAGGTGAACTCCGAAAACTGTGCCGGTCAGTGCCTTTCGAATACTGTCGGGAGGAGTCGACGGGAATTCGATCGGCGCTGATCGGCGTACCCTGTCCTTACCCGAGATAAGTACTCTTCCTACGAGAGTGCCAGAAGTACGCCGCATGCGCACATAACGATCGTGTGTGCGTGGGGTGTGTCTCGTATGGGGATGTCAGGCAATAACTTTCAGGATGAAATCCACGGTCGCTGAAAATTAGCGTTCGCTGCCGTATTCCTTTACGGCGCGCTCGATTTCGTCGGCGAGGGTGGCGCCGCCGACTTCCCAGGCAGCCGCGCGGAAGCGATCGCGGAAGCGCATGAGATCGTCGCCGATCCCCTCGCCGCCGTAGGAGGTGGTGGCGGCGTCGCCGAAGGTTTGCACGATCTCGTCGGCCAGTTCGGCCAGCCGGGCGCGAATCAGTTTGCGCAGCGCACCGGCGAGGGTGACCTCGGTGCCCACGTCGTAGAGAATGAGCGCGCCCTTGAGCATGGGCTCGTCGGGAATGCGCCAGCCCTCGGCGCAGCGTTCGACATATTGGGCGGCGACCAGTTCGTCGAGGATTTCGGGCCGGCGGTCGCCGAGCAGCTCGGAGAGTTCTTCATCGGAGAGCACCGTCGCGGGCTGATCCCCCGCTGCCACGGGCCGACCCGGACCGAAGACCGTGCGCCATTCACTGCTGGGGGTGTCCGCGGCCAGGACCTCGCGGATGGCATCGAGCCGCAGCCCGCGCGCCTGCATGGCCGCGATATCGCGCAGCCGATCCAGATGTTCGGCGCTGTAGACCGCTTCCTTCCCGGCCCGTCCGGGCTTCGGGAGCACGCCCAGCGAGTGGTAGTAGCGGATGGTGCGGGCGGGTACGCCGCTCATTTCGGCGAGTTGCGTGCGGCTGTATCTGTCCACGAAGAGCAGCATAGACAGTACGGATACCCTTCGTTGACAGTTCCAACTGTCCGCGTTAGCGTAACGGCCGCCACACTTGTCGACGACGACCAGGGAGTTTGCGATGACCCGACGCGAAACCGATTTCGACGTGCTCATTGTCGGATCCGGATTCGGTGGCAGTGTCACCGCACTGCGCCTGGTCGAGAAGGGCTACCGCGTCGGCGTGCTCGAGGCCGGTCAGCGCTACGCCGACGACGAGCTGCCCACCACCAGCTGGGACCTGCGCAAATTCCTGTGGGCGCCCAAGCTGGGCTGCTACGGCATCCAGCGCATCCACCCCCTGCGCGATGTGCTCATCCTGGCCGGCGCGGGCGTCGGCGGCGGCTCGCTGAACTACGCGAACACCCTCTACGTCCCGCCGCAGCCGTTCTTCCAGGACGCCCAGTGGCGCGACATCACCGACTGGCACGACGAGCTCATGCCCTACTACGAGCAGGCGCAGAAGATGCTCGGCGTGGTCCGCAATCCGCATCTGACCCCCGCCGACGAGGTTTTCAAGCAGGTCGCCGACGATATGGGGTGCGGCGACACCTTCGTGCAGACCCCGGTCGGCGTGTTCTTCGGCGAAGCGGGTCAGACCGTCGACGACCCGTACTTCGGCGGCGCGGGACCGCGGCGCACCGGCTGCATCGAATGCGGCGAGTGCATGACCGGCTGCCGGCACAATGCCAAGAACACCCTGGTCAAGAACTACCTGTATCTGGCGGAAAAGGCCGGGGCGCAGGTCATTCCGATGACGACGGTCACTGCGGTCAAACCCCTGCCGGACGGCACCTGGGATGTGCACACCGAACGCACCGGCGCCTGGGTGCGCAAGCAGCCCAAGACCTACACCGCCGGGCACGTGGTGCTCGCCGCCGGCACGCGCGGCACCCAGCAGCTGCTGTTCGCCATGCGGGACAAGGGAATTCTGCCGGGCCTGTCCGATCGCCTGGGCGTGCTGACGCGCACCAATTCCGAATCCATCGTCGGCGCGGCCACCCGCAAGGTGGATCCGAACCGCGATTTCACCCGCGGTGTCGCCATCACCTCCTCGATCCACCCCACGCCTGACACCCATATCGAGCCGGTCCGCTACGGCAAGGGCTCCAATGCGATGGGCCTGCTGCAGACCCTCATGGTCGACGGCGGCGGCCGGATGCCGCGCTGGCTGCGGTTCCTGTGGACGGTGCTGTTGCATCCGCTGACGCTGCTGCAGTTCATGTCGGTGAAGAACTGGAGTGAGCGGACCATCATCTCGCTGGTCATGCAGCATCTGGACAATTCGATCACCACGTACACCAAGCGCGGACTGTTCGGTCGCAAGCTCACCTCGAAACAGGGCCACGGCGAACCGAATCCGACCTGGATCCCCGTCGGCAACGAGGTCACCCGCGCGGTGGCCGACAAGATCGGCGGCGTCGCGGGCGGCAGCTGGGGCGAGGTGTTCAATATCCCGCTGACCGCGCACTTCCTGGGCGGCGCGGCCATCGGCGCGGACGCGAGCACCGGGGTGATCGACGCCTACCACCGCGTCTACGGCTACCCGACGCTGAGCGTGGTCGACGGTGCGGCGGTCTCGGCGAACCTGGGCGTGAACCCGTCACTGACCATCACCGCGCAGGCCGAGCGCGCGGCGGCCATGTGGCCCAACAAGGGTGAGCAGGACACCCGGCCCGAACCGGGCAGCGGATACCAGCGCATCGCGCCGATCGCGCCCAAGCAGCCGGTCGTTCCGGCGAGCGCACCCGCGGCGCTGGTATTGCCGATCGTCGAGATCCGGCGTAGCGCAAGCGAATCCGCATGAGCGCAGATCGCGCGTAATCGGAATCGGCGTCGTCGGTGGGAGATCCGGCGACGCCGGCGCAGCGGAACCGCCCGGTTCAGCGGGCGTTGACGTGCACGAACCCCATCGGCGAGGTGGGCGGCGGCATCGCACCCACCGGTGCTCGGAATTCCTGCAGCGCGGCAAGCACATCCACGTGCCGGGCCGCGTAGCAGCGCACCTGCGGCAGGGCGTGCGCGACCTCGCTGCGTTCGAGGGGCTCGGCGTCGATGTAGCCGACCTGGTCCATGCTCACGCCGAGTGTCTGCGCGATGCGGGTGATGGCGGCCGACTTTCGCCCCCAGCCGACTTCGACCACCGCGAAGCGATTCAGCAGTCCGTGCACGCGCAGCTGCTCCACCGTCCAGGCCCATTCGCCGCGACTGGCGACCGCGTGCATGACGCCGCGTTCGGCCAACAGTCGCAAGGAGCGCGCCGCATCGGCGCGCAGGGCCCCGCTGGTCGAGTCGGATACCACGCCGTCCCACAGCGTGTTATCCACTTCCCAGACAAGACATTTCACAGTCGGTGACATCATCCTGCCTCTATCGTCGTCCCGTCGGCCCCCTTCCCGGGACCGCCCCGCGTGCCATCGTAGGGTCTGTCTGGGCCAACTTGCCACCGGTAGCAAATGCGAGACATTCGAGTTTCAGTGCTCGTGATGCAATCATGATCCCGGGGTTGCGGCTGGTGGCGGTGGCCTGAGAGCAACGGAAAGGGGCGAGGCCCATGCGGCGTCGGTGGAAACTAGCGGGTGGCCCGGCCGCGCTCGCGCTGGCACTGGTACTGACCAGTTGTGGTGCCGCCGAGGAGTCGTCGCCGGTCGTGGTGGGGTCGCTGGATCCCACGCCCGCCTCGGCGCCCGATCTGCCCACCCCGTATTCGGCGCCACCCCAGGCCGGGACGGTGTCCATCGCGGCGGCGCCGACCACGCCGGCCGTCGATCCCTATGCCGATCAGCCGCTCATCGATCACGTCGAGTGGACCGAGGCTGTCGACGGGGCTCGCCTCCTGGTCTATCCGACCACCGCCGGACGGCAGGACACCTTCCCCACCGCCGGTGATCGCGCCTGGCAGGAAGTGCTCGCCCTGTCCCCCGACGCCGACACCGCGGGCATGCAGGATCAGTTCCGCTGCCATTGGGAATGGGCGCGCGTGGTGGCCCCCAACAAGACCAGCTGGAATCTGGAGCCGTGGCGGCCCGCCGTCGGCTACCAGGAGACGGTGAACGCCCTGTGCAATCCGGGCGGACCCGAGCGGTGAACCGGTAACGGGACCATACCGACGAAAAGGCTTGCCACCGAGAACCTTCGAGCGTGGCGGTAAATGTGCGTATCGTTGGTGGCGTCCAGCGCGTACTCCTCGGAGGGAGCGACCGGTGCAGTCTTGTGCGCCTGCGTCCACCGCCGGGCCGACACCCGCCCGGGTGCCCGCGCTGCCGCCGCGCGAGCTGTTCCCCGCGCTCGCCGAAACCTCGGACGTCTATCTGGATTCGGCCTCGACCACACAGAAACCGCTGCCGGTGATCGAGGCGGTGCGGCGGTACCACAGTTCCCGCACGGCCAATGCGGGGCGCGGGACGTATCCGTGGGCGGGCGGGCTCACCCGCGAGATCGAATCGGTGCGCGAACGCATGGCGGCCTTCATCCACGCCGACGCCGACGAGGTGGTCTTCACCGGTGGAGCCACAGCCGGGCTCAACGCGGTGGCGCTGTCGTGGGGGCTGGCCAATCTGGCCGACGGGGACGAGATTCTCTACAGTCCGCGCGATCATGCATCGAATGTCTATCCGTGGCATCACCTGCGACGGCTGCTGCGCGGGTTCGGGCGCGAGATCGTCTTGACGCCGTATCGGGTGAATGCCATGGGCGAGGCCGATATCGATGATCTCGAGCGCCGGATCGGGCCGCGCACGCGGATGATCACCGTCGGGCATCTGCATCACGTGTTCGGGGCGCTGAGCACACTCGAGGAATTGCGCGGGCGGATCGATCCGGCCATCGCGCTGTGCTTCGACTGTTCGCAGAGCGGCGGGCATCTGCCGGTGGATGTGCGGGAACTGGAAGCGGACTTCGCGGTGTTCTCCGCGCACAAGATGTTCGGAGCGCCGGGCACGGGCGTGCTGTACTGCCGTCGCCGCCGTCATGGCGAGCTGATGCCGTTCCTGCCGGGCGGGAACTCGGGTGTGTCACTGGGCGACTCGGGACTGGTCGCGGGCGCCATGCCGCAACTGCTCGAGGGCGGCACCCACAATCTGCCCGGAATTCTTGCACTCGGTGCAGCATTGGAGGTGTTCGAGCGGGTCGGGCTCGAAGCCATCGGCACGCACAATCGCGCGCTGACCCAGCGGCTCATCACCGGATTGCGTCCGGTGCCCGGACTCGAATTCCTGCCCGGCCCGGCGTACGCCCCGTGCGAAACCGGCTACGGCATCGTGTCGTTCACCCTCGACGGCATCAGCACCGGCGACCTCGGATTCGTACTCAGCGAACTCGGTTTCCTGGTGCGCACCGGCACGCACTGCGTGCCCGCCGACGATGCACCCCGCGACGAGGACTCGGTGCGGGTGAGCACGCACATCTACAACACCTTCGACGAGATCGACCGCTTCACCGAGTGTGTCGCCACGATTGCCGAGGAGGTCTCTTGACGAGCAATGGCCACGAGCCCCGCTACGACCGCCGCGCCGCCTCCCGGGTGCTGGCCGTGTTGGCCCGGCCCGGGCTCGGCGCTTCCGCCACCGTGCCCGCCGCGCCACGCCGCATCGAATACACGTGCGCGCGACTACAACCCGAACCCGGCTCGCATCTGACGCTGTCGCAGCGGCTGTATCTGGAGCGGTTCATGCGGCCGTGCCGGGCCGAACAGGTCACCAGCGCCACCCATCGCATCGCATGGACCGACAGCGACGGAATCCCCAATACCGGGCACTTCCACTCCGGTGGGCTCGGGCCGATCATGCCCATCGCCATGCGCGAGACGGTGCTGACGCTGTGGCATGCGCTGGCCGCCGATACCGGGCTGGCGCAGCGCATTTCCGCGCTGACCGAGCGGGATCTCGCGGTCCTCGAGGGGACGACCACCGATCACGAACCCCTCGACATCTTCCGGGTGGGCATCGAGGCGTGCGGGCGCGCGTTGGCACAGCATGCACTGCTGGCACGGTGGACGCCGTATCGCACGCCGAGCGAATTCGCGCTCGGAATGCGGGATTCGGGGATCTACAGCGCGGTCGCGACCCGCTGGTATTGGGAATTACAGGCGTCGAGCTATCGGCGCGGAATGATCGCGGCCACCCTCACCACGCAACCCGATGGGACGGTGCGGTATTCGGCGGAAACCGTGGCAATGTTGCGCTCGATGAAAGACTCCACCATCGAGGACGCGCATCGAATCATGCGGCGCGCCACCACCGCCGAAGGCTTGAGCGTGGCGGAGGCCATCGCCAAATACCACGATGAACTGGACCTGATTTCGCGGCAGTACGCCTTGCTGCCGCCCGGGACGCGGCCCGCGTGCCTGGCCGCCATGCCGCATCAACTGGGCGGGGCGCACTACAGCATTCTGCCGTTGATCGTGGATCGGTTCACCGAACTGTTCACCGGGATCGCCGAACGGCTCGGCATTACCGAGGTGCCCGGGGAAACCGGTTCGGAGACCGGGGAACTGAGTGCCGACGATCTGGTCTTCTACGTGCCGGACATGAACTGCCAGCACTGTGTGCGCACCATTACCGGGACGCTGGAATCGATGAGCATCCGGGTGCACGAGATCGATCTGATCAGCAAACGGGTCGCGGCCGAATTCCGCAGTCCGCGCAATCGGCAGCGCGCGTTCGAAGCGTTGCGCGACAGCGGCTACAACCCGACCACCGCGCTGCCCGTCGCGGCGACCACGGACAAGGCCGTATGACGGCTGCCGCGCCGCCGGGGCTGCCGGCGAAAATCCATCCGCTGGTGCGCGCGTTCCTGGATGCTCCCGGCGCGGTCGAAGCCGCGCTGCGGGGGTTCGGGTCACCGGCGCACCTGGTGTTTCCGCAGGTGTTCGCCGACAATCTGGGGCGGCTGCGCGGCGTGCTGGAGGAGCGGGCGCCGCGGTATCGGATCTGCTACGCGCACAAGGTCAATCAGTCGCGGGCGTTCGTGCGGACGGCCGAGTCCGCGGGGATCGGGGTGGATGTGGCCTCGGTGCGCGAGCTGGCCAGCGCGGTCGGAGCGGGGTTCGGTCCGCAGCGCATCGAGGTGACCGGGCCCAAAGGGGAGGAGTTTCTGCGCGAACTGCACGGCAGCGGGACCACGATCAATATCGACAATCTGTGGGAGTTGCGGCGGCTCGGCGCGCTGGCCGGGGACGGGCCGACCGTGCCGGTGCTGGTGCGGTTGTGCGGGTTTCCGGGGGCGCCGATCAGCCGGTTCGGGGTGCCGTTGCGGCAGCTCGGGGACGTGCTGGACGAGCTGGTGGCGCAGCGGGACCGGATCGCGTTCCGCGGGTTCGCCTTCCATATCGATTCCGGGGAGCTGGCCGAACGGGTGCGGGCAGTGGACGCGTGCCTGGAGGCGACCGAGCGAGCGTATGCGCGGGGGCTCGCGCCCACCGTGCTGAATATCGGCGGCGGGTTCCGGCAGGTGTTCACCGCTGACGCCGACGCTTTCGACGACTACGTGATCACGCTGCGGGAATCGCTGCTCGGGCGCGGTGAGCCGATGACGTGGGGCGGCAATACTTTCGGATTCCATATCGATGGCGGCGCGGTGCACGGGATTCCGGTGTTCCACAAGTATGCGAATACGGTGGCGGCGGACCGGATGCTGGCCGAGCTGTTGGATACCGGGCTCGAGGCGCACGGCGGGCGGACAATCGCGCAGGTGTGCGCGGAGAACCTGCTCGAATTGTGGCTCGAGCCCGGGAAGGCGCTGGTCGACCATGCCGGAATCACCGTGGCGCGGGTCGAATTCGTCAAGGATGCCGCGGACGGCAGTCTGCTGGTGCACCTGGATGTCAGCCGCGATACCGTGACGCCCGCCGATCAAGAGGTGATGGTGGATCCCCTGCTGGTGTCGAGTACCGAGCACGGACCGTCCGATTCCGGTGCGGCGGGCGTCTTTCTCGCGGGGCGACTGTGTCTGGAACGCGACCTGGTGACCAATCACAAGGTGTGGCTGCCGCACCGGCCGCGCTCCGGCGACATGATCGTATTCCCGAATACCGGCGCCTACCATATGGATTTGTCGGCAGCGACTGCATCGATGCATCCACTGCCACCGAAATTGGCCGTATTCCGTTGTTCCGACGGCGAGTTCCAGGTGTGCCGCGACCTCGAGTACGAGCCCGGTGAATTCGTCGCAGCGTCACCGTCATTCCTCGAACGGCACGAGGTGCAATGATGCGCTACGACCACATCACCGAACTCATCGGCAATACTCCCCTGCTGCGGCTGGATCCCGCCGTGCACGGACTGCCACATGTCGAGTTGTACGCGAAACTGGAGTCCTACAACCCGTTCGGATCGGTCAAGGACCGGGTGGCGTGGGGCATGATCCGTGACGATCTCGACGATCTGATCGAACGCAAACAGACCCTCATCGAGGCGTCGAGCGGCAATACCGCCAAGGCGCTCCGCATTCTGGGGGCCATGCACGGAATCGGGCTGCGGGCGGTCACCAATCGCATCAAGGTGAGCGAAGTGCGGGATCTCCTGCAACTATTCGGCACCGACATCGAGGAACTCCCCGGGCTGTCCGAGTGCCCGGACCCGACCGCGCCCAATGACGTGTACTCGGTCATCGAATCGACCATGTCGAAAACGCCCGGCGCCTGGTATCACCCGTCGCAGTACACCAGCGAGAAGAATATCGAAGCGCATTACGCGGGCACCGGTCGTGAGATTCACGAGGATCTGGCGCGCGACGGCATCACCCGCGTCGACTACCTCATCGGCGGACTGGGCACCACCGGTTCCACGCGCGGCGCGGCGACATTTCTGCGCAAACACAATCCGGAATTGCGCACCGTCGCCGTGGTCTCCGAACGCGGCGACTTCATCCCCGGCATCCGCTCGGAAACCGAGATGTGGGATGTGGGCCTGTTCCAGCCCGACTTCTACGACCGCATCATCCCCGTGGAAGCGGGCCGGGCCGTCGACGCGACCCTCGCTCTGGCCACCGGCTACGGCATCCTGGCAGGGCCCACCAGCGGCGCCGGCTACGCCGCCGCCCTGGAACACCTGGCCGCCCTGGACATTTCGCCACGTGACGATCACCCTCTGGTGGCGGTTTTCATCGTCTGCGACCGCCTCGAACCGTACCTCTCCTACATCCGCAAGCGCCGCCCCGAGTTGTTCGGCCGCACCAAACGCACCGCCCCGCCCTCCCCCGGCGAACTGGCCGCCACCCCCACCCTCTCCCCCGACGAACTCGAAACCCTGGACCGCACCGCCCGCCCCACCCTCGTGGACACCCGCGGCGCCATGGCCTACCGCATCGCCCACGTCCCCGGCGCGGTCAACATCCGCGACGACCAACTCGACGACATGTTCACCCACGGCATCCCCTTCTCCCGTTCCCGCCCACTGGTTTTCATCTGCCCCGTAGGCGACCTCTCCCTCCGCTTCGCCGCGCTGGCCCGCCGCGCCGGCTACGACGCCCACAGCCTCGCCGGCGGCATCACCGCCTGGCGCGACACCGGCAAACCCATGGAATCGTCGGCTCCACGCGGGTAACGAGGTTTCGGTCCACGGTTTCAGCGACTGGACAGTTCGGTTCCGGCCCGCGAAGATGCCCCGGGTATCGGTTACTCGACCTCGGGGGTTGAACTACATGTCACTGTCACGAAAGCTGGCACACACCTTGGTGATTCCGGTCGCCGGCGCACTGGCCCTGGTCGCGCCGGGCACCGCCCACGCGGCCAGGGATCTGTACGGCGCGATGGCGGTCTCCTACACCCCAGGCTCCTATGCCGTCGGCATCGCGGTCGACTACACGACCCAGGACGAAGCGGATCAGGCAGCGAAGGACGCCTGCGCGGGATACCTCGGATGCACGGTCCTCCTCCAGATCCACAACGAGTGCGGCGCGGTCCTCGAACGTGACTACCGACTCCCCTGGGGCGCAATCAAACCCACCTACTACATGGGCACCGGCCCCACCGCGGCCGCGGCCGAAGAGGACGCGCGCGCTCACGCGGGCCCCGACGGCGATCTGCTGGCGCCGTACATGTACATGGTGAAGCCGCTCTTCCTCCTCGACACCGCCTGCACCTCGAACGCGGGATGACAGCAGGCGGGCGAACCGGCCCCGCACGTCGGCCGGGGAGATCCCGTCTCCGGTGACGCGAAGGCCGCTACAGTCCATGGATGAACGAAGACAAGGCGCTGAGCGGGCGCATCGCACTGGTCACCGGAGGTGGGCGCGGGATCGGGCGTGCGATCTCGCAGGGTTTGGCCGCGCGGGGCGCTGCGGTGGCGGTGAACTGGTCGCGCGATGAGCAATCCGCGAAAGATGTTGTGACGCAGATCGAGTCCGAGGGCGGGCGGGCCCTCGCCGTGCATGCTCCCGTGCAGGATTTCGACGCGGTCGCCGCCATGGTCGAACGCGTCGACGCCGAGCTCGGGCCGATCGACATTCTGGTGCACAATGCCGGAATCGCCAGCCGGGGCAATACCGTCGCCGAGACACCGGTCGCGGAGGTCGAGAAGCTGCTCGCCGTGCATGCGATCGCGCCGCACAATCTGACGCGGCTGGTGCTTCCGGCGATGCGGCAGTGTTCGCGCGGCGACATCGTGATGATCAGCAGCGTCGCCGCGCACCAACTGGGAGCCAATGGCGCGCCCTACAATATGGCCAAGGCCGCATTGGAGGCGCTGGCGCATACCCTCGCGAAAGAGGAAGCGGCGCATGGTATTCACGTCAATATCGTGGCGCCGGGGCTGGTTGCCACCGACATGGGCGACCGCCTGACCGCCGCCCTCACCGGGGGCGTCACCCGTCAGGCCAGCGGCCTCGACGACCACTCTCCCTTCGGCCATGTGTGCCGGCCGAGCGAAATCGCCGATGTGGTGGCGTTCCTGGTGTCACCGGCGGCCGGGTATGTCACCGGGCAGCGGATCGTCGTCGACGGCGGGGCGCATCCGCACCGGCCGTGAACGGGACGCCGTCTGCGGTTACTGCGCGGGCCGGGCCAGGAGCAGATGGAACGGGACCGGGCCGCCGGTGAGCGGGCGATCTTCGACGGTGAGACCGGCGCGGGTCAGCGCCTCGATGACGTCGGCGACGGGGCGCAGACGGAAACCGTAAGGGGTGAAGGGCATTTTCGCCATGGCGTCGGGATCGCCGATGCCGATGACGAGGCGGCCCTTCGGACGCAGCACACGGGCCAGCTCGGTGCAGGCCGCGTCGAGGTCGTCCACGAAGTAGATGGTGTTCGTAGAGATGATGGCGTCGAGACTGTCGGCGTCGAGCGGGAGTTCGGTCAGGGAACCCGTGCGCAGCTGGAGCCGGCGCGCGCCGATGGCGTCCGCGAATCGGCCGCGAGCCCGGTCGAGCATGTCGTCGGCGATCTCGATGCCGTACACGACGCCGGTGCTGCCGGTGCGGTCCAGCAGCAGTGGCAGTCCCACGCCGCCACCGAATCCGATATCGGCGGCGGTTTCGCCCGGGGTGACCGCGACGGTCTCGACGGCCGCCGTCACCGCCGCTTTGTTGCCGCGGTTCAGGGCCACCGCGACGAGTTTTCCGAGCGGCCCGCTCGGGTGACCGAGCTGTCGGGCCACGAGCGACATCAGGCGTCCGGCAACGGCATTCATACTCTCGGAGGGTAGCGGGTGCGGGCTTCGCGCGTGTCGTTCACCACGACCGCCCGCTCTCGGCCGCCATCATGAACAGCGACCCGCACATGTCCCGAGCCCAGGAGCGCTCATGGCCGAGCACGAAGTGAAGATGATCATCCTGTCCACCGACAACCTGGACGAATCCATCCACTTCTACAGCGAAACCCTGGGCATGCCACTGAAGTTCCGCGACGGCACCCATTTCGCCGCCCTCGACGGCGGCCCCGTCACCCTCGCCCTGGCGACCTCGGTGGACCACCCCATCCACGGCCAGGTGGTCGTCGGCATCAAGACCGCCGATGTCGACGCCGCCGCCAAAGCGGTGGAAGCCAGCGGCGGCGGCATCGTCCAGGGCCCCTACGACGACGCCCACGAACGCCGCGCCGTCGTCTACGACAACAAGGGCAACGGCCTCGTCTTCTACAGCCCCCTGCCCCGCTAACCCACCCCCAGCACTCGAATATGAGCCGCACAAGTAGCTTTCGCCCCCTCGCGGCCGTCGGTCAGCCCTGCGTGGTGGCCAGTTTCACGCCGAAACCGATGACGATCGTTCCTGTCAGAGTGTCCAAGGCACGGCGGACAGCAGCGCGGCTCAGCCAGGTTTTCGCCACCGTTGCGGCGGTGATGATCACGGAAAACCACAGCATGCCTTCGATATTGTGCACGAGCGCGAGGACGCTGCCCATCAGCAGCGGCGGCACGCCCTGTGGGAGGAACTGGGGCAGCATGGCCAGGTAGAAGACGCCGACCTTCGGGTTGAGCAGGTTGGTGCCCAGACCGCGCGCCCACGCTGCGAGCACGCTGTCCCGCGAATCGGCCCCTGCCTCGGGCGGATTCGATACCGGCCTGCGGGCCTCGCGAATCATGGCGATTCCCATCCACACCAGGTAGACCGCACCGGCGACGCGAAGCACGGTGTAGGCAAGTTCGGACGCGGTCAGCAGGGCCGAGACCCCCGCCGCCGCGGCCACACCCCACACGAGGGTGCCGGATCCGATGCCGAAGGCGGTGGCGAAGGCGTAGCGGCGGCCCCGGCTCACCGCTGCTCGCAACACCAGGGCGGTATCGACTCCGGGGACGATGGTGAGCAATCCGGCGACGAGGGCGAACGACAGCAGGGCCTCCAGCATGCACTCAGCGTAAGGGGCGCAGATCTGTCACTGCGGGACAGTGTGTTTCAGGCCGGGGTGAGGCGTGCCAGGGCGGTGGCGAGGGCGTTGTCGGAGTCGATGTCGACGGGCTCGAGCATGCGGTGACCGTGGGCGTAGAGCAGGTAGGTGAGGCCCTCCATGTCGAGGGTGCATACGCTCGCGGCGGTGCGCACGGTCATGTGGACGAACCAGTCGCGGATCGATGGGGAGTTCCAGAACAGCACGCTCATGCAGGTGGTGGCCGCGGTGAAGGAGAAGCGCACGTGGCCGGGTAGCAGGCAGTGGCGGTCGTCGTGGACGGACAGGTAGATGTAGCCGAGGCGGTAGCGGCCGGTGGCGTCGGGCTCCTGCAGGGCGGTCTCGGAACTGCGTGCACGACTGGCGAAATAGTCGCGGAGCTCGTCGTCGGCGAAGAATCGCAGCAGCAGGTCGAGGTGCACGACCGCGTCCCGGTCGGTCCAGTCGGCGGCCCAGCGCAGCTGCTGGGTCACGCCGCGCTGTCCGTCTCGCCAGCCGACATAGGGCAGCACCACCCGGCGCTCGTCGATGCGGACCGCCGCCCACCCGTCCGCCTCGGCGCGGCCCACGTTCTCGCCCACCGCGGCCAGCAGGCGCCAGGCGCGCTCACGGGGGATGTAGATCTCGTAGCTGTAGTCCAACCCCATGCCGATTCCTTCCGCCCGAATCACTGTGCGACAGGGGCGGCTGGAGGGCAACCGAATTCGGCCAGGGATGGCGCGCGGGAGTCGGTGTGCGGTGTGAGCGCGGCGACCTGGCACGATGATCTTGTGGATTGGGCGATGGGACTCGTCGTACTCGTGGCGGGAGCGGTCGCATTGGCGGCGCTGGCTCGCCGGTTCGGGATAGGTGAACCGTTCGTGCTCACCGTGGCGGGGGTGATCGCGTCCTATCTGCCGTTCGTGCCGGAGGTCGACATCGAACCCGAGCTGGTGTTGCTCGGGCTGCTGCCGCCGCTGCTGTACACGACCGCGATCCGGACCTCGCTGGTGGACTTCCGGCCCAAGAAGGTGTCGATCACGTTCATGGCGGTCGGGCTGGTGCTGTTCACCGCGTTCGCGGTCGGCGGGGTGGTGTATTGGCTGCTGCCCGTGCCGTTTTCGGCGGCGGTGGCGATCGGGGCGGTGGTGGCGCCACCGGATGCGGTGGCGGCCACGGCGGTGGCGCGGCGAGTGGGTATGCCGCGGCGCATCGTGACCCTGCTCGAAGGCGAGTCGCTGTTCAACGACGCGACCGCGCTGACCACCCTGCGCACCGCGATCGCGGCCATGGCGGGCTCGATCACCCTGTGGGAGGCGGGCGCGGATTTCCTCGCCGCGGCCGGCGGCGGCGCGCTCATCGGGATCGCGGCAGCGGTGCTGCTGGGGTTCGTGCGCCGGCGCATCACCGATCCCATGCTGGATACGAGTGTGTCGTTCCTGGCGCCGTGGATCGCGTACCTGCCCGCCGAGGCCGTGCACTCCTCCGGTGTCATCGCGGTGGTCACCTGCGGGCTCATCCTCGGCCATCAGGCCCCGCACTGGCAGAGCGCGGCCTCGCGCATCGCCGAGCACACCAACTGGCGCACCATCCAATTCATCATGGAGAGCGCGGTTTTCCTGCTCATCGGGTTGCAGGTGCGCCACATCGTGGAGGAGGCCTGGCACAGCGATCTGCCGCACGGCACGCTGCTGCTCGCCTGCGCGGCGGTGCTGGTGACGGTGATCGTGGCGCGCCCGCTGTGGGTGTTCCCGACCACGTATGTGGCCTGGCACTGGGAGGGCCGCCGCCAGGGCAAACCCAAACCGCTGGCGGCGAATATGGCGGTGGTGTCGTGGGCGGGCATGCGCGGGGTGGTGACCCTGGCCGCGGCGCTGCTGCTGCCGGCCGACACGCCCGAACGAGCGACACTGACCCTGCTCGCGGTGGTGGTGGTCGCGGGAACATTGCTGCTGCAAGGCGGTTCACTGCCGTGGCTGGTGCGCACCCTGCGTCTCCGCGGGCCCAGTCACGGTGAGGATCTGCTGCAGGAGGCGAATCTGCTGCAGCAGGCCACCTCCGCGGGCCTGACCGCGCTCGAGGACAGCATCGGCGAAGAGACCCCGCCGGATGTGGTGGAGGCCCTGCGCAATCGGGTCACCTACCGGTCGCGCTCGGCGTGGGAACTACTGGGGCGCTCGGAATCCCAGCGCATCACCCCCAGCGGCGAATACCGGCGGCTGCGGCTGGCCATGCTGGCCGCCGAACGCGAAACCGTGCTGCGCGTACGCGATTCGGGAACCGTCGACCAGGAAGTATTGCAGCAGGTGATGGCGGCTTTGGACCTCGAGGAATCCACCATCGACCGGGTCCAGGAAGCCTCCGACGCCGGAGAGCCGTTGGCCGCGCCCAAGACCGGCGGCTGCGAACATCTGCGCGCCGCCCCGCATGTCGCGGTGCCCGATACCCCGGACGCGTGCGGGGAATGCCTCGAGGAGGGGCTGGTGTGGGTGCACCTGCGCATGTGCCTGGAGTGCGGGCACGTGGCCTGCTGCGATTCCTCGCAGGGCAATCACGCCACCCGCCATTTCCATCACACCGGGCATGCGGTGATGCGCAGTGTGGAGCCGGGTGAGAGCTGGCGCTGGTGCTACCTGGACGAACTGCTCGGTTAGCGGCCCGATTACTCCCGATCACGGACCTCGTTGCCCGCCAACACATTCCGTAACGAGTAGTCCGATCCGCGCGTGTCGGCACCCCTGAACGCCGACACTCGGTGGTACGCGCTCGCTTTCGGCGCATTCCATCAACCGGCAATCCTCGAGGGGATGATCATCGTGATCCGGTCCCGGAAATCGGCATTCGCCACCATCACCACCGCCTTGGCCGCACTCGCCGCGGCCCTGGTGCTCGCCGCACCCAATGCCTCGGCCTTCGTGTGGCGGGTCGACGTCTCCCCCGGCCTCTCGGTCGGACTCGGCACCTCGCAATACGGGTCGGGCTGCTCCTACACCGTCACGGTGCAGGGCTGGTCCGGCGACTACGCCTGGCTCTACGACATCGGCGGCTTCGGCACCTTCAATCCGCAGCAGGTGCAGATCGGCTCCGACGGCCGCGCCACCTCCACCTGGACTCCGCACAACAGCGGCGTGCATCGCATCTGGGCCGACTCCTACTACGGCGGCGGCGCCGGATCCGGCTCGATCACCGTCGGCACCGGCATCAACCTCGGCAGCGCCTGCGTAGTGCTCTGAAACCGGCCCCTGTCTCGTTTCCGGTGCCGGTGTGCGCACGCCGCCGGCGCCGGGCACTACCCTTGTCCCGGTGCAGACAGGCCAGCCCCCCTCCGACGCCGAGCCCCGCATCTGGGGCGGCACCACCCTCACCGAACGCCGTGAGGCGCGCCGCGCCGCGCTGCTCGAGGCCGCGCTGGACCTGATCGGCGAATCCGGGGCGGGCGCGGTCACCATGCGCGCGGTGTGCCGCAAGGCCAACCTCACCGACCGCTACTTCTACGAATCCTTCGCCAGCCGAGACGAACTCCTGGATGTGCTCTACCGGCAGATCGCCGACGAATTCCTCGAACCCATGACCGCCTTCGGCGTCGGCGACGACCGCTCCCGCGACCGCGCGCTCTCGGAGGTCCTGGTCGACAAGGTGCTCGAAGACCCGCGCAAGTCGCGGCTGTTCCTGGTCGAACCCTATTCCTCCACCGGGCTGGGCCAGACCACCATCGCGGTGATGCCCGCCTTCACCCGGCTGATCCAGGACCATCTGTTCTCCCACATCGAGGATCCGGTGCGCCGCCGCGTCGCCGCGGTCACCATGGCCTCGGGCAATGCGGGCATGTTCTCGGCCTGGCTCAACGGCACCCTGCGCGCCACCCGCGATCAGATCGTCGATCATCTGGTCGAGACCATCACGGCCTATCGGGGCATGTACCGCTGATCTTTGACGCAGGTGAACTGCATGACATCGAAGTGGCCGATGCGGAAGTGGTCGGCGCAGCCGGTGAGGTAGCGCAGGTAGGTGTCGTAGGTGGAGTGCCCGGCCAGGGCGATGGCCTCGGCGCGGTTCTCGCGCAGCGCACTCGCCCAGGCGTCCAGGGTTTTCGCATAGTGCAGTTGCAGCGGCTGGATGCGGGTGACGGTGAAGCCGCCCGCTTCGGCGTATTCACGCACGCCACGCGGGTTGCGGCCGACGGGCAACGGTAGCTGCCCGCCCGGGAAGATGGTGTCGCGCAGGAAACGGAAGAACGCGAAATCCTCGCGGGTGAGCGCGATGTCGTTGGCGCGCAGATAGTTCAGGCCGTAGGCGACGATGGTGTGCAGCAGCATGATGCCGTCGGCGGGCAAGGTGGTGTAGGCGAAGTCGAAGAAATCCTCGTAGCGCTCCTGGCGGAAGTGTTCGAAGGCGCCGATACTGACGATACGGTCGGCGTGGCCGTCGAACTCCTCCCAGCCCTGCAAGCGGACTTCGACTCGGCGGCCGGGGAATTCGCCCTGCTCGATCCGGTGGTGGACGTAGTCGTACTGGTTGCGGCTCAGGGTCAGGCCGATCACGTCCACGTCGTAGTGGGCGGCGGCGCGCAGCAGCGTCGAGCCCCAGCCGCAACCGATGTCCAGCAATGTCATTCCGGGTTCGAGGTTGCATTTACCCAGGGCCAGATCGATTTTCGCTTGCTGCGCCTGTTCCAGGGTGAATTCGGGGCGCTGCCAGTAGGCGCAGCTGTAGGTGCGGGTGGGGTCGAGGAACAGGGCGAAGAAGTCGTCGGACAGGTCGTAGTGGGATTGGACCTCGGCGTAGAAGGGGGCGTGGCGGGGCATCGAAAACCTCCGGCGGGCATCGGGACTTGGGTGTGTGGTCCTGAGTTGGTCGGCCCGGGGTGCGCGGCGGACTGGTCACCACGGCTGTGACGTATGTCACGTGCGGCCGGAGGGGGTGGGAGACCAAACCTTCCCGGCGAGCGAGACGACTAGTTGGTATCCCCGACTCGTTCTCACAGAGGAGACTGCCTGGTGACCGCCGCCGCAACCATGTGCTCGATGGTCGGACGCACGTATCGACTGCGCGACTCGTACGAGGTCGGACGGGAGAAGGTGCGCGAATTCGCACGCGCCGTGCAGAACGAGCATCCGGCCCACACCGACGAGCGGGCGGCCGCCGACTACGGGTGCACCGGATTGATCGCGCCGCCGACCTTCGCGGCCCTGCTGGGCGGGACGGCACAAACCGCCTTGGCGGACAAACTGACCGGGTGCGATCTGACCACGGCCGTCCACACCAATCAGGTCCTCGACTATTACCGGCCGATCGTGGTGGGCGATCGGCTCACCAGCAACATCTCGCTGCATTCGCATCGCGAGGCGTTCGGCGGAGATCTCATGGTGGTCAGCAATCGGGTCACCGATCAGCGTGGGGAGATCGTGCTGGCCGGGCACACGACCCTCGTCGCCCGCACCGGGGAAACCGAACTCGGCCGCCGCCTCACGGAACTGAACGCGACCATTCTGCGCCATGATGTGCTGACCGCGCCGCCGCCGGAGGTCGACGAGATCGCGACGGTCGGCGCGAATTCGATCGCGGCGCACTCGATTCGGGTGCGCGGTGTTGCGCGCGACCGAGTGTCGGTGGGTGATGTGCTGCCCGCCCGGCGCTACCGGCTCACCCACGGCGATCTGGTGCAGTACGCGGGGGTGTCGGGTGATCCGAATCCGATCCACTGGCATCGGCCGGTCGCCGAACTCGTCGGCCTCGGCCCCGGGGTGGTGGCGCACGGCATGCTGACCATGAGCCTGGGTGCGGGATACCTCACCTCGTGGGTGCGGGATCCCCGCGCGCTGCGGCAGTACTCCGTTCGCATGACCAGCCCGGTGTTCGTCACCGCCGACTCGCCGGCCACCGTCGAGTTCGGCGGCAAAATCATTGCGCTGCACCGCAACAGCGGCGTGGCCACCGTCTCGCTCACCGCGACGCAGGGCGGGCGGCGGATCTTCGGGCGGGCCACCGCCACGGTCGCGCTGAGCTGAAACACCGTGCCGCGCAACTCATTGCAGCGGCACGGCCACGATCGGGTCGGTGGTCGGTTGCGCCGAACCGCCGACCGGCTCGATCGACAGGGCCAGCGCGCGTGCGCCGTCGATCGGCACCAGCAGCGGCGAATTCCGGCCGGGCAAGGCGGCCAGCACGCCCGCCGAACGCGGTGCGCCGGCGCCGGGCACCAGCCACAGCTGATACTCGCGGGCTGCCGGGGGCTGCGGGACCGCGTCGAAGGTGACGACCGCGTTCGCCGAATCCCTTGCGACGGTGACGGTGACGGTGCCGCCACCGGTGACGGCGGTCGTCGTCGCGCGCGCGCCGGGCTCGGCGAGGATCTGCTGCGCGGTAACGGCATCCGCGCCTGGGTGATCGGCGGGTGTGCGAATCACCATGGCGCCCAGCACTATCACCGCGATGAGCGCGGCGGCCGCGGTGAGCAGATACATCGGCCGCATCCATGCCCGCGGCGGCGCGGGGGTGGTCTTCCGGTCCAGTGCCTTCAGAATCGACGCTTCGAGTTCGGGTGGCGCGTCGACCGCGTCGACGACCGTCATGTCCGCCAGGGTTTCGCGGACCTCGCGCACGGTGGCCCGGAACGCGGCCGCCGCGGTGTCGTCGGCGGTGTCGAGCCACGCCTCCACCGCGTAGCGCTGCGTCTCGGGCAGCGCGTCGAGGGCGTAGGGGTAGGCCAGATCGCGCAGGTCGACCTGCTCCGGCATGTCAGGCATCAGTCACCGATCCTGTCAAACAGTTCCGAAGCCGTTGCAGCCCATCACGTATCCGGGTTTTGACCGTGGACAGCGGCACGCCCAACTGGTCGGCGACCTCGCTGTAGGTGCGCCCGCCATAGTAGGTGAGCGCGACGGTTTCACGTTGCAGCGCGGTCAACGTGCCGAGACAGTCGGTGACCGCGCGCTCCTCGGCGTGCTGGCCGGCGATCTCGGCGACAATATCGTGATCGCGGCCCAGATTCCGTTGACCGTAGGCCAGATCCCGTGCGGTCGAGGAGGATTCGGCGCGCACCCGGTCCACGGCGCGACGGTGGGTGAGCATCATCAGCCACCCCATCGGGCTGGCCATGCGCCGGTCGTAACGGCCGGCCATATGCCACACCTGCAGATACACCTCCTGCGTGACATCCTCGGCCGCGGCGCTCTGACGCACCACGCGCAGGGCGAGTCCGAAGGTGCGGCGCTGGGTTTCCCGGTAGAAGCGCGTGAACGCCTCCCGGTCACCGGCCGCGATACCGGCCAGCTGATCCTCGAGCCGCCGGACCGCGGCGGCGTCCGGGGCGGGACGGGCAGCCGGACAGGCCGCGGGCTCGTCGACGACGCACTCGACGGGCTCGCCTGCGCCGACCACCTGGAAACGGTGCTCGTCAACCAAGATGCGACTCCGTAAATGGGATTGGCTCGACGGGTGACTGACTCGGTGAGGCTGCACGGCAGAGTAGCCGCCCGCACCCGAATCCGGACGCAAGTTCGGCAATGTCGGCAACTGCCGAGCTTCCCGGAAAAACTTTCCCGATCGACCAAACCGAGGCCGGGGGCTGCGCGAAATCCTGTGACAGGCAATCCCGTCCAGCACAGCCGCGCGGCCCGCAATCGGGCCGCGAACCATGCGAAGGAGATCCCGCAGCAATGAAGTCCCCGCAGCGTTCGCTCACGATCGTGCTCGCCCTGACCGCCACGGTCGTGGCGATGAGCGCCTGTTCGAACAGCCAGACCGCCTCCGACTCGACCACGTCGGGCAGCGCGAGCACCACCGGCGGCAGCGCCGCCGCGGCGGATCTGGTCGGGCCCGGATGCGCGGACTACGCGCGGCAGGTGCCCACCGGGGCCGGGTCGGTCAGCGGCATGGCGCAGGACCCGGTGGCAGTGGCCGCCTCGCACAATCCGATGCTGACCACCCTGGTGGCGGCGGTGTCAGGGCAGTTGAACCCGCAGGTCAACCTGGTGGACACGCTCAATGGCGGACAGTTCACGGTGTTCGCGCCCGTGGACTCGGCGTTCGCGAAGATCCCGGCCGCGACCGTCGAGGGACTCAAGACCGACAGCGACGCCCTGACCAAGATCCTCACCTACCACGTGGTCACCGGGCAGATCGCACCCGGCAAGATCGCGGGCACGCACAAGACCGTCGAAGGCGCGGACGTGACCGTGACCCGCGACGGCGACACCATCAAGGTCGGTGACGCCTCGGTCGTCTGCGGTGGTGTCAAGACCGCCAACGCGACGGTCTACATGATCGACACCGTGCTCATGCCGCCCGCCTGACCACGGTGAGGGCCTCCGCCGCGGCCGCGGGCGTACTCGCGGCCGCCACGGTGCTCGCCGTCGGGCACCTCATCGCGGCATTCATCGACCCGGCGGCATCGCCGTTCTACGTCCTCGGCGCGACCATGGTCGACCACACGCCCCACGCGTTGAAAGACGCCGCCATTCGCCGCTTCGGCAGCAATGACAAAGCGGCGCTGTTCGTTTCGATGGCAGTCGTCATGCTGCTCGGCGGTGCGGCCACTGGCCTGCTCGAACGCCGCCGCCACCTGGGCAGCGCACTGCTGATCGCGCTCGGGGCGGTGACCACCCTCGCCGCACTGCAACGCCCCACCGCCACAGCACTTTTCGCTGTTCCCATCAGTGCGGGCATCGTCGCCGGGCTCCTCACCCTGCGGCTGCTGATCCCCGCGCCGCGCACGAACGACCCAGCATCGCAACTGTCGCGGCGACGATTCCTGATCGTGGCCGGGAGTGTCACTGTCTTCGCCGCCGCCGCTGCGGCCGGGACCGGGCAGTGGCTGGGCGCGCGCCTGCGCGATGTGGCCGCCGATCGGGCGCGGTTCGTCCTGCCACGACCGCAGAGCCCGGCCGCCCCGATCCCGCCACAGGCACAACCCGCGGTCGAAAGCCTCACCCCCTTTCTGACTTCCGAGGACGATTTCTACCGTGTCGACACCGCCTTGCAGCTCCCGGCCCTGACGCGCGCCGACTGGCGGCTCCGCATCCACGGAATGGTCGATCGCACAGTGGAATTCGACTTCGACCGCCTCGACTCCTACCCCACCGTGGAACGGATCCTCACCCTGGCCTGCGTCTCCAACGAGGTCGGCGGCCCGCTGGCCGGAACCGCCCGCTGGCTCGGCTATCGGCTACCGGACCTGCTCGCGCAAGCCGGCCCGCACCCCGACGCCGACATGCTGCTGTCCCGCAGCATCGACGGATTCACCGCCGGCACACCACTATCCGCCGTCCTCGACGGCCGCGACGCCCTGCTGGCCATCGGCATGAACGGCACACCGTTGCCGATCGCCCACGGCTACCCCGCCCGCCTCCTCGTCCCCGGCCTCTACGGCTACGTCTCGGCCACCAAATGGGTTGTCGACCTGGAAATCACCCGCTTCGACCGCACCCGCGCCTACTGGACCGACCGCGGCTGGTCCGCTCACGCCCCCGTCAAAACAGCCTCCCGCATAGACACCCCCGCCCCCTTCGCCACCCTGCCCGCCGGCCCGGTCACCATCGCCGGAGTGGCCTGGGCCCCACATCGCGGCATCGACACCGTAGAAATCCAGATCGACGACACCCCGTGGCAGCAAGCCACTCTCGCCACCGAATACTCCCCCGACACCTGGCGCCTGTGGACCTACCGCTGGCCGGCCACCCCGGGCACCCACACCCTGCGCGTCCGCGCCACCGACCGCACCGGCCACCGCCAAACCGACCACCGCACCCCACCATTCCCCGACGGCGCCACCGGCCGGCACCAGCGCGTGGTCACCGTCGAATGACACGCAGTCGGCGGTGCCGGCGCTTTCCGACCTCCCAGACACCTCGACGTGTGTGCGAAACGAACTATTTGCCGAATTCCGGGCATCTCGCGGCGCTGCGTGGCTGTGGATTACCTGCGGTAATGTGCCGCGCGGAACAGTGGCAGGGTGATGTTCGGGCGGTCGGTCCTGGGTGCGTAGCGGGTTGTGTGGGGAGCTTGAGGAGGCCGAGTGAAGCAGTTGATGGCCGAGCGGCGGGCGGGCGTCTACTTCGGGGCTCAATTGCTGACCCTGTTCGGTGATTCGATGCTGTTCTTGGGGGCCGGTATCTGGGTCAAAACGCTGACCGACAGCAACTCTGCGGCGGGCTTGACGTTTTTGTTTTTGGCACTGCCTGCGATCGCCGCACCCGCGGCGGGGCTGCTGATCGACCGGGTCCCGCGACGGTCGCTGCTGATCGCGGTCAATCTGATCCTGGCGGTGGCCGTCTTACCACTGTTATCGGTCGACGATCGCGCTCACGTGTGGCTGATCTACGCGGTGATGTTCGGTCTCGGCTGCGGAGCCATCGTCCTCGGTGCGGCGCAGATGGCGATCCTGCCGGCATTGTTCGGCACACAGTTGCTGGCGCAGGCCAACAGCGTGATGTCGATCGTCCAGAACGGAGTCCGCATTCTCGCACCGCTGCTGGGAGCCGCCTTGTTCACTGTGACCGGTCCACGAATCGTGGTGCTGGTCGACTCCGCCAGCTTCGTCCTCGCGGCGATCGCGCTGATGATGATCACTGTTCACGAGGCTCCGGCCGGATACGAGCCCGGCGGCCTGCGGTCCGCCCTCACCGCGGGCGTCTCCTATATTCGGGTGACTGTCCCACTGCGGCAACAGATCTTCGCCATGACCGTCGCGGTCTCGGTGGGGGGCATGCTCGAATCTGTCATCTACGCTGTTGTCGCCGCCATCGGTCAGCCGCCTGCTTTCCTCGGAGTGCTCGTCAGCCTGCAAGCAGCCGCCGCGGTCCTGGCGGCCTTGCCGGCCCCTCGCCTGATCGAACGCCTCGGCGAGGGCCGTCTGCTCGCCGTCGGGCTCCTCGCGTTCGCCACGGCCAACGCGAGCCTGATCGTTCCTCACGAAATCGTCACGCTCACCGCGATGGTGTTCGCCGGCGCGGGGATCGTCTGGACCACCATCGCCTCCAGCACCTACATCCAACGCGTCACCCCGAACCCGCTGCTGGGCCGCGTCGACACCGCGGTCCAAGTCAGCCGGTCCGTGCCGCAAGCACTGTTTCTCGGACTCGGAGCGGCCCTGGTCGCGGTCATCGACTATCCAGTTCTCCTCGCGGCCATGGCCGCGACCACCGCGATCGTCGGCACCTGGCTTCTCACCCGCACCGCACAGGTCCCACCCGCCGTGCCACACCAACGCGCCCGCCACCGACCAGACTCGCACTGACCGGGCGGGTGTCGTGCGTGGGGTGGGAGCACGGGCGGCCTCGGCCCCGCCCGACGCCGAATCGACCTGGTGCCGGCCGAGGTTCAGCGGCCTCCGGAGCCGCTGGGCGGTGGGGGCGGGTTGTTGTCGACCACGGCGGACTCATATGTCACCGAGCTGGCGATTCCCGGTTTCGAGGGGCCTTGTTCCCATTGTCCGGGCACCCATTCGGATTGGCCGTTGTGGTTGGTTCCCAAGTGGCCGTTGCCCATATGGCCGGGATCGTTCTCGTACGGGCACGATGCCACGATGGCGGCTGACCCGTGGGCCGGTACCCAGGTCGCGACCGGGACCGTCGCGTATGGCAGGTAGGTGAACACCGACGTGCACGTCACCGTCGACTGCACCCGGTACATGTCGTCGGTGGAGTTGTTGCAGTTGAAATTCTCGCAGCTCACTCCCGGAGCCAGCTCGTGTGCGTAGGCCGGCGCCGCCCACCCCACGGCAAGGGCCACGGCGGCGGCCGGGACCACTCCGTAGGACCATCGAAGCGACATCACAGACTCCCTTCCCGAAACACGGAGGCGTGGAGCAGGGACAGCGATCAGACAAGATCATATTCTGGGGTCACCGCGCGGCCCCGCGGGTATTCGGGCTGCCGCCCGTGATGCAGCGACGACCCCATGACCTGCCCACCGGAACCTTGCCCAAGCGACGTTGCCGAGTAGTCAGAGCCGTTGTCCGACAAGGCATTACAACGCGTAGGCGGGCGGGCATGCCAGTATGGGACGTATGACCAGAGTTCCGGAAGATACCGCGCTTCCGACCGGCCCCGTCCAGCCGTACAGCTATGACAGCATCGCCGAGGCCTACACCGCGGAGAACGAGACCAGTCTGCTCAACGCCTACTACGAGCGCCCCGCGATGCTGGAGCTCGCCGGGGACGTGAGCGGTCGGCGGATTCTCGACGCCGGGTGCGGCTCCGGTGCGCTGTTCGCCGAATTGCGTGACCGGGGCGCCACGGTGACCGGCATCGACGCGAGTGCCGGGATGCTGGAGCTGGCTCGACGCCGACTGGGCTCCGACGCGGACCTGCGAATCGCCGACCTCGCGAACCCGCTGGCGTTTCCCGACAACGCTTTCGACGATGTCATCGCCTCCCTGGTACTGCACTATCTGCGGGACTGGGGGCCGGCACTGACCGAGCTGCGACGCGTCCTCGCGCCCGGCGGGCGGCTGATCGTCTCGGTCGAGCATCCCTTCGCCATCTGGATCAGCGAACGCTCAGCTGGGCACAAAACCGACTACTTCCGCACCCGGGAGCGGACCGAGGAGTGGATCATGGGCGGGCAATCCGCCCGGCTGACCTTCTGGGACCGGCCGCTGCACGCGATGACCGACGCTTTCACCACGGCGGGATTCCGCATCAATGTCATCAGTGAGCCGCCACCTGTGCCCGCGGCGCGCGATCGGTTTCCGGAGGTCTTCGGTGAGGTCATCGGCGAAAGCTTCTTGGGTTTCCTGTTTTTCGTCCTCCAGGCAGACCGAACCATGCCGAGATGATCGACGGTGCGGTGACCGAGACGCTCACCGACTGCATTCGAACAGCTCCGGCCGTCGCGGCCCGTGCGCGCGGCGTCGCGTGGGTCACATTGGTTTGCCAGGGGGTGGCGGGCGGGTGTTAACTCGCTGACGCGAGGTGCCGTCGTTAGCTGAGGCTCCTTCACGGATACAGGCCGGCGATCGTAAACGTCGAGAGACGCCACTGATCAGGACAGATCTTCCCGAGTTAAGGGGACATCCCGACCGGCTCCCACCGCGTGCGCGGAGGGTTCACGCCGTGGAGTGCTGAAGGTCTTACGAAAGATGGGAGGTGGTTGTCATGCCTGATGGGCCGGACGGACATCCGTTAGCCAATCGTTCACCAGGTGACACTCCCGTTATTCGCTGTCTCGAGCCGAGCTGCCGGTAGCGTGCGGTTGCAGTGCGCCGACCTCTACTGAGAGGGCGTCATGACGACCTTGGAAATGCTGCTGCGACTCGGTGCCGGTGTGGGGCTGGGCGCGGTGATCGGATTCGAGCGCCAGTACCGGGCCCGCATGGCCGGACTGCGCACGAACGCGCTCGTCGCCGCGGGAGCCACGCTGTTCGTGCTGCTGTCGGCGCACGGATTCAGCGGCACCGACGCGGATCCGACGCGGGTGGCCGCGCAGATCGTGTCCGGTATCGGGTTTCTGGGTGCGGGTGTGATCCTGCGCGACGGGTTCAATATTCGCGGGCTGAATACGGCCGCGACCCTGTGGTGTTCGGCTGCTGTGGGTTCGCTGTCCGGTGCTGGGATGTTCACTACGGCGGCGGCGGGGACCGTGGTCGTGGTGGTGGTCAATACGGCGCTGCGGACGGCGGCGCGGGCGGTGGATCGCCCGGAGATCGCCGGCGGTGAGCAGGAGGCACTGTATGCGTTCACCGCGACCACCGACGACGCGCACGAGGCGCATGTGCGGGCGCTGCTGGTACAAGCCTTGAGCCGCACCGACTTTCGACTCGTCTCGGTGGCCAGTCACGACACCAACGACAACAAGGTGCAGGTGCGCGCCGAGCTGACCGGGGATCGCCGCGATGATCGGCAGATGGAGTCGGCGGTGAGCCGGTTGAGCCTGGAACCGTCGGTGACCAGCGTCGGCTGGCGCACCATCTCCCCCACCGAGGCCGACACATGATCGCGCTGCGCGGGTATCCGTCGCGGGGCGCGCTGGATCGGCCGCGCTCGCGCTGGGCCGATGTGGCGGTGTTCCTCGGTGCGGCGGTGCTGATCTGGATCGTGGTGCGGGTGTCGGCGGGCATGAATGTGCCCTTCGATCAGTCGGCGGCCCCGTCGAGCATCTCCACCGATCCGGCCGAACTGCCCTATTACGCGGCGCGGTCGCTGCTGCGGATGTTCCTGGCGCTCGGGCTGTCGATTCTGTTCACGTTCGTGTTCGCGACCGCGGCGGCGCGGCTGCCGCGCGCGGAGAAGATCATGCTGCCGGCGTTGGACATTCTGCAGTCGGTGCCGGTCCTGGGTTTCCTGTCGGTGACCGTCGCCGGGTTCATCGCCTTGTTTCCGGGTTCGTCGCTGGGCCTGGAGTGCGCGTCGATCTTCGCGATCTTCACCTCGCAAGCCTGGAACATGGCCTTCGCCTTCCACCACAGCCTGGTCTCACAGCCGCGCGAGCTGGACGAGGCGGCCCGGAATCTGAGATTGTCGCGCTGGCAACGGTTCTGGCGGGTGGATGTGCCGTCGGGGATGTTCCCGCTGGTGTGGAACGCGATGATGAGTTTCGGCGGCGGCTGGTTCTTCCTGACCGCCTCGGAGGCCATCAGCGTGGCCGATCACGAGTACGCGCTGCCCGGCATCGGCTCGTATGTGGCCAGCGCCGCCGACGAATCCGACACCGGCAAGGTGCTGTTGGCGATCGCGACCATGGTGATCGTGGTGGTCGGGTTGAATGTGCTGTTCTGGCGGCCGCTCACGGTGTGGGCGGAGCGTTTCCGCGTCGAGGATTCCGAATCGGCCGAGGCGCCCAGATCGCTGGTGCTGAATCTGCTGCGCCGCTCCCACATTCCGGGGATCCTCGCGCGGGTACTCGGGCCGCTGGTGTATCCGATGGATCGGGCGATGCGGGTGTTCGGGCTGGCCGAGCATCGGCTGTACGTGCCCGAATATCGCAGGCGCGCAGGCGATGTCGTGTTCACGACGGTGGTGACGGCGGTCCTGCTGGTGGGCGTGGCGGCCATGCTGCGCTATGTCGCCGACACCGTCGGGCTCGCGGAGTTCGCGCACGCGGCGTTCCTGGGCGTGATCACGCTCATGCGCGTGATCGTGCTGCTGATCTTCGCGACGCTGATCTGGGTGCCGATCGGGGTGTGGATCGGCTTGAACCCCACGGTATCCCGGATCGCGCAGCCGATCGTGCAGGTGCTGGCCAGCTTCCCCGCCAACTTCCTGTTCCCGCTGGTGACCGCCGTGCTGGTGGCCACGGGCGCGAGCCTGCAGTGGGCCAGCGTGCTGCTGATGGCGCTGGGCGCGCAGTGGTACATCCTGTTCAATGTGATCGCCGGCGCCTCGGCGGTGCCCAATGATCTGCGCGAAGCCTCGGCGAGCCTGCGGCTGCCGCGAAACCTGTGGTGGCGCAAGCTGATTCTGCCCGCCATCTTCCCCAGCTATGTAACCGGTGCGCTGACCGCGGCGGGCGGGGCGTGGAATGCCTCGATCGTGGCCGAGATCGTGCAGTTCGGCGACACCACCCTGACCGCGTCAGGCTTGGGCGCCTACATCACCGAGGCCACCGCCGACGGTGATTCCCCGCGCATTCTGGTTGGCGTGCTCGTGATGAGCGCCTACGTCGTCGGCTTCAACCGCCTGTTCTGGCGTCGCCTCTACACGCTGGCCCAGCGCCGCTACTCGCTCTAGGAGGAGACATGACCACCGCGACCACCGGCGAGGTTCTCATCGACATCGAGGATGTCGGCATGTCGTTCACCGGCGCGGGCGGCGAACCGCTGCAGGTGCTCGATCACGTGAACCTGCAATTGTGCGACGGCGAGATCGTGGCGCTGCTGGGCCGTTCGGGTTCGGGCAAGTCCACGCTGCTGCGCACCATCGCCGGGCTGCTGGCTCCCACGTCGGGCCGCATCCGCTATCGCGGGCAGCCGTTGACCGGCGCCAATCCCGGTGCGGCCCTGGTGTTCCAGTCCTTCGCGCTGATGCCGTGGCTGACCGTGCAGGACAATGTGGAGCTCGGTTTGGCCGCGCGCGGGGTCGCTCCCGAACCGCGGCGGCGGCGCGCGCTGGAGGCGATCGACCGCATCGGCCTGGACGGTTTCGAGACCGCCTATCCCAAGGAGCTGTCCGGCGGTATGCGTCAGCGGGTGGGTTTCGCGCGCGCCCTGGTGCTGGAACCGGATCTGCTGCTGATGGATGAACCGTTCTCGGCGCTGGATGTGCTGACCGCGGAGAACCTGCGCACTGAACTGGTGAACCTGTGGGCGACAGCGGATTTCCCGACCCGCTGTGTGTGCATCGTGACCCACAATATCGAGGAGGCGGTGCAGCTGGCCGATCGAGTGGTGGTGCTGGGCGCGAACCCGGGCCATATCATCGCCGAGGTGCCGGTGCAGTTGCCGCGTCCGCGCAATCGCCGCGCGCCCGCCTTCACCGCGCTGGTCGATCAGATCTACGGCCTGCTCACCGGGCGCGATTCCGAAGCCGTTGCGGTGGAACCGGATTCGGGCACTCCGTTCACGACTCCGCTGCCCGACGCCTCGGTCGGCGGCATCGCGGGTCTGCTCGAGCTGGTCTATGACAACAGTGGCCGCGCCGATCTGCCGGAAGTGGCCGACGACCTGAACTTCGAACTCGACGATCTGATGCCGCTGGTGGACGCCGCGGCGCTGCTGGGGTTCCTGCTGGCCGATTCCGGTGATGTGATCATGACCAATGTGGGCTCCCGTTTCACCACCGCCGACATCCAGACCAGCAAGAATGTCTTCGCCACCCAGGCGCGCCGCCGCGCGCCGCTGGTGCGCACCATCTGCAGTGCGCTCATCGGCTCCTCCGACGGCAGTGTGCGCGCCGATTTCGTGCTGGATCTGCTGCGGCGCGGCTTCTCCGCCGAGGATGCGCGCCGCCAGCTCGAGCTGGCCATCGACTGGGGTCGCTACGGCGAATTGTTCGACTACGACACCGATTCCGGGCGCATCACCGCCGACCCGTCACTGCTCGAATACTGACCCGGAAACCACCGTGTCCGGGTCGCCTCGGTGAGAAGGCATCCCGGACACGGGGTTTCGATGCCGCTAGTGTGCGACGATGGCAGCGGCCTCGGCCTTCTCCGGATCGGCCGGGCGGGTGCGCGGCAGGAAGAACGCCGGGATGAGCGTGGCGATCAGCAGGGCCAGCGCCACCCAGAAGGTGTGCGCGAACGCCTGGGCGGCCTGATCCAGGCCGGTTTGCACCGAGCCGGGCATCTCGGCTTCCATCTGCTGCCCGATGGCCGGGTTGTAGTGCGAGGCGATGGCAGGGTTGGCCAGTGGCCGGTTGTTGAGCAGGTTGGTCAGGACCACCGAAATCGTTGCGGTGCCGATGGATCCGGCGGTCTGGTTGACGATGTTCATCAGCGTGGAGCCGCGCGCGACCTGTGCGTGGGTGAGGGTCTGGATGGCGGCGGTCATGGTGGGCATCATGGTGCAGCCCATGCCCAGACCGGTGATGAACAGCGCCCCGCACAGCAGCCAGTAGGAGGTGGAGGCGTCGACCTGGGTCAAGAACGCCATACCGACCGACATGACGGCGATGCCGGTGAGCACGATCTTGCCGGGCCCGATCTTGTCGACCAGCCGGCCGGCCACCGGCATGGTGAGCATGGCGCCCAAACCCTGTGGGGCGATGAGCAATCCGGCCATGAGCGTGGATTCCCCGCGCACCTGCTGCAGATACGACGGCAGCAGCAGACCGGAGCCGAAGAATGCCATGGCGAACAGGGTCATGGTCAGCACGGCGTAGCGCAGCGACGGGTTCTTGAACAGGCGCAGATCGATGAGCGGATGTTCGGTGCGCAGTGCCCGGAACACGAAGGCCACCAGCAGGATCAGGCCGATGATCGCGGGGATGAGCACCCGTTTGGCCACGACGGTGCCGGCCTCGGGGATCGAGGACACGCCGTAGAGGAAGGCGGCCAGACCCGGTGAGGCCAGCAGCATGCCGATGAAGTCGAAGGACTGCGAGGGCTCGGGTTTGTCGGCGGGGAACACGATCCACGCCAGCGCGAGCGCGATGATGCCGATGGGCAGGTTGATCAGGAAGATCCAGTGCCAGGAGTAGGAGTCGATGAGCCAGCCGCCCAGAATGGGTCCGCCGATGGGGCCCAGCAGCATCGGCACACCGAGCACCGCCATGACGCGCCCGATGCGGTGCGGGCCCGCGGCGTGGGTCATGATCGTCATGCCCAGCGGCATGAGCATGCCGCCGCCCAGGCCCTGGATGACGCGGTAGGCGATGAGCTGTTCGATGCTGCTCGCCGTGGAGCACAGCACCGAGCCGAGTACGAAGGCCACCAGGGCGGCCATATAGAGGCGTTTGGTGCCGAATCGGTCCGCGGCCCAGCCGGTGAGCGGGATGACGGTGGCCAGCGCCAGGGTGTAGCCGGTCATGGACCAGGCGGCGATGGCGTAGGTGGTGTCGAATTCTTCCTGGAACTTCGGGATCGCGACGGTCACCACGGTCACGTCGAGGATCGACATGATGGCGCCGAGCACCACGACTCCGGCGATCTTGAGAACGCCGGCGTCCAGCTTGTCGTCGTCGGCTCCGGCCGACGTCGTATCCGGAGGAGTTGTCACCGTTTAAGCCTGCCAGCTCGAGTGGCGCAGGAGAAGTGTTTACCCATGACGAGTCCTTCCAGCACTGGCGAATTCAGCGGGACCGAACATCGATCACTTCAGACTAGCGGCACCGGGCAATCACTCGGCAACCGACCGGTGCGGCAAGCCCTGCCATCACACGAGTTCCCCACGTACGCTGGGCTTTCACTCCACACCGAAGGACTGCCGCGATGACCGACCCGGTACTGGGTTCGACCGGTACGCTCACCTCACCGATCCGCGGCAAGGGAACGCTGGGAGAGGTGCGAGTCGCCATCCGAGGGGGAACCGAGCACTACATCGCGCGATCCGACGACGCGCTTCCCGCCGGGGCGACCGTGCTGGTGGTGGGCGTGCATCCGGGCCGGCTCGTCGATGTTGTTGCGTGGATACCACTTCCGGGCGATTCCTAGACGGGTGCGCCCACGGTAGAGCGCATCCCACCGTCGAGGGGAGAGTCAGCAGTGTTGGGTTATCACGTGCCGGATCCGGACGAGGCGATGCTGGTCAGCGGCGCCAAGGTCAAGGACGACGCACCGTTTCGGGTGGTCATCGGGCGCGGGGCCTGGGTGATGCCGTTCTTCCGCAAGGTGCGGTACCTGTCGCTGGCCATGTTCGAGGCCGAGATCGGGGAACGCTGCGTCACCAAACAGGCCATTCAGCTCGATGTGCGCGCGGTCATCGCGTTCAAGGTCGCCAACGACACCGTGTCGATCGTCAATGCGGCGCAACGGTTCCTGTCCGAGCAGGAGCGCGAGATGTCGGTGCTGACCGGGCGCATCTTCTCCGGGCATCTGCGGTCGATCGTGGGTTCGATGACGGTGGAGGAGATCATCCGCGAACGCCAGAAGCTCGCCGACGAGGTGCTGGTGGCCTCCAAGGTGGAGATGAGCAATATCGGGCTGTGGGTGGATTCCTTCCAGATCCAGTCCATCGACGACGGCAATCTGGGCTACATCACCGCGCTGGCCGCCCCGCACAATGCCGCCGTGCAGCGCGACGCCAAGATCGCCCAGGCCGCCGCCGCGCAACTGGCCGCCGAAGCCGAACAGGAATCGGTGCGCAAACAGGCCGAATACACCCGTCAGACCGCGATCCTGCGCGCGCAGTACCAGCGCGATATCGATTCGGCCAATGCCCAAGCCGCGCAGGCCGGTCCGCTCGCCCAGGCCGTCGCGATGCAGGAGGTGCTCACCGCCCAGGCCGAGCAGGCGCGCAAGCAGGCCGAGCTGCGCGAGCAGCAGTTGCAGGCCGAAGTGGTGAAACCCGCTGTGGCAGAAGCGGAACGGGTGCGCATTCTGGCCGAGGCCGAAGCCGACCGCACCCGCATCCAGGCCGAGGCCGCGGCGTCCAACAACCGGATCGCGCTGGATCAGCTTCTGATCGAACAACTTCCGGAGATCGTGCGCCAGGCCGCGACGGGGCTGTCCAATGCCAATCTGACCGTGCTCAATGGCCCCGACGGGGTCAGCGAGCTGGTGAACGGGATGGTCGGTCAGGGGCTGACCGTCTTCAATTCGTTGCAAAAGGCACTTTCCGCCAACAATGATCAACAGGCGGACTAGAGTTACCGCAGAGGGACGCGACGAGGAGCGGGTGTTTAGGTGTCCATCGGGAAATTGGTGTCTTTCGACAGCTCACGGGGTTTCGGTTTCATCCGTCCGGAAGACGGGGGTCCTGATGTGTTCGTTCACGTCAACGACATCGGACTGGACGAGGACGAGCTGCGGCAGGGGCGAGTGTTCGAATTCGATGTGACCGAAGGCGATCGGGGGCCCAAGGCGATCAACCTGGCGTTGGTCGGCGGCGCGGTCACCCCACCGCCGGTCCGGCACAAGGCCAAGGAACGCTCGGGTGCGGCGTTGCTGAGCGAGGCCGAGCACAAGCGGCTCATTACCGAACTGCTGCTCGATGCCTCGCCGGCGCTGACCGCCGGGGAGATTCTCACCATTCGGGATCGCCTCACCGCGTTCGCGGATCAGCACGGCTGGATCGAAAACTGACCGGTTCGGATTACGATCGTCTCGGGTGAGCCTACGAGCCTGAGGAGGTCGCATGGACCTGCCCGTCATGCCGCCGGTCAAACCGATGCTGGCGAAATCGGTGTCCACGCTGCCCCGCGAACCGGGGCTGCTCTACGAACCGAAATGGGACGGCTTCCGCTGCATCGTGTTCCGCGACGGCGACGAGATCGAGCTCGGCTCCCGCAACGATCGGCCCCTGACCCGGTACTTTCCGGAGCTGGTCGAACTGTTGCGGGAAGCCCTGCCCGAGAAGTGCGTGCTCGACGGGGAGATCGTGGTGGTCACCGAGAACGGCCTGGATTTCGACACCCTGCAGCAGCGGCTGCATCCGGCGGCGTCGCGGGTCAACAAGCTGGCGGTGCAGACTCCGGCCTCGTTCGTCGGATTCGATCTGCTCGCGCTCGGGGACAAGGATCTGACCGGTGAACCGTTCGGGCAACGGCGGGAAATTTTGCAGACGGTGCTGGATGGCAGTCTGTCGCGCACGCATCTGACGCCGTTGACCGATGATCCGGATGTGGCGCAGGACTGGTTCACCCGGTTCGAGGGCGCCGGATTCGACGGAGTGATGGCCAAGGCCACGGATCTGCCCTACCTGCAGGACAAGCGGGTCATGTTGAAGATCAAACATGAACGCACCGCCGACTGTGTGGTGGCCGGATTCCGCTGGCACAAGGACGGGGAGGGGGTGGGCTCGCTGCTGCTGGGCCTGTTCGACTCCGACGGCCGGCTCAATCACGTCGGCGTGGCCAGCAGTTTCACCGCCAAACGGCGCAAGGAGCTGGTGGAGGAGCTCGCGCCGTTACGGGTGAACGCGCTCGAGAATCATCCGTGGCGCGAATGGGCCGACGCCGCAGCGCAGGCCAAGGCCGAGGGCAAGATGCCGGGCGGGGTGAGCCGCTGGACCGGCGGCAAGGACCTGTCGTGGGAGCCTGTGCGGCCCGAACTTGTCGCCGAGGTGCGGTATGAACATGTCATGGCCGGACGATTGCGCCACGGCGGGCGCCTGGTGCGTTTCCGCAGCGACCGCACCCCCGAATCCTGTACCTACGCACAGCTCGACGAGGTCGCACCCGCGGAGCTGGCCGCCATCTTCGACGAGGCGCGCCGATGAGCGAGAAGCTCGAGCTCGAGGTCGACGGGCACACGGTCACCATCTCCAACCCGGACAAGATCTACTTCACCAAACGTGGTGAGACCAAACGGGATCTGGTCGACTACTACCTGGCCGTGTCGGATCAGATCATGAACACGATCCGGGATCGGCCGGTGCTGCTCGAGCGGTATCCGGACGGGGCGAGCGGGAAATCCTGGTTCCAGAAACGGGTTCCGAAGTCGGTGCCGGACTGGTTGCAGACCACCGAGGTGTCCACCCCCAACGGCACCACCAGCGACGCCCTCGTCGCCGCCGATATGGCGCACATTCTGTGGGCGGTCAACCTGGGCTGCTTGGGTTTTCACGTGTGGCCCACCCACGCCGACGCCCCGCAACCGGCCGACGCGCCGCTGGTGTACGACGCGGCCGGAGAGTTGTTGCCGCCCACCGGGATCACCGACGAGTTGCGCATCGATCTGGATCCCTCCCCCGGCATCACCTTCGCCGATCTGCGCGCCGCGGCCGTTCTCACTCATGATCTGTGCCGGGAACTGGGCATCGACGCGCGGGTGAAGACCTCGGGTTCGCGTGGGCTGCACGTGTATGTCCAGCTCGAACCGCGATGGGACGGCTACCAGGTGCGCGATGCGGCGGTGGCGCTGGCGCGCGAGCTCGAACGCCGTCACCCCGAGCAGATCACCGCGGCCTGGTGGAAGGAAGAACGCGGTTCCCGGGTTTTCGTCGACTTCAACCAGAATGCCCCGCACAAAACGGTTTTCGGCGCCTGGTGTGTGCGTCCCAAGGTCGGCGCGCAGGTCTCGACGCCGATCGCCTGGGATGCGCTGGCCGACATCGTCCCCGACGACCTGACCATCGCCACCGTGCCCGCGCGGGTGGCCCAGTTCGGTGATCCGTGGGCCGAACGCGCCCCGCAGGACATCACCGCGCTGCTGGAGATGTCGGCCAAGGACATGGCCGCGGGCCTGCAGGACGCCCCGTGGCCCCCGGTCTACCCCAAGATGCCCAACGAACCTCCCCGCGTGCAGCCGAGCAAGGCGCGAAAAGACAACGGCGACTAGGTCTTCGGGGCAGTGACGTCTTGTGCGCCCGACGCGATGTCGCGTCCGGCGCGGCTGCGTTCCTACGGTGCCGTCTCCACGGCGCTGGCCCTGCACAGTGATCACGCGTTGAGTGCGCTGGTGGATGCGGGCACGCCGATCGGGGCCGGTATCGGCGGAACATCGGCGCTGGTGGAGGTTGCCGGAACCGCGGTGTTCGTGAAGCGAGTGCCCCTCAGCGATCTGGAACGCCAGCCGCGGCATGTGCGATCCACGGCAAATTTGTTCGGCCTGCCGCTGTTCTATCACTACGGTGTCGGCCTCGTGGGCGGGGCGGGCTTCGGTGCTTGGCGTGAGCTCGCCGTGCACACCATGACGACGAACTGGGTGCTCGCCGGTGAATCCGGGAGCTTTCCGCTCATGTATCACTGGCGGGTGCTGCCGGATACGGGTTTGCTGCCCGAGGAGCTCGCCGATATCGATCGCGTCGTGGACTATTGGGGCGGCCGGCATCGGATCCGCCGCCGGATCGAGGCGCTGCGCGACGCGTCGGCGAGCATCGCACTGTTCCTGGAGTACCTCCCGCCTGTTCCTGGAGTACCTCCCGCAGAATTTGCACGAATGGCTGACCACCCGGGTCGCCGCGGGCGAGGAGGCCACCGAGCGGGCGTGCGCCATGGTGGAGCGGGAACTGGCCGCCGGCGTCGCGTTCATGAACAGTCGTGGGCTGCTGCATCTCGACGCGCATTTCCACAACATCCTGACCGACGGCCGGCATCTCTATTTCGGTGACTACGGGCTCGCGCTGTCCCGCGGGTTCGACCTCGCACCGCAGGAGGTCGCCTTCTTCGACCGGAACCGCAGCTACGACCGCGCTTTCAGCGCCACCTACCTGGTGAACTGGCTGGCCACCGCCCTCTACGGATTGCGGCCGGAGGACCGGGAGACCCGCGCCACGATGGTGCGCGGCTTCGCCGAAGGCACACCGCCGCAAGATATCCCGGCGGCGGCCGCCTCGATCCTCACCCGGCACGCACCCGTCGCCTCGGCGATGTCGGTGTTCACGCGCGCGTTCCAGCAGACCAGCCGCGCCACCCGGTATCCGGACGAGGAGATCGGCCGCCTGCTCGGCGGCGCGAACCCCGACGGGCTCAGTGCTTCTTGTTGAAGGGCAGCACCTGCACGATCAGCACCACGAGGGTGCCGACCACGAATCCGATGACGGCCGACGCGGCGGTATTGGTCAGCCACGCCAGCACTCCGCCGATGCCCGCAATGGCCTCGCGCACCGCCTCCTCGGCGTGATGCACCAGCTCGTACGGCCAGTGCCAGCCGAGTTCGTCGGTGCCGGTGAGCAGGATGTGCCCGCCGACCCACAGCATCGCGACCGTGCCGATGATCGACAACGCCGACAGCAGTTTCGGCATGCCCGTGACCAGTCCGCGTCCGACGGTCTGCGCGAAGCGCGAGGAGCGTTCGGCCAGCGCCAGGCCGGCATCGTCCATTTTCACGATGACGCCGACCACGCCGTACACCGCGGCGGTGATGACGACGGCGACGATGGCGAGAATGATCAGCCGGGGGAAGAACGACTGGTGGGCAACCTCATTGAGGGCGATCACCATGATTTCGGCCGAGAGGATGAAATCGGTGCGGATGGCCCCGGCCGTCAACGACTTCTCATCGGCCGCGCCGCTGGATTCGGCCTCATGGCTGTCGTGGTGCAGGAAGCGGCCCAGCACCTTCTCGGCGCCTTCGAAGCACAGATACGTGGCGCCGATCATCAGGATCGGGGTGAGCAGCCACGGCGCGAACTGGCTCAGGATCAGCGCCGCCGGAAGAATGAACAGCAGCTTGTTGCGCAGCGACCCGATGGCGATCCGCTTGATCATCGGCAGTTCACGGTCGGCGGTGATGCCGTGCACGTACTGCGGTGTCACCGCGGTGTCGTCGATCACCACACCGGCGGCCTTGGCGGTCGCCCGCCCGGTGGCCGCGCCGATGTCATCGATGGAAGCAGCCGCGAGCCGGGCCAGCGCGGCCACGTCATCGAGGAGTCCGAACAGGCCTGCGCTCATGCCAGGCAGGTTACCGGCCCGGCACCGGTCCGCACGAATGCACTGGTGCTCGTTGCGGTCCTCAGGAACCGAGGCGGTCACGGAGGGCGGTCAGCGCTGCGGCTTCGACCTGCCGGGGTGTGCCCGCGACGTCGATGGTGAGGACATCGGGTTCGGATCGCGGGTCTTCGAGGGTGGCCAGCTGGGAGTCGAGCAGGGCCGGGGGCATGAAGTGGCCGGTGCGGGTGGTGGTGCGGAGGGCGAGCAGGGGGCGGGTGCCGTGCAGGTAGAGGAAGAGGAGTTCGGTGGTGGGGTGGGCGGTGACGGAGTGGCGCAGGATGTCTCGGTAGGTCTTCTTGAGGGCCGAGCAGGTGATGACGGCGCTGGCGCCGGTGGCGGCGTGGTCGGCGATCCAGTGGGCGATGGATTCCAGCCAGGGCCGGCGGTCGGCGTCGGTGAGGGGGTGGCCGGCCGACATTTTGGCGATATTGGCCGCGGGGTGGAGATCGTCGCCTTCGAGCAGGTCCCAGCCCAGGGTGGTGGACAGGGCGCGGGCGACGGTGGATTTGCCGGTGCCGGAGACGCCCATGACGACGACGATGGTTGCGGGCATCAAGATCACCTCCTGGGTTCAGGATAGGCGCAGAATACGGCGCCGGAACGTGCCCTGATCGCGACAAGATCAAGTATTCTGGCGGCGCCGGTGAAAGAGGCTGTACGGCAACATTTTTGAAATTCCGGTACGCCAGGGGGTGCGCGGGAGTAGACAGCCCGTAGAGAACTTCATCGAAGACGTTGTGGCGCAGGGGCGAATCGTCTACACGGTGTGGAGTGTCGGGGTCCGTGCGGGTGCAGCGTCGTGGCGATGGATCACGCACATCAATGGCGACGTGGTGGTCATCCATCGTGATTCCGCAGTACCGAATGCCGCACGTAGTTAAGGAATCTCGAGTGTTACCGCACATTCCCGATCGACCTGCCGAGCTTTCCTCCACGCCCACCGATCTGAATCTGCTCTTGCGTCCGGCGCCGCCCGGAGCGCCGACCGATCTCGTGCCACTCCACGGCGGGGACGGGCACCATCTGTTGCGCGCCGACATTCCGCCGGTGCTGGTGATGGGATCCTCGGGCGGGTCGGGCACGACCTCGACCGCACTGGGCATCGCGGCCGCGGCCGCGTTCGAATACGGGGAACGGTCCCCGATCGCGGTGGACGCCAGTGCCAGCGGCGGGGATCTGGCCACGCGCGGCTGCGACGCCATCGACGCGGCCGGCACCGTGCAGACGTGGCTGACCCTGTGCCCGCGCGGGCTGGCGCCCTCGGTGCTCGACAGCTGCGGGGAGAACCGGGCCGGGTTCGGGGTGATGCCGCGCGGGCCCGAAGCCCTGCCGCGGCGCGAGAGCTACGCCTCGGTACAGCGGGACCTGTGGGAGGCGGGGTGCCTGCCGATCTATGACGGCGGGTCGCCGGTGTCGAATCGGATGATCGCGCCGCTGCTCAGTGATCCGCGCATCGGGCTGGTGATCACCCTGGCCGCCCGCCCGGACGCGATCAACCGGCTCAAGCCGGCGCTGATCTGGCTCGACGACAACTACAGCCAGTTCCATCTGGCTGAGGCCGTCATCGTGGTGACACGCCAGCATCGCAGCGACGGGCCGCTGGTGGCCGACCACGCCCGCACCTATCTGGGCAAGTTCGTGCGGGCGGTCACCGAGATCCCCTACGACACACATCTGGCGACGGGCGGCCCGATCACCTGGACCAAGCTCGCCTATCAGACCCGCGCGGCCTACCGTCAGCTGGTCAAACTGCTGCGGTGACCGATCGCGCGTCCCACGCCACGGTATTTCCGAACGGTAGGGTCGGGCGGGTGCGTACCCGAATCAGAGTCCTCGCCCTGTTCGCTGTCCCCGTCGTCGCACTCACCGGCTGCGGCGGTGACCAGACCACCGACCGGATGCGCAGTGCCGCAAACACTTTCGCCGACGCACTGACCAACGACGATCCGGCGGCCGCGGCGGCGGTGACCACCGATCCTGCCCAGGCCACCGCCGCCCTGACCGCCCTCTACCAGGGTCTGGGCAAGGACGCGCACTTCACGGTGGAGTCGGTGGACAAGGACGCGGGCACCTTCACCCTGGCCGCCACCTGGAAACTGGGCGCCGACGGCAAGAACGACTGGACCTACACCACCACCGGCAAGCTCAGCGAGACCGGCGGCGACTGGAAGGTGGGCTGGGATCCGGCAACCGTCGCGCCCGGGATGAACGCCGGCTCGCTGGTGTACAGCGCGGTGTATCCGGATCCGGCGCGGATTCTGGACAGCACGGGCGGTGAACTCATGACCCAGCAGATCGTGACGCTGGTGAACGTGGCACCGGGCGCCGACACCGCGGCGGTCGCGAACCTGCTCGCACCCCTCGCACCGGGCATCACCGCACAGTCGCTGGCCTCGGATCTGGCCGGGGCGCAAGGCAAATCGATTACGGCGATCACCCTGCGGCAGAGCGATCTGGCGCCGATCCAGGCCGCGCTCGAGGCACTGCCGAATGTGACCCTCTCGCCGCAGACCCGACTGCTCACCACCGACAAGGCGCTGGCCTCGCCCACCCTGTCGGGCCTGTCGGAGCTATGGCAGCAGCAGGCCGACGCGGCGGCGGGCTGGGCGGTGCGCGCGCAGACCCCGCAGGGCACCGAACGCATCGCGGGCCAGGATGCCAAGCCCACCACCGACATTCGCAGCACCCTCGACGTGGCATTGCAGCGTTCGGCCGAGGCGGCGCTCGCGCCGATCCCGCAGGCGGCGGCCATCGTCGCCATCCAGCCCTCCACCGGCAACGTGGTGGCCATGGCGCAGAACGCGGCCGCCGACGGGCAGGGGCCGATCGCGTTGACCGGCCTGTACCCGCCGGGCTCCACGTTCAAGACGGTGACGGTGTCGGCGGCCTTGCAGGCGGGCACGGTGACACCGGATTCGATCGTGGCCTGCCCGGGAGTGGCCGATATCGAAGGCCGCCGCATCCCCAACGACAACAACTTCGACCTCGGAAACGTCCCGCTGCACACGGCTTTCGCGCGCTCGTGCAACACCACCATGGGCAAGCTCGCGGTCGGCCTGCCCGCCGACGCGCTCCCGAACGCGGCCGCGCAACTCGGGCTGGGCATCGACTACGTGACCCCGGGCCTGACGACAGTCACCGGCAGCGTCCCCACCGCCGACACCCCGGCGCTGCGCGTCGAGGAAGCCATCGGCCAGGGCAAGGTGACCGCGTCCCCGTTCGGCATGGCCCTGGTCGCCGCGACCCTCGCGCACGGTTCGGTGCCCGCGCCCGCGATCGTGTCCGGCCGGCCGGGCAAACCGGACCGGACTCCCCCGGCGCTACCGGCCGGGATCGCCGATCAGGTGAAAACGATGATGCGCGAGACGATCACCGACGGCACCGCCACCGCCCTGCGCGATATCCCGGGCCTGCTCGGCAAGACCGGCACCGCCGAATTCATCGACGACACCCACGCCCACGGCTGGTTCGTCGGCATCGACGGCGATCTGGCGTTCGCGGTGTTCGTCTACGACGCCAACTCCTCGGGTCCGGCGGTCGAGGCGGCCGGGCGCATGCTGCGCGCCCGCGACTGAATCGGAAGTCGCGGTGTCGCCCTCGTCATTCCGGCGCGCTTTGGCCGGAATCCATCGAATCCGTTGCGCCGCTGCGTGTGTGGATCCCCGCCAAAAGCGCGCCGGGATGACAGGGTTGCGCCGCCGTCAATGATCGATCGACGGGCGGCACCCGGACAGCGTGTGCGGCAGGCTATTTCGTGCGCTCGGCCAGGGCGGGCGCGAGGGCACGCAGTGCGGGTAGCGGGTCGCCGCCCAGAACCTGCACCGCGACATGGTCGGCGCCGGCGCGCAGGTGGTCGGTCAACCGGTCGGCGATCTGCTCGGCGGTGCCGTGCGCGGCGACCGCGTCGATGAACCGGTCACTGCCCGGTGCGGTCAGATCGTCGTCACCGAAGCCGTAACTGCGCAGGTTGGCGGTGTAGTTGGACAACCCCAGGTAGTAGCCGAGGGTCTCGCGGGCGGTGGCGCGGGCACGGTCGGGATCGGTGTCGAAGACGACCTTGTGCTCGGGCGCGATCAGCGTGTGCGGGCCGAGCTGTTCGCGCAGGGCGGCGGTGTGCTCGGGAACGGTGAGGTAGGGCAGCGCGCCGGCGGTGCGGTCGCGGGCCAGCTTGGCTACGCGCGGGCCCAGTGCGGCCAGGGCGCGCTGCGACTGGGGGACCCCGGCGGCGTCGAGGTCGTCGAGGTAGGCGGCCAGGGCGTCATAGGGTTTGGTGTAGTCGGCGGTGTGCTCGCGATGTCCGGCACCGATACCGAGCACGAACCGGCCCGGGTATTTGTCGTCGAGGCGATGGAAGGTCTCGGCGGCTTCGGCCGACGGCGAGGCCCACACGTTCACGATGCTGGAGCCGATGGTGAGCGAATCGGTGGCGGCCAGCAGCGCGTCGTAGCCGTCCCAGCTCGCATCCGGGGACGCGCCCAGCCACACCGTGCCGTAGCCGAGCTGCTCGAGTTCGCGCACCGATTCGGGGGTGAACACCGAATACGCCTGCCACACACCGATCTTTCCGAGTTCCTGTGTCGTCACCATGATCGCCAGCAACACGGTCTCCGCGTCGCGCATTCCCCGTCACTGTGCTTGCCCGGCGTGAGCAGCGTCGCAGCGCAATCGAGGCGACGGGCACGCCGCCGCCTTGTTATGGTGGCAGGGTGATCGATCTCCGACAGGCGTGGCGGCTGCAACAGCAGCCCGGTTAGTCATGTCCGCGGGCTGTACGCAGCCCGCATCGAATCACCTTGTGCACGTGCGGTTTTCGTACAGCCCTCCCCCAATTCGCAGGAGCTGTACCGTGAATTCCTTCACCGCCACCATCGCACGCAGCGACCGGCTCGCCGCCGACGTCACCGCCCACCCCGAACTGTTCCGCATCCTCACCGGCGAAAGACCGACCGGCGCACTGCATCTGGGCCACTACTTCGGCACCGTCGCCGAACGCGTGCGCCTGCACCAGCACGGTGTGGACACCTTCGTCATCCTGGCCGACTATCAGGTCATCACCGACCGCGACAGCATCGGCCAGGTGCGTGAGCACGTGCACAGTGCCGTGCTGGACTATGTGGCCGCCGGCCTCGACCCCGACCACGCCACGATCTTCACCCATTCGGCGATACCGGCGCTCAATCAGCTCATGCTGCCGCTGCTGAGCCTGGTGACCGAGGCCGAACTGCACCGCAATCCAACCGTGAAAGCCGAGCACGCGGCGTCCGAACGAGCGTTGAGCGGACTACTGCTCACCTATCCGGTGCATCAGGCCGCCGACATCCTGTCGTGCGCGGCGAACCTGGTGCCGGTGGGCAAGGACAATCTGCCGCACGTCGAACTCACGCGGCTGCTCGCGCGCCGATTCAACGACCGCTACGGCCCGGTCTTCCCCGAACCGCAGGCCCTGCTCACCGCCTCGCCCGAGGTGCCCGGACTCGACGGCCGCAAAATGTCGAAGAGCTACGGCAATGCCATCGCCCTGTCCATGACCGCCGACGAGACCGCGGCCCTGATCCGGCGCGCCCCCACCGATTCCGAACGGCGCATCAGCTTCGACCCGGACCAGCGGCCGGGAGTGTCGGCACTGCTGACCACCGCCGCACTGTGCACGGGCCGCGACGAACACGACATCGCCGACGAGATCGGCGACGCCGGGGCGAGCGCACTCAAGCGATTCACCACCGACGCGGTCAACGAACGCTTCGCCGAGCATCGGCGCAGGCGTGGCGAACTGGCACGCGATGCCGGGTTCGCCAGTCGCGTCCTGCGCGAAGGCAATCGGCGCGCCAACGAGATCGCCGAACACACCCTCGACCAGGTGCGGCACGCGATGGGAACGGTGTACTGACATGACCTCCGACCACCACCTGCAGGCCGCCGCCGATCTCGACGACATGCTGGTGACCTCCCGCTCGGCGGCCGAGTATCGCGCCATGTTCGCCCTCACCGACACCGATCTGGCCGGTTCGGTGCTCGACTGTTGTGCGGGCGGCGCGAGTTTCGCCGCCGAGACCGGCGACCGGGTGATCGCCGTCGACCCGATGTACGCACTCGAGGATCACGTGCTCGCGGCCCGGGTGCGTGCGGCCATCCGCGACGGCGACGCCATCATCGCCGCGCACGCGGACCGCTTCGAATGGACCTGGTACGGCGGCATCGAGCAGCGTCGCGTCCTGCGGCACGCAGCCGGGGAACGGTTCATCGCGGATCTGACCGCGCACCCCGACCGGTACGTGCCCGGTGCGCTGCCCGAATTGCCGTTCGTGACCGGCAGTTTCGACCTCGTGCTGTGCTCGCATCTGCTGTTCACCTGGTCCGACCGCTTCGACGAGGACTTCCACCGCCGCGCCCTGGCCGAACTGGTGCGCGTGGCCCGCCGCGAGGTCCGCATCTATCCACTGGTCGTGCAGGCCACCGGCGAACCGGTCGAGTATCTGGACCGGCTGTGCGAGGAACTGCGCGCCGACGGCCACGACGTCCGGTTGCAGCAGATCGCCTACCGATTCCAGCGTGGAGCCCAGGAAATGCTGCGCATCAGGCCGGCCACCGCCGACTGAGCCACACGGAAGCGATCACCGCACCCGATGCATCCAGGCATCGCAGGCAATGCGAAGGCCCGGAAACCGCAAGGTCTCCGGGCTTTCGCGTGCGGGTTCAGTTCTCGGCGTCGACCTTCGGGAAGGTCTGGGTGACCAGTGTGGTCAGCGAATCGCCGAGCAGCACGTGCACCTGTTCCCGAGTGAGGTTGCCGCGCACGATCCATTCGCGCCCGGCCGCCTTCACCAATCCGCCGTAGCAGCGCACCAGCGCGCGCAATTGCTCACTGTGCAGCGAATGCGACAACCCCATCATCTGCACCACCCGGTCGGCTGCGGCGCTGTCGGCCTCGTCGAGAATCCGCTGTACTTCCGGATCGTCGCCGATGCCTTCCAGACCGGTGACCTTCACCCAGGTGGTGCCGTGCTCGGAAATGGTGTCGAGCAGCCACTCCACGCTGGCGTCGACCCGTTCCTTGGTGCTGCCGGTCGGCACCAGCATGTGCTCGAGCCGCGGCAGCGTCACCATGCGGCGCACCACCGCCAGATACAGGTCGCGCTTGTTGCCGAAGTAGTGGTTGATCAGACCTCGCGCCACCCCGGCCCGCTGCGCGAGCTCGGCGGTGGACACGGCCGCATACGGGCGCTCGCCGAACATGTCGATGGCACACGACAGGATCTGCGCGCGCCGCTCGTCGGGTTCGAGGCGACGGCGACGCGACGGAGCGTCACCGGTGTCGGCAGCGGCGCTGCCCGACTCGGCCGCAGTGCCGCCGGCCGCCGGCTCGAGGGTGTCGCCGCCGGGCGTGGGCGGCATCTGGGTGTCAGAGTGAGCGGGCAATGAGGTCCTTCATCACCTCGTTGGCGCCCGCGAGGATCCGCAGGATCCGGGCGCCGGTGTACAGCTGGGCAATCGGGTATTCGGTCATGTATCCGTACCCGCCGAACAACTGCAGGCAACGATCCACCACATTACCGAGCTGATCGGTCAACCAGTACTTCGACATGGCCGCGGTCGGAATGTCCAGCTCACCGCGCAGGTGCTTGCTGATGCAGTCGTCGAGGAAGACACGTCCGACCTTGGCGATGGTCGCACACTCGGCGAGCTCGAACTTGGTGTTCTGCATGGCGAACAGCGGTTTGCCGAACGCTTCGCGGCCCTTGGTGTAGTCGACGGTCAGCTTGACCGCCGTCTCGGTCATGGCGACCGCGAGGATCGCGGTGACCAGTCGCTCCTGGGCCAGCATCTGCATCATCTGATAGAAGCCCTGGCCCTCGGCGGTGCCGAGCAGGTTCGAGGCCGGCACGCGCAGGCCGTCGAAGAACAGTTCGGCGGTGTCCTGACCCTTGCCGCCGATCTTGGACAGGATGCGGCCGCGCTTGAAACCGGGCGTCTCGTCGGAGACCTCGGCGAAGATCAGCGAGACACCGGCCGCGCCCTGGGTGGGGTCGGTCTTGACGGCGAGAATGATGCCGTCGCACAGCCAGCCGTTGGAGATGAAGATCTTCTGGCCGGTGATGACGTACTCGTCGCCCTCACGCACCGCGCGGGTCTTGATGTTCTGCAGGTCCGAGCCGGTGCCGGGTTCGGTCATGCCGATGGACAGCAGCATTTCCCCGCTGGCCGCCTTGGGCAGCACCCGGCGCTTGAGTTCCTCGGTGCCGAACTCGTGGATGTAGGGGGCGATGATCGAGGAGTGCACCGACATGCCCAGCGACCCGTCGCCGGCGTGGGTCTGGGCTTCGATGATGGCGGCCTCGTGGGCGAAAGTGCCGCCGCCGCCACCGTATTCGGCAGGGATGGCCGCGCACAGCAGGCCCAGTTCACCGGCCTTGCGGTAGAGGGCGCGGTCGGGATGGCCCTGGGCGATGAACTTCTCCTCGTGCGGGATCACCTCCTTCTCGAAGAAGGTGGTCGCCAGATCCCGTACCGCCTCGACCTCGTCGTCGCTCCATGCGGGGCGTGCCATCGCTCGTGTCCTTCGCTTGCCGTCGACTCACCGGCGCGGTGGCGCCGATGCTCACGGGACAAGGGTGCACCGCTATTGGCGTACTGTCAACAGAGCGTCACTGTCCGGCGGCACGGGACTGATTGACCTCGGCGAGCGTGCTGAAGATCGGCGTATCCGGATTCGCGTCGATGCCCTGGCGACGCAGGAAACCATCGATCATGCCCCACACCAGTTCCGTCGCCCGATCGATGAACTCCCCGGTCTGCTCCGTACTCGGCGTATCCGAATCCGACAACCACAGATCGGTCATGGCGATCACCGCACCGATCAGCGCCCGCGACAAATAGTCGATGCCATCGGTATCCAGCTCCACCGCCTCCGACACCGTCAACGCCATCTTGGTCAACCGGCGCGCGGCACTGCGACCCAAATCCAGTTGCAGCACACCCGAATCCGACTGCTGCAACACCGGCGCCTGACCCAGGAAACGAAAAACGTTGGGATGCTCCAGGATTCCGTGCGCGTACTGGGTGAACACCTTGTGCAGCGCGGTGCGCGGCGGCTGCAACATCAACGTCATATCGCTGCCGGCCGAGGCGAACGCCAGCTTCGACATGCGCGCGGCGATCTCGGTGAAAAGATCGCCCTTGTCGGCGAATTGGCGATACAGCCGCGGCTTGGTGATCCCGGCCTCGCGAGCGATGCGATCCATGCTCGGATGCGGACCATCGCGATCGATCACCCGGATCGCCGCATCCACGATGTCGTCGCGGGTCACCGTCCGCGGGGCCGTTTCGGCACTCATGCGAGCCACCCGCCGAGCGTAGCGTACCGGCAGTACGACGTCACCCCCGAGCGTTTCCACTGCTTACCACCGGGTAGTCGAGTGACAGAGGCCACAACCACGGTCCAGCACACAGCATTGCTTTCGCGCCGAGCGTACTGCGAGTATCGGTATCCGTACCGCCGGTACGCACCGGTGCGAGTGGGGTCGCACCGGCACGCACCGCGGTCCACATCGTGAACCGACCCCGGAAAGACACCGATGTCAGACGCAGCACGCCAGCTCGCCAGCACCCTGCAGGCCCCGCTCCCCGACGCCTTCCACCGGCTCCCGGACCCGGACCTCACCGAACTCGACCGACTTCTCAAAACCGCCCAGCGGCAACGCGGCGACAACCTCGACGCCGCCATCGAAACCTCCCTCGACTTCGTGCCGCGCCTCATGCGCCCGGCCGTCAAGAAAGCACTGGGACTATGAGCGAACACCTCGTCGCCGTCGCCGAAATCACCAAACTCGCCCGCCTGCTCGGCCTCACCGACCCCACCGAACTCGACTTCCTCGCCGACCTACCCCCAGCCGCCATCCGCGAATTCCGCGAACGCGCCACCGACCTGCTCTTCGACGCCGACACCAAACGACTCAAAGGCGTCGCCGCCGCCAGCAAACTCGTCCCCGTCGCCATCAGCTCCAAAATGGCCGAACGCGCCTTCGGACCCGTCCTGTGCGCCGCCGTCGCCAGCGCCGTCGAACCCGGCCGCGCCATCGACATCGCCAAAACCCTGTCACCGCGCTTCCTCGCCGAATGCTCCGTGCAACTCGACCCGCGCCGCACCGCCGCCATCATCGCCGCCGTACCCCCCAAAATGGTCGCCGACACCGCACGCGAACTACTCGCCCGCGGCGACCACATCACCATGGGCCGCTTCGTCCACGTCGTCCCAGAACCCGCCCTGCGCGCCGCCGCACCCATCATGAGCGACGTCGACCTACTGCGCATCGCCTTCCTGCTCGAAGACAAAACCGCCATCGACAATGTGCTGCACATAGTTTCCGACCGCGTGCCCGGCGTCATCCGCGCCGCCGCCGACCACGAAATGTGGGCCGAAGGCATCGACCTGCTCGACTCCATCGCACCCCACAACCGCGCCTGGATCGGCGACACCGCCGCCGGCCTCGGCGGCGACGTCCTCGACAAACTCATCCACGCCGTCCGCGACCTCGACGCCTGGGCCACCCTGCTGCCCATCACCAGCGCCATGAGCCACGACAGCCTGCGCCTGTTCGCCGAACGCCCCGCCGTCCACCACGAACACGTCCTCACCGCCATCATGGACACCGCACTCGACGACGGCCACTGGGCCAACCTGCTCCCCCTCGCACCACACCTGCCCACACCGCAACTCGCCTTCATCGCCGCCCGCGTCGCCGACAAATCCGACGAACGCCTCGGCGAACTCATCCGCGAAGCCGACACCGCCGGCCTGTGGGACGCCATGATCCCCGTCGCCCTCGCCATGACCGACGACAACCGCCGCCGCCTCGCCGGCCTGCCCGTCATGTCCGAAACCGACGTCCTGCGCGCCGTCATCACCAGCACCGCCGAACACGACCTCTGGTCACAGGCCCTGCCACTCGTCGACGCCCTGCCCGACGCCACCAAACCCACCCTCGCCGGCTGCATCGGCGACCTCACCCGCGAACAACTGCTCGCCGCCCTGCTCACCGCCTCCCGCGGCGACAATATTCACACCCTCGTCGACGTCGCCCTCGCACAAGACCAGCACGGCCGCGCCCGCGTCCTCGACATCATCGACGGCATGGACGACCTCGAAGAATTCCTCTCCGCCCTGCACCCCGGCACCCCGGACGTGGTCTGGCACGCCCTCGTCGAAGTCCGCGCCGAAATCCCCGCCAAACTCCTCGGCCTGCTCGCCGAACGCGCCGGCGAACTCGGCCACGACCACGTCGCCGCACAACTCGAACCCGCCACCGCCACAGCCTGATTCAGCCCACAGCCGTCGAGGCCCGGTCACCACGGTGACCGGGCCTCACGTGTTCGGATCACCTACGCGCGCGACCGCGCCACGACCGCGCATTCCACGAACGCCCCGCACCCACACCCGCCAGATGCAACGCCACCAGCAGCAACCCGAGAACCACCAGCGTCGCCTCGGTGATCTCCCCCAGCGACGCATCGAACAGATTGAACAGCAACGCCACACCGAACGACACGGCAGCAGCCATAGCCAACATGAGAACCTCCTGTATCGCTGCCCGAATACCCGCCACCGCGCCCGGCAACCACGATGCGACAATGGACGACGGCAAATCACCCCCGACGAAGGACAGCAGCACCCACCGATGGTCGAGAACAACACCCCGGCGCACCCGTCCGACTCCTCGGCCATCGACCCCGACGAGCTGGCCACCTGCCTGCGCGTCCTCGAACAAGCCGGGAAACTCGACAAAACCCACCCGGACTCCATCGCCGTGCAGCGCGCCGTCGGGCACATGTTCAAGAAACTCAAGCAGCGCAGGCGCATCGAAGCCCGCGACGCCGTCTCCGCCGCCGACAAGGCCGTCGTCGCCGCCACCGCCACCGGCTCACCCAACCGCATCGACGACGAAACCGCCGGAATCCCCATCAGTTCCAGCACCACCGGCACCGCCACCGCAGGCACCCTCATCCGGCCCCGGCCCTGCTACATCTGCAAACAGCGCTACACCCACGTCGACGCCTTCTACCACCAGCTCTGCCCCAGCTGCGCCGAAAAGAGCCACGCCAAACGCGACGCCCGCACCGACCTCACCGGCAAACGCGCCCTGCTCACCGGCGGCCGCGCCAAGATCGGCATGTACATCGCGCTGCGACTCCTGCGCGACGGCGCGCACACCACCATCACCACCCGCTTCCCCAACGACGCCATCCGCCGCTTCGCCGTCCAGCCCGACAGCGCCGACTGGCTGCACCGGCTGCGCATCGTCGGCATCGACCTGCGCGACCCCGCACAGGTCGTCGCCCTCGCCGACGACATCGCCGCCCAGGGCCCCCTCGACATCATCATCAACAATGCCGCGCAGACCGTACGCCGCTCGGCCGGGGCCTACAGCGCCCTCGTCGAAGCCGAGAACGGACCGCTGCCCGCGGGCGAACTGCCCGACGTCGTCACCTTCGGCAAGACCATGCAGGCGCACCCCACCGCGCTCACCGCATCGCTCACCCCCACGCTCACCGCCGACGACATCGCCGAACTCGCCCTCGTCGCGGGATCGGCCACGCCCGAACGCATTTCGGCCGGAGTCGCCATCGACGCCGGCGGGCTCGTGCCGGATCTCGCGCACACCAACAGCTGGGTGCAGACCGTCGGCGAGGTCGACGCCACCGAACTGCTCGAAGTGCAGCTGTGCAACTCGACCGCGCCGTTCATCCTCATCTCGCGACTGCGTGCGGCCATGGCGGCCTCGCCGGCGCGACGCAAGTACGTCGTGAACGTCTCCGCCATGGAAGGCGTCTTCGAGCGCGGCTACAAGGGACCGGGCCACCCGCACACCAATATGGCCAAGGCCGCGCTGAACATGCTCACCCGCACCAGCGCCCGCGAAATGTTCGACGCCGACCGGATTCTCATGACCGCGGTCGACACCGGCTGGATCACCGACGAGCGACCGCACTACACCAAGATCCGGCTCGCCGAGGAAGGCTTCCACGCCCCGCTCGACCTGGTCGACGGCGCCGCGCGGGTGTACGACCCCATCGTGCGCGGCGAGAGCGGCGAAGACCTGTTCGGCTGTTTCTTGAAAGACTACGAACCCTCCAACTGGTAACCGGCACAACCGGACCCGCCCCTCGCCTCTTTGCTGTTTTTAAGGGTGAGGCGGCGGGTTCGGCTGTATGTGATGAAGGTTGGATTATATAGTTAGATGCGCATATCTGCGTATAGATATGGCTTAGATTGTCATGGGAAGAGGCCTTCGGATTCTTGGATCCTGAGGCGGTGGATTGTGATGTCGACTCGGCCTCAACGACTTTCGGGGGCTGCGGCCGGTTTCGACACCCCTCCCCTTCCATGCGAACGAATGCATATCTGCATGTAGGTATGTAGCCGACTGCCTCTCCCCTCCCCCTCCTATCCTGGGAGCATGCTCTACCGGGTACTGGCCGATGTGACCGCGGGCGCGCATTTCGCGTTCGTGGCCTATGTGGTGGTCGGCGGGTTCGTCGCGTGGCGGTGGCCGCGGACCATCTGGCTGCATCTACTCGCGGTGGCGTGGGGGTTCAGCACCGTCCTGATCGGATTCGACTGTCCGCTCACCGATTTGGAGGATTGGGCGCGACACCGCGCCGGGCAGGCCGGATTGCCGCCCAGCGGGTTCATCGACCACTACATCACCGGGGTGATCTATCCGCGGGAGGCGCTCGAAGAGGTGCGATTCGCCGTAGCGGTGTGCGTCGTCGTGTCCTGGGTGGGGTGGTTCTGGTTGTCGAGGCGGCGGGCGACCAAATCCGCGACGGCGGGGATGTTCTCGGGCAGATCGAGGTAGAAGTGGCCGCCGTCGAAGGTGGCCCGCTGGAAATCGGCGGTGGTGTACGCGCTCCACTCCCCCGCCTGTTCGACGGACACCGTCGGGTCGGCGGTGCTGATCAGCGCGGTGATCGGGCAGCTCAGGGGGTCGCCGGCGCGGTAGCGGTAGGTTTCGACGGCCTGGTAGTCGGCGCGCAGCGCGGGCAGTACCAGTTCGGCCAGGCTCGGTTCGGAGCGCAGGAGCGCGACCGGTCCGGGATCGTTGGCGAGGCGTTCCACTTCGGCGATGAGGCCCTCGTCCGGCCCCTCGTGCAGACGGCCCGTGGCCGCCGAAGCCGGTGCGGTGCGGCCGGATACGAACAGGTGGAGCGGCGGCCGGCCAGCGGCCTGGAGGCGGCGGGCGGTCTCGTAGGCGACGGTGGCGCCCATGCTGTGCCCGAACAGCGCCACGCGGGTGGTGTCCGGCCAGCCGAGCAGATCCTGTGCCGTGCGTTCGGCCAGCTCGGCGAGGTCGGTGACCAGCGGCTCGCCGAGCCGGTCCTGGCGGCCCGGGTACTGGACGGCGAAAACCGCGGTGCCCGAGCCGAATCGCTGCGCCAGCAACCGGTAGGCGGTGGCCGATCCGCCACCGGGCGGGAAGCACACCAGGACCGTGCGCACGTCCGGATCGGGTCGCAGGGCGCGCAACCAGTCGGTGCCGGTGAGATTTGCCACCACGGGGAAGCCTCCTTCGGGGATTACTGTCGATCTGGTGGATACGAACGCAGCGCTCGTCCGCGACTACGAAGCCGGCGCCGGGGTCACCCCCTCGAGTATGACGCTGCCCGATCCGGGCGCGAATCTGGCTGCGACACTTCCCGTGTGGTCCCTGGCCGCGGGTTCGGTGGCGGCCTTCGCGGCGGCGGCCGAACGACGGCGGCTCGCGTGCGGGCTGCAGCCGCTGGCGACCGGGCTCGAGCCGGGCCGGATCGCGGCGGCGTTCTCGAGCGACAAGCTCTTCCGGATCGACGGTGCGGCCATCGACCAGTTCGCCGAACTGTCCGGATTCTTCCGCGCCGAAGACGCCTGGGTGCGAACGCATGCCAACTACTCGCATCATCGCGCGCGGCTGCTCACGGTGCTCGGGCTGCCCGCGGAGGCCGATCGTGAGACGGTGATCGCGCGCATCGCACAACTGCCCGCCGTCGAGATCGAGGAGCGAGCGGCCGAACTCGGGGCGATTGCGGTGCGGGTGCGCACCGAGCAGGAGTGGGCCGACAGCCCCATGGGCAAGGCGGCCGCGGACGGGCCGCTGGTGGCCATCGAACGGCGGGCCGACACCGGCGTCCACGAAACCGATTCCGGCGCAACGCAGATGCTGCCGCTGCGGGGTGTGCGGGTGCTGGATTTGACCCGGGTGATCGCCGGGCCCGTCGCCACCCGCGCGCTCGGGCTGCTGGGCGCGGAAGTCATCCGGGTGGATCCGCCGCAGCTGCCGGAGATCGAGTGGCAGTACCTCGACAGCTGCCAGGGGAAGCGATCGATTCGACTGGATCTGCGCCGAGATCTGCCGATCTTCAGCGAATTGCTCAGTGCGGCAGATATTCTCGTCACCGGATACCGCCCCGGTGCGCTGGAGCGGCTGGGAGTGCATGCGGCCGAAATCCGGCCGGGCATCATTCACGGCAGCGTCAGCGCGTGGGGTGCGCAGGGCCCGTGGAGCGGGCGGCGCGGGTTCGACAGCATTGTGCAGGCCGCCTCGGGAATCTCGCTTCTCGAAGGCGCACAACAGAATTCACGATCCGGCGAACCACTGGGAGCCCTCCCGGCGCAAGCACTCGACCACGGCAGCGGGTACCTCCTCGCCGCCGGGATTCTCGACGCCCTGACCGCGCGCGAGCACGACGGTCACGGCCGGGATGTGCGAGTCGCGTTGGCGCGCACCGGATCCTGGTTGCTCGCCGCCCCCAGCCGGACGCCGTCGCACCCGTCCGCGCAGGTGCCCGACGTTCGCTACACGGTAACTCACGGCGCGGTAACGACCGCCGGACCGGCCATTTCGGAGTATCCGGACTACGCCTGGCCGGCCCCGCCGTACGGCTCCGACCTCCCCGAATGGGCACCCCGACCGGACGGTTTGCTGGCGTAACACAAAACGTCATGACCATCTGTGCACACACTCGCAAGCGCATCGGCGAATATGTGAATTCCCTTCGTACAGCCGGTTTTTGTGTCGTTAATAGATGAGATCCTGGAACCGACATGGTGATTACCGACAGTTTTGCCGGTACGCGGATGGAGGACGTCATCGTGGACACAACCACTCCCCTTTTTGCCGCCCAGGAGGCCGGCGCAACCAGAGTGGGACGTAGGGAGTGGGCCGGGTTGGCGGTGCTCGCTCTGGCGTGCCTGGTGTATTCCATGGACCTCACGGTCCTGCACCTGGCCGTCCCGCAGATCAGCGCCGAGCTCCGCCCGACCAGCTCCCAATTGCTCTGGATCATCGACGTTTACGGCTTTCTGGTGGCAGGGCTGCTGCTCACCATGGGAACCATCGGAGACCGCATAGGCAGACGACGACTATTGATGATCGGCGCCGCGGCCTTCGCCGTGGTGTCGATCATCGCCGCGTTCGCCCCGTCCGCGCCCGTGCTCATCGCCTGCCGCGCCCTGCTCGGGGTCGCCGGGGCCACACTGGCGCCCTCCACCCTGTCTTTGATCTTCACCATGTTTCCCAATCCGGCGCAGCGCTCGATCGCGGTCGGGGTGTGGGTCGGCTCGTATTCGGTGGGCGGTTCGATCGGCCCGCTGGCCGGCGGCCTGATGCTCGAGAACTTCTGGTGGGGTGCGGTGTTCCTGCTGGCAGTGCCGGTCATGGTGCTGCTCATCGTGCTCGCGCCGCGCGTGCTGCCGGAGTTCCGCGATCCCGATGCGGGGCGGCTGGATCTGGTCAGCGCGGCCATGTGCACGGGCGCGGTGCTGCTGCTGGTGTTCGGGATGAAGCAGGCCGCGCAGGACGGGTTCCGGACGCCCGCGCTCACCGCGCTGCTGACCGGAATCGTCATCGGCACCATGTTCGTGCGGCGGCAGTTGACGGTGCCCGAACCCATGCTGGATCTGCGATTGTTCCGGCTGGGCAGTTTCCGCACCGCGCTGACCATCAATATGGTCGCCATTTTCGTGGCGTTCGGATACTTCCTGTTCGTGGGGCAGTACTTCCAGCTGGTTTTGGGAATGTCACCGTTGCGTGCCGGAATCTGCACCATACCAGCGGGTTTGGGATTTATGATCGGATCACAGCTCGGACCGCGCATCGTGAAACATGTGCGGCCCGCGTATATGATCGGCGTCGGCATGGCCATGGCCGCCGGCGGGTTGCTGCTGCTGACGCGCATCGCGGTGGACGGCGGGGTGGGCATCACCATCGCCGCGTCCCTGCTCGTATCCTTCGGGCTCGCACCGGTTTTCGGCATCACCACCGAGCTGATCGTGGGTACCGCGCCGCCGGAGCAGGCCGGGGCGGCCTCCGGCCTGTCCGAGACGGGAGCCGAATTCGGTGGTGCACTGGGGATCTCGATTCTCGGCAGCATCAGCATCGCCATCTATCGCGCCGAGCTGGCCACCACGCTGCCCTACGGCCTGCGCGATGCGGACGCCTCCAGCGTCCGCGACACCCTCGGCGCGGCCATGGAGGTCGCGCATGCGGTGCCCGGCAATCTCGGTGCGGCAGTAGCCGATTCGGCCAGGCAGGCGTTCCTCACCGGGATGCACCTGACCTCCGCCATCGCCGCCGGCGCGGCCCTGGTATTGGCCTTCATCGCCGTGACGAGGTTGCGGCACATTCCACCTGGGTGAGCCGACGGTGTCGTGGGGCGTGTCAGCACCCGCGCAGCGCCCGCACCGCGGTCACCAGATCCTCACCGGACAGCTGCTCGGCGGTCGGCGCGATGAGCGATTGCATGGCCAGCCCCTGGAACAGAATGAACAGCAGCCGGCCCACGGCCTGGGACTGTTCCGCCGACAGCTCCGGATACACCTCCCGCAGCGTGACCGCCATGTCGCCGAGGGCTTTGGCGGTCGCCTCGGCCATGTAGATCTGCGCTTCGGGATCCCGGGAGATCTGCACGCCGTTCTCAGCGCTGAGTATGAGCGATTCCCGATTGTTGTAGGCCACGTCGACGAAGCCGTTCCAGGTGTTCGCGAGCGCGTCCCACGGAGTCTGCCCCTCCCCCGCATCCCGGATCGCGGCTTCGATGCCGTCTCCGATATCGGAGCCGACGCCCTCGGTGAGCGTCTCCATGACGAGGCGGTCCTTGGAGCCGAAGTGATAGCCGATGGCGGCGAGGCTGACACCGGCGGCATTGGCGATATCGCGGGCGGTGACCTTGGCGAGGCCGCGCTCCAGGATGGCCTGGCGGGCGCCCGCCAGGAGATCTTCTCGGTTTCCCATAACCGCACCCTACCAGCGTCTTAGACATTTGTTCTAGACAGCTGTGCGAGAGTCTGTTAGACATATGTCTTAGACAGACGTTCTTCTCCGAGGGAGTACCGAAATGAGCACCACCACCAACCTCCGCATCCTGGTCGCCGGCGGCGGCATCGCAGGCAACGCCGTTGCACTGCAACTGGTTCGGGCCGGCGTCGCGGTCACCGTCGTAGAGCGCGCCGAGACCCCGCGGCCCGGCGGCCAGGCCGTCGACCTGCGCGGTCCCAGCCGCATGGTGGCCGAGCGCATGGGCCTGATGGAGGGCATCCGCAAGTACCAGCTGCAGGAGGAGGCCATGCTGCTGGTCGACCGCAAGGGCGCGGAGATCTACCGCATGGGCGCCGACATGTTCGACGGCAAGGGCCCGGTCGCCGATATCGAGATCTCCCGCGGAGATCTCAACAATGTCCTGCTCACCGAACTCGCCGCCGCCGCAGGCGAACTCGACTACCGCTACGGCGAGTGGGTCGAGGGCCTGACGCAGGACGAGACCGGAGTCGCGGTCACCTTCGCCTCCGGCGCGGTCGAGCGTTTCGACCTGGTGATCGGCGCGGACGGCGTGCACTCGGCCACGCGCCGAATGGCTTTCGGCCCCGAGGAGCAGTTCGCCACCTACCTGGGCGGCTACATGTCCTTCTACACCATCGACACCCCGGCCGGGGTGAACCCGGAGTGGATGACCATCCACCCGGTGCCCAGCGCCTCGGTGGGCGTGCGCGCCGACGCCGATCCGGCCACTTCCAAGGCCATCATCACGCTGCGCACCGAACAGAATCCGGCGCTGCGCCGCGATGTGGCCGCGCAACAGCAGCTGATTCGCGACATGCTCGCCGGGGCGGGCTGGAAAGCGCCGGAGATCCTGGCCGCCATGGATTCCACGCCCGACTTCTACTTCGACGAACTCGTGCGCATCGACATGCCGACGCTCTCGGCCGGCCGGGTCACCCTGCTGGGTGATTCCGCGTTCTGCGGCTCCCCCATGACCGGCATGGGCACCGCCATGGCCATTGTGGGCGCTTACGTGCTCGCCGGTGAAATCGCGTCCACCCCGGGCGATCTCGCGGCCGCACTCGCCCGCTACGAGGAGATCGTCACCCCGTTCCTGGCCAAGGCCAAGGAGATTCCGGGCGGCGGCATCAAGATGATGCTGCCCACCTCCGAATTCGGGCTGAAGGCGGCGCAGTTGATGGGCAAGCTCATGACCACCAAGATCATGCGCCCGGTCATGATGAAGATGCTGGACCAGACCGAGGACTACGTGCTGCCGGAGTACTGATCGGTACCCACTAGTCTCGAATCGTGAAGCGGAAGATCATCATGGACGTCGACACCGGCATCGACGATTCGCTGGCTCTGCTCTACCTGCTGGCCTCCCCCGAGGCCGAGATCATCGGAATCGCCGCCACCGCGGGCAATGTGGCCGCCGATCGGGTGGCGGCCAACAACCTCGCCTGGCTGGACGTGTGTGGAGCCCCGGAGATCGAAGTGGCCCTGGGCGCCGCGGAACCTCTCGCGATTGCGCTGCGGACCACCGAGGACACCCACGGGCCCCAGGGTGTGGGGTATGCGGAACTCCCCGAGTCGCGGCGGACGGTGTCGGAGCGGTCGGCAGCGCAGATGTGGGTGGATCTGGTGCGCGCGCATCCCGGCGAGATCGTCGGGCTGTGCACCGGGCCGCTCACCAATCTGGCGCTGGCCCTGCGGCTCGAGCCCGAACTGCCCCGGCTGCTGCACCGGCTGGTGATCATGGGCGGGGCGTTCAACCATCCCGGGAACACCACCCCCACCAACGAGTGGAACGTGCACGTGGATCCCGAAGCCGCCAAGCAGGTGTTCGACGCCTTCTCCGCGGCGCCGGCGGATCGACGGCCGATCGTGTGCGCGCTCGACATCACCGAGACCATCGAGATGCATCCCAAACATCTGGTGGCGCTGGCGGATCGGGCCGGGAGCACGCCCGCCGAGACCGTGGGGCCGCAGGACGGGCCGCAGTGGCGTTCGGCGGCAAGCAATCCCGTCATCCGGTATTTCACCGATGCGGTGCGGTTCTACTTCGACTTCCACCTCCTGTACGACCAGGGGTACCTGGCGCACATGCACGATCCGTTCGCCGCAGCCGTGGCACTGGACCCGCAGTTGGCGGTGACCCGGCCCGCGACCGTGGATGTGGAGCTCGCGGGGACCATCACCCGGGCGACCACGGTGGCCGACTGGGCGGGCATGTGGGAGCGGGAACCCAACGCCGACATCGTGATCGGCACCGACCCCGAACTGTTCTTCGATCGCATGATCGCGCGCGTCGGCGATTTCGCCCGCACGCTCTACCCGCCGCAGGAGGCCCGGTGACCCGCGAAAACGACGGTGACTACAGCGCCGGATTCCGTGCGCGGCTCGGCCTGCCGGGGATCATCGATATTCATACCCATTTCATGCCCGAGCAGGTGCTGCGCAAGGTGTGGGAGTACTTCGATTCCGCGGGGCCGCTCACCGCGCGGCCGTGGCCCATCACCTATCGCGACGACGAACAGGTGCGGCTGAAGACCCTGCGGGGCTTCGGGGTTCGCGCGTTCACCTCGCTGGTGTACCCGCACAAGCCGGATATGGCGGCGTGGCTGAACGAGTGGACCGCCGATTTCGCCGCGCGCACGCCCGACTGTCTGCACACCGCCACCTTCTACCCCGAACAGCACGCGGCCTCGTATGTGGAGGCGGCGCTCGAGGCCGGGGCGCGGATCTTCAAGGTGCACGTGCAGGTCGGCCACTTCCATCCCGGCGACCCGTTGCTCACCGAGGTATGGGGCATGCTGCAGGAGGCCGGGGTGCCGGTACTGATTCACTGCGGATCGGGTCCCGCCGCAGGGGAATTCACCGGTCCGGAGCCGATTGCCGCACTGCTGCGGCGTTTTCCGCGGCTGCGGTTGATCATCGCCCATATGGGCGCTCCCGAGTACAGCGAGTTCCTCGATCTCGCACAGGATTACGATGGAGTGCTGTTCGACACCACCATGAACTTCACGGACTTCTTCGAAGCCCAGGACCCGTTCCCGGCCGCGGAACGCGGCCGGCTGCGCTACTTCTCCGACCGCATCCTGTTCGGCAGCGACTTCCCGAATATCCCGTACTCCTACAGCCACGCCCTCTACGCGCTGGAACGTCTCGACCTCGGCGACGGGTGGCTGCGGCAGGTGTGCCACGACAACGCGGCGCGCATCTTCGACATCGACACGGCTGCTCAGATCGCGGACACCAGGCCCAGCTCACCGTCGTAGCGGCGATACAGCAGGCGGCCCCGGCCCGCGGCGGCATCGGTGTAGAACACGAACGGCAGCCCGTACGCGCACAGGCGCGCGGCGGCCTCGTGTTCGGTGAGCCGGCGGGTCGGGTGCGGATTCATGGTCAGCGGCAGCTGCGCGAGCTCGCGGGGTGGATGGACACGGCGCTGGCGCGCCATACGTACGCCACGCGGGCCCGCCCAGTAGACGAGCGCGTCCTCGCCGGTCGCGGCATCGGTGAAAAGGTGTGCGTCGTAATCCATCCGGTCCATGACCGTCACCGCGACGCTGGGTGCGCACACCTGCAGTTCACACCGCTTGCGGTGCAGAACGAGTCCTTCGCCGGTGACCTGTGCCAGCGGTGCGCGCCCGGGATCGGGAGTCCAGCGTGACGGTGCGCCGTGCCGTAGGCGATGCAGCTGCCGGTCCAGCCGTTCCGCGGCGAAGGTGAGCGCGAAGCCGCCCGGCCCGTCGATCTGGGTGCGCACCGGCTCACCATCGAGGACCAGGTTCACCTGGGCCACGGTCCGTCCACCCGGGTGGGCGCCGCCGGTGAGCCGCACCCGCGCTCCCCCGTCGATGTGATGACGACGCAGGGTGCGGCCGATGACTCCCTGCGCCCGTATCAATTCCAGTGGCGGCAGCTCACCGCTCACGCTCACCTCGATCTCCGGCTCCGCCACCATCACCTCGCCTGTGCCCACGGAACGCCCACCTCCGTTCGTCTCGCCTCCGAGCCGGATTCCGGCCGCACCCATGGCACCACCGAGGTGCGATCACGAACAGGGTCGAAAGTCCTCGCGGGCCACCGATTCACGTTCGTCCTGGTCAGCGGGGTGCGATGTGGGTGCGCAGGGTGGCGAGCCGGTCCGCGTACTCCTGCGCGTCGATCTCGCCACGCGCGAAGCGCTGCGCCAGTACGTCTTCCGCGCGCGGCGGTTCCGACCGGGGCGTGCGATCACGGTCGGCGACGGCGAAGCGGATCAGCACGATCAGCCCCGCGATCAGCAGACCCCAGAACAGCAGCATCCCCAGCCCCATGCCGGCGTAACCCCAGCCGTTCATATCGTGGTCGTACCACATCACGACACTTCCTCTCTCGTCGTGGTACCGGGACCGCCGCGCCGATCGCGGCGGTTCACCAGTCACTGTGCGCCGGGTGTCGGCCTCGGCAGCAGGGGCGATCGACCTCGCCGCCGAGTACCAACGGCCTCGTGCCGCCGGCTCTCACCGCGACTTGCGCGGCTCGCGTTGCTGATCCTCGACGTACGCCTGGATCAGCGACCAGGGCGCGCCGGAACGAGACCCGTGGTCCGCTGCCGCGCCGCTCTGATTCGGTTGTGCCACATGCGCTTTCAGGTCGGCGGCGACGCGGTCCGCCCAGGTCTTGATGTCCTCCCAGTTGCGCAGGTCCGTCGCCGGGAGCACGCGCAGGGGCGAGGCGGGCAGCTTGCGTAGCATGCGCATGGGCCAGGACAGGCCCGCCGGATCCCAGCGGCCGCCGAACATTCCGAGAAGGAAGGGACGCAGCCAGTCGTAGTGGGCCAGCATGGCGTCGAGCTGCTCGCGGATCTCCTCGACCGGCTGCTGCGGATCCACCTGGCCGGTGGCGAACACCGCCACGTCGCGATGCGCCAGCACATGACCGAACCGGCTCAGGAAGCGGCGTGCCGGGCGCGGCCAGCGCCCGTAATAGAACGGGGCGCCCAGCACGAATGCACGATACTCGTCGACCGTGCGAATGTCGTTCATGGGCCGGCAGTCCGTGTCGAGGCCCGCCGCACGCAACACCGCCGCCACCTGTTCGGCGATCTCCCGGGTGGAACCGTAGCGACTGGCGTAGGCGACCAGCGTTCGATTTCTCATTGGATTTCCTTTGCCGCGGAATCTCTTACGCACCCATGGTCGGACGGCGGGACCGCCCGGCGGCAGGGCCGGTGGCTAGCGCCGGACGTGACGATGGTCCTCATACCCGCCGTCCGACGTCCGGCCCCGAACCGGTGACGTCCGGCCCTGCCGTCCGCCGCCTCGGAATCCCAGGATCGTTCACGAACCCTGCGGAACAAGGCCCTTCGGCGAAGGGCCCGGCGAGAGAGGGATGTTCATGAACAAGGCCACGGCGGGGATCGTCGGCGTCGCGTCGGCGCTGGCGGGATTGGCGGCCGATATCGGATGCTGGCTCGCACCAGGTGCCTGACCTGGGGTGCGACGGCGGAGGAGGCCGCGCGCGCCATGCCCGGGGACGGGTTGCTCAGCGCACCGGATGTGCTGGCCACCCGGGCGGTCACGATCGCGGCCGACCCCGCGGCCGTGTGGCCGTGGCTGGTGCAGATCGGGCCGGGACGCGGCGGGGCGTACACCTATGACTGGATCGAGAATCTGCTCGGTCTGGATATGCACAGCGCGGAATCGATTCTGCCGCAGTATCAGAACCTGTCGGTCGGGCAGACGCTGCCGCTGGGGTCGTCGGGGCCGGCGCTGCGGGTGGCCATCGCGGACGCACCGCACGCGCTGGTGTTCGCGTCGCTGGATCACCGGTGGGTGTGGGCGTTCGGCCTGTATCCGGTCGCGGGCGGGACGCGATTGGTGAGCCGTAATCGGATCGCGCTGCCGCACCTGTCCGGGCCGAGCAGATTCGTCTACACGTCGATCATGGAGCCCGGCAGTCTCGTCATGGAGCGCAAGATGCTGCTGGGAATCAAGGAACGCGCCGAGCGCAAGCGCGAACTCGCGGTGACCAATGGCCCCGGGGCGCGGTCGGAAAGCCCGTATTCGCCCGGCGGCGCAGCGCGAACACTCGAGGTATGACCGCTATGAACGTCACTCCCGTTTCCGTTCCCGATCACCGGACGATGCTGGCGGCGATGCGGCTGGCCTCCCGCGCGCCGTCGGTGCACAACACCCAGCCCTGGCACTGGGTGTTCGACGGCGAGAAACTGCACCTCTACACCGATACCGACCGGTTGCTCACCGCGGCGGATCCGCTGGGCCGGCAGCTGGTGATCAGTTGCGGGGCAATGTTGCACCACGTGCGCACCGCGTTCGGTGCGCACGGCTGGCATACCGATACCGTGCGGGTGCCCAATCTGCTCGAACCCGGTCATCTGGCCGAGATCAGCTTCCGTCCGTGGCCGAATCCGCCCGCGGGGCTGGTCGCGCGGGCCGCCGTCATCGACGAGCGGCGCACCGACCGGCTGCCGCTGAACCCGCCACAGAACTGGGAGGCGGTGCTGCCGCGGCTGCGCATGCTGGTGTCGCCGCACTACCTCGAGCTCGACGCGCTCGACGACAGCGTCCGACCGCGCCTGGCCGCCGCCTCCGAGCAGGCCGGCGCGCTGCGCCGCCACGACATGATGTATCAGGCCGAGATCGGCTGGTGGACGGGCCATTCCGGAATGCCGGAGGGGGTGCCGGCCGACGCGTTGATCTCCGACGCCGAAGCCGTCCGGGTCGATGTCGCCCGCACCTTCCCGAAGGCGCCGCACGCCATGCGCCGGGAAGGAACCGAGGATCGCGCAGCCCTGGTGGTGCTCAGCTCCCCGGCCAACTCCCCCACCGAATGGCTGCGCACCGGCGAGGCGCTGTCGGCGGTATTGCTCGAATGCGCCAGCGTGGGCCTGGCGACCTGCGCACTCACGCACATCACCGAATTGCCGACCGGCCGTTCGCTGTTGGCGGGGCTGCTCCCCCGGCCGGGCATTCCGCAGATCGTCATCCGCATCGGCACCGCCCCCGACGACGCGGAGCTGCATGCCCCGACACCGCGCCGCCCGTTGACCGACATCTTCGAGGAGGCCCGCCACTGAATCTCCGCCACGAGCAACGCGACCCGCGCCGCAGGACCGGAAGGTCTCTGCGGCGCTGTCGTTTCCGGGCAACCGGCGGGGATGACCGAAACCGGCACGCAATGCACTACGGCACGCGCCGCATATTCGCGTTGCCCGCACACAAGTCGCGGCCGATCCGGCTGCCGGATCGGCCGCGTGTGTTGTCGCCCGCGCCGCGCGTGGTGCTTCAGCGGTCCGGATGCACCACCATGACCGGGCAGTGCGCGTGCTGCACCAGCGAGTGCGTGGTGGAGCCGAGCAGCATGCCCATCAGGCCGCCGCGGCCGCGATTGCCGACCACGACCAACTGCGCCAGCGCCGACCAGGTGCGCAGGTGGGTGGCGGGATCGGAGAAGTAGATCCGCCGGGTCACCTCGACCTCCGGGTACTTCTCCCGCCAGCCGGCCAAGCGTTCGGCGAGGATCGCCTCCTCGACATTGTCGAGATCGCCGAGCGCCGGCAGGGGTTTCGCACCGGCGAACTTGCCGAAGACCCAGTCACTCCAGACGTGAACCGCCACCAGGGTGGTGCGCCGTTCGGCGGCCTCCACGAACGCCGCGCCGATCGCGGCCTCGCTGACCGGACTGCCGTCCACGCCCACCACCACCGGTCCCGTCTCGCGAACGGTGTTGTCCGCGTCCGGATCCGGGCGCACCACGAGGACGGGACAGCGGGCGTGCGCGGTGACGGCGAGCAGGGTGGAGCCCAGATGGCTGACGGTACCGTTCTCGCCGGTCGCGCCGAGCACGACGGCGTACGCGGTGGCGCTCCGCTCGATCAGCAGCCGGGTGGCGTCGTCGGCGGACAGGTGCACGGTGACGCGCAGGCCCGGTTCCAGTTCGCGGACGAGGCGCTCGGCGTGCAGCACCACCGCCTTGCCGTGTGCGCGGGCGCTCTCCACCAGCCGCGGCACCACGACCTCGTAGACGCCCAGCACCCGATTGATTCCGACCAGGTCCATGCCGTGCACGATGTGCAGTCCGCGGCCGCGCCCGGCGGCGTACGCGGCGGCCCAGCGCAGGGCCGTCTCCGATCCGGGGGATCCGTCGACCCCGACGACCACGGCCGCCGAGGCCAGTAGATGCGGATCGCCGTAGGCGTGGGCTGTCATGACCGCCTCCGTCTGTGCTGGGGGTTCACGGTGCCCGGACCCGGGCATCCAACCCCTACGGTAGAGAGGAAGCCGGCGCGCGGACTGCGGTCGATCGTCCTCAGCCGCAGGGCCGAAAGGCCGCCCTGCGCACCGGCTTCGACCTGGCGTTTCCACGGCCGGGACGGGTCCGGTTTCGACCGATCACGGCCCTTGGTCCCGGTCCGATCGGGAACATCGCCTCTGATCGCCGAGCGATCGCCGGAAGAAGCTGGCTGCCATGCGAACCCGTCTGCGTACCGATCCGCTTCCGACACTCGCCGTGCTCGCCGGGACGGCCATGGTGATCGCGGTGCCCCTCACCCTGGCCTGGCTGCCGATGTGGGCGGACCGGTACGGCGCGGTGCTCGTCTATCTGGCCTTCCTCGAATACGGCGGGGTGGCCGCCGGTTTGGTGCGCTGGGGTGTCGGGGAGTTCCGGCGGTCGGCGCCGACCTGGGTCGCTCGAATCGAGGACCAACGACTCCTGCTCGGCCGGTCCCGCGACACCTAGCGTTGCCCTATGAGCGCTGTACCTTCCTCCGACACCATCGAACGGTGTGTGCGACTTGCCGGTCGCGCGCCGTCACTGCACAACAGCCAGCCTTGGCACTGGGTGTTCGACGGCTCCGTGCTGCGCCTGTATTCGGTTGCCGGGCGGCTGCTTCCGGTCACCGACGACTCCGGGCGGCAATTGCTGCTCAGCTGCGGGGTCGCGCTGGGTCATCTGCGCGCGGCGCTGGCCGCGTCCGGCTGGCACGCCCTGGTGGCCTATTTCCCCGATCCGGCGCACCGCCGTCATGTCGCCACGATCGACTTCGTGCCCTCGCCCATCGTGACCGACGCCGATCTGGATCAGGTGAGCGCCATCGAGCGGCGTCACACCGATCGACTGCCCTTCGCGCCGCCCGAGGGCTGGACGGATTTCGCGATCGTGCTGCGCGCCTTGATCGATCCGGCCGACGCCATCGTGACCGTGTTGCCCGCCCAGGCGCGCCCCGAGCTGGCGCGCGCGTCGCGGATGACCGCGGCCCTGCGCCGGCACGATTCCTCCTACCAGGCCGAATTGCGTTGGTGGGCAGGGCATGAACTGGACTCGGAGGGGATTCCGCCCGGGGCGCTGGTGTCCGCCGAGGAGCGTGGGCGGGTGGCGTTGGGCCGCGATCTGCCCGTGATCGCCGGGCCGCCGCGCCGGGCCGAACTCGGAAACGACCGGGCCGCGCTGCTGGTCCTGTCGACCGCCGCCGACTCGCCCGCGGATCTGGTGCGCTGCGGGGAGGCGCTGTCGACCGTGCTGCTGGAGTGCACGGTCGCCGGTTACGCGACCTGCCCGCTGACCCACATGACCGAACTGCCGCGCAGTCGCTTCGTTCTCCGTGAGCTCATCGGAGGTTCCGGGCATCCGCAGGTGCTGATCCGGGTGGGACAGGCCCCCACCGGCGCGGAGCGCACGCCCACGCCCCGGCGGCCGCTCACGGAGATCTTCGAGGTGACCACGCCGGGGCGCACGCACTAGAAAGCGTTCGGGCGCACGGGCATCGGCGCTACAGCCGTGCTCGCTCCCGGGCCAGGGCGCGGTCCCGCTGTTCCTCGAAGCGCGGCACCCGCACGTGCTCCAGATCGCCGAGGAAGGCGGCCAGCCGTTCGCGCGCCTGTTCCCCGGCCGGGCCGAAGTCGTTGCGCCCGAAAATGTTCCACTGCCGCATCACCGGCAGCAGCACCTCCTCGAGATGCTGGCGCAGATCGTAGACCCCGTGTTTGGCCATGAGCACGCCATTGCGGCGGAAGTCCGGCATTCCCGCGCCGGGCATGCGGAAGTTCTCGACAATCGCGTCGATGGCCACCATCGCCTGATCGGGCACCAGGTCCAGGGCCGCGCCGCACAGGGTGCGGTAGAAGATCATGTGCAGGTTCTCGTCCAGGGCCAGTCGCTGCATGATGTCCTCGGCAATGGGGTCCTCGCAGAACTGGGCGGTATTGCGGTGGCTGATGCGGGTGGCCAGTTCCTGGAAGCTGACATAGGCCACCGAGTACAGGAATCCGGCCTGCCCGGCCGCGGTCACCGCGTCCAGCGGCGGCGCGAATCCATTGGTCATGTGGGTCATGCGGGCGTTCTCCAGGGCCACCGGATCGACGCCGCGGGTGACCACCAGATAGTCGCGCAGCACCACGCTGTGCCGGTTCTCCTCGGCGGTCCAGCGCCCCACCCAGGTGCCCCAGGCGCCGTCCAGTGAGAAGTTCTCGGCGATCTCGCGGTGGTAGGACGGCAGATTGTCCTCGGTGAGCAGATTGGTGACGAGTGCGGCCTTGGCCACCTCACCCAGCCGGGATTGCTCGGGATCCCAGTCGACCCCGCCGAGTTGGGCGAAGTTGCGGCCTTCGTCCCAGGGGACGTAGTCGTGCGGATGCCACTCCTTCACCATGGCCAGATGCCGGTCGAGCGCGGCACCGGCCACCGGTTCCAGCTCGGTGAGGATTTCGCGTTGAGTCAGCGCACGTGCCAAGGGAATTGACCGCCTTCCTGTCGAACCGTGAGGACCTCGTGTCGCATGGATGCGGCACGAGGTCCCATGTCAACAGCGCGGCAGGTCGGCTTCCAGGGCCGAAGGTCCCTGAAGCGCATCGGCGAACGTCCCGGATCGTTGTCGTCCTCAGCCCAGATCGCGGCGACGGAATCCGGTGAGTGCGCCGCCCGCGAGCAGAGCGGCGACGAGGAGCAGGGCAATGATCGGCGCGGCGGTGACCGGCTCCCACGGCGCGCGCGGGGTGTGGGCGAACGGTGAGGCGTCGTCGAACCAGCCGGGCAGGTCGAAGGAGTTCGCGAACATGACGCCGACCACGCAGTAGGCGAAGACGGTCCAGGCCGCCGGCAGGCTCGCCCGCGGGAACCAGCCGAACGCGAGCGCGGTGCCCGCGATGACGACCCACACCGCGGGCAGATATACGACGGCGGATCCGGTGGTCCGTGCGATCTGTCCCGGATCGGCGACGGTCAGCGCGTAGCTCAGGCCGATGCCGACACCGCCGGCGGCCAGCACCACGGCGCTGCCGGCCAGGGCGACGACGAGCTGACCTGCCAGCCAACGACTTCGGCTCACCGGTGCGGACAGGATCAGCTCGGCGCGGCCGGCGGTCTCCTCACCGCGCGCTCGCAGGGTGCTGACGATGCCGTAGGCGGCGGCCAGCAGCGCCATCATCGACAAGGTCAGCGCCAGATAGGAATTCACCGCCGATTCCGCGCCGCCCGGGAAGTACGCGGACAGCTCCGGATAGTCGCGCAGATAGTCCTCGATGCTGTCGGCGAACGCGCCGTAGGCCCCGCCCAGCGTGAAAACGCCTGCCGTCCAAGCGAACAGTGAGCCGCGCTGCAACCGCAGCGCGAGCCCCAGCGGTGCGCGCAGCGCCCAGGAGGCCCGCGCCCGGCCGGTCCCGTACCCGAACAGGCCCGCCCCGAAATCGCGTCGATCCAGCACCACACAGGCGACGCCGACCAGCACGGCCGAGGCCAGCGCGAACAGCAGCAGCGGCCACCACCGATCGGACACATAGGGGTAGGTGCGCTGCCCCCATCCGAAGGGCGAAGCCCATGCCACGGCGTCGGGCCCGACATCCCCGATGGCGCGCACCACGTACGCGGCGGCCAGCGTCAGGGTGACCGACCCGTAGACACTGCGCGGATTCTCGAACAGTTGCGCCGCGACCGCGGTCACGGCCGCGAAGGTGAATCCCGCGCCCGCCACCGCGACCCCGGTCAGGACCGATCCGGCGGCCGGCAGGCCGGTCGCGACGGCGGCGGCGAACAGCGTCAGCGCGAGGGCGACATCGGCGACGGCGGCCACGCCCAGTGCCGCGACCGTCGGCGCGCGCCGGCCGACGCGGGCGGAGCGAATCAGTTCGGCGCGGCCGGTCTCCTCGTCGGATCGGGTGTGCCGTCCGACCAGGAACATATTCATCAGCCCGGCCACGATCACCAGGTAGGCGAAGATCTCGAAGAGCACCTCGCCGCCGATGGTGTCGAGCAGTTTGGTGGGCCCGCCCATGGCGACGGTGGCGGCGCTGGCGGACATCGTCTGGCGCAGCTGCGCGAGCTTCTGCGGGGTGTCGTAGAAGTTCTGGCTGCCCACGGACTGGAAGGCCAGCAGGGCCGCCGCACCGAGCAGCCAGAACGGCAGGGTGAAGCGTTCGCGCCGCAGCGCGAACCGGAACAGTGTGCCCGCGCCGGTGACGGTCTCCCCCTCGGCGGCGCGGTCCGCGACGATAGGACGGACAGCGGTGGTGCTCATGCCCGGCCTCCCGCGGCGACGTCGGCGGCCCGGTAGTGGCGCAGGAAGATGTCCTCGAGGGTGGGCGGCGCACTGACCAGACTGCGCACCCCGAAGTCGGCGAGCAGTCGCACGACGGTGTCCAAATGGGCGGTGTCCACTTCGAATTGGACCCGGCCGTCGGTGCGCACCAGATTGTGCACGCCGGCGACTTCGGCGAGACCCGTTGCCGGGCGGACGGTTTCGACGGTGATGGCGGTGCGGGTGAGATGCCGCAGTTCCGCCAGGGAGCCGGTCTCCACGGTCCGTCCGGCGCGGATGATGCTCACCCGATCGCAGACCGCCTCCACCTCGGCCAGAATGTGGCTGGACAGCAGCACGGTCTTCCCGGCCGCGCGCAACTCGCCCACGCAGGCCCGGAATTCGGCTTCCTTCAACGGATCCAGGCCGACGGTGGGTTCGTCCAGCAGTAGCAGGTCGGCGTTCGAGGCCAGCGCGGCGATGAGCGCCACTTTCTGCCGGTTGCCCTTGGAGTAGGCGCGGGCCTTCTGCCGCGGATCCAGATCGAAGCGTTCCAGCAGCTCGTCGCGGCGGCGGCGATCCACGTCGCCGCGCAGCCGGGCCATCAGGTCGATCACCTCGCCGCCGGTGATGGTGGGCCACAGCGTCACCTCACCGGGAACATAGGCCAGGCGCGCGTGCAGGCCCACGGCCTCCGACCACGGGTCGCGGCCGAGGACGCGGGCGGTCCCGGTGTCGGCGCGCAGCAGACCCAGCAGGACGCGGATGGTGGTGGTCTTGCCCGAGCCGTTCGGGCCCAGGAAACCGTGCACCTCCCCGGCCCGCACGGTCAGATCCAGGCCGTCGAGGGCGCGCACCGGCCCGAACGTCTTCGTCAATCCGGATAGCGCGATCGCTGGTTCGCTCATGCTCGAAGTCCTCCCGGACCAGCGGTGTCGGGTGACACCGTCCATTCTGCGCCCGACCTTCGCGCGCTGGGATCAGAATGCGGCGCAGGCGGATTCGTGCGGGAGAACAGATGGTCCCCAGCCGGGGAGGCCAAGGACCCCGGGTCGATCGGCGATCAGCCCGCACTGCGGGCCGCTCCGGCGACACTCGCTGGAAAATAGGGACTTTGGACCATGCCACCCGTACTGATCAGCGCGCTATGTTGGACCTCACAGCACCCCTGAAAGATCGGACGCGCCATGATCAAGGTATTCCTTGTCGACGACCACGAGATCGTGCGTCGTGGACTGGTCGACCTGCTCGAGGGCGATCCCGGGCTCACCGTGGTCGGCGAGGCCGCCGACGTCGCCCAGGCGCTCGCGCGCATTCCCGCCCTGCGCCCCGATGTCGCGGTGCTCGATGTGCGGCTGCCCGACGGCAACGGCATCGAACTGTGCCGGGAACTGCTGTCGCGCCTGGACAACCTGCGCTGCCTCATCCTCACCTCCTTCACCGACGAGCAGGCCATGCTCGACGCCATCCTGGCCGGCGCCAGCGGCTATGTCGTCAAGGACATCAAGGGGATGGAGCTGGCCAAGGCCATCAAGGAGGTCGGTTCGGGCCGGTCGCTGCTGGACAATCGCGCCGCCGCCGCGCTCATGGAACGCCTGCGCGCGAGCACCCAGCCCGACGGTCCGCTGGCCGGGCTCACCGATCAGGAACGCAAACTCCTGGACCTGCTCGGCGACGGCCTGACCAACCGCCAGATCGCCGAGCGCATGTTCCTGGCCGAGAAGACCGTCAAGAACTACGTCTCCCGCCTGCTGGCCAAGCTCGGCATGGAACGCCGCACCCAGGCCGCGGTCCTGGCCTCGAAGCTGCGCTCCGGCGGGGCGAGCTGACCCGACCGGCACGGTCGAGCGAGCACCGGATCCACTACCCGCTCCGCAGCGAATATCGCTGCGGCACAAGCATGTCCGGGTGCTCCCACCGGCCCGCTCAGGCGCGGCGCAGGGCGACGGCGGTGACCTTGTATTCCGGGCAGTCGGTGATCTCGTCGGTGTGGCGGGAGGTGAGTTCGTTGGTGGGGGCCTCGGGGAAGTGGAAGGCCGTGAAGAGCTGGCCGGGGGCCACCTCCGCGGTGGGGCGGGCGGGGAGCACCAGGTGGCCGCGGCGGCTGCGGATTTCGACCGGATCACCCTCGCTCAGGCCCAGGGCGGCGGCGTCGCCGGGGGCCAGGTCCAGGGTTTCCGCGGGCAGCAGTTCGGCGTTGGGGGTGCGCCGGGTCATCGAACCGGTGTTGTAGTGGGCCAGGCGGCGACCGGTCACCAGCACGAAAGGATATTCCGCGTCCGGGGTTTCGCCCGGCGGCAGGTAGGGGCGGGCGGCCAGGGCGGCGCGCCGGTCGACGGTGGCGAAGCCCTCCAGGTAGAGGGTCGGGGTGCCGGGGTGACCGCGATCCGGGCAGGGCCATTGCAGCGAGCCCTCGGCATCGAGGCGGCCATGCGAGATGCCGCCGAAAACCGGTGTGAGCCGGGCGCATTCGGACATGGCGCCGGCCGGGTCCGGGAAACCCGGATCGCCACCCATGGCGGTGATCAGGGCGTGCAGGATGTCGAAGTCGCTGCGGACGCCGGGCGGCGGCGCGACGGCGGCACGGACCCGCTGGAAACGCCGCTCGAAATTGACGAAGGTGCCGTCCTTCTCGAGGAAGGCCGCGGCGGGGAACACTACGTCGGCGGCTTCGGCGGTGCGGGAGAGGAATATGTCCTGGCTGATGACGAACTCGCAGGCGGCGAGGGCGGCCCGGACGTGACCTGCGTCCGGGTCGGAGGTGAGCAGATCCTCACCGATCACGTACAGCGCGCGCAGGTCTCCGGTGAGCGCCGCGCCGAACATGGCGGGGATGCGCAGGCCCGGTCGCTCCGGCACCGGGACGCCCCACGCGTGCGAGAACCGTTCCCGCACGGCGGCCTCGGCCACCTTCTGGTAGCCGGGCAGGACGTCCGGCAGCGCGCCCATGTCCGAGGCGCCCTGCACATTGTTCTGCCCGCGCAGCGGCAGCACGCCACAGCCGTCCGGGGTGCCGACCGTGCCGCGCAGCAGCGCCAGATTGGCCAGGGTGCGCACGCCGTCGGTGCCGTGCAGGTGCTCGGTGACGCCGAGTCCGTACACGATGACCGGGTGGGCGGCGCGCCCGAACAGGCGGGCCGCGGCGCGCACGGAATCGGCGGGGATGCCGGCGATCTCGCCGACCCGCTCCGGATTGTGGTCGTGCAGTACGGCTTCCAGCTCGGCCAGGCCGGTGGTGCGGGCCTCGAGGTAGGCTCGGTCGGCGTAACCCTCCTCCAGCAGTACGCGGGCCAGACCGTTGAAGACGGCCACATTCGAGCCCGGACGGCCGCGCAGATGCACGTCGGCCACCTCGGCCAGGGCGGTGCGGCGCGGATCCACCACGAGCAGGCGCGCGCCCGCGGTCACGCGGGCCATGATGCGGGAACCGACCACCGGATGCGCCTCGGTGGGGTTCGCGCCCACCAGCAGAATGCAGTCGGCGCGGTCGAGGTCGTCGAACGAGTTTGTGCCGCCGGCGAATCCGAAGCTGGCGCCCAGCCCGGCTGCGGTCGGCGCGTGGCACAGCCGCGAACAGTTGTCGATATTGTTGGTGCGCAACATCGTTCGCGCGAACTTCTGCGCGAGGTAGTTCTCCTCGTTGGTGGCGCGGGCCGAGCAGATCATGCCTATGGCCTGCCCGCCGTGCGCGTCCCGGATCCGCGTCAGTTCCGCCGCGACCAGGGTCAGCGCTTCCTCCCAGGTGGCGGGGCGCAGGGGTGAGCCGCGGCCGGCCGACCGGATCAGCGGCTGGGTGAGGCGGTCGCCCGACCGCAGGAACCCGTGCGCGAAACGTCCCTTCACACAGGCGTGTCCGCGATTCACCGGAGCGCCGTGGGTGGGCGTCACCGAGACGACTCCCGCGTTGTCGGTGTGCACGTCCAGCGCACAGCCGACACCGCAGTAGCCGCAGGTCGTGGTGGTCGTCGCGGTCTCGGCTCGACCGGCCGCACGAGTGTCGGACAGTGCCCCGGTGGGGCAGGTGTCCACGCAGCTGCCGCACGAGACGCACGCCGATTGCGCCCACGGCCCGCCGTCTCCGGGAGCCACCACGGTGTCGAATCCGCGGCCCGACAGCTCCAGCACGAACGAGCCCTGCACTTCGGCGCACATCGCGACGCACCGGCCGCAGGCGATGCACAGGTCGCGATCCAGCGTGATGTAGGGGTGGGAGTCGTCGACGCCGCGGCCCGCGTGCTCGGTCCCGTGGAAGTCGGTGTCGCGCACGCCCATCTGCGCGCAGGCCCGGACCAGCTCACTGTGGGGTGCGGGCCGGTCGAGCGCGCGGGCGGGCAGTTCGGAGACGATCAATTCGAGCGCGCCGCGGGCGGTCTCACGCGCCGCGGCGTCCCGCGGATCGATGGTCATCCCCTCCCGCAGCGGCGTCGTGCACGCGGCGGTGACGCGCCCGTCGGCCCGCACCAGGCAGATGCGGCAGGATCCGCGCGGTGTCAGCCGCTCGTCGTGGCACAGCGTCGGCAGATCCAGGCCCGCGGCCCGGATCGCGTCCAGAACGGTTGCGGTCTCGGTGGTTTCGACCGGAATCCCGGCCACGTGGACCCGTGTCACGACTTCCTCTCCGGCGCTGATGCGCCATAGACACGCAGCAGGCTGCGGACGGCCGCGGCGACGCCGCTGCCGTAAGCGCACAGGCTCCCGGTTGCCATGATGTCGAGCAGTCGCCCATAGGCGGGCTGTGTCAGCGCGTCCGGTGCGGATCGCTGTGCGAGTTCGAATCCGCGCTGGGTGCCGACGCGGCAGGGCGCGCACGCACCGCAGCTCTCCCGGCGCGCGAAGGTCCACAGATTGCGCAGCAGCGCGGCCGCGGGGACGTGTTCGGGTATCGCGATCAGGCTGCCGTGGCCCAGTGCGACTCCGTACGCCGCGAGATCCTTGGTGGCCAGGCCGATATCGAGCTCGTCCGCGCCGAGGTATCCGCCCAGCGGCCCGCCGATCTGCACCGCGCGCAGCGCGTGCCCGTCGCGCAGGCCGCCGCCGAGCTCCTCGACGATATGGCGCAGGGAGGTGCCGAATTCCACCTCGTACACGCCGGGACGCGCGAATTCCGCGTTCAGGCACACCAGTTTGGTGCCGGTTTCGAGTGGAAGCCCCAGCCGGGCGTAGGACTCACCGCTGTGCCGCACGATCCACGGGATGGCGGCCAGGGTTTCCACGTTCTGCACCACGGTGGGACGGCCCGCGAAGCCGCAGTCCGTCGGGTAGGGCGGGCGGGCCTGCACCGCGCCGCGCAGCCCCTGCAGCGAGCGCAGCAGCGCGGTCTCCTCCCCCGCCACGTAGGAACCCGCGCCCTCCTGCACGACCACCTCGAAGTCCAGCCCGGAACCGTGCACGTTCGTGCCGAGATGCCCTGCGGCCCCGGCTTCTTCGACTGCCGCACGCATGGCGGCCAGCGCCGCCGGATACTCCGAGCGCACCAGCACCCGCCCGTGCCGAGCGCCGACGGCGGCGCCGCACAGCGCCATTCCCTCGAGCACCCGATGCGGGTCGTATTCCATCAGCAGCCGGTCGCAGTAGGAGCCCGGATCACCTTCGTCGCCATTGGCCACCACCCAGCGCGGCCCCGGATTGAGCAGCGCGGCACGCCATTTCGCGCCCGCCGGAAACTCCGCGCCGCCACGTCCGCGCAGTCCGGAGCGCACCACCTCACCGATGACACCGGACCACGCGCCCGCCGCCAGCACCGCCGACCAGGTGTCCCAGGGTTCGTCGACGCCGGACAGTCCCGCGAGGACGACCGGTTCCGGCGCGGCGCAGGCGAACGGTATCGGACCCGGCGGGCCCTGTTCGGTGACCGGCACGCCGTCGATCATGGCCGCCGGCCCGGTGTAGCACAGTCCGAGGCAGTAGACGTGTCCGTGGTCGCCGGTCGTGGCCGCCGCACCACCGCGCGCGACGAAACAGCCGGTGCCTTCACACACCCGAATCCGTTGTGGGTCTGCGAGATCCGCGTAGAATGAAGCAGAACCGGCCACCGCGGCCGTGGGTAGAGAAGCGGACTTCGCAACCTCGGCGATATCCGATCGCCGGATTTCGTGGTGGTCGTCGATCGCCTCCCGCAACCCTTCGGTCGCGTTCGCGGCGGAGGCAGCGAATCGATTGGCACGCAGCGCCATCCAGTCCCGAGGTTGCCCGATCATGGTCCTCTCACTCCCGCCCCGGCTCAGCGGTGGCCGGCGCATTCCACTCTGACCCACCCCGGGTCCTCCGCGGCAGGGCCGGGTTGCCCGTGCTTTCAAGGGCTTTGGTCCCCCGATCCGACATTCCGGCGGCCCTTCGCCGCCGCGTCGGTCCGGAGCACGCTGACATCATGGATGCGAGTACAAGGACCGGCGAACGATCCGGCGCGGATGCCCGCAAGCCGGTGGTGGTCGGCGTCGACGGTTCTCCGGCGGCGCTGCGTGCCGTCCGGTGGGCCGTCACGGAAGTCATCGCCCGCCCGGCGCCGCTGCGACTGGTGCTGGTGCTGCCCGATATCGACAAGCCGGCCTTCCGGCCCGGCGGCGGCAAGCATCGCGCCGCCCTCGGCACGCTGGCGGCGGCGCGGCGCGCGGCGCTGTCGCACTGGTCGCAGGCCGGTGTCACCGAACCCCTCGACCTGACCGACGAGGTGGTGTGGGGCCAGGCCGACCGGGTGCTGACGACGCTGTCGCGCGACGCGGCGTGGGTCGCGCTGGGCTGCGCCGATATCGGCTTCTTCTCCCATATGGTGCTCGGCTCGACCGCCTTGGCGGTGAGCCGCGACGCCTACTGTCCGGTCGCGCTCGTCCGCCGCGCGGAGATCGAGTCGGGACCGGTGCTCGTGGTGGTCAATGCCTGGTATACGGCGAAACCCGCGCTGCTGGCCGGGTTCCGGGCCGCCCGGGCGCGCGGCGACGCCGTGGTGGTGGCGCGCATCTGGCAGGGCCGCACCTGGACCGGCGCGTTCCACTACGGGGGCAGGGTGCCGGTGGTGCCGGATGCGCAGATCGCGCACACCCTGCGCGATTTCCCCACCGTCACGGTGCGCCCGGTGACCGTCGTCGGTGACGCCGTCGAGACGATCGCCTATATGAGCGCGGGCGCGAGCCTGATCGTGATCGGCCACGACGTCAACCGTGATCACCCGGAGCGAATGGCTCCGGTCACCCGCGAATTGATCCGCCACGCACCGTGTCCGGTGCTGCTGATGCCGGACTCCCCCGACGCCGCCGACCGCTCCGCGCGCTCGGCCCGCTCGTCTTCGCTGCCGCTGACCCGCTGATCACGCTCGTTCGAAAGACCGCACCGCCATGACACAGCTCTCCTCTCACCGCGAATCCCCTGCGACACCGCGGGATTCGAGCCCGCGCACGGCCATGCTGGCGCTGGCCACGGCCGGCTTCGCCGTCAACTTCTGGGCGTGGGCGCTGCTCAGCCCCCTCGGCCCGCTCTTCCAGGAATCCTTGCGGCTCAGCGCCTTCCAGCAGGCGCTGTTGGTCGCGGTGCCGGTGCTGGTGGGCGCGCTGGGCCGGATTCCGGTCGGAGCGCTCACCGATCGATACGGCGGCCGGGCCATGTTCACCGTGGTTTCGCTGCTCACCGCGGTCCCGGTGCTGTTCCTGGGCACGATCGGGCACGGCAGCCTGCTGTCGCTGATACTCGGCGGCTTCTTCCTGGGATTGGGCGGCACCGCCTTCGCCATCGGCGTGCCGTTCGTGAACGCGTGGTTCCCGCCCGAGCGGCGCGGGCTGGCGGTGGGCGTCTTCGGCGCGGGCATGGGCGGCACCGCGATCAGCGCCCTGACCACCGTGCGGCTGGTCGACGCCGGTTCGGTGGCGACGCCGTTCCTGGTGACCGCCGCCGCGCTCGTCGCCTACGCGGTCGTGGCCGCGCTGTTCCTGCGGGACGCTCCCGGGCGCACGGTCCCGGCCGAATCCCTGGCCGGGCGGCTCGGGAAAGCCGTGCGACTGTCCGTGACCTGGCAGGCCGCCGCACTGTACGCGGTGGCTTTCGGTGGCTACGTGGCGTTTTCGGTGTACCTGCCCACCTACCTGAAGACCGCGTACGGACTCACCCAGGCCGACGCGGCCGCGCGGATGGCCGGCTTCGTGGTGCTCGCGGTGGTGCTGCGGCCGGTCGGCGGGTGGCTCTCGGATCTCTTCGGCCCGGTGCGGGTGCTGGCGTCGGCCTTCGTCGCGGTGGCGGTCGCGGCCGGGGTCCAGTCGAGCGGGCCCGCGCTGATTCCCCTGGGCACCATCGCATTTCTGACCATGGCCGCGGCGCTGGGTGCGGGCAGCGGGGCCGTGTTCGCGTTGGTCGCCGCACGCGCGCCGGAGAATCGGGTGGGCGCGGTGACCGGTGTGGTCGGCGCGGCCGGCGGACTGGGCGGGTTCGTCCCGCCGCTGGTCATGGGCGTGGTGTACACCGTATTCGATTCGTACGCACTGGGTTTCATGGCACTCACGGTGGTGGCCGCCGCTGCCGCCCTGGCCACCCTGACCGTGGTGCGCGGTGCCGAGCACGAGCGCATCGAGTAGCGCGCCGCACACGGCTGCTGCCGTACGACTGCGCCGCCGGGATCCCTCGGATCTCGGCGGCGCAGTCGTGGGTTCGTCATTCGGGGCGGTTCAAGGTGTCCGGGCGGGTTTGCCCGAGCGGGCGGCGGCCAGCAGTTCCGCTGTCGCGCTGTGGATTCCGTCGGCGATCAGTTCGATATCGGGTGCGCCGTCATAGTCGCCGGTGATTCCGAAGGTGAGCTGGTCGACGTAACTGAGGATGGCGACGGCGGTCCGCAGCCGCATGGCGATGGGCACGACGGGCCACAGCTCGAGGATCCGGCGACCGTGTACCGACAGTTCGCGGCGCGGGCCCGGGATATTGGTGGCGATGGCGGTGACGCCGCGCTGCGGCAGATGCGAGAGCAGGCGCAGGCTCCAGGCCAGCGGCGCGAACGGCAGCCACGACGACATGCCCAGCACCGCCTTCTCGGCCTGCGCCTCGCCGCGTGACTTGTGCGCGGTCAGGTTGTCGTGAATGGCGCGCAGGCGTTCGACGGGGTCGGCGATGTCGATCGGCAGATGCGGGAGCATGGCCGAAACCCGGTTGTCCATCACGTATTTCGCGTCCGAGGAGCGCATGGACACCGGCACCAGGATGCGCAGTTTGTCGCGGGTCGGGTCCTCGCCGCGCGCCAGCAGCAGGCTGCGGTAGCCGGAGGCGATCACGGTGAGCACGACATCGTTGACGGTCGCGCCGAAGGCCGCGCCGATCTCCCGGAATTCGAGCAGGGAGGTCCGGGCGGCGATGTAGCGGCGCTGGCGTCCGATCGGGCCGTTCAGGGAGGTCCCGGCGGTCGGGGTCACCGCGGCGCGAACCACGGGAATGAGGCTGCGCGCCATGCCGATCGCCTGCCGCGGCAGTTCCACGGGTAGCAGCAGGCTGCGCGCGATCCAGTCCAGACCGCCTGCGCTGCGCGGCTTCTCCTGCGAGTCCCCGGATTCGTCGGGGCCGGGGGCGGTCGGAAGGTCGTCGCAGAACTGCGCCAGCAGCGTGATTCCCGAAACCCCGTCCACCAGGCTGTGGTGCGCCTTGACCAGCAGGGCCCACCGATCCCCGGACAGTCCTTCCACCACGACGCACTGCCACAGTGGATGATCGCGGTCCAGCCGTTCGGTGAGCTCGGTCGCCAGCAGTTCGGACAGGGCCGCCTCGTCACCGGGCGCGGGCAGGGCCGTCCATCGAATGTGGTGCGCCGGATCGAAAGCGGGGTCGTCCTCCCATACCGGCGCCGAGAGGTCCAGGGTGGCCCGGCGCAGTCGCTGGCGCAGCCGCGGATTGTCTCCCGCTCTGACCCGCATCACCTCGAGGAACTGGTGGCGGGGCGGCGGCGGTCCGTCGAGGATCGCCGCGGCGCCGATTCCGAGACTGATGTGCTGATCGGAATCCTCGAGTTCGAGGAATCCGGCGTCCAGCGGTCGCAATTCGGTCATAGCCGATATCCCATGGAGTCGAAATGTGTTCTGACACATCGATCATGGCTTGGCCGGAGGTCTCGTCGTGAGAAGCGAAGGTAACCGCGGTCGGTGACCGCGGTCACCTCCTATCCAGGGGCGCACGCCTGGAATCCCACTGCCGCACTAGGTTTCGATCGGTCGGCTGAGCTCGCGCCATTCGGCCTCCCAGCGGATGCCGCGCCGGCGCGTCAGCAGGTAGTCGATCGACCGATCGATCGCCACCGCGCTCACCCAGACGGCCATGAGGATCGCTGCGGCCGTGCCGATCCCGTCCCAGGCCGCGCTGGAGGGCAGCCGGGGCATGCTCGTCGGCCGTCCTGCCTCGTCGATCCACAGCGGGACCTCGGACCCGGCGGTGGCGGTGTGGTCGACGACGAGGGTGGCGGTCTCGGTGCGACCGTCGCGTTCCCAGCGGACCGGCGCCTCGTAGCGGGGCGGGGCGTAGCGGGCGAAGGGCCCCTTCGGCTCCGGTTCGGCCGTGAGGGTCGCCGTGACAGCGGTCTTCCCCGCATTGTCGACCTTGATCCGCTCCACCGAACCCGCGTAGGCCGCGGTGCCGCCCGCGCCCGCGAGGGGTACCGCGAGCAGGGCCAGCGCGATCACCAGCAGCCGGATCACCGTCTGGCACCGATCGGAGCCGCGCATCAGCGGATTCGAGTTCCACGGTCCCAGCCGCCACAGGCGCAGCGGCAGGTGCGGATTACGTGTCATGGCGCGAGTCCTTCCGCACCACGAGCACGGGGCACGGCGCGTAGTGCAGCAGTGCGGTGCTCACCGAGCCGAGCACGCCGGCGGCGAAGCCGCCGCGCCCGTGGCTGCCGACCACCAGCAGCTGGGCCTGCTCGGCGTGCCGCAGCAGCGCCCGGACGGGGGTGTCGCACACGATGATTCGCTGCACCTGCACCTGCGGGTACCGGTCGACGAAATCGCTGAGTATCGCCACGAGCCGCTCGTCCTCGCCGCGGCGCACCGATTCCCACCCGCGCACCTCGAGGTCGAATCCGCTGGTGTCGTGTCCGGCGTGCACCGCCAGCACCGGCACCTTGCGCCGGGCTGCCGCGTCGAAGGCCGCTTCGACGGCCGGCAGGCAGTTGGCGCTGCCGTCCACGCCGACCACCACCGGTGCGGTGGCCGAGACGGGTTCGTCCGGCGTGACACCGTGCACGACCGCGACCGGGCAGTGGGCGTGCCGGCTCAGCGCCGTGCTCACCGAACCCAGCACCGCCCGCCGGACGGCTCCGCGGCCACGATTGCCGACCACGATCATGCGCGCGTGCCGCGAGCGGTCGATGAGCGTCGGGGTGATCGGGTCGAGAACGAACTCGGTGGTAATGGCGAGATCGGCGCCGGGCGTCGCGTTTTCAGCGATTCGGCGCGCCTCGGCGAGTACCCGGGCGGAGCTTGCGCGCAACTCGGCCAGTTCCGCCGCGCGCACCGCCGTCACCGGATCCCCGAACCCGGGGATGACGCAGGCGGTGACGATATGCAGTGGGCTGCCGACCGATTGGGCTTCGACCGCCGCCCAGGCCACCGCCTGAGAGGAGATCTCCGAACCGTCGGTGGCGGCCACGATCGGCGGCATCCGGGGCGCGGGATCGGCATTGTCGGCCATGATTCCTCCTGTACGCGGTCGGACCGGCGCTACTTCTTGGGCCCGAACTTGACGCCGAAATACGTGGTCACGATGGCGGTGATCATGATGAGCAGGGCGATGAGCACCGCTGCCATGGGCCAGTTCATGAGTGTCTCCCTCTCACAGGATGTTTCGGTCACGAACACCGGCGGTATCGCCCCGTATTCGTGTTCCTTCACAGTGCGGCAGCGGCGGTGCGCGCGGCAGAGCCCGATGTCACCCTTCCCGGCACCTTCGGCAGTGACTATCGCCGCATGTCGCGACCGTCTCTCCGGCCCATGAACCAGGGACCTTCGGCACCTGTTCGGGCCGGATGATCATGACGGCGGGCAATCGATGACAGAATCTCCAAGCGTGGACCCGTTGCGCCGTCTCAGCCGTGTAGCACTGGCGTTCCTGCTGGTGGCACTGGTGGGGACCGCCGGTTACATGGTCCTCGGATTCGGTTTCCTGGACGCGATGTACCAGACGGTGACGACCATAACGACCGTCGGGTTCCGTGAGGTGCAGCCACTGACCCCGGCGGGCCAGGTGTTCACCATGGGCATCATCCTGGTCGGTGCGGGGACGGTGTTCTACCTGTTCGGGGTGATGCTGGAAGCCCTCATCGAAGGACATCTGCGCAACCATGTGGAACGGAGACGGATGGACCGCCGGATAGCCCGGATGCGCGGGCATGTGATCGTGTGCGGCTGGGGCCGGGTGGGCTGCTCGACAGCGCAATACCTGTCCAGCCTCGGCAAGACCATCGTCGTCATCGACCGCGACCCGGAACGGTTGCGCGACATCGAGTTTCCGCACATCCTCGGCGATGTCACCGATGACAGCGTGCTCGAAGCGGCCGGCATCGAGCACGCGCAGGCCCTGATCGCGGCGCTGGACAGCGATGCCGACAATGTCTATGTGACCCTGTCGAGCCGGGCGCTGCGCTCGGATCTGGTGATCATCGCGCGCGCCCGCACCGAATCCTCCAAGTCGAAACTGCTTCGCGCCGGAGCGAATCGGGCCGTCAATCCGCAGCTGATCGGCGGTCGCCGCATGGCGGCGTTCGCCCTGCAACCCAATGTCGCGGAATTCCTCGACGTGGTCATGCACGAGGACAGCCTCGAGTATCGCATCGAGGAAATCACGATCGCCCCCGATTCCCGGCTGGCCGGCCGCTCCCTCACCGACACCGCACTGCGCCGCACCACCGGCGCGCTGCTGCTGGCCCTGCGGACCTCGGAGGGCAGGTTCATCGCCAACCCCGCCGACGAGACGCCCGTGCACGCCGGCACGATTCTCATCGTGCTGGGCACCCCGGCCCAGCTCGACGCGGTGCGCGCGCAGGCGGTCGGCTAGACCCGCCCGCTCGTGACCTTGTTCCCTGTGCGGGGGCGGATTCGCCTGCTGGACTGCAAGTATGGAGTTCTACCTGGCCGTCGTCGGCGTGGTGCTGCTGGTGAACCTGATGCCGGCCTTCGGTCCGCCGACCGCGCTGGTGCTGGTGCTGTTCAAGTTGAACTGGCATCTGGATCCCGTGGCGCTGGTCCTGCTGGGCGCGCTCACGTCGGGCGCGGGCCGCTACCTGCTCGGCACCGCGACCGGCCGGGTCCGGGATCGGCTGAGCGCACACCGCAAAACGGCGCTGTCCGCCGCCAGCAGCTATCTCACCGGCCACCGCGGCCGCTCGATCGCCGGGTACGCACTGTTCCTGCTGTCGCCACTGCCCTCGGCGCAGCTGTTCGAGGCGGCCGGGCTGATGGGGATGCGCCTGCTGCCGCTCACCGTCGCGCATGTGCTGGGCAGGCTCGTCAGTTATTCCCTCTATGTCGGCGCGACCAGCGTCGCCGAACGCAATCTCGGTGCCGCCCTGCTGGATTCGATCACCTCGCCGTATGGCGTCGCGATTCAGGTCGCGATGCTGGCCGCCCTCGTCCTGCTCGCGCGCATCGATTGGACCCGATATCTCCCGCGCCCGGCCGAGCCGAACCGCTGACACAGACGACTGGGCCCGGGCGGGAAGCCACCCGCCCGGGCCCGAATAGTCGCACCGCCCGGATTATGCGGGCCAGCGCCAGCCGGCGATGTCCGGCGGATCCTCCCCGTAGCGGCGGATGTGGTTGCGGGCGGCTTCCGCACGCCAGGTGAGTTCCTCGGTGAGATACGCCAGCTGTTCCGACAGGCGCGGCACCTCGGCCAGCGCCGCCGCAGCCAGGCTGAAGCGGTCGATGCCGTTCATCGCGCACATGGCGAAAGGTGTTGTGGTGGTGCCATTGTCGGTGAATCCGTGCACGTGCAGGAGGTCGTGGCCGGGGCGGCGGTAGGCGATGCGGTGGATGAGCCAGGGGTAGCCGTGGAAGGCGAAGACGACCGGTGCGTCGGTGAAGATGGCGCGGTATTCGTCGTCGGGGATGCCGTGCGGGTGCCGGTCCGGCGGGAACAGGCGGGCCAGGTCGACCACATTGACGACGCGAACGGCCAAGTCGGGCACCAGCTCCCGGAGCAGCGCCGCGGCGGCGAGGGTTTCCTGGGTGGGGACGTCCCCGGCGCAGGCCAGCACGACCTCGGCGGGACGGTCGAGGTCGGTGCTCGCCCACTGCCACACGCCCAGGCCGCGTTCGCAGTGCACGCGGGCGGCGTCGTCGTCGAGGTATTGCAGGGCGGGCTGCTTGCCCGCCACCACGACGTTCACCCGGCCGCGGCTGCGCAGGCAGTGGTCGAACACGTGCAGCAGGCAGTTGGCGTCCGGCGGCAGGTACACCCGGCTCACCTCGGGCCGCTTGCTGAGCACGTGGTCGATGAAACCGGGATCCTGATGGGAGGCGCCATTGTGGTCCTGCCGCCACACATGTGAGGTGATCAGGTAGTTGAGGCTGGGAATGGTTTCGCGCCACGGGAATTCGGCGGCCATGCGCAACCATTTGGCGTGCTGCACGACCATCGAGTCGACAATGTGGGCGAAGGCCTCGTAGGTGGTGAAGACGCCGTGTCGGCCGGTGAGCAGATAGCCTTCCAGCCAGCCCTGGCACAGGTGTTCCGACAGGACTTCGAAGACCCGGCCGTTCGGGGACAGGCGATCGTCCTGCGGCAGGCGGGCGGCGCGCCAGCGCCGGTTCGTCACCTCCAGGATCGCGTCCAGGCGGTTGGAGACGAGCTCGTCGGGGGCGAAGAACAGCAGGTTGTGCGGGTTGGCGGTGAGCGCGTCGCGCAGATAGCCGCCCAGCACGCGGGTGGCCTCGGCCGATTCCGTTCCCGGCGCGGTGAATCCGATCGCGTAGTCGGCGGGGCTGGGCAGCCGCAGATCGACGCTGTCGTGGCCGTGCGCGGCCCGGCTCGCGCTCATCCGCAGGTGGTCCGGATGCAGGCGCGCGATGCGGTCCACCGGGCGGCCCTCGGCGTCGAACAGCGACTGCGGCCGGTAGGAGCGCAGCCATTTCTCCAGCAGCGCAAGGTGTTCCGGATTCTCGCGCACTCCGGTGAGCGGCACCTGGTGGGCGCGGAACGTGCCTTCGATCTGCGCGCCGTCGACCGTCGCCGGTCCGGTCCAGCCCTTCGGCGTGCGCAGCACGATCATCGGACGGTACGGGTCACGCGGGCCCACACCCTGTTCGGCGTCCTCGCGAATGCCGCGGATGCGGGCCATGGCCTCGTCGAGCACGGTGGCGTAGCGTTCGTGCACCTCGGCCGGATCGCTGCCCTCGACGTACATGGGCTCCCAGCCCTGCGAGGTCAGCAGATCGTCGAGTTCGCCGCGCGACATGCGCGACAGCAGAGTCGGATTGGCGATCTTGTAGCCATTGAGGTGCAGGATCGGCAGGACGGTGCCGTCGGTGACACGATCCAGGAACAGTGAGCCGTGCCAGCTGGTGGCCAGCGCCCCGGTTTCGGCCTCCCCGTCACCGATCATGCACGCCACCACCAGATTCGGATTGTCCAGCGCCGCACCGGTGGCATGGGCCAGTGAGTAGCCGAGCTCCCCGCCCTCGTGAATGGATCCGGGCAGATGCGGTCCGGCGTGGCTGGGTACGCCGCCGGGAAAGGAGAACTGCCGGAACAGTTCTCGCATGCCGTCCAGGTGCTGGCCGACCTCCGGATGCCGCAGCGAATAGGTGCCCTCGAGCCAGGACGCGGCATTGAGCGCCGCGGCGCCGTGCCCGGGGCCCAGCACGAACAGCATCTCCTGGCCGGTCCGCATGATCGCGCGATTGAGGTGCGCGTAGGTCAGGGTCACGCCGGGCACGGTCCCCCAGTGCCCGATCAGCCGCGGTTTGATGTGCTCGGGCCGCAGCGGCTCGGTGAGCAGCGGATTCTCCATCAGATAGATCTGGCCTGCGGCAAGGTAATTCGCGGCTCGCCACCAGGCGTCCAGATCGATGAGGTCCGGGCGCAGGCCGGCCCGGGTGCCGGACAGGGTCTGAGTCATCGCCGGGTGTCCTCTCCGCGATCGGGGTGCACGACCATGACCGGGCAGTAGGCGTGCTGGACCAGGGTGTGAGCGGTGGAACCCAGCAGCAGGCCGCGGAATCCGCCGCGACCTCGATTGCCGACCACCAGCAGTTGCGCGACCTTCGACCAGTCGAGCAGGGCCTCGCCCGGACCGGCCGGGTACAGCCGCCGGGTGACCACGACGTCCGGGTACTTCTCCTGCCAACCGGCCAGCCGTTCGGCGAGGACGGCCTCCTCCACGGTCTCGAGGTCGGCCGCCGCGATCGGCGGCAGCTGTCCGGCGAATGTGCCTGCGGCCCAGTCACTCCAGGCGTGCACGGCGACCAGGCCGGTCCGGCGTTCGGCCGCCTCGGCGAAGGCCGCCGCGATGGCGGCCTCGCTGACCGGGCTGCCGTCGACGCCGACGACGACGGGGCCGGTCAGGCGGATCGCGTCGTCGTCCTCGGCCTCCGGCCGCACGACGATCACCGTGCCCTGCGCGTGACTGGTCACCGCGAGCAGCGTGGAGCCCAGATGTCCGATCGTTCCGATGGTCCCGGTGGCGCCGAGGACCACCGCGTAGGCGTCCGCGCTGCGCGAGATCAGCAGCGCCGCCCCGGTATCGGAGGTCATGAGCGTCGAGATGCGCAGCCCCGCACGGTGCTCGCGCACCCGCGCCTCGGCACGGGTGAGCACCGCGCGGCCCCGCGCGTGCATGCTGTCGAGGACATCGGGCATGACCACCTCGTACGGGCCGACCACGCTGCTCGCGGACACCAGCGCCAGGCCGTGCACGATCAACAGGTCCCGATCGCGGTCGGCCGCGTAGTCCGCGGCCCAGCGCAGGGCGCGCTCGGATCCGGGGGATCCGTCCACGCCGACCACCACGGCCGCCGTGGCCACTCGGTGCGGTTCGTCATGGTCCTGTCGCGTCATGATGGCCTCCGATGCGCTCGAATTGTCCGGGCCCGGATGGGCCGTCACTTCACGGTAGAAAGGCGGGACCGGCGGCGACTGCGGTCGATCGTCACTGGCCAGGGGACGAAAGACCCCCGGCGGAAAGTGCGATTCGCACGCTGTCGCCCGCCGCCAGCGACTCGGTGCGGCCCTGACAGTGGATCTCCACCGGTCCCGCGTCGCCGGGGTCGGCGGCCACCTCCAGTTCGTCGGCGTCGACGCGGATGGCGAGCCGATGCCCCCGGTAGAACAGGCTGAAGCGCAGCGTGCCCAGCTCGCCGGGCCACCGCGGATGGAAGATCAGGCGGTCGGCCCGGATCTCCATGCCGGTGAAGCAGCGCTGCACCAGGTCGATGCTTCCGGCCATGGCGCCCAGGTGGATTCCCTCCTCGGTGGTGCCGCCCTGAATGTCGGCCACATCGGATTCGAGGACCCGGGCGAAGAAGTCCATGGCCTGCGCGCGGTGCGCGCGGGCCAGCACCCAGGCGTGCACGAGCGCGCTGAGGGTGGAGCCGTGCGAGGTGCGCGCCAGGTAGTAGTCGATGGTGCGCGGGATCATCTCGCCGGGCAGCTCGTAGCCCAGCCGGCCCAGCACCTCGCGCAGTTCGTCGGCCGAGAGCAGATAGAACAGCATCAGCACGTCGGCCTGTTTGGCGGCCTTGTACCGGTTGACGTCATCGCCCTCGGCCTCGAGGATGCGGTCCAGCCGCTGGATGTCGCCGTAGCGACGGCGGTAACCGTCCCAATCCAGTTCCGCCAGTTGCTCGTAACCGTCGAACTGACTGAGGACACCGTCGTGGAAGGGGATGTACATGCGGCGACTCACATGCTCCCAGCGCGCCGGCTCCCCCGGCGCGACCGCCAGGGTCTCCAGCAGTTCGGCCCGTGCCCGCGGGGTCACCCGCTCCAGCGCCTCGAGGGCCCGCATGATCGTCCAGACCGCCATCACATTGGTGTAGGCGTTGTCGTCTATCCCGGATCCGGGCGCTTGCGGTGTGCCGGTGTGGAATTCGTCGGGTCCGATGACACCGCGCAGGTGATAGCGGTCGTGCGCGGGATCGTAGTCGGCCAGGCCGGCCCAGAATCGGGCGATCTCCACCAGCAGCTCCGCACCCCAGCCGGTGAGGAATTCGATATCACCGGTGGCCTGGTAGTACTGCCAGACGTTGTAGGCGACCGCGCTGCCGATGTGGCGGGCCCGGCTGCTCGGATCCGGATTCCAGTGTCCCGATAGCGGATTCAGGTGCATCACCTGGCTCTCCTCGCGGCCGTCGCTGCCGGACTGCCAGGGGAACATGGCCCCCGGCAGCCCGGCGGCGGCCGCCGCGCGCCGCGCCTCGGGCAACCGGCGGTACCGGTAGCGCAGCAGGCCGCGCGCCAGTTCGGGGAAGCGCGGGTTCAGCAGCGGGAAGACGAACAGCTCGTCCCAGAAGACGTGCCCGCGATAGGCTTCGCCGTGCAGGCCGCGGGCCGGGACGCCGACATCCAGGTCGGCGGTGTGCGGGGACAGTGTCTGGATCAGATGCACCAGGTGCAGCCGGATCACTCGCACCGCGCCGTCGCCGCGGCCGTCCAGGTCGATGCGCAGCCGATCCCACAGGTGCTCCCACGCCGCGGTATGGCGGTCCAGCAGGTCGGCGAAGCATCCGGCGGTGTCCAGCCCGCGCACGGCCTGCTCGTCCGCGGCCGAGACGGCATTGTCGCGGCCGGTCACGATGGCGGCGATCTTCTCCAGCACGACCGTGTCGCCGGAATCCATGGTGACGGTGTGGTCATGGCCGATCCTGCCCTCGCTGTCGACGAGTTCGGTTGCGGGACACAGCTTCACGCAGTCCCGGTGCAGGGTGCCGCGCGCGGCGACGGCGACCGGGATACCGGACCGGCCGGTGCGCGCGTACAGCAGCACCGACTCGGCCGACAGCTCGCGGGCCGACACCGGCTCCAGGTGCAGATGCGACAGCTCGCGATAGCGCGCCACCAGGCTGTTGCTCACCGCGCCGTCCACCGCGGACCGGAAAACCACTGTGGCCGACCAGTTCTCGGCGGTGACTGCGGTCTCCAGCGCGCACAGATGGGGTGCGTGCATGGACGCGAAGCGGCGCTGCCGCACCCGCGTGATGCGCCCGCTGGTGTCGCGGAAGCGGAAGCGGCGTTCCAGCACGGCCCGGCGCAGATCGAATTCCTGCCGGTAGGAGAGCAATTCGACACTGTCGATGTCGAACCAGTCGCCGTCGCCGATGCGAAAGGTGACCGGCAGCCAGTTGGGCAGGTTCACCAGGCTCTCGTTGTCGACGGTGCGCCCGGCGATCCGGTCGTAGAGCCGGTTGCCGACACCGGCCACGTACGTGCCCGGATAGTGGCGCTCCCCCGCTGCGGATTCCGGTGCGGCGCCACGGATTCCGAGATATCCGTTGCCGACCGTGCACAGCGCCTCACGCAGTCGCTCGTGGGTGGGATCGTAGCCGTCGAAGGCCAGCACCCAGGTGTCGGAGACGGCCGATTCCGCGCCGGCCAGCAGCAGGTCCGCCATCCGGTCCAGCAGGATCCGCGTTCCGGCCGGGCCGGGCACCGCGAAGTGGGCGGCGGTGTGCCGATCCCCGTTCTCGTTGTGGCGCACCACGATCGACTGACCATCCGCTTCGACGGCGTCGAAAGCGTCCTCGTCGGTGAGGTCGTCGCCGATATAGATCGGCAGCACCGATACGGTCAGGTGGCCGAGGATCCAGCGCAGCGCGGATCCTTTGTTCCAGTCGATATCCGGGCGCAACTCGACCACCTTGCGGCCTCCGGTCACCCGCAGGCCCTGGCCACGGGCCAGCTCGTGCACCGCGGAGACCACCGCCGCCACCCGCTCGGGAGCGACGCGTCGATAGTGCACCGCGACGGCGAAACGCTTGTGCTCCACCAGAATTCCCGGGATGTCACCGAGTCGGCGGCGCAGTTCGCCGGCGACCTCCGCCAATGCCCGCTCGGCGCCCGGCGCGGCGTCGTGGGTGTGGGTGGAGCCGTCCGGGGCGAGCAGTTCGAATCCATGGCAGCCCGCGTACCACAGCCCCTCGACACCCACGCGGGCCCGAAGGTCATCCAGGTCGCGGCCGCTGACGATCGCGACCGGGCAGTGCTCGGCCAATTTCTTCAGGGCCTCGGCCGCGCCGTCCACCAGGGTGGCTGCGGCCGGATCGGGAACGATGTCGGAGAGCGTGCCGTCGAAATCCAGGAGTACCGCGATCTTCTCGGTGTCGAGCAGGTCTCCGATGCGCGCCCAGGACGCCAGGGCATCGGGCACCTCGGACATCCGGCGGAAGCCGCTGCGCAGTCGCACGTCGGAGAGATCATCGACCACGACGTCGGCGCCGCGCTCGAGCAGTCGCGCCGCGTGATCGCCGCGGTTCACCCCGATCACCAGTCCGAAACCGCCCGCGCGGCCCGCGGCGACACCGGCCTCGGCATCCTCCACGACCACCGTCCGGCCCGGATCGGCGTCCAGGCGGCGCGCGGCCTCGAGCAGCATGGCCGGATCGGGTTTGCCCGCCAGGCCGAGTTCCTCGGCCACCAGGCCGTCGACGCGCACCGGAAACAGGTCGCCGATGCCCGCGGCCTTCAGCACCTCGGCGCAATTGCGGCTGGCGGAGAAGACGGCCACGCCGATGCCGGCGGTCTGCAGCCGGCGCACCAGCGCGACCGTGGACGCGAAGGCCGGGACCCCGTCGCGCTCCAGCAGTTCCCGGAACAACCGGTCCTTGCGATTGCCCAGCGCGCAGACCGTGCCGGCGTCCTCACCGTCGGAGGCGTCCCCCGGGGGCAGCGAAATACCCCGGGCGGCAAGGAAATCGGCGACACCGTCGTATCGCGGTTTGCCGTCCACCGAGCGCAGGTAGTCGTCGGGGGTGAACGGCGTGTGATCCTCTCCGGCCGTCTCCGGGCGCGCGGCCAGGAATTCGTCGAACATCCGCGTCCACGCCGCCGCGTGCACCGCGGCGCTGTCGGTGACCACGCCGTCCATGTCGAGGATCACGGCATCGTGGTGGCGCGAATCTATCACCGGCACAGCCTTTCTGCTTTCGTTCACAAATCCCAGCGTGCGCATCCGCGGCGGGACGCTCTAGAGGCGGAGGTCCCGGCGTGCGCGACGTTCGTGCGGAACACTGCCGGTCCGATGCTCGCGGTGGGAGTCCGCGTCACGCCGTTGTGACGGTCCACCCCTTCCGGCGACTCCGTTGTCGCCTCGAGCTGTTCGGGGCCATGGAGGAATTCTGCGCCGGGCGCGGACCCGACCGGCAGAATCCTTGGGCATCACCAAGACCAGCTTCGGCCCCCGCACGGACGCTGCCTTGGTCCGCCGATCCAGGGCATTTGGTCCCATCCGGGCGTTTCGGTGCCCTCTTGCCCGGACACGGAAGGACATTGGCCTCTGGGCCGGACCGCGCGTGAACGGCATGCTCGTGCCCACATCCGCCCGGGACCGCCGTGCGGGCGCACCCGTGTCGGCGCCGACGTGGCACCGAATCCTGAAGGAGGACATGTGATGTCGCGGACCCATCCGGACCCCGATACCCTGCGCTCCGCGCTGGCGCTGGCCACCCGAGCGCCCTCGGTGCACAACACCCAGCCGTGGCAGTGGCGTCTCGGGGACACGACCGTGCACCTCTATTCCGACGACAGCCGCCGGCTGCCGCAGACCGACCCCGATGGCCGGGAACTGGTGCTGAGCTGCGGTGCGGCACTGCATCATCTGGAGGTGGCGATGCGCGCGCTGGGCTGGGCGGCGGTGGTGCACCGCCTGCCGAACCCGGCCGAACCGCGTCACCTGGCCGCGCTGGAATTCCGGCACTCGACCCCGGACGCGGAGGCGGAACGGCAGGCCCGCGCGATCACCCGCCGGCGCAGCGACCGCCGCCGGTTCACCTCCTGGGAGATGCAGGCTCCGCAGAGCGCCGCGGTGGCGGCGGCCGGCGACCTGCCCGGAGTCGCGGTGCGCGTGATCGATTCAGCGCTCGATCGCGCCCGGCTGCTGCGCACCTTCCGGCAGGCCGCCGATCTGCACGCACACGATCCCTCCTATACCGCGGAACTGCGCGCCTGGAGCGGACGGCACGCGGCGCCACAGGGGGTGCCCGCCCGCAACGCGGTCGCCACCCCACATCCCACCGTCCGGCCCTTCGCCGATCCGCGGTTGCCCGAGGCGGTCGTCCGCGACACCGATGAGGCGGCACAGCTGCTGCTGCTGTCCACCGCGTCCGACGATCGGCTGTCGTGGCTGCGCGCCGGGGAGTCGGCGAGCGCGATCCTGCTGGCGGCCACCACGCACGGGCTGGCCACCTGCCCGCTCAGCGAGCCGTTCGAGGTTCCCGCCCTGCGCGAACGCGTCCGCACCGAGGTGCTCAACGGCTTCGGACATCCCCAGCTGATCATCCGAATGGGCTGGGCGGCAACCAGTGCCGCCGCCGTGCCCGCCACGCCGCGGCTGCCGCTCGGGGAGGTCGTGCGTCCGCTCGCGACGGCCGATCGGCCCGGCGCGGCACCGTGAAAGCCTGGTAATCCCGACAGGTTCGAGGACCTTCGGCCCTGCCCCGAGCGGACGCCGCGTGCTGGCATGGACAGTGCCGGTAGCGAATGATCCGGTCGGAAGGACTGGTGTGTCATGGATGTCGTGGAGCTTTCGCGCGGCGAGGCGATGCGACTGCTGGCGAGCGCGCCGTTCGGGCGCGTCGTTTTCACCCGCAACGCGATGCCGGCCGTCCGGCCGGTGAACCATATCGTCGACACCGATGACTTCGTCGTGATCCGCACCCGGCTCGCCTCCCGCCTGACCTCCGCGGTCCGCGCCGATGCCGAGATGGTGGTGGCCTACGAGGCCGACGATATCGATCCCATCGGCCATCTGGGCTGGTCGGTGGTGGTCACCGGCATCGCGCGCCAGGTCACCGACCCCGAGCGCATCGCCCGCTACGAGCGCCTGCTCCAGCCGTGGGTGGAGGGGGTCAGGGACAGCGTGATCGCCATCGAGCCCACCCTCGTGACCGGCCTGCGGCTGGCGCACAGCGCCGAACGCAGCGCCTGAGGCCACCGATCACGGTCCAACGCAGCCTGTTTCGAGGACTTTCGACCGTCACGGAGACCGGGCCGGCCGGGGAATGCTCGAGGCGTCAGCAATTCACACCGGCATTCGAAGGGCCGCATCATGACCGACTCACAGCACAGGAGCGCGATCGTCACGGGCGGCGCGCGCGGTATCGGGGCCGCCGTCGCGGCCGCACTGGTGAAGGAGGGCTTCGGCGTCACCATCGCCGATCTGCTGGTCCACGACGGTTCCGCCCTGGCCCAATCCCTCGGCCCGCGAGCGCGTTTCCATCGTCTGGATGTGACCGACGAGGACGATTGGCAGCGCGTGCTCGACGAGACCGAGAACGAATTCGGCCCGCTCGCCGTGCTGATCAACAATGCGGGCGTGCTGGATTTCGGCACGGTGGAATCCGAGCGTCCCGCGCTGTTCCGGCATGTGGTGGACGTCAACCTCTACGGGCCGTGGCTCGGCATGCACCTCGCCGCGCCGCGGATGCGCGCGAACGGGCACGGTGTCATCGTCAATGTCTCCTCCACCGCGGGCATGATCGGGTACGCCGGGATCAGCGGCTATGTCGCGAGCAAATGGGGACTGCGCGGCGTGACCAAGGCCGCGGCCCTGGAACTGGGTGCGGCGAATATCCGGGTGTGCTCGGTGCACCCGGGACCGATCCACACCCCGATGACCGCCGCCATGGACGACTCGGTCGCCGCGGCCCAGCCGCTGCCCCGTTTCGGGGAGCCGGACGAGGTGGCCGCCATGGTGCGGTTCCTGGTCACCGAGGCGACCTACTCCACCGGATCGGAGTTCGTGCTCGACGGCGGAGCCACCGCCGGGCAGACGCCGGTCCTGGCCGCGCCCGAGCACTGATTCCGCGGCGATCAGTGGGCGGGTGCCGCGGCGGTCAGCTCGCGGAAGAGTTCCTCGATCCGGGCCGGATGACCGGGCCGGGTGCCGGAGGTGCCCAATGCGGCTGTGGCGGAGGCGATTCCGAGCCGCACCGCATCGGCGAGAGACAGGCCCCGGGTCAAGCCCACGGTCATGCCGCCCACCATGGCGTCGCCCGCGCCGATGCCGCTGCGCACGGTGACCTCGATCGGGTCGAAATACTGTGTGCCCTCGGCATGTACGGCCACCGCACCCTGTGCGCCCAGTGACACCACCACGATCTCGCTCACTCCGGCGTCGAGCAGCCGGCGGGCGGCGGTGACGCGATCGGCCGGGGCGGGCAGCGGGTGCCCGACGTAGTCGGCCAGTTCGCGCACACTGGGTTTCAGCAGGTAGACACCCCCGCGTACGGCGCGCAGCGCCGCACCGGAGGTGTCGAGGACCAGGCGCGGCCCCAGCTCGGCGGCCATATCGGCGAGGGTTTGATAGAAGTCCACGGGGACGCCCGGCGGCAGGCTGCCGCTGGCGACGATGTACTCGCAACCGGCGGCGGTCCGTTCCACCTCGGCCAGGCATCGATGCTGTTCGGGAACGGTGAGCCGGGCTCCCGGGAAGACGAAACGGTATTGGCCGCCACCGTTGTGCTCGGTAACGGCCAGGTTCTGGCGGGTCTGGCTCGCGACCGGCACCGGCCGGGTCGGCACGCCGGTGCAGCGCAGCAGATCCTCGAGCAGCACCCCGGCCGGCCCGCCCGCGGGAAACACCGCGGTCACCTCCGCGCCGAGCGCCGCCACCGTGCGGGCGACATTGATGCCGCCGCCTCCGGGATCGAATCGTGGTGGCGCACAGCGCATCTTGTCGGTCGGCCACACCTGGTCGACCTCGGTGGCGAGATCGATCGCGGGATTCATCGTCAGGGTCACGATCGCCATCGCGCACCTCCTCGGCGCAGCGCTGCCGCCGTGCCCGTCATTGCCGGAAAGCTGGACCGGTCGCGGTGGACCGGCACATTCCACTGTCGGACATGGGATCCCGGGCCGGGAGAGCCGCCGTGCCCGCGACCGGGAGCCTTTGGTCCCTGGCCGAGACCGGGCCGGCGATCGATCCGGCGATCACGGTTACCGGTCTCGCGGACCCTGTTCCAGCCGGAACGGCGGGTACTCGTCACGCATCAGAGTGGCGTAGGCGAGGACGCGGTAGAACCAGCGGTTGACGCCCATGACGAAAACGAACAGTCCACGCGGATAGCGGGCGGTGAACAAGAGGGGCCACCGCGGCGATGAGCACCAGCACCCCGATCAGCGGAACGGTGGTGGCGCCGGAGCCGTCGTCGTTGTCGCTGCCGCCGAGCACGAGCCCGCCGCTGTACATCGCGCCGAGCACCAGGTAGTGCGGGATCGCCAGCAGCCACCATTTCACCAGCACCAGTCCGCGGGAAAGGCGTTCGGGGTATGCGACTTCCAGATCGGCCGGGTAGTCGGTGGAGCGCAGCGTGAACGGCGGATAGCGGTCGGTGCCCAGGGCGGCGTAGGTGTAGAACTGCACCCGCCACGACCAGCGCATGACCCCGACAGTGAAGTCGAACAGACCGCGCGGATAGCGGCCGGTGAACAGGATGGCGAAGCCCGCCACCACGGTCACCACCCAGAACGCCGCCCAGAGGAACAGCAGGACGATGTAATGCGGCAGGGCCAGCAGCCATTTCACCAGCCACAGCCATCTCGACAACGGTTCGTCGAGATCGCCGCGCAGGTGGACGGGATAGCCGCCGGAGCTCACCGGCGAACCGGCGGGCGGCGCGGCGGTCGTGTCGGGTTGCATGATCGATCCTCCTGACCGGGTGGCGCGGATCGCGGCGTCGCGCGAAAACGACCGCGCCCACTCGGAATTCAGCATCGATCGCGCTCGCGGGCCGGTGCAGAGTCGAAAACCCGCGCTCCCCCGGGACCTCTGCCGCGCCCGGTCCGGGACCTTGTGCTCCGGGCGGAAAGTCTCCGCATTCCGGTGACCTTCGACGGTGCCGCGCCGGGTCGGCGCGGGCAATCCTGGGAAGGTCGATCCCCCACCCGAGACGGGAGCCGATGACGCATGGCACCGAACCACCAGCCCTTCGCTCAGGTCCGCGAGACGCACACCGGAGTCGTATTCCTGTGCGGGGAAAGGGCATACAAGGTCAAGAAACCGGTCGTCACCGACTTCCTGGACTTCGGGACGGCCGCGGCGCGGGAGCGGGCCTGCGCCCGCGAACTGGAGCTGAACCGACGATTCGCGCCGGATGTGTACCTGGGACTGGCGCAGCTGAGCGATCCGACCGGCGGACCCGACGAACCGGTGATCGTCATGCGCCGGATGCCGGACTCCGCCCGGCTCGCGGACCGGCTCGACGCCGACGAGGAAGCACCGGAACTGTCGGCTCTCGCCGAACTGCTGGCCCGGCTGCACGACGCGGCGCGGCGCGGGCCCGAGATCTCGGCCGCGGGCACGCCCGCCGCGGTGCGCGCACGCTGGCAGGCACTGCTGCACAGCCTGCGCGAACAGCCCTTGGGCGCACTCGATCCCGACGATGTGGAGTATGCCGAGCTGCTGGCGGGACGCTTCCTGGACGGTCGCGGCGACCTACTCGCGCAGCGCATCGCCCAGGGCCGCATCGTCGACGGGCACGGGGATCTCCTGGCCGAGGACATCTTCGTGCTGCCCGACGGCTTCCGCATCCTGGACTGCCTCGATTTCGACGACGCGTTGCGCTATGTCGACCGGCTCGACGATGCTGCTTTCCTCGCCATGGATCTGGAATTCCGCGGGCACTCCCGGCTCGCCGAGGATTTCCTGCGCGAGTACCTGCGCCGCTCCGGCGATGCGCCGCCCGCGTCGCTGCGCCACCACTATCTCGCCTATCGCGCGCTGGTGCGCGCCAAGACCGACCGCCTGCGCGCGGCCCAGGGTGATCCGGAGGCCGGCGGCCAGGCCCGCCGCCACCTGCGCCTGACCCTGCGGCACCTGGCCGCGGGCGCGGTGCGCCTGGTCCTGGTCGGGGGTCTGCCCGGGACCGGAAAATCCACCGTGGCAGCCCAATTGGGCAGGCTCACCGGCGCGGAGGTGATCTCCAGCGATACCGTGCGCGCCGAATTGCGTGCCCGCGGCGCCATCACCGGGCGGGCGGGCGTGTTCGGCGCGGGTGCCTACCGCCCGCAGGCCAAACACGCTGTGTACACACAGATGCTGGAACGGGCCCGGGAAAGGCTCGCACACGGTGTGCCGGTGATCCTGGACGCCGCGTGGACCGACGTCGCCGAACGCCGGCGCGCGGTGCGGCTGGCCACCGATACCTGCTCGGATCTGGTGCAGCTGTGCTGCACCTGCCCCGGCACGATGGCCGCCGCGCGTATGCGCACCCGCGCGCACGGCGATTCGGAGGCCACCCCGGCCATTGCCGAGGCCATGGCGGTTGCGGGCGAATACTGGTGCGGCGCAACTCTTCTGGATACCACCGACACCCTCGAGCACACCGTGGCCGCCGCCCTGCGCGAGTGGGACGCCGCTCCCTTGCGCGCGCCGCGCCGCCCCGAGTCCAGCTCGCTGCCGTCGCGGTGACGCCGCGGCAGACGATCCGTTCCCGGATGCCGCACCGCGGGCAGGTCAGGTCGTCACGGTGGGCACCAGCATGACCGGCACGGACGCCTCCGCCAGCGCGGTGCGCACGGTGCGGGCGCGCCCCGGCAGCAGGGTGCGGGACCAGCCGAGAATGATCAGATCGGCCGACTTGTCGGCGACCTCGACGACATTCTCGCCCGGCCCGCCGCTGCACAGCGTCACCTCCGGGGGCACGGTGTCGAAATACGGTGCGCAGTAACGCGATACGAATTCCTCCTGCCACTCCGCACGCGCGTGCGCCGCCTGATCCCAGTACGACGGCGTGGTGGCGCTGTCGAAGACATGCAGCACGATGATCTCCACCCCGGCGGCGCGGAACAGCCGCACCGTCTCCGCGACCGCGTTCGCCGTCTCCGTCGTCCCGTCGAGTGGCACCAGCACCTGATCGATCACACTGTGCAGGCGAGTGTCGGCGCGCACGAACACCACGGGCTTCGACGCCTGCTCGACAATGCGCCAGCCGCCGTCCAGCTCCGCGACGCCGAGCAGCACACCCGGATCGTTCAGCGCGAGCAGGAATTCCGCGTCCGAGACCGTCGCGGCCAGCACACGCGACTCCGCCGCCAGCACCGCGCCCAGGGCGCCCGCGATGGCCGACGCGGGCGGTGACGGGCGCACCAGAATCTCACTCATCCGGCCTTCTCTTCCGTTGCGGGCCACCAGGATTCGCCCTCGACCACCGCGGGCCGCCGACCGCCGACCGCCACCGTGAGCGGGCCGTCGGTGTGCAGGCGCACCCCGGCCGCGGTCAGGTCGAGCCGCACACGGCGGCCGAGGCAGCGGAACGCGATGCCCAGCCGCGGCCAGGCTCGCGGCAGTTCCGGGCGAACGACGACCATGCCCGATCGCACCCGCACCCCGGCGAATCCGGTGAGCATGGCCTGCCACACCCCGCCGAGGGTTGCCATGTGCAGGCCCGACGCGGTGGTGCCGGTGCCGTCCTCCAGATCCATGCGCAGCGCCGGCCGCAACATCTCCAGCGCCGCGTCCGGCCGGCCGTCGCGCGCGAGCAGCGTGGCCATGATCGCGGGCGACAGCGACGATCCGTGGGTCGTGTAGCGCAGGTAGTAATCCAGGTTCGCGCTCAGCGATCCGGGCTGCACCTCGGCCGGGATCATGTGGTGCAGCATCAGCACATCCGGCTGTTTGATCAACTGCGACCGGGCCACCCGCTGCTGACCCAGCAGCACGTCCGCCGCCACATGCCGGCCCGCGACCTCGGCGGCGGTCAGCGGCTCCAGGTCGAAATAGCCGGTGAACTGTTCGTAGCGACCGTCCGGGCGAAGCTGATCGACAATGCGATCGGCGAGGCGGCGCCACGTCTCCTGCTCACCGGCCTCCCGGGTGTCGCGGGGGCGCAGCCGGGCCGCCCGGCGCAGATTCCACCGCGCCATCACATTGGTGAAGGCGTTGTCGGTGACGCATTCGTGGTATTCGTCGGGGCCTATGACGCCGCGCAGATGCGCGCGGCCCCCGGCGTCGAGCTCGAATCGCGACGCCCAATAGCGGGCGGTGTCGAGCAGCAGGTCCCGCGCGGTGGTCTCGAGGTAGCCGCGCCGGCCGGTCCACTGCGCGAAATAGTCTGCGGCCCAGGCCACGTCGGCGGTGATGTGCTCCTCGCGGGTGCCGGTCAGAATGGGCACCGGAGTACCCCCGAGGAATCCGCTGCGCGGGGTCACATCGGTGCCGTCGGCGGCGGATTCCCAGGGGAATCGAGCGCCCCGGCAGCCGTCCGCGCGAGCGCGCTCCCGTGCCGCGGGCAATCGCCGCAGCCGGTACTCCACCATGGCCGCCGCGGCGTCCGGATCCATGGAGACCATCGCGGGCAGCACGAAAACGTCGGTGTCCCAGAAGATGTGGCCGCGATATCCCCGGCCGGACAGCCCGCGGGCGCCCACGGCGGCCTCACCGTGGGCGCCCGCGTTGGACCACAGCTGGAACAGCGCGAATCGCACCGCCAGTTCGGTTTCCGGATCGCCGGGCAAGTCGAGGCCGACCTCCGACCAGCGCCGGGCCCACGCGGCACGGTGCACCCGCAGCATCTCGTCGACCCCCTGTTTCCACGCGCGGCGCAGTTCCCGCTGGGCCCGCCCGGCCCCGCTGCCGGTCCGGGTGTCAGCGGTGACCGCCACCACCCGGTCCAGCGTGTGACCGGCCGCGGTGGCGGCCGACCGCTGCGCGGCTGCCGCGGTGATCGCCCCGTCGCCGTCGGATTCGATACGCAGACACCGGGTTTCGATCCCCACGCCGGGCGCCGCGACCGGGACCTCGACCGTGGCGTGCGCCTGGTCTCCCGGTGGCGGGAGCAGCGGCGGGCCCGGAGCGAAGTCCGGCGCGCTGGTGGTCACCCGCATGGCCAGCACGGCACACAGATCCGCGCACGCGAAACGCATGCTGTGATATCGCTGCGCCTCGGCCTGCGCAATCCGATGCAGCACACCGGAATACAGATCGAGATAGCGTGCGGACTCCGGCCTGGTTCCGCCGGCGATGCCGGTCCAGCGCGGACCCTCCAGCAGGCACTGTTCCGGTCCCGAGCCCGCATACACTCCGCCCACGAGAATTCCCGGGCCCGAATCGGCGTCGTCCTCCGCCACGCCCGGTGCGGCGACGTCACCGCATCCGACCGTGAACACCGGCACATCGGATACCGCGGACCGGCGCGGGTGCTGCCGCACCGTCCACCGCGGATCGAGGTCGACGCCGGGTGCGTCGCGGGTGTGCGCACTCGCGCCCGCGGCGGGAGCGCGATGGTCGTCCATTTCGGACGATGCGGTGTCGTATGACGTGGCCGGGACGCGATGATCATTCATCCGCGCTGCTCGCTTCCACTGCGAGATTCACTGTCCACCATCCACGATCCCCCTGCGCGCACCTCGGCGATACCGCGCTGAGGTCACGGTCGCGACACCATCTGCATGACGACGCGACCGGCGTCAATCGCGCAGGGTGCGGCTGGGCAGCACGCCGTAGACCTCCCGATACCATGCGGCGAAACGCGCCTGATGAGTGAAACCCCAACGCGCGGCGATGGTTTCGACGGTCGCCCCGGAGCCGGGGTCGGCGGCCAGCAGTTCCTGATGGGCGCGGGAGAGCCGGACCCGGCGCAGATAGTGCAGCGGTGTGGTGTCGAGGTGCCGGCGGAAACCGGACTGCAGGGCGCGCGGGCCGATGCGGGCCGCGGCGGCGATCCCGGTCAGCGTCAACGGTTCCGCGGCGTGGTCCTCGATGAACTGGGCCGCACGCCGGATGGTCGCCGGCGCCGTCCGGCCCGGGCCGGGAATGTAGTCCGCGGTCATGGTGGAATTGGGGAAGACTGTCAGCAATGCCGTGGTCGTGAGGCGCTCGAGCCCGTGCAGCACCAGCGGCTCCAGGGTCTGCGCGCCGGACTCCACCAGCTGGCGGAACAGGAACGTGGCGGTGTCGGTCCACAACCGCTGCTTACCCGCGAGCGGGGCCAGCCCGTGGAACCGCAATCGCCGCCCGGACAGCTCACACGCCTCGGCGGCGTGTTCGGCGATCATGGCCGGCGAGATTCCCACCACGGCGTACACCGGATTCCGCAGACCGGTCACCCAGTTCGAATCGCTCGGCATCAGGAACATCTCGCCCGCCGACAGCGCCAATTCCTGTTTGCCCGTGGTGAAGTGACCGGCGCCCGACAGCAGCACCCCCGCGAGCAACGCGTCGGCGGGCTCCCCCTCCCCGTGATAGGCGAACCCGGGGAAACGCAGGATCGACGCGCTGAGCCCGCCAACGGCCGCCGACCGCACTTCGACGCGCATGGCCTGCGCCCCGGACAGCGTGATCCGTGCCCGGTGGTCGATCAGCAGCGCTTTGATCACCTCGACACCTTCGTCGGGTTCGCAAGCGCGAATCTCGGTGCGTTGCACCGCAACCGCCGCCGCCCCGACCGCGATGCCTCTGCTCGTCGGCACCTCGACCGCCTGCCTTCCGCCATGCTGCGGGCTCCCGCCGCCGACAATAGCCGGAACGCGAACCGCATATCCAGGGAACGAATCTTCCTGACCGGACCGGCCATTCACCACCGCACGGCGCAGTAATACTGATGACACGCTCTGCACCAACGGATTCGCTGCACCGATGCAGCCCGGAACTGCATTGCCCAGGCCCCGCAGGCGACGACCACCCCCCGCCCCGCCTGCGGGGCCACCCCTCTGCCCGCGTCGCCACGGCGCGACGGAGCGGACCCGATCGGCAGTGCGTCTCCGCCCAAGCGCACCGCTACGCCGCAACCCCGCGCTGCACGAAAATCGCTGCGTCCAGCGCGGGGTGCGGCATCCCTGCGGGTTTCACGCCAGGGAGAGGAACAGCTTCTCCATCTTCTTCGTGTCCACGCTGTCGGGGCCGCCGGTGGTCAAGCAGTGCTGCAACCCCGTGGCGACGAGCGCGTATCCGCTGCGGCTGAGGGCCTTGTTGACCGCCGCGAGCTGGGTGAGCACGTCCTCGCATTCCGCGCCCCCCTCCATCATGCGGATGACGGAGGCGAGATGGCCGTGCGCCCGCTTCATCCGCGTGATGATGGCCTTCGTGTCCTCGGGCTCCAGTCGCATGGTCGGTCTCCGTTCGTCGGGGCGACCGTCGCGGCCGCACCGGTTCATTGTATATCCCCCCAGGGGGATGCTAGGCTCGGGCCATATCCCCCTGGGGGGATCTAGATCGAGTGCCAATTCGCACCGAGTCCCCCTCGGCACAGCACAGAACGAAAGGACCCCCGCCGATGTCATCGGTCACCGAGCACACCCACGCCTCCCCGCACGGCACCGCGGTACTGCGCGAGCTCTCGCCGCAGCACCGCGAACTGCGCCGCGCCATCCCCGACGTCTACAAGGGCTTCGGCGAGTTGAGCAAGGCGGCGTTCACGCCGGGTGCGCTCGACCGGAAGACCAAGGAGCTCATGGCTTTCGCCATCGGCGTGGTCGAGGGCTGCGACGGTTGCATCGCCTCGCACGGGCAGGCTGCCGCCCGCGCCGGAGCCACCCGGCAGGAGGCCGCCGAGGCCATCGGCGTCACCTTCCTCATGCACGGCGGCCCCGCCACCATCCACGGGGCCCGCGCCTATGAAGCCTTCTGCGAGTTCGCCGACGCCGTCGAGGACGGCCAGGCCCCGGCGTGAACACCCACGGAAAGGGAATCCACCATGTGTAGCCCCGTGCGCTGCAAGTCCTGCGGCAAGACCACGTGGTCCGGCTGCGGTCAGCACATCGCGCAGGTCCGCGCGAACGTCCCCGCCGACCGCTGGTGCCCGGGCCACCCCGAGACCGAAGGCAAGGGCCTGCTGCGCCGACTGTTCGAACGATGAGAATCGAGAGCTGAGATGAAACTGGACACGACGCTGTCGGCCACGGTGCGCTCCTCCTTCGCCGAGGCGGTGGAACGGACTCGAACCGCCTTGGCGCAGCAGGGTTTCGGGATACTGACCGAAATAGACGTGCAGGCCACGATGCACGCCAAGCTCGGCGCGGACTGAGCGGACACCTGCCCAGGTGACCAAAGTCCACCACTCCACCGCCAATGGACATAGCGGCACGGCACGTCCGGTGGGTTAGCTGAATCGCTGCGAAGACGCAGGATTCCGAAGTGGAAGGACGAGCCGCCATGGCCGAGACCCGCACAACCCAGCGCACCCCGATGCCCGGTACGGCCGGCGCCTCCGCGCCGGACGGCGATCACCCTGCCCCGGCACCCCAGGACACGTCCGCCACTCCCCCGGCGGCGCAGGGCATCTCAATGGTGCTCGCGGCGGCCCACCGCGTGGTGCCCGATCGCGAATCGGCGCTGTTCTACCTGGGTCTGGGGGCGTTGACCACCACCGGGCTGCTGTCCTGGCCGGTGACCGCCGTCATCGGTGTCGGGATCTGGCTGGCAGGTCGGTCCCGGGCCATCCGGCACGCGAAACAGACTGCTGCATAAGACATCTTGTGCGAGAGCCGGTATGCCCGGGCAAGACTACCGCCGGACCGCCCCGGGTACCAACGGCCCTCGATCACGGGACCCCGGCCCCTACGTCCACGGCGGCCCGATTGCTCGAATGGAACAACGAACTCGGCACACCGCTGTGCCCGGTCCGTCACCGGTCGCGGTGTGAACGCCGGCACCGGGCCAATCGTTTCGTTCCGATCCGAGGAGTGCAGGTCATGTGCGGCAGGGCAATTCGAGAAGCAGGCCGGTCATGATCCCGGATACGCGCACCCGGGCGCTGCTGCTCGCCATGGTGACGGCGGCGGTCGTGGGACTGATCGACGCGGCCACGGCGCACACCTGGGATCTGATCGCCGTTTTCGCGATGATCACGGTGCTGGGCCTGGCCGCCCTGGTCCGGCGCCGCGGGCGCGCCACCCTCACGCTGCGGCGGGATCTGGCGGGCTGGATCGCACTGCGCGCGGCGGACGGCGGCGAACCGGTCGGGCGCGTCGCCGATCGAGCCGTCGCCGCCTACCGGTCGGGGCTCATCGGCGCTCCCGAGGAGCCGCAGCGCCGATGACGACCACGAATTCTCCGCTCCACCCCGGAGTCGCGGTCACCACCGATTCGCCGACGTCGTGCCCGATCCGCGTGCTGGACGGCAGCGGCGCGGGTGGTGAGCTCGTCGGCGGGAAGGCCGCCGCACTGGATCGCTTGATCGGGTGGGGCTTCCCGGTGCCGGCGGCGGTGGTGGTGACCGCCGACGCGTATCGAGCCGTCGCCACGCAGCCCGCCGTCGCGGCGGTGCTGGATCGCTTGTTCGCCGGAGCGGACGTTCCGGCCGATGAGATCGATGCCGCGTTCCAGCGCGCCGGTTTGCCGCCGGAGATCGCCACCCGGGTACGGGCCGCCGCCCGGCAGGTGGGGGCGGGACTGCCGGTGGCGGTGCGCTCCACGGCGACGGTCGAGGATATGGACGCCTCGTCCTTCGCGGGACAGTACGATTCCGTGCTCGATGTGGACGCCACCGCTCCGGATGCGGTGGAAAGCGCTGTGCTGGCGGTGTTCTCGTCACTGCATCATGCCGCACCGCGGGCGTATCGGCGCGCGCTGGGCATCGCCGAGCGGGATGCCGCCATGGCGGCGCTCATCATGCCGATGGTGCCTGCCGTGCGCAGCGGCGTGCTCTTCACCCAGGATCCGACCGGGCCCGCGAACACGGTCCGCATCGAGACGGTGACCGGGCTCGCGGATGTGCTGGTGTCGGGCAAGCGAACTCCGCACGTGCTGCGCGTGCGCGACGGCATCGTGCCCGCGGACGCGGGACCCGAGATCATGCCGCTGCTGACGGCGGCGCGGGAGCTCGAACGCCGGGCGGGCTGTCCGCAGGACGTGGAATGGGCGTGGGACGGCGAGCGACTGTGGCTCGTGCAGGCGCGGCCGATCACCGTCGAGGCCAACGCCGCCGACCCGTTCGACACCCCCGAGGCCGAACTCGCCGATCGGACGCTCACCACCGCCGGGATCGCCGAGATGCTGCCCGGCGTGCTGCCGCCACTGCGGTGGGAGGTGTGCGCCTTCATGGTCGAGGAAGCCTTGCGCACCATGCTCGACGGGCTCGGGTCACTGCACGGCGAGGGTATGACCACACCGCACCGGCTGCTGTGCCGGGTCCACGGCCGCGCCGCACTCGACGCGGACGCGACCGGCGTGGCATCGGTCCCCGGCACGGCCCAGAAGTCCGGCGGCGCGGGGAAATTCCATGCCGGGCCGTCTCGGCTCGCGATATTCCGGCACCGGCTCCGGGCCCGCACGACACGCCGACAGGCTCGATTCGACGCCGAGGTCGTGATTCACGCGACCGCCGAAATCGACGCCACCGCACCGTCTCTCGACACCCTACCGCCGGAAGAACTGCTGCGCTATCACGCGGCGCTGCTGGATCTGGCCACCCGCGCCATGGCCGCGGAGATCACCGTCGCCGCGGACGCGGGCGCCATTCACGCGGGGCTGCGCACGGTGCTCGCCCGCTATACCGGCGACGGGGAAGCGCACCGGCTCGCCGATCTGCTCGCGGTTCCCGCAACGACTTTCACACCGTCACCCCGCGCCAGCATGGCGGTTCCGGCCGGTCCCACCTGGCAGGAGGCACGGCTGCACGGGCCGGCGGACGCGACTGGGGCCGTGCCAGGCGATGCGCCGGCTCCAGCTGCCCCCGCTGCCACCGAGGACACCGCGGTGAACCCGGACGCCCTCGTCGACCAGGTGTTGCGGCAACTCGAAACCAGTGCGCGCTGGCCGAAATCGGGGCTCACCCGATGGATACGGGTGCGGCAGGTGGAGCGGCTGGGCGCCGAGACCGCCGAACAGCTGCGCCGCCGGGAGCAGACCAAGCAGGCGATCCTGTTGCTCGGCGGAGAGATCCGGCGCGTTCACCTCGAGGTCGGCGGACGGCTCGCCGCGGCCGGAATGCTCACCGCGGCAACCGATGTCGAGCTGCTGACGGTGGCCGAGATGCGCACAGCGCTGCGCGACCGGCAGGCCCCGCCGCCCGCGGTGCTGGACCGCCGTCGCCGCAGGCTGCGGCGCCACGAGGACCGCGATCCCCTCCCCCAGATCTTCCATGGCCGCCCCGACACCTCCGCTCCGGTCGCGGTGCTGGGGCGGCAGCTCACCGGGTGGGCGGCCGGCAGCGGCCGATTCCGTGGTGTCGCACGCTATCTCACCCACGCGGACCAGCGGATCGGACCCGATGAAGTGCTGGTGGCGGTGACCACCGATCCGTCGTGGGCGCCGCTGCTCATGCGCTGCGGGGCCATGGTCATCGAACAGGGCGGACCGCTCTCGCACGCCGCGATTCTGGCGCGCGAGTTCGGCGTGCCCGCGGTGTTCAACCTGCCCGGCGCGGCCCGCGCACTGGATGGCCGGCACATCGAGGTCGACGGCGACACCGGCATCGTGACCGTACTCGAGGAAGGACCGGGCGATGCACTCGCGCGCGCATGACCGCCGCCGGCTGGAACTGCTCGGCGCCGACCGGCTGCACATTTTCGTCCCGGCCATCATGAGTGTCGGACTGCTGTTCTGGCTCGCCAGTGAACTGCGGGAACTCGTGCGCACCAGCGGCGAGTCCTCCCGTGCCAAGCGCGCTGGGATCGACGGGCATACGGTGGCCCGATTCACCACCGGCACAACACGTCCCGACTCGCCCGCCCGGCAGGGCTTGCGCCCGCGCCCGGTGTATCTGCTCACCGCCCTCACGCTGGGCGGTGGCGCCGTGTACGTCGCGATCGGGTCGATCGCGAACTTCTTCCAGGAACCGGGCTGGGTGGCCGATATCGCGTGGCTGCTCGTGGTGTCGCTCGGCGTGACCGCGGCGGCCTCCTATTACGGGGTCATCGCCGCGACCGTGTTCGCCCGCTACCCCACGCCTCCGCCGGAAATCCGCCGGCCGCTGACCGACTCGCTGCTCACCACCCGTCCGGTGAGCGACGGGGACTGGCAGGGCCGGCCGTCCTGGAAACTGGGCGCCGGGTTCATGGCGGCGACGGCCTTCGCGGCGCTGCTCTCCCTCGTGGTCGCCGCGTCACCGTATGTGGTCGACGGATTCGACCGCTGGGTCGCCGAGTGGTTCCACAACCTGTCGATACCGGCGTGGACGCGATTCACGAATTTCGCCTTCTCCACCGAATCCGTACTGGCGCTGGTCGTCCTGGTCGGGCTGGCCACCCTGCGCTGCCGGGCGCTGGCGGTGGCCTACGCCGCGGCCACCGGGTTCGGATTGCTCGCCAGCGTGGCGCTGCGCGCCGGGATCGATCGGCCGCGCCCACCCGCGGGGCCGATGGCCGGAGCCCTGGATTCCTATCCCAGCGGCCATGTCATCCAGGCCGTCATCATCGCCGGGCTGGTGCCCCTGGCCGTGGCCACCCTGCTGCATCGGCGCGGTCTCATCACACCGCTGACCCTGGTGTTCGGGGCGGTCGCGGCGGGTGCCGCCTTCGACCGCATCGCCCACGGAACACATTGGCCCACCGATGTTCTCGGCGGCGCCGCGATCGGGCTGGCGCTGGTGCTGGGCGGCCGCTGGATCATCGACTCGCCGCGCGCGCACGTGGCCTGCCGCGGCTGCCTGTGGTCGCCGGTCGCACACACCCACCCCCATCCGCCGCGCGGGATCGTGCCACTGACGACGTCGGCGGCCTCGACGGTGCGCATGCTCGCCCATGTGTCGGCCGCGGCCGTAGCGCTGACGCTGGCGGTGCTGACCCTCACCGTCGGGGTGCCTTCCAGCGGTGAAGGTTTTGTGTTCGGGTCTGCGATCGAGCGACCCGTGCAGCTGGCGCTGGCCGGGATGGTTTCCCTCGGCGCGCTGATCGGCTGGCGGTGGGAAGCGATCGGCGCGGTGCTGATCGCTTTCGCGGCAACCGCTCTGGGGATCTTCGCGGCCATCGAGTACGAACCGAAATTCGCGATGATTCTGGTGGCGGGCGCCATGGTGCCGTCGGTGCTGCTGTGGCTGAGCTGGCAGCATCGCCGCACCGCCTGGGAGCTGCTGATCCTCGCGGTGGTCACCCTGCTGCTGCTCGGCGGCGCGTGGGTGGGGGCGAATCGGGTGTACGCCATCTATTTCGGGCCGACGCATCCGGACAGCTCCGCGCCCACGCTCGCGGTGGATCGCGTGGAATGGGTGTGGGCGGGAGCACTGCGCACCGACGCCCTCACCGTGACCACCCGGCTGGCCCACGGGTACGAACAGGCGTCGTTGCGGGTCAGCGCCGCGGACGGCTCCACGACGGCGGACTCGATCCCGGTGGCGGCGGGTGAGCACCGCATCGCCCGCCTGAGCATCGCGGGACTGCGTCCGGCCACCGCCTACACCTATACCGTCATGGTCGACGGCGAACCCGATTCCTCCCGGGGCACAGGGCATTTCACGACACCGGCGGACGGGCCCTATTCGTTCCGGGTCACCGCCGGCGCCTGCGCCCGGGTGGGTTCCAACGGCGCGGTGTTCGACGCTCTCGCCGCCGAGCAGCCCCTGTTCCATCTCGCCCTCGGCGACCTGCACTACGCCAATATCGAAGCCACCGACGCCGAACCGTTCTTCAACGCCTACGACCGCGTGCTGACCCAGCCCGGCCAGGCCGCGTTCTATCGCAGCGCACCCACCGCCTACATCTGGGACGACCACGACTACGGCCCCAATGACGCCGGAGCCGACGCCCCCGGCCGGACCGCGTCGCGAACCGCCTACGGCACCACGGTCCCGCACTACCCCTTCGCTTCCACCGGCGGCACCATCAACCAGGCGTTCACCATCGGCCGAGTGCGCTTCGTGCTCACCGACACCCGCTCCGCCGAAACCGGAACCACCATGCTCGGCGCCGAGCAACTGGAGTGGCTCATCACCGAACTCACGCAGGCGAGCCGCACGCACGCACTCGTCGTATGGGCCAGCTCCGTCCCGTGGATAGGCGGCGCCGAACCGGGCGCCGACAGCTGGGCCGGCCATCCGGACGAGCGCGCCCGCATCGCCGACGCCATCGCCGCCGCGGGCATCCGCAATCTCGTCATGGTGGCCGGCGACGCACACATGGTAGCCATCGACGACGGCGCCAACAGCGACTATTCCGCCGTCGGCGGCTACGGCTTCCCGGTCCTGCACGCCGCGGCGCTGGACCGCCCCGGCAATGTCAAGGGCGGCCCCTACAGTGCGGGCGCCTTCCCCGGCGGCGGCCAGTACGGCCTGCTCGACATCACCGACACCGGCGCCCAGCTGACCGTGACCCTCACTGGAAAGCGCTGGGACGGAACAGTTCTCACCACCTACCGCTACACCGTGCCAGGTCCCGCACCCACCCCGTGAAGCACCGGACCGATCCTGGATGCTTTGGTCATCGACCTCGGGGGCAGCTGGCCCGAGCGGGCGCGGACCGTCTGGTCGTGGTCACCCACGGACCCCTGCTGCCCTCGGCAACCGCCCGCCTGCACGACGGCAAGCCACTGCGGCGCCTCACCCCGCATCGCTGACCGCACCGGCCGGGCCGGCGCACGGGAGGAGGGCGAGGTGAGTATTCGAAACGAAAGGACACGATGATGGGTAGTCCGGTAGTGCACCGGGAGATCGGCGGCACGACGGTGCTGGGGCCCGCGCCGATCGGTGACGATATGGCCTTCGCCCTGTTCACCGACCCCGGCGGCGCGGTCGTCGGCCTGCTGCGTGACGACTCGCACGCAGCCGAATAGCCTTTCCGCACGAATCACTGCCAGCGCAGAAAGCGCACGGCCAGTACCGCGGACACGACCAGAGAACCCAGCACCGCCAGCAACGCCGGGATGTTCACGGCGAAGCCGACCCAGGCGTTCTGCAGCAGTGTCACGACGTGGGTGAGCGGCAGCGCGTCGCCGATGCGGCGCAGGGTGTGGCCGAAAAGGGCTCGGGGGCCGTCGGTTCCGGCGAGGAACATCATGACGAAGAAGGCGATGACCCCGATGCCCTGGGCGGCGCGGGCGGTGGGCAGGACGGCGGCGAGCAGGACGCCGATCGCGGCGAAACTCAAGGCCGACAACAGGAATGCCACCAACGCGAGCAGCGGGGACTTCGGCGCGTGCACGTCGTAGAGGAGGACGCCGACCGTGATGAGCACGACGCTGCCGGCCGCGGCCAGCACCAGGGTGACCACCACCTGGGCGGCCAGTAGTGTCCAGGCGGGCAGGCCCGACGCGCGGAATCGGCGCAGCACTCCCCGTTCCCGATAGCCCGCCAGGTGCACGGGGATTCCGATCAGGCCCACCGAGGCGATGGCCAGGCCGACGTAGCCGGGGACGTAGTAGTCCATCGGGCCGATGCCGCCGAACGCCCCGTCGTTCGGATCGGCGACATTGCCGAACGCGGCCCCCAGGATCCACACCACCAGGGCCGGAAAGCCCAGGGTGAAAACAAGATTCAAGGGCTCGCGCACGAAGAGCTCGAGTTCGACCCAGGTGAGTTTGGCGAACAGGCGCATGAGCTACTCCCGCGCTCGTGTCCCGGTGATGGCCAGGAACGCGTCTTCCAGATCCGACTGCCGCACCCGCAGATCCCGGGCCGGGCAGTCGCGGCGCACCAGTTCGGCGCACACCGTCAGCAGTGCGTCACCAGCACCACCGTGGTGCCTCGGTCGGCGACCGCGCGCACCATGTCTCAGGCGACCCGGCGGGCCGCCGGATCCAATCCGGTGGTCATCTCGTCGAGGAACACCACCTCGGGCGCGCTGCGCAGCGCCAGCGCCACGAACAGCCGTTGCCGCTGACCACCGGAAAGCTGCGCGAACGCCCGATTCGACCGTGTCACAACGCCTCCGAGCGCGGTTGCGGCAGGCCGGACCACAGCTCCGCCTCGCTCCGCACCGTGGCGTCGGGCCCGGGGAAGAACAGCGCCCGGTGGCCGGTGTCGGACCAGTGCACGAGATACGGTGGGGCGCCGTCTTTCCCGTGCACCTCCTCGATGTATCCGTGCCGGACCGGGCCGCCGACGGCACGGTTCTGGACGACCAGCCAGTCGCCCGGTTTCGCTTTCATGGTCGTCGCTTTCCGCCGGCGGTGCGCAGCGCCGGCCTCCGGTCAGGTGGCGGGGATGATGAGCCCGTAGTGGCCGTCGTAGCGGTGGTAGAGGACGCAGCCGCGGTTCAGGTCGTGGTCGTGGAAGAAGACGAAGGGCCACTGGGTCAGCTCGAGGCGCTCGATCGCACCGGCCAGGTCCGTCGCCGGCGGCGGGGTCAGGCTGACGGTGACCGGCACCGCTCCCGACTCCACGTGGGTGGGGCGCGGATTCAGCTGGGCCAGACGGTAACCCGTACGCCCGCCCCGGTAGAGGACGCTGTCCTGCCCGGTACCCACCTCGGTGAACAGATGGAAGTCGTAGTCCATGAGTTCCATGTCGAAGGCGGCCTCATCACAGTTGGCGGCTGCCAGGGTGAAGGTCTTGCGACGGATCACCTCGCGCTGCTCCACGGGGCGGGGAAAGTACGACAGCGCACGGCGCGGCATATCGCCGTGCCGCCATTCGTGCGGACCGGGCTGGGTGCGCCTGCCGCGTGCGGCTTCCCAATGGCGTGCCAGGCGCTGCAGCCGCGTCTTGAGCCGGTCCGCGAGACCGTCGATCGCCTCCCGAGTGGTGCTCGCGGCCACCTGCACTCGCACGGTTCGCCCGGCGGTGTGCACATTCGCCTGCGCGACAATCGGATTCGCCATGGCCGGATCGGGGTGACCGGTGAGCCGCACCCGGGCGGACTCCACCGGTTCGGGGGCGAACTCCAGGGCGCGGCCGATCTTTTCCCGGGTGTAGTCCGCTCCAGCGGCGGATACGTGTTGGTCGGCCGAGACCCGAAGGATCGAACCCAGTTCCGACGAACGCTGCGACAGCATACGAAAACCTCCTTTCGCTCGACTGTGTCAGCTATCGGGTTCCCGGAGAGAGAGCCGAAAGTCCTTGGCCGCCCGACCCTTCGGCCTCCACCGCACTTGCCGCACCCGCTCGGCCCGGCGTGCGGTCCGGCCGCTGTCCCGGCCCGCGCGCAGCGGCGCCGGCGTCGAGGGAGCGCCCCAGCGCCATGATCCGGTCGACCGTGTCGCCGTGGCGGGCCAGGAATTCTTCGCGTGCCCTGCCGCGGCGGAAGGTGATGAATGCCTTGCCCGTGTGCAGCTGCCAGGTGTGCCAGAACACCATCGGCACCATGAGCACGAAATTCACTGCGCCCCAGATGATCCAGACCCGTTCGTCGAACCATCCGTCGGAGGGCATGACGGTCGGGAAGATGTTGTAGACGCCGATCACCAGCATGAGCACCGGCAGCGTGTAGATGCGCGCCATGATGTAGAGCTCGGGCCGGCGCATGACCAGCGGATAGATCTCGGCGACGGCGAGAATGCAGATGCTGGCGGCGAAGTGCTCCTCCTGCGGCGGGTAGCCGCCGTAGGTGAAGCACAGGTTCCACGAGGTGTAGACGAAGTTCCAGGCCACCGTCGTGTAGGCGATGAGTTCGGCATGGCGGTCGGCGGTGAGCTGCCAGAAGCGCGGGCTGTACGGGATGGTCAAGCACAGGCCCAGGCCGACGGCGGCATTCCAGTAGTTGCCGATCTCGACGTCGCGCAGGGTGGCCTCGGTGATGTTGAGGAACAGAATTCCGTACGGGAACCAGAGGAATCGCGGATTTCGCAGCAACTCCCATACCCGGCCCGGCCGCTGTTCGGCCATCGACACCCGCATGGCGCCGACGACGGTCAGCGGAATGAGCACGGACAGGATCTTCGCCCAGGAGAACCAGTTGATCAGCCCGATATCGCGGCCGGGTCCCCAGATCCACAGGGGGAAGGTCAGAATCGATAGTCCCCACACCCACATCGAGGCACGGGGATGCTGCTGCATGTAGCGCACGATCGCCCACAGGATCGCGCAGAACACCAGCATCGACACGGCGGTGAGCCAGGTGAACGGCGCCGGATCGCCGGTCACCGCTTCGGAGGCGGCTGTGATCATGGTCGGCCCTTCGGTTGTCGCGTTGATCGCTTCAGCAAACAACGAGCACACCGGGTGGGCACAGGGACCAAATGCCCCGGCAAGAAATCGGAAGTCCCGATCGCACCCCGTCGTCGACGTCGCGACGGCGAGCTACGACGGGACGAGCACGGCTGCCCCGGCGAACCGCCCGTGCGACAGATCCCGCAGCGCCCGATCCGCGTGCGCGAGTTCGTAGGGGTGCACGGTCACCTCGAGACGGTGCGTGCCCGCGAAGTCCAGGAAGTCGCGCGCGTCGCGGCGCGTGTTGGCGGTGACGGAGCGAATCTCGCGTTCCTGGAACAGATGTCGCTGATAGTTCAGCACCGGGACATCGCTGAGATGGATGCCCGCGATGGACAGCACACCCCCGCGGTCGAGTGCGGCCATGGCCGGTGGCACCAGGTCGCCGACGGGCGCGAACAGGATCGCCGAGTCCAACGGGACCGGAGGCGGATCCGCGGCCCCCTGCGCGGAGGCCGCACCGAGGGCCAGCGCCAGCCGCTGCGACGGCTCGTCCCGGGTCATCACATGCACCTCCGCGCCCCGCGCCAGCGCCACCTGCGCCGCCAGGTGCGCACTGCCGCCGAATCCGTAGATGCCCAGACGCCCGCCGGCGGGCAGCGCTGCCCGCTGCAGCGCCCGGTAGCCGATGATGCCCGCGCACAGCAGCGGCGCGAGCTCGGCATCGTCATAGCCGTGCGGCAGCGGGAGCGCGAAAGCCGCTGGCACCACCGCTAATTCGGCGTAACCGCCATCGGCGTCCCAGCCGGTGTACCGCGATTCGGGGCACAGATTCTCGTCGCCGCGCAGGCAGAACCGGCACCGCCCGCAGGTGTGCCGCAGCCAGGCGATACCGACCCGGTCACCGACCGCGAACTCCTCCCCCGAGTCGGCCCCGAGCGCGACCACCTCGCCGACCACCTCGTGTCCGGGCACCACATCGGGCCGATGCACCGCCAGATCCCCTTCGGCCACATGCAGATCCGTCCGGCACACCCCACACGCCAGCACCCGCACCAGCAGCTCACCGGCGCCCGGCTGCGGCGCGGTCATCCGCTCGAACGACAGGGGTCCACCGTCGATCGGACCGGGTTTGCTCACCCGCCACGCGTTCATCGACGTCATATCGGCATCCTCCTCCGTACGACTCACAGTCCCGACCGCCCAGCCGGCACGACCGGCCACGCACGTCGCGATGCCACACCGTCCGCGGTAGGGAAGGGCTCGGCCCCTACTCACTGTCGCACGGGCATCCGCGCCGCAGGTGCCCGGCCTGTTCGCAGCGCATCTCGCATCGCGGTCCGCGTCACGTCCGCGACGCGGACCGCGGTGTGCAACTCATCGAATCCTCCCAGTGGTGAAAATGAGTACAGCACGGTCGATTCCACCGGCATTCTCGATCAGTCGACAGAGCCGTTCGGCAGTGCGACGCCGCGACGATCGACCCATCCCCGAGGACCGAAGTCCCCGACCGTCACCGCATTTCCCGCACGCCGGCCGTCCGACCGGCACTGCTGACCGAGGACCCTCGACACCGCCGCCCATATCCCCTATGTCGGCGGCCCGCGATCGGCGACCGTGTAGGCCATGGACACCGCGCACCTGCACCGAGTCGGCTACCGCGCCCGGCTGACCCGCGCCTCCCAGATCACCCGGGTGCTGTGGAACAGCGAAACCGACTGGCTCACCGACGCATTGAGTGTGCGCGAATGCGGCTCGGTGCGCTGCCGGCTGCGGTGCGCGGCGGGCGTCCACCAGTGCCCGCACCACCAGGCGCTGGAACGGCCACTGCCCGAACGCATTCGGGAGGTCCTCGAACAGCTCGGGCCCACCTTCGTCAAACTCGGGCAGATGCTCGCGCTGCGGCCGGACTATCTGCCGCTGCCTTACGCCCAGGCCCTGCAACGCCTGCACACGCACGCGGAACCCTTCGGCGCCGACGCCGCCTGCCGGACCATCGAAACCGAACTCGGGCGACCCATCGAGCGGTTGTTCCGCGACTTCGATCCGCAACCCTTCGCCGCCGCCTCGCTTTCGCAGGTGCACCGCGCCGAACTGCCCGACGGGCGGCCGGTCGCGGTGAAGGTGCAGCGCCCCGATATCGCCGATCTGGTCGCCCGGGACCTGGCGCTGCTGCGCTGGCTGGCGGGCACGGTCGAGCGGCGGCAGCCCGGCGCCCTCGGTTTCCGGCCCACCGAAGCCGTGGACGAATTGGCCGCCTACACCACCCGGGAACTCGACTTCCGGCGTGAGGCAGCGGTTTCCGAGCAGATGCGGCACAATGCCGCGGTGGACAAGCGGCTGGTCGTGCCCGCCGTGCACCGCACCTGGAGCACCGCCCGGGTCCTGACCACCGAGTTCATCGACGGAATACCGCCCGCCCCGGCGGCAGAGCTCACCGCGGCCGGCTTCAAGCCGGACAAAGTGCTCAATGCGGGGGCCAGCTGGATGGTGCGGCAGCTGTTCACCGACGGCCTGTTCCACGCCGACCCACACCCCGGCAATATTCTGCTGCTGCCCGGAAACCGGGTGTGCCTCTTGGACTTCGGCATGTTCGGACGCCTCGACCGCACCCAGCGCCGCCGCATGGGACTCATGCTGCTGGCCTTGATCAGCGGCGATTACAACGCGGTCGGCACTCAACTGCTGCGCATGTCGACCCTGCGGCCGGGCGCGGACCCGCGCGGTTTCCGCGACGCCGTCGCCGAAGTGGTGGAGGACTGGTACGAGGCCGAATCCGGGATGACCGCGGCCCAATTGCTGCTGCGCGACCTGGGATTGGGCGGCGCGTTCGGCATCGTGTTCCCGCGCGAGCTCATGCTGCTGTGCCGGTCATTGGTCACCCTGGAATCCACCGCCCGGGTGGTCCGCCCCGATCTCGACCTGTCGGCGTTGTTCCGGCCGCTGCTGCCGCAGCTGTTGCTGGCCTTGGCCCCGACCCCGGGAAACCTGTGGGCGACAGTGCGCGAGCAGCGCATCGACTATCTGGCGTTGGTTCTGGATCTGCCCGATCTGGTCGTCGAGGTCGCGGACGCGCTGCGGCATCGCGGTGTCCTCGACCAGCTGAGCACGGTGGCCGCAGCGCCCCCGCCGCGGGACTGGCTGCCCGCCCTGGCGGCACTGGCGACCGGCGGCTGGCTCGTCAGACGAGTCGCAGGCCGGTGACGATCGACGGCTCGATGGCGATGACGCTGTCCAGGTGGCCGGCCACCCAGGGATCGAGTAGTCGCTCGTAGTGGGCGATGCGGTCCGGATCGGTGACAGGGCGGGCGAATCCGGTGGCCACGACCGACCATCCGGTGTGACTCACCGGGTCGATGTCATCGGCTTCGAAGGCCACGACCACATTCGTGCGATCGTCGGTCACGGTGGTGAAGCGGGCGGTCAGGCGATTGCGGACGACGATGATCTGTCCCTCGTCGATCAGGTGGTACACCGGCCGGATGGCGGGCAGCGCGTCCTGGGTGAAAACGACACGTCCGAAGGGCACGGCGGCCAGCAGTCGCATCGACTCGTCCCAGTCGAGTTCGACGACCCGGCGGCCGGCCCGATGGCCGACGCCGATCGGGGTCGGGTGGGCGGCGAACGACGACGCCGGATTCGCCGCGGACGACAGTGACTCGGACGAACCCACGCGGCAGCGACCTCCTTGGTCGACTAGTTTCTCGGTACTCGATATTCCATGAGACCAGCGTGGCGCCGTTCCTGGCAGGGCCGAAGGTCCCCGGTCACCTACGCCAGGTGTACCCCCGGGCGCTTCGGGCCGCGGCTCAGCCATGGTCGATCAGATGGTCGCGCCCGACGATTCGGAGCAGGAACACACCGGTCACGGCCGCCATCACGGCCGCCATCAGCAGACCGCCCAGGAGCCCGATGAGACCGACCAGCACAGCCGGCTGACCGGGTTGCCACAGTGGGGTCGTCACCAGGGTGAAGGCAAGCAATCCGGTGATCCAGCCCACCACATTCGCCCAGATCCACAGTGCCGCGCGGTGGCTACGGCTCCGCAGTATCAGCCACTGCGCCGTGCCGATCGAAAACACCAGCACGGTGGCGCCGACCGCGATCACCGGCGCCTGCACCAGTGGCGGCCACTCGCTGATTCGATCGCCGAACAGCACGGGGACAACCCCGATCGCCCAGGCGAACACCGCGGCCGCAGCCGTCACGAGGGTCCAGTTCCGCACCGGGAATCCGGGCAGCACCGACCGCAGCACGCCGGCCTGGAACCAGCCCAGCACGGTGCCCTCGATCGCGCCCGCGGCCAGCAGCGCGACCGCCAGCACCCACGGCGCGGCGTCCGCGGCCAGCGCTCCCGCCAGCGCGGGGGCGGCGAAACCCAGCAGCTCACCGAGCGTTACCCGGCGAAACCACCTCCGCCACAAGTCTTCTCGCGTGTCGGCGGGCTGCTGCGCCGGAACGGGGTGCGGGGTGCGCACGTCGATCACCACATACGGGTCGACCGAATCGAGCTGCGCGTTGCGATGTGCGCTCTGATAGATCGCCCCGACCTCCTCGTGTTCCAGCGTTCCCGGCATCGCGAGCCGCCCGGTCCCGGACAGCCACTGCCCGTCGAGCCGGATCGACACCGGGTGCGGGGAACGGAAATTGCGCCACCACCGCTTCGCCTCCGCATTGCCGACGCGGACGGCCACGCTGTCACCCGTCCGCACATACGACACCGGCAAGGCGATGTGGCGGCCCGAACGCCGGCCCTGATATCGCAGTTCGCCCACGCTGTGGCCGAGCCCCACGGGCAGACGCAACGCCATCAGCACCGTCGATGCGCCGATACCCGGTGTTTCGAATTTGGTGGTCACCATTGCCTCCGGCATGCCTCGATCCCGATCGCTCCGTCGTTGCCGATCATGCGCCGGTCGGGCGGGCCGCCCCAGGATCGAAAGTCCCTCCCACCGTTGCCTTTCGGACCCGATCAGCACCGTCCACCCGGCGGCCCGGGTCATTGGTCCCGCAGCGCGCGGGTCGTGCGCCTCTGCCGCCCGATCACCGGTGCGGCCACGCTGAATTCATGGCAACGCACAGCATCCATGCCGTGGTCCTGTACGCGTCAGCGCAGGGGTCGACACGGGAGATCGCCCATTTCATCGGGTTACAGTTGCGCTCGCGCGGTGCGCTGGTCGAGGTCGCCGATATCGAGGAGGCGCCGGCACTGTCCGGCTTCAACGCCGTCATCATCGGCAGCGCCATCCACAATATGGCGTGGCTGCCCGCGGCGGCCGACTATGTGCGCACCCACCGCGACGATCTGAACAGCCGCGATGTCTGGCTGTTCAGCGTGGGCCTGGGCCCCGCGCTGCGCGGCCCGATCGGACGGTGGTTCGGCAGACAGGTGCCGAGTCGTATTGCCGCCCTGCGTGATTCGGTGGCACCAAGGGGCTATCGGAGCTTCGCGGGCCGTATCGAGCGTTCCGGACCGTGGTGGGTGCACTGGGTCTATGTCGCCATGGGCGGTGGCCGCTACGGGGACCTGCGGGACTGGGAGTCCATCCTCGCCTGGTCCGAGACGATCGCCGGCGAGCTCCGGCTGTCCGACGCTGCTTCGACACATCAGTGAGGTGACCTCATGCACGCACGCGACGTGCTCAGCCGTCCGGTGGTGACGGCCCATCCGGAAACCCCGGTCCGCGAAGCGATCTCGCTTCTCACCGGACACCACTTCGCCGCCCTTCCCGTGGTGGACGACCAGGGCCGCGTGGTGGGCGTCTTCTCCGAGTCCGACGCCCTCTCCGTCATCGGCCACCTGGATACGGCCACCGTCGCGGCGGTCATGACCGTCCCGGTCGAGGTCGTCACTCCCGGCACCGACACTTCCGCCATCGCCTCGCGCATGCTCACCGGACAACTGCGGTCCATGCCGGTGGTGGAGGCTGCCTGCTCGTCGGCATCGTGGCGCGCAGCGACCTGCTGCGCGCTCTGATCCGCGACGACACCACCGTCGAGGCCCGGATCCGCGCCCTGCTCGACGACTACGCGGGCAGCCGCCGCCAGTGGAGCATCGAGGCCGTCGACGGCCGCGTCACCATCCGCGGCCTGTTCGCCGACGACACCGAGGAGCAGGTGGTGGCGGCGCTCGCGCACACGGTGGTGGGCGCGGGGCATGTCGAACTCGTCGACGACGCCACCGCCCTGCCCGAACGCTGACCCGCCGCCGAGTCAGCGTCGGCGGGCCGCCCGGCTCCGCAGCGCCATGCCCAGCGCCGGCACAGCCGCGCCGAACACGACGCTGACCGGCTGCAACCAGCTGAACACGTGAATAATCAACAACTGCGCGATGATCCAGCCGATCAGCAGCGTTCCGGCGGCCATCGCCAACTCGGGTGCGCGCCGCTCGCCGCGGGCGACGGCCACCGCTGCGGCGGTCATGGGCACCGCGACGACCAGCAGCAGCGCGACGCCCGCGAACACCGGACTGTCGAACGGCAGACGCTGTGTCGCAGCGCTTCCCAGGTCGATCCCGCCACCCGCCAGTCCGAGCGCACCGGCGTAGGCCCATGCCGCGACGAACCCGGATGTCAGCACCAGGACCGACGCCACCGCATCATTGTTTCGCACATATCGGGTGATAGTCATGGCGGTACGGTTCCTCTCCAGCGTCTACGGTCGTGACAGGTCGAGTCTGGCCTCCCGACCACGTTGTGCGGCAGTGCAATCCGATCCGTCTCCGATGGCCTTTGGTCCCCCGTTTCGGTGTCACTCGCATCCTGTGGCCGCGCCGGACGTGCGTCATCGTCGAAGGACACAGAGGTCTCGCCTGGATTCGCTACGCGGGGAACGAGGTTCGATGGACGCGCATCGCGATCAGGGCGCTGTCGTCGTCGGAGTGGACGGGTCCGGAACGTCCCTCAATGCCGTGCGATGGGCTGCCTACGCCGCCGAACGGCTTCACACTCCGCTCGTCATCGCCTGTGCGCCACCGTTCTTCACCCACCGGACCATGGATGCGCGCACGCCCGAGAGCAATCCGCCATCACGTTGGCACCGGATCGCCGAGAGCACCGCCGACCATGCGGCCGCGCTGGTCCGCACCTACGCGCCCGAACTGCCGGTCGCCACCGAAACCACCCCGGAGGCACCGGATCTCGCCCTCATCTCACGCAGCGCACAAGCCCGCCTGCTGGTGGTCGGCGCGCAGACCGCGTGGGACAACCGGGTGGTCGGCCCGACCACCATGGCGGTCGCCCGGCACGCACACTGTCCGGTCGTGGTCTGGCGCGGCGTCGCGGGCCGGCCCATACCGCGCCGCAGTCCGGTCGCGGTGGGCGTGGACGGCACGCCGCTCAGCACCGGAGCCCTCGAGCTGGGATTCGAACTGGCCGACGCGTTCGGGGTGTCGCTGCTGGCCGTGCACGCCCGCCCGCACCGGATCGCACCTGTCGGCCGGCAGTACGACCACGCCGAAACCGAACAGAACGTTCCGACGGACGCACTCGCCCCGTACCGAACGAAGTATCCACACGTCGAGGCCACCGAGGTGACCGTAACCGGGGTGCCCGCAACCATGCTGGCCGCAATGGGACGAGACGCCCAGCTGCTGGTGGTCGGCACCCGCGCCCGCAATGCCGCGACCGCCGCACTGTTCGGATCGACGAGCCGGGATCTCCTCCACCACGCGCCCTGCCCCGTACTGCTGTACCGCTGAGCTCCGCCGCCGTATGGCGTCGACCGGACGGATGACCGTCTCGGGCCGCACTGGTTCCGGCGGCGCGTCGACGAGGTGATCGGCGAAATCGGCGCACGGTGTGCGAGATCCGCATACGGTCGCCGGGCTCGGCTCAACGGGGTGCAACCGTCGTCCCCCGCGCGCACGACGGTTCGTCCCGCGACACCAGGACCTTCTCCCCTGTACCCGCCGCACTCGTCGCGCGCAGGCTCGACAAGGACGACCGAGGGAGGTTCCGATGCAGAACCAGGTGAATCGATATCGGGTCACACGGCCCGACCGCGGGCGGCACACTGGCTCCCATCGGGTGGCCGGATCGTGATGAACCCCGCAACAGTGCTGGCAGACAACGAAGTCGGGCTCAGCGCAGCCGAAGCGGCCTTGCGGTTGCGCCGGGATGGGCCCAATACGCTGCCGGTCCCGCCGCGCCCCCGGCCGATTCTGCTCATGGCCGGGCAGTTGACGCACTTCTTCGCGCTGATGCTCTGGGCCGCAGCGGGATTGGCGCTGATTGCCGGGATGCCCGCGCTGGCGGTGGCCATCGCCGTGGTGGTGGTGCTCAATGGCGCGTTCGCCTTCGCCCAGGAGTATCGGGCCGACCGCGCCGCCGAACGGTTGCGGGATCTGCTGCCGCTGCGCGCCCGGGCGCGGCGGGACGGCCGGGTCACCAGTGTCGATGCCGCCGAACTGGTTTCGGGTGATCTGATCACGCTGGAGGCGGGTGATCGGGTGTGCGCCGACGCCGAGGTGACGGCGGCGGGGCGATTGCAGATCGACGAATCCATGCTGACCGGGGAGAGCCGACCGATCGACATCGCGGCGGGAAGCGTCATCCACGCGGGCACCTATGTCGTTGCCGGGCAATGTGAAGCGGTGGTGACCGCCACCGGGCGGGGCACCCGGCTGGCCGGGTTGGCGGCCATCACGCAGCGGGCGTCGCGCCCGCGCAGCCCGCTCACCAAGCAGCTGCACCGGGTGGTGCGGGTGGTCGCGGTGCTCGCGCTGCTGGTCGGCGTGCTGTCGTTCGCCGCGTTCGCGGCGCTGGGCCGCGATACCACCGAGAGTCTGCTGTTCGCCATCGGCGTCACGGTCGCGCTCGTGCCCGAGGGGCTGCTGCCCACGGTGACGCTGTCGCTGGCGCGGGCCGCCCAGCGCATGGCGAAGGCGAATGCCCTGGTGCGGCGGCTCGAGGCGGTGGAGACGCTGGGCGCGACCACCTTCATCTGCACCGACAAGACCGGCACCCTCACCCGCAATGAGATGCAGGTCGTGCGGGTGTGGACGCCGCTCGGCGAGGTGACCGTGCACGGGGCCGGATATGACCCGGACGGCGGGCTCGAGGGCCCGCCCGCGGCGGTGAATGCCGCTGCCGCCCTGGCGGATTCGGCGGCACGCTGCTCGCCGGACGCGCACGTGATGCAGCGGGCCGGACGCTGGACGCCGGTGGGCGATCCCATGGAGGTCGCCCTGCATGTCCTGGCCGCCCGGGCCGGTTGCCCACCCGCGCCGCCCATCCGCGCTCGCGACCCCTTCGACCCGCATCTGCGCCGCGCCCAGGTGACCGACGCCGACGGCATCCACATCACCGGTGCACCGGAAGCTGTACTGCCACTGTGTGATTCGGAACGGGACACCGGATGCTCCGCAGGCTCTGACACCGGCCGTGAAACCGGCCCCGGCACCGACCGTGCGCCGAACCCCACCACCGGTTGCGCTTCGGCCCCGGACACCGGCGATGCTCGCGCGACCGCAGAGGCACGGGTCGCCGAACTGTCCGCGCGGGGCCTGCGGGTGATCGCGGTGGCCAGGCGCACGGACCAGGGCGGTACCCGTCTGCTCGGACTGGTCGGCCTCGAGGATCCGCCCCGGCCCGATGTTGCGGAGGCCATCGCGGCCTGCCGCCGCGCCGGGGTCCGGGTGGCGATGGTGACCGGCGACCATCCGGGCACCGCCGCAGCCGTCGCCGCCGAGGTCGGACTGTTCGGCGACCGGCGAATCGTGGTGGAGGGCAAGGATCTTCCCGGCGACGACCACGAGCTGGGAGCGCTGCTGAATTCCGACGGCGTGGTGGTCGCCCGGGTCGCGCCGGAGGAGAAACTGCGGATCGCGCGGGTGCTGCAGCAGTGCGGGCACATCGTCGCCATGACCGGAGACGGTGTCAATGACGGCCCGGCCCTGCGGACCGCCGACATTGGCATCGCGATGGGCGCATCCGGCACCGACGTGGCTCGCGAGGCCGCGGATCTGGTGCTGCTCGACGACCATTTCGGCACCATCGTCTCGGCCATCCGGCTCGGGCGTGCCACCTTCGCCAATATCCGCCGCTTCCTGACCTATCACCTCACCGACAATGTCGCCGAGCTGACGCCGTTCGCGGTCTGGGCCGCCTCCGGCGGCGCGGTTCCCTTGGGGTTCACCGTGCTTCAGGTGCTGGCGCTGGATATCGGCACCGATATGCTGCCCGCGCTGGCGCTGGGCGCCGAGCCGCCCAATCCACGCACCATGGACGGCCCGGCCCGGGTCCGCAGCCTCGTCGACGGCCGCCTGCTGCGCCGGGTCTTCCTGACGCTGGGGCCGGCCGAAGCCGGCGCGGGCATGCTGGCTTTCCTGGCCGTGCTGTACGCGGGCGGCTGGCGCTGGGGCGCGCCCGCGGATCCGGCGCTGGTGGCGCTCGCCTCCGGGTCCCTGTTCACCGCAGTGGTTTTCGGTCAGCTCACCAATGCGTTCGCCTGCCGCAGCGAGTCGCGTCCGGCCCGGTTCGGCGGCTGGCGGGACAATCCGCTGCTGCCTGCCGCCATTGCCGTGGAACTGGTGCTGTTGGGTGTATTCCTGTGGCTGCCACCGCTTCCCGAACTCCTGGGCGGGTCGGTGCCGAACGCGCTCGGCTGGCTCACCGCGGCCCTGGCAGTACCCGCGGTGCTGGTGCTGGACCTGATCTACAAGGGCATCAATGCCCGGTTCGGTGCAGGGTCATCGGCAGCAGATCGGTACGCATCGCCGCGGCGACTCCGCCGCCCTCGGGCGTGAAAACGATTCTGGCGGACCCGATCCCGTAGGCCGACAGGTCGATGCGGAAGGCGTACGGATCGGCGGGGTCGTCGGGGCGCAACGGCAGGCCGCGCAACAGGGCGGGCACCGGTGTCAGTATCCGCAGCACGGGCACACCCGCGCGGATGCGGATGTCGGCGCCCGCGCCGACCGCCAGCCGGGACCGCACATCAGCGAGGGCGCCCGCGACCCGATAGCGCCCGCAGATGCGATGCCAGATCTCCGGGTGATGCGGAATATCCGCGCGCACTTCAGGTTCCGGAACACCGAGGGCGGCGGCCAGGAGACCGGCGGTGGCGGCGGGCAGCCACATCGTGGCGCGGGCCGCTCCGGTGAGGAAGACCATCACTCCGATGCCCGCGTCGGGTGCCAGCCAGATCTGGGAGTTGAATCCGGGCAGGATGCCCTGGTGTTCGACCGCCTGATGCCCACCGATGTCCTGCCGGAAGAAGCCCAGGCCCATGCCCGGCAGCCGGGGATCGGGCTGATAGTGCGGCGCGTACATGGCGGCGAGGGTCTCCGGGCGCAGCACCGAGCCGTGTTTGTTCGCGCCGCCGCCGAGCAGGGCGACCAGATATCGCGTCATATCCGTCGTGGTGGAATTCGCATTGGACGCACCCACGGTGACCAGCTCCCGGCGCGCGACCGCGCGCGGCCCACGCGCAGCGAGGGTGTATCCGGTGGCCACGCGCTCGTGCGGCAGACCGGCAGCCTCCACATTGGTATCGGTCATGCCGAGCGGTTCGAAGACGTTGGCGCGCAGGTAATCCGGCAGGGACGTGCCGGTGACGTCCTCGATGACCTGGCCTGCCGTCGCGAAACCGTGGTCGGTGTAGGTCCAGCGGGTGCCGGGATCCGCCTGCACCCGCAGTGCGCCCCGGTAGTACTCGGCGAGGGAGGTCAGCGGGCGGCCCGGCGCCACGCTCTCCCCGAAATCGGGAGCCAGCACCTGGGCCGGGTGCACCGTTTCCCCGATCCCCGAGGTGTGAGTCAGCAGGTGCCGCAAGGTCACCGGACCGAAATCGGCCCGCGCGGGCCGCAGCCGGTACGCGCGCAGGTAATGGCTCACCGGCGCGTCGAGATCGACCATTCCCCGTTCCCACAGCTGCATCACCCCGATCGCGGTGAAGGTCTTGGTGATCGAGGCCACCCGGAAGATCGTGTCCGGCGCGACCGGCCGATTCGACTCCAGGTCCGAAACGCCGTGCCCCGCGAAGAAATCCAGTTCACCGTCGCGCACCACGGCCGCGGCGAGCCCCACCGCTGGATGCCGGTTGAGCAGACCGCTGACCCGTTCGGCCATCTCGGCCTCATTCGTTGTTCGCATCATCGCTCCCGTCGCATGGTCCGGCACCCGGCCGGATTCGCCTGTCTCCACCCTGAAACCAGCCGGAGCGCGAAGGCAGAGCAGAGCGGATGAACTCGAAGGGACCTTGGTCCTTCCATCGCCTTACCGGGGTCCGGACCCCAGGTGACCATGGACCCGCGAACAGGGGCGCAACGACGGTACCGATCATGTTCCGCGCCAAGCAGACTCCCCGATATGCCCGATCTCGACACTCGTGCCGCCGCGACCGTGCCCGACGACGCGACACTGCTGGAGGCCATGCGTATCGCCGCCCGCGCCCCCTCGGTGCACAATACGCAACCCTGGCGCTGGGTCTTCGACGGTTCCCGGTTGCATTTGCACGGCGACCTGGACCGGCGGTTGCTCGCCACCGATCCGCACTGCCGGCAGTGGGTGATCAGCTGTGGCGCGGCACTGCACCACGCGCGCACCGCCTTCGCCGCGCACGGCTGGCATACCGATGTCGTGCGCCTGCCCGATCGGGAGCGACCGGATCTGCTGGCCTCCGTTCGCTTCTACCGGCGACCGGAGGTGCCCGGCGCGGTGGCCGGCCGGGCCGCGGCCATCGAGCGTCGTTACACCGACCGGTTGCCACTGTCCGAGCCGACCGGCTGGGCTGATCTGCTGCCGGTTCTGCGCGCGCTGGCCGAGCCGCACGACCTGGTCCTCGACGTATACTCCGACAACGACCGCGCGCGGCTGGTCGCCGCCTCCCGGCAGGCCGTCGGCGCACGCCGCTACGATCCCCTGTACGAGGCCGAATTGGACTGGTGGACAGGACATCCCGATCCGGCGCAGGGTATCCCGCCGGATGCGCTGAGCTCCGCCGCCGAACGCGAGCGCGTGGAACTGGCCCGCCGCTTCCCGGAGCAGCGCGGCGCCGATCGCCGTGCCGCACTGCGGGATCGGGCCGCCGTGGTCGTGCTGAGCACGCACGACGACACCGAACCGCTGTGGCTGCACACCGGTGAGGCCCTGTCGGCGGTGCTGCTGGAATGCACGGCGCGCGGACTGGCCACCTGTGCGCTCACCCATGTCACCGAGCTGCCTGCCGCACGTCGGGCGGTCGCCGCGCCGCTGGGCCGTCATGTGCTGCCGCAGGTGCTGATCCGCATCGGCACCGCGCCCGCGGGCGAGCTACCCACGCGCACGCCGCGCCGGCCCCTCTCCGAGATCTTCACCAATCAACCTGCCACACCGGCGGATTCGTAATGCGGCCGCCGCTCGGCGCCTGGCGATTCATTGCCGCATTCGGCGTGATCAGCCTGTGCGCGGACATCGTGTACGAGGGCGCGCGCTCGGTGAGCGGTCCGCTGCTGGCCGGGCTCGGCGCGAGTGCGGCGCTCGTCGGCGTCATCACCGGCCTGGGTGAGGCGGCGGCGCTGGGATTGCGGCTGGTGTCGGGTCCGCTGACCGATCGCACGCGTGCGTTCTGGCGCTGGACCATCGCCGGATACGCGCTCAGCGTGCTGTCGGTGCCCCTGCTCGGATTCACCGGATTGCTCTGGGTGGCATGCGCATTGGTGCTCGCCGAACGCGTCGGCAAGGCGGTGCGCAGCCCGGCCAAGGACACGCTGCTGTCATTCGCGGCGGCCTCGGCCGGGCGCGGCCGGGGATTCGCGGTGCACGAATCGCTGGATCAGATCGGCGCGCTGCTGGGGCCGCTCACCGTCGCCGCGGCACTGGCGCTCTCGGGCGGAGATTTCCGCCTCGCGCTCGGGGTGCTCGCGGCGCCCGCGGCCGCGGTTCTCGCCTTGCTGCTGTGGCTGCGCCTGCGCGAACCGCATCCGGAACGATACGAAACCCACTCGACGACAACGGATCCCACCGACTCAGGAAACCCCGAGCCGTTTCCACCGGCCTTCCGGCAGTACGCCGTGTTCACCGCCGTCACACTCGCCGGATTCGCCACCTTCGGCGTGGTCTCCTTCCATCTGGTCACCCGTGGCGGATACAGCACGTCCGCGGTGGCAGTGCTCTACGCCGCCGCCATGGCCGTCGATGCGGTCGCCGCGCTGATCAGCGGCTGGGTGTACGACCGTAGCGGCGCACGGGTTCTCGCGGCGCTGCCGCTGCTCAGCGCCCTCGCGGCGGTGTTCGTCTTCGTCGCAGGCGACGGCTGGATGATCGCGGGCGTGCTGCTGTGGGGCGCGGCGGTCGGCGTGCAGGAATCCACCATGCGCGCCGTGGTCGCCGACCTCGTCGGACCGCAACGCCGCGCCACCGCCTACGGCGTCTACGCGGCGGCAGGCGGCGTGGCATTGGCGGCGGGAGGCGCGCTCACCGGACTCCTCTACGACGTGTCCATTCCGGTGCTGGTACTGACCCTGCTGGCGATGCAGGCCGCCGCGCTGGGATTGTTCGCCTGGTTCTACCCGCAGTTGCCGCGAACCCGCACCGGCCCGCCCGCCGCGACGCCGGCTCCGGCCGGTCCCGAGTCACCCGACTAGCGAGATTCGGAGCAGCACCGCAAGGGCTTTGGTCCTCCCAAGGCGGGCGGGGCGACCCTGCCCGGCGACCGGCCTGCCGAGGCAGGCTGATCGGCATGGCGCAAGAGATGACGGCGAGTCGAACCGCGACACTGGCGGACGCGGGCGGTCTGTCCTCCGCGGAGGTGGCTGTCCGGCGGGCACGCGATGGCGCGAACGTGCTGCCGCGGCGGCCTCCGGTGCCGCTGTGGCGGCGGGTGGCGAACCAGTTGCGGGATCCGCTGATCATTGTGCTGCTGGTGGCGGTGGGGTTCACCGCGTTCACCCGCGATTGGACGGATTTGGCGGTCATCGCGCTGGTTATCGTGGCCAATACGGCTGTCGGGGTCACGCAGGAGGTGCGCGCGGATCGCGCCATCTCGGCGCTGTCGCTGCTGACCGCGCCGACCGCGCGCGTGATCCGCGACGGGGTGCAGTGCGAGGTGCCCGCCACGGAGGTGGTGGTCGGGGATCTGCTGGCACTGGCCGAAGGGGATATCGTCGCGGCCGACGCCACAGTGCGCGAGGCTGCCGCGCTGCTGGTGGACGAGTCCGCACTGACCGGCGAATCGGTTGCGGTGAACAAGGATTCGGCGGGTGACCGCCTGTTGTCGGCGGGGACGGTGGTGGTGCGGGGCCGGGGGCGCGCGGTGGTCACCGCGGTCGGGGCCGCCGGGGCGGTCGGGCGCATCGCGCGGGAACTGCAGGGCGGGATCGGGCTGACGCCCTTACAGCGCAGGCTCGTCGACGTCGGCCGGCTGCTAGCGGTGGTCACGGTCGTGCTGTGTGTGATCGTGTTCGCACTGGGTCTGCTGCGCGGGCAGCCGTTCGAGCTGATGGCCGTGACGGCCGTCAGCCTGGCGGTGGCCGCCGTCCCGGAATCGCTGCCCGCCGTCGTGACACTCGGGCTGGCGCTGGGGGCTCGGCGCATGGCCGCACGGCATGCACTGATTCGCAGATTGCCCGCGGTGGAGACGCTGGGGTCGGTGACCGTGCTGGCCACCGACAAGACCGGCACGCTCACCGAGGGGCGCATGGTGGTGCGCGAAATATGGACGCCCACAGCCGAAGCCGTCGTCACCGGGTCGGCGCAGGCGCCGATCGGCACGGTGCGCGCGGGCGATCGGGTGCTCGCCCCGCCGGATCTGCCGCCGGTCACCGAGCTGCTGTCGGCGGCGGCGCTGTGCAATGACGCCCGCCTGCTGCCGCCCGGCGATGCGGAGGGGGAATGGACCGCCCTCGGAGACCCGACCGAGGTCGCGTTGCTCTCGGCCGCCGTTCAACTCGGCCTGGACCGCGCCGAACTCGCGGAACGGCTGCCGCGGATCGGTGAACGCCCCTTCGACAGCGATCGCAAACGCATGAGCACCATCCATCGGCTGCCCGAAGGCCGCTACCGGGTCCTGTGCAAGGGCGCTCCCGAAGCGTTGCTGCAGTCCGGCGTGCTGAACATCGACACGGAGCTGCTGCGCCGCACCCGAGAACGCGCTGATCAGTTGGCGCACACAGGGTTCCGGGTGCTGGCCGTGGCACAGGCCGATCACGACGGACTCTGGGATCCTGAGACGGACCCCGAGCACGCGATGACCCTGCTCGGGCTGGTCGCCATCCTGGATCCGCCGCGCCCGGCCGCGGCCGGAACCATCACCGCCTGCCGTGAGGCGGGCATCCGCCCCGTGCTGATCACCGGTGACCATCCCGGCACCGCCCGTGCCATCGCGACCGATACCGGCATCATCGGCGCCGACGGCGCGGTGGTCGACTGCCGGCCGCACGCTGGGGCGCGACTGCCACGCGCCGAGGTGTACGCGCGGGCGACACCGAGCCAGAAGCTCGACATCATCCAGGACCTCCGCGATCAGGGTCAGGTGGTGGCCATGAACGGCGACGGCGTCAATGACGCACCCGCACTGCGGCATGCCGATATCGGCGTGGCGATGGGCAGGCGCGGTACCGAGGTCGCGCGCCAGGCCGCCGATCTCGTGCTCGCCGACGACGATCTGGGCACGGTCGTGGCCGCCGTCGAGGAGGGGCGGCGCATCTACGCCAATATTCGGCGGTTCCTGGTCTACGGGCTCTCCGGCGGCGCCACGGAGATCACCGTCATGCTCGCGGGACCGTTCCTCGGTTTGCCGCTGCCGCTGCTGCCGGCGCAGATTCTCTGGATCAACCTGCTCACCCACGGGCTGCCCGGCGTGGCGCTGGGCGGCGAACCCGCCGACCCGGGCACGCTGCGGCGGGGACCGCGTCCGCCGACGGAAAGCATTCTCGGCGCGGGACTCTGGCAGCGGGTGCTGCGGGTGGCGGTGGTGCTGACCGCTGTCACCCTGGGCGTCGCGGTCTGGGCGCAGCACACCGACCGGCCCTGGCAGACCATGGCGTTCTTCGCGCTGGGCGCGACACAGCTGGGCGCCGCGCTCGGTTCCCGGGCCCGTCCGCGTTCGCTGGCCAATCCCATGCTGTTGGTCGCCGTGGTCGTCGCCCTCGCCCTGCAGGTGGGTGCGGTCTACCTCTCGCCGCTGCAACAACTGCTGGGCACCGAATCCCTTGCCCTCGCAGACCTTCTCATCGTGTCCGCGCTGTCGGTTCTCGGCTACGCCGCCGTGCGCCTGGACCGCGTGCTGCACCCGGCCGATTCCAGCCGTGCCGGGTGACGCCTCGACATGCCTGCGGGGCGCCGATGCTACTCGACGCCCCGCTGGTTCCTTCCGATGCGGTTGTCTGTCAGTCGATTTCGGCGAGGAAGTCGATTCCGGCGGCGATGGTGGCCAGTCGCGGGTAGTCGTCCTCGTCGATCCGCGCGCCGCGCGCCGCGGACAGGCGTTCGATGAAGGTCAGGAAGTCGATGGAGTCGAGGTCCAGGGTTTCGCGCAGCGGCGCGTCCACCGGGAGATCGAGCAGCACCGAATCCGGGGCGAATCCGCGCAGCGCGTTGCGGATGAGGGTGTCGGCGGTTTGCCGGGTGATGGTGGCGGGCATGGGATTACAGCTCCTCCGGGCGTTGTATCAGGTCGGCGAGGGCATTGAGGAAACGCGCGCCGATGGCCCCGTCACTGGCGCGATGGTCGGCCGACAGCGTGACGGTGAGCTGGGGCCGCACCCCCAGCAGCCCGTCCACGGCGCAGGGACGCTCGGTGATGGCACCGAACCCGACAATGGCGACCTGCGGGGCCGCGATGACGCCGTAGACCGAATCCACGCCCAGCTCACCGAGATTGGTGACGGTGAGGGTGGCGGGCGTGGTGTCGGCGGCATGCAGGCGGGCCTCGCGCGAGCGGGAGACCGCACCCCGCAGCGCCGCCATCATGGCGGGCACATCGAGGGTGTCGGCGTGCGCGATGGTCGGGACGATGATGCCGCCGCCACGCAGCGACACCACGAACCCCAGATGGACATCCGTGGCGGGCCGGAATTCGTCATCCACCCAGAATCCGTTGAGTTGCGGCACCTTCCGCGCCGCGAGCGCGGTGGCCCGCAGTAGCAGCGCGGGCGGGAGAATCCGTTCGGACACCGGCGCCCGCAGATTCGTCTCCCGCAACCAGCGCATCGCCGCGTCCATATCGATGGTCGCCGACAGATAGTAGTGCGGGACAGTCCGTTTCGACCGCGTCATGGCCGCAGCGATCAACGACCGCATGGCCGCCTGATCACGCCCGGGTACCGCGGTCGTACCAGTCACGGCGGGTTCGCCGGGCACCGGCACGGCCGGACCGGGCAAGGATCGGCCGGAGTCCTCGGCGCCCCCGGCACGGCTCACACCCCCGGCGCGGCTCGCGTCGCCGTCGCCGAGCATCCTCCCGCTGCCGTCCCGAGGTGCTGCCGCTGTCGTCGCTATCCGTTGCGCCGCACGAACGTCCGCGACACGGATAGCTCCGCCGGGTCCGCTTCCCGTGACCGCGGCCAGATCCATCCACAGTTCCCGCGCGAGCCTCCGTGCGTACCCACTGGCCCGCACATGCCGGTCGGCGGGTGCCGTCGACCCCCGCTCCGCCGCGATCGGCTCGGCGACGGCCGTCCGCTCACCATTGGCACCGGCCGGTCGCCCACCGCGGTGTTCTTGTGCCACAAGGCGATCCACGTCCGCCCGCACGATGCGCCCGCCGGGGGCGGAGCCGTGGACGGTGTGCAGATCGATTCCGGCCTCGGCGGCGAGCCGCCGAATCAGCGGTGTCGCAAGGACATCCGGCCGTTCGCCGTTGCCATGTGCGGCGACCGGGGAACGTCCCGATTCGGCCGGGGGCTTGTCGGCCGAGGCCGGTGCCGGGTGCGGTGCGCTGGTTTCCGCCACGGCTTCGCCCGTGGGAAGCGGCGGACCGGTGGGCTGCGGTTGGGCGGCAGGCATGGACGCCGGTTCGATGGTGGCCAGCGGGGTGCCGACCGCGACGGTGCTTCCCTCGGGGACCAGGATCTCGCCGATGACGCCGTCGTCGAAGCATTCGACTTCGATGGCGGCTTTGGTGGTATCGACTTCGGCCACCACATCGCCGGGGTGGACGGTGTCGCCGGGGTGGACCAGCCACTGCAGGACGGTGCCCTCGGTCATGTCGGCACCGAGCGACGGCATCAGGAACTGGGGCATCACCGCACCGCCTTGCGAAGGGCGTCAGCGACGGTCCCCGGCTGCGGCAGCGCGGCTTCTTCGAGGTGGCGGGCGTACGGGATGGGCACCTCGGCGGTGCAGACGCGCTGAATGGGCGCGTCCAAGTCGTAGTAGGCGAGTTCGGCCGCGCGCGCGGCGATTTCAGCGGCGATGCCGACGCTGCGCCAGCCCTCGTCGACAACCACCAGGCGGTGGGTACGCGCGAGCGAATTCAGCAGGGTGGTCTCGTCGAGCGGGCGCAGCGTGCGCAGATCCACGACCTCGGCCGAGATGCCGTCGGCGGCAACGAGTTCGGCGGCCTCCTCGGCGACGTGCACGGTCCCGCCGTAGGCGACCACGGTGACATCGGTGCCCGGGCGGCGGATCGCCGCCCGGTCGAGGTCGACCGGGCCGGCGTCCGCGGGCAGCTCGCCCTCGCTGTTGTACAGCGCGATGGGTTCGAAGATCACCACCGGATCCGGGTCCTCGAGCGCGGTCCACAGCATGCCGCGGGCGTCGGCCACCGTCGCGGGCGACACCACGCGCAGGCCGGGAATGTGCGCGTAGAAGGCTTCCAGGCTGTGCGAATGCTGGGCCGCCAGTTGCCGTCCCGCGCCGGTGGCCATGCGGATCACCACCGGCACCCCGAACTGGCCGCCGGACATGTGCCGCAGGGTCGCGGCATTGTTGAGGATCTGGTCGAGGGCCAGCAGGCTGAAGTTGCCGGTCATGATCTCCACGATCGGCCGCATTCCGCCCAGGGCCGCACCGATTCCCGCGCCCGCGAACGCGGATTCGCTCAGCGGGGTGTCGCGGATGCGGCGCGGTCCGTACTCGTCGAGCAGGCCGCGGCTCACGCCGAAGCAGCCGCCGTACGCACCGACGTCCTCGCCCATGAGGAAGACACGGTCGTCGCGAATCAGCGCGTCGCGCAAGGCTTCCCGCAGCGCGTCGCGATAGGTGATGGTGGTCATGGCCGCTCCGCGTAGACGTGCCGGGTCAGGTCGGCGACCGGTTCGAGCGGTCCGGCCTCGGCCGCGCTGATCGCCTCGTCGAGTTCGGTGGTGACGGTCGCCTCGATCGCCGCGAGACCGTCCGCGTCGAGCACGCCCGCGGACAGCAGCGCCGCGGACAGGCGCGGGATGGGGTCCCGCGTCTTCCAGTCCTCGATCTCGGTCTTGTCCCGGTATTTGTCGGCGTCGTAGAGCGAATGCGCCCGGAAGCGGTAGCTGCGCAACTCCAGGAAGCACGGCCCGCCGCCGGCGCGGATGGCGGTGACGGCGCGCCGGGTCGCCTCGGCCACGGCCTCGGCGTCCATGCCGTCGACCGCCCACGACACCACGCCGTAGGAGGCTGCGCGCAAGGCCAGATCGGTGACCGCGTGTTCGCGCGCCAGCGACGTGCCCATGGCGTACCGGTTGTTTTCGCAGGCGAACAGGACCGGCAACCGCCACAGCGCGGCCAGGTTCAGGCATTCGTGGAACTCGCCTTCGGCCATGGCGCCGTCGCCGAACAGGCACACCGTCACCACCGATCGGTCCCGCATGGCGTCCGCGAGGGCCAGCCCGACCGCGATCGGAAGTCCGCCCGCCACAATGGCATTGCCGCCATAGAACCGTCGAGTCGCGTCGAACAGGTGCATGGAGCCGCCGCGCCCGCCGCTGCATCCGGTTGCGCGCCCGAACATTTCGGCCATGAGAGCGGCCATGGGAACCCCGCGCGCCAGCGCGTGACCGTGCTCGCGGTAGGTGGACACGACCGCGTCCTGCGGCCCGATCTCGCCGAGGAGTCCGGCCGCGATGGCCTCCTCGCCGATGTAGAGGTGCAGGAAACCGCGAATCCGCTCGGCGCTGTAGAGCCGCACACAGCGTTCCTCGAAGCGCCGGATACGAATCATCTGCCGCAGCAGGGCGATTCGGCGATCCGGGGACTCGGAGTCGGTGGCCCCGGTCGGGTCGCCCAGCACCGGGTCCTCGTGGACCGGCGGCACCGGCCCCCGCTGCTTGTTCGTCTTCGCCGCGCTCACGACACGCCCTCCAGGGTCGACACGTCGCCCTCGGGCAGACCCAGTTCACGGGCCTTGAGCAGCCGCCGCATCACCTTGCCGCTGCGCGTGTGCGGCAGCGCCTCGGCGAAATCGATCAGTTTGGGAGCCACCGCGCCCAGGGCCCGGCGGCCGAACGCGCTGAGCTCGGCGCGCAGATCGTCGGTGGGTTCGTAGCCCGGTTTCAGCACCACGAACGCCTTCACCAGTTCCCCGGCCACCGGATCGGGGACGCCGATGACACCGGCTTCGGCCACCGCCGGATGCGCCAGCAGCGCGCTCTCCACCTCGAAGGGGCCGATCAGATGCCCGGCGGATTTGATCACGTCGTCGGCGCGGCCGATGAACCAGTAGTAGCCGTCCGCGTCGCGGCGGACCAGGTCGCCCGAGAGGTACCAGCCGTCCTCGAAGGCTTTGGCGGTGCGCTCGGGATCGTTCCAGTAGCCCCGGAACATGGAGGGCCAGCCGGCGCGCAGGGCCAGTTCGCCGATCTCGTCCACCGCGGCGGGTTCGACCGTGCCGTCCACGAGGGCCGCGCGCCCGTCGGGCCCGCGCCGCAGCACCGTGGCCTCGATACCGGGCAGCGGGCGGCCCATGGATCCGGGCCGCACCTGCGCCGCCGCGAGGTTGGCGATCATGATCGCGCCGGTCTCGGTCTGCCACCAGTTGTCGTGCACGGGATGGCCGAGCACCCGGTAACCCCATTCCACCACTTCGGGATTCAGCGGTTCGCCCACGCTGGCCACGAAGCGCAGCGCGGACAGATCGGTGCCGCCGGGCAGCGCGTCACCGCGCCGCATGAGCATGCGCAGCGCGGTGGGGGCGGTGTACCAGACCGTCACCTTCTCCCGGGTCAGGATGCGATACCAGCGCTGGGCGTCGAATTCGGCTTCGTCGCTGATCAGGGTGGCGCCCAGGCACAGTGGCGCGATCACGCCGTAGGACATGCCGGTCACCCAGCCCGCGTCGGCGGTGCACCAGAAGGTGTCGCCGGCGCGCAGGTCCAGCGCGTAGTGGGCGGTGACCCGGTGCGCGAGCACCGCGCCGTGCACATGGATCGCGCCCTTGGGTTTGCCGGTGGTGCCGCTGGTGAAGTGCAGCAGCGCCGGATCCTCGGGACCGGTTGGCACAAGCGGGAATTCGGGCTCGGCGAGGGCCATGGCCAACGCCAGCTCGATGGTGTCGGGCGGAATCGGATCGTCGACACCGGGATCGGTGAGCAGCACATGCCGCAGCGCGGGCAAGACATCGCGCTGGGGGCCTACCTTGCGGTCGTAGAGCGCTCTGGTGGTAACCAGCGTCGTGGCCCCGGAGAGCTCCAGGCGCTGCCGCACCGGTTCCGGGCCGAAGGCCGAGAACAACGGCACCACAACACATCCCGCCTTCCACGCACCCAGCAGTGCGACATACAGCTCCGGGGTGCGGCCCAGCAGCACGCAGACGCGCTCGCCGCGGCGCACCCCGAGTCCGCGCAGCACATTGGCGAATCTATTGCTCAGCCCGGCCAATTCGGCGTAGGTCAGGGTGACCCGGCTGCCGGTCGCACCCAGCCAGCGCAGGGCGGGCGCATGGGCCCGCGGGGTGCCCAGATGCCGGTCCACCGCCTCGTGGGCGATGTTCACCGTCGCGCCGAACGCTCCGCTCATGCCCGAACGCGCTGCCTCCCAAGTGAACTCGCGACAGGACAGGGCATAGTCGGTCAGGTTGGCGCTCGCGCGCTCGACGGCACTCTTGTCGATCGGCTCCCAGCGTGTCGGCTCGACCGACGAAACGCTGTGCTCACTGGCGATATTCATGAGTCCTCCTGCACCCAGTGAACGCCGCGCGTCCGGCCACGCGGCAGGGCGCAAAGTCCACACCGGCGGTGACCTCGGTCCGCCGTGCGCCGGTCCCTGCGCTTGTACCCCCGGCGGCATGACCTTTGCCTCTGTGGCCCTGCCGGGGGCCGGGCACACCCTGGGGTCACCGTCCCTGAAAGGAGGCAAGTCCATGGACTATCGAGTGAGTTCGTGCGAGACCGCACCGCAGACGGTCTTGCGGATTCCGCTCGAGATCCGCCCCGATCTGCTGAGCGAGGGCATCGTCGCGGGTATGGCGCGGCTGAGCGAGGCCGCCGAGTACGCGGGCCTGACCGCCAACGGC